>JBEKOC010000013.1:0-114943 GCA_049522175.1 Occallatibacter sp. | reverse complement strand
CGCCTCGAATCGCGCCTTGCAAATACACGCCCTGGCAAGGTAAAACAATCACGTCTTCGGCCTATTCCGTTGGCCGGTTTTGAAGTGATAACGTATGGCCGGTTTTGAAGTGATTACCGAGGGCTGTAGTCCCCGCAGTGGCAACGTCGGCTGCTGGAACCTGCGCCGTCAGCTGGGTTGCACTCCCGTAGGTTGTGCTTAGGGAGGAGCTGCCCCAGTAAACCGTTGAGTTGGCCATGAAGCCCGTTCCGGTTACAGTCAGCGTGAACGTTGCTCCGCCCGCGCTAGTAAATGCTGGCGATATACCGTTGATATCCGGTACAGGATTGACCAGGGATACCGTCACCGCTGATGAAGTTCCCGTGGCGCTGTAGTAGACTGACGCACTGTTTGAGTCGGGTGTGTAGCTGGCTGTCAGCGTATCACTGCCCGCGGCCAGCGATCCGGCGGGAATGTTGATCGTCGCACTGCCGCTTGATAACGCCGTTCCCGTTGAAGTGTAGCCGCCACCGCTTAACGTCACTGATCCGGTTGGCGTTGGGTTGCTGCTGCCGCCGCTAACGTAAACCGACACCGACAAGGCTTGCGCCGTGGTGATATTCGACGAAGATGGCGACACTGTCACCGTTGGCGTCGATATGCCTTGCGTAACCACTACCGCCGCAGATGTACCCGAGGCACTGCTGAAGTTGGCTGCGCCAGCGGTATCGGGTGAATAGGTGGCTGTCAAAGTATCGTTGCCTGCGGCGAGCGAGTTAGCGGGAATGCTGATGGTTGCGCTTCCGCCACTCATGGCAACAGAAGATGAGGCGTACGTGCCGCAGTTCAGGGTTATCCAGCCGCTGGGCACGGGACTCCCTGCCACACCGGCGACGGTAACCGTGACAGACAAAGGCTGTGCTGTAGTCATGCTGTAGGAGCCCGGCTTTACCGAGACTGTGGGCGCTTGGGGAGTTACCGTAACTGTAACCGATCCGTTGTTGTTCGTGTAAGTTTCCTCGCTGGTGGAGTCTGGCATGTAGATAACCGTCAGTTGATCGTTGCCTAATGACAGCGATTCAGCAGGGATCGTGATTGTTACACTGCCGTTGCTCAGGGGCTGACCACTTCCAGGGTAGTAGCCGCCTCCTTGAACAGTTACCGTACCGGTCGGTGTTGGATTGCCGCTTCCACCGCTTACGGCTACCGTAAGGTTCAGCGGCTGAGCCCTGGTGATGCTGGGCGCCGAGGGCGTTATAGCGATTGTGGGAATGATCTCAACAAAGGTATAGAAGGTATAGCTATTGCTCGTGTAAACAGAAGAACTTGCTGCATCGGGTGAATACGTTATCGTGAGCCAGTCGAGGTTACTCGCTTTAGTAAGTGGCAGCGCCCCAGCGGGGATGTTGATTGTGCCGCTTCCATTGCTCAACGTTACAGGCGCTGAAGTGTACACGATTGGCGAGCCTGCAGTATTCCCGCAACAGGTCAATGTGATCGTGCCGGTAGGTGTCGGATAGCCGCTTACGCCGCTGACCGTCTCTTGAATCTGCACTGACTGCGTTGCCATGATGGGGATGGGGACACTCGGATACGAAAGCGTGGGTTGTATCAAGACAGCTTCAGTAATCGTGGCCGAGCCCGTGGCGTGGATAGCGTCTCCGGAGTACGATGCGGTAAGCGTATGCACGCCGGGGGCAGCGAAGGACGTATAGTAAGTAGCTACTCCGTTGGTAACCGATGTCGGGCCAGCGAAGATCGATGAACCATCACTGAAATTAATATAGCCAGTTGGAACAGTGGCAATGCTCCCCGCCGGATTGGCAACGGTAACGGCGAGGGTTACAGTCTGGTTTTCAATGCCTGGGTTGGGTGTGGCAGTGAACGTGATTGTAACTGGATTTCCCGTTACGGATTGAGAAACCCGAGCGGTGCTGCTGGCAAACACGTAATCGCCTGAATATGTGGCGCCCATTACGTCGGACCCAATGCCAATGGCGCTTGTGGTCAACATTGCAGTGGCCGTCGAGTTGCTGCCAGGGACAAGAGACACTGTTGTGCGGATTCCCGTTTGGTCCGCGAAGGTCACGGTGCCTGTAGGCGTACCTGCGCCCGGCGTAGAACTGGAAACCGTAGCAGTGAATGTGATAGCCGTGCCAGCCGTAACCGAACTGCTGGAGGTGACAATCGTCGTGGTTGTTGCCACGAGATTGGGATTCGTTTGTGACCCAAGATTCAGCAACACAGTCACGGAATTGTTGTAATTGTACGTATATTCACTTGGACCAAAGCCAGTGTTTGAAACGAGAACGTCCGGATAGCCATCTCTATTTACGTCCGCAATAAAGGCGCCGCCCGCGGTAGATCCACTGACGTAAGGGGTCAGGAGCCCGAAGAGACGGCCTGAGATGCTCGGAACCACCGCAATCCCAGTCCCCGGGAGTATTGAAGTGTTGCCCGATCCAATCGTCAGCAGAATCAGGTCCGAACGCCCATTCTTATTAATGTCGGCCGAATAGATGGTGTCATAGAGCTCATTGAATCCGCCCGCAATCACCGGGGGCGAGAATGTGCCGTCCCCATTGCCGTAGAACACATACACAGCCGTTACGGCTCCGGTCTCGGGTGCAGGTGGCGGCACGTACCCGCCAACCTCTGCAAGCACTGCAAAGTCCGGGTTGCCGTCGCCGTCGAAGTCTCCGGTGGTTACTGCGAGCGGCTTGTAATAGAGGCTTTGACCCTGATAAGGAGGAATGGGCAGAACCAGAGCATTTGTGTTGAACGATCCGTCGCCCTTCCCCTGAAAGACGTAGGCATTGGCGCCGTCTACAAGCACCGCATCGAGCTTTCCATCTTTGTTGAAATCTGCAAATGCGGGAAACGGAGGAGCGGGAGTGCCGATGAGTTCTCCGATCGGCAATAAAGTGGTCACAGTGTTGAAGGTTCCGTCCCCATTGGACAATGCTACGTAAAAATGGAAACCACTCCCATCAATGTAGTCCTGAGTGAAATTGATGTAGAAGATGTCGTCGCGGCCGTCATTGTTGAAGTCGGCAATTGATCCCGGATAGATTCCCGACCATGAGCCCAACAAGCCGTTCACGACCTGGGGGCCGGAAAAAGTGCCATCGCCGTTTCCGAAGAGGATGTAAGGGTTGAAACCACTGTTGTATGAACCGCCAACTGCAAGGAGATCCTGCTTACCGTTCCCCCGATAATCTCCATGAGCGATTTGCATATAATAGCCATTCGACTGGCTAAAAGTGGTTACTCCGTTAGGCTGCGTAACAAAGGGCTTAAAGCTCCCGTCGCCATTGCCCAGGCTGACTTCGATCCCGTTATCACCGGTTGCTGCAATGTCGGGTATGCCGTCTCCGTTAAAATCGGCCACGGTGACCTGGCCGAGCAGATTAGCAACCGGATAGGAGGGCGGCGCTTTGTAGCTTCCGTTTTTTGTGCCGTAACTGATGTATAGCCCCCCTGTCCCAGTGCAGATGATGTCCTTATAACCGTCTCCATTGAGGTCGACGATCTGGCTCGTTGTACTGCCAACCGCGCCGAAGCTTCCCACCGCATAATGTACGGGCGCCTTGAATTTCAGATTCGGTTGTCCCAAAATTACAGACAACCCATCCGAGCTCGCACCCAGGATGTCGGGGATTCCGTCGCCGTTTATATCGAGGATGGCAGTGGGGGAAGTGAGTGCCGCGGGGCCGCCCTGCAGAGGTGTGCTGGAGACTGGAGTGGTGTTGAATGAACCATCTGTATTGCCATGCAGGATGTCGAGATCATATGCCATGCCACTGGTAGTGAACAGATTGGCGCAAACAGCGTCGGGATGGCCGTCGGCTTCGATGTCGTATAGGGTGCAGGAATCATAGTTGCCGTAATTACCTTTTTCTGTGAATGTCCCGTCGCCGTTCCCAAGCCAGACCCACGGCCCAACGCTCGTGAAGAGATCCGGCTTGCCGTCGCCATTTAAATCAGCTACAAACATTTCCCCGCCGTAGCCGCCTTGGACCGTGGCTGGATACGCCGTGAAAGAAACATTAAAGTGGCCTTTTCCGTCGCCGAGCAGGACGAAGAATTCCATGTTGAGTCCATTGCCAACGATAAGATCCGGAATGGAGTCGGAGTTCACATCGGCCGGCGTGTAGAGCCACGGATAGAAATTGGTGGTGCCGGGGCAAATCGATTGCATCAGCCCGCTGTAGATTGGGGGCTGGAATGTCCCATCGCCATTACCCAGAAATGTGGCAATTTGGGAATCGCATGCGTCGATGTAGCTGATGCACACCAGGTCCTGCTTGCCGTCGTTGTTGACGTCAACCGGGCGGCAATCGCCAACCATTAGGGGTAAAGTGGTTGCAAGTCCCTGTGCATAACCGCCCGATGGCTGCGCCAGTAGCGTCTGCATGGTGCCGGGCGTCGAATTGACGCCGGCTGTCTCATAAAGCAGATCGGGTAATCCGTCACCGTTCAAGTCGACTACGAAAACGCTGATTGGGTCTTGGCTGGTAGGGATGAGGACTGGGTTACTGAATGTTTGCGCAACTGGCGCGATGCTGAAGAGATATGTCGCCGCCGCCACCGCGCTGTTCGTGTAACCGCTGGCCACGGCGATTGCTTTGAGTACCTCCGGAGTGGAAACGGTGATCGAACCACTGTATACAGCTGAACTCGTCGTCGGCATTGATCCATCGGTGGTGTAATAAATCGTTACACCAGGCGTGGTGTCGCTGATCGTAACCGTCTGTCCCGCGGCATAGATTCCCGAAGCCAAACTTAAACTAGGTGTAGCGGCGACCGGAATGTTCACGTTATAAAATGCTTTTGCAACATTGCTGTTTGGATATCCGCTGGCCACGGCGATGGCTTCGATAGTTACCGGCGACAATACGGTGATAGGGCCGCTGTAGATATTCGAACTGGTTGTCGGCGTTGTATTGTTTGTGGTGTAGTAAATCTTCGCTCCGGGCGTAGTATCGCTGATTGTGACCGGTTGCGCTGAGGTGTAGGTCCCCCCCGGAGGGTTGAAGGTTGGCGTAGCTGCAGGAGTGGTGCTGACGGCGTTCAGCATGACCGCCGTGATTTTCAAGATGCTGCCACTGGTTCCAGTGACAGTAATGGGATACGTACCAATGGCGATGCTGGAGCCTATGGTTATCGTCATCGTGGATGAGCCGGCGCCAGTGATCGAAGTGGGGCTAAAGCTAACAGTAACGCCGGATGGTTGTCCGCTGGCAGCCAGGGCAATGGCGGAATCAAATCCGCCCGTAACGTAGGTGTTAATCGTCGTTGTGCCGTTACCCGTGCTCCCGTCCGCCGCCATGGTAACTGAACCTGAAGCGGCGCTCAGGATGTACGACGTCGTAATTACCGGCGTAGAGGGCTCATACTCCCACAGGTCGTTGAGCCAGCCACCACAGTAGTTGCTGCCGCATCCACTTCCTCCAAATATCCAGAACATGCCGGTACTGTCGGTCCAACTGGCCGCGGCTTGCCGGCCGCCAGGCATATTTGTCGCGGCTTGCATCCCCAAAGAGCCATACACCCCGAACTGGCCTTCTGAATTGCTGCCATCATTGGGAACCGTGCTGCTCCCTCCCATCCACGTCCACAGATTCGTCGAAGGAGTGAACTTCCAGAGATCGTTGAGCACGCCCCAGGTTCCAACCGAATCTGTACCCCATCCTCCAAAGAGCCAATAATTGCCGCTGCCGTCTATCCACTGCATTGCTCCGGCACGCGCGCCGGGAATGTTTCCCGCGGCGGGAGTCCCCAACGTGCCATACACGGCAGGCTGGCTGCAAGTTGTGCTCCCGGTTGTGCAGCTTCTAAATTTACTGCTGCCTCCCATCCAGGTCCACTCGTTGATCGATGGATCGAATTTCCAAAGGTCGTTGAGAGTTCCGGTGGTAGTGGTTGAATCAAAGCCAGTCCCGCCAAACAGCCAGAGATTGCCGCTGCCGTCGGTCCAGGTGTATTGAGGTGAGCCGCCAAGCGCAGAGACAGAAGGAATGCGCCCCCCCGGATTGCTGGTTGCCGAAGGCGTGCCCAGAGTGCCATATACTCCCGGAGAATTCCCATATTGCGGCGCGTTGCCAGTGGGCGTACTGTTGCCGCTCATCCAGGCCCACCCCAGGGTAGTGGAATTGAATTCCCACAGATCGTTGATATACGTTCCTTCGAGCCCGGATGTGCCGTTGATGTCGTAGGATACTTCGGTAAGCCCTCCAAATACCCAGACATTGCCTTTGCTGTCAGTCCATATGAACGCTTGGCTGCGGCCTTGAGGGATGTTTCCGGCGGCAGGCGTCTGGTATGTGCCGTACACGCTGGGTGCGCTGCAAACCGAGCTTCCGTTTACGCAGCCTGCTGAAAAGGTGCTGCTCCCGCCCATCCAGGTCCACTGGTTGATGGAGGGGTTGAACATCCAAAGGTCATTGAGATAACCGGTGTTCCCCGCCGAATCAAAGCCATTTCCCCCGAACAGCCAGAGATTGCCGCTACTGTCGGTCCAGCTAACCGCACCAGAACGCCCTCCAGGTGTATTGCCGGCAGCAGGTTGGCCCAGGGTTCCGTATACGCCGGCTGTGTTTCCATCAAGCGAGTTACTTCCACCCATCCACGCCCATTCGTGACTAGAGACATTGAACTCCCAGAGAGCGTTAAGTGTCTGCGTATAGGTTTCGGTGCCAACCATATAGTATTCAAAGCCACCAAACAACCATAGGTTGCCTTCCTTATCGATCCACCTGGTTGGGTACTGGAGGCTGCCTGGCGTGTTTACTACACTCGGCGTCTGATAGGTGCCGAACACAGCGGGAGGGGCGCAAATGATGCACTGGGAGGAAGGACCGGAAATAGTCCCACCACCAGATCCAGATAAACCACCGGTTGGAACGGTACTGCTTCCAGCAACCCAGGTCCATTCCTGCGTGGAGATGTTGTACTCCCAAACGTCGTCGAGATAGCCGGAGGTTCCCACCGCATCGAAGCCGTACAAGGCGCTTCCGTAGAGCCATAGATTCCCATTTGTGTCGGTCCAACTAATCGCCGATTCGCGACCACCGGGAGTGTTTCCGGAAGCTGCTACACCCAGTTGCCCGTACACTCCGGCCGGCTGGCGGCCTTGGCTGCTGCCGTCCATCCAGGTCCACTCGTTAAGAACTGTGGCCTGGGCGGCCGCTGGTTGACTGATGGAAGACGACATCACCGCGATGAATCCTGCAAAGAGCGGAACCCGTAGACGTAAAACTGAGAAGAAAGCAATCATGACAGTACGCCTCATTGGCCGGCGCAGAAAGAAATTAGGAATCCAGAAACTGCGTTTGGCTTTTCCGCAATTATCTTATGTAATATTTCACGATTTGCGATTGAAATAATGAAGTTCTGATCACAATACTCGTCCCCATCGTGATATACATCACATCCAATAGCTCTCGTTTGTCCGGAGCCGCTATAGGCAACTCTTGGCTGGCTGTAAAACGCCCTGCGCGTCAACTGGATTGCCTCATATTTAGCGACCACCGGTCGTACGGTCGTACCGTGCCTACTAGGCTCAGAGGTCGTTATACAGACCTCCCTCTCCCCTTTTTCATACCAGAAGCTCATCATGGAGCGAAGCCTCTGAATGTGAGTGTTTACTCGAACGGATACTTATCGCAGCAAGCGAAAAGCAATCCCCACTTGGAAGCCATTGGGTGTAAGCTCGTGCGCGGGCTGGTTGGCAATATTAGGCGAGCCTGGCCATAACTGGTATTCGTATTCCCCGCGCAGAGACCATCTTTGGCTGATGCGGTAGTTTGCCCCTGCCCCCGGTGCCAGCGCAAAATAACTTCCGTTGCCTATCCGGAACGGATATTGTATATTTCCCATCCCCGCAAGGCATTGGGCATAGGTCTGAAGCCGCCCGAATCTTATCACTAGGTAGCGCGGCCCGGCCAGATAGTTATCCTCTGTCTCGCCGTAGACGCTATTGAAGCGCAGAAAATGCGTCTCGGCTTCGAGGCCGACATGGCTGGTCAGGTGATAGTCTGCAAAAGCGCCAAAACCCCATATACGTTGACCGCTTTCATAGGGAAAGCTTGCACTGATGTTGGAATACTCTCCACCCACCCAGAGCGAATGAGCGGGGCGTGCCGTACACGCCCGGCGAGTAATCCGCGCTGCCTCCACTTATCCACGCCCATTCCTTCGTAATTGGATTGAACTCCCAAAGGTCGTTCAGTTCGCCTGCATTGCCGACCGCATCGAAGCCCCAGCCCCCAAAGAGCCAGAAATGGCCGCTCTGGTCGGTCCAACTGGCGGAGCCAATGCGGCCTCCGGGAATATTTCCGGCGGCAGGCGTCCCCAGTGTGCCGTACACTCCAGGCCCGTACCAAATTCCGTCCGGCCCCAGGGTCATCGCGCTGTCTCCGCCCAGCCAGGTCCAATCATTGGGGGCAGTCGCCTGCGTTCTGGCAAGCGAGGGAATGAGAAAGAACGCAAGCAGGCAAACTGATGGAGAGCATGCGCGCAAACGAAGCATTCTCATTTGAGTGGAATCTCCTGCTATTTCATTAAAGTGGCACAATTGTAGCGCATTACCCGGTTCGCAACTTATTTCTTTCGCAACACACAGGACAGCATTTGCTGCCGTTATCTGAAGGTCAACGAGAGTTGATGACTTTACGCATGGGTTCCATGTATGGATCGACAATTCACATCTGGGGTGTTCTTGATGTTTTTCTTGGCCTACCCTCCGGGGACGTATTCCACGACAGGCTGGGTCTGGCTTGAATACGTCCTCGAAGATGCCCTTTCCGCCCATTGTAGAGCGCCAGATCAAGGGTGAACCTGATTACAAAGCTTCTTAGAGCGATTGCCAAAGGGGAGAGTACGGCGAATGGCAGAACGTGATTCTTCAGTATGGGGTCCGATGTTCCCTTGAATATCTTGCATGCAGACTAATTACCCACCGCGAAGACGCGCTGACCCCAAATGCAAAGGCCCCCCATACACAATCCCAGACCTTCTTTACCCCGCCGACGCGCTTAATCCCGAACGGCTAAATGTGATCACCATATTCTTCGCACATTATGCCAGTTCAGTATAGGGACTGATAGAGAACGGCAAGAGAGCTTTCATGGGCGCAGTAGACGGCTTTTCCATTACTTTGCCACCAGCTATCGCTGGGTCGAATACCCACCATGACGGGTTCCCGTTTCCCTGTCTCTGACCAGAATTCTTAATCCACTCTTCCTTGGTGACTCGAAAGCCGAAGTCGTTGTACGAAATTTCCTGGTCACTTGACGCTGGCGGCGACGCGTAGAATTTGACTGCCGATCGAGTCCTTGAGGTCTTTGGGCAGGGCGTCCGCCTGTTCAATGGCTTTCCAGGATTCAGCAGGTAGGTGTTGGTCTGCCTCGTGGAATGTTCCAGGTCAGGCAGGTGTTTCTCTCGATACAGATCTATGATGGCCCCGTAGAAAGACTCAACCCGGGACCGGTCAGTGCCGGCATTGACGCGAGACACTGTAGTCTCGAGCGCCGCCCGCACATCACGCTCGGTTGGATACTTGACGCCATCGAATGTGAGAGTCTTCTGGCGACGCTTGCCCTGCCTATGCTCGCTGAAGCGTACCTGCCAGACGAAGCCGCCATTCGCCCGCGGCAGCTTAGAAATGCTACCCTGTTGGTATCATGCCTTGCTCGATTTCATCCAGTACTCTCCCGTCCTATACCGTGAGGAATAGTGCAATCTAACTACATCGGTGAGTTAAAGTGAGTTGGTCATTTTGTGATATGCTGCAAGTTTTTGATTCTAAAGGCGGCCCCGTAGCTCAGGTGGATAGAGCAGCAGTTTCCTAAACTGCGTGTCGGAAGTTCGAGTCTTCCCGGGGTCACCATTCCTTCCTGCATTGCAGCCCGATAAAACTATTTTGTGATCTGGCAAATCTCTTTGCTCTGTACGTTTTGACTTCGCGCCCCTTCCCGTCTATAAAAGTTGATGGCATGGAAATCCGTTCCTTGCCGTAACGGCTGCTCTGGAAAAGGGCAGCGCAACCAACCACGGCAATCGCCAGGATGCTCGGGAAGGCGGTGTAACTCCGCCACTGCCCCGCAACTGTGAGCGCCCCGGCCCCTCGGCCCGTTCTATCGGCCAGGGCAGGGAAACCCAGCCAGGGTCTTTCCGCCTGTCGCGGAAGCCCCTCATGAACCACTGCTCGGCGAGCCCTGCGGGGCGCGCCGGTGGGAAGGTGGCTGGAAAGGCGCAAGTCAGGAGACCGGTCCTCGCGTGCGTAACCCGCTTGCGTTCCGAGGGGAACGAAGGAGTCATCATGCCAGTTTCCACGTCATCCTTCTCTCGCTGCATCCTGACGCGCGCGCTGCCCCGCGCACTCGCGCTGCTTCTGCTCACTACCGGCGCCGCTGTCTGTTCAGCCGCCTCCATCCGCGGCGTGGTCACGGACGCCTCCGGCGCCAAGGTTACCGGCGCCAACGTGGTTCTGCTCAGCGGCGGCAAGGCTGTCGGCGCCGCCGTTTCCACGGCCGACGGCAGCTTCAATATCATTACCGGCGTTGAGGGCCGCTTCTTCCTCATGGTTTCCGCCAAGAGCTTCCGCCAGTTGGAGACGCCCGGCTTTTACGCCGGCAAGCTCGATTCAATCGAACGCAACGTGGTGCTCGAGCCGGAGTGGGTGCGCGAGTCCATCGTGGTTACGGCTACCGGGACTCCCACGCCCCAGCCGCAGACCAGCGAGGCCACCAGCGTGCTGGGGCAGCTCGATCTGGTGCTGCGCAGCGACCTGGTGAGCGCCCTGCGGCTGATGCCGGGAACGGTCTCAGTACAGGAGGGCCAACTTGGCGCGGAGACCTCGCTCTTCATTCGCGGCGGCGATTCAGACTCCAACAAGATTCTGCTCGACGGTGTGAGCGTCGGCGATCTCGGCGGGCAATTCGATTTTGGACCGCTCTCTACAACCGCTGTGGAGCGCGCCGAGGTCTATCGCGGACCTGACTCCAGCCTCTACGGCGCTGACGCGGCCAGCGGCGTTGTCAGCCTGACTACTCCGCGCGGCACAACCAGCTATCCATCGGTTCTCTTGCAGTCGGATGCCGGCAATCTCTCCACATCGCGCGAGGAACTCGAAGTGGCCGGCGCGCGCAACAAGATCGACTACCTGGGCGCCTTCAGTTGGCTGCAAACGGCCAACAACCTGCCCATGGACGAGTACCACGTAGCCACCTCGGCGGCCAACTTCGGCTGGCAGCCAAGCGGAAGTACGCAGATTCGCGGCACAGCGCACTATAGCGTCGATGCCACCGGAGTTCCCAACACCTGGGACTTTTATCACATCAGCGACGACCGCAAGGAAGGCGATCAGAACCTGTATGTCGGAGCCACGTTGGAGAACGAGACCATACCCGACTTTCACAATCGTTTCCAGTACGGCCTGACACGCAAGCGCGAGCAATCTCAGCAGTGGTATCCGGCCGGCGTCTGCATCCCCGCCGGCAGTTGCAACGGTGCACCTGATACCTACACCGGGGGCAACTTCTATGGCTTGGCGTTCACCATCCAGGGCGCCAACGGCTACCGCGCCACGGGGCCCGCATTGATGAATTACAGCGAGGCCAACGGCAGCGTCTATCCCAACCGGCTCGACCTGGTCAACAACCGCGACCAGTGTCTCTACCAGGGAGACTTCCGTTTTACGCCGCATCTCATTCTGCTGGCCGGTTTCCACTATGAGAATGAGCGCGCTGCCGAGCGGGAGCCCGTCTACGCTATCAACGACGCAATCAATCGCACCAACTACGACTACATCTTCGGCGTGCACGGCGATTTCAAAAACCGGCTGTTCTACACGCTGGGCGCGGCTATCGAGCACTATCAACTGATAGGCAACGGCATCTCGCCTCATGCCGGCCTGAGCTTCTATGCGCTGCGTCCGCGGAAGGGCGCCTTCAGCGGGACACGGCTGAACGCCAGCTTCTCGCAAGGCATCCGCGAACCCAAGCTGACCGATGAACTCGGCTCCCTCTATGACGTTCTGGAGCAGAACGGCGGCCAGGCGATGATCCAGCAGTTGAACATCTCCCCCATCGAAGGACCCACCACCCGCACCTGGGAGGGCGGCGGCGAGCAGTCCTTCTGGAGCCAGCGCATCATCTTCCGCGCGAACTACTTTCATAACGAATTCGGGCGGGCCATCGAAAGCGTGGGCGCGGCATTGGTTCCCACGCTGCTGCCCAACCTGACAACTCAGCAGCAACAAGCATTGGAGGCCACGCTGCAAAGCGAGAACGCCTACTCACTGGACCTCAACTCGCTGGCTTTTCGCGCGCAGGGCGTCGAAACCACCGTCGAGAGCGGGATCGGCAAGAATCTCTTCTTCCGCGGAGGCTACACCTACCTGGATTCGGTGGTGCAGCACTCCTTTTCCAGCGATAATGCAGCGCTGATCGGGGGCTATGCACCCACCTTTGACGGCATCCCCGTAGGCATCTACTCGCCGCTGAAGGGCGCCCGGCCGTTCCGGCGTCCGCCACACACGGGATTCTTTACGGCCAGTTATGCAGGGAAGATAATCACCGTCGTCTTTACCTCGGCGTTTTCCAGCCGCAGCGACGACTCCACCTATCTTGGCTACGAAGACGTAAATCAGGGTAACTCTCTGATCTTGCCTAACCGGAACCTGGACTACGGCTACGCCAAGCTGGACCTGGGCGCCAGCTTCAAGCTGCTTTCCTGGATGAGCGTTTATGGCCAGACGGAGAACCTTACCAGCAACCGGCACATTGCCCCCATCGGTTATCCCAGTTTGCCTTTCACCTTCCGCGCTGGCGTGCGCATAGAGTGGGCCAAGTCCGGTAACCACTGAGGTATTCCAGGCGCACTGCAAGATGCAGGAGATGGCAGGATAGGCATGAATACCGCAATTTCTGCGCCCTACTGCCCGAGTTTAGGACGTGATTTCCACGGTTGCTTGTGGGAATGGCCTGGGGGTATACTGTGGCCCCCATGGAAGAGTGGGTTTGTCGCCACGACCATTTTTTTGTAGAGGAACTTCGGCGACGCTGAGTCCAGGGGGCGGCACGCGACTTGGCTGCAAGCCGCAGTAGAAACACCAGTTGATCGCCAGTAGACACTGGCGGAGAGCCAAAGGGACGCTGGGTGTTGGGAAGTTCATTGTGGTGGCCAAAGGCCGGATGTACACTGTCGTCAGAACCAGTGTCATTTAGTTCAGGCCAAACCCGTGAGAGGGCATGAGAAAAGAGTGTTTACATCGGTCGTTGGGCTGTGACGACACCCTAACTGCTTTTGGGAGAATACTTTGCCATAACCAGAGCCGAGATCGCTGGCTCCCAGAGTCAGCTCGAATTCAGTCGTTTACAATACCTTCATTTCGGTTTAGTATATTTTACTTCACGGGGAAGCTAGAGTCCGCGGCGCCCCTAAGGGCGGATTTTCGCTTGCGAAGGCCGTCAGGACAAAGGTGCAAGAAGTTCTATATGCTCAACGCTTTTTGCGTTGTGCCTGTCGTTCACAAAGAGGCGCTGCAAATCACTTACCCAGCGCATTCTCAACACCAGCAGCATTTTGGAGAGCCATCATGACCATGAATCGAATACGTCAGAGCGTTATCTGCCTGATGATCATCACTCTGGCCGTGTGTTTGGGCACTGTTGCCCTGAACGCGCAGACTTCTACACAGGGCGCCATTGCCGGAACAATTCTGGACCCCTCGGGGGCCGTTGTCCCCGGCGTCGCCGTCACCATTCACAACATGGGGACCAACGCCGAAATCAAGCTCACCGCCGACGCCAGCGGCTTTTACAAGGCCTCGTTGCTGGAGCCCGGCGTCTACAAGGTGACGTTTGCTGCTTCCGGCTTTGCCACCTATCACGCTGAGAACGTCCTTGTCCAGGTCGGCCAGGTTTCAGATGTATCGCCGCACCTGACGGTCGGCGCGTCCACCACCTCCGTCGAGGTCACCGAACTGGCACCGGTGCTCAACCTTGAGTCGCCGGACTTCAGCGCCTCGCTCAACACCAGAGCGCTTCAGGAAATCCCCATCAACAACCGCCGCTGGTCCAGCCTGGCCATGACCACTCCGGGCGTCGTATCGGACTCCAACGGCTTTGGTCTGGTCGCGGTTCGCGGCATCAGCCCGATTCTCAACAACGTTGAGATCGACGGCGCTGACGACAACCAGGCTTATTACGCCGAAGAGCGCGGGCGCACCCGTGAGGCGTATTCAACCACCGGCGCTGCGGTTCGCGAATTTGCCGTCAACACTGGCGTCTACTCGGCTGAGTACGGCCGCGCCGCTGGAGGCGTCATCACCTCCGTCACCAAGAGCGGCACCAACCAGATTCACGGACAAGCCTATTTCTGGGATCGCGAAAGCAAATGGGCGGCATACAACAACTATTCCAAGCTTACGACCTACAGTTCCTCGACAAACTCGTATATCTCCTCGCCAATCAAGCCTGAGGATTTGCGCAAGATCTATGGCTTCACGGCCGGTGGTGCGATCATCAAGGACAAGCTCTTCTGGATCTACACCTACGATCAACATTCCCGCGTCTTCCCTGTAGTCGGGGTTCCTGGGACGCCGGCGACCTTCTACAACTTGCCGGCTACAACATTGAACACGAATGAAACCTGCAACGCGACTACCGGACAGCTGACGCTGGGGACAGGGGTTACCGCAGCAGACACCCTCGACACCAATGCCTGCACATTGGCTGCGCGCCAGGGGATCAGCTACGCCACGGCCGTTACCGACTGGACTAACCAGGTAACAGCCCTGGCAGGGGATATCGGCCAGGTGGGACGCACCGGCTTCCAGGAGATCAACAATCCAAAGCTGGACTATCAGATCAACGCCAAAGAGCATCTGAGCCTGCTGTATCACCGCCTCAACTGGGATTCGCCCGGCGGCGTTCAGACCGCGTCTACAGATACCTATGCGCGCGACACGCAGGGCAATGACTACGTTCACTTGCAGTATGGCGTGGCCAAGCTCACCAGTTTCATCACCTCAAGCATCAGCAATGAGGCGCTCTTCCAGTATGGCCGCGAGCTGAATGACGAAAGTCAGCAGCCCTATACCTCGTACACCAAAAGCTTCCTGACAGCCGGCGGAAATGTGCCGGAGGTAAGCCTGACGGCATCGTCGATCGGCGGCTTTTACATCGGTTCGCCCTACTACTCCTATCGCAAGGCTCTTCCCGACGAGAAGAAGTGGCAAGTGGGCGACGTCCTCTACTGGAACAAGGGCAATCACAGCATGAAGTTCGGCGTAGATGCGGTTCACAATGACGATCTGATGAACAACACCTACGAGAGCAACGGCTACATCACCTACAGCTACCTCGGCAACTACATCAATGATGTGCTCGACGAGGGAGTAAACATTGCAACGTCCGGGACAGGATGCAATCAAAGTGCTTCAGCCGCTTATTCCTCAACCGGCACCGCTGGAACCTATCCCTGCTACTCGTCTTTCGTTCAGGGATTTGGAAATCCAATATTTGAAGTTGCCACCATGGACACGGGAGTCTTTGCCCAGGATAACTGGAAGTTCTCTCCACGCCTGACCCTGGAACTCGGCCTGCGCTGGGACTATGAGGCACTGCCCACTCCCAGTCCCGCTTTAACCACGGTCAACTCCACCAGCGGCCCCTACTTCTACAACTATCCAGGCCTGACCAACAAACCAAGCGACAAGATGAACTTCGGACCTCGCATTGGGTTTTCATATGACGTCAATGGCAAGGGTCAGACAGTGGTGCGCGGCGGCTATGGTGTCTATTACGGCCGTATCACCAACGGAACCCTGCTCAACGTGGAGCTGAACACCGGCAGCGCGAACGGGCAGTTCACCTCGACCTACAAAAACACCACCGTCGTCGGCCCGCAGTTCCCGACTATCATTCCACCAACTTGCCCGGCGACCCCTTCCACCTGCGCCAAGCCAACCTCGTACTACATGGCTTCCAATCTGCGTAACCCGCAAGTGCAGGAGTTCGACGTGATGGTGCAGCATCACCTCGGGCATGGCACCTACATCCAGGGAAGCTATCTTGGAGCCTTGGGACGCGAACTGCCCAATAGTCTCAACCTCAACCTCAATCCAACTCCGAATCCGGCGGGGCTGAATATTGCCGGCGACGTGGCAAATGTGGTGATTACCGTTTCTGATTCCTCGGGGAAGGGCCCGCTGCCCAACGGGGCAACTTACACGGTTCCGACCTACACCGCCTACGGCAACACAGCCATCTTCGGCGCCAATGCGGCAAACTTCCAGGCCATTAACGAGCTGATCAGCAATGTCAACTCGAACTACAATGCCATGGTGCTCGAGATCCTCAATCGCTCGATACACAGCATTCAGTTCGACGTCAACTACACCTGGTCGCACGCTCTGGATTTTGCGCAGCAAGCCAACACCACCAACTTTGGAAACAACTGGTACGACCCCTACACCAACCCGCGCATCAACTACGGTGATTCGGCCTACAACGTTCCCAACCGGGCCGTGGCCTACATGCTCTATAACTTCCCCAACGCCAAGACAACCAGTTGGGTGAAGTACCTGGCCAACGACTGGAGCATGAACGACAGCTTCCAGTTCCAGAATGGCTTGCCCTATACCGTCGGCGTCAGTTCGTATGTGGGTGCTGCCATCGGAAGCGACTGGAACGGCTCCTCCGGATCCACGCAGATTCCCGCCATCGGGGTCAACACCAAGAGGTATCCGCACCGCGAGGTTGACGACGTTCGCTTCCAGAAGCAGATCTCCATCGACAAGATCCGCAACGTGCAACTCATGTGCAACATCTTCAACATCGCCAACCACCAGAACGTCACTTCCATGAACACCACCGCCTACGTTCTGTCGGGTGGAAGCAGCACCCCAACCACTACCTCCGGCACCCCCCCCGTTACCGTCAATAACCCCGCCTATCTGCAAGGCACTGCAACCTATCAGACCAACTATGGACTAGTTACCAACTCCAACAGCCAGGGCTTCCTGTACACGCCGCGCGAAATTGAATTCGCTATCCGCATCAGTTTCTAATGCGGCATTAACCCATACAACGCGGCGGCTTCGGCCGCCGCGTTTTTTATTCGTTACGCACTTCCGCTGTTGGGCACGTCGCGCGGAAGAACTCTATTGAACGGGTGTTTCATACAAGTCCACGCTGCAAGACAGGCAAGCGAAGGAGGTAAATTGTCTAAATGCACTTAAAATATATTTGATATAATCAAAACTATTTTCTCCAAAATTGCAGATTTTGAGCTATGTCGTTTCATCTTTTTACAATAACCGTTGTATATCTTCTACATGAATGATTATAGTTAATTTTTCCTTAGATTGTTAAGTTGATTTATCTGCTGTTTTTTGATTCAGAGGTACCCCATGATTTGTCCGAAATGCCAGTCTGCGTCCCTGTCTGTGATTCCCGCCGAGATCCGTCTCTACAGGAACTGTCATCGCACCTTGAGTCATCCCCCCATGACGCCATCGCCTGACGTCCTGGTTTGCCTTGATTGCGGCTGGTCGGAATTCTCGATTCCGCGCTCCTGGCTTGCCGCCGGGTGGTTGCGTTCCATGCGGCCGCAGCCGGCTCCGGCGCCCGCACCCATCGTCTCCGCAAATGTGGCCGCACTGGCCTCTTAGCGGAGAGATGGTTTTTCGCCTTGCCGCCGCGCCCGTTGACCGGCGGCTGAGGCAATAGGCTGCTGCCTGTAAGAAAGTCGCCGCGCAAACATAATGTGCCGCACAAAAATGGCCCCCAGCCGAAGCTGGAGGCCTTTTGCTTTTGCGCCGAAGGCGCGTATGTATGCCTGGACGGCCTGTCCGACGGGATCCCCAGCGACGGGTCCATGTCGCTGGGGTGATCCTTAGTACATGCCGTCCATGCCGCCGCCGTGGCCGCCGCCCGGTGCGGGTTTGGGCTCTGGAATTTCGACAACCAGGGCTTCGGTGGTGAGCAGCAGGCCGGCGATGGATGCCGCATTCTGCATTGCTGTGCGGGTGACCTTGGTGGGGTCGATGACGCCGGCCTTCACCAGGTCCTCGAAGACGTTGGTCAGGGCGTTGTAGCCGTAGTGCAGGTCCTTGGATTCCATCACCTTGGCCACCACTACCGCGCCCTCTTCACCGGCATTGGCGACAATCTGACGCATGGGTTCTTCCAGTGAACGGCGGACGATCTGGGCGCCGATTTTCTCGTCACCCTCCAGTTTCTTGATGAGTTCGTCTACTGCCGGAATGACGCGCAGCAAAGCAACGCCGCCGCCGGGAACAATGCCCTCCTCGACTGCCGCGCGGGTGGCGTGCAGGGCATCCTCGACGCGAGCCTTCTTTTCCTTCAGCTCGGTCTCGGTGGCCGCGCCCACCTTGATGATGGCTACGCCGCCGACCAGCTTGGCCAGCCGCTCCTGCAGCTTCTCCTTGTCGTAGTCCGAAGTGGTCTTCTCGATCTGTGCGCGGATCTCCTTTACCCGGCCTTCGATCCCAGAGGGCTTGCCGCCGCCATCAACAATAGTCGTGTTGTCCTTGTCGATGGTGATGCGCTTGGCCTTTCCCAGGTCCTCCAGCTTCACGCCTTCCAGCTTGATGCCCAGGTCCTCGGTGATGGCCTTGCCGCCGGTCAGAATGGCGATGTCACCCAGGATCGCCTTGCGGCGGTCACCAAAGCCCGGTGCCTTCACCGCGGCCACATTCAGCGTGCCGCGCAGCTTGTTCACGACGAGCGTAGCGAGTGCCTCGCCTTCCACGTCCTCGGCAATGATCAGCAGCGGCTTGCCGCCGCGCGCCACCTGCTCCAGCAGCGGCAGCAGATCCTTCATGGCGCTGATCTTCTTCTCGTAGATCAGGATGTAGGGCTCTTCCAGAATCACTTCCAGCCGCTCGGCGTCGGTGACGAAGTAGGGGCTGAGGTAGCCGCGGTCAAACTGCATCCCATCGACCGTTTCCAGGCCGGTGTGCATGGTTTTCGATTCTTCAATGGTGATGACGCCATCCTTGCCCACTACCTTGACTGCCTCGGCAATAATGTCGCCGATTTCCTGGTCGCCGTTGGCCGAGATAGCGCCCACCTGGGCCACGGATCCCTCGTTGACGGGTTTTGATAGCTTGCCCAGAGCACCGCCGTCGGTCCACTTGCCTTCCTTGTCACGCGTGCCGATGATCGCGGCCACTGCCTTTTCGATGCCGCGCCGCAGGGCCATCGGGTTAGCCCCGGCAGCCACCGTCTTCACGCCCTCGCGGAAGATGGACTGAGCCAGAACTGTTGCGGTCGTGGTGCCGTCGCCGGCCACATCGGAGGTCTTCGAGGCAACTTCCTTCACCAGCTGGGCGCCCACATTCTCCATCGGGTCCTTCAGCTCGATCTCCTTGGCTACGGTTACGCCGTCCTTGGTGATGGTCGGCGATCCAAACTTTTTCTCGATGACCACGTTCCGGCCCTTGGGCCCGAGCGTCGCCTTCACAGCGTCCGCCAGCGTGTTGACGCCGCGCAGGATCGCCTGACGGGATTCCTCACCGTGCAATATCTGTTTTGCCATTTCCGTATCTCTCCTTCAAACAGTTGTCAGTTGTCAGTGATCAGTTCGTGAAACCCGCTGACCACGCTAAAGCGCGGAGCGCCTACTTCTTCACGATTCCCAGAACTTCTTCCTCGCGCATGATCAGATACTCCTCGCCATCGATCTTGATCTCCGTGCCGGAGTACTTGCCGAAGAGGATCTTGTCGCCCGCCTTCACGTCCAGGGGAAATACCTTGCCTTCATCGTTGGATTTGCCCTTGCCCACGGCGATGACCTGGCCTTCCTGGGGCTTTTCCTTGGCGCTGTCGGGGATGATGATGCCCCCGCGGATGGTTTCGCCCTCTTCCAAACGGCGGACGAGGATGCGGTCATGCAGCGGGGTAAACGTCGTCGCTACAGATGTTTGTGCCATTGTTTCGCTTCTCCTTCACACGCGAACAGGGTTGCCCTGCCGCGGGGTTTGTGTGGTTAATTAGAAAAAACGCCTTGGAATCAAAGGTTTGCGGCTCCATGATCGGTTCAGCAGACCCGGCGAGCACTTCTGTCAGCCATTTGCTAGCACTCTCGCCTTCCAATTGCTAACGATAGGCAAATCTGCAAATTTTGTCAAGGGGTATAGCAAAAATATGAGCAAAACTCACTCATATTGTTGATCTGCCGCCAATCCTCCCAGAATCTTCAATTTACGGCTGGAAGGGGCAATTTGGTACTCTGACCGCACGGGGCTTGCATTCCTGGGCCTTTTATCAGCGGATCGAGGTGCTTCATGGCGCGCTCTGATCGTTCTACCGCAACCCGAAGAAGTTTTCTTACCAATGCCGCGTGTGCGGCCGGAACCGTGCTGGCCTCGCCCGTTTTGCAAGCCATGGCGCAGGAGCCGGCGCAGGATTTGGATCGCAAGCGCGCCTGGAAGAGTACATGGGATGCTGCTCTGGCGGTGCTGGCGGGCAATCTCCGCACCGTGCCAGGCTACGCTCATCCGCTTCTCTTCGAGGGCAGCACCTACCAGGGCATCTGGCAGGAGTGCGGACCGCATGAGGGACTGGTCTACGCCACGCTGGCCAGGCACATTCCCGCAGGCCAAACGATAATTACCCCGCTGGAGGCTGCCCGCAACAACCACATGGCCTTCTTCGAGTTGCAGCGGCCTGACGGACAGCTTCCCGCTGCCATTAAAACAACGGACAACGGCTACGGGCAGATTCAGATGGTGGTGCCGATTGCCGCTACGGCGTGGGAGCTTGCCCAGCTCACCGGCGATAATGCCTTCTTGGCGAAGGCATACGACGCGTGCAGCCGCTGGGATGCGTGGCTGCGACAATACCGCGACACGCGCAAGACCGGCTTGGTGGAGGGCTTTTGCACCTATGACACCGGCCACGACAACAGCCCGCGATGGAAGGGGATTCCCAATCGTTGTCCCGATGCCGATGCGCGCAAATGCTCGTCTCTGCCCTCCATGCCGCGGCTTTGCCCGGACCTTTCCGCCACCGTTTACGGTGGCAGGGTGGCACTAGCCGCGATGGCCAAGGCGCTGGGAAAGAAGGCCGAAGCGGCTCGCTGGAAGCGCGACGCTGAGTCCATCCGGCGATTGATTCTCGACAAGCTGTACTCGCCGGAAGACGCCGCATTCTACGATCTGGACGCGCAGGGCAACTTTGTCCGGGTGCGCTCGGACGTGATTAGCCGGGTTCTGGGCGAGCATGTTCTGGATCTCGAGCAGGCGCGCGACCGGGCGATCTTTGAAGCAGTTTGGTCCCGCCAGTTGCATAACTCACGCGCCTTCTGGGCGCCGTATCCTCTGTCGAGCATTGCCCAGGACGACCCCGCCTTTGTTCGCCCCATTCCGCGCAACTCCTGGGGCGGAGCCTCGCAGGCGCTCACCGCTCTGCGCGCGCCTCGCTGGATGGCGCACTACGGCAAGCAGGCAGAGCTTGAAGAGCTGATGCGGCAATGGTGCCAGGCCATTCTCAGGCACGGGGAGTTTCGCCAGCAGGTGGACCCGCAGACCGGCGAGTTCACTCAGCCGGATCCCGGCGGCTACTCTCCCGCCGCGCTGGTCTTCCTATCCTTCGCCAGTGCCCTTGAAAAAGCTCCATAACCAGGCTTCATAGCAGCGGAGAAACCATTTACAATGATGCCTATGATGCGCAGTTCTCATTTTCGTCTATGGATCGTCGTGGCCTCGTTCAGCCTGGTTCTCTTGTCGCTCGCCGGCGCACAGCAGAGCTCCTCCAATCGCGGCCGCAAGTACAAATCGCCCCCGCCCGCCGCGCGCATTGAGGTCACCGTGGTGCGTGACGTGAACGGCAAGCCCATCGAGAATGCTGCTGTCATCTTCCACCCCATGCAGGGCGAGAAGGACAAGGGCAACATGGAGCTGAAGACCAACGAGGACGGCAAGGCTGTCATCGACGTGCTGCCCATAGGCGACAAGGTGAACCTGCAGATTATCGCTGGGGGTTTCCAGACCTACGGGGACGACTTCAAGATTGACAAAGCCCAGATGGCGATCAATATCCGGATGAAGCGGCCAGTCGAACAGTACTCCATATACAGTGCTCGACCGGAGAAAAAGGAGACTGGCAGGGACGGCCGGTTCATTGCTTATGATGACGGAACGGTATTGGATACGAAGACAAACCTGATGTGGGCTGCGCAAGCCGATGCCTCAATCGTCACCACGCATGGCGCCAATACATTTGTAAGTAATTATCAGGAAGGCGGCTACACGGACTGGCGGATGCCGACCCAGAATGAAATGTTGGGGTTGTATGATCCTGACAAATCAACTTCACTGGGGAACGGTGGGGGCAAACACCTTCACGTCGCGACGGAGTTGATAAAAATTGACGATGAATGTTACCACGCCAATGTCGCGAAGGGGGCAGCTTCGGCAGGCCTTTTCGAGACATCTATCTTCTGTTTCAGTGATGGCAGAGGCACAACGGCTATCGGCCAGCTCTTCAAAGTGCTGCCCGTGCGCACAGCCGCTCCCACGGCGCAGCCGCATAACGCTGCAGGCGTGAAACCCTGAATCCCAACGTGCCGCGCACCTGAGAGGCTGTCGTTGAACACATGATGCCAACTCAACCCCTCAGCGGCAAATCGGCACTGGTTACCGGCGGCGCGCGGCGCGTTGGCCGAGGCATTGCGCTGGCCCTGGCTGCGGCCGGCGCGGAGGTGGCAATCACCTTTCGCACCTCTCACGCTGAAGCCGCCGAGACCGCCCGCGAGATCGAAAGTCTTGGCCGCCGCGTTTGGGCTGTCGAGTGCGACGTCCGCTCCGAGACCTCGGTGCGCTCGGCTGTCGAAGCCGTTGTTGGCCGCTTCGGGCGGCTGGATCTGGTGATTAACAATGCCGCCGTCTTTGAGTCCGCGCCGCTTGACTCGCTCACCCTCGAGCAGTGGGATGTGGTCTTCGAGACCAATGCGCGCGGTCCCTTCCTGGTGGCGCGCGAGGCGTTGGCGCATCTGCGAGCCGCCAAAGGCCGGATTATCAACATAGGCTCTTTGGGAGGGATTCATGCCTGGGCTGGCCACGCCCACTATTGTGCATCCAAAGCCGCCTTGCACATGCTCACCCAAACCATGGCCAAAGCCTTTGCACCGGAGGTCAGTGTCAACTGCGTTGCGCCCGGATGGATCGAGTTAGGCGGAGACACTGACGTGCAGGCAGAGTATTTTGCCGCCAAGACGCCCATGCGCCGCAACGGTTGCGTGGACGACGTGGCCCGGGCGGTGCTCTTCTTTGCCGCGGGACCGCACTTTATCACCGGCCAGGTGTTGGCCGTGGATGGCGGGCTGGGGCTGTAAAGTTAGGCAAGAAATTATGGCTGCCTGAAACAGGTTTGTGTGCAGAAATTCAAGAAGCCACGGTGCGGAAGGTCTAAAAGAAGAAATAAAGTTCTGAGTAAAGGAATCGTACGCGCCTCTATCACCCGAAGATTCGCTTGAAAAATCCAGCCTTGGGAGTATCGCCTGCGGTCTCCGCGCGGGCGCTCTTCCCATGCGGGCCGGCAAACTTCTTGGCGTGAAACTTCATGGGCACATAGTCCCAAAGCCCTTTCGGTTCGGGTTGCGCCGGCCACTCGGCGCCCTCGACGGCGGCTTGCGGATTGCTCTCGCACAGCCTGCGCGCCGTCTCCTCGCCGGCGTGGTGCGCCACATAGTCGTAGCCCTTTTTCAGGTGCGGCGGACGCCCGCTCATGTTGTGCGCGTCGCTGGCAATAAAGTGAATCCAGTTGCGCTCCAGCAGTTCATTGGAAAACGCCTCCGCCATCTTGCCAAAGCGCCCATACAGCGAGCCGGAGGTTACCTGGACCAGGCAATCCATGCGCAGCCACTCCGCCAGCATTTCCGGCCTGCTCAGCAGGGCCGGGTACCGTTCGGGATGGGTAATAATCAGCCGGTAGCCCGTCGATTGCAGCAGGAACATGGCATCGTTCATCTGCGGGAATATCGAGGTGTTGGGGAATTCGATCAGCAGGTAGCCTTTGCCGTTGATGGAGTAGCGTAGGGGGTTAGCCGCCGCCTCCGCGATATTTTCCGCGTTCATGTGGAAGTCGCATGCCAGGCTCAGCTCCATCTGGCCCTGCAACAACTCGCGGAGCTCGTCGTATCGCGCTTCGATGAGCGGAGCGTTATAGGGAAAGTGCTCGCTGGCGTGCGGCGTGCAAACGATGTGGGTCACGCCGTTCGCCGCCGCCTCCCGCGCCATGGCTAGGGAGGCCTCCAGGTTGGGCGAGCCATCGTCGACTCCGTAGATTAGATGTTGATGAATGTCAATCATTCTGTAACCAACCTTCGGGAGTCACACGAGAGAAAGGAGCAGGGGCATGCCGCTAAGGCAATCGTATCGTGCCTGCCATTGGAACCGGCAAAGGCCAAGGCTCCTGATTTCATGCCCTTAGAGTATCAGCTTCCCAGCGGCGTGTGAGAAAAGTTCCCCTGTGGTAGTCCCGCAAGCTAGTCGTTGGTAATACGTAATGCTACTTAGAAATCTCCATTGATAAAGTCATCTGCCTATACGCATCGCCTGGTTTAGAATTTATCTTTGCCTGGCGCCCTGCATTCTCCGGTCGTCTACGGTGAGACTTCACGGGAAAAGAGGTTTTTCATGGCCGGTATCTCTCGTCGAGAACTGCTCTCATCTGGACTAGCTCTTTCGGTTTCTTCGCTTGTGGCCCGCTCGGCCTGGGGACGCTCAGCGATGCGGTTGGCTACTGCTCCGGGGCCAGTCGCGGCTGAAGCCTCGACAGCCATCGCGCCCCACCAGCGGTTGCTCTTCGACTTTGGCTGGAAGTTTCAGTTCGGCCACGGCGCCGATCCGGCCCGCGATCTGGGCTTCGGCATCGGGCAGGGAGACTTTGCCAAGACCGGCGACTTTAAATTCGCCAAGGCCGGCTTTGACGACTCCAAGTGGCGTCCGCTGAACCTGCCCCACGATTGGGCCGTCGAACTGCCCTTTGTGCGCGACGAGGCGTTGAACTCGCATGGATACAAACCCCTCGGCCGCCGCTACCCGGAGACCAGCGTGGGCTGGTACCGCCGCGAGTTCGAGGTCCCGGCCAGCGATCTGGGCCGGCGCATCACAGTCGAGTTCGACGGAGCCTTTCGCGACGTGCTGGTCTTCGTCAATGGCTGCTTTATCGGCCGCAATAATAACGGCTATGCGCCCTTCAGCTTTGATCTGACGGACTTTCTAAGCTATGGCCAGAAGAACTATATTGTGGCGCGCGTGGACGCCAGCTTCGGCGATGGCTGGTTCTACGAGGGCGCCGGTATCTACCGCCATGTGTGGCTGACCAAGACCGATGCGCTGCACCTCGGCCAGTGGGAGAGCACGGTCCGGACGGAACTGAAGGGAAACTCCGCCACTCTCACCCTGGGCACGGTGGTGGTGAACGAAGGCAATCAGGTGGAGAACGCCAAAGTGAGCTGGCAGATTCTCGACGCCGCGGGCAAGACGGTGGCTGCGGCTGAGGCGTCGGGGCAATCGATTCCGGTGGATGGAACGGCAAACTTCACCGCCACCGCAAAGCTGGCCAACCCCGCCTTGTGGTCGGTAGATGAGCCGAATCTTTACTCAGCCATTGTGACCGTGGAGGCAAACGGCAAGGCGCGCGATGCTGAGCGAGTGAGCTTCGGCGTGCGCACCGCGGTCTTCGACGCGGACAAGGGCTTTTTCCTGAACGGCAAGCCGCTCAAGATTCAAGGCACCTGCAACCATCATGACCACGCCGGGGTGGGCGCGGCCTTGCCGGACCGGCTGCAATGGTTCCGGTTGGGCGTGCTGCGCGCCATGGGATCGAACGCCGTGCGCACCTCGCACAACATGCCGACGCCGGAGTGGGTGGAGGCCTGCGACCGCATGGGCATGATGATGATGTGCGAGACGCGGCAGATGAGCTCTAACCCCGAAGGCATGGCGCAATTGGAGGCGATGGTCAAGCGCTATCGCAACTCGCCGTCCATCATTCTGTGGTCCGTCGGCAACGAGGAGTGGCAGTTGCAGAACAACATGGCGGAAGAGGGCGCGAAGATCGCCGCAACCATGGTGCGCCGATGCCATGAACTCGACCCCACGCGCGTGGTCTCCGCGGCGGTGAATGGTGACAACAAGAAAGGCGTCTCCGATGCCTTCGACATCATCGGATTCAATTACATGCTGCAATATCCCGACGATTTTCACAAACAGAATCCCAAGCGGCCAATCTATGGCTCGGAGACGGCCAGCGCAGTCTCGACCCGCGGCGTATATTCGACCGACAAGCTGCGCAACACGGTAAGCGCGTACGATGTCAACAATCCTGGCTGGGGCGAGCAAGCTGAGGAGTGGTGGAAGTTCTACGCCACGCGCGAGTGGGAGGCGGGCGGCTTTGCCTGGACCGGCTTCGACTATCGCGGCGAGCCCACACCATACGGTTGGCCGTCGATCAACTCGCAGTTCGGCATCGTGGACATGTGCGGATTCCCCAAGGACACCTTCTATTACTACAAGGCCTGGTGGGGCAAGGAGCCGGTGCTGCATCTGTTCCCCCACTGGAATTTCGAGGGCAAAGAAGGTGAAGCAATCCCCGTCTGGGTCCACACGAATCTGGACCAGGTTGAACTCCTGGTGAACGGCAAGAGCATGGGCGTGCAGAAGGTTCCGTACCTGGGCCACGTGGAGTGGAAGGTCAGCTACGAGCCGGGCGTGATTGAGGCGCGGGGCAGCAAGGAGGCCAAGGTCGTGCTCACCGAGAAGCGCGAGACCACCGGGGCAACCGTGGCCATCCGATTGACCGCGGACCGCACCGAACTCAATGCCGACGGCCAGGACGTGGCAATGGTGACAGTCGAGGCGCTGGACAAGGAAGGCAGGCCTGTTCCGACAGCTTCGAACCTCATCGGATTCAAGATCTCCGGCGAGGGCGCGCTGATCGGCGTTGGCAACGGCGATCCCAACTGCCAAGAAAGCGACAAGGAACCTAAACGCTCTCTTTTCAATGGATTGGCGCAGTTAATCGTGCAGTCCACCAGGAAAGCGGGCGAGATCCATATCGAGGCGGTGAAGGAAGGCTGGGACGGCCCCGAACTGACCCCGGCAAAGCTGGTGATCGTCACCAAAAAGGCCGAGTTGCAGCCCTCGGTTGGATAGCGCGCCGTGCGGTGTGCATCGGCCCCAATGGTATACTCACAAGGTCAGGCGCGCGCCACGCGCCGCATCTTTCAGTCTCTCTGAGGTTTCCATGTCCGGCCATTCAAAGTGGGCCACCATCAAGCACAAGAAGGGCGCGCTGGATGCCAAGCGCGGCAAAATATTCACCCGGCTGATCCGGGAGATCACCATCTCCGCCAAGAGCGGCGGCGGTGACCCCGACGGCAACCCCCGGCTGCGCACCGCCGTTCTGGCGGCCAAAGCGGAAAATATGCCGCAGGAGAACATCAAGCGCGCCATCCAGCGCGGCACCGGCGAGCTGGAAGGCGTCAACTATGAGGAGGTCACCTTCGAGGGCTATGGCCCCGGCGGCGTGGCTATCATCGTGGAGGTTCTCACCGACAATCGCAACCGCGCGGTGAGCGAAATCCGCCACGGCTTCTCCAAGAACGGCGGCAACCTGGGCGAGACCGGATCAGTGCGGTTTATGTTCCACAAGAAAGGCCTTATCGCTGTCGAAAAATCTGCGGCTTCCGAAGAGAAGCTGATGGACATCGTGCTCGAAAATGGCGGCGAGGACCTGAACGACGAAGGCGACACCTGGGAGATTATCTCCGATCCGGCCGATCACGAGGCCGTCGCCACGGCCATCAAGGCCGCCGGCATTCCCACGGTGATGTGCGAAGTGACCATGGTCGCCTCCACCTACACTAAGCTGGAAGGCAAAGAGGCCGCTCAGATGATCCGCCTGCTGGAGGCTCTGGAAGACCTCGACGATACCCAGAACGTCTACTCCAACTTCGACATGGACGCCGACCAGATGGAAGCAGCGGCCGGCTGATGGAACGCCGCGGGGCGCTCCCAGGGCCGCCCGGTTGTGGCGGCCTTTTTGTGAGAATTCAGAAGTTTATATCCAGGGGAGGGAAGTACGTTGACACGAATCGCAAGGCTATTCGCGTTTGTCTTGATGGCCGGTACAATGATCGCCGCTGCCCAAAGTTCGGACGGTCCCAGGACCGCCGCCGGTCCGGCAGCGGCCAACCCCGTTGCCCAGGTTAGCAATGCAAAAAGCTGGGAGTACGGCCCCTTCGTCAACTATGGCACAGGCGTCGGCGACCGCTCGCAGTACAAGTTTCTCTCGGCGGGCGTCCAGTGGGGCAAGCCTCTGACCCGGGTCTTTCATGCCAGCGTTTTTTCCGGCCAGTTCGAATTTGGCGGCAACATCATGCCTCTTTGGCAGGCCTACACGCCGGCTCCGCACACGGCTACCTACTCCTGTCAAGAACCGAATGGGACATACGTCAGTTGTGTTCTACCCGTTGCCGGCGGCACCTATCGGGGCGTCAGCCTTACCCCGGTCATCTTACGCTGGAACTTTCTAACCCGGTCGCGGCGCGTTCAGCCCTGGTTCCAGGGCGCCGGCGGGCTGATCTATACCACCCGCCAGTTCCCGCCGAGCTATTCGAGCTCGTCGTTGTACACCGCGGACGGCTCGACCAGCGTGTGGAACTTTTCCCCGCAGGGTGGTGTGGGCATCCACTACTTCACTCGCAACAAGCGCTCCATCGACCTGGGGGTAAACGCCGTGCATATTTCCTCGGCCTCGCTGGGTGACCGCAACCCCGGCGTCAATGCCAGCATCCAGTTCCAGGTGGGCTACACCTTCTGGAAATGAGTTTGTGAAGTCCTGAACAAGGTTCCGATAGCCGCTTCCCGTGTCTGCCTGTGAGCGGGACAGACAGTGGCTGCGTCAATTCATTGGGTTCGATTCGCACAACTGGATCCTGGAGCGCCGCTTCGCGGTTCCCATGGCTTGGCCAGAAGATGCATGAACGGTTACGCCTGTCTGGAAGGCGCATCGGACGCAGACCAACGATTACAATGAAATTGGAACAGAAACGGTATTGTTGGCCAGTGAGTGCGGGTAAATGCGGGCTATAAAGCCGGCTTCCGCCCATGGATTCTTGAACTACCGCAACGGGGAGGATGGATTCGTTGAATTCTTTTCTGAAATTCTCAATTCCGGTTATCTTGTTTGCCGCGGCCGCTTCGGCGCCGGCGGCGCAATTGTCCACCGAAGCCCGCACCGCTATTCCGCATGATGTGCAGCAGTTGGTGGTCATCGACTACCACGCCATGGAGAACTCGACCTCGGCCATGGATCTGCGTGAGCGCGTCATGCCGCCCGAACTCAAGCGCTTCGAAGAGGCGCTGCAGAAGTCTGGCCTGAACGAAAACCACGATGTCGAGCAGTTGGCCTTTGCCCTCTTCCGCCCCAGCAATGAAGGCGAGCAACTGGACACAGTCGGAGTCGCCCAGGGCCAGTTCTCCGTGACGGATATTACGGCCAACTTTCGCAAGCAGCAAATGAAGTCCAAACTGGTGCGCACCAACAGGGTCTGGCCGATGGCCAAGACTGGCATGGTGGTTTGCTTTATTAATCCCTCCACCATGGTCTTTGGAGACGCGGATGCGGTGAGCAAGTCGTTGGACGCCCGCGACGGCCTTGCGCCCAGCATGTTGACCAACGCAAGCCTGATGGACGCTATGAAATCCGTGGATTCCGAGCCCTTGTGGAGCGTCCTCGACCAGAAGGGCACGCAGACCATGATGAAACAGGTGCTGGGCGAGGCTGGTTCGATGACCGACTATGAAAGCATGCAGAAGCGCCTGCTGGCTTCCTGGTACTCGATGAACTTCCAGCACGGCGTAAAGTTCGACCTCACCATCTCCACCAGCGACACCCTTGCAGCGGCTACGCTCTCTTCACTCCTGACGGTGGCTTTAGCTGTGCGCAAGGCAAGCGGCTCTGACGCCGAGAAACAGGCGTTGAGCGCTACCGCCATCTCCTCCGACTCGGGGCGCTTGTCGATCCACTTTGCCACTTCTGATGCCGAGTTCAGCAGTCTGTTGCAATCCCCGCTCTTCCATGGCATCGTGCGCTAGAGCGGCAGCTTGTAGTTTCTATTCATTAGGCTGGCGGGCGATTCCACCCCGGAATCGCTCCGCCTCTGGCCCATAGCGAAACCAGAGTAGCTGTACCCTGAAGCAATTCCGCCAAGTGGCTTTTTCCTTTAGAACAAGCCACCTTGAATATCCTCAACAAGGGCACGTTTACTCTGATTTCGCTCTAGCCCCGTGAAAGCGTGTGCGTTCAGGACGTAGTGCCGGCAATTGCCTTGGGCTGCGCGGAGGCCGCCGCCTCTTCCCCGCGTTTTTCCGGAGCGCTGCCCATGCACACCTGGTTCCTTCCGTTGTGTTTGGCGGTGTACATCGCATGGTCGGCCATTGCGATCAGCTCCGGTGCGTACCTGCCGGCCTGGGGAACCAGCGTGGCGCAGCCGATGGAGATGGTGATGATTCCGTAGGGGCTGCTGCTGTGCGGCAACCGGCGACCGCGCAGGGAGGCGCAGATCTCGTTGGCAACCTGCTGGGCGCCCTCGCTCTCCGTATTCGGCAGGGCCACCACAAACTCCTCTCCACCGAAGCGCGCTATTAGGTCTCCGGGCCGCGAGACCACATCCTTGCAAGCCTCGGCGATTTGCTTGAGGCAACTGTCGCCGCGCTGGTGACCATAGGTGTCGTTGTACATCTTGAACAGGTCCACATCCAGCATCAACAGGGAGAGCGGCTGGCAGTCGCGCATGCTGCGGCGCCACTCAGTGGCCAGGTATTGGTCAAAGCGCCGCCGGTTAGCCAGGTTGGTCAGCACATCCGTCAGAGCCAGCGCCTCCACGACACGGTAGGCCTCCCGGAGTTGCTGCTCGGAGCGTTTGCGCTCGCTGATATCGCGAACAGTGTTCAGGATTCCTGAAGGCAAGCCCGTTCCCGGATCGCGAATCAGCCGCAGGGCCGCTTCCACCCAGAGATAATCTCCATTGGCCTTCCTGACGCGGCACTCAGCCAGTGCATCATCGCGGCCGGACCTCAAATCGCGCATCGCCGCCATGACTTTGCGCTGATCCTCGGGATGCACTAGCCCAAGACTACCGAAGGCTATAGCTTCTTCCGGACTCCATCCGCCCATGCTCTCTGCAGCCGAGGAAACGTAGGACCTATTTCCGTCGAAGTCGGCGACGATGATCACGTCTCGCGAGTTTTCAGTCACCAGCCGGTGCAGGGAAACGATTTCCTGCATCTTGCGTTCGGTGGCTTTCTGCCGCTCCAGGGCCACGGAGATGCTGAAGAGGATGAAGATTCCTGCGATAATAAACAGTTGCAAAAGGACATTGGGCCCGACCGGGTTCACAAACCCCTGCGTGTGAAACGGGCCTTCGCCTCGAATCGTGAACCAGCTTCCCACAGCAGTCACTTCCAGCAACGCCATCGCGGCCGAGCCAAGGTCCATATGCAGAGAGAGGAAAACCAGAAGCGGATAGACCAGAAATACCAGCGGAACGCTGTTTTGAGAGAAGGCGGCGATGGCTAATGCGGCGGTCAACACCAGGTAAATCGAGCGTTGCCGCCATAGCTTGATATCCCTGAGATCGGATTGAAAGATGGCCACGCTGATGGGAGTGATGACCGTGATTCCCAGCCCATCGGCGCCCGCCCACCGCAGAAACGAATACATCGGAGAGACGTTTGTCCATGACCAGGTCAACCATGCGTAGACCAATCCCGTGGCTACGGGGGCGGCCACAACGGCATATCCGATGAAGCGAAACAGATACCCCAGCTCCGTGAAGCGGGGAAGCTGCGCCGATCGCCTACGCAGCAAAAGTGCGGCCATCAGAACTTCGCCTATATCCAGCATGTTATAAAACAGGCTCAGCCCCCATGTTTCATGGATGAGCCTGCTGCCAAATACTAGGGCTAAAAATCCGGTGAGCAGATATGCCGGCCAGCGCCAGCGTGGAGCCAGCAGCAGGTAAGCAAGCAGCAGTCCGTTGGCTACCCAGATCAGGTCGCCGCCCGTCCCGTTCCGTTCGATGAGGTCTACGAAAACCACGCCCAGCGTGACCAGGACGAAGCAGGATCCCAGGTGCCTGACATACTTGTGATTCCGCAGCCAGGGAATCTGGCGTCGGCCGGTGCTGGATACAGCACTCCCTTGCATCTTGCCCTCTTACTATTTCTATCGGTTGGATTCGGGCAATGAACAGCCAAGGAAGTAGTTTTCCCTGTTGATTTGCATGACTTTAGGGTAGAGCAAATCCGGGAATTCAAGAGAATCAATGCGGACTGGTATCACCTGCTCCTGACTTTCGCATCGCTACGATCGCATCCGTCAGTTCGGGATGAAACTCCACTTTCCCTCCGGGCAGCAGAACAATCTCCATCCGGCCCTCTTGCCGCTCAGCCAGCATGGGTCCTTCCACCTGGGTCTGCCGCCCGTCGCTCCCCGTGTATTGCACCTTGATTGGCCCGATGCCGCGCAACTGGATGCGATAGTGGTACTCCGCGCCTGCCGCCAGACTGTTGACCCCGAAGCTGGCGCTCGGATAGTCAACCTCCAGCAGTTGAATCGCTCCTCCGGTACGGTTTTCGACGGTGGTTTCAACGTGATATGAGTGGCATCCGGCCAGGACTATCAGCGCCGCTGAAAGAAACATGAACTGGGTGCCCCACCCTCGCCGCGTTCTTGTTCTTGCGGCTAGGGTGGGAGAATACGAATCCCAATCTGCTCGAATAATCCCAGCCTGCAGTTTCATTTCGTTTTCTCGTCACCTTCCGCGGGGCCCAGGGCCGCCAGCTTCTTTTCCACCCGGTCCAGCCGCTTCAGCAGCTCCGGCAGCCGCTGGAAGATTGTCACCGCGCGCAGCCACACGCGGTTGTCAAAGCCCGGCGAGCCGGAGATCGTCTTGCCCGGAGGAATATCGTGCGAGATGCCGGTCTGCGCGGTCAGAATCGCCCCGTCTCCCACCGTGCAGTGGCCGGCCACGCCTGCCTGCCCGGCCAGGATGACGTTGTTGCCCACCATCGACGAGCCGGCCAGACCCGTTTGCGCGCATATCAGCGTGTTCTCTCCGACGCGCGAACCGTGCCCGATCTGGACTAAATTATCCACCTTGGTTCCGTCGCCGATGCGCGTCTCGCCCACTGTCGCCCGGTCGATGGTGGCGTTGGCCTGCACGTCCACCCGGTTGCCCAGTCGCACCGGTCCCGACTGCGGAATCTTCTCCCAGTGGCCTTGCTCATTCTTGGCGAATCCGAAGCCGTCCGCGCCGATAATGACGCCATTTTCGAGGGTCACGTTGTCGCCCAGAACGCAGTCTTCCCGCACCACGGCATGAGCGTGAGCATAGAAATGGCTGCCCGTCTCGACGCCCGGATAGAGCACCACGTGGGGCAGCAGCGTGGCGTGCGCGCCCAGCTTGACACGCGGGCCGATCACCACGTAAGCCCCGATGTGCGCTCCCTGGCCGATCTTAGCCGTCGGGTCGATTACCGCCGTCGGATGAATCCCCGGCGCGTAAACCGGCGGCTGATAGAAAAAGCCCAGGGCCCGTGAAAAGGCGTGGTAAGGGTTCTTGATGCGCAGCGTCGCCGCTTCAATCTCCGGAAACTCCGGCTCCACCACCACCGCCGCTGCTTTTGTCTTGCGCGCCAGGCCCGCGTACTTGGGATTGGCCACGAAGGTGATCTCTGTCGGCCCCGCCTCCTCAATCCCTTTCACGCCAGTGACTTCCCGCTCCTCGTCCCCGCGCAGCTCCGCGCCCAGCTTCTTTGCCAATTCACCTAGCTTCATGGATGGAATTGTACCGGAATGGCAGTCATCGCCGCTGTTCACTGGCCACGAACACGCACGTCGGGCTCGCCTACTCCCCGCCTGGCTCCTGCGGAAACAGCTCCGGCTGCTCCGTTGCCCGGACGGCAGCCTCGGCCCGCTTGCGGCTTGCCGCGCCGATCAGGCTGACGACTTCCAGCGTCTGAATCGCCTGCCGCGGCACGTATATCCTCTGCGTGTTGGAGCGCGTATCCGGCGGGGTGAGCAGCAGCCCCGCGCCATCCACAAGCGAGCGGTCATTGGCCGCCAGGCCCTCCAGCTCCTCGCCGTCGGTCAGCGTCATGCGCAGCCACAGGCCGGGAGTCCGCGGCCGAATGGAGAAGCGCTTATGAAGCAGCCGCTCCGGATTAGCCTGCTCGCCCGCCGGGAAGTCGCGCACATAGCAGACCCACTTTACCTGTTCCCAGCCGATGCGCAGCACCTTTCCGCCTAGGTCGAGAATCTCCAGTTCCGCCGCGTCCTGGCCAAAGTGAATTCCCGCATAGCCGGCGCACCAGTCGCGGCTGAACTTGCGTACGATGACAGGTTTGCGATGAGAGGCCATCGCTTTGGATTGTCGCACGGAATATGTAGGTGCCGGGAAGGGAAAAGCTGCATATTTGGTGCACTGGGGCATAGCCAACCGGGCTGATTTGTGTTAAGGTACGGTTTGCAACCAATGCCGTAGTCTGCTGTAAGAGCAACTGCATCAGGCACTTGGCTGTGGAAATCAGAGCGGAAGCAGGATACGGAATGCCCGATTACATTTATCTTCTGGAAAACCGGCTGTCGGCTGACCAGCAGAGCGCCCTGCGCCAAGTGCGCGAGGCAGCCCGAGAGGCCGGCACAATCCTGTTTCTCACCGGGGATGCGGTGCGCGACCTGACCAGCGGCCACGCCGTTCGCGATCTTGAGTTTACCCTGCATGGAAATGCTCTCAAACTCAAGAAAACAATGGTGAAACTAGGCGGCAAGGTGTGGGGCGAAGACGAAGATTCCCGCACGCTTTATCTCTGTTTCCCCGGCACGGTTCGCGTCGATCTGGTCAGCGCGCACCGCGTCGAGATTCCCAAGCCCGGCAAAATCATCCACGTCCCTGCTTCCATCCAGGAGGACCTCCGCCGCCGCGACTTCACCGTCAACGCCATGGCCCTCTCCCTCAACGAAGGCTCCTTCGGGTTGCTGATGGACCCCATGAACGGCGCCGCGGACATCGAATTCCGGACACTGCGCCTGGTCTCCAATTACGGTTTTCTGGAAGAGCCATCCCTGCTGATTCGCGCTACGCGCTACAAGGCGCGCCTGGGCTGGGAGATGGATCCCAAAACCCAGGCCCGTTACCTGAACGCCAGGGAAGAAGGCGTGATCGAGCGTCTTTCCGCCCAGGCAAGAAGGCGCGAACTGGAGCAGATCGGCCACGAGGAAGAAGGGCTGAAGGTTTTGCAGGCGCTCGAAACCGAGGGCTGGATGAAGGTCCTGTACCCCGTCTGGACCTCCTACAAGGCCGATGAGGCAGGGCTGAATGCCTTGCACGAGCTGGCCGTCGAGCTGCTCATGCAGGGCGTTCATGCCGATATGTCGGCGGCGCAGATGCGCTTGCTGACCGCCAGGCTCTCCGGCAGGGAGATCTCCGCTCTGAAGAAGCAGATGCTGCGCCCCGGCTTCGTCGTTGAGTGGAGCGACCTGGACTCGATGGCTGCGGGATTTGCCAAGGTGCTGCTTGCCAAGCAGAATGCCACGCCCTCGAATTGCTTCAAGCTCTTCATGAGCTATGACCCGGAAGCTATTCTCTGGCTTGGGTTTACCACAAAGGACACAGCCATCAAGGAACGCTTCAACCTCTTCCTCAAGGTTTGGCCTGAACTCCGCCAGCGCATCCCTTATGCCCTGATGCAGGAGTTGCGCATCACGGCCGAACTGCCTGCTTACGGGGAGATCGTACAGACCGTCTTCCTGCAACTGATCGACGGCAAGCTCGCCACTCCAGAAGAAGCCCGCGCCTTTCTGGAGCCCTATTCGCCCCCCGCTCCGCCGCCCCAGGTCACTATCAAGCGGCCTCGCGTCAAACGCAGCTCCGATGTCAAGCTGAAAGGAGACTCCTTTGACGAGGAGTCCGAGGAGCATCTGGAGGAGCACCTGGAAGAGGAGGAGGATCTGGACGATATCAGCGGAGCTGAGGACGATGTCCTTGATCTGGGCCTGGCGCTGCCAAAAATCGAGCTGGATGTTGACCTCACCGAAGAATCTGAGGCATCTGCCGGTGAAGACGATGAGGAGGTTGAGGAAGGGACAGAGAAACTGGTTTCCAAACCCAATCTGCTCAAGGGGGCTTCCAAGCCGCTGGCCAAGCCCAAGCCGGAAAAGGCGAAAAAGCCTCAGTCGGCTCCCAGTGCCAAGGCTCAACCAAAGCAGGAATCCAAGCCCACGTCGGCCAAGGCTGCACCCACGCCAGCCAGAAAACCGCTTCAGCCGGGTAAGCCGGCGGCTAAGAAGGCCCAGGCAAAGCCGACGGTCAAGGCTAAAGTGCTAAAGAAGGCCAAAGCAGCCTCCAGACCCCCGGCCAAGACGAAAGCCAAGGCGTCAAAATCCGCGCCTGCCAAAAAGAAACCTGTTTCCGCGCCCAGCCGGAAACCGGTCAAGGCAGCGAAGAAGGCAGCTCCCAAGTCAGTCAAAAAGCGGCGCTAGGCCAGTTCTTCGATTACGGTTACTCTGAAACGGCCCCCGCCAGGGCCGTTTCTTATTTAACAGCCAATTTGCGCCCGTTTGCAGATAATTACCTTTCCCCGGCGCACAATCTCAATTGGTAGTCCGAATGGAGAAAGAGGTCAACCTGTGGTCGAACGCCGGAAGAGGTCGAGTGAGTACGCGCAAGTTCTGGCTATGCGACCGGTCTATATCGGAAGGGACCCCCACCCCCCCTATTTCCTGTGAAACTGTGAAACTGTGAACTTCACGTTGTCTCAACCGGCTTCCGTCGCAGGCTTGGCGGCAGCTGCCGCCACCATCTTCCTGATCGAATCGATCACCAGATCAGGCTGGTCGAGATGAATCCAATGCGCGCTCTCGGGCGCAATCACCTGCCGCGTGTTGTTACCTATGCGGCTTAGGTCTTCGCTGGAGAGAGGCGATGATTTTCCCGGGGTCAGCACCAGCACGGGAATGTCCTGAATCGGTTCGGCGTTGTGCATCTCCCGGACGGTGTCGGGAACGGCCTCGACGTGGCTGCGCATGCCGGCGAAGTTGTCTGGCCGAGACCAATGGGCGGCAATGATGGGCCAGACTTCTTGCGGCATCTTGCCCACCTCGTCCTTGACGCGGTTCAGCACGTGCTGGCCGCCCTTTCCGGCGGCGCCGGCCAGCTGATGCGCGGTGCGGCCGGAACGCATGAAAAGCGAGGTGACAGCGAGGCGGGCAACTCCTATGCGCGCAAAGGGGATTGCAATACGGAAGAGCTTCCTTCCGCGATTGAGCTCGGATTGCTTGCTCGGGTCCAGCGGCGGCCATTCTTCGATTCTCATTGGGTCCACCAGCAAAATGCCGGCAACCTCTTCCGGGTGGTCGAGCGCAAAGCGGCGCATCACCAGTCCGCCGAAGGAATGTCCCACCAGAATATAGGGCGGCTTTACGGCGGCGCTCTCCAGCAGTTGATACAATTCAGCGGCGATATTGGCCGGGGTGCGCGCTGTACGGCAGGGGCTGCTCCAGCCCAGCCCGCCGCGATCATAGGATACTGTCGCGGCAAAACTCGAAACCGGCTCCTGAATGTGATACCAGTTCAGATTGGTGGCCGCTATTCCGGCTTCAAACAGAACGGTCGGGTTTCCCGCTCCCTTTTCCACTATGTAGAGCCTGCGCCTGCCACCGATGTCGATCCAGCGGCCGTCTTTCGTGTACTGTAGGCGGTCGCGGTGCGCGCCCAGTCGTTGATACACAATGCCCGCAATAATCAGGGATGCGGCCGCGACGAGAATGGAGAAAAGCAGGTTCATTTGCCATCCTGAAATTGCGTCATCTGCGCGGGGCTGAAATCCTTCAGGCTGAGGTTTGCTCTGGGTGTGCCACGGTCGATGATTAGCAGGGATGAACCGGCCTGGCCGCGAATCTTCGCTTCAATCTGGTGCGCCGACCAGACGCCGCCCTCCTGTCGAATTCCGAAGGAGGTAAACTCCTTCACTGCGCCATCTTTCAGCGTCTTCTCCACGTACACCGGAAAGCCGTTGCCGTGGTCCAGCCAACTGGTAACCTCGGCGTAGTGCGTCTTGTCAACTGCGCCGGGCGTGCTCTTTACAACGTCGCAATCACGCGCGCCAAACTTCTTCTCGCCGAGTAGAGTTTGCTCCTCCCAGAAGGAATGCGCCTCCAGAAAATCCTCGTAGCTGAATGCCGTTCCCATCAGCCCTTCGCTCCATTTGTCGAAAGGCAGTGGTAGAGCCTGCTTATCGCCTGTTTGCGCAATCAGAATGGTGTTCTTGTCGCCGGGACGCATCTCCAGAAGGACGCGGGTGATCGTGCGGACAACCACCAATGAATCCGGACCTGTCTTCGGAGCGTTGGAAATCTCCACATGCACACGCAGCACGCCGGGAAACCAGTGCGCCTTGATGGTGATGGGATAACTCTTGCGCGCGCCATTCGCTTCCACGCGGATCAGATGGCCGCTAGCGTTATAATCCGCGGTCTGCATGCGATGCCTTGAAGCCTCTAGCGCGGAGGGAGCATCTGCGGCCTGCGTGGCCAGTGGCAGTAGCATGGTCGCGGCCAGAACGGCTCCTGCAACGGTCATGCCTCGATCCTTCCGTCACGCAGGCGAATCTGCCGCGCCGCCGCGTGCGCAATCTCGTTCTCATGCGTCACCACAATCAGCGTCATTCCCCGCTGCTTCTGAATTCCGGTAAGAATTTCCATGATCCGCGCCGAATTAGCGCTATCCAGGTTTCCGGTGGGCTCATCGGCCAACAGTATCTCCGGGGAGTTGGCCAGCGCCCTCGCAATCGCTACCCGCTGCCGCTCGCCCGCAGAGAGTTCGTTGGGATATTGCCGTAAACGATGCTCCAGTCCCATCTCGCTCAGCAGAGTCAGCGCCCGTTCGGCGCGATTTGGCGGCGTGGGGCTGAGGGCCATCATCGGTACCTGAACATTTTCGAGGACGCGCAGCGTGGGCACCAGATGAAACGCCTGGAAGATGAAGCCAACGCTCTTCGAGCGATAAGCATCCAGGTCAATCGACGCGCCGAGCCGTGCGTTTCGAAAGAAAACCTCGCCGCTGGTTGGCGTGTCGAGTCCGCCCAGCAGTTGCAGCAGCGTGGATTTGCCGCTGCCGCTCGGTCCGCTGATGGCCAGAAACTCCCCGGCTTCGATGGCCAGATCGACGCCGCGCAGGGCCTCGATGCGTCCCTCGTCGTAGCTCTTGCACAGGCCGCGCACTTGCAGAATTGGCTCAGTCATGGCGCAGAGCCTCCACCGGCGAAAGATGCGCGCCGCGCCATGCGGGGATGGCCCCGGCGACCAGACCGGAGGCCACAGCGATGCACAACGCCTCCAGCAAGTGCAGCCAGGTAACAGAGGAGGAGACAATGCTGGCGGTTTGCGGCAGGGTAGACAGCAGCCGCAGTGTGCCCCATCCGACGCCCAGGCCGAGAAGACCGCCTGCCATGCCGAGCACAGCCGCTTCCGTCAATATCAGCAGCATTACCCTCCAGCTCCTCCAGCCAAGCGCGCGCAAGATGCCGATCTCGCGTGTCCGTTCAAAAACCGACATGGCCATGGTGTTGGCAATGCTCAGAATCCCGATCAGCAGGGCAATAGACGATGTGCCCCACGCGGCGGCATGTGCCAGCAGCACAATCTGGTTATTACTGGCGCGCTCCGCCGCCGGAACGGCGTGTAAGCCGGGCAGTGCGGCTTCGATCTCCGCATCGGCGCGCTTTACGTAGTGGTCCTGTGCTTCGCCGGCTGGTGCGGGGCGAAGCCGCACATGAAACGCTGTGACCTTCCCTTGCAGGCTGGACACCTGCTGCAATTGATCCAGGGGCATGATGACCGCGCCTGCTTCCAGTGCCGAACCGCCATGATCGATTCCAGTCACAGTAAAGGTTGTGCCTTGAATCTCGATCGTGTCGCCGGCCTTCTTGTTCAGGTTCCCAGCCAGGATGTCGCCCAGCAGGATTTCAGGCTGTCCATCATGAAAGCGCCGCCCGGATGTGAGTGTGAGCGAATCGAGTTCGTAGGAATCGGCCTGCCAGCCAAAGACCAACGCATTGACCTCCGGCGTCAGGTCCATCAGATTGAAGATCATGGGCCTGGCCTGTTCAACGACCGGCAGCGTCCGCAGTTTGGCGCCCACAGACTCATCCAGCGAGGTGTTCAGAAAGCTCTTCTCCACCACGGCGATGTCGGTGCCGGTGCCCTCGTACATGCGCAGCCACTCGTGTTCAAACGCGCGCGAAAAGCCCACCAGTGCCACAAACGCGCCGATGGCCATGGCGATACCGCCCAGTGTCAGCAGAGTCCTTAGACGCCTGCGCCAGAGATTCTTCCATGCAAAACCTGTGAAGGAGAGTTGGCTGGCCATGCGTAGGGAAAAGTCCTCAAAAATGTGGTGTAGAGCATGCGGAGCAGAATCAGAACATAAATCTACTTACATAACTCTTTATCAGCAGCCGCAGACAAATCAGGGTTGCCGGGGAGCTTTGTTCAAACTCGCCGAACTATACGGGCCCGATGAGCAGCTTGGCTCGCCGGACCCGCTCAAAACCTGTTACCGGCCGCCGCGCGGACCGCCGCCGCTGCCCTTGCGCGCCTGGTAGCAATCCCGACAATAGACCGGGCGGTCACCACGCGGTTCAAAAGGCACTGTTGTAGGCTGGCCGCAACCCGAACAAATCACAGGTGTTCCCTGTGCCGAGCCCGAACGGTAGCCGGAGCCCCCCTGATCGTTCTTCTTTGCCTGACGGCAATTCTTGCAACGTTTTGGGGTCGAATAACCACGTTCCTGAAAGAACGTCTGATCAGCAGCGGTGAAGGTGAAGTCCTGCCCGCAGTCGCTGCACGTAAGTTGCATATCTCCGGCCATTGGTCTCCTCGTGAAAATTGTACCCCTCTTCTGGCCTTTGCGTACAAGGAATCTTTTTGAATCTAAAAAACATGTGTCGGGGCAAGATTTGCGGTCCCGGAAGCGGCCGGGGCCAGACCCAGCCAGGTCCGCCAATAGACCTTGCTGGCATGGCTCACGATGGCTAGATTTCCCACCAATCCAGCAGCGACAGACGTGGATAATAGAGGCCGGCGAATACGGGCGCATCCCCGCCATGCAGGTTGCTCAGGATGCCGGCGTAGGCCTCGAGCTGGGGAGCGTAAAGCTCACGGAGTCCCGGCAGGGCCTGTTTCGGGTCTATATTGCTGGCGTGGGCGGTCTTATAGTCGATGATCCACCAGCAATTGCCTTCGTCACTGCCGGGCGTGGGACCGGCACGGAAGACGCGATCCACGCGCACAGAATGCAGGTTCCCGGCGACGACCCCGGCCCAGGCAGCCTCGCTGGCTGCAGCGGCATGTGGTCGTAGGATCCAGGAGCCTGTGGGGTCCCGGGAGGCTTTGAGTGCAAGCTGAAGAGCCTCAGCGGCGATCTGCGCGGCCTGGAGCTGGTCCACGCCGGCTGCACGTGCCCGGGCGGCGATGTGCGGCACGAAGCCGGCCAAGGTCGAGCGAGCAGCCTCCCAATCAAGCTTGGCGCGCAGTCGGGCCAGCTCTTCGAGCAGCGTGTGGACAGCTGTTCCCAGAACGCGGGAGAGCAGTCCGCCCTCATGGCGCGAATAAAGCTGGACGGGGCCTATACCAGAAATGGGTAACCCAGAGGCGGCTTGCTTGGAGGCCGCGGTGGGCGTGGGCCGGTAATCCGTCGGCAACCGGCGCAGCAGCGTAGGAGGAGGCATGACGGCCAGATTGCTTTCGCCGGAGGCGGCAATGGACTCAATCTCCTCCTCCGCGCGGCTCTTCATGGCAGCTCTCGCGGCCTTCCACTCTTCAAATCGTGCGCCAACCTCTTCTTCCAGCGCCGGCCAGGCCTTGGACAGCAGGCTGTTTGCGGGTTTCACCAGTATCAGCTTCCCGTCCTTCTCCGTGTACGCGGGACGCGCAAACAGGTGCAGCTCCTCGCGGGCGCGCGTGGCGGCAACGTAGAGAATGCGCCGGTCTTCCTGCGATTCGCGCTCGCGATAAACGCGATCAACCCAGGCCTTGGCGCTTCCTTTCTCCTCGCGTTTCCGCTGCAAAGGTGCGACCAGAAACTCGGTAATCTCGCCCGAATCATCCGGCTCGGCCAATCCGCGTTCCAGCCAGGAGAGCATCTTGAGCTTGCCACCCCGGATGCGGGCCTGCAACTCGGGAACGATGACCACCTCGAACTCTAGCCCCTTGGACTTGTGAATGGTCATCAGCTGTACGCCGCATGTGTTGCTGGCTCCGGGATCGGGCTGTGCGCTGAGCTTGTCCAGAGCCGCTGCAAGGCCGGGGCCAGACAACTCCGGTTCGCCGTCGGGCAGCTGGTCCAGGCAGCTCCAGAGGAGATCGAGATTGGCGCGGGCGATTGCATCCACGCAGGCCGCTCCGCACAGCCGCAGCCAGATCTGTTCCAGCCAGGTACCCAGCGAGGAAGTTGGATTGGCGGCGCGAAGCGCGGGCGCTGAAATCAGCGTCTCCAGTACGCGCTCAGCGGCCATGCGGCCCTCTTCGCTCAGCAGCGGAAGCCGCTCGGCAATCAACTCCGGCACAGGGCGGGAACGCGTCTCATGCTCGTCACTGCCTGCAATGCGGTGCAGATCTTCAAGCGAGAGGCCGCACCACGGCGCGCGCAATACGCCCAGCCAGGCCACGCGGTCCTCGGGAATAAGCAGCGCGTGGGCCAGCGCCAGCGCGTCGAGTACTTCGGGGCGTTCGGCCAGCTTTTCCAGTTCCACGGCGCGGAAAGCAATTCCCGCCTCGCGCAGGGCCTGCGCGATGGGCACCAGATGATTCTTTGCGCGCCCCAGAACCGCCACGTGGAATTTTTTGTCCTCGCCGTGCTCCTGCGCCAACCGGGCCTGCTCGATGGAGTCTTGATGGCTGCGGATTACGGCGACAATCTCTTCAATCTGTGCTGTGTGTGCGGCTTCGATTTCGTTTGAGGCTTGGGGATTGGCTGCTTTCCCTGACTGGGGAACAAATTCCAGGTGCAGTGCGAAAGCCGGACCGTCGCCGTTCTTTGTTTCCCGAGCAGGCTGTACTTCCGCAAATGTAATCCCGCTGCCGTCGTCGGCTGCGAAGATTTTCTTGAAGGCCTGATTGTGCCAGGCAACCAACCCGGGCGTGGTGCGGAAGTTGGCCGTCAGGGAAACAGAGTCAAAGAGTAGCGGCTGTTCGTGCGGGATTTCGAGGCCGAGGGCTTTCACGCGCGGAAAAAGTTCGGCGTCCGCATCGCGGAAAAAGTAGATCGACTGCATGGGGTCGCCGACCACAAAGCAACTGCGCCCCTCGCGCTCCGGCCACGCGGCAATCAGGCTGGAAAGCAACTGGTGCTGGCGGCGGCTGGTGTCCTGAAACTCATCCACCAGCAGATGGCGAATTTTGTCCGAGACGCCCATTGCGGCCTCTGTGGGAAGATCGTCTTCGCCTCGGAGCACGCGCAGCGCAATCTGCGCCACTTCGGTGAAGTCCACTGCGCCGGCCTCGGCAAAAACAACGTGTAGCTCGCCAACTGCCTCCCGCAGCAGCGTAAAGCAGGCCTTCACAATCTTCCACTCATCTTCCGTGTAGCCGGCGGAGGGCAGCTTGCGAACGGCGGCTAATGCGGCTTCGAGTCCGGCAACCGCAGACAGCTTTGCAATCAACGCAGCGAAACGGGCTTTGCCGGCTTTGCCGCGAGGGGTCGATGGAAAACCATCGGATGTTTTCAGGCCTTTTTCTGAACGCCAGCTTCCTTTCTGCGTTTGCAGAAATTCTGCGAGTGAAATAAAGAAATCGTGGGCAGGTTTAAGCCCATCCGGGAACGAATCAGCGGGAAATTCGGCGCATTCCGCCAATTCCCAGGGCGAGTTTTCACCCGATTCCTCGCACGCAAACCGCGCCAGTTCCAGCGCTTCTTCCCGTGCGCCGCTCACCTGGTCGAGTAGCGCGCCCAACTTGATGAGCGCATCGCGCACGGCATGTGCAAAGGGCCGTTCCAGCCGTTCGCGGAGCTTCTCCCAATCCTTTTCGTTCTCCAGAACGAAGCCCTGCATCCAGCGGTCACGGCCTTTGAGCATCTCCACCAGCAGCTCTTCCATCTCCTGCCAGCTGTTGTCGCGCCATTGCAGCAGTTCCTCAATGGCCGCGCCCGTGGCCGTGCCGCTCTGGTCGACTTTTCTCAGCGTCTCGCGGGCCGCGCGCCGGTAAAGTTCCTCCGGCTGCTCGCCAATGTTGAGGCCGCCGCCCAGCCCGGAGAGCAGCGGCTGTTGAAGGGCAAGTTCGCGGCAAAACGAATCGATCGTTCTGATGCGAAGCTGTGCAGGCAGGTCGATCAACTTCCAACCCAGCGCCTGGGAATGTTCCAGCGCCCGCCGCGCCAACGCCTCCATCGAAAACTCATCGGGATCGCGAGTTGTGCTCGTCTCCGCCTTTCTCAGCTCATCCAGAATCCGGTTGCGCATCTCCGCGGCGGCCGCGTTGGTAAAGGTTATGGCCACCACCTTGCCCGGCTCATCCACTTCGCCTAGTAGTCGGAGAAATCGCCGCGCCAGCAGGTCCGTCTTGCCCGAGCCCGCCGGAGCCTGCACCAGGATCGACCGTCCGGGATCGAGTGCGCGCAGTCGCTCAAGTTGATCAGGAGGATCCGAGTGTGCAGGTCTACTCATCGCCGTCCTCCTCGACTTCGTCCTCGTCATCGATTTGCGCGTCGCGCTCCTGTATGCGGCACAAGGTTTGCAAACCGCAATGCTTGCAGGTCTTTTCCCGGCTTTCGCGCGGATCCACCTCGGCCCTTCCGCCAACAAAATCTTTAGCCAGTTGCTCGATGCAATCCCGCCAAACGTCAAGCTGCTCGCTGGTGAGCTTGTTCTTCGCCAGGGAGCTTCTTGCATTGAGGCCAGTAGAGAGCGTGGCCGCAGGATCGAAGACCCGCCCGGCAAACTCCTGATCTGCGGCACGTACCTTGGCGAAAACCAGCCCTCCAAGACGTTCGTTCGGCTCAAGGGCAAAACCCGCGTAGAGCGGCAATTGCACGTCTTCGGGCCGTGGCGTCTCCCACGCATTGGGAGAAACTTTGCCTGATTTGTAATCGATCACCAATAGTGAATCGTCCTTCAGCCGGTCAACCCGGTCCGGGCGCAGATCGAGCGTAACTCCGGCCAGGTGAACCGTGCGCTTGACCTCGGTGTCTGCCACCTCGAATTCAATTCGCGTGGCCTCGTACTCCAGCCACTCGGTGACCAGCTTCGTCAGCCGCTGCTCTTCCAGTTCCAGGTAGCGGCGGGGCATCAGCTCGCGCTGATTCGGTCGCAACTCCTGAGCCAGCACGCGCTGCACATGATCCGCGACAAAAGCCTCCCGGTCATTCAGACTCAGCAGTTCAGCGTGATTGCGAATTCCGTCAGGAGCTCCGGCCCAGACGGATTTCATCACGTCGTGCAGCAAATTGCCACGCTGCTTGGCGGTCAGCCCGGCCTCGGCGGGCTCCCAGCCTTGCGCATCCAGCCGCGCCGTGACGAAGGCCTTGAAGGGGCATTGCGACTGCGCGGTGAGGACGTTTGCGCCGCCCTTGATTTTGCCCGGAGGGAAGGGAATCCGGCTGTGATCCTCAAATGCAACGGTCAGCGGAGGCGGCGCGTCGGTCGCTTTCAACTCCAACGGCAGCTTCCGTGCCTCGCCGTCAAGCTGAACGATCAGGCGTGACGGGCGGGCCTCGCCGGTCTCTTTTTGCTTTGCATAGCTGAAGTAAACCTCGTCTGCCGAAGCCAGAAGGCGGCGCGTAATGGCCTCGGCCAACTCCCAGTCAAGTTGCGGTGTGGCGTGCGGCATTCCCGCCTCGCGCTGAATCTCGGCGGGCAGCAGCGGATGCGTAGAGCCGTTGGCGGGCCAGCCCTCCTCATCGGCTCCCATAAACCAGACTGCGTCTGCGGTCAGCCCGGCGGACTCCGCCGGTCCGATAATTTGGATGGGCGCATTGCGCGACTCGGGCGCAAACAACGTCTCATCCAGCGTGCGGCCCAGTTGCGAAAGAAAATCATTCCACTGGATTCTGCGGCCATCGAAGCCCAGCGTGCCGCAGCTCTCCACGGCCTGTTGCCAGCGGCGGACGGCTTGGTACTCGGCGCTCACTAATGACCGAGCAGTGGCAAAGCGAATCGTCTCCAGCAAACGTGGAACCAGCTCCGCCCAATCGAGCGGGCTTTGCGGGCGCTGCGCAAATCCAGCCAACAGGTGTTGCGCGTCGCTGATGCGCTTGACCCATTCTGCCGGCAACAGCTTACGTGCGGATCTCTCGCCGAGAAAAGCCGTGAGAGTCCAATGCGTCCGTTCCATCCCATTCCGGCGCAATGCGCGCATGAATGCCTGCAGCGCGGCCGATTCCGGCGCATTGGCGGCGGCGCCGGTGGAGAGCAGCCAGTCAACTTCCTGCTCCTCGAGCGGGCCGTCGAGCCAGCGCAGCGCCAGGTGCGCCGCTCTCGCCAGCGCAACCTGGCGAAGCGGAATTCCCAGCGAGAACTCAAAGGCCGCGCCGGCATGGCGATAAAACGCGCGCTCCATCTCGCCGCGGCGCTTGCCGGCGGCCTGGGTGACGACCAGCAAACGGGCGTCTGGTTGAACAGCGAGCCGTCGGTTGCACCACATCGCGCAGGCGGTCAGCTCGGTCTTTTCATCGTCGGCGGCGAGGAAATGAACCTCTCCAGTCGCCTCTCCTTTCACCGCCTCATGCCACTCGCCCCACGCGTCGAAGAGGCTGCGCTGTGCGGGTAGTATGCGGTCAAATCCGGCCAAGAGCAGCGGCGGCCGCATTGCCTGGTCGGCTTTAAGCAGCGCAATCAACTCCAGCGGCAGGCGGCTCGGGCTCATCAGGCTTTCAGCCCGGCAAATTTCTTCAAAGCTTTCCAGCCAGCTGCTGAAAGCCCCCGCATCCTGCTGCCAGGCGGCGCGGGCCGCCCTTCGCAGATACTGTGGCGCATATGCGCAAATCAGCTCCTGCGCTTCCATGGCCAGAGCAGCCAGCCGGTGGCGTGGGCCTTCCAGCAAGGTGGCCAAAGAGCGGTCCCGGCCTGCGATCTCCACCCACAGCGCCTCTTCCTGCGCGGGGTTAAGCAGCAGACGAGCGTCGGCGCCGCGCTGCTCCCAGGCAGCACGGGCAAAACTCTTCCAATCTAGAATGTTGGGCGCGGGCCAGGCAGTCAGACCCTCATTCAGCCGCGCGTGATGGAAACCATCAGCAAGAGCGCGCGCCGCCCGCTCGCTGGCCGCCACCACCTGGCCGCCCTCGCGCAGCCATCCATCAATCTCTGCTGCCAAAGCCCCCATTCCAGCGTTATACGCTGCCGGGCCTCGCGTGTGCCACGCAAACCTGCAATCGCACGCGAAGTTTTCCACCCCTGCCGCTAACTCGCCCTGTTGCCAATGTTGAGTCCATGATGAACCAGGTTCAACTGCGCGCTCGTCAACGCCGAAGCCCGCTTCACACGCTGATAATCGAATCTGTGGAATCCGCGCGCAATCTATCGCTCTTAAAGGACTATCAGGCGTATCTGCGCGTGGAAAAAGGACTGCGGCCATTGAGCTGCGAAGCCTACGACAGCGACCTGAAGACCTTTGCCGAGTTCATCGAGAGACGGAGCGGCGTGCTGCTGACGGCGGCGCAGGAAGATGTAGCGGCATTTCTCGAACATCTGCGCACCCACGGCATCGACCAGCGTTCGGCGGCGCGCAAGCTGAGCTGCCTGCGCGGCTTTTACAAGTGGCTGCTGCTCGACCGGCGCATCCATCACGACCCCACCATCAACATCGAATCGCCCCGGGCCTGGAAGGTGCTGCCCAAATCTCTGGCCGAGCCGGAGGTTATGGAGATGCTGGACCGCGCGCGCCTCGACTCCGGGCATCCGCAAGCGCAGGCCACGTTCTTGCGCGACCGGGCGATTCTGGAACTGCTCTACGCGGGCGGCTTGCGCGTCTCCGAGGTTACGGCGCTCTCCACCGGCGACCTGGCGCTGGACCTGGGCCGCGTGCAGGTGCGCGGCAAGGGCGACAAGGAGCGCATTGTGCCGCTGGGGCGAACAGCGCTTGAGGCGTTGGAGGTGTATCTGCAACAGGGAAGGCCGCATCTGGCGCGCATCAGCTCGACCGGCAAAGCCAGGGCCGCGCGGCAAGACGCTACCCGCTTGTTTCTCTCCCTGCGCGGAATGCCGCTCACTCGCCAGTGGGTCTGGCACGTGGTCAAGATGGCTAACTCAGCCGCCAGCCCGCACCGGCTGCGCCACAGTTGCGCCACGCACATGGTGGAGCACGGCGCCGACCTGCGCAGCGTGCAGTTACTGCTGGGCCACGCCGACATCTCCACCACGCAGGTCTATACCCACCTGGCGCTGGGCCGGTTGAAAGAAGTGCATCGCCAGCACCATCCACGCGCTACACGGCAGCGAGCGGAGGTTGCGGAGCTTCCTGTTGGGCGCCGCGGCCTGCACCTGGTTTCGCGCGCCAGGCCCAGCGAGGAGACCACATGAGCGCATCCGCTGTTTCCATGCCTGAGCAGGCCGCCGCTTCGCTGGATTCGCTGGTGGCCGATTATCTGCGCGTGCTGGCCAACGAGCGCGGCGCATCGGCGCACACGCTCCGTGCCTATGATCGCGAGCTGCGCGGATTCATTACTTACATCGCCAAGCACTACGGCGACGAGAACAGCCCGAAGGGCATCGAGCACACCCACATACGCGCTTACCTGGGAACGCTCTATGACCGAGGCTTATCAAAGGCCTCCGCCGCGCGCGCTCTGGCCGCCATTCGCAGTTGGTTCCGCTGGCTGGCGCGCACCGGGCGCCTGGAGCAGAATGCGGCTTCGCTGGTGGCTACGCCAAAACTGCCCCGGCATCTTCCGCGCGTGCCCTCCATCGAGCAGATGAACCGCGTTGTGGATTCGGTGGCCGAAGATGCCGCCAGTTGGCCCGCACGCGACACGGCGATTCTGGAGCTTCTCTACGGCTGCGGCATACGCAACGCCGAGCTGACCGGGCTGAACCTCGAAGACATTCACTGGGCCAACGAAGCGATTCTGATTCGCGGCAAAGGCCAAAAGCAGCGTTATGTTCCTCTGGGCGACGCGGCTGCGCAAGCCTTGCGCGCCTATCTAGCTGAGCGCGCCGCGCGGCTGGCGGCGGCCGGTGATACAAAAGGCTACGCAACTCCGGCGCTCTTTCTCAACCTGCAACTGCGCGGCCTGACCAGGCTCGGCGGCGATGCGCGGCTGACCACGCGCAGCATCGCCCGCATCGTCAAGCGCATCGCTATCCTGCGCGGCCTCTCCGCCGACGTCCATCCGCACACCCTGCGCCACGCCTTCGGGACTCATTTATTAGAAGAAGGCGCCGACCTGCGCTCGATTCAGGAATTATTGGGCCACGAGCGCCTCTCTACCACGCAGCGCTATACGCAACTGACTACCGCGCAGTTGACAGTGGTCTACGACCGCACGCATCCGCGCGCGCGTTAAGCTCGACAAGAGGCAAGTGCTGTTTACCGCAGCTTGAATCCATCCGCGAAAGCAACCCATTCTCTGCTCGATTTACTCCCAAAATGTCCGTTCAATAGAGCCACTTGCAAAATTGCCCTTATGGAATTGCGAATCACAAGAGACAACCACCGCGGGGGCTAAAGCCCTGCTCATTTCAAAGCATTTACGGCACGGCTAAAGTCGTGCCCTAACGCTTCTTGCGCTCCTCTTTGAATTTTGCAAGTGGCTCAATGGGCGAAGGATTGGGCAAATGGCCATTTAGTTCGTCGAAAAACCGGATTTTTCCGGCGATTTTCCGAAGGCCAAGTCTCACGATGTGGGATATATCGGCCAGATGAATTGCGGAAACTATTGATTCCATGATGGTTCATATAATCTGCAAGGTTTTGAAAATAAATAGGGGGGGGTGGGGGGGGTACCTAAAAACAGGGAACAGGGAATAAGGAACAGGGAAGACTCACGGCTATGGTGCTTGATCATGCATTGATTGTGCTCCAAGGAACGGAAATAATCTGCAAGGACTGGCCGTCCAGGCGATGACCTGTTGTGGGGCCGAACGCTCGCTTTCCGCGCAACGGATTACGCCGCAGCGTTGCTCACCCGGACCACAAGTTTGCCGAAGTTTTTTCCTTCGAGCAGGCCGATGAATGCCTCGGGGGCGTGTTCCAACCCTTCCACCACATCCTCGCGGTACTTGATCTTACCGGCGGCGCACCATGCGGACATCTGTTCATGAAATTCGCCGAATCGCGGGCCGAAATCGTCGAAGATGATGAAACCCTGCAGGCGGATGCGGCGCTTGAGGAACGTGCCCATTACCTGGGCGGTGCGATCCCTGCCCAGAGGGGCTTCTTTGTCGTTGTAATGCGCGATCAGGCCGCAGAGAGGGATGCGCGCGCGCGTATTCAGCAGGGGAAGCACGGCGTCAAAGACCACGCCGCCCACGCTTTCAAAATAAACGTCGATACCGGCAGGGCAAGCCTGCGCCAGCCGCTCCTTCAACGCGGGGTTCCGATGGTCGAGGCACTCATCGAATCCAAGTTCCTGCTCGACATAGCGGCACTTTTCCGCACCGCCTGCTATGCCCACCACGCGGCATCCCTTGAGCTTGGCGATCTGGCCGACCACCGAACCCACCGCGCCGCTGGCCGCGGCTACCACCACGGTTTCGCCAGCCATTGGCTGGCCGATCTCCAGAAGACCCATGCAGGCAGTGAAGCCGGGCATGCCCAGAACGCCCAGAGAGAGAGAGGGATGCTCCACCTGCGCACCGAGATTGAATACGCCTGCCCCATTGGAGATGGAATACTCCTGCCATCCGCCCTGGCTCAATACCCAGTCGCCCACGGCAAAGTCAGGATGGTGCGAGAGCACAACCCGGCTCACGGTCGATCCCACCATCACACCTCCGATTTCTACAGGCGGCGCGTAGGATGGGGAATCGCTCATTCTGCCTCGCATGTAGGGATCAAGAGAGAGGTAGACCGTACGCAGCAGCATCTGGCCCTGGGCCGGGACCGGGACGGGTTGCATCTCGATACTGAAATTGCCTGGGGTTGGCGCTCCAGAGGGGCGGGAGGCCAGGACGATACGCCGATTTGAGGAATTGGTTGTCATTCCGTTTCTCCGGGGAAGAAGTGGGAGTGCAGCGCCAGCGGTTGCGAACGACTGGCGCAGAGAAATTCTAGAAGCTGATCTTGCGCCCCGGGAACCAGGTGAGCTGGATGTTCGTGGTGGTCACCGTCTGCTGGCCGGACATGTAGATGGGAGCCTTCCAGTGCTCCAGGGCGAAGTTGCCGTTGACCTCGAAATCTTTGCCGATGCGCTTGACCACCTGGAAGCTGATGTCGTTCAGGGTGGTGCCGCCGGGCGGCAGGCAGGGGCTTGTGGTCGAGCAGGGAGAGCCGGTATAGGTCGGGTTCGTCGAGCCGGGGATGAAGTACTTGGTGGCCTTTTGGTTGCGCAAGGCTACCTGGAGCCATTCGTTGCCGCTCAGATGCCAGGTCACCCACGCCTGGCCGCCCTTGTCCTCGCGCCCAATCCAATCGCCAAAGAGCTGGCCCTGGTTGGTATAGCCCTGCTTCTGGATGCCTTCGTAATACATGAACTGGCCGTAGTGGCTGGGGTACGACGGGCCTTGTGGGGGAGTGGGATGGTCCGAGCTGGAGGGGTCGGTGGAGGCGGCTTCGACGCGCAGGTCCAGACGGGGAATGCCGGGCACATGGGAGAGATAGATGCCGGGGCGGTAGGCGGCGCGACGGGGAGCGTCGGCGGGGGAAACGTCGTCGTGGACCTCTGAATCCGCATAGAGCGTGAGCCACTTACGGACGAAGGGCAGCCGGTAAGAGAAGTCGAAGGCGCTAAAGCGCGCGCCGGGGTCATCGCGGCCGTTCTTGGACGAGCTGCTGGGGGAGGACATGCTGATAAAGCTCTTCGCAAAAGTGCGAAAAGTGATGGGCGCGTGTCCCTCGCCGCCCCAGATCACGGTGCGCTCAAAACCGAATTCGAGATTTTCCGTAGGCCGGAAGCTGAACTTCTCAATGTGGACCCAGGGATCGCCGGGGTTAATCACGTTGGCCACGCTCGTCGAGGGGTTGGCGACATACGCCGGATTAGGCATGTAGGTATGCCCGCGGAGCTTGCCGACCAGAAAATCGTAGCGGAAAGGCCCGGTGAGCCGGGAAAGCAGCGGAATGTGGAGCGGCTCAACGCGGTTGATGCGGAAGGAGTAGATGTTTTCCGCGTTGTTGGAGTAGGCCATGCCGCCGCCCAGCCCCGGCCCGAGCCAGTTGTCCTGCTTGCCGAAGGAGATTTCGTGGTTGAGGAGGTGGGCGGAGATGTAAGCCTCCATGACCCGTGCAGTGGCAGTGCTGGCGATGGGCCCCATGGGGATGGTGGCCTGGGGATAGGGAAGATCGGTGACGGGGTTGAGGAAGGTTGTGCCGTCCACCGTGCTGAGTGCCTGGGCAAGTGGCTGGGAGTAGCCGGTGGCCGAGGGCGCGGCCTCAAACTCGCCGCGCGCATAGAGCACAAACCGGCCGGCTGCAGCATAGCCGCTGGCTCCGGAGTAGTTGTTGAACCCGCTCTGGTAGGGACGGCCGTAGTCGTTGATGATGGTTGAGCCGAGATGATAGCTGTCGCGCAAGGGCGTGCCGCTGATGGCGCGAGCCACGGTGTAAACCGACTCGATGCGGGAGTTGCCCTGGTGCGTCAGACAGGGGCCTGACATCTCGTTGCGCAGTTCGTGCATCAGCGCATCGTAGATCTCCTGGGCCTGGTCGGTGGCCGGTCCGGCATCGGCATCATCAATGCGGGCGCCTGCCTGCTCGAGCATATGGCTCACGCTGGAGCGCGTCCATGGCCTCATGCCGAGAAAAACATCGTCCACAAAGCCAAGCGAGTAGAGCCGCAGCATAGCCGGATATACCCAGCTATCGACCGGGATATACGGTGAACCAAGCGTGGAGGGCAGACAGGCAGGCGCTACGCCTCCACTGTCACGACCCCACTGTCCTCCGCCGGCAGACAGGCCGGCATTAGTGGCGGCGCGATCTTCTGCCGCAGCTGGAGCAGCAGCCAGAAGAGAAAGCCCGGCCAACAACATCGCACATTGGAATACAGCGGCTACGAACCTTCGTTTGTTCACATCCATACCCCTAACTTTATCACTGGCTTACATTGATTTGATGACTAGAAAGCACAGAACGGAACGGCAAAGCCAAGGCGCGTTCTGATCCAGCAATTCAGCAAAGTGGTTCCCGTTTCTAGAGCGGTTCTCCAATTCACGTGCTCCAGCTAACCAGGTGAAAGGTGGCTTTTACTTCCACCCCACGGACGAAGACCTGTCCGCGGGGACCCCAGTGAGGAAAAAGCCACTCAGCGTCGTGCTTCCAGAGTATAGCTATTGGAGAACCGCTATATGGCTGCATTCATTGTCTCGTTTTCGGACAGGGCAAGGTTAATTTTTTCAAATATTTGACGATTCTATTCAAGTAGTGCTTGTTTGAGCCGAAGAGATGCTTATCCAGCTGCGGATTGGGAAGATTCTGCGTCCAGTCCCTGATTCAGTCAGTGGGACAATTCATATGTCTTCATCTTCCATGGTTTTCGTAGATTACGCGCCGCACACGTCGGCTGGCTGGTCTGCGCGGTTGCTAGCTCATCTGCGGACATGGCTGCCGTTGCTGGTCTGCACAATGGTTATTGCGGTTGAGTCCACGCCTTATCTTGGGGCGGATCACGCCAGCGCTCCGTTACGGCGGTTAGCTGAGATTCTGTTCGGCTACGGCGTAGACGCGCACTGGGCCTCGATCCATCATCTCATCCGCAAGACCGGCCACTTCATGGGCTTCGGAATCTTTTCCCTGGCCGGCTTTCGCGGCTTCTGGATTACGTTGCAGAGCGTGGCTCTCCGGCTGATACGGCAACTTCGGGCACACGGGCTGGCGATTCTTGCCACCTTTCTGTTGGCCAGCGCGGACGAATATCACCAGAGCTTTTTGCCTAACCGGAGCGGCCAGTTCAACGATGTGTTGCTGGATTGCTGTGGAGCCGTGGCACTGGGATTAGTGTTGTTTCTGGCGATGCGGGCGGCAGAGGGTCGAAGGCAGGCGCGGGCCAGGGCCGTTTGCCGGCTCGAACCGGAATATGCCGAAGCAGCTGCTTAAGTCGAATAATCCGCGTTGATGCTGACGTACTCATGGGTCAGATCGGTGGTCCAGAAGACGCAGGAGCCGGCACCCTGGTGGAGCTGAATGGTGATGGAAAACTCCGGCTGCGCGATGTAGGCGTGGGCGGCGGATTCGTCGAACTCTGCTGCGCGGCCTCCATCGCGGCAGATGGGCAGATTGCCAAAATGAATGTCGATGCGCTCCGGGTCGATCTCGGCGCCGGAGTAGCCGATGGCCGCTGCCAGCCGACCCCAGTTGGGGTCGCTGCCCGCCCAGGCGGTCTTGACCAGCGGCGAATGGGCGATAGCTTTGGCAACTTTGAGCGCGTCCGCATCCGTGGCCGCGCCCTCGATGCGCAACTCCACAACATGGGAGATGCCCTCGCCGTCGGCCACAATCTGGCGTGCCAGCGCGGTGCAGACCTGCGTCAATGCGGAGGCAAAGGCGGCGTTTTCCGGGCCTACGACGGCTCCGCTGGCGCCTGAGGCCAGCAGCAGCACCGTGTCGTTGGTCGAGGTGTCGCCGTCTACCGAGATGCGATTGAAGCTGACCTCGATAGCCGAGCGCAGGTAGCCGTTCAGCACGGACGGCTCGGCGGCCGCATCGGTGAGGATGTAGACCAGCATGGTGGCGTGCGGAACAAGTTGAGGATGAATCATTCCCGCGCCCTTGCACAGCGCGGCGATGCGGACTTCGCGCGGCGCGCCGTCAGGACCGGTGAGATTCAGCTTGGCGAAGGCAGTCTTCTCCACCGTGTCGGTGGTGAGGATGGCCTGCGCCACCTGCTTGAAGTGGTCGAAAGCAGAGCCCAGCGATGCGGCCAGACCAGGCAGGGCAGCGGTGAGCTTTTCTGACGGCAGCGGAACGCCAATGACGCCGGTGGAGGAGGGAAAGACCTCTTCCGTCCGGCAGCCGAAGAGACTGGCCGCTGCCTCGCAGGTGGCGCGGGCCGCATCCAGGCCGGCCTGGCCGGCGGCACAATTGGCGTTGCCGGCGTTGATGGCCACCACGCGCAGCTTGCCTCCGGTGGCCCGCAGATGCGCCTTGTCGAGAATCAGAGGAGCAGCGATGACGCGGTTGGCGGTGAAGGCGGCAGCGGCGCTCGCAGGGACGTCGGCCACGATGAGGGCGAAGTCATCGCGGCCGCTCTGCTTGAGACCGGCTTTGGCAGCGCCAAAACGGAAGCCGCGTGGAAGGACGAATTGGGTGGCGACCGGCATTGCTGTGAAGGGTTTCAATCTATTTCATCTTACAGGGCGGGTAAGGGCAGGGAACAGGGATTAGGGAATAGCGTGCGACGAATGGGCGACGGGAAAAGATTGTTGGGGCAAAAAAGATGGGATGCGAGGAACGCATCCCATCTTTACCTTGCGCGGAAAAGAACAAACCGTTGTCGAAGCTCTGGCCTAGCGGGACCTCATGAACCTGAAGCGAAGCATCCCAGCCAATCCGAGCAGGCCGGAGCCGAAGAGGCTCAAAGTGCTGGGCTCGGGAATAACCGGCGGGCCGCCCGAGTAGTCATATTCAACAGTGACCATGCCGTAATCATTATTCGTAATATTAACAGTCTGATTGTTACCGCCGCCGTAAGCACCATAGCCGCTCAAGGAGGTGGCGTCGAAAGTTAACGTTCCGGCCCCTTCAAAGAGATAAAAATAAGATGGATCAATACTTTCGGTGGCAGGCGTTCCAATCAAAGTCACGATACCTAAGTCTTTCGTTTGGCCAGCGGTAAGATAGATAAGGCCACTGTTATAGCTAGGATCCTCCGCGAGACTACCGCCACCAATCGCAGTATCCAGGCTGGGATCTGGACTGTCCAATAATACGAGGCTATCTTCAGTGATATAGAAAGTCTCTGGATCGCCTACATTCTCCGTCACGCTCGTTTCCGCAGCACCACTCACGTCGAGCGTAATGGTGACCGAGTTGAGTGTGCCGAGGCCAGTATTGAACTGGTTAACAGTCGGAGAAAGATTAACGGCAGCAAAATCGGTAGGCGTCAATGCAAGGAAGGTATATTGAGTAATCGTGTTAGCCATGGCCACAGGGGCAGTCACGAGCAGCGCCAAGGCGATGATGGCGAGAGTGAAGATCGACGAGATGCGCAAGGTCTTCATTTTTTCGTCCTCTTCCGGGCCAGATCAGGAAACCTGTATGGCCATGTTGTGGTTATGTTTCCGGCTGGTGGGGATACCAGACGATAACCGTGGTTATGATGGATACCGGCATCGGGTATGAAGTTCCTCTTGACACCCGCGCCGAACGACTCTTTTCCTTACAATAGCTTATAGATGTCTGTAATAAGACCTGTCAAGTGATTTTTTGAAAATTACAATTAACGCTGTAATGCATTGATAAATAAACTGGTTGTAATTTGGGACAGGTTTCGAAACTGCTGAATAGCCGGAGTGAGTGAAATAATATGCAGAGCATTGCAGTGAAACAGTAAAAAGATGGGATGCGAGGAACGCATCCCATCTTTTGCCTTGCGCTGAAAATTGTACGAACCTTTGATCGAGACTCTGGCCTAGCGGGACTTCGTGAACTTGTAGCGAAGCGCTCCAGCCAATCCGAGCAGACCGGTGCCGAACAGGGTCAAAGTGCTGGGCTCGGGAATGATCGGGGGGCTACCTGGCGTGTAGTCATATGTGACCGTAACAGTACCCGAATCATCATTCGAAATCGTAGCATTTTGATTGTTACCACCACCTGAAAAGCTATAGCCACTCACGGAAGTGGCGTCGAAAAATAATGACCCGGCGCCTTCAAAAACCGTGAGATAAGCAACATTAATCGTTTCAGTGGGAGCCGATCCGGTCAAAGTCACTGTACCGAAATTATACGAAGCGGGGTAGAAGGGAGAAACAGGATCAGCGGGGTTCCAGAGAGTGGTAATGGCACTGGAATAGGTAACCGTCTCACTGAGAGAATTCAGCGCAGTATTCAGGCTGGAATTCGTACTTCCCAGAGTTACCTTGCTACTTTCATTGACCTTGAAAGTCCCTTTTGTGCCTGGTGTCTCAGACACGCTGGTTGCCGCGGATCCGCTCACGTTGAGCTTGACGGTAACCGAGTGTAGTGTGCCGAGGCTAGTATTGAACTCGGGAACAGACGGAGAAAGCGCAAGGTTCGTAAAGTCGGTAGGCGTCGACGCTAAATAGGTAGTGTAGCTAACGATCGTATCCGCCCTGGCTATAGAAACCACTACAGCGAATGCCAGGATGATCAATGAGTTGCGCAAGGTCTTCATATGTCGTCCTTTTTTCGGGCAAGACATAAACGCCCGTTTGGCTCCATCCTGCGTTAGGGCTCCGGCTGGATGGGGATGCCAGACGGTAACCGGGGTTCATAGAAAGCGGAAACGGGTGTCTAGTTCCTCTGGACACACGTGCCGACCCGAATTAGTACCTTCCACGCTTATAGTTGCACGCCACGGGCCATGTCAAGTGAATTGTTTGCATGATCTAATGTTTCCTGGTAAATCCCTGATAAACCAATTAGATGCCGTCAAAATGAGAGCCGGTTAAGTGGCCTTTGAATGGCCGTCCAAGGGAAAAAATATGCAAAGAAATGCACAAATCAGGAGAGAATTTACCCATACAGTGGTCAGTGATCAGTGGTCAGTCCGCTCATCGCTTTGCCCGCCGAATTTGAAATTCCACACCCAACGGAAAACATATCACGGCCAGGTCAGCGGATCACGGACCATTTCAGCCGGGAGGTATAAGAAAAGATTCGCGGCGGGCAAACTGTGCTTGACGAGCCATGGGCGGAGAGGTAGATTAAGCGCACACGGGAAAGGAGGTTGATCCAGCTGATGCAAAAAGAATCTTCGAGATGTTTTTTACGTGAGGTGACTGAGGCCTAGGGCATTGCGCCGCAGGTCCCATGGTTACTTTTTCGGGCACTCGCTTGAGCGCGATGGCCTTAGTCCAATACCCACAGCTCACCGCGACGGCTTGGGCAATGCGCCCAGGCCGTCGTTCTGTTTGGGGAGGCATATTCGGCAAGCCGTTGTTGCCCGCAGGGGCTAAAGCCCACTTTCATTTTGTTGCATCTACGGCAGTCAGGGTTAAAACCCTGACCTACCAGTCGTGCCCTGACGCTTCTTGCCCCACCCTTTGCATTTTTCCGGAAGCTGTGAAGCCATGCCCTGACACAAGGCCTATTTTTAAAACTTCACATCTAGTACATAAAGCCGCGCACTTTCAAAGCGGTTTCTGCGATACACTCAGGCCCATGCGGGTCTTTGGCATTGATTGCGGGACGGAGATCACCGGGTATGGCGTGGTGGAGACGGACGACAGCGGGCGGAAGCCTCGGCTGGTGATGAAGGCCATGGGAGCCATCCGGCTGGCCAAGTCCAAAACGACGGCCGAGCGGCTGGAGCAGGTCTACAGCGAGTTGAGCACCGAGCTGGAGCGCTGGAAGCCGGATGCAGTGGCCATCGAGGAGGTCTTCTACTCGGTGAACGCCAAGTCGGCTTTGAAGTTGGGGCAAGTGCGGGGCGTGGCGCTTCTGGCGGCGGCTAAGCAGGGGCTTCCAGTGGCCGAGTATGCGCCGTTGACCATCAAGTCCAGTGTGGTGGGCTACGGTTTGGCGAAAAAGGAGCAGGTCCAGTTTATGGTGGCGCGGCTGCTGGAGTTGGCCGAGACGCCTGAGCCGGCTGACGCTGCCGACGCTCTGGCCATCGCCATCTGCCACATTCACACCGCGCAGACGCTGGCTCGGCAAGGTGCGTAACGCCGCTAGAGTTATGTTTCATTCATGCATACGGATGTCGATGGGATTCCCACCGGGGCTAAAGCCCGCGTTGATTCTGCTGGCATAATGCGGGGGTTGAAACCCCGCCTCCCTCCGTCTAACGGCACGACTAAACTTGTGAGGAAAAGCCCGAAAAGCCTACCTCAGGGGCTAAAGCCCGAGATTATTTGTTGCGCTATCGGCACGACTAAAGTCGTGCCCTGACGCTTCGTGCTCCAACCTTTGCATTTTTTACGCAAGCTGTAAAGCCGTGCCATCGACGAAGACCTGTCCCTTCACCCCAGCGAGCAAAAATCGCTCGCTGGGGACCCCGAGTCGATGGGGACCCGGGCGAAGTCGTGCCCTGATGCTTCTTGCGACTCCGTTGGCATTTTTCCGCAAGCTGTAAATCCGTGCCATCGACGAAGACCTGTCCCTTCACCCCAGCGAGCAAAAATCGCTCGCTGGGGACCCCGAGTCGATGGGGACCCCGGTAAAGCCGTGCCCTTTCAAAACCGTTTATGAAATAGTTCCTAGCTTCGCGTGGCCGGCATGGATCATAGCGGCGGAGCGGGGGAGGCCTGCGGGGTTTCGGTGGTTTGCTGGGTGAACTGATCGTGCAGGATGACATTGATCAGCGACTTGTGGACGCGGATGCGGCTGTCGTAATCGATAAGGCCGAGATTGCGAAAGCGATTCATGAAGAAACTGACGCGGGAGCGGGTGGTGCCGACCATCTCGGCCAGAGTTTCCTGGGTGATGGGAGGAATTTGGGATTCCGGTTCGCCCGGCTCGCCAAATTCAGCCATCAGGAGAAGGATTCTGGCCAGGCGCTTCTCGCTGGAGTTAAAAAGCTGGTCGATCAGGTCGGCCTGGGTGCGCATGCTCCGGGCCAGCAGGCATTTCAGGTACATATCAGAGAGGGAGCGCTCCTCGTGCATCACGCGGATCATCTCTTCCCGCGCAATTTCCAGCGCCGTGCAGGCAACCATGGCCGTGGCGGTGACCAAATGCAGTGCGCCCACGCTGGCCAGCGACTCCTCACCAATGAACTCCCCGGCGGTGAGCAGCGCGACCGTGCCCTCCTTGCCTTCGGGCGAAACGACGGTGAGTTTTGCGCGGCCGGTGCGGAGATAGAAGATGGAAACAGCCGGATCTCCCTGCGAAAAGAAGACCTGCTTGGGCAGCAAATGGACGACTTTTCGTCCCACGCCCGCTTCTTCCAGGAAGACGGCGAGATTAAAGGTCATGGTTCTCACCTCCACCATGGGGAATGGCCCGCCCCGGATGCGGTCCTCACGGGAGCAGTTCGGAAGCTTACACGGCCGCTTCAGATTTGAGGTAGCCGGGATTCTCAGCTCGCCAGCCCGACTGAGCAAAATGGTACACCCATTCGCACGGGTAGAAATGATTATTTTTTTAACACTTCCCGCGAATTGACGTCTCCGCGGCGACTTTGAAAGACTTGCCCGCATGGAGTACAGAGGGAAAGTGGAATACGCCCAGGAGCGGAAGATGCGGACGCGGAATACGCGCATCTACCGTCTGGCGCATTGGCCGATCTGGATTTTTGTCTTTTTTCTGGCGCCGGGACCGCTGACGTTCAGGCTGTTTGCACACGAGTTCAACTGGTGGAACTGGGCCTGGCTGGGATTGGTGCTGGCATGCACAGGCGTGGCCGCGTTGCGCGGGCGTCTGCCGGGAGCTGAGACGGGGCCTTATATTCTGCGCTTTGACGAAGACAAGCCGAATCCGCTCTACCGGCGGGTATGCTACAGCTTTGCGTGGAATGCCGCGTTGAGCTATGCGCTGCTGAACCTGTGCGGGCTGGTGATTGCCGCGGTGATCGGCAAGTGGTACATGGGGCAGATTTATTACTACGCCTATTTGCCGCTGGCGGCGGTGATTTTGCTGCTGGGCGCGGCGGGCAAGCTGCCGCGAGTAGAGCCCTCGACCAGGAAAGAAGGCACACACAGGCGGTATTTCTATGGCACGGTTTGGGCGGTGACGGCTGCGCAGACGGTGCTGCTGGCGCTGTGGAAGACGCTGCCAATCAACGGCGCGACCAACCTGGTCAAGCTGGGCGGGTATGTGGGCACGTTGGCGCTGATGGGCTGGTTTGCGGATCGCGGAATGTTGCCGCGGACACGGCCGATCTTGCCGGGAGAGAGCATGGTGGCGGACTAGCCACCGGCGGTGGGGCAGACGCGCTCCGCTCATGGGGTTCTTAGTCTCCCACCCTTTCGCAAAGAACACAAGAAGCAGGTCCTTCCACTCCGCTACGCTCCGCTCAGGATGACAGAGCACGGGGCATTCGCGGGAGTTACCGCGCCGGCTGGTAAGGCTCGACGCGCAGCAAATCGGAGAGGATGCCGCGCTCCTCGGGGGTGAAGACGCCCTGGTAGCGGGCGGAGTTGAGCACCGTGGGACGCTGATCCAGCGGAACCGCGCGCAGGTCGCGGAAGGCGTTCTTCATCAGCGCTTGCCGGTCTACCGGCATGGCGAGCCAGCGGCGCGCAGAGTTGTTGATCCGCATCTGCTCCTCGAGCGGCAGATGCTCGAGTATCTCGTTGCGGGCCAGGCGGCGCTGCCGCTGCTCCTCGGACAACTGGTTGACCTGGTGCAACTGCTGGATGACCCGCTGCTGCTCGGCAGAGGGAAGGCGGCGGAAGTTGGGGTCGCCGCGCAGCATGCGCTCCTGCTCCTGGACAGGAAGATTGCGATGCTGGTAGAGCCAGTCGCCCAGGTGGCCCGGCGGGCCTTGAACCGGCGGGACATAGCCCGGATACGCGGGACGAGCAAAGCGTGGACCGATGTACGGCGGACCCGGATACGCGGGACGGGGCGCGTTGGCCGACGGCCTGCCCGGCTGAGCTGAAGGAGAGGAATGAGGCGCGGACCCGCCGGAGTGCTGGCCGCGTGGCCAGGCCGCAGGCACACAAAGAAGGATGGCTGCCGCAGTCATGACCGCGCGGCTGATCCATCGCCCATTGGGTGCTTTAGTCAACATTCTTTTTCCGTCCACGGTTTGGTAGTTAGTCTCCGCTTTCGTTGCTGCTGGAGAGCGCCTCCAATTGGTCCAGCAGTTGAGCGTTGCTCTCCATGGTTTGCAGGTCATGCACGACGGCGGTCTGTACCGGAGTGACCGGAGGCTGGTTCCAGTCGGTGATGCCCAGATAGGCTCCTCCGCCAACCAGCAGCACGATGGTCAGCGCCATGGCCGTCAACGGTCGAACATGGGCCGCAGGTTGAAAAGCAAAGCGGGCGCGCAGACCTGCCAACCATCCGGCCGGCCTGGCCACGCGCTCTTCCCGGAGGCACGCCTCCAGCCGGGTGAGGAAGTATGGGTTAGGTTCCGGCGTCTTCCATGTATCCAGCAGGTTCATGGTTGCTCGCAGCTCATCCAGCTCACGGCGGCAGCGGTCACACCCGTCCAAATGTGCTTTTACCCTGGCTGGCAAAGCGGCATGCTCCGCGGCCGGATCGAGAAGCAGGTTCGCCAGCTTCGCATCCATTCCCTTGCAATTCGACTTCATTCGCATTTTTGGCATCCATACCATTGGCGCCACCCCAGTTTCCCCGCCGGTCGAAACCAGCTTGTTTCCGTTAAACAAAATCCTTCAACTTTTCTCTCAGCGTCTGATAGGCGCGGAAGAGCAGCGACTTGGTCGCTGACTCGCTCAACTTGAGCACCTCGCCGATCTCGTGGTAGTCCATACCCTGATACTTGTGCATCAAAACAGCCATCCGTTGCCGTTCGGGCAGCGCCATGACTTGCGTGCGAATGGCCTTCATGCGCTCCTCGCGCATCAAGTTCTGTTCCACCGAAGGCTCATTGTCGGCTACGTCTGGAGTAGCTCCGGTCAGTTCGTCCGGGGCGTCCAGATAAACATTCCGCGCGGCCCTTTCGTGCCTGGTGTCGCGCGCATGGTTCACCGCCAGGTTGGTGGCGATCCGGTAGAGCCAGGTGGTGAATTTGGCCTCTGCCCGGTAGCTCTGCCTGGAGCGGTAGACACGCAGGAACACCTCCTGCGCCAATTCCTCGGCAATTGCCTGGTTGCGGACCATCCGAAAAAGAAAGTGGAAGATGGGCCGGTGATATTTCTCCGCCAGGTAGTTGAACCCCGATTCGTCGCCGGCGGCGGCGCGCAGCATGATAGCGGCGTCACTCAAAGGGTCAAGACTGACCGGGTTCATGCGGCCGACCATGTGCCGACCTTCTAAGCGCTGTACCGGGCCCGCTCCCAGAGACGGGTTGTCCAGGACCAGGGTAGCCATATCCACAGGAACCCCATCCGGGCTGTTATGTTGCGCTGAAAGAGCAGTTTGAGGGCCTAAATTATTGTCTGTGGGCGAATCCAGGCGTTTGCCAGGCGGGCTGCCGCCGTTTCGGGCCATGCGGAACGCGAAACCGGCATTGGAAAGGCTTGAGCCGGACAGATCGAAACTAGCCGTCCCTTTATTTGTCAGCCCAGGGCCTCCGGATGACAAAATCGGGCACTGTATGAGCTTCCCGCCTGGGAGGAAGCCGGCTGCACGGCGAATTGATGTGGAGTTCCAGCGCATGAATAGTTGAGTAAAGGTTCCGGCTGGCCTGATTGGGTGCCAGGATTGGCCGCAAAGCCCCGCTGGTGATACTCTAACCTACGGGATGCCTCGCTGGCTCGTTCACAGCCAGCCCTTGCAGGCTTACGCAGGGGCGCTTAACTCAGCGGTAGAGTGCCACCTTCACACGGTGGAAGTCGCAGGTTCGAATCCTGCAGCGCCCACCATTCATTTCCTATTTTATTGAAGATGCGGTACCACGGGCGCTTTAGCCCCGTAAGTTCCATACATGGATTGCCTGTGACGCGCCTGATAGCAGGCGTTATGATGCTTGCAGAGAAAAGGGGACGAAATGAAGTCAGCTTTGCGTGTTGTAATCGCCGGGATGAGCGTATGGGCGGCGGCAGGCGGAATGGCACAGCCTGCGGCTCCGGCGCAAACGACGTTGACGGCGTCATCAGTGGGAGATTTTCAGGTCAAGGAAGTGAATGTGGTGGAGATCGACTTGTCACATGTGAAACTGGCCGTGGATCTCAATCTGGTGGCTGCGCGTACGGTGATACTGGAGAATCTGCGCCTTTGCTCGCTTCATCTGAATGGCATGCCGGTTTTTGCCTCGCCTTTAAACCAGGAGCTGGTGCTGAACAAGGGCGTGTCAACGGCACTGCCTCCGATTTATGTCACGATTCTGTTTCGCGATATACACAGCATAGATCCGCTGCGGCGGATGGTCGAAAATCAAAGCGTCCGGCTCGAGGGCCAACTGATGGCGGACGTGCGGCTCAACATGCTGGAGAAACTGGCGTTGCACACCCAGCATCCGAGCGTAGCGCTTACGCTCAATCAGGATGTGCCGGTGGATTTGGGAGGCAAGGCACTGGAACGGAATATCGAGTTGAACATCCTGGGGGTGATCGATGCCGGGCTCAAGGCCAAATCCATGGCAGACAAGTACATTCAGAGCATGGAGCCACGGTGGATTCAAGATCTTCAGGGCAGCAGCCAGGCGAGCCTGTATGCGGTGGAATCGAGTTACACGCTGACCCAGGGAGATGCAAGCTACCCAGTGACTTCGAAGCAGTTGGGCTTTCACATCAGTCCCTCTCAAGTGGTGACCACGGCCGAGGCCGAGATGCCCTGGAAGTACGATGCGGAGTTTCTTGATGCGGTGCAATCAGGCGCGGTCAAGCTGGTGAAGAACAGCCTGGAGATGCAGCTTCAGCCCATCGTGCAGGGCGATCCGCTGCGGCTCAGCGCCAAGGATTTTACCGTGGATATGCGGGGGACTGCCGAGGATGACAGTGTGATTGCGGTGAGCGGCAAACATAGCAAGATGAAGGTTATGCGGCGCGCGTCACCCGGCACGCTGTCCGTGTTGACGCTGCATGCGCCGCTTGCCTCACAAGCACTGACCGCGGCTACGGCCGCGGTCAGTGCGCAAGACAGTTGGGAGCATGTAGCCGTATTTCGCCTGCGCACGGATGAGGCAACCAAACAGCTTTCGGTGGATGTGCTGCTACTGGGAGCACGTCACGATGGTCAGGGCATTCGCCTGAGCGAACCAGTGGATGCGGCAGTCTTCGGCTCACCGATTGTGACGCCGGATGGGGTGATTGGCCTGGTGCAGGACGAGCAGACCGGGGCGTTTCTGCCTACGGATTTACAGGCGCCGGCGGCTGTGCCTGCGCCTAATCCTGCGCCTGCACAGTAGTGTTGTTTCTGTTATCGCAAAGACCCGGGCCTGAAGGCCCCGCGCATATTCGCTTTCATTCAGGGGGTTGAAACCCCCTGCTCCCTCCGTTCCAACATTACCTCAGGGGCTAAAGCCCTCTTTCATTTTGTTGCATTTACGGCAGTCAGGGTTAAAACCCTGACCTACCAGTCGTGCCCTGACGCTTCTAGCTCCAGCCTTTGCATTTTTCCGCAAGCTGTCAAGTCATGCCCTTTCAAAAAAGTACCTCATCAGAGATTCCTTATTCCCTATTCCCTTTTCCCTATTCCCTATTCCCTATTCCCTATTCCCTATTCCCTAATCCTTGTCTTTCTCACTGCGGGTCGCTGTCGCGTTTGCGCAGGATGGCGATGACCCCGGCCACCAGCACCAGCAGCATTGCGCACAGCACGGCCACTGAGTCACGGAAACGATGGCGATTGCTGACCGCATGGTCGATGGGGTTGAGGCGAGGATACTGCTCATCGGCCGAGGCGCGGCAAGTGTGGCGGGTTCCAGCGGGGTCGATAAAGGAGATGAGGTAGGCGGGAATGCTGCCCTCCGCCGGGTCGCCCTGGATGTTGAGCGACGGGTTGAGGTCGGCCGGGTCGAACGCGCCGGGCGGCATGGACGATCCAGGCGGCATGGATGCTCCTGAAGGCATGGAGGAGCCGGGCGGCATAGATGCCATGGGGGGCATCTGCGGTTGGCTGCCGCCGGGAGCCTGTGGCAACGTGATGTTGCAGGTGTAGTCGGGAACCTTGCTGGTTCCCCATTGGCTGGCTGAAGCCTCATGGAGCAAATTGGCCTCATAGGACCAACGGGAAGGAATGACGGCGCTGATGACCTGACCTATGTTGGGCATGAGGTAGATTGGCCTCATGCCGCCGCCCAGGGCGATGATAGGCAACAGCACCAGGGGCAGCATGGCGATGGCGCTCTCGGTGGTTTTGGAGACCGCCGAGATGGAGAGGCCGAGTCCGGCGCCGATCAGAGAAGAGAGCAGCAGGACGAGGAAATCGTACAAGAAGTTGCTGTGCAGCCCGCAGATCAGGTAGACGATGGCCAGCATGGATCCGCACTGGAAGATGCACAGCGCCATGAGTACGGCCATCTTGGAGAAGATGTAAGGGAGCAGCTTGAGGGTGACCATGCGCTCGCGCTTGTAAATGGTCCACTCTCCGACGATGTCGCGCGCGGCGTTGTTGCAGCCGAACCAGATGGCTGCCACCACCATGAGGAAATGGGCGATGGGCAGCTTTTGGGCGATCTCGTCGAAATGGTCAGCGCGCAGGGGATAGTTGACGATTGCCACCAGCAGGGCAAACAGCGGCGCCTGTGCCAGCAGAATGGCGGTTTGGGCGCGGTCCTGGAGGCGGACGATGACGTTGCGCTTAACCAGAGCGATCCATTGGCCCAAGCCGAACTGGCGACGCGGCTTTTCTTCTCCGGTCTTGTCGGTAGCGGCTGGCTGCTTGCCGCTGCGGTTGGCGACAAACTCCTGCTGATATTTGGAGGCCAGGAAGCGCTGACGCCAGGTCTCGGTGCGGTTGGCATCCGGGACCTCGTTCATGCCGGAGAAGAGCATCTCCGGATTCAGCTCGCTACTCTGAATGCGCGCTGTGCTGGCGGGGCTATCAACGGTAGGGTTGAAGAACTGGATTGAATCCGGATAAGCCGGCCCGAAGTAAACCAGCGCACCGGGTTTGTCTCCCTTGTCGCGTGAGACCATGAGCAGGTCGTCGAATTGCTTGTAGACCTTGAGGCTGGGCTGGTGGATGGTGGTGAGGATGGTCTTGCCGGTTTTGGACAGATCCTTCAGCAGGTCTACTACCGACTCGGCGTCGTAGGAGGAGAGGCCGGAGGTGGGCTCGTCCAAAAACAAAACAGGTGTGTCGGTGATGAGCTCCAGCCCGATGTTGACCCTCTTGCGCTGACCTCCCGAGAGAGTTTTCTTTTCCGGAGACCCGATAACGGTATCGATTTTGTCGGGGATGCCCAGGTCTTCGAGCACTTTTTGGGTGCGGGCGTCGATTTCCGCGTCGGTCAGGTCGGTGCGCAGGCGGGCGGAGAAATAGAGCGCCTGGCGGACGGTCAACTGTGGATGAACGATGTCGTCCTGGGGCACGTAGCCCATCATGTGACGGTAGAGGTCGTAGTAGTCGTAGAGGCTCTGGCCGCGAAAGAGCACCGTACCCCGGACGGGGCGGGTGTAGCCATTGAGAGCCTTGAGCAGGGTGGTCTTTCCGGCTCCGGCTGGGCCCATCAGGGCCACCAGCTCATAGGGAAAGACGGTAAGGGAAACGGGATCCAGCAGGCGCTTGCCGTTGGGCGCGTGGACCACGATATCCTTGGCCTCGATGGTGACCTTTCCGTTGTAGTCTCTCTGCGCCAGTTGGCCGTTTTCCATCAGTTGAAAACGGACGCTTCCCAGGCCGATCTCCTGGCCTGGCAGGGCCAGCACCTTGCCGGTAACGCGAACGCCGTTGAGGTAGGTGCCGTTGCGCGAGCCGAGATCCTCAACCAGGATGCCCTCAGGGGTGCGTGTGAGGCGTGCGTGACGCCAGGAGACCATGGGGAAGTCGAGGGGAATATCGCAGTTGGGATCGCGCCCGGCCTCCATGGAATTGCCGCTGAAGGAGACGGTCTGGAAGGCGGCTTCGCCGATCTCAACCTTGGTCTCAAGAGAGAGAAGCTGCCGGGCGGCAATTTTGTAAGAGCCGAAATAGACTTCGTCGGAGGGATCGAGAACGGAGCGCTGGATGCGGTTGCTCAGTTCTCCGATGGCGGTACCGTTGGTTGAATTCAGATCCTCGATGACGTACAGGCCGTTTTCTTCGCGGATGACTGCGTGATTCCAACTGACAATGGGCAGATCGATCTGGACCACGGAATCCGGGGCTCGGCCGATGGTGATCAGGCGGGTGCTGCCAGGGGCTGCGTCCGGGCGGGGAGAGCTGGCCTCGACCGGGGCGGCCGGGGCGGCAGGGGCGATGGGCCAGGGCATTGGCACCTGGCCACCCAGGGTCACGCGCGTCCCATGTTGCACTGAAACAGACTCGCGAGGTGGGATCCTGACCCCGTTTACATAGGTGCCGTTGGTCGAGCCCAAGTCTTCCAGCGTGAATCCACCTGCCTGATGCGTCAGCCGGCAATGATGAGAGGAGACGGGAGCATCAGGCACCACCAGGTCGCAGTCTTGCGCGCGGCCAATTACCCATGTATCTTTTGGTTTCAGCTCATTTTCGGACATAAGAACCAGAGATTCCTTGAATGCTCACACTGTAGCACGCAATCTTTGCCCCGTGAAAGCAAATGCGCTGTTGATCTTTCATTCAAGGGCTATTTTTGTTTCCAGGCAGCGCCACAGAGCCGCAAAGGTCTCAATGGGCAGGGCTTCTGCGCGAGCCAGGGGGGCGACTGCGGCCTGGGCCAGAGCGGCGGCAACGGTTGCGGGAGGAATCGCGGCGGCGCGCAGGTTGTTGGCCAGCGTCTTGCGTTTCTGCGCAAAACATAGGCGCACGAAGCGCAGGAAAGATGCTTCTTCGACGCCCAGTTCAGCAAAGCGTGGGGCAAATCGCCAGCGGAAGACGGTGGAGTGCACCTCCGGCGGCGGCGAGAAGGCCGAAGGGGGCAGGGTAAAGAGCTGTTGAGCTGGCCCATAGACCTGCAAGGTGATCGAAAGCAGGCCGTAGTCGCGCAAACCGGGCTGGGCAACGACGCGGTCAGCCACCTCACGCTGCACCATGAGCACGGCGCGGTCCAGATCGGCGTGGCTTGCAGCCAGCTTGAGCAGGATTGGCGATGTGATGCCATAGGGCAAATTGCCAACCACCAGGAGGCGTTCGCCGGCAGTCGCAGAGGCCGCAGTGAAATCGAATTGCAGCACATCCTGCTCGACGACGGTGACGCGCTCCGAAGGGAATTGCACTCGCAGGTGGAGGGCCAGCTCGTGGTCCAGCTCGACGGCCAGCACGTGAGCGGCTCGGGCGGCCAGGGCTCCGGTAATGGCGCCACTGCCGGGGCCGATTTCAACCACCGTGCGGCCGGTCAGATCGCCGATGGAGGCCGCAATGCGCTGGATGGCCTCGGTGTCGACGAGGAAGTTCTGGCCGAGCTTGGGTTTGGCTGGCATGGGCTTACTTGATGGTAGATGAACAGGGACGGCTAAGACTGTCTCGCGCCGCAAGCAGCAGCATAGTAGACTGGCCCTTTGGCAGCACTATTTGTTTGTCAAGGTGATTTTCTTCGCGGCCAGGGAGAAGCCGTCATGCGCATTGTCTTTGTTGCCTCGGAATGCGTGCCGTTCGCCAAGACCGGGGGATTGGCTGACGTGATCGGTGCGCTCGGGCCGGAGTTGGTCAAGCTGGGTCACGAGGTGACTGTGTACCTGCCGCTCTATACGGGCATGAGGCGGCAACTTGCGGGCGATTTTACGTACGCGGTGAAGTCCATCACGATTCCGTTTCAGCACGACAAGCGCAAGGCTGGTATTGTAGACGGCGGCAGGCGCGCCGGAGTTCAGTACTACTTTGTAGATTGCCCGGCGTTCTTTGAACGGGAAGGGCTGTATGGAACAGCCGCGGGCGATTATCCGGACAATGCCGAACGATTCGGGCTCTTCTGTCGTGCGGTTCTGGAAGCAACGAAGCGGTTAGGCGTGCCGGAGGTCTTCCATGTACACGACTGGCAGGCGGCGTTGATTCCTGTTTACCTGCAGACGATTTTCGCTTCAGACCCGCGATTAGGCAGCGCCAGAGTGGTGCTGACGATTCATAACGCCGCCTACCAGGGCGCGTTTCCGCCCACAACCACTGAGCAACTGCTCTTTCCCTGGGAGATCTTCACCATGGACAAGGTGGAGCAGTTCGACAAATTCAACTTCCTCAAGGGCGGAATGGTCTATGCGGACATTTTGACCACGGTGAGCCGCAAATATGCCGAGGAGATTCAGACGCCGGAGTTCGGAGAAGGGCTGGACAGCGTGCTGCGGGGGCGCGCGGCAGACCTGCGCGGGATTTTGAACGGCGTGGATTATGCGGAGTGGAATCCGGCCACGGACAGGAAGCTGGCGGCGAACTACTCGCCGGAAAATCTGGCCGGCAAAGCACTGTGCAGAGCCGATCTGCTGGATGCCTTCGGATTGGAGATGGTGGAGGACTCGACACCGGTCATCGGCATCGTCTCGCGCTTCGTAATGCAGAAAGGCTTCGACCTGGTGGAGCAGATTGCCGGCCGGCTGTCGGAGTTGAATGTGGCGGTGGTGGCGCTGGGCGCGGGCGAGCCGGTCTACGAGAAGTTTTTCCGCGACTGGGCATTCTGGAACAAGGCTAATGTGGCCGTGCGAATCGGATACGACAACGCTCTGGCCCACAAGATCGAGGCCGGGGCCGACATTTTTCTCATGCCGTCGCTCTATGAGCCTTGCGGGCTGAACCAGATTTATTCGCTCAAGTACGGCACAGTGCCTGTGGTGAGGGCTACAGGCGGGCTGGACGACACCATCGAGGAATGGAACCCGGAAAAGGGAACCGGAACAGGCTTCAAATTCAAAGGTTTGCGAGCCGAGGGATTGTGGGCGTCCCTTGAGCGGGCGCTGACCGCGTTCGAGGACAAAAAGGGCTGGAAACGATTGATGCTCAACGGCATGGCACAGGATTACGGGTGGGCGCAGCCGGCGCGGGAGTATGCCAATATATACGAAGAAGTGGCGAATAAACGTATATAGTTTCGAAATTTATAAAAGTTTCGAAATAATACTTGACAGAATGGACTCACTTGTCTCAATATTTGACTGAACGGATACATATTCGTTCAAGGAGGTAAGTGAATTATGAATAATTTTCAGTTTTGTCGATGGGATTCCTCCTGTAGGAGAAAGATCAGATTCAGTCACGCTAGTCATGCGCAAATGCGCATACAGCAACTCCTGCGTTCAGGCTGGGGACTTGAGGTGGACGCTTTGGCTACCTATCGCTGCCAGTTTTGTGGGGGGTGGCATATTGGTCATGAACATGTAATCACTGAACGTTTAGCAGCGTAAGGAGGGAATGAATATGGCTTCACAATCAGTTTCGATTGACGTTACCTGTGCCGTTGAAGTGTTTCTTGCAACTGCGCTTCTTCATCAGGAGCAACCAGAACGACCCGACTTTACGATTCAGGAGATTGTGAATCGAGCAGCAAAAGAAAATATCACAGGTGAAATGCGTCTTGGCGTCAATGTTCACGCATCGCAACACTGCGTGGCGAATAAAGCGCCGAATCCTGCTAGACACCGGATGCTGTTTGCGACAGGTAGAAGCACAAGACGCTTGTTGATGCCTGGCGATGACGTGCATCCGGAGCGAACGGGAAAAATCTTTCCTGAAGTCGGTGAGGTGCCAGAAGCATATCTGCCTTTGTTGGAGTGGGCCAAAGAGCGATATAGAAATGCACGCACAACAGAGGACCTGCACATCAGCGACCCGGATGAGTGGGTTCGCCAATTGAGGGAATGCTCCTATGCTTCCCCTGCCAGAATTGCAGCGGAAAAGGAAGCATACCCACGGCATTTGGATGGACTGCTTCTGGCACGTGGCATTGGAGCGGAGATGGCGGCAGGAATCGACCCCGACGACTACATCCGGGAATTGCGAGAGGGATGGGAATGAGCAAGGTTTTTCTAGATTCCAATCTTTTCATTTACCAACTCGAGGACCTTGGGCCGCGCGGGGATCGCGCTAACTTCATTTTTGAGCGTCTTTCCAGTCGTAAGGACACAGTTTTCACCTCCACTCTTACATTAGGAGAGGTACTGGTGAAGCCTATTAGAACGGGTAATCACGCATTGGAAGCCAAGTATAGAGACCTATTACGAGAGCCAGAAGTGAGGGTTCTTGCATTCGACAGGGCAGCAGGTGAAATATTCGCGAGGATTCGTCAGGACCGTGCTATCAAGGCTCCTGACGCCATTCAATTAGCAACCGCGGCGAGTGCAGGTTGCGATCTGTTTATCACGAACGATGACCGGCTATCCCAGGCGTATGTTCCGGGAATTCAGTTTATCGTCTCCATGGAACTGGCCCCCGTTTGAATTACTCATGACAGACTATTTTCGGAAAGGGCGCTCGCAGCTTGAGCGCCTTTTCTATTCGGCGTGACTTTCTTCAGCCGGTACTGAGGCTCCGTAAGTGCGCCGCACCAACCACAACACCGGCAGGCCCAGCAGGATGAGAGCGGCGCCGAGCAGCGAGCCTTTCATGTTGCCCAGGAAGCAGTAGATGAGCACTGGGATTCCACAGACGCAGAAGGTGGCCGGCAGCAGCGGGTAGCCCCAGACCTTGTAGGGACGCGCCAGATCAGGCCGCTTGCGGCGGTAGACGAAGACCGTGGTGGCGATGAGCAGGTAGAAGAGCCACTCGGCAAAGATGGCCAGATCGAACTGCTTCTCAAACTGGCTGAAGATCAGCAACAGAAGCGTGGCCAGTGCTCCCTGAATGCCAAGCGAGGTGGAAGGGGACTGGAAGCGCGGGCTGATGCGGGCAAACTGGCGAATGAAGAGCCGGTCGCGGGCTGCGGCAAAGGGGACGCGCGCACCGCTCATGACGGTTCCATTGAGGGTGACAAAGATGGAGAGGGCCATGGCAGCGGCCACAAAGCCCGCTCCGGCATGGCCGGCGACGACGGCCAGCGCATCCACGGCCGGACGCGCGCTGGCGGCGATTTGCGTGGCGGGGAGGATGTACTGCATGGCGGCGTTGGTGGCCATGTAGAGAAAGCCGATGATGCACAGGCCGCCGATCAGAGCGATGGGCAGGCTGCGCCCCGGCCGCTTGATCTCGCCGGCCAGGATGGTGAGGTCGGGCCAGCCGTCGTAAGCCCACAGGGTGGCGATCAGCGCCAGCATAAAGCCTCGAAAACCACCCACGGCATGGGGCAGCGTGGTGGAGAAGTTACTCATGGAGCCGGAGGCCGAGGCGAAGCAGAGCGCCACGACGATGAGAATGAGAATAGCTTTCAGGACGGTAAAGACGAGCTGGAAGTTGCCTGCCTTCTCGATACCCAGATAGTTCAAACCAGTCATAAACCAGACTACGGCGATGGCGAAGATCTGCGACCACAGCAAGTGGATGGGTCCGCCGATGGCCTGATTGCCAAGACCGTGGAAGATGGGGAAGAATTCCAGTGTGCGGGCCAGGCCGATGGTAATGGCAGCGGCCGAGGCCGGCTTGGCCACGGCAAACCAGGTCCACATATAGAGAAAGGCCGGCGTGTCGCCGTAAGCGCCGCGTAGAAAGACATACCCGCCGCCGGCGTAGGGCAGCATGGCGCCCAGCTCGGCATAGGTCATGGCGCCGAAGAGCGAGAGCAGGCCTCCGGCGATCCAGGCGAGATAAACGAGCGCCGAGGAGCCGCTGTCGCGCATCATCTCGCTGGGTACCAGAAAGATGCCGCTGCCGATGACGGTGCCGACGACGATAGCCGTGGCCTGGCTGGCGCCCAATACGCGGGGCAGGTTGGCCATAACCGGCTGAGTTTGCGAGGAAGGAATCTGGCTCATGCTGTGTTGTGAGGGTAGCACGGGAGAGCGCTCCGGTTCAGGGAAAAAATGACTGGCCATTCATTCATCCGAGGATATGGCAAGCTGTTACAGCCCAGACCAGAAGCGGGGCGTTCTATCCCGCTGCAAAAACGCTGGAAGAGGACTAGAGTGGAGCTAAAGAGGCCCGTAAGCCAGCGCCGAAGTCGCAGAAATGGAAAGAGTGGAGTCGAGAGATGCCCGAAACGATCAATTGGCCAAAGTTCACACCGCCGCAGCGCCGCCGCCGCCACGGCTTTTTATTCTTCATCGCCGTCCTGGCCACCCTGCTCCTCGGCAGCCGCACGGTGATTTCCTACTGGGTTGACCTGCTGTGGTTCAAGTCGCTCGGTTACGGCGATGTATTCTGGAAGGCGCGCGGTCTGGAGTGGGGCATCTTCGCGGGATTTTTTATCCTCACATTCCTGATTGTGCTGGGGACATATTCCGTTCTCAAGCGAGCTCATGCCGGCGATCTGCCCAACGATCACACCCTGATCATCGCCGGCCAGGAGGTGAATCTATCGCTCAAGCCCGTGCTGCGCATTGTCTCCATTGGCGGCTCGCTGGTCGTCGCGATTCTCACCGGCGGAGCGATGGCCGCGGATTGGCAAACGCTGGCCCTCTGGTGGTATGCGCCGCGCGGCGCCAGCACCATGGCCGACCCGATATTCATGAGGCCGCTCGACTTTTATCTGTTTACCCTGCCAGCATGGCAATTGATCCTGGGCTGGCTGCTGACGCTCGGCATAATTGCCTGCGTGCTGGCCATGGTGTTTCTCATTGTTTCGGGCAGCACGCGTGCGCTCAGCGGGAGCCGTGCCAGTCTTGCTGAGCTGCCCTTGCGCGGAATCTCCATCACGCTTGCGTTTCTGCTGCTCGTCATTGGCCTTCGTGTGTATGTCGGCCGCTTTGAGCAGCTCTTCGATCACCACACGATCTTCGATGGCGTCACATACACAGGCGCGCATATAACGCTCACCGGCATGCTTCTGGTGAGCGCGGCACTGGTGCTGGGGGCAGCAATCGCGGCCGTGGGCGGCGTGTTAGCTCCGCGCGCTCGTTGGCTGGCGGCGGCTGTTGCTCCGGCTGTCGTTTGTTACGCCGGGGTAGCGTTAGTGGGCTGGTACGTTTCCAGCTTTATTGTCAAGCCCAACGAACTGGTGCGCGAGCAGCCATACATCGTGCACAACATCGAGATGACGCAGCAGGCTTACGGACTCGACCGCTTCCAGCAACGCGAGTTTCCCGCCGAGACCACCGTCGATGCCACCGATCCGGCAAACAATCAGGCTACGCTCAAGAACATTCGCCTGTGGGACTGGCATGCGCTCCAGGATACGCTGCGCCAGATTCAGGAGATTCGCACCTATTACGATTTCCCCGACATCGACATCGACCGCTACCAGATCGACGGCTCCATACGCGAGGTGATGCTGGCCGCGCGCGAGTTAAGGCAGGACAAACTCCCGGAGAGCAGCCAAAACTGGATCAACGAGAAGCTGATCTACACGCACGGCTATGGTCTGGCGATGAATACGGTCAATGGGTTCACCGCCGAAGGCCGGCCCACGCTGCTGTTGAGCAATATGCCGGTGCAAAGCACGGTGCCTGGATTGAACGTAACGCGTCCCGAGATCTATTTCGGCGAGCAGACCACCACCGATGTGTACGTGAAGACGCGGCAGAAGGAGTTCAACTACCCGCAGGGCGGCAACGACAATTACGCATCTTATCAGGGCAACGGCGGCATCGAGTTAGGCGGCTTGTTGCGCCGCATATTCATCGCGCTCGATCGCGGCGATCTGGCCAAACTGCCCTTCAGTGACGATGTGGGCTCGGAGAGCCGTCTGCTGATGCGGCGCACGGTGCGCGAGCGCGTCGCGGCTCTGGCGCCGTTTCTCACCTTCGATCAGGATCCATATATTGTGCTGGGCGATGATGGCCGGATGTCATGGATTCTGGATGCGTTCACGCAGTCGGACACATATCCCTACTCAACGCATTACTTTGTAGATGGCCAGTCCGTCAACTACATGCGCAACAGCGTCAAGGCGGTGGTGGACGCCTACGACGGGACCACTACTTTTTACATTTTCGACAATCAGGATCCGATCCTGGCGGCTTGGCATGCCGTCTTCCCCAGCCTGTTCAAGGACGCGTCGAGCATGCCGACCGGGCTGCGCAAGCACGTGCGCTATCCCGAACTACTGCTTCGGTTGCAGGCAGAAGTTTATGGCCTCTATCACATGACCAATCCCGAAGTCTTTTACAACAAGGAAGATCAGTGGACGGTCGCGACGGAGGTCGGCATGGGCAATAGCGGCGAGCAGCAGACAGAGGCGATGCAGCCCAACTTTGTGCTGATGAAGCTGCCCAGCGAGAAGGACGTTGAGTTTGTCGAGATTCTGCCCTTCACGCCTCTCAGCCGGAACAATTTGATTGGCTGGATCGCTGGGCGCTCGGACGGCGAGCACTATGGGACATCGATTGTTTATGACTTTCCCAAGACCAAGCAGGTCGATGGTCCCTTGCAGATCGAGGCGCGCATCGATCAAAACGCGCAGATCTCCGGTCAGTTGACGTTATGGAATCAGCAAGGCTCGCACGTGCGGCGGGGAACGCTGCTGGTGATTCCTTCAGGACGCGCGTTGCTCTATGCTGAGCCGATTTATTTGCAAGCCAACCGCAGCCCCATGCCGGAGTTGCGCCTGGTGGTGCTGGCTCTGCAAGACAAGCTCGCGTACGGGCCAACCTTCGAGGCAGCGCTATCGTCTTTGTTTGGTAGCGGGGTTTCGTCGTTGAGCGCATCCGAATCTTCAACAACGCCGGCGGCGGCAACTGCTCAAGCGGGCGCGCCACAGCTCGAGCCGAATTTGAAGGCGTTGATTGCGCAAGCTGGCAGGGACTTCGACGATTATCAGCAATTGACGGCGGCGGGCAAACTTGGCGAGGCGGGGCAAAAGCTTGAGGCGTTGAAGCAGGTGATTGAAAAACTGAACGCGCAGGGGAAGTAGTCGTGCCGGACCAGCCGGATTTCGATTAGCGCTATAATCACTGCAAGGATTGAATTGCTTGCATGAAAGTACGTGATGTGCTTAAGCTGGTTGAGGACAACGGCTGGTATCAGGTGGCTCAGAAGGGCAGCCATCGTCAGTTCAAGCACCCTGTGAGGATTGGTCGGGTCACGGTGGCGGGTCACCCATCGCAGGAGATGGACAAAGGAACTTTTAGCAACATTCTCAAGCAGGCGGGTCTGAAATGAAGGAATATGCGGCGGTATTTGAGAAAACATCGAACGGTTGGAGCGCTTACGCTCCGGATTTGCCGGGGTTGGGTGTGGCTGGCGCGACCTTTGCTGAGGCGGAGCAGTTGCTTCGTGAAGGCATCGAATTCCATATTGAAGGAATGCGCGAGGACGGTCTGCCCATTCCAGAACCACTCGCAAAGGTGATGCGCATGGCGATTCCCGCCTGAGCCGATGTAATATCCGTCACTCGGTCAAATTGATTATTCAGTTGACGCCAGCATAAACCAATACGTCAGAGTGCCCACTGAGCAGACTGGAGCGTGCCATCGCAGTGTGCTTGGTCTCCAAAGGCCGGCAAATGAGAATACAATTCCTAATAGCGATATCAGCGCGCCAGATCTATAGATTCGAAGCAATGTTGGGTCGTAAAATGGAAATCCTCCAATTGCCTTTGCATAGCTTGCCGTCGATACTGCAAGTAGAGCGGAGGCAGTAGCGAGAGAGAAGCCGATCAGGGACATAATCGAGAAAAGATTTCGAGTCTTAGCTTGTTTCCACCATCGCAACCAACCCCAGACAAATACGACAGGCAGGCCGAAAACAATAACGTAGAACAATCCTACAAATGCCCAATCGAAAGCCATGCTAGTAATGTGGCTTGTAACGGTTGGCTATGTCAACTCCGCCAGAATCTCAGCGACGGCCACTTCGGCGGCCTTGGAAATCGCAGGCGAGAGCTCCATGGAGATGGGCTGCTTGGGATTGATGGTGATGGCGTAGAGGATAACGTCGGGGGCTCCGCCCTGGATGTAAAAGACATCCAGAAGGTCTTTAACGCCGATGTCGTGAGCGGTAAGTGTTGGCGGGTAATCGCGCGAGAATTTAGGCGTAGTGCGGGTGACGGTGCCCGGAGGGTTGCCGTCGGCGGCTGCGTCGATGAGAATGATGCGGCCGGCCTCTTGCAGCGGCTCGAGCAGAGTGAATCCGCCCGTGCCGCCGTCGAGGCACTCCACATTGGCTGGGAGCGGGTGCTGTTCCAGAGCCCGTAGCACATGGACGCCTACCCCTTCATCGCCCATGATGACGTTGCCCAGGCCCAGCACCAGCGTCTTTTCCTGCTTTGTTCCCGTTGAGCTATTTGCCACTCTTCTCCGTCCGGTCGAACTTCCATCCGCCTATGATCGAGGATACCGTGCCGCGCCCCTCGATGTAGTCATGATAGAAGGCCAGATAGATGTGAATGATGACAAAGGTTACAAAGAACCACAGGAAGGTGTGGTGCCAGAAGCGCACACCGGAATCCCCTCCCATCAACGGCACGACCCAGACGAACATTCGCGGCAGCCACGAGGTACTCATGCTGGAGTACAGCGCAAAGCCGGTGATGGTCTGGAAGACGAACGCCAAAAAAGTGAAGAAGTAGATCAGGCCGGCCAGCGCGTTATGGCCGGTGGAGATGGGCCCGTGCATCTTGGTCTGCAGTACGTCGGCCTCGATAACCTCGACGATTTCCTTCTGTTGCGCTTTCTTCAACGGGAAGAAACCGGTCCACTTGGCGTACTTGTTACCGACGAAGCCCCAATAGAGCCGCGCCAGGAAGTTGAAGACGTAAACAAACGCGCACACAAAGTGGATGAAGCGCACCCAGCCGAACCAGTACTGCTGGTAGGCCTCAGCCGCATAAAATGCGCGAATGGGCGCCCCGATCAGGTAGCCGGTCACGCACAGGGCCGTCAGGGCGATTGCATTGATCCAATGGTAGGCGCGAACCGGCAGTTCCCACACGTACACGCGCCGGTACTCGACGGGCGCCCCACCATTCTGTCGAAACGCGTCTCTTACGCCAATGCCATGGGTACTCATAGCCCTCACTCGAAGGAAACCTGGTGAAGGTGCCGTCCCTGCGGATCGTACAGATGCACGGCGCAGGCCAGGCACGGGTCAAAGGAATGGATGGTGCGCAGAATCTCGACCGGCTCGTTGATCTTTGCCACCGGCGTGCCGATCAACGCCTGCTCAAAGGACGAGCGCTGCCCCTTGGCGTCACGCGGCGAGCCGTTCCAGGTGGTTGGCACCACGAGCTGATAGTTCTCGATGGCGCCGTTGTGAATCTTGATCCAGTGCGCCAGCGCGCCGCGAGGCGCCTCGGTGAGACCAACGCCTTCGGCATCCTTGGGCCAGCTCTTGGGTTCCCAGAACTCGCCGTTGAATGTGGAGACCTCGTTGATCTTCACGCGTTCCATCAACTGGCCGTAGTACTCCTTGAGCCAGATCATGGCCAGCGCGGCATCCAGGCCGCGTGCCGCGGTGCGGCCCAGCGTGGAGAAGAGCGCGGCGACGGGGACCTTGAGCGTGCCAAGCGTCGACTTCACCAGCTCCTGCACGTCCGTGCGCCCGGAGGCATAAGCGACAAGCAGCCTGGCCAGCGGACCCACTTCCATGGGATTGTCCTTCCAGCGTGGAGTCTTCAGGAAGGAGTACTTCTCGTAGCCTTCGAGGGTCTCGAAGGGCGGCTTGGGCCCGGTGTAGTTGATCTGTGTCTCGCCGGCCCAGGGATGGATGCCTTCCTTGTCTCCCTTTTCGTAGCTGTACCAGGAGTGCGCGATGTACTCCTTGATCTCCTGTGAATCAGTTGCATTCACCGGATACACGTGGCTGAGGTCGCGATTGAGTACCACGCCGCGCGGATACTTGAAGGAGTCTGGATTGTTGTAGCCCTTGGTGGGGAACTCGCCGTAGCTGAGATAGTTGGACAACCCGCCGCCATGGCTGGCCCAGTCCTTGTAGAAGGAGGCTACGGCCAGCAGATCGGGGATGTAGACCTGGTTCAGGAATTCATCCGCCTGATCGATCAGCCGCTTGACCAGGTTGAGCCGCTCGGAGTTGATGGCGGCCACTTCATTCATGTTGATGGAGCAGGGAACTCCGCCCACCAGATAATTCGGATGTGGGTTCTTGCCGCCGAAAACGGCGTGGATCTTGACCAGTTCCTTTTGCCAGACCAGGGCATCCAGATAGTGCGCCACGGCGATCAGGTTCACCTCCGGCGGCAGCTTGTAGGCCGGATGGCCCCAATAGCCGTTGGCGAAGATGCCCAGGCCGCTGGCGGCAAAGGCCTTCACCTTGTCCTGCACCTCGGTGAAATAGGCAGGCGTGTTCTTGTCCCACTTGGAGAAGGATTGCGCCAGCTCGGCGGCCTTCTTGGGATCGGCCTTAAGGCAGTTGACGATGTCCACCCAGTCGAGCGCGTGCAGGTGATAGAAGTGGATCACGTGATCCTGCACATACTGCGTGGTCATCATGATGTTGCGGATGATCTCGGCTGTGGGCGGGATCGTAATCCCCAGCGCGTTTTCCACGGCGCGCACGCTGGTAAGCGCATGCACCGTAGTGCACACTCCGCAGACGCGCTCGGTGATGGCCCAGGCGTCGCGGGGATCGCGGCCGATGAGAATCTTCTCCAGGCCGCGCACCATGGTGCCTGCGCTGAATGCGTCGGTGATGACGCCATTTTCCACCACTGCCTCGATGCGCAGGTGGCCTTCAATGCGAGTTACCGGATCGACGACTACACGTGTCATAGGTCCTCACGACTCCTTTTGATCTTCAGCGTGGACTTCTGCAATGACGCCCCGCTTGCGAATGTTGGTCACTACCGCGTGGGCCGCAACTCCGGCCAGCGTGGCAACTCCGACCACCGTGCCAATCGTATCGGCCGTGCTCTCCACGCCGAAACCGGGGAAGGACGGCAGATGCCGATAGAACGGGCCGTTGTCCCAGAAGCCCTCCTCGCTGCAACCGATGCAGCCGTGGCCGGACTGGATGGGATAGCTGGTTCCCTCGTTCCACTTGGTCACCGAGCAGGCGTTGTAGGTGACAGGGCCGCGGCAACCAACCTTGTAGAGGCAATAGCCCCTGCGCGCGCCTTCGTCGTCAAAGGACTCGACGAAGAGGCCGGCGTCGTAGTTGGGGCGGCGGTAGCAGGTGTCGTGCACGCGGCGGCCGTAGAACTCCTTGGGCCGGTTCTGCGAGTCGAGCGCCGGAATCTGTCCCAGAACCAGAAGATGGGTCACCACGGCCATCATCACGTCGGCGATGGGCGGGCATCCGGGAACATTGATCACCGGCTTGTCCACCAGCTTATGAATGGGCGTGGCGCCGGTGGGGTTGGGCTTGGCCGCCTGTACGCATCCGTTGGAGGCGCAACTGCCCCAAGCCACGATAGCGGCTGCATCCTTGGAAACGGTCTGGAGGATGGATTCGGCGGTTTTGCCGCCGATCATGCAGTAGACGCCGTCGTCCTTGGTCGGCACCGCGCCCTCGACCAGAACAATGTACTTGCCCTTGTTCTTTTCGATGGTGTCGCTGAGGCTCTTCTCGGCCTGGAAGCCGGAGGCGGCCATCAACGTCTCGGTGTAGTTGAGGCTCAACACGTCGAGCAGCACGTCCAGAACGATGGGGTGCGATGCCCGGATAAAGGACTCGCTGCAGCAGGTACACTCCTGAAAGTGCATCCATACGACAGCCGGTTTTTCTTTCTTTTCGAAGGCTGAGACGACTTGGGCCACGCCGGATTGACCCAGCCCGGCCACGGTTGCGGCGGCAGCGCAGAACTGTAGAAAATCCCTGCGGCTGTAGCCCTTCTGCTGCATCGAATTCCAAATTGATTGACCCATGCCTACCTCGCTCCGTGTGCAGGAACCGGGAAACTATGGCGGCCAGGACCCCGAGGGGAGCCGCCTCTGGTTCCCCGTGGATGAGGAGAAGTTACGCAGAGGAAAGAATGGTAGGCTGTGATGAGCGTCACACCTCTACTGTTCAATTTTGCTCACTTTGGCCATAAATGCGGTCAAGACGCAGATCACACGTAATTTGCGTCACATGCGTATTAGGCCAGTGGTCACCTGTGGCGTGGGGAGCGTTAGGCTTTGTATCAGGGCATGGCTTCAGCCATGCCGCATAGCCAGCAAGGAGGAATCGGGCTTTAGCCCCTGCCAGCGGTCAGCCACCCCAACGACCAAGACCTGTCGCCGGGGACCAGTGCGCGGAGGGAAACAAACCCCATTTTGCTCGTGCGTCCTCAAGATCGGTCTTGAGATGCTGACATAGTATATGTGATCGGACTTCAATAAGTAAATTGACGGTATATCACGAATTTGCGCATTGCAAATCCTTCAAGGTAGCAGTAGAGTTCAACCCGGGCCTTCAACCAGCTCCTGTCCATGAGCGCAACACATCTTCTGTGAGAATGACTTCATTTCCATCAAGATCGCGGATTTTGAATGGTGGTGCATAAGAAGGATCAATACTCTGCCAATCAACAGCATCAAAAAGTGCCCCACTGTATTGATAGGCCAGACTGGCAAATTTTGTTGGCTCCTGTATCGCCCTTACTATAGAAGGCTCACTCAGTCTATAAAACATGTTGGTCGCAAATTTCTCAAGCTCAGTGCGCTCCTCACGGAATCTTGCGTCTAAGGCCAGTCGAGCGAGGGGGTGATCTCGATTGACAGTTGATACTGGTCCATTTGCTGAGAAAAAACCTTCCAAACCACCTCTGTATGGGACAGCTAAAGCATGCTGACCCAGTGATTGCAACTGATAAGTACTAGGAGGGTTATCTGAGTCCGCAGGGGCCAACGGCAAAAACTGTAGGATCCCCGCATCCTCAGTTAGAGCACACATCGAGTGAAGGAGCCGTTGAACACTCCACCACGCGTTTTTTTCATTACGTTCCAAGTTCACGAGTTCAGGTGGGACTGCTATCCGGGAGCCGTCTTTTCGAACGAACTGCGTATCCCTTTGGCCATTGCCCCGGTCAATGGACAGCCCTCCGACGTTCTCCAAGGTTACCCACATAAAATCTCCACTGACAAGTGATATGGGGAATGCAACATACTTCCAGATCACGGATCCTCTCATTGACAAAAGAGGCGCCGAATAGATCATAGCGAGCTGCCAGAATAGACATGGGTCAGATCCTTCTGTTGCACACCTCTTAGCCACTTCCTCCCAAATTCGGCCTTCTGCGAAGCCACAGAGCGAAGAGATATAAGCCCATCTACCCGTTTGCTCCGGGAAAAAGGCATCCCTAGGGGGAAATCGCGATGGAGTAAGAGCTGGCTTTATGCATCCTCGAATATCAATAACAAAAGACGATCCGAATGACTCTACTGGGCTCGCGTGCATTCCAAGATAGCGCTCATCGTCATCCCCTCCGAGTTCGCCTGCTACTAGAATTCCATCCATGCAAGTTTGGTTGTGTGGGCCGGAGAACTCGATGCTTCCCGACTTCGTAAGCAGCTTGTGCTCAACACGATACTGACTCTTTTCAATTGCCCATTTGTATTGCCCATCGGACAAACAAAGCTTACCAGCTGAATCTGCCAGGAAACTCGCACGAATCTTTCCTGACAATAGTGGGTTGATCTCGGAAAAATCCTGGCTTAGTGTGACGATTTGTCTCAATCTCGCTTTTTCGAGCATAGTCTCCTTGATTGCGGTTTGAGGCTTGATGTTGGCTTTGTCAGCTATTCCTTGTATCGAACATTCACCCTCTACAAGGAACTCACAGGCAAGGGCATATCCTTTGAGAACGGGGACCAGGCGCACTCGATCTAACCATTTATGGCGAGGATGTGCCTGTTTTCTTACCATGATTTCTACGATAGTGCCGATTGGCTGTGTAACAAGGCCCGGCCGCACCACAACCATGCCGCTGAGCCCATTTATCGCAACTTCAAGAGGGTCGCCTTTCCCATACTCTCGGTTGTCACGACGTGTCAGTATTCGGATTCTGTCTCCAATCATGAAACAGGACATAAATCCAATTCCAAACTGAGAGCAAGGATCGAAGTCCACGCCAGATGCACGGAACTTGGCTCTCTCAGATTCGAATTCCGGGGACCGATAGTAGCTCCGTCCAACGTTTGTTAGGAACTTGCGGATGATGTTTAGGTCCATGCCAATTCCGTTGTCGCTGCATCGGAGTATTTCTATACCGTCTTCGTTTTCATAATGCTGGAAAGAAACCTTTCCTTGATTCCAGTCTACTTCGTCCTCGCGCTTATAAAGCGCACGGCGATAGCGAAGAGCGTCCAAGCCGTTTTGGAGCAATTCGCGAACACAGAGCCAGGGCCCTTCATAGAGTTCATCCATCATTAACAGTCGCACAACTTCATCGCGCGACAGTGAGAACTCTAAATCCTGGTATATGTATGCTCCGTCGCGTGGTCCGATTCGTGACCTATCCGAGCGCAGCGGTAGGTCCCAACGGTATTTTGAAAACTCGGCCGGAGACTGTCTTGCTATCTGCGCGGCATTTCCTAGCTCTTCATCCACCCAGTCCATAAAGGTGTAGGCAGCGCGTTGGTACTCCGGGTGTATACAACTCATCGTGAATTGAATAAGATCGGAGCGTATGGACCAGCCCTCTACGGAACGATGTTTCTCCCATTCATGGAGACTTATGCGGCTTGTAAAATCGATTGTGCGATAAAGTGAGTCAGGAGTGCGGTCGCGGTCAAAATCAAGAATGTCGGCAATTCTAAGAACCAACGCCAGATAAACCATATTGATTCTGTACTGGCCTACCGCTTCGTCAAATCGAAATTTGCTCTTTTGTATAAGATCGTGCGCCGAAGCGACATGGGTCTCTGCCAAGCGGGCGACAAAGTCTACCAAATTTACACGGCAAACCTCCAAGCGCGCGTCACTTCCATAACGAGAACTAAGAAATTGCGCAGATCGGCGACCGTGTGTGCGTCTCACGAAATCAGTAAGTAGGGCAGCATCCAATTCTTGTTCGACGGAGCGTAGACGCTGTCTTTCACTGTCAGAAATAATTTTTGAGGCAAGCTGTGCCCGCAATTCCTTGACATTTGGATGATCAACCTCCCAGCTCTCCCGAAAGATACGGAACTCGCCTGACCCGCTAAGATCTGTAAGCTCATTGCTCTCTAATACCATCCCTTGGTCATGGAAAAATGCCGACAGAATGAGGAGGGTGATCTCGATTGGATTCAAGACGCGGTCAAGGACATCCTGCGGGATGACCATAGACATCAGTTCGGTAACCCTAAGGAAATGTCTATCATCATGAATCGTGTATTGCCGGTGAAGACTCGGAAATGTGCGCATCCGATCGGCAGCTTCCTCGCAAATATTTACGAGGTTGCCAGCAATCGTTCGCGCTATTTCGCCGTCCGGACCCGAGAAGTTTCCGTCAAGTTTCTTCCAGAGGACCGTGTCTTTGATCGATGCAAGATTGAGGATCGCCATTGGCAACTATGGTAACTCAACAGAGACCGCAGCGTCGAAAATAAAGACACCATCGCTTACATCCGGGTTAAGCGATCAGGATTTGCCGAATTGCGTGAAATTGATGGGAACTATCACCAGGCCGTGGTACTCATTGAGTACCGGTCATGGCATTTGGTCTAGGCGTATTTTGACACATAAGACATTGCTGTATCCCGGATTCCTTTCGATAAACGCCCCTGCGTCCACCAACTCAACTCCGCTTCTCGTGGAGTCCCCATGCCTCTCCACTTGCGTGTGAGGGGATAAGGCCCTGGGCCTGAAGGCTCCCATCAAAATTAAATTCAGGGGGCTGGGGCGGCTATTCCCTGATAGCTGACGGCTGACTACTGACAACTGACAACTGCATTGTCACAAATTTCCCTGAAAAACTCCCCGGAACCAGGGTGAACCGGGGCATTTCGCTCTTTCTTCTATCACTTCCAAAAAATGACTACTGAGGGATCTGCAGCCATTGTTCCGGTATCCGGTAAGCTTGAGCTTTTTGGTGTCCGATAAACCAGTAAGCTTGGGCTCACCACTTTCGCTAAAACCGGTGAGCTACAACTTCACATTTGGGGGTAAACCGGTAAGCTGTAGCTTCACGTTTGACAAAAACCGATAAGCTATAGCTCACCATTTTCAGGGTAAACTGATTGCAATGTTAAAGTACGGATTGGACGCCAGAGAGATGCGCGTGCTGAAGGCGCTGAAGACACCGGGGCGAATTCAGCGCTTTCTGGATCACGAAATTGCGTACAACAAGGAGCCGGATGGGGCAACGGTTCGTTCTCCCCGGCGGGTGCTGCGCGACAGGCTGGCTCATTGCATGGAGGGCGCCCTGCTGGCAGCGGCGGCGCTCAGGGTACAGGGCTATCCGCCGTTACTGCTCGACCTGGAGTCGGTGCGCGACGACGACCACGTGCTGGCGATTTTTAAGCAGCGGGGCTGTTGGGGTGCGATTGCCAAATCGAATTACAGCGGGCTGAGATTCCGGGAGCCGGTGTACCGCAGCCTGCACGAACTGGTGATGTCGTACTTCGAACACTACTTCAACCTGGAGCGCGAGAAGACGCTACGCAAATACTCACGGCCGGTGAATTTGGCGCGGTTTGATCGCATTGGCTGGATGACGGCGGAGGAGGATTTGTGGGTGATCAGCGAGCACTTGGCGAAGATTCCTCATGTGGCCGTGCTGCGGAACAGGGCCCGGATGGCGCGTGTGGATGATCGCCTGTTTGCAGCGGGGTTGGTTGGGAGGGCGGAGTGAACAATAAAGACCAGGGAATAGGGAGTAGGGAGTAGGGAGTAGGGGATGCCCTCTGGGGCTGAAGCCCGCTGAATTCTCCGCTAACCGGCTGAATCGCGGGGGATTTCGAGGGCGCCGGTGAGGCTGGCGACACGCGCGACGCCATGGCCGCGGCACCAGGACTCGAGTCCACGGGTGAGGCGCTCGACGGCGCGTGGGTCGGCGAAGCTGGCCGTGCCTACCTGGACGGCGGTGGCTCCGGCGAGCAGGAACTCGACGGCATCCTCTGGAGTGGTGATGCCGCCCATGCCGATGATGGGGATGTTGACGGCTTGGGCGGTCTCGTAGACCATGCGCAGGGCGATGGGCTTGATGGCTGGTCCGGAGAGGCCACCGGTTATGTTGGCCAGACGCGGATGGCGGGTTTCAGCGTCGATAGACATGGCCAGAAATGTATTCGACACACTGAGCGCATCGGCGCCGGCGCGGGCGGCGATCCTGGCCATGTGGGCGATGGAGGTTACGTTGGGCGAGAGCTTGACGATGAGCGGCCGGGTGGAGATGTTCCTGGCTTGGCCAATGAGATATTCGAGCGACCCTGGGTCGATGCCGAATACCATGTAGTCAGCGTGGACGTTGGGGCAGGAGACGTTGAGCTCGTAGGCGGCGATTCCTTCGGCCTGGTTAAGCCGCTCGATGACGGCGAGGTATTCGCCCACCGTGTAGCCGAAGACGTTGACGATGACTTTTGCGCGCGGGTAGCGGCGAAGCGGCGGCAGCTTGCGCGCGATGAACTCCTCTACGCCGACGTTCTGCAGGCCGATGGCGTTGAGCATTCCGGCCGCGGTCTGGATAATGCGGGGGGCGGCATGGCCGGCGATAGGCTCGAGGGAGATGCCCTTGGTGACGAACGCGCCGATGCGCTCCAGCGAGACGATCTCTTCAAACTCGATGCCGTAGCCAAAGGTGCCGCTGGCGGCGATGATGGGGCTGGCCAACTCCAGGCCTGCCAGCGATACTTTCATCTCTGGTTTCACGCGCGGCACGCTTCCTTTTTCAGTGGTCAGTGATCAGTGGTCAATGGTCAGACTGGACCAGTGCGAAAAAATTATGCACTGACCGGTTTGGCGGCGTTCACCTTGACCGGGGTGAGCCAGCCGAAGCGATCGGGTTTGAGGCCGTTGGCGATGCCGAAGAATTCGTCGGCAATCTTTTTGGTGATTTCGCCGGGGTTACCATCGCCGATGACGATGCGGTCGATGGAGCGGATGGGCGATACCTCGGCGGCCGTGCCGGTGAAGAAGACCTCGTCGGCGATGTAAAGCATTTCGCGCGGGATGGGCTGCTCAGTAACCGTATAACCCAGGTGGCGGGCGATGGCAATAACGCTGTCGCGGGTGATGCCGGAGAGAGCCGAGTTGCCCAACTGCGGGGTGTAGAGAACGCCATTGCGTATGACGAAGACGTTTTCTCCGGAGCCCTCGCTGACCAGGCCGTTCACGTCCAGAGCGATGCCCTCGGCGTATCCGTTGGTGTCAGCTTCCATGCGGATCAGCTGTGAATTCATATAGTTGGCGCCCGCCTTGGCCAGGGCGGGCAAGGTGTTGGGCGCCAGCCGGTTCCAACTGGAGATGCACACGTCGGCGCCGCCATGGCCAGCTACGTATTTGCCCCAGGGGTAGTTGACGATGTAGACCTCGATGGGCGAGCCCTTGGGGCTGACGCCGATTTCGCCATAGCCGCGGAGCACGATGGGCCGGATGTAGCAGGGCGCAACTCCATTGGCTTCAATCACATCCACGACGGCCGCGCAGAGCTGGTCGAGCGTGTAGGGCACCTCCATACGGTAGATTTTGGCCGAGTCCAGAAGCCGCTGCATATGCTCCGGCAGGCGGAAGACGGCCGAGCCCTGCGGCAGCCCATAGCAGCGAATCCCCTCAAAGACGCTGGAGCCATAGTGGACGACATGGCTCATCACGTGGATGGTGGCCTGTTCCCAGGGAATGAGTTTGCCGTTGTGCCAGATTTTAGAGGTGGGTTGGATTGGCATGGGTTTTGAATGCTCCTTGGTGCGCCTTACGCGTACACCTCAGGGTAGCGCGCGAGAGGCGGCCTTGTCACGGCAAGGGGGCAGGCAGGACAGAGGTTCATGAGACAGGAGCCCCCATGCCGGGTCCGGCCGGTATTGGCAACATTCGCGTTGTGCGTGTATTCTAGTGGTCAGACCTCATAGAATCCCTTCGAGGACAGGAGTAACGACCGATGAGTCAAGGACTGAATATCCGCAAGGATGCGGAGTTGGATTTTCTATCACTGGGCGCGCTGGTGCACCGGCTCGATCCGGGGATCATACCCTTCCGCAAGGCGACCGAGTGCCAGATCCACGTGAGCGGCGGCGAGTTCAACGTGGCCGCGAATCTTTCGAATTGCTTCGGCATGAGGACGGCAATCGTTTCAGCAATGGCGGACTATCCGATCGGCGATCTGATTGCGGAGCGGGTGCGCGCCATGGGCGTGAAGCCGTTTTACAAGCACTTCAAGCACAACGGGGTGAACGGCCCCAACATGGCCACCGTGTACAGCGACCGGGGATATGGCGTGCGCCCTCCGGTGGTCTTCTACAACCGCTGCAACGAAGCGGCGGGACAACTGAAGCCGGGAGATTTTGACTGGAAGGCGATCTTTGAAAAGGGCGTGAAATGGGTGCACTGCGGCGGAATCTTTGCGGCGCTGTCGCCGACCACTGCGCCGCTGGCCGCGGAGATGATGAAGGAAGCCAAGGCGGCGGGAGCGATTACCTCGTTTGATCTGAACTTCCGCGAGAAGCTGTGGAATATTCACGGCGGCGCGGAGAAGGCCGTGGAGACCATCGGCAAGATCGTGCAAAACGTGGACGTGCTGGTGGGCAACGAAGAGGACCTGCAGAAAGGGCTGGGCATTCCCGGGCCGGAGGTGGCGGCGAAATCGAAGCTCGACCCCAGCGTCTTTTTCGGCATGATCGACAACGTGGTGAAGAAGCATCCGCATGTGAAGGTGGTGGCGACGACGCTGCGCGAGGTGCACTCGACCAACCGGCACAGCTGGAGCGCGGTGGCATGGGTTGACGGAAAGACCTATACCGCTCCGACGGCGGAGCTGGATGTTTTAGACCGGGTGGGCGGAGGCGACGGCTTTGCAGCGGGATTCATCTATGGGCTGCTGACCGGCGAAACACCGGAAGAGGCGATCAAGCTTGGATGGGCGCATGGCGCTCTGCTGACCACATTCCCCGGCGACACAACCATGGCGACCGTGGACCAGGTGCGAGCCTTTGCCAAAGGCGGATCGGCGCGGATTCAGCGGTAACAACGAATTTGATCCCGCAGGGGCTAAAGCCCCCGGTCTTAAAACGCTTTTTCGGCACGGTTGAAGTCGTGCCCTGATACAAAGCTGATTTTGTAAAACGCTTACGGAGAATTTGGAGAATGTATGCCGGAACCATTGTGTGATATCGGCCTTATCGGCCTCGCTGTGATGGGACAGAACCTTGTTCTCAACATGAATGACCACGGCTTCAAGGTGGCTGTTTTCAACCGCACCGTATCCAAGGTGGACGAGTTTCTGGCCAACGAAGCCAAGGGGACACAGGTGGTGGGAGCGCACTCGCTGGAGGAGTTCGCCAAACTGCTGAAGCAGCCGCGGCGCGTGATGCTGATGGTGAAGGCGGGCGACAGCGTTGATCAGACGATTGAGCATGTCCTGCCCTATCTTGAAAAGGGCGACATCATTATCGACGGCGGGAACTCGCTTTTTACGGACTCCAACCGCCGGACCAAGGATTTGGCCGCCAAGGGGATTTTGTTCATCGGCACCGGCGTATCGGGCGGGGAAGAAGGCGCGCGCCGCGGACCGTCGATCATGCCGGGCGGCAATCCGGCAGCGTGGCCGCATGTGAAGCCGATCTTCCAGGCTATTGCCGCCAAGGTGGATGACGGAACGCCATGCTGCGACTGGGTGGGCGAGAATGGCGCCGGCCACTACGTCAAGATGGTCCACAACGGCATCGAGTATGGCGATATGCAACTGATCTGCGAGGCCTACGACCTGCTGCAACGCGGGCTTGGCCTGACGGCCGATGAGTTGCACACGGTTTTCGCGGAGTGGAACAAGGGCGAACTGGACAGCTACCTTATCGAGATTTCCAGGGACATCTTCGCAAAGAAGGACGAAGACGGCAAACCAATAGTCGATAAGATTCTGGATGCGGCCGGCCAGAAGGGCACAGGCAAGTGGACGGCGATCAGCGCGCTCGATCTGGGCCAGCCACTGACTTTGATTGGCGAGTCGGTCTTTGCGCGCTGCCTGTCAGCGCTGAAGGAAGAGCGCGTCGAAGCGTCGAAGATTTTGCAAGGGCCGGCGACCAAGGCCTCTGTCGGCGACCGGGCTACATTTATCGAAGATGTGCGCCGGGCGCTTTACTGCTCCAAGATCGTCTCTTACGCGCAGGGTTATATGCTGCTGAAGGCCGCCGCCAAGGAGCATGGCTGGAATCTGAACTTTGGCGGTATCGCGCTGATGTGGCGCGGCGGATGCATTATTCGCAGCCGCTTCCTGGGCAAGATCAAAGAGGCTTACGACAAGAAATCCGCGCCTGAAAATCTGCTGCTGGACGACTTCTTCCGCGCAGCCATCAACAAGTACCAGGCGTCGTGGCGCAAGGCGCTGGTTCATGCGGTGGAGTTAGGCGTTCCTACCCCGGTGTTCTCCTCCGCGCTGGCATTCTTCGACGGCTTCAGAACCGGCCGGCTACCCGCCAACCTTCTGCAAGCGCAACGCGATTACTTTGGTGCGCACACGTACGAGCGCGTAGACAAGCCGCGCGGCGAGTACTTCCACACCAACTGGACCGGCCACGGAGGGCGGGTTTCGTCGACGACGTATACGGTATGAGACAGCTATTAGCTTTTAGCTGTTAGCCTTTCGCTTGTTTCGAGGCGCGTTAAACGCATATATCCCACCAATGTGGGATGTCCCTCAGGGGCTAAAGCCCGCGTTGGATTATGCTGCGTTTGCGGCAGTCAGGGTAAAAACCCTGGCCTACTAGCCGTGCCCTGACGCTTCTTGCTCAACTCTTTAGATTTTCCGCAGACTAAAAACCGTGCCCGACACAGTGCTTTTATCCCACCCTAGCCGCAAAAACAGAAACGCGGCGAGGGTGGGGCACCCATTCATTTTTGGGCAAGACTATCAGCGGAGGCTTTCGACAGGAGCCGGGTCCATGTCGCTATAGACCTGATTTTCTCCACCCATGCCCCAGCAGAAGCTGTAGGCCTGCGTGCCTACGCCCGCATGAATTGACCACACCGGGGAAGCCACAACATTCCGGTTGGCCATGACGAGATGGCGCGTTTCGTCGGGCGCTCCCATCAGATGAATGACGCGCGCATTGTCTGGCAGATTGAAGTACATGTAGATTTCGGTGCGGCGGTCGTGGGTGTGCGCTGGCAAAGTATTCCAGTCGCTGCCGGGATGCAGATGGGTCACGCCCATCACCAGCTGGCAGCTTCTCGCGCCTTCCAGATGGATGTACTTATAGATGGTGCGGTGATTGCAGGTTTCCGCGCTGCCAAGCTCGGTGGGATTGGCTTCTTCCTTGCGCACCAAAGCGACGGGATAAACGGCATGCGCCGGGTAACTCAACAGGTAGAAAATCGCCGGGTTGGCCTTGTCCTTTGACTCGAGGCTGACTTCAGCATTGCCGCGGCCGATGTAGAGCACGTCAAGATTATTTAGCTCGTAACTCTTTCCTCCCACGCGCACTGTGCCGCTGCCGCCGATGTTCAAAGCGCCCAATTCGCGGCGCTCAGTAAAGTATGCTGCGCGCAATTGCGGATACGTGGGCAAAGTGATCGGAGCATCCACGGGCGCCGCAAAGCCGATCGCAGCGCGGTCGGCATCCACAACATAGTTGAAATGAATCTTGCCCGGCTCGTATAGGGTATTGTGCAGAAAACTCTCACGGAGTTCCGCTGTTGTCATGCGTGGGAAACGCACAGGGTCAGCCATCACAATTGTTTTCATAGTTTCTCCTGTTTCTTAACTTCAACAATTCCATTTTACTGCCTGGGGAGTTGCGTGGGGTCCCAGTTGTCTGCGCCGCGCAAAAAGACAGAGGGCTCATACTGTTTGGCCTGTTCCGGAGTAAGAAAATGCGTGTGCGGGTCGCGTTTGTCGGGCAGAGCGCCGGGGCCGGTGGAGTTGTATTCGGCATAGTAGACGGTTTCGATTGAATGCGTTTCGCCGGGGTGCCACTCGCGCCAGCCAGCCGGGTCGATGTGACTACCCATCTCCGTGTTCATGAAAATTACAGTGGCATAGGGACGCCAGGGACGGCCAAGATACACCGGGCCAGTTACGTCGGCGTCAGCAACCAGTTTGCAGTGATTGAAGACATAGCCGGAGTCCTCATCGGGGTAGTGTTTGGATTGCGCGGTGATGTAGCCACCGGCGTGCGCGGTCGAGTGAATTTCGCAGCGGTCGAAGTAGGCCTTGCTGTCGCCGAAGATGAAATCGACATTGCCGGCGATGTAACTATCGGAAAAATACTGCCGCGTAGGGATGCAGTTCTGGCCGTCGGGAGAGCAGTTGCGGCTGCCCGCGTAGAGGGTGTCCTGATTGCCGAGCAGGCGCACCTTGTGAAAGACAGCGCGGTCGCCGGTGACCAGCAGCGCAAGGGCCTGAGATCCAGAGGGAAGCTGCGGATGGGTGGCGTTGAAATCGTTTTCGAAGGTGATGTTTTCGGCGAAGAAGTTGTCGGCCGTCACATTGACGGTGGCGGAGTGGAGCGTGCCGCCGTTTGCGCCCGCGCTGCGATCATTGACGATGACTGTTTTGGATGCATCGGGGTTATTGCTGCGAATGGTGATGTTCTTCTTGTCCACCGTAAGCACCTCGCGATAGACGCCCGGGGAGACCATCAGCACTTGTCCCTCCTTGGCCACATCGAGGGCGCGCTGAACTGAATAAAAATCTCCGGTCCCATCCGCGGCAATGTAGAGATTGTTATCCTCCGGGGGAACCTTGCCCGCCATCTCCGGCGCGGTGGGCTGGGCAGGGAAGGGAACGAAGCGCGCGTCGCACTCCAGCGGCTTGCCTTCCGCTATGCCGGGTGCCTGCGTAATCGACACATCGTCGCCCGCCGGCACAAGGTTTCCGCGCGCAGGCCCGATGGTGATCTCCGCGTCCTGGTTATAAAAGAGCGAGTGCTGCTGATCGTCCGCGAAGACGTTGTCGAGCTTTATGCCCAGCTTATGGTCCGCATCCAATCCGAGAAAAGTGAAAGCGCCCGGCGTCAGCACATGCACATTTTCAAGCGTAATGTCGCGATAGATGGGCAACCTGTCGCCCTTGAAGATGGTGTAGTGCGGCGTAAAGACCAGCGGATTCCTTACATTGCGAATGCAAACATTGCGATACGTGACGTCATGCACCAGCCCACCGCGGCTGGGGTCACTTTTGATGCGCAGCCCGTTGTCCGCTCCGTCGATGGTGAGGTCCTCGACCAGCAGGTGATCGACGCCCCCATCCGTGCCGCTGCCGATGGACATTCCATGTCCCGCATAAAAGTGGTTATGCAAAACCGACATATTCGAAACACCAGCCGAGCGCATTGGCTTGAGGCACACGTTGTCATCGCCCGTATTGATGCTGGAGTAGGCAATGGTAATGTTGCGCGAGGAACCGGGGTCGATGCCGTCAGTATTGCGAGCCGTCTTGGGCGTCATAATCTTGACGCCCCAGGCCGTAAAACCATCTGTCAGGTTGACTGAAACGTGATACCCCGGCGAGTTGCGCAGCGTGATCTTGTACATCGTAAAGCCGTCGGCGTGGCGCAGAACAATCATGCCGGGCACGCTCTGCGACTTGTCGAGAATTTTGGCCTCGTGCGCCAGATCCCACCAGGTTACATCCTGGCCGAGCAGCTTGGCTCCGCCGCGAGCATCGATGGAGCCCCCGCCCATGATGCCGCCGCCCTGAACGCCATCGCCAAAGATAAGAGGCTTGCAGCCGCGGCCGCGCTCACCGACAATGCCGCAACTGCCGGGGGCGAGATCGTAGAGACGCGGATCGCGCGAGGCGACCAGCGCGGTATGAGCGTCGACGACCAGGGTGACGCCGGGACGCAGGGTGAGGGGGCCGGTGAGGAATACATACTTGCGGCCCTGAGCGCGGAGGACTACAGATTTACCGGCGGCGCAGGTGTCGAGGGCGTGCTGGATGCGCTCGGTGTCCAGCTTTTGCTCATCGGCGACAGCGATCACACCGTGGCTGGCCGCGATGTTGGCGTTCAGGGTGACGCAGGCAGGGGGAATCACCGGCTCGGTGACCTGGCGGGTGTCCTGAGCGAGCAAAAACGAGGTGGTGGGCAGAAGTGCTGCGGCGATGAACGAGGCGAAGCGTAGAATGCGCAATTTGAACTCCTATGGGCGCGACACCTGGCCGCGCCGGATGGACTCGGAAAAAAGAGGACTGACCACTTGCAAAACCTACTGTACAGGAAAAGAGCCGATGAGCGTCAAGGGAAACAAGCGCAAGGACAGCCAGATGTGTCATTAATGCTCATTACATCAGTGTTATGAGCAAGATGCAGCAGTTTTATACAGCATTACATCATGGTTTATTCTCCTCCTTTCTCAGTTGTCGAACGTGGTTGCTGGTCAGACCGCAGAGGCGGTAGAATCGGCTGTAACTTCATTCTGTGAACATATTGATCAGGAGCAAAGATTACGCATGAAACCAGCTACGCTTGTCCTCTTTATTACTGTCTGCTGCATGGGCTACTCACAGTCCCCGGCCCAGGAAACGGCCCATCCTGCCGCCAGCAACCGGATTGCCCTGATCGGCGATTCCACGCAGACGAAGAATGCCGGCTATGGACTTGGCTTCTGTGCCAACCTAACGGAGAACGTGATCTGCATCAACGACGCGAAGGGCGGCGCCAGCACAAAGACTTATTACCAGGAAGGCTACTGGGCAAAGGCTCTGGCAGACAAGCCTGACTATATGCTGATTCAGTTTGGCCACAACGATGAAGAATCGCAGGCGCATCTGCCACGCGAGACAAATCTCAAGACCGAGTATCCCGCAAATTTGAAGCGCTATGTGCTAGAAGCACGAGCGCATGGAATTACGCCGATCCTGGTGACGCCGCTGACGCGCCGTTATTACGAGGCCGACGGAAAGATACACTCCGATTTGCTGGCGCATGCCGCTGCGATGAACAAGGTGGCGAAGAAGATGCATGTGCCGCTAATTGATTTGCAGGCAGACAGCATCGCCTACCTCAATACTCTGACCGAGGCGCAGGGACAGGCGCTGGGCCTCACCAAGAAGGATGCGCAAGGCAAGACTGTTCCGGACAAGACTCATCTGAACTACGAGGGATCGTACGTCTTTGGGCGGATGGTCGCGGTGGACATGGGGAAGGCTGTGCCGGCTCTGGCGCAGTATGTCAGGCCGATTGCCGCACAATTGCCGCCGGCGGGCGAGCGCAGCATGGCACTTCTACGCGGCGCGCCGGTGCGGATTGTGTTGACGGGAGACTCGACGGTCGCCCTCGGCGGAGGCTGGGGTACGGCATTCTGCGGCATGTTGACGACGAATGTGGAGTGCGTCAATCTGGCAAAAAACGGGCGCAGTTCAAAGAGCTACTACGAGGAAGGCCTTTGGAAGGATGCGCTGAGCCGGAAACCGGATTACATCCTGATTCAGTTCGGGCATAATGACATGCCGGGCAAAGGCCCGCAGCGGGAGACCGACGCAAATACAACCTACGCGGCCAACATGCGGCGTTACATTGAGCAGGCGCGTGCTAATGGGGCACAGCCGGTCATTGTGACCTCGCTTTCGCGGCGCAGTTACCAGGACGGCAAGCTGGTTCTGGATTTGAAGGCATACGCCGATGCGGCAAAGCGAGTGGCCATGGAGGAAGATGCGCCGCTGATCGACCTGAATGCGCAGAGCGTGAAGCTGCTGGAGACCATGACGCAGGAACAGGCTGACCAGTTCGACGCGGCGATACATCCCGACGCGCGCGACAAAGGCCCGGATAGAACGCATTTGAACTCGGCGGGCGCGGCGGTCTTCGGACGCATGGTGGCGGATGGGTTGGCGAGAGTTTGCGTGGAACTCGGACCTGACGTGATCGGCGCGGCCCAGGCAAAATAAGCGAGGGCCTGCGCAGGGCGCGCTAAGGCACCACCTGGACCTCGTGCCCGCGCGGGACCAGCTGAAGAATCCAGCGAACCAGTTCCTTGCCGGCGGCGTAGTTGTCGTACTCGGCAGGGAGCTTGCGGCCATCGGTGTATTCGTTGTAGAGCCAGGGATCGACCGTGGCAAAGACGGTTCCCTTGCCATACTTTGCTTTGGCCATCAGAATGTCTCCACGATCGCGAAGCAGTTCGATGGCCGGAGACTTCACCGAGATGGTGCAGATCTCTTTCATGTATGCAGTGTGCGAATCGTGGAAGACGGGACCACCGCCCTGGATCGGCACTTTGCCCATCTCGAACTTGTTTCCGTCGACCGTATTGCGCAGCACATTGTTGTAGTGGATGCCGAATCGCTCTGCCAGATTATTTATGTGGTCCAGATCGGCGTTTCCGGGATCGTTCTCCATGATCATGAGCACGCCGCCGGCTTTGACCCACTCGGCTATCTGCGCCGCTTCTTCTGGCTGCACATAATGCGGGTTCGGGTTCTTCACAGGAATATCCGGCGAGACGATGATGTAAACCTGCGCCTGGCTGAGCGCCGAGAGAGTGGGCGCGGCGTAAAGCGTGCCGGTATCAGCGCCGAAGTTGTTGAAGATGCGGCCCAGAAGGGAGTAGCCGCTGTTGCTCTGATCGGTCCACTTATAGTGGAAATAAACCTGCTGGCCGGTTGAGTCGGACCGCTTTTGGCTGTTGTACCATGCGTCGAGAAGAACCGTTTTGCCGCGGCCAAGCCGGGCATTAGCGGCGTTCTCCATTTCCGCACTGGCCAGCAGGAACGCGCCCACTCCTTTGGGATCGTTGGTGATGACCTTCTCGCCGATGTAATAAGCGTAGCTTCCGTCGCGGTAAGGATCGCCGCCCAGACCCGCGCCTTTCACCGTTCCGGCAAGCGAGACGTCATCGCCGGGGCCAGTCTGAATGAAATGGCTCAGAATGCCTTTGTATCCACGCTCCGCATTGGCTAGATAGCGGGGGGGAAGATAGCCCTGACGCACTCCGCGGGCCAGCGCGTAGACGAACATGCAGGAGGCGGAAGACTCCAGATAATTGCCTTTCTCTTGTGATTTGTCGAGTACCTGATACCAAAGGCCGGATTTTTTGTCCTGATAGCGGGCAATGGCGGCTGCATCGCGCTCAAGCAGGGCAATCAACTGCTTGTGGCCCGGATCGTCTTTGGGATACCAGGTGAGGGTATCGACCAGCGCCATCATCTGCCAGCCCATAGCACGTGCCCAGAACTGCGAGGAGAGGCCGGTCTGCTTATCGGCCCAGCGCTCCTGCTTTGACTCATCCCAGCCGTGGTAGAGCAGGCCGGTTTTGGGGTCGCGCGCGTGCTGGTCGAGGAGCACGAATTGATGAGTGATGTCGGCGAATGCTTCCGGATGATGGAAGGTGGAGGCATACTCGGCATAGAATGGCTCGGCCATGTAGAGGCCATCGAGCCACATCTGGTTGGGATATCGTTGCTTGTGCCAGAAGCCACCGGATGGGGTGCGCGGCTGATGCATCAGATTGTCATAGAGCAGCGAGGCGGCTTTGGCGTAGCGCGGATTCTGGGTCACACCGTATAAAAGCAGGAGCTGCCGGCCCAGCAGAATGTTATCGAGCTGGTTTTCTTCCGGCTTATATGTGGAGATGGAGCCGTCCGGGCCGACGAACTGATCGACCGAGTTCTTGATGTAATTAAAGTAGCGCGGGTCGGCCGAGTTGAGCCAGACGGCGTCCATGCCTTCCAGCAGCGTGCCCAGCTCGTAGTTCCAGGCCCAACGGGCGTTGGCGGGGACAAAGCGGCCATCGGGCCAGCGTGCAATCGCGGCGCTGGCGGCGCGCTCGGACCAGGGCCGTTCTTGTACTTGCGCGGCGGCTTGCGCCACAAAACACAGGCTGCCCGCGAATGAGGCGAACAGCGCCAAAGCTGCATGAATGTGAAGATTTTTCATTGGGACTCCGGGTGTTCCGCGCTCCACTTGGCAAAGCGGTCGAGAGCGCACTGCGAATCGGCGCTGTACCAACTGTAGCCAAAACGCCGTTCTTTGGACAACTCATTGACGTTGTCGTGAATGGACTTGTCGCGGTCGGCAAAGACAGGAATGTCCGTGCCGGTTTGATAGTAGCGCGCCCAGATGGGCCCCGCGCCGGGAGTGGGGACAAGCGCGGGCCCATTTGGCGAGCGTTGCCAGCGCTGGCCGTAGATTGCGGTTTTTTTGAACCATGCCGCCGCAGCGCGAATGGATTTTTGCTTATCCGCGTTGGGATGCGGCAGAGTGTCCATCAGCAGCAACAGCAGGGCGGCGCTTTCCGATGCGCACTGGGTGGGAGGCTCGTAGTTGCGTCCTGAAACAGGCTTGAGCGTCAAGGCATCGACCTGCTGCGACCAGACGGTAAGCGTGCCATTGGCAACGATCTGCGTGGCCAGGATGCACTGGATTCCACGCGAAAAGCTGGATGCGGCGCGCCTGCGAATGCTCTTGGGGACAAAGGAAAACTCTCCCCGGGCATCTGCCACGTGATGCATCAGTTCGACTACCTGGGTCATGGCGTCGTCGTTGTAGGTGATGGCATCGTGATAGCCGCCTTCCAACGGCCATACCTGCGGCCATCCGCCGTTGGGAAACTGCGCCGCGAAGAGATAATCCATTCCCCGCAGAAAGGCGGAGCGATAGGCCGAGACATCTGCTGCTCCGGCGGCGGAGATCACTTTAGCCAGGAAGTTCATCTGGGTGGTGGTGGCGTCGTTGTCGATGGTGCCAACGTAATTCCAATCCGGCTCGAGCGGAGCATCGAAGTCGCCGGGGGAAAGAAAGCGGGAGAGGTTGTTGGGGGTGAAGGCCTCGCCGGGGCGGCGCGGCTCCTTGCTCATATTCAGGTTCTTCCCCCAGCCTCCGGCGGGGGTCTGGAAGGAGACGATTACATCCGCAATGTGGCGCGCATCGGCGCTCGAGTACCAGGCCGCGCCGCGGTCCAGCGGGATGCTGCGGGCGGAAAAGCCATGCGGCGGCTCGATAGGCTGATCGATTCCTGCGCGCTTCAGCTCTGCGTGAAAGAAATCCTTGTCTGCCTGGCGCTGGCGCCGGGAGTGGTCGAGGTAGGCGTTCCAGGCGCGTTGCTCCCCAGGCGGCAACTGCGCTATTCGCTCACGGGTCAGCGGCTCGACGGGTGGGTTGGTTCCGATGGTGGCGGCGGCGGCGGTTCCCACAAACAGAACCAAAGCGATGGATGGCAAGAATTTCAGTTTGGTTACATTAAGGTTCATCAGGAAGGCAGTATCCAAAAGTATTTTCAGAGATGGTGTAATGTTAGTCAACTTTCTCTTTTCCCACCCATTCCGCAGAAAACAGCGGAATGGAAGGGGCACGGGGCATTCGCGCAACAATGAAAATGTTCCAAGCCGGGGCAGGGAACATCGATTCATCGATGGGTTGAATGGCAAGTACATACAGAAGAGGCTGCCATTCGGCAGCCTCTTCTGTGTGGATGCAAGAGTTAAAGGCTAGAACTCGATACGAGCCGAGAACTGCGCAATCTTGCGGTTGGCGACGGAACTGGCTGTAACTTGTCCGAATGCAGCGTTGCCGACAGCAGCACTGGCAACAGCGAACTGGGTGTGGTTGGTGACGTTGTACCACTCAGCCCTGAAGTTCAGCTTGGTGGCTGGCGTGATGTGCAGCGGGAAGGTGCGAACCATAGCCAGGTCGAGTTGGAAGTTGCCAGGACCAGTGAGGTTGTACGGTGCAGTGCGCGGCGCATCGCTGAACAAATAGTTAAACGAGCTCAGCATGGTCGTCACCGGATTCATGAACGGTCCCGCAGCGTTGGCAGTAGTCGTACCCGTGCTGGGGACGATGTAGGAAATTCCCGAAGCACCGGAGTAGTTGAGGGTGGTTGCGCCCTTGCCCCATCTGCCGTTCTGGCGGGCTGACTGCCCGGCGAAGGCCGGGTTCATGATCGCTGGAGATCCGCTCTGTGCCGGATTGGTCTGAGCTGAGGATTCAGTGATGGCCAGAGGCGAGCCGGTGTATTGCTGGTAAATCCCGGAGAACTTGAAGCCCCCGAGGATTGCCCGCTCATAGCGGTCGGTATTGAGAATCGTCCTACCCAGCGGCCAATCCCAAACCGTGGTCAGCACAAAGTGCTGCTTCTGGTTGGAGGTGGAGACGGTCCGCTCAATGCGGTCCGCCTTCCAGGAGGCGGAGGGATGATTGGCAATGGTCCCGGCAGGAATAGCATAGCCGGAGCGGAAGGTGCCGCCGTCGTCAATGATGCGCGCGTAGGCATAGTTGGCGTTGATAGCCAATCCGTGCCAGGGACGCATATTGATCATTGTCTGGAGAGCGTGGTAGTTGGAGTTGCCAACGTACCCGAAGGAGTCAGAGGGCGACTCGAACGGATAGGGCTTAAAAAGTGTAGACAGTGCTTGACTCGTGGCGTAATTAGACGAGTACATACTCGGACAAGCAAAGCCTGCGTTCGGTACCGCGCCACCGCTGCCGCAATCCGTAGAAAGCGTCGTGGAAGAAGTGCCATTGTCAGCCAAACGAGCACCCAGAACCAGATACTTCGGATCGAGTTGGTTGGAATAGGGTCCGCGGGCCGTACTGCTATCGAGCTGCAGGAAGTGGCCCTCAGAGCCGACATAGGTGGCGGTGACCGCCAGCGCGCTGTTCAACTGGCGCTGGATGCCCAGGGTCCAGTTGATGTATTCCGGAGCGCGGCCGCCGAGGTATGGATCGTCATAATTCGAACCAGAAGGTGATCCGGTATAGCCGGTCGTCTTGGTGTAGCCGGTGCCGTATGCCGGACCCGATGCCACGCCACTCGCAACGGTATAAGCGGGAACAATGCCAGTGCCGCTACCCGTAACTCCAGTATTGCTGTTCAGGAATCCCGGCATGGTGGTTATGTCGTTGGCCGATGAGAAGGATGGCGCGGCCGAGAAGCCCAGCGTTCCCACGGTAGACGCCAAGCCGCCCACGGCGTCGCCATGCGTATACATGACACCCCAACTGGAGCGGATCACGGTCTTGGAATCAATCTGATAGGCCATTCCAAGGCGCGGCGCAATGTTCCGGTAATAGTTCTTGACGGGCGTATCGCAGTTGCAGGTACCTGTGCCTTGTCCTGCAAAGTTCAGGGCACCATTCAGACCAGTAACCGGGTTAGCAAGGTTTGGATCGAAGAAGCTGGCGTCGTCCTTAACTTCCCTGACGCTGGGGTAGAAGTCGTAGCGCAGGCCAAGGTCGAAGGTCAGCTTCGAGTTCACCTTCCAATTGTCCTGAATATAGGGCGAGATGGCGCGGAAGCGCGCACCGTACTCCGGATGCAGAGAATAATCCGTAAGGCTGCCTTTGTCGATTTCGCCCAACAGGAAGCTGGCATAAGCCATACCCGTGGAGGCTGGAACGGTGTAGGAGCCGGCGGTTACTGACCCGGTTTCCGTGTTGGTTGCAGCAAGGGTAATCGGGGTTGTTCCACCGGTGGCGCTGATGGTGTTGTAGAGCATCCACGCAACCTGGCCGCCGTAGGTGAAGGAGTGCTTGCCAACGGTCCACTGGAGGTTATCCAACACCGTGTAGTTTTCCGCGAGGGTCACATTGGCGGTGGTGCCACCCCAGTTTGTCGGAGGATTCGTGGCGGCAAAGGTCACGATGGGGAAGGTCTGGAGGGCCTGACCCACAGTCGTCGTATTAGCGTAAGAAATGCCCATGGTGGTAGCAGCATACTTCGGCGCCTGGTTGGGATTGAAGGTAGGACCGTTGTAACGGGCATATCCCCACTTGAACTGGTTGATCAGGTGAGGCGTAAAGATGTGGGTCTCTTCAATGATGCCCACCGCAGTCTTGGGCGCGTAGGTCTGGCCGTAATTGAAGGGGAGCGGTCCAACGTTGCGGCCCGCAGTAGTCTGCCCGACGGGATTCGAGCTGGCCTGACGTCCATCGGCAAAAATGAAAGTGAGAGTATCCGATTGAGTGGGCAGGAAGTCGATTCGGTCGGTCGTGGACCAGTTGATAAGTCCAGTGGCGTTGGGAGCGATGTAGTTGTTTGCCAAAGCCGTGGAGACGCCTGAGGTGGGCAGGAAGGCCTGCATGGCCGCTGAAATCGGGGAGATCTCGCTGGTTTTGGTTCCGTCCCAGCGGACTCCGGCGCCGCTGGCGCCAGTGGGAATGACATTGATCGGGCCAACCTGAGTCGGATTGCCGTTTGTGCCTGTGCCGCTAGTCGGAGGGCCATAGCCGTACTGATACCGGCAGAAGCCATTGCTGCTGTGAGCGGTGCAGGAGGCCTGCGACGTCGGGTCGTAGATAGCAGTGTCCACCGGGCCGTTGGCTGCAACCGTGTTGTAAGTGCCCGAGTAGGTGAAATTGCCGATCTGCTGGTTCGGTGTGGGGAAGGTCATGGGCGTGGGCGTCGCGCTGGTATAGCGGAAACCGTTGTAGTTGCCGTAGTAGAAGACCTTTTCCTTCCACTTGCCTAAGGGAACGAGCGGTCCGGCAAGGTTGATGCCGTACTCGTTGCTGTGCTCAACCGGCTTGACGGCCACGCCGAGAGTCGGGTTGATGGCCTTGCCCCAGAATCCCCAGGTATCAAGTTCCGTATTGCGGAAGAACTCATAGACGGAACCGTGCTGCTTGGAGCCGCCTTGCTTGACGGTGTAGTTCATGACGCCCTGGCCTTCATAGACGGCTGAGTAGCCAGTGGTCACCACCTGGAACTGGTCAATGGCGTCGACCGACATGGCGGTCCACACATAGCGGGGGTCGCCGTTACCGCCGGCGCGCACAAACACGACGCCGTCAACATAAACAGCAGCGGCCGCGCCGCGGCTGCCGGAACCATTGATCACGCCAACGTTGGTGGTGGCGTTGCCGTTGGTTTCATTGCCCTGTACGCCGGGCATGAGGTATACAAAGTCAGTGGCACGCCGCTGATCAGGAGAGCCATAGGCGCCCATCTCGATGGGCAACTCGGCGTAAACCTCGTTTTCCATTGTGGAGCCCACTGTTGCGTTGCTGGTTTCCAACTGCGGCAGTTCAGTGGTTACGGTAATTGCTTCGGAGGTGGCGCCAACCGTCAGAACAGGGTTATATGTTTGCGATTCCATCGCATTCACATGGATTCCCTGCTGAACCAGCTTTTCAAAACCTTTAGCGGTGGTGGAGACGGAATAGATGCCCGCGTCCAGGTTGGAGATGGTGTAATCACCTGCACCAGTTGTCGTAGTTGTGACCGTAATGCCGGTTGCGGTGTTGGTAGCGGCAACTGAGGCTCCAGAAATGACTGCGCCGGTCTTATCAGTCACCGTGCCGGTAATTGTGCCTTTACCTGTCAACTGCGCCTGAGCGCAGAAGGTAGCCATCATGGCGATGACCAATAACACCAGCCATCCCCACTTGGAACAGCGCAAGAACCCGCTCTTCGGACTCCTCGATGTCCCACTCATTTTCAAATCAATACTTCTCATCCAAGCCTCCATAAAATTGCTCACATGCTGCTTTTGTTGCGGTTTTACACAATGATACCCCTGCCCGGCAGATTTCCCGACAGAGGTCAGACCACTTCTGAAGCGAGACTAGTGTCCTGCACTCTATATGGGTCTGTCAAGCGAGAAATGCAGGCGCGAAGGAACTTATCGTAAATATCTATAAATATAAGTAGTTACGCGACATAATGGAAAACATTAAATGCCGTGTTCGGGCCATAGCCGGCCAGATGCGCCGCATCCCATGAATCTTCAGATTGTTCTGCCATTGCCAGATGGGCGACGCATATTGTCAGGACGGGACAGAACCCGGTTCATTATTCAGGTTCCTTGGCTTGACTGCGATTTTGGCTAATTTTCGGACCGCCGGGCGTTCCTTGTCCTGCGCGGTTTGAGCCATGCGCAGGTGCTGCTCCATCAGTTTTCGGGCTTCCACGGGATTGCGCGAGCGAATGGCACGATAAATCTTGCGGTGCATCTCAGCCGATTCACGCAGGTCGATGGAACGTTCAACGGTCTTGCGGCGCTTGTCATACATTGCCGAGGTGATGGTCTCCATTAAAGCGGCCAAAATCGGATTGCCGGAAGCCTGGGAGAGAATGCGGTGAAATAGTACATCATGTATCAGAAAATCGGCAGGACTGTCCACGGAAGCAAAGATACCGGCGACCTCTTCTGCCAGCGCAACGTGATGCTCATCCTTGCCTCGTTCAGCGGCCAGGGCGGCCAGAGTTCCCTCCAGAATTAAACGCACCTCAAACATATGCCAGGATTGAAAGCCGTGCAGCGCGCCCATCAGGCTGAAGGATGCCCTTCCGAATTCGGCCGGGCCATCGGCGACGAAGGTGCCAACGCCGTGGCGGACCTTCATGACCCCCATGGCGGCCAGATAGCCGATGCCGGTACGAAGACTGGCGCGGCTTATCTTCAACGCACGCGCGAACTCGCGCTCGGGAGGAAGCTTGTCGCCCAGTTGCAGCGTGCCATTCTCAATGAGAGAACGAATGTGGTTGACCACATGCATGGTCCGCTGCTTATCCGGCAGATCCTGTTTCATCCGCGGCATAACGTGCTAACACCTTCTTGTAGTGCTGAAATGCAGGGTAAGAAGAGATTATCACCGAATAATGCTCTTGGCACCTGAGAAATTAATTCATCATCGCTGACGCTATCCAGCCGGATGTGTATACTGTGGTCTGACCTCTCTGGCGGATTATACATACCGCCTCCCAAGGAAGGCAGAGATTCAGCCATGCTGATCCACGAAGATCGCTTGTTTCCCGCCGAAGCAACAACTCGCAAAATTGCCAAAGCTCTTTATACGCACATTCGCAGCTTGCCCATCATCAGCCCTCACGGGCATACGCAAGCGGCCTGGTTTGCCAAGAACGAGCCTTTTCCCGACCCGGCAACGCTGCTGGTGCAGCCCGATCACTACGTCTTCCGGATGCTCTACAGCCAAGGCATCTCATTGGAGGACCTGGAGATAGGCGTTGCGGAGATGAAGAACCCACGCAAAATCTGGAAGATCTTCGCCAGCAACTACTATCTCTTCCGCGGAACGCCCACGCGCATGTGGATGGACCATGTCTTCCACGAGGTTTTTGGACTGGAGCAGAGATTCAGCGCAGCCACTGCCGACCTTTTCTTCGACACCATAGCGGAGAAGCTTAAGACGCCAGAGTTTTTGCCACGCGCACTCTATGAGCGGTTCAATATCGAGGTGCTCTCGACGACCGATTCTCCCCTTGACTCGCTGGACGATCTACAAGCGATCCGCGCATCGGGCTGGAAGGGAAGAATTGTACCGGCCTTCCGTCCCGACCCGGTGGTTGATCCGGAGTTTGCCGGATTCTCACAGTCGATTTTTAAGCTGGGCGAGCAGACCGGTGAAGACACCTCTTCTTGGAAAGGTTATCTGAAGGCTCTTCGCAAGGCGCGCCTGCGCTTCAAGGAACTCGGCTGCACCTCCACCGATCACGGTCATCTGACTGCAGAGACGGCCGATCTGCCCGCAACCGAGGCCGCAGAACTGTTCAATAAGGTCTTTACCGGCAAGGCCGGCAAACGCGAGCAAGTGCTCTTTCAGGCCCAGATGCTGACCGAGATGGCTCAAATGAGCCTGGAAGACGGGTTGGTGATGCAGATACACCCTGGCTCAGTACGCAATCATAACCGCAAGGTCTATTTGAAATATGGACGCGATGTGGGCTGCGACATACCCCATGCGACCAACTACGTTGACGCGCTGCGGCCTTTGCTAGACCGCTTCGGCAATGAGCGCAAACTGACGATCATTCTTTTCACGCTGGATGAATCGACTTACAGCCGTGAGCTGGCGCCGCTGGCCGGTCACTATCCCTGTCTGCGGCTGGGACCTCCCTGGTGGTTCCATGACAGCCCCGAGGGCATGATGCGCTTCCGCGAACAGGCAACCGAGACGGCCGGTTTTTACAATACGGTTGGCTTCAATGACGACACGCGCGCCTTTCTATCCATTCCCGCGCGGCACGATGTGGCGCGGCGCATAGATTGCGCTTTCCTGGCAAGGCTGGTCGCCGAGCACCGGCTGGACGAAGACGAAGCCTATGAAGTAGCTTACGAATTGACCTACCGGCTGGTGAAAAAGGCATATAAACTGTAAGCGGAGATAGAGGATGGGCAATCCAAATACACGGGCAATCAGTGAGGCGGGGATTTCACCGGTCACGAAGATCGGAAATGTGCGCTGGACGATCTGCGCCATGCTCTTTGCCGCCACCACGATCAACTACATGGACCGGCAGGTACTTGGCCTTCTTAAGCCAACCCTCATGCACGGCGTGGCCCAGGGGGGCATTGGGCTAACCGAAGATAGTTTTGGGACCGTAGTGGCATTCTTTACGTTTTTCTATGCGGTCGGCCAACTCGGCGCGGGGCGCTTTGTGGACAAGGTTGGAACGCGCATCGGCTACATGGTCATCATGGCTGTCTGGAGCCTCTCGGCGATGAGCCACGCGCTGGTCAACTCAGTGCTTCAGCTAGGCTTCGCGCGCTCCTTCCTCGGAATCGGCGAATCCGGCAACTTCCCGGCGGCCAACAAGACAAACGCCGAGTGGTTTCCGCAGAAAGAACGCTCATTTTCATTCGGTATTTTCAACTGCGGCGCCAATGTTGGCGTGATTCTGGCGACGCTTCTTGTGCCCATTGCAGTTCACTACTTTGGATGGCACTCCGCCTTTCTGATTACCGGATTTTTCTCTGCGTCGTGGATCCTTCTGTGGTTCTTTAAATATCACAAACCCGCCAACCATCCGGCGCTCTCAGCCACGGAATTGGCTTACATCAACCAAGACCCTCCGGAGAAGCCCGGCCCATCCATGCCATGGGTCAAATTGTTTGGTTACCGCCAGACCTGGGCGTATGCCATTCCAAAGTTTCTAACTGATCCCATTTGGTGGTTCTATCTCTACTGGCTGCCGGGATATTTCAGCGCTAAATTCAATTTGAGCCTTGTAGGTTTGGGGTTGCCGATTCTGATTGTTTACAACGCATCAGCTATCGGCAGCATCTACGGCGGCTACCTGCCCGCAACTTTCATCCGCATTGGTCTTTCGGCAACACGGGCGAGAGTGGCGGCCATGCTTCTGTGCGCATGCCTCGTTGTTCCAATATTATTTATCAACTATCTTCATGCGGACAACTTCGGGAAGTGGGCCGCAATCGGACTGCTAAGCCTGGCCGCAGCCGCCCATCAGGGCTGGTCGGCCAACCTTTTCACAACGGCCTCGGATATGTTCCCGCGCAGCGCCGTGGGATCGGCTACCGGCATCGGCACGATGACCGGAGCCATCGGCGGCGTACTCATTGCGAAATTGGCCGGTCACGTCCTGCAAATTTCGGGCAGCTATTCGCTCCTGTTTATCATCGCCGCCAGCGTTTATCTTGTGTCGCTGATTATCAACGTCCTGCTCGCTCCGGGACTGAAAAGGGTGGATTTAACCGCATGAGTCTTTACTGCGCAGTTGGAAGCGTCGATACCGACCTGACTCCACAGCAGTTGAACGATTTGCTGGTGGAGGGGCTTGCCAAACTCGGGGCACGCAACAAAGTGCTGGCCGTTCCGCCCGACCAAACCCGCGCCCACTCCCGCGCAGGCGACATGACGCGCTACACATGGAAGCACTACGGCGACAAGCTCAAGGCAGTTCTGCCTGCGCTGGGAACGCATGTGCCGATGAAGCCCAAGCAGATCGCCGCGATGTATGGCGATATGCCGCTCGATCTCTTCAAGGTGCATAACTGGCGCACCGACATCGAGACCCTGGGCGAGGTTCCGGCGGAGTTTATCCGCGAACAGTCGGAGGGCAAGCTGAGTTATACGTACCCGGCGCAGGTCAACAAGCTGATCTCGCGGGGCGGATTTGATCTGATCCTCTCCATCGGCCAGGTTGTGCCCCATGAAGTGATCGGCATGGCCAACTACAACAAGAACATATTGGTGGGCACGGGAGGCCGCGACGGCATCAATCGCAGTCATTATCTGGGCGCCGTTTACGGGATGGAGCGGATTATGGGTCGCGCCATCAATCCTGTGCGCAATGTGCTCAATTACGCGTCTGATCGTTTTCTCAAAGACTTGCCCATCGTATATGTGCAGACGGTGGTGAGTCGCAGGGCAGACGGCGGGCTGGCGGTGCGCGGCCTGTATATCGGCGACGACATCGAGTGCTTCAACAAGGCCGCGGAACTTAGCCTGAAGGTGAACTTTGAGATGCTCGATACGCCGATCAAGAAAGCTGTCGTCTATCTCGATCCTGTGGAGTTTCACTCCACCTGGCTGGGGAACAAGGCCATCTACCGTACCCGCATGGCGCTGGCCGACGGCGCCGAGTTGATCGTGCTGGCGCCGGGCGTGAAGGAATTCGGTGAAGATAAGACCATCGATGCGCTGATCCGCAAATACGGCTACCGTGGCACCCCGGCGACTCTCAAGGCGGTGGAAGCCAATGCCGACCTGGCCAACGATCTGAGCGCCGCCGCGCACCTGATTCACGGCTCCTCGGAGGGGCGCTTCAAAATTACCTGGTGCCCGGCCTTTCTAACTCAGCAGGAGGTGGAGGGCGTCGGCTTCAGCTATGGGGATCTCAACACGATGCTTACGCGCTACGATCTGAGCAAGCTCAGACTGGGTCCCAACAAGGTCGATGGCGAAGAGATTTTCTTCATCTCCAATCCAGGATTGGGATTGTGGGCGCACAGCAGCCGATTTTAGTTCGGAGAAAATATGGAACAGACAAGTTTGATTCTTCCCAAATATTCCGTTGGCACCGGAGACCGTTTCGCTCACCAGGCCAAAGCGCAATTGCAGGCATGCATCAAGGCTCTAAATGCCGGCGTCGAGGTGGTTCCTGTATGGAACAAGTCGAACCGCGAGCATACCATTATCGGCTCCGAACCCGCCACGACGCGCGCAGCAGCCGATGCTGCTGTCAAGGCTCTCGGCTGGAAGTTGCCCTACTTCTGCGACGCCGACCACATCACGCTGCAAACCGTTGGCCGCTTTCTTAACGCGTGCGACTTCTACACACATGATGTGGCCGACTTCATCGGCCAGCCTGCTTCGGCATCCGATACCGAGTACTTCGTTGACAAGCATAAGGAGTTGCTGGGGCACATCCAGCTGGAAGGAGTCAACGACAGCTTCGAGATTACGCCGGAGATTCTACGCCAGACGGCGCGGAAGTATCTGACTGCCGTGAAGAAAGCCGGCGAGATCTATCGTGCCATTGTGGCAGCCAAGGGGGAAGGGAAGTTTATTCCCGAGGTTTCTATGGACGAGACCGACAGTGCGCAGAGCCCCGTTGAGCTGCTCATCATTCTGGCTGCCATTGCCGATGAAGGCATTCCTGTGCAGACCGTCGCGCCCAAGTTCAGCGGCCGCTTTAACAAGGGTGTGGACTACGTGGGCGACGTGGCGCAGTTCGAGCGCGAGTTTGCCCTGGATGTCGCGGCCATCGCGTATGCTGTTAAGCACTTTGGCCTGCCCGATAATCTCAAGCTGAGCGTCCACTCCGGCAGCGACAAATTTTCCATTTATCCCGCGATTCATGCAACCATCAAACGCTTCAATGTTGGAGTTCACCTGAAGACCGCGGGAACAACGTGGCTGGAGGAGCTAATTGGCCTGGCTGAAGCGGGTGGTGACGGGCTCAAGCTGGCCAAGGAGATTTACGCCGAGGCCTTCGCGCACCGCGAAGAGCTGTGCGCGCCCTACGCAACGGTCATCGATATCGACATAGCCCAGCTGCCGTCACCCGCGGAAGTGAATGGTTGGACTTCAGGGCAGTACACCTCTGCCTTGCGCCATGTTCCCGGCGCGGCGGCATACAATGCCAGCCTGCGCCAGTTGCTGCATGTAGGCTTCAAGGTTGCAGCCAAGATGGGGCGCCGTTATCTTGGCTTGCTCGAAGCCAATGAAGCGGTTATCGCGAAGAACGTGACCGAGAACCTTTACAAACGGCACATCGCTCCCGTTTTTCTTGGGCGCAGCGCTTGAACTTCAGCGTTGAAGTTCATTTGAATTTAACTGGATGAAGAAACGAAATCCGAAAAAGGAGTGCGATATGGGAAAAACGGAAGCTACGGGAAGTGGACAGAAGCAGGGGTGCGGGCAATGCGTCTTCGATTTGGCGGAAGTGACGAAGATGTACGATTTCAGCGGGAAAACGGTGGCCATCACGGGTGGCTCCGGAGTTCTGGGTGGTGAAATTGTTTGCGCGCTGGTCGGATGTGGCGCAAATGTCGCCAGTTTAGACGTGAATATAGATGCCAGCAAGGCGCTGGTGGAGCGCATGGGTGAGCGCGGAAAGCAGATTTCCCTATTCAAGTGCGACGTGCTCGACCGCGAAAATATTTTCAAGACTGCTCAAGAGGTGGTGAGCAAACTGGGCAAACTGGATTGCCTGATCAACGGCGCGGGAGGCAATAAGCCCCAGGCCACAACCAGCGCTGAATTGAAATTCTTCGATCTGCCGCCAGACGCGGTGCGCTGGGTCTTCGATCTGAATATCATGGGAACGATTCTGCCTTCGCAGGCGTTCGGAAAAATCATGGCAGATCAAGGGCATGGCATAATACTGAATATTTCGTCGATGAACGCCTTCCGGCCGCTGACACGAATCCCCGCTTACTCGGCGGCAAAGGCCGCGGTGAGCAACTTTACGCAATGGCTGGCCGTGCACATGGCCCAGGAATACTCGCCGCAGATTCGCGTGAACGCCATCGCGCCGGGCTTTTTCCTCACCAATCAGAACCGTTTCCTGCTAACGGATAAGGATACAGGCGAGTGGACCGCGCGCGGCAGGACGATCATCGGACATACACCGATGGGACGCCTTGGCGATCCCAAGGATCTGCTGGGGTGCGTGCTGTGGCTGCTGTCGCCGGCATCGGATTTTGTGACCGGCGTGGTGGTACCGGTTGACGGCGGATTTTCCGCGTTCAGCGGCGTGTAGGCAATGGGAGAATGAAAATGAATGTGAAGTTTCTGGCAAGCGGAGCATTGCTCCTACTTGGAGGGATAACTTGTTTTGCAGCGCCCGGCGTCACGCCTGCCTCCACAATCACTCCATCAACCATGCCGCGCATCGGCACTGTCGATGAACGCTTTCAGTCCTACAACATCGAGATGGTCGAAATAACAGGCGGACGTTTTTGGAAACCGTATGCCAGCAAGGCTGAAGAAAGTGCGACAGCAGTAAAGCTGCCCAACGCAAATCAACCAGCCGGCCTGGACCAGTCGATGTTTCAATACCGGCCTCCGATCGATTTGACAAATGCGCGCCTGCGCAAGCTGGCGGCTGCTCTGGGGCCGGCTTATGTGCGCGTCAGCGGCACCTGGGCAAACACCACTTACTTTCAGGACTCAGATGAACCGGCGCCGGCAGCGGCCCCAATTGGATTCAAAGGCGTGCTCACTCGCAAGCAATGGAAGGGCGTGGTCGATTTCTCCCATGCGGTAAACGCGGAAATTGTAACTTCATTTGCCATTTCTGACGGAACCCGCAACGCTGACGGCGTATGGACTCCGGACAAGGCGCGCCAAATTGCCGAGTACACCAAATCCATTGGCGGCCATATCGCGGCGGCTGAATACATGAACGAACCGAACGTCGCGGAGATGGGCGGCGCGCCAAAGGGTTACGACGCGGCAGCATATGGCCGCGATGTTGCGATCTTTCGAACCTTTGCAAGAAAAGAGATTCCCGGAATGTTGTTCATCGGTCCGGGAGCCGTCGGTGAAGGCACGCAGATGATGGCGCAGGCATCGATGCACATGCTCACCAGCGCCGATATGCTCACCGCCACTGGCCCGGCTTTTGATGCCTTCTCCTATCACTTTTATGGCGGGGTTTCTAGCCGCTGCGCCGGCTTCGGCTTGACCGCAACGACTACCGCTGCAGCGGCGCTATTGGAGGAGTGGCTTACCCGTTCCACACGCATCGAAGATTTCTACAGCAACCTGCGCGATCGCTTCGAACCCGGAAAACCTATATGGCTTACCGAAACGGCGCAGGCCGCTTGCGGTGGCGATCGCTGGGCTTCGACATTTCTGGATAGCTTCCGTTATCTCAATCAGCTTGGCGCTCTGGCAAAACGCGGCGTGCAGGTGCATATGCACAACACGCTGGCGTCAAGCGACTACGGCCTGCTGGATGAGAGCACGTATCAGCCACGCCCAAACTATTGGGCTGCTCTTTTGTGGCGCAAGCTGATGGGAACTGTGGTTCTCGATGCAGGGACATCGCCCGCGTCGAACCTGCACGTTTACGCGCATTGCCTGCGTAATCATCCCGGCGGGGTAGCCGTGCTGTTCATCAATGCCGATCAAGCCAAGACACAAACGATCGAAATACCAGTCAAATCAGAGCGCTACACTCTGACCGCCACGGAGCTTCAGGATACTCGCGTGCAATTGAATGGAATGGAACTCCAACTTGGCGCGGAGGATGCACTGCCGGAGTTAAAGGGAGTCGCAACCCGCTCAGGCCAGATCACCTTTGCCCCGGCCAGCATCACTTTTCTTGCCATTCCCAAGGCAGGGAACGCAAGTTGCCGATAGGTAGTGTACAAAGGCCCTAGCGCAATGTAACCTTCGAGCCCGTTTGCTTCATGATCGCTTCGCCGGTTTCGGCCTGCACCGTCACGTGCTTGCCGGTCACTTCCGCATAGGCTATGGTCAGGCCGGTTTTGGCGCTGATCTTCACATTGCGCAGAACCACTCCGGAGATGGGCGCTTCCGGCAAGCCCACAATCGCTCCGGCCATGGTGCTGCCGGTCGCCGTTACATTTTCCAGCACGATGTTGTGGAAGTGCGGAGTCAGCCGGGTGACGGGCTGCGCGGTTTCCGTATCGGGCGGAAGAATTTTGGGATAATACTCGCTGATCACCAGCGCATTCTTGACGTCCTTCATCTCAATGTCGCGGAAAACAAGATGGCTCACATCGTTTCCGCGGTCGCGGTTGGCCTTCACGCGGATGCCGTTGTCCGTGCCCTCGAAGTGAATGCGCTCGGCGTGAATATTCTGCGCTCCGCCGGCAATTTCACTGCCGATGGAGAGGCCATGCCCGTGCATAAAGGTGCAATCGGTAATGGTAATGTTGCGGCTGGGATCGTCCGGTCCCGGAGAGTTGATGGGACCCGACTTGATGGCGATGTTGTCATCGCCCACGTCGGCAAAGACATGATCGATGACCACATTCGACGAGGAGAAGGGATCGATGGCGTCCGTATTGGGTGAGCGGGCAGGCGCAAGAATCTTGATGTTGCGAATCAAAACGTCGTCGGAGTAATAGGGAACCAGTTGCCACATTGGCGAGTTCTGAATGGTTACTCCTTCGACGCGCACGTGCTTGCAATGGTCGAAGATGATGAGCTTGGGCCGCGGATGACCTGCGCCAAGGACGCCGGCATTTCTGACAGCCCGCGCCTCTTGCCACCAAGACTCTCCATTGCCATCAATCACTCCCTCGCCAGTAATGGCAACATTGACGGCATTGATTGCGCTGACAAGCGGCTGCAGGTCCGGGTTATGAAAGATGGTCAACGGCGGATAGTCGGCATGATCGGCGGAGCCAAGCAGCGTGGCGTCCTTGTCGAGCTGCAGCGTGATGTTGCTCTTGAGCACGATGGGGGCGCTCAGATAGGTTCCTGCAATCAGCTGAACCATGCCACCGCCCTGGTGTTCGCACGCATCAATCGCTGCCTGAATTGCGACTGTGTCTTTGCTGACTCCGTCACCCTTGGCGCCATAAGAGCGCGGGTTGCAAACAGCGGATGAATCGAGCGCTTTTGCAGATACAGCCGTGAAGACAGCCGCAACAAAGAGCAATAACAGAAAAAACTTGAGGAAATATAGGGGCCGAATCATTCCTGCTCCTTTCTGAGACTGATTTCCGGCTTAACCGGGAAGTTTCGAATACTCGATTCTGGCCATGTCTTCTTTGCGGATGGGTGCTTTCATGGCTCCGGCAATAATCTCCTGCGCGCACAAGCCGTCGCGATGGGTGATCGGGAAGGGCTGATTGCTGCGGCAAC
>JBEKOC010000012.1:0-171299 GCA_049522175.1 Occallatibacter sp. | reverse complement strand
AAGCAGTACCTGGTCTCGGTGGTCGGCAACCAGAGGAAGGTTATCGGTTATCGAAGGGGGCCGTCTTGGCCACCTCAGCAAGCATTCTTTGAATCGGGGCCGATTGGGTTTACATACTTCGCAGCGATGTGGTTTCGCTACTACCTGGCGGAACATATTGTGGCGGCGATGGGCGAACTCGAGTCCAGGGAGGGAGTGCTTCAGCTGGATCGGGGCATCACTTGCATCGGAAAGGTCTCCTCTCACGAGGATTTTGCGCACTCCAGCGATGCACTGCCTTATGCGGATGGCAACTTCGTGGACCAGCACGGGACCGCCTGGGCAGCCGACACGTCTTTGATGGAAGCGCAGCTCGACATCAGCGAGATGACCGACGGTTGGGTCCGCCAGACCAAGGACAAGTTGTTCCGCAACCTGACCGCCACTGAACGCTGGCTCCTTCAGATGATCTTCCGGAAGGAGTTCAACTGGGTTCAGATCTCAGCCATGCTGCAATGCAGTACTCAGACGGTTCGCCAGCAGTACAACGACGTGATGAAGTATCTGCGCGGGCACGTTGGCGTTCCAGAAGCGATCGCCGCGTAGCTGACTCGCTTCCTCTCTTCTTTGGGCCGGGCTTATACTCGGCCCATTCCTTTTGGCCCACCTCAGCACCAGCGGGTGGGCCTCTTCTATCAAATAGGTAGGCTTGGGTGAAGTCGGCCGCAGGCCGCGTGGTGTTGATGTGCTTCCGGGGTTTTGCCCACCCCGATTCCTATACTAGATAGGGGCGAGAGCCCCGCCTGTTTACCCTTCTTATTCCTGACTCTCATCGCTTTATGTCTTTTGTTTTCTGTCTTTTGTCTCAATGAATCTCACGGAATATATGAATGGGTACCTGGCAGACACTTCTCGACGCGTGTCCCTACATCCCGATCCCTCTGATGGCGGTTCTCTTCACGATGGGGCTCTGGCACGAGGTCGTGTGTAGCAACCGTCGCATCGCGGTAGGTATTAAACCCGCATCGATTCAAGATTCTACTCGGTATAAGATTGAACCCTCGAAGGATACAAGACTCAAGTCGCCGATCACGCAATAGGGTATTTGACTTAGTATAGGACTCTATGCTCTAATCCAATCAGACCAGAGGACTGGTCGCCGGGAGAGTATATGACAGAAGAAGCCACCGGGGCACTAGAGAAGGAACTGGCAGGAGTCAACGAACAGATCGTTCGACTGGAGAGGTACAAGACTGCCTTAAATGCCGCGCTTCAAGCGCGTTTGGACCTGGAAGGGTTTATCAGCACCCGACCCCAGGTCTACTCACCCCAGACTGTAACCTTAACGGCAATTACGGATGGCAAGGATTCACCGAACGCACAACCCAACAGCTTAGAAATGGCGCGGGTCGTCTTACTCAACCTCAATGGAGAAGAGAAGACACCGGACGAGATCCGCGCGCTTATCAAGAAGACCTACGGAATCGAGCCGGCCAAAACCCTGGATCAGATGCTCTACAAACGCGCCAGCAAGGGCACAATGTTCTACAAGACCGCCGAAGGCCGCTTCGGATTACTCGCACTCAGGGCCACTACGGAGGATGTACGGACGCCTACCACGGCGGTCGCATAGCCGACGACCGAGACAGCAAAAGGGGCCTGGTTCTCAGGCCCCTTTTGCTGTGGCTGCTTTCTTCTTGGCCCAAGTGGCCTGGAACTTCTTCCGGCGTGCCGCGCTCCACTTGGGGCGCACAACACCATCGGCTCGATCCACCGCGGCCGGCCGCACGCTCAGCTTCCGCAGCTTCGAGATCAGCCCCTGCCGTTCCTCGATCTCAGCCTCGATGGCCAGAATGGCTTCTTGAATGACATTTCGCACGAACCCAACCCCCAAACGCGTAGTCATCATACACGACGAGAAGAGGCAGGATGCAGACGCTTGCACCAGGTAGGATTGACCTTACGAAATGGGCTCATTTGGTCGCGCTGTGCCAGCATAAGGCTCGAACGCCTTTCTTCTTCCGCTCCAAGCTTGATTGGTCTTAACAATCGATAGGTTCCTATCGTGACTGCCCAGGATCAGGCAAGATTGGGCTCAGCTCTCTCGGTCGTGATGGACGGAGTCGCCCGGCTGCCCTACCGAGCGGGGTCGATTTGGGCTCAACGAGTTTCTTCTCTGGTCATCCCACATTGACATCAAGATCCTGCGGCTACCGGCACAGGTCTGTGCATACCTGGACCAAACACATCCGAGTGCTCAAGGACTTGCAGGATCAATGTCTTGTCGTATCGAATCACGATCACTCTGTAGCCACAATTCTCCAATTTGTGTCTTTCCTCTTTGTCTTTTTGCTGTCGAAGAGGCTCGTCGTGATGCGGCCCGTCGATGAAAACTGCAATCCCCTTCAGGCCTTCACGCTCATAGAAAAAGTCCGCTTCGCAGTACACGCCTTCTTCTGGCCTGTATTGGGCGCGGTCCGGAAGCCGGTGTTTAGAGGCGAACAGCACAGATAGGAACTCGGCTTCAAGCGACGAGTTTGGGTCTCGTTTTTGTTGCAACCATTCGTACTGCGCCTCGTACGTTCGCCCCTTTGCCTGCCTAGCGGTTACGCCGTCAATGAGACTGAGCAGGAAGTCGCGAATGACAAATCGATCAAGACGCGGATGGTCCGTCTGATTCGAATAACTTAATAGGCATCGATAGCACGCGTGGCTGCATGATTCATCTTTGATCAAGTCGTCGCCAGTGTTGGGGTCAAAGTGGCAGATGCTCAGCGCCTGACGGGCAACGGTGGCCATTGCATTCGGGTCTTCAAGCAACCTTGCCCACACTCCATTTCCACCCTCCGCAGCCTCCCAGAACAGTATTCGCCGTTCGTCTTTCTCGCCAATTCGACTCACAGCAATCTCCTGCTCTTCTACTTGGAACAGAATCTGCATTCCGCGTTGAAGAGCAAAGCTGGCGCTAGCAAGAAAGCTTTCTTTGTCCTCAACCGTCGAAGGTATCTGCGGCTTGACCAAGAGCAAGTTCCGCGTATCACGAACAAACGGCTGGACCCCTGTAGCCAACTGCCTTCCCTCTACGTCGTTTGGTCCTTCTTCGCCGGGCTTCTTGGACCAGAACCCCGTGTTCTTATCCAACGTGAACCCCTTCTGTTCTGACCGACGCCATCGCCGGTTCACCCGCCATAGGTCGGCTTGCGACCCCATCGCTAGATCGCACAAGGCCAGCCCACCTTCATTTGAGGTTATCGCCTTCTCGACAATCGCCAGACCGTCGGGGCCACTTGCAAACCTATAGTGCGTTGCGATTTCGTACCCTTCACGCGTTCGCTCCTCTTCGTCGCATGTGATGCGTTCGACTCGATTGCCGCGCACAGTGGTCATCTCAAACAACGTCGGAACGAATTGGCTCGTCTCTCCGTTGAACGTAGTCTTGCAGTGATCACAAACGTCTGCGGCAGAAGCCTTATCTTCGTGAAAGTAGCCGCACATCAGACAGAACTTTGCCTTTTTCAGGCGACTTTCGATGCCTCCAGTCGGGAGAACACATCTCGACATCCGGTACTTTCGGCCCTCGTGATAGAGAATGTTGCGCGGTCCGAACTCACTCAGACCGAGGAAGCGAGGCCGGTCCACCATGTAAGTCGCCTCTCCTTCTAGCAGGGCACGTAATGGAAGCCGTGGGAAGTTGTAACCGGGCAAGAAGCCTTCCGCTGCCAAATAGCGATATGGGTAAAAGTCCGACTCAGTTGGCTGATTCGTTCGATTCAGGAGGAGATCAACCTCTCGCTCTGCCTCAGCTACTTGGCCCTTAGCCCTCTTCCGCTCATCATTGGTGGCCGTAGGCCGATCAACGACGACCCTAGCCTGATCACGTTGGCGGACCGCACTGGCATATAATTCGCGCCAGCGATCGAATGCTGCATTGAACCTAGCAGGCGCCTCTTCAAAGGTCAGCTCTAGCCAATTTGGCCCGTACCACCCTGACTCGATAACCTCCTCGCCGCACGCCGAAAGGATTGCGCTGCCCTCCTGGAGGAGTTTCGCCGACCTTTCGGGAGGGAGGTCGATCGCGTGTTGAATGTCCGCATTCAAGGGGAATCCCGGCTGTGACAAATCTAAAACATCCGCCATCCCGCTTCTCAGCGTGATACCCGTTGCACTCACCCATGTTGAGTGCACATGCGCACGTATGAGTTCCTCATTACTCAATTCGAGCCGGGGCGGAGCAACCACTCCCGAAACCATCAGTTCTGGCTGCCGGAAGAAGTACTGATCGTGTGGACTTCCTTCACTACAGAAAGCAACAACGAGGGCAGGCTGTCCTCCCCGTCCAGCGCGGCCACTCCGCTGAGCATAGTTTGCTGGAGTAGGAGGCACATTTCTCATATGGACGACATTCAGGTCGCGAATATCGATGCCCAACTCCATTGTGGGCGAGCAAAACAGGGCCGATAGGCTTCCGTTCCTGAACTTTTCTTCTCTCGCCTCACGAACATCTGGTGGTATTTGGCCCGTATGGGCGCCACCTTCAATTCCCGCCATCATCCGAGCGGTTACCTTATACAAAGCCGCAAAGAATGCATTCCCCTTTCGTTCTTCGGCTTCATCTTTCTGGGTCCGCATCCACCGTGTGCGAATTGGGTCTGCCTGCGGGGGTGTCCCCGTACCCTGTTTCCACCGGAATGAAGACGCTTGCAATTGGATGGCCGGCTTCTTCGTATGCGTCTTCGTAAGCAATATGAAGTTTCCCCGAAGTACCTTCACCAGCGCATGGATAAACTGCTCCCACTCGCCTGGCGTGATGTCCGCTGGCATGTTCCAGGTATGGCGCGAACGCAGAAAGCGCGAAAGTTTAGATTGTCCGGCGAGACTTCTGTCACGAATCCCTTCCGCACCTGTTGCTCCAGGCAGGACGAACAAACAGCTCTGCCGTAGCACGTCCTCATTATCGAAGGCCCAGGGATCACGCAAGTTCTGCGTCACTCTCTGCCTCAAATCCCATTCCTCCGCTGGATCGAGCACTCCTATATCGATGGCCATCTCGCGACGCAGGTGGTCGAGAAAGCTATGAATGGCTCTGTACCGGCATTCTGGCGAAGCCTGCTGCAGCACAGGATGAACGTCCCAGAGTGCGTCATTTTCGCAGAGCTCCTTGAGCCCTGGATACTCTATCTCCAGTAATCCGCACTGTTCGAGGTTGGGCTGAATCACCCGCCAGCCGCGGCGCAAATCCTCATATAAGCGATACTCAAGTAGCCGCATCATTGCCTTCTCGTTACGGCTCTTGCCGGGATCGGCGTCGGACGGCTCCTTGGCGTATGCTTCCTGCTTCAAGCCAAGTGCGGAGAAGACGGCAGGTGTAACCATTGCGTGATCGAGCGATCCAGATTTCGAAAGCGCTTTGTGCAAGGCTGAGCGGATTAGCGCCACTTGGATAAAGTCGTTAAAGTGGCCTGCCTGGAGCGAGGCATCCTGACGATTATCCGTGAAGCTCAGTAGCTTTCGGGCCTTTTCATCCACGTCCCCATCTGCTCTCAATTGGACAATCGCTGAGCCACTGACTAAGGTAGTCGCCGTGCTTCGGCCGGTGTGGCTGAGACGTGTCAGTTTTCGAAAGTCATTCTTTTCACGCCTATCGTAAGCAGCACCACAGCGCAAGCAGAGGAGAAACGGACTCGGCTGGAACCATACCTTTGTTCCTGCTCCCGCGTTGACCGCGCCATCTGTTTTAGCCTTCAATTCACGAGGCATATGCGGCTTGAAGTCCTTCTTGATGCGTGGCCCCTTGGCTCGTTGCTCCCACCAGTTATCTGGCAAATCGCTTTCCCGAGTTTCATTCCACAGATCCGCCTCATTTTCCGCGTCACGGTTCAGTGCGACGTAGCCTGGAATGACATTCGAGTCCGAATCATCACCGCTGAAAATTGGCGCACGGGGCAAGAGTTGTTGAGAGAGGTTTTCCCCGAGGTTGACCATGTAGTACTCTTGTCCGCACTCGCGGCAAAAGACCAAGGGATAAAGCAGCTTTTCCTCTTCACCGCTTCCAGCGTAGTAACGCCCTTCCATCGAAAACTGCCGTTTGTCCGGCGGCTCAAGCGTTGCGTAAACTGTTCCTCCGGCGGCAAGAAACTGGTGTAAACGGAATGCGAATAGTGGGTCGCCACTCTCCGTTTTCATTTCATTTCCTGCTTCCAATAACTCCCGCAGCTTAGCTTCGCATTGCTCCCGTGGAAGACCGCTTGTATCGCTCAGTTCTTTTACGCCCTCCTGAAACGTAATCGGCACCTTCCGCACGAGGCGGTCATCTTCCTCTGCGAGACCGAAGCAATTCTCGGCCCACGCCGCTAGGCTGTGATGTACAAAGCCTGAGTTGGACGTCGGAATCGCCTGCTCTACAGCAATTCTGAGCGAAGCACCGTCTGTCGGGGCTGGCGCCGTGATTGCACGACGAAGAGTCTCGTCGATTATGCTCTCCGGCGTCACCTCCGAGCCGAATAGCTTTGTTGCGACCTTCGCAACCTCCACCCTCCGTGCGTCGCGACTGCCCTCCGTGGACATCGTGGCACTGGTCCCTATGTGCAACAGCTTCTGATTCTTACTTCGTTCTCTGAGACGACGAAGAAGCATGGCTACGTCCGCGCCCTGCCGCCCTCTATACGTGTGCAGTTCGTCAAGCACAATGAATTCGAGATTGGCAGTTGCCGCGTCGGTGAACTTCCGCTCCGCCGGACGAAGCAACATGTACTCAAGCATCACGTAGTTGGTCAGCAGAATGTGCGGCGGGTTGTCCTGAATCCTCTGCCGCACCTCAGGCTTTTCCTGGCCCGTATATCGCTCCACACGTACCAGGTTCTCCGGGTACCCGGCCTCATAGGCTCTGAGGGAAAGCTCCTGGCTATTGATCAGAGCGTTCATCGGATAGACGATGATTGCCCGCACTCCGGCCTTCTCGGGGTTGTTTCGAAGAATGTGGTCGTAGATCGGAATGAGGTACGTAAGGCTCTTGCCCGAACCCGTGCCCGTGGTGACCACATACGGCCCGCCGCGCTTTGCGACCTCTATGGCCTCGCGCTGGTGGCTGTACAGTCTCAGCGGGCCGCCATCGAACTTGCGAAAGTATTTCGCCGTTCCCGGCTGGACAATCCCAAGATTTGCCAGTTCATCAAGGGTGCCGCCCGATTCGTATGCCGGGTTCAGTTGCAGGATGGGGTCCGGCCAAAGGGCGCCAGAGGCGAATTTGTCCCGGACAAACTGGTCGATCTGCCCATCTCGAATCCTCACAAAGCTCTCGATGTAGGACTTGTAGTCGGCAACTACCCGGTTCCTCAGAGCAAAAACGTCCATTTTGCCAGCCTTGGGTACCTGTTGTACCTCAGGCCCAAGTGTAACGCCGCAAGTGTCTCATGGAAAAGATTTTGCGCTCGGCTGCTCGACAATTTGAACCTCTAGTTGTACGCTTCCCCCATGGCTGCCGCGGTCACAGTGCTGGACTCGTTTCTGTCGAGCGCCTACGACTTGCCAAAGGAAACCGCCAGGAAGGTCTTCAAGGCGCTACGAAACTTCGTGAGTGATCCGCGTAATGTAGGCCTGAACCTAGAACGACTTCAGGGCAAGGCAAGTGACCTGTGGTCGATCCGCGTTGATGACGACTACAGGATTATCTTTCGGGAGTCGGAGCCTGGCCCACCGGTTGTGCTGTTTGTGGGCAAGCACGACCTCGCGTACAGATTTGCAGATAGAACCGCCCACAGTCAGGCACCTTCCATAGGCTTATTCGCAAGAGAGAGGCCTTCTGGGATCGAGGAAGTTCAGGAGGTCACTCCCTTAATGAACTTGCGTCGGGTACTGAAGGGCGAGGAGGCTGCTGCCAGGGTCGATCTCGAGGACCTTGAAACCCTGGTCAGCACACGGAAGTACCTTCCCATTGCACGCATACTCCTCCAAGAAGGCGGCACAGCGGCGCGCTTTACATTCGCCCAACTTGAAAAGGCAATTGCCGATCAGTTGCCTCCGTCGGCCAGGAAGTACCGTCCGTGGTGGGCAAATGAACGCGGGCGCCATGTCCAGGCGTCGTCCTGGCTCGGAGTTGGCTGGAAGGTTGGTTCCGTTGACCTGACCGGAGAAATCGTCGCCTTTAATCGAATCAAGACCTAACAGCCTGCCATTGGATGATTGCAGAAGGCGGACACCGCAGTGCCAGCAGGTCACACGCAATACCAATGCGGCTGCGAGGCTATTTGGGCAGCGGCATGACGCGGTGCCTCTCCCACTTTGGAGCTTCCTTTAACTGAGGACTAGGAGGAGTGAGTCCTGGAGGTTTAGGCGGAGTGAACAACGAAGCTTGTTCTTCCTGCGATCGCCCCTGAACGCCCAACGGAGCCTCGGCCTTGCGGAGAAGTTCCTTGAATGTCTCAGGCGTGCCGTCGTTCGAGGTTCGGCGAATTCCCAGCATCGCGTGTCGCACCATCTCCGGCGTCGAGTCTTTCCACTGTTCTTGGACATGGTACGCTGCCGGCTGCTTGGGCAGCAGCTTCTTATAAGCGGCCCTGATTCCAGGAGCATCCCTCTCCAGACGTTGACAGACTAGATCTGTGTAGAACTGTGCCAACCCCTCCTTCAACCCGACAGTTGATTCATTGAAGTGGCGTGTGTTCCAGTATCGGTCGTCGGCGTCGGAGCCGACGTGGGTGTACGCGTGTGCCAGCTCGTGCGCCAGCACCACGGAGGCAAGGTCTTCTACGGCGACTCCAAGATCCCTGGCGATAAGTCCGATCACGCCCCAGTAAAGCTCAATCTTCGGATCGGGGTCGTCATAGTCGTGGCGGACCTTGTAACGGTACACCCCAAGGACGTCCTCGTTGACCCTGAGGATGAACTTCGTTAAATCGAATGTCGCCAGTCTTTGGCACAGTGAGTCGGCGTATTGCCATGCGGACGCAAAAGACCCTTCCCTACCGTCAAGAAGCCTCCGGCCAAGATCGTCGCGGCTGAGCATCGGTATCATTTCTTCGGCAAGGGTTTTACCCGAATCCCGAACAGCAACCAGGGCCTGGCGATAGGGCGAGAGCAGGACGGCAAGTCGATGCTGGTCGTCGATTGTCTGCCTTTCAAGCGGCTGCAAACCCTCAGGCAGACCGGGTTGAATCGTAATTGGGACGCTGATCATTTCGTCCCGCCCTCCCACCAAGTCATCCTGGCGCCGGTGCAAGCCAAGCCTGGTCTCGCGGCGTAATGACTCGCGAATCTTGTTGTTGAATCGCTCTTTCGCGGCCTTCACGCGATCCGGAGTATCGCTTGGCAGCTTCTTGATCAGGTCGGTCAGCAGTATTGGCATTGCTGTTACTCCTATTGGAAACCCGCCAAGCACGGTCAACAGATTCGAACAGTGCCTCCCGCCTGTGAGCGCAGTTCGTACGTTCTCATGTTTCTCTTTGCCCTTCAAACGCAGGCGTGCGACTCCGCATATCATCACGGAACCGAGGGGAGTCGGCAAGCCGATCAAAGGCATCAATGACGAGGCGTTTCGTGCGGAACTCTTGATACTCCTTGATTTCACGTTCCTGCAACACCCGGAACGTCTCGCTCGGAAACTCCTTTCCAAAGACATCCTTTGGATCGAGCATATAACGTAGTTCATTGCGCGTCAGGGCATATAAATGTGCATAATAGGCGTCGAGTTCGGCACGGATCTGCACCCGGCACGTTTCGTTCCAGATAAATGGCTTGCCGTTGTATCCCATTGCCTCTGCAAACGGCTTAAGGTCATCTGAGGTGTAGGAGAGTTCCAAAACCCGCGAAGAGATGAACTCCTGGTCCTCCGCCAGGTACATATCCGGAGCAACAACTGGGAGCTGTTTAACGATGAAGAAGTTTAGGCTATTGCCACCTACTTTTTGTCGAACACAGTAATCGAATGGAACGCTATTTAGATTGCCTAAAAGGCAGCAGGTTAATCGGGGATTATCAACGCCTCCAATAAGAAGCGGTATCTTGTTCCCAACAGCTGTGCGGGGGAGCAAGCACGCAATGAACGTCCTTTCAACGACACTGCTACTGATATCCCTGAAGCCAAGCAACCATCGATGCTTCCAGCCTACCTGCTCAAGTCTTGCCTCAACCTCCTTTTCAGGCATCCAGTACTTGGGGAGCACCTTGAACTCAGGATCCTGCTTATCGGTCTCAGTCGTCTTAGGTAGAATGCCTGCGTTCAAATTCGCTGTCGTAGCATCCTTGTAAGTCGCATACCGATGATCGTACTGGTACATCATTTTTGCTTCATATAGAGGGACGCTCCCCGGTTGGCAATCCGGAAGGAAAAGGTGGCTAGACGTGTTCATCATGAACATCAACATGCCACGGAATCGCCAGTTGGCCTCCGGTTCGCTTTCTCTGCCGAAGACCGGTATACGACGATAGATCTTCTTAGTGAGTTCGGCATCCGCCCGCGTGCGGAATATCGCACAGGTTTTTGTGTTTGGATTAAGAAGGCTCAACTCCTCGGCAGTAAGGGTGAACTGTCGGCGATCATCAGCCGCGTCTTCAAACTTCCTGCACAAGAATGCGAAGAGTGGTGTTCGCTGGCGGTTGTCGCTCTTTGTGGTAGTCAGAGCACAAAACTTAAATGCATGATGCACGTCAGAAAAGATAAAATCCTCGTTCTCGAACCCGATCAAGCGGACAAGGGATGCCGTGGATACAAGGTCGGCGAAGAGATACTGATTGAAAGAATCAGTCGCTATGCCCGTCGGAACGATAATCCCTGCACGGCAATTTGTGGCGATTAGTTGGCGCGACAGTTCCGTAAACAGTGGGGCGAGATTTATCCGGCCAAAGCTGCTCAGTGGAAATCGCTTTGAATCGTGAATGAACTTCTGTAGGCACTCGGTGGCGTGTCTCTGATGCTCATAAGCTCGAGACAATTCTGGAGCCTCGGTGGCAAGCTCGGCGATCAGGCGATCCCTCTTCGCCATTGTTCCCGCGTTCGCTATCTTGGGTGCCGAAACGGCAAAAAACTCTTGCGCGTCAATCTGAACCATGTCCCAGGGAGGGTTACCTAGAACAACGTCAAAGCCCCCACTCTCAAAAACTGTGGGATATTCCAGATGCCAGTGAAAGAATCGGATCTGCGCGGCGAGTTCTTGGGCCGCAGCCAACTGTTGCGGCTTTTTCTGTTTATCGAGATTGAACTCCAAAAAGTCCTTCGTTGTGCAGACAGCGGGGTCATCTGTACGCTTTAGTTGCACAAAGAATTGGGCGGTCCACAAGTCTGCGACGGCCTCTTCGTGATAACGCTTCATTCCCGTCCGCCAGCTGCTGTATAGCTCGGCCTTCCGGCGAACTGCTGCTGCGGTGTCCTCTGTCATTTCAGAGAGTTCGCGATTCGCCTCCGCATACTCATTTAGTAGGACCTCACTCCCAAATGAAAACCCACGTGAAGTTCGGTCTTGCTTGTTCCGTCTTTTGAAGTATGCCGCGACCTGCTTGTCGTCTCCTGTAACCGGAGTGAACGCGTCGTCGGGGATGCCATCCTCCAACACGGCGGGGTCGAGTACACCGATCAGGCTATTGCCGCACCGAATTCGGTGATCGAGAAAGCTGAGAGGCTTGCCAGCCCAATGTCCCTCCAGCCACATCGCCAGCTTGCACAGGTCAACCGCGAGCGGATTCAAGTCCACACCATAGATGCAGTGTTGGATGACTTCGCGAACAGCGAGGTGGAATTCTTCGGGTGTCGGCTCGTCTTCGCCGGTCTTGATTCGCGCCACTTCCTTGCCCAAACGCCGGGCGGCGGCCAATAAAAAGTGGCCGGAGCCGCAAGCAGGATCACACACGGTCATTGCGAGAATGGCTTTGACCTTCGCATCTCGTTCAACCCGCAAATCCTTCCCTTCAGTGGTCTTCTCCGCTTGCGCGATGCGGTCTTCCATGACCGGTACGAGCGCACTTTCGATCAACTCATGCACCAATTCAGGCCGCGTGTAATACGAGCCAGTGGACTTCCGCTCCGAACCTGTTCTGAGATCAAACTCCAGCCCGGTGTCTCCCGGCTCAACGACTGGCTGGTAGGCCAGCAAGCTCTCATACACAGAACCGAGCTCCTCAACATCGAGGGCGGCGTAGTTGACTCGCTGCTGAAGACCATCAGCCTTGAACACGGACAGGTGTCGTACAGCACGAAGGAGATCGTGATTGTAGAGCTGCGTCTGGACCAGATCCGGAACCGCACGATCCTGGTTGAACAGGTCACCATTGAGCGGTGGGATGCCAAGCGGGTTGGAATCGACTCCATACTCGAACAGCGAAAACGTTTGTAGAACCCCAAGCCAAACATCACCGAAGGGCGATTCTTCAATGATCCTGGACGCACGGTCGCGCAGAGCAGAAACGGAGTACCACTGATCGTAGATTTTCTGATTACGCTCAGAGCCTTCGCCCTGGGAAACAATCAGGCGACGTTCTTCGGCAACCATGAGGAACAATAGCCGGTACACCAACAAGAGGAGTTGGCGGTGATATTGAACTGGGTTCAACCGCCCGCTGGTCAGCTTTTCGCGGAGTGTACGATTTGCGGGGTGTTGGAGAAAGGCGTTCCCGAATATCTTCAGCGTCTCCTCGACACCGGCGCGTAGTCCTTCACGAACGCGAGAGCCCTCGTCGATGCTCTGCAGATAGTACTTCTCAAGGATGCACTCAGACGGGTCCTGGCCCGGCCGAGGGAAGCGGCTGCGGTGACACAACCGATAGAACAGCGCGAACTCGGCAAAGCGGTTTCCCTCCAGAATGTTTTCGAGGTCGAATTCGACGTACGTTGGCCGGGATGTGCGAGAAGAGTCCCGCAGAAGGCGGAGTGTGAGGCCGTTCGTGACGATACCCCAAAGTACCGACTCACTGTGATTCAAGAACTCCTGCACCATGGCCTGCGGGCTTGTGCGCAGCTTGGTATGCAGTCGTTTGTCGAGGTCGATCTTCAGTCCTTCGATGTGTACCGGAATCGCGTCTTCGCCTTCCCCAGAACGATGGGAGAGGTTGAATGTCAGGTTGTCTACGACGACGCCAGACGGCTGCAACCTGAGATCGAAGCCGAGCATCTCGGCGTCGGAAAGCAGCGGCACAATCCAGCGATCACGTGTGAGCGTTGTACCGTAGGGGTCTTTTTCGCTCAGGGACTCGCGCCGACGCCGGATGATGTCCCAAAGGCTTTGAGCATCACTCCATACCCGGCTGATCTCGTCAGTAAGGCGTCTGCCTTTTGGAAGGCCGAAGTCGGAAGGCTTCTGGCCGGAAACATCTTCGTTTGCGATCTTGTCGAGCAGATCGTACGGGATCAAGCCACCTTCGGAGCGTATCGCCACGTAGCGCATCAGGCTTTACCTCCCGGCAGCAGAACATAAACGCCGAGAAGATCGGGCGGATACGGGGTCACCGTAACCTTCCCGCCGCCCATTGTGGGTTTGAGGCGCTCGTAAGTAGCCACAAGCTCTGCGGCGCGTTGGCCGGCAATCGAATCTAAAGCTGCCTGATCGGAGCTAAGCTCTTCAAGGGCACGATCAATGCGCTGCTGTTTCTCCTGGGGGCTTATATTGCCGATTGCAGTTGCCTCTTCAAGCAAAGTAGTAGCGGTCGAGTCGGTGATTTTCCACTCAATCTTTCCGGCCGGCGTCTCGTACGCTGCGGTCACAACCTCTTCAGCAAACTGATCGCTCTGGCCCCTTCGAATGAGTCTATAGCGCACACGAAGTAAGGCGAGGACGGTCCTGGCACTCACCGCGCCCGTGTAAGCAGCACCGCATCTTGCAAAATCCTGCTCAGAAGTCGGAAGGAATGCACGACCAAATATGCGCTCTGCGAGGAATGCCACAAGGGTGTGGTTACGCCCGAGCACAATAGCATTCTCAACACCTTCGGGAGGCGGGCTGACAAACACCACCTTTACGGCTTTCTTCCAACCGAGGCGCTCCCGGATTTCCAAAGGAAGGCCGCTAGGATCAAGCAAGTAGTAGTGGTCTCGCTTCTCCATCGAAAACTTCAGGCGCTGGGCTGCATCAAGCATAAAGTGTCGAACAGCCTCTGGATCTCCGAGCACACTGTCCGTTGCCTCAATCTCATGCGCAACCTCTTCAGGATTGATGGTGTGCTGCGCGAAACGGGAGCGGCGAATCTTCTCGCGGTCTGCATTGCGCTCCCAGTTCTGGTGAAATGCCGAGACGTTGTTTATTTCAGGCAGATCAAGACGGAGTTGTTGCTCATCCTGGCCACGCCACCCCTCGAAAACAGCTTTCATGAGGGCTTTTACAACGCTTTCGCTTTCAGACGGAACGGGAACATTGATGCCCAAGTCGCGATAAATTTGCCTTGCTTTTCGAATCAGGACGTTCAGGACGACGCCGTCAATCGGATTGTCTTCGCTGAAGAGGACGACTGCCCGGACCTCAGCCTTCTTTTGGCCGAACCGATCGACACGCCCTTCACGTTGCTCCAATCGATTTGGGTTCCAGGGCAGGTCATAGTGCAGAACTGCATCGAAGCTGTCCTGAAGGTTGATGCCTTCACTGAGGCAGTCGGTCGCGACCAATACGCGCCGCTCAGTCTCAACCAAATCATCAATTACGATTTTGCGTTCCTCATCTCCGCCGGTCTCACCTGAAACCGCACGGGCACGAAACGTCGGGTATTTCGATTGGATCCGGCTCTCCAATTGCTCGGCAACGTATTTCGCTGTTGCGATAAACCGGCAGAAAACGATTGGGTGGTGACCGAGCCGCAGCCAATCAAGGATAATTTCCGCAGCCCTTTCGATCTTCGGGTCCTTGCCAGTTGTCGCAATCAGTTCGGCACGTTCGAGAAACTCTCGAAGTTTTGAGCGGTCAGTTTTGGAAAGGTCCGCCTTGCTTAACTCGATTGCTGCGTCTGGTACGTTGTCGAGTACGCCGTCTTCCGTGAGCGGATCGAGGGACTCGCGAGCCAACAAATCTTCGTTGAGGTCCTCTTCCAGGCGGCTGCCGTCCTGCAGACTGTCCTCGCGGTTCTGGAACGCCTGCTTAGCCGCGGCTGGACTCGACATGAGACTTCTGAGGAGTGACAATGCAGCCCAATACCGTGCACGCTGACGCGTCACGGTTAGCCCGGAGGCAGTAACCGTCTGTCGTGTGAATTCGAGCACATCATTAAACAGTGCTCCATATTCCTTGCTCATCCGGTAGGTCGCTTCAAACGGTGGGACCCGGACCGGGAAGGGCCTAACCTCGCCGGGGGTTCCCAGCCAGGCTTCGCTGATATCACCTCGGCGTCGCTGAACAATGTGTCGAGCTAAATCGCGGCGCTCACGGTCAGTGATGTTATCGAGATCAAATTGCCTAAAGTCCGGACGGAGTAATCCGAGGATTGATTTGAAAGCTCCCTCTACGCCGCTATGGGGTGTGGCACTTAGGAGTAGAAGATGTCGGTTTGGGTCAGCAGCGATGGCTTCGACGAGTTCATGCCGTTGCTGCTGATCTCTCGAACCATTGAAGCCAGGATCAGCCGCCGCATGGACTTCGTCCACAATAACCAGATCTGGGCAGTGTTCCAGAAGCTGGTACTTGCGCCGGTCGCCCTTGGCGAAGTCGATGCTAATGATCAGGTGCGGATAATATTCATAGAGGCTTATTCCACTACGCGGAATTGAACGTTCGAGCCGAGAGATTGTACTGGTTCGGACAACCTCAGCCTGGACGTGAAATTTATCTGCCAATTCCTGCCGCCACTGGTCGCATAAGTGTGGAGGACACAAAACGCATAGTCGCCGAGCATCCCCGCGAGCGAGAAGTTCACTGGCGATCAGTCCAGCTTCAATTGTCTTACCGATGCCGACGTCATCCGCGATTAGCAAGCGGGCGGCGTCGAGGCGTAGCGCCATAATCATGGGCACAAATTGGTACGGGCGCGGACGCACCGAGAGGCGGCCCAAACTGCGGAAGGGACCAGCGCCCGAACGCAGGCTAAGCCGGGCAGCATTTCGCAGCAACTTTCCTGCAACGAAGTCCCCTGCGGCGCCCGCTTGCGGAAAGGGAAACTCAGCAGACTCAACCAGATGGCCCTCAAGAACCCGGTGAACCGCGCAGACCTCACCCTCACTCCCGCTCAGCGGGCGCAGGTTGACGACATTTTCATCAGAGGGAAGAACAACCCATTCGCGGTTACGGACTCGAACCAGGGAGCCGACGATGAAGTCTCGTACTTGTGTGGCCATTCGCACCTCAACCGCAACCGAGGCAGACGACTGACGCAATATACTGCCCTAAGTCATTGCAATATTAACACCTACCCGGAACCTGTCCCACCTTGATGCCCGGGCAATCAAGCCGGGGCCCAGCACTACCTCACCGGTTCGCCTTCAATTTGGCGTACTGCTCCGCTGTCAGGCTCAGGAATACCCCGCCTCTGCCAATCTCGATCGCTTGGTCCAGCGCCTGCCGGCTTTCCAGGTTCAACAACCCGCCGCCCCGATCAACCAACTCGACGACCTTGTCCGGTGAAGCGAAGTGCAGCTTCCTGGGAAGGGGAGTCTTCAAATCTTGCTCCAGGAACTGGCAGTGCCAGCCGTAGCGACACTGGAACGACATGTAAACCCGGTGGCGATCATCTTGACGGGGCATGGGAACAGGATAGGCGAACAAAACGCGAACGTCCAGCTAGGGCGAGACGGGGATGTCTCGGTGTGGAAGCTGTGGAAATTCTGTGTAAATGGGGTGATTATCCCTTTAGAACAAGTGTATTCCCGTTTGTGCAAAGCAATCTACTGGGGTCCGCCCGTTTAGCGATGACTCAGACTCAACCTCTGATTTGCTTGTGATCCGCCCGGAGCAAAGCCAAGTCCTCGGGAAAAACCTTGCCACATGCCGACTCGTGATTAACAACGCCTGGAAGGCTGTTTATCCCGTCCCTGTTGGGGCGCCCCATCCGATGATTCTCGGTATCCATCCGGTTCAATGCTGGGGAAATGTGAGCCCGTTGCAGGTAGATCAAAGCTTACATCGGGTGGGATAATCGACCTGGAGGACTTCACTTCAATGTTCAAGTTCGAGATGAAGGGATTTGACAAGGTGCAGAGGCACCTAGACGACATGGCGAAACGTGCGGCCGAACTCGATGGCAAGCAGCAAGCAGTGTCGCTGAGCGAGCTTCTGAATGATGACTTTATCGCCAAGCACAGCTCATTTGCTTCCTTCGACGAACTGCTTGCGGCAAGCCCTTTCAAGGTCGAAACCAAAGAAGATTTTGAAGCGATCCCCGACGCCGAGTGGGACAGCTACATCGCAGCCAACACATCGTTTGAGTCGTGGGAGAAGATGCAGCACCAGGCAGCGGGCGAGTACCTGGTCAAGCAGATTGGTCTTTAGACATCAGCCCTATCTGTGCGCGATCGAGACACATCCTGTTTTCACTTTGCCTTGAGATTCGGAGGCGGAGCCGTTTCGATGTGGTGATCCTTTTTCCACTTGAGGAAAGATTCCCGCGCGTCCATGAGCCATTTATCGTGGGGATGATCGGACTCAGTTTCCTCAAGTATGTATTCGCCCAAGGCTACGTACCGACCGAATCCTTCGGTCCATCCGTACCAAGCCCCGTATTCCTCTGCGAGCCGATTGACTATTGAAGTCACCTTTTCGTGGTGCTGTCTCTTCTCTTGCGCGGTCTTCGTCATCTGTCACCTTCAGTGAATCACCGATGCTACCATCTCACACGAGTAGCGCTACGGACGTGCTGTAGGCCATTTCTGAGGCTTCTGCGATGCATCTAGGCATCATTTCTTCCCTCATCCGCTTCCTTCTGCATCCGTTCGTGAATCCTCCTGATTATGCTCTCAGGGCCTCTATCTGGAGCCTCTCTTCTCTCTTTGGCATTCGCTCTGCTAAGTGCCTCTCGCGTTCCTTTGCCTGTTAAGTCCAGGCCCTCGAAGAAAACCCCGTCCGCGTCACGATTCCGTTTGCCGTTTGCCCATCCCTCTCTGATGAGAGTTTCAACAGCTCGTTGGACCGCGCCCCGTGTGGGTGTTCTTTCGGCTGTGTATTCCTCAGGGCTAAGGGGTGCAGCGCCCATGATTCCCCTCAGTCTGTTGCACTCGTCAAGCTGTGACGGCTCATCCTTCAAAACTTGGCCGAGCTGCTGCAAAAGAGTAAGGGTCGAGTGCTTGTCATTTGGGTGGTCATAAAGGTCCTGGAGAAGCCAGTCTTCGATGCTTCCTAATCCTGCCGGAACGGGACGGTCATACATGCATCACTTCCTCTCAGTAGTGGCGGGTCTCCACACGTGGATGCTTTTCGTTTCGTTCGCTCGGAAGAGCGCCGCTTGTTTGCGGAGAATCTCCGCCTGTGCGCTGTAGCTTGGCGGCATCCGATTCGCCTCCGCCTCAAGCCCCTCAGCAACCAGCGCGCCAACGGTTGTTTCCTGTAGCTCGTATTGCTCGCTCATTTATCCTCCCGTGAATCCAAAAACCCATGCTGCCAAATCCCCACCTAGGCGGAGCCACGGACTCGCCAAAGGGATTCTTGGAGCGGTCAACCGGCTCGCCCATTATGGGACCTCCACAATGACCATTCCGTCCGCGGTGTTGAATCCCCATTCGTGCTTGAATACACCCTGATACGTGTTGCCACGCATTTGCACTCGCATTGTTGAATGCTCGCGGATGTGCTCTCGTAAGATATCCTGCCCCTGGCCACCTTTGGTCCAATCAATTCCAAAGTTAAACTCATTCGGCAGACGCTTGTCTGTGGAGGGGCGGTACTCGAAGTTGAACGCGCCATCCAGCGGAACGAGTCTGGTGGTCTTTGGGTCTTCTATTTCCATGTGTGTATTGTATGACCAACGCTCCCAAATCAGCCGTTGCGGTGCATGGGTTCTGAGTGCACACTAACCGTATGTCTCACGAAAACAAGAATGAACGCGGTGGGAGCAGCCACGACCGACGCACCCGGCGCAGGAGCGATGAAAGTACGGAGGTTCCGGATGCCACGGCGAAAACCGTCAAGCCTACGGCTCCCAAACCGGAAAGGCAGCCGGATTCGGAATCTGCGCAACGGCGCAATGACCTGTTCAATCTGATCAGCGTCGCACTCGGATGTGCTTCTTGGGGATGGACCGTCCTTGCCCCGGAATCGAGCGTAGTATTTGGCTCAGCATTGCTATTCCTAGCGGTGACCGTGGGACTTTTGGGTTTATGGCGCGTTTGGACCGCCCGAAGGATTTGGTTCGGAGCTGTGTCTTTAATCGCAATTATCACCTTCGCCGCTTTTGATTGGTTCATCGTGGTGAAGCCACAACGCGGGAAGCCCTATCGTGACTTGCTTGTGGAGGGCTACCACCTTGTCAACGAATGCCAGGCAATACCGGCGGATGAGGAAATGCCCGCTTGGATACGCGACCAATCTAAGTCATGGCAATCTCGCGTTCAACAACGCATCGAGGAAAGGCTGAGCGGGACTGATACCCAAACTTGGCAGAGCGCAATTGTAGTGGGAACAGTTGCCGATGAGAGAATGAACGGCTATCAATGCTTGTGGTTGTCGAACAAGGTTGCAGCACTAGAGAAGATAATTTCTGCTAACTTTGAATCGAGCCTAAAGCACCGTGACCAGATTGCGCCGACGTTTTGGCTCAACGCTGTAAACGGAGAGGTCGATATGACGCCAGTCCTCAACTCCGGCATCCCCGGCGCGGGGGTTTACATAAACGGCGGTGGGGTCGGGGCAGTCAAAATCAAAGGTAAGGCCCCTATCAAAAACGGCACAGTCAGATTCGATCTACAGCCACCACCATAAGCTCTCAACTGTCGCCATCATGCCAAATCACTCATCGAGCTTGCATTGTGCGCTGAATCTCGGATCGTTCCTCAAAAACGCCCATGTCACCGGGAGGGACTGTGGATTTACACAAGATTCCCAAACTGTGCTTCGAGGCGAGCGGTCGTGGAAACACGATTTGGCCTGTTCTCGTCGACGCAAGATCATGCCTAGGCAAATCGGCGAACAATGGCCGACGTTTCGTTCCTAACTATTCTCTGAGATGGCGGCCATTCTTACGCGGGGAGTCGAATCACAGAGATGCCGAGTTCATTTGCACGCTGCTCCTGCTCTTCTGTGAGGTCGGGCGCAGTTAGGAATAGACGGTCTCGCGCCCTGCTTATGGCGACGTAAGTGACGCGTTGTTGTTCGTCACTGGGGTGGGCGGGATGCAGGATATGGTTCAAGTGGGTCTGCGTCTCCCCCGCATCGCGTCCTTTTAGGCAGACGACGACGTTGTGGCGTTCAGTTCCTTTTGCCTGATGGATAGTCCGCGCGTCGCGTACCTCATCGGTGTTCGTGAGCTTGACAGATTGAAGGAGCGTGCCGCAATTGTACCGCTCACTAACCGTGAAGAATGCGCCTCGGAGATTCTGTTTCAGACTGATGCTTGGGAATGCTGCATTGAGCTCTGTCCCGCAGTGATCGTATGCAGCGCGGAGCGTCATGGTGTCGAGTGTGGGTCCAAGCGCGGCAAACGCTTCAAGGAGGTTGATCGCGACAGCACGTCGATGCTGTGCGGAAAGGGGAGACGTGCACCGAAGCGGTTCTTTGAGCCTGCCGTCTGCGTGTCGTATGCCACGGAGAATGGATCGCACCGCGGTGTCGTAACGTCGCTGGCGGGCAAGGAGAATACCCGCAAAGAGTTGGTGAAGGAAGATCTTGCGGTCGTTGTCGGCGTTCTCAAGTGAGTCCCATGGCCGAGCTACAGGAGCTGTATCGGGCTGCTGTGCCTCTTCGACTATGTTGCGGGTGCGCCCGACGATGAGCGGCACCTTATCGTCCCCGATAAACGTCCTTGCGTGGAGTGCCGTGGCAGCGGTTGTGCCGACTATGAGCCGCACGGGGTCGCCTTGCTCCTGGCGCAACCCGTGTTGCGTGATTCCGTCCGTTCTAACGTGGTTGAGCAGATTGATAATTCGATCCGTGCTGCGACGATTATCTTCGATGGTGTACTCATCGAGATCGTTCAGCGTGAACAAGCGGAAGTGCTCCGGGCGTGCGCCAGCAAATGTGAAAATAGACTGTTCGGCGTCTCCGATGACGGCGGCCGTAGTTCCTTCCGCGACCAGTGTTCGGACAATGTTTGTTTGTGCGGGGACAGTGTCCTGGAATTCGTCGATGAAGAGGAATGGGTAACGCGCACTCAGGCAAGTCGCAACCACTGGGAATTCGTGCAGGATTCTGGTGGCGAAGTACAAGACGTCGTCGTGGTCGAGTGTGCCCTCCGCCCAATAGAGTGCCTTGTATACCAGCAGGTGCTGGTGCGTCAGAACTTCCCTCGTGGGATTCCAAAGCTGTGGCTCAAGCCAGCCAGGGACTGCAACGTCCAGGTACCAGTCGTCGATGGCGTCAGCCTGTGCCCATCGAATGAACTCTAGCGCGGTCTTCAGGCGAGTGAATTGGTCTGCGTCGAAAACTCTGTGGCGCTGGTTTATCTGCCTGAGCCAGGAATCCACGTGCCTGTGGTTGACATGGTGCTCATCGTGTCCATCCATTTGGAGCACGTTCACAAGAGGTTGAGCGTTCGCGCTCCTGATGAGATGGACATAGGGCTTCACAACGTTTAGGTAAAGGAAACTGTGTATCGTTCCAGTAAAAGCGCGTTCAGAGGAGTTGCCGATTTTCTGTCTGAGTTCTTCGGCGGCGATATTTGTGTACGAAATAATCGCGATTCTTGCATGCGAGTGAAGCTTTGATGACCGTTTGATTACATTCTTCGTGTGCTCAGCAAGCCAGTAAGTCTTACCGGCGCCCGGTCCGGCCGTGACGCGGGCGTGCCGATCGGTGTGAAGCAGAAGCGTATCTGAGGTGATCGTGCTCATGGTTCCTGCGCTGGCTGGCGGCTCGCCCAGCGAATGGCGCTGGCAATGTTCGTTGGGACAGCAAATCCTCTGAGACTAGCCGTGCCTTTCGCTTCCTTGAGGGCCTTCGCGAGGGCGAAGGCATGCTCTCCCTTAGCGCCTTCGAGACAGGACAGATAACAAGTCGCGACCAAGTGGCGCGCGCGTTCTTGTTCGTCGAGGTGCTCCGTGGCTTGTCGCGTCCTCGTAACGGTCTCTTCAATTTCCGCCGGTGTTGAGGCTGGGTCGATGATCAGCGCTCGGAGGCCCTCTTCGTGGGTGCACGCGTTTGTGACCAGGAGAGTCTGACCGTAGTTTTCGCATGCGAGATCATATTCAAGAGTTTTGCCGCCCGGTTGCACCATAATCATGTTGTTAGCGTTGCAGAGGGTAACGAGTCCCGTCACGACGTCGGATTGCGGTTTGACGTCGTAGTTTGTGGTGTCATTGAGCTCATACGGGTTGCACTTCCTAAACTTGGCGTCATTTTCGTGGTGTCGTCTTGTGGGGTCTCCGTCGATGACACATGCAAGGGGGCGTCGCAGTGCATATTGCGCTTGTGCGGCCGGTAGACCGGCACCGAAGAGTGGCACGAAGTGCTTGAACGTGACGCCTCCCACCGGAATGAGAGCAACGTGGTGTTCTTCCAGCGTGCATTCAAGGATTTCAGCTAGCACGGGAACCAGGAGTTGCTCAGCAATACCTTCGACAAGGATCACCCCTTTTGAAAAGAGCAGATTTGATTTTGTCGCGTCGAGGTACCGCTCGACATATGCTTTGGACTTCCTCCCTTCCGGTGTGTCGAGAAAGCACTTTCCCGGATATGCAATGTGGGGCTTCATTTGGCCCTGCGGGATGGTGAAGACGACGAGTTGGTCGAGCGGTGTGGCGCTGGTGATATGGGTTGAATGCGTGGTGATGAAGACTTGGCGGTTCCTCTTGGAGTCCTTAATGCGCTTCTCGATGTGTTTGAGAAGCTTGTATTGAAGCGCGGGGTGAAGGTGCGCTTCCGGTTCCTCGATGCACAAGATCGGGAAGAGCGTTGCGTTGGTACCCCTCCTCGTCGGGTCAGCTTGGTGGTCCAAGCTCGCGAGAACCAGCGAGATGTAGATGAGGTTGTTGTATCCCAGTCCATTTTGGTCGGCAGGTAGACTGACACCATTTTGTTCGATGTAAAGACGAAGGGCCGCGAGGACGTCCTCTTCGCCGAGCGTGTCCGCGAGGTGGGGTTTGCCGCCCTCGACCGCCCCGGTGTCATTGACGAGCTGTAGGAGCGGTTCAAGGCTGATGCGGCCTTGCATGTGCGTACCGAGGCGCGTTGCTAGGTCGCGGAACTCGTCGTCGAGCGTTGCTTTCTGTGCGGCTGTCTTGCCATGGTCGCGGACTTGACGCAGCAACCGCTTGAGGAGGGGGTCACTGCCCGCGAAAAGCTCGCGACCGGCATCGCGGAGTGCTTCAAGGGATTGAACGGTGATCCTGTCGAGCGAGTCGCGCTCGGCAACCATGTGGTTATTCGGATCGCCGCCGTATATCCTAGACACATACTTGTCTATATACGAATCAATGACGCGACGATACCCATTTTGGTCCGTGACGTCGCCAAGAGCCTGTCGACATTTCTCCTCTTCATCGGACTCAAGCATGAATTCGTACGTAAGCTGTGCCTCCCACGGTGGGTCCAGCTTGGTAAGCCAGGTGGCGACGAGCGCCTTATCCTCGACGGCATCCGTTGCAGACAAGCGAAACGTGACAGTAATCGTGATAGCGGGGACTGCATGGAAGTCGGCACAGGGATGATGGAAGTCGAAAAACGCGGGTCGACGCCGACGCCCCTGATCCAGCACAAGTTCCAACGCCTTAATTAGCGTCGTCTTGCCAGCATTGTTCTCTCCAAGCAGGACGTTTACGCCCGGGGCGAAATGCACTGTTTCGTCGGCAAAGCAGCGAAAGTTTCGGATGCGGATATCTGCAAGGTACATGACGCCTAGCCACCGCCCTAATTGACAGTTGAACAGCGCTTGCAAACGTCGATTTACTGATTCTGCACGTATTGTACGCTGGAAGTAACTCCACGAGGCCCATTGACCAGCTGGCCCCCCGACCTTGGCTCTGCCATCTGTTCTTCAAGAACCACGCGGTACCGGTCCCGAGAAACGCCCATGCGGCCGCGAGGGAATTCTGGCTTCGCGCTAAAATCGCCGAGTATCAATTCGAGCAGGGGTACAACGAACGAGAGGCGGCTGTCTGCCTGATCCGAGCCGCCCAGGATAGATCCCCGAAACGCCGTTGTCTGGGTGCATGCTAGAATCGCGCTCTATGGCAAACGTCAGTGGTCCACAGCCTGATGTGAAGTTCTGTCCTGCCTGTACGGCTGAACTGCGTAACCTTCCGAGAAGTGAGATGAAATGGAAGGGGAAAAAGGCCGATGGGACGATCTCTCAGCACACCCACACCTATGCGTGTACGGCACCCAAATGCGGGAAGAAGTTCGAGATCAATCAAGACCAGTAGACTAAGGGCGTTTTGGTGCATGTTTTGGTGCATGTTCGTACCGGGATTCTGTTCTGGTTGGTGCATCAACGTGCAATCTTGGCCGATGGCTTATGTGTTGCAAGTAAAGGAGATGTGCGGATTATTGCGCGAGTGTGCAGAACCATGCGATGTGTCGTAAAATGGACTCATAATCCCTTGGTTCGGGGTTCGAATCCCTGCAGGCCCACCATATGAGACGTGCATGAAGACTGGCATCATTGGCCTGCCGCAGGTGGGCAAGACATCGCTGTTCAAGATTCTGACCAAGGCCAAACTCGAGGATCGCGGCCACTCGCGCGAGGCCCACATCGGCGTGGCGCGCGTGCCCGACGAGCGGCTGGATAGGCTCTCGGCTCTCTACTCGCCAAAGAAAACCACCTATGCGTCAGTCGAATTTGTGGACGTGGCGGCCATCGGGCAGGAGGCTCTGAAAGAGACCGCGTTTTTGGCCAGTCTGCGGCAGGTGGATGCGCTGATTCATGTGCTGCGCGCCTTTGAGGAGGAGTCGATTCCCCATGTCGGCTCTCTTGATCCGCTGCGCGACATTAAAAGCGTTGAGTTCGACCTGATGATCAGCGACCTGACCCAGGTGGAAAAGCGCCTGGATCGCGTGGAGAAGGACTTGAAGAAGGGTCGCACCAATGATCTGGAGCACGAATACGCCCTGCTGCTGCGCTCCAAAGCGGCTCTGGAAAAGGAGCAGCCGCTGCGCGAGCTTGAGATGACCCCGGAGGAGAAAAAGCTCATCAAGGGCTTCATGTTCCTCTCGCAGAAACCGATTCTCTACGTCGTCAATATCGGCGAAAGTACCACGCTGGGCGACGACCTGGAGGCCGCGGTGAGCCGCTTCAAGCTGGTTGAGGTTGCGCACCGGTCTAATGCCGGAGCCACGGCCATCTGCGGCAAGGTGGAGGCCGAACTGGCGGAGATGGACGACGAGGAGGCGGCGGAGTTTTTATCGAGCTACGGGCTGCGCGAAAGCGGCCTGGTGCGGCTGATTCACAAGAGCTATGAGCTTCTGGGGCTGATCAGCTTTTTCACCGCCGGCGAGGACGAGTGCCGCGCCTGGACAGTGCCGTTGGGTTCCAAAGCGCCGCAGGCCGCCGGGGCTATTCACACGGATCTCGAACATCACTTCATTCGCGCTGAAACCATCCGCTGGGACAGCCTGCTGGACGCCGGCTCGGAGGCCGCTGCGCGCAGCAAAGGCACGTTGCGCGTGGAAGGCAAGGAGTACGTGGTGCAGGATGGCGACGTGCTGCACATCCGGCACAGCGGGTAAAGGTCAATGCTCAGAATTTCCCTCATTCTCGGCGCGATTGCCGCGCTGGCCGACGTGGCCGGCGGATTTGTATTGGTGCGCGCCAAGGGCGTGGAGCGCTACCTGCGCTACTTCGTCGCTCTGGGCGCAGGCTTCCTAATGGCCACGGCTCTGCTGGAGATGATGCCGGAAGGCTTGCGTCTTAGTCCGCGACTGGGGCCGGTCCTCATCATGGCCGGCTATTGCGTGGTGCACCTGCTGGAGCACACCATCAACGCCCATTTCCATTATGGCGAGGAGACACACACCGGCGAGTTTGTCTCCAGGCGGACCAGCTACTCGGTGCTGGCCGGATTGAGCGTTCACGCACTTTTTGACGGCGTGGCCATCGGCTCGGGATTCGTGGTCTCCAACTGGCTGGGCTGGCTGATCTTTTTGGCGATTCTACTGCACAAGGCGCCGGAGGGATTCACTATGGCCTCGGTGATGCTGGCCAGCGGGCGCAGCCGCTCGGCGGCTTTTTGGTCCGCGGTGGCATTGGCGGCAGCCACACTGGCCGGCGTACTGGTGATTGGACTGGCTCCCGGCCTGGTGCTGTACGGGCTGCCCCTCTCCGCCGGCGTGGCGCTTTACGTGGCGGCCACCGATCTCGTCCCCGAAGTGAACCGCGAGCCGGGCATTCGCATGGCGCTGGTGTTTTTTGCCGGCGTGGGCGGATTTTTGCTATTGCGGATGCTGCTGCCTGCGTTGTAGGCTTTATCCGCAAGAAAAGGGAAAAGGAGAACAAAATGAAACTAAGCATGTTGTTTTTCGGAATGGTATTCGCAGCGACCATGTTCGTCGCTCTCGGAGCAAAGGCGCAGCCGGTCAATCTCACTTGTACCTACGGCGACTATGAACTACGGGTCACCTTTGACGAGAGCGCGGGCACGGCAGTTGCTGGGGATGACCCTATTTCAAACGCGAAGTTTACCGACACAACAATTACATGGATGATTATGAATGACCATTATGAAGCATTCTATACTCTTAACCGCAATACTGGAAAATTGAATATCCATACCTCTACGAAAGATAACAACAACAGACGGACTCCGCAGGGTAACATAATTTGGCACCAGGGTGGAGGAACCTATCAATGTATCGTGGGAGAAGTACAAAGAAAGTTCTAAATCGAGAATCAATTATATAATTCCCCTTGATTTTGACAGCGCTCTCGCTTCAACCTTTGCGTCCGAAGCCGAATCTCTCCCAATAGAGCCGTCCCAGCAGCTTGGCGTAATCCCAGCCCACCTTGAAGTTGGCCTTGCTTGCGCCGCGATTGCGGCTGCCGAAGGCCAAAGGAACCTCCGCCACTGAGCGCAGGCGGCCGCGCACCAGAATCTCCAGCAACAATTTAAAGCCGGAGGGCCGGAAGGCAATCCCGTCGATGCACTTGCGGCGCACGAGGAAGAATCCGGTCATCGGGTCATGAGCGCGGATGCCTGACCGCTGAATGGGCCACGTGGCCCACACGGCGGTGGTGGAGAGCAACTTCCTGATTGGATTCCAGGCGCCTAACTCTCCGCCTGCGGTGTAGCGGCTGCCAATCGCCAGATCGTGGCCGGCAAAGATGGCTGCAATCAATGCGGGTAGCAGCTCCGGCGGGTGCTGCAGGTCGGCGTCCATCACGCCCAGGATCGCCGCATCCGTCTGCCGCCAGCCGTAAAGAACGGCTCCGGAGAGGCCGCGTTCTCCTTTGCGGACCAGCAGGCGCACGCGCGGATCTTTTTGCGCGATGGCGGAGACAATTTCCTCTGTCCCGTCGCGGCTGTCGTCATCAACCACCAGGATTTCGTAGTCCATTTCCACAAGATCAAGCACGGTGCGCACATGATTGAGCAGCCCGCCGATATTCTCCGCCTCGCGAAGGGTAGGAATGACCAGCGCCAGCTTGTCTTGAATGCGCACCTGGGGCTCTGCCGCTGACTCCGGCCGCGTTGCCGCGCCGTCCGCCGGCGTGTAGGATGGAGATACTTTTGCTAACAACATTCTGCGTCTAAGTATACGGGGTTCATTCGGTTGAGTCGCTACGTTCCGGTCAATGGCTTGCTGACCTTGCTGTTCGCGACGCTCGGTCTGGCCGTGATGGGCTACCATCCTGGTATCGAAGACGACGGCGTCTATCTGACCGCGGTGAAATTCAACCTGAATCCGGCGCTTTATCCGCATGACGCCAACTTTTTCCGGTTACAACTGCAAGCCAGCTTCTTCGACAAATGGGTCGCCGGGTTTGTCCGCTGGACCGGTATTTCCGTGGCCGGCACAGAGCTTCTTTTGCAGTTTGTTTCGATTGTGTTGATCGTCTTTGGCTGCTGGACGATTGCGCGCAGACTGTTTCCCGAGGCACGGGTGCAGTGGGCCGGAGTTGCCCTGGTGGCCGCCATGTTTACCCTGCCGGTGGCGGGCACAGCGCTCTATATGGTCGATCAGCACCTGCACCCGCGCAATGTGGCCACGGCTCTCATTTTGCTGGCGGTTTCGCGGATTCTGGCAGGCAATAACTGGCAGGCAGTTCCTCTTCTGCTGCTCGCGTTTCTATTGCATCCCATCATGGGCGCCATGGGTATCTCCTTTTGCTTCTTCCTGACCATGGTCCTGTGGAAACCGTTGCATCTGTGGCTGCGGAGGTGGCGCGCGTCCGCGAACGGGGCCGGAAGCGGTTTAAGGGCGGCCGCCTTTGTTCCCCTGGGCTGGGTCTTCGAGCCTCCCACGCCCGCCTGGCGCGAGGCGCTGGGCACGCGCACTTATTTTTTTCTCAACCGCTGGACCTGGTATGAGTGGATGGGAGCGTGGGCTCCTCTGGTCCTCTTCTGGCTGCTGTGGCGCATCGCCCGCAAGCGCGGCGAGACGCTGCTGGGGCGCTTTGCGCTGGCCGTCTTCCTCTACGGGGTCTTTCAACTGGCAGTGGCCATTCTCATGCTGGGATTCCCTGCCCTGATCCGCCTTGCTCCCTTGCAGCCGATGCGCTTTCTTCAACTGATTTATGTCTTCATGCCACTGGTGGGCGGCTGCCTTCTGGGAAAATACCTGCTCCAGGCCAGCCTCTGGCGCTGGGCGGTGTTTTTACTCGTATTCAATGCGGGCATGTTCGCCACGCAACGGTTGCAGTACAGCAGCAGCGAGCACCTGGAACTGCCCGGACTCTACTCGGCCAACCCATGGCTGCAAGCTTTTGCATGGATACGCCAGAACACGCCCATTAACGCCTATTTTGCCCTTGACCCCGAGTACATGGCCGCTCCCGGCGAGGACTATCACAGCTTTCGCGCGCTGGCCGAACGCAGCCAGTTGGCTGATCACATCAAAGACACGGCGGTGGTAACGCAGATTCCCGAACTAGCCGGGGTTTGGGAGCGGCAAAATCAAGCCCAGAAAGACTGGCCTCGCTTCCAGCTTGCCGATTTTGAGCGTCTGAAGGCGGAGTTTGGGGTGGACTGGGTGCTGGTTGCCTTTCCCCAACCGAAGGGGTTGGCTTGTGAGTGGCACAATGACAGTCTTACTGTCTGTAGAATTCCGTAAGCAGTGGTCAGTGAACAGTGATCAGTGGACAGTGCTTAGTTCTCTGCGTGCCTTATCTTCCCTCTGGGGATGAAAAAGGATTGCATTAGGATAATGTCGGTACAATTGATGTATTGTTGCATGTACGTTTTGAAAGGTATGCTAGACGCGGTTTCTAGCTGACCACTGATCACTGACCACTGTTCCGGCTCGGAGTTCGGTCCATGCTCAACCTTACCCAGCGACTGATTCTCGGCTGCGTGCTCATGGCCAGCCTGGCTGCCTGGCTGGTGATCGCCACGCGCAACGCCCTGGCGGGGGCGGGACAGCTCCAGTTCGCGTTTCTGATTGTGGCGGCTGTGGCGGTGGTCGCGGCGGCGGTCGCCTACTTTGTGCTGCGGCCCATTCGCCGGCTGGCCCGAGACGCCCGCCGGATTGCCCAGGGCAATCTGGAGCACCGCGTGGAGTGGAGCAGCCGCGACAGCTTCGGCGTGATTGCCGCTGAACTGAACCGCATTGCCGTCCGACTGCGCGAACTGCGGGAGTCCGAAGCCGGGCGCCGCCAGATGGAGTTTCAACTCTCCGACGCCGTCCTGCAATCCATCTTCGAGCCCATTATCGTGACTGACGGCAAGGGAAAACTGCTCAAGTTGAATAAGGCTGCAACCGAGCTGTTGGGCGAAGCCGCCACCGACCGCATGGCGCTGGCCAAAGCGCCCGGCGGGGACAAAATCTTAAGCGCCATCCACGATGCAGTCTCGATGCAGATGCCGGTAGCCGACGAGGGCGAAGCCTCCCTGCTGCCCTTGCGCATCGGCACGCAGGAGCGCAGCTACCGCCTGCGCACCACGCCCATGCGCGACTCTGAGGGACGGCTGCTGGGCACGGTCACCACGCTCGAAGACGTGACCACCCTGCAGGATACCGACCGCTTTAAGACACAATTCATCAGCGTGGCCAGCCGCAAGCTGCGCGACCCGCTACTGCAGTTGCGCCGCGGCCTCTACGCCCTGGGCCAGGGATTTGCCGGCGAGTTGCTTCCCCTGCAAGCGGAACTGGTGGCCGCGGCCGCCAACGAGAGCGAGAAGCTGGACGATCTGATGAGCGACCTGATCGAGGTAGCCGAGCTGGACGCCGGCCGCCGCCAGTTCACTCTGGAACGCCTGCGGCCCCTGCAAATCCTCAACGAAGCCCGCGACCGCTTTTGCGACGAAGCAGCTCAGAAGCGTATCCGCATCGAAGTCATGGCTTATGAAGATCTCTCCTTTGTGCAGGCCGACCGCCGCGCGGTACGCTCCATCCTGGACAACCTGCTCTCCAATGCCGTTCGCTACACGCCTGCCGAGGGAGAGATTCTGCTGGCAGCCGAAGAGGGCCAGAACTCCGTGCAGTTCACGGTGCGCGACACCGGACGCGGCATCGAATCTGACCGGCTGGGAACCATCTTCGACCGCTTCAGCACATTCTCCGAGAAAAGCTCCGGCCTCGGCCTCGCAATGGTCCGTCGCCTGGTCGAGCAGTTGGGCGGCCAGATCGCCGTCGAGAGCCGCCTGGGACATGGAACCACCTTCCGTTTCACACTTCCCGTGGCAGCCGTCAACGAAGTTCGTTACCCGGTGGAGGAGGGCTGAGCCTTGGCAGAGATCAAACTGGAACGCCAGCAGGAACCCGCCCGTCTCCGCGTCTACATCGGCGCCGCGCCAGGAGTGGGCAAGACCTACGATATGCTCAACGATGCTTACAGGATGAAGCATCAACAGGGCATGGATGTGGTCATCGGGCTGGTGGAACCTCATGGGCGCGAGGAGACTGCGGCCCGTATTCGCGACCTGGAGATCGTACCCCAGCGCGTGATTCCCTACCGCGGCGTCACCTTGAAAGAGATGGATGTGGACGCCATCCTGGCTCGCCATCCGCAAACCGTTATCGTGGACGAACTGGCCCACACCAATGTTCCCGGCAGCAAGAACCGCAAGCGCTACGAGGATGTGCTGGAGCTGCTGGACGCCGGCATCAACGTCATGACCGCGGTCAACATCCAGCATCTGGAAACGCTCAACGACACCGTCAACCGCTCTGCCAACACAGTCATCCGCGAAACTGTCCCCGACAGCTTTCTCAAGCGCGCAAACGAAGTGGTGAATGTGGACGTGACCGTGGACGAGCTGCGCAACCGCCTGCGCCAAGGGAAAATTTACGCCGCCGAAAAAGTGGAGCAGTCGCTGGCTAATTTCTTCCGCAAAGGCAATCTGAACATGCTCCGCGAACTGGCCCTGCGCACCACCGCCGAGCAGGTGGGTAACCAGGAAGCTCAGTACCGCCGCATTCAAGGATTGGAACAGGCATCCACCCCGGAGAAGTTGATGGTCTGCCTCAGCACCCGTCCCGGCGCCGAACGCCTCTTGCGCGTGGGCTCTCGCATCGCCAGCCGCCTGGCCAGCAACTGGTACGCCGTCTATGTCACGCGTCCCGAAGACGACAAAGGCCACGGCGATCCCGAGGCCTACCACCGCCTGGAAGAGTACCAGCGCATGGCCCGCGACCTGGGCGCAAAGGTGGTCACGCTCAGCGGCAAGAACGTCGCCGATGCCCTGATACGCTTTGCCCAGGAAGAGGGCATCTCCCACGTGGTCTTCGGCCAGTCGGCCCGCTCGCGCTGGGACATTCTGCTGCGCGGCTCGGTGCTCAACCGCTTTCTATCCGAGATTCGCGACGTCACTGTGCAGGTAGTGCCGGTGATGGCGCAGAAATCTGGGCGCCGGCTTTGAGACGGTTGCTGTTCCTTTGAGCGTGTTTCAGAGATCTAGTAAGGACATGGGTACGGTATATCTCGGGCACCGGCGTTAGGTCTTCCTCGCTGGGGTGAGGATTTGATTCTGATAGCTGCGAAGGCACGCAGTCCTGTATGAAATTCTTCTCCTATTCGCGTAACTTTTTCCCGCCCGTGGGTTTCAACCTTATGTTGACTTCTATGATTGCTCGCCCCCTTCGGGGCAGCCGGGAGCAAGACTTCATACGCAAGAGAGACAAAATCATGAATCGGTCTATTTTTCGTTTATGTTGGCGCAGTATGCTGACTTCCGTTGCAATGACGGCCATTGCCTTTGGAGCAATCAGTGCGGCTCACATTCAGGCGCAAGACGTTTCACAAAACCTACTGGATGGTAATTGGAAGAACATCGATCCGCATACACGGGGGATCGACGTGATTATCATCAACGGCAAGAAGTATCAGCCCTCCGGCGTCTGCCATCCAAGCGACAATGGCGTCATCGATGTGATTGTAATCAAAGGCATGAAGGTTCACCCCTTCGGCGCCTGCTATCCAACCGATTGCGACTGGGGTGTGCAGAAGGCCAGGAGAGTTGCTTCTAGCGGCAATTCCGTCTACATCAGCAAGGTGCGGGTGAAGCATCACACCGTCGATTATCCCACTGACCGTTTGACCGGCATAACCTACGCAGACGACCAAGCAGTGACCTGCGAAATAGTTGATATCACGATTTCGTTGTTGCCCGATGGCAGGCTGCGTGTGGATACCATAGCCCGCTTCACGGATGGAAGCGGCCTTGCCGATTACGGCGCAATCAACTACTTCCGCCGCGTCCCGAGCCCCTTCGCTCCAACAACTCGTTAGCCCTGACGGTTGAGTTTGGCGCTCCAGGCGTGTGAACAATGCGCATCAATACGCCGCGATCCAGCCATCTGCGGCGGCAAAGCCGTCCTTGTGATAATTTGAATGTAGCGGCCTTGTGAGAGCTCGTAGCTCAGTTGGTAGAGCAACGCCCTTTTAAGGCGTGGGTCCTGGGTTCAAGTCCCAGCGAGCTCACCACCCCTCGCGGCCGAGGCTTCCTCGCTATTTTTTCTTGTCTACACCCCGGTGGCGGGAGCCTGCTGCGATTCAGGCGCAGGAGGCTGCGTGAACTGGGGCAGCGTGAAATGGAATGTGGCGCCGTGTCCGAGTTCACTTTCGGCCCAGATGCGTCCGCCGTGGGCCAGTACGATGTGCTTGACGATGGCCAGGCCGAGTCCCGTGCCGCCCGACTCGCGGGAGCGTGCCTTGTCAACGCGATAAAAGCGCTCGAAGATGCGAGTGAGGTGTTCGCTGGCGATGCCGGGGCCGAAGTCCTGAACGATAAACTCCACTTCTGATTCCAAAAGCTTCGCGCCAACCAGGATTCGCTTGCCGGCCTTGCCATACCTGATGGCGTTTTCGACTAGATTGCCGAAGACCTGGTTCATAGCGTCGGGATCAGCCAAAACAAATGCGTCGGGCGCGCCGGACAATTGCAGCGCCACGCCGGAGTCAGCCACCATGCCGCCCAGCGAGTCCATTGCATCCTGGATTAGTACGCTGGCCCGCGTGGGATGAAGCGTCAGCTTGTAGTCCGGGCTCTCGACGCTGGCCAGGGCGAGCAGATCCTCGGTAATGCGATTCATGCGAATCGCGTTCTTGAGGATGATGCCGTGAAACTCGCGGCGGGCTTTCTTGCGTGGACGGGGTTCCTCCATCAGCGTTTCCACGTAGCCCTGGATGGAAGTCAGGGGAGTGCGCAGTTCGTGGCTGACATTGGCGACGAAATCGCGGCGTGACTTCTCCGCGGCCTCGATGCGGGTCACGTCGTGGAGTACGGCGAGCGCGCCGCCGGAGGCCATGGGAACGGCACGGATCTCCAGAACACGGCCCGGCGTCAAAGTGCTGGCGCGCCCGGAGCGCTCTTCGCGCACTTCCAGCGCCGCTTTCACGCAGGCCAGCACTTCGGGGTCGCGCAACGAGTGATCCAACGGCCGGCCAACCTGAATCTCGACGCCGGCGATCCGCTCCATGGCGGTGTTTGACCATCGGACCAGCCCATTGGGAGTGATGGTGACTACCGCTTCCTGCATGGAATCGAGCAGGCCGGCCAGCTCCTGGCGGCGGCTCTCGATTTCCGCAATGCTCTCGCCTAGTCGTTCGGCAGTCTGGTTTAGCGCGGCAATGCGGCCCGAGAGCCAGGCGGCAATCGGCAGCGCAACCAGCAACGCGATCAGGACTGGCCACAGCGCCTCGCGGACGGACAGAGATAAGCTCTCTCCCGCCATGTGTTTCACCATGCGATGGAAAACAAACTCCATCGCCGCTGCCTGGAAGATCAGCAGTATGAGAAAGAGGCCGAGCAGCTTCAAAAATATCTTTGATTTCAAGTCGCCCTACCCGCTCCTGGGAAGCTCGAAGCGGTAACCGGCGCCGCGCACCGTCTTCAGGTGGCGCGGATTTTCCGGGTCAACCTCGATCTTCTCACGTATGCGGCTCACATAGACGTCGACCGATCGGGGCGTGACGAAGCGGGCATCGCCCCAGACGGCGTCCAGCAAGCGGTCGCGGCTGAAGACCCGGCCCGGATGCCGCGCCATGTAATCCAGCAGGCGGAATTCGGTAGCCGTGGTGGGCAGCACTGTGCCGCGCACCGTCAACTGCATGGCATTGGCGTCGATGACGATCTCTTCAAAGCGAATGACCGAGGGCGTGGCGGGCCGCTCGAAGCGGCGCAGCACGGCCTTCACGCGCGCCACCAGCTCACGCGTGGCAAAGGGCTTGGTGATGTAGTCGTCAGCTCCCACTTCCAGGCCCAGCACGCGGTCGCTCTCGCCGGCGCGCGCGGTCAGAAAGATGATGGGAACGCTGGAAAGCATGGGGTGCTTGCGCAGGCGCTTGCACACGTCTAAACCGTCGCCGCCGGGCACCATGATGTCCAGCAGAAACAACGCCGGCGCCTCGCGCTCGGCGTCGGGAATCAGGTGGGCGGGTGTGCCGAACAGGCGCGCCGCAAACCCGGCCGCCTCCAGGTGATACTGCACCAGCCGCGCGATGTCGGTATCGTCTTCCAGTACAAATATGGTCTGGCTCAACCGGTCTGCCCTCGCCCGGCGGCCGTTGAACTTCAGATGCGGAGGCCGCACGGAACTATGAACAGACTACTGCAACCAGGCAAAGAGATTGCAAATGTTGTGTAAATTTGAGCGAGCGGCGTGCGGAAAAGCACGCCTGACACCTTCAGCCCTTATGCATAGTTTAGGCTTAGAATGCGTGCGGCTGCCCCTTGCCGCGCCAATGGGAGGCTCTTGTGAACTGGATGATGCTGCTGGTGGGGCTGTTGGTGGGCGTGTTCTCCGGCGTGGTGGGAATTGGCGGCGGCATTTTGTTTATTCCCGCGCTGATCTGGATCGCCGGCATGAGCCAGCACAGGGCCCAAGGAACCTCGCTGGGCGCGCTGCTGGCGCCGGTGGGCATTTTTGCTTTTCTGGAGTACTACCGCAAGGGCAACGCGGATCTCAAGATTGCGCTTCTGCTGGCCGTCGGGTTTCTGATCGGCGGCTACTTTGGGGCCGTGGGCGCGCAACACATCCCCGACCTCTGGTTGCGGCGCATCTTTGCGTTGACGATGATCGCCGTGGGCGGGCGGATGCTCTTCAGCCACTGAGCAGTTATCACTTTTCATTCAACGTAAGCACTCAGGCCATTCCCTTCTGCATGCTTTCCCCGGCTGTGCGCGGCTGCTTCCCGAACCCCGGAACAATGTTCTATAGTTCCATTGCCATGAAAATCAAAATTCGTTTGCTCCTTATGTCCATGCTGGCGCTTGCCGGTATGATTGTGTGCGTCTCCACCACACTGGCGCAGCCCGCCCCCGCCGCCCAACCCGCCGCCAGGCCCACGGTCGCCGAGGCCCTCACCTTTATCGACAGCGCGGAAAAGGAACTGGGCGCGTTGAGCGTCACTGCCGCCCGCGCTTCGTGGGTCGAGGAGACCTACATCACCGACGACACTATCTCCCTGGTGGCCGAGGTCAACGACCGGATGATTGCGCGTCAAACCGCGCTGATTTACGAGGCACGCAAATTCAACGGCCTCCCGCTGCCGCCCGATGCGGCGCGCAAGATGCTGCTGCTCAAGCTGGGCATCGGCTTGCCCGCGCCGCAGGATCCCGCGCTGCGCGCTGAAACCACCCAGAAGGCCGCTGAACTCGACGCCGCCTATGGCCGCGGAAAGTACTGCCCAGACGCCAACCCCGATCACTGTCTGGGCATTGACGATATCAATGTCAAGATGACCCAGAGCCATGATCCAAAGGAGTTGGCGGCCATGTGGACGGGCTGGCACGCCATCGGCAAGCCCATGCGCGGCAATTATGCGCGCCTGGCCGAGCTGAGCAACCAGGGAGCGCGCGAACTGGGCTTTGCCGACACCGGCGCCCTGTGGCGTTCGCAGTACGATATGCCTCCCGAAGAGTTTCAGGCCGAGATCGAGCGCCTCTGGAAGCAGGTGGAGCCGCTCTACCGCGAGCTGCATACCTACGTCCGCCGCAAACTCATCGAGAAGTACGGCGACGCCGCGCGCCGGCCCGACGGCATGATTCCCGGCCACTTGCTGGGCAATATGTGGGCGCAGGAGTGGGGCAACATCTACGACGTTGTCGCTCCGCCCTCCGCGCCGTTGCCCTACGACCTGGGCGCCATCCTCAAATCACGTAATACCACCCCGGAGCAGTTAGTCCGTTACGGCGAAGGCTTCTACAAGTCGCTGGGCTTTGACGCCCTGCCCGACACCTTCTGGCAGCGCTCCATGCTCTCTCATCCACGCGACCGAGACGTGGTATGCCATCCCAGCGCTTGGGATATCGACAACCTGCGCGATGTGCGCATCAAGGCCTGCTTTCAGCCCACTGCCGACGACTTTGTCACCGTGCATCACGAGCTGGGCCACAACTACTACCAGATGGCCTATCGCAATCAGCCCTACTTCTTCCTGAACGGCGCCAACGACGGCTTCCACGAGGCCATCGGCGACGCCATCGCGCTGAACGTGACCCCCGATTACCTCAAGACTCTGGGCCTCATCGACCAGGTTCCGCCGCCCAGCGCCGATATTCCGCTGCTGCTGCACACTGCGCTGGACAAGATTGCCTTTCTGCCCTTCGGACTGCTCATCGACAAGTGGCGCTGGCAGGTTTACAGCGGAGAAGTGACGCCGGAGCACTACAACAGCGCCTGGTGGGCGTTGCGCGAAAAATATCAGGGCATTGCCCCGCCGGTTGAGCGCTCTGAGGCCGACTTCGACCCCGGCGCCAAATACCACATCCCCGGCAACGTGCCCTATATGCGCTACTTCCTGGCCCGCGTCTACCAATTCCAGTTTTACCGCGCCATGTGCCAGGCCTCCGGATACAAGGGACCGCTGAATCGCTGCTCGGTCTACGGTTCCAGGGAGGCTGGCGCGCGGTTGAATGCGATGTTGTCTATGGGCGCATCCAAACCCTGGCCGGAGGCGCTCAAGGCCATGACCGGAACCGACAAAGCTGACGCCTCGGCTATTATCGAATACTTCCAGCCGCTGATTGACTGGCTCAAGGAGCAGAACAAGGGCGAGAAGGAAGGCTGGACGCTGCCCGCCGACCCGCTGAAGTAAGAGAGATTTTGCGGGTCATTCGATACCAGCGTGATTTATCTTCGATTCACAGAGACTTTCGACTCACGACCGGGTTGAACTATTGAATCTCGATCAAATGGACTGAATCTTGATCTAATGAACGTAGTACGCAGCTGTAGGGAGGGCGAAGATGAAACGTTCTACACATGTGAGCAGCAACTTGCTCTGGGTTTTAGCTCTGTTTGCAACTTCTGTGATGGCATCGGCCCAATACCATCCGCCGGCCTATCACCCGCCGGCTCCGTCCTATCACCCGCCGGCCCCGTCCTACCATCCGCCCGCTCCGTCCTACCATCCGCCCGCTCCGGCTTACCACCCGCCCGCTCCGGCTTACCACCCGCCCGCTCCGGCTTACCACCCGCCGGCCCCAGCCTACCACCCGTCGGCTCCGTCGGCTCCGGCCTACCACCCGTCGGCTCCGTCGGCTCCGTCCTACCACCCGTCAGCTCCATCGTCTCCTGTGCATAGCTATACGCCGGGTGCACCATCGAGCGGTGGTACATCAGGCCCGCGGCCCTCTTCGGGCGCCACAACCTACACCCCGCACACCTATACCCCCGGCGCCTCCGCCGGATCCCATCCCTCCGGCAGCACCTCCGTCAGCGGGGAGGGCGTGAGGAACGCGAACGGGGTTACCACGTATACGCCACATCCCTCAACCGGTGGCACGAGCTACACGCCGTCAGCCCCAACCGCTTCGCACGCCAACACCTACAATCCGGCAACCCCGCCCGCCGAGCACGTGAACACCGGCACTCCGTCGGCACCGGCTGCTCCGCACGTTAACACCCCCACTCCGCCGGCCCCAACCGTTGCGGGCGGCGGCTCCCCCACTCCGCGTCCTCCTTCGCCAGTTAGCCCAACCGGCGGCAGCACGCATCCCGTATACAACTTGCCGGCGCCTGCGACAGGCGGCAAGTTTGGCACGGGCGGCTCCACGCTTTCGCACGATGGATCGCAATCCGTGCTGCACCAGGTGAACACCGCGCGTGGCGGCCTGGGCGGAGTCAACCACCGGCCGATTCCGCCGGGACAGGTTAACGTGCATTCAGATAAGAGCCTGACAGTGACCACCGCCAACGGCCGCAACTTCAATCTGCGTCCCAACGGAACCCTGGCCTCCTACAGCGGGCACGGGCGATCAGCCAACTTCCGTGGCGATGGCCGCCTGGCCTCCGTGCATACTCCCAACCTGGACATAGCGCACGGCCCGCGCGGGCAAAGGTCCATCGTCGGCGAGCGTCCCGACCACAGCAAGCTGGTTTCGACGGGAGCTCATCGCGGATATCTCGAGCACTCGGTCAACTACCACGGCCACGACTATACCCATCGGACCTACGTGAATGGAGACCATCGCTTCACGCGCGATTACTCACGGTACAACTATCACGGCAGGGAGTTCAGTAATTACGTTCCGCACGCTACGTACGCTCCGGGCTTTTACGGATGGGCCTATTACCCCTGGGACTCCCCGGCGGCCTACATGTGGGGATGGGCGAGTTCTGCCTGGTTTGCCTGCAATGCGGGATTCTTTGACCCCTCCGGCGCCTACCAGAGCGGCGCCAACTGGCTCACTGACTACTACCTGGGCCAAACGCTAGCCGACAGCTTTGACGCCGGGGTTCAGGCAGGCTCAGGCAGTTGTCCCGCCAGTGGCGCGGATGATAACGCGGCTGGCGGGGACGCGCAGCCGGCCGGTGACGAGACATCTGCCCCGGCTGACACGCCCATCTCTCCTGAGATTAAGCAGATGATCGCCGATGAGGTTAAACAGCAACTGGCCTTCGAGAATGCCGCTGCTGCCAAGCCCGACCAGGCGCCCGCGCTCGACGGCCTGCCCCAGGTGCTGGTGCCCAACCATCTGTTTGTGGTGGACCAGGTCCAGAATGTCTCCACCGCGGCCGGCGAGCAGTGCGCGCTCTCGGTGGGAGACGTGATCAAGCTGTTGGATGCACCGCCCGATGGAGCCACGACAGCCAGTCTGGCTGTCCTCAGCAGCCACAAGGGCGATTGCCCGGCTGGAGTTACCGTCAGCGTGTCGCTGGAAGCCCTCCAGGAGATGCAGAACAACTTCCGCGCCCAACTGGATTCCGGCTTGCAGGCGCTCCGCGAGCAGCAAGGCAAGGGAGGATTGCCGGCGGCCCCGATGTCGGCCATTACGCCGCCGCCCGTGCCCGCGGACGAGCCCCCGGCTGACACAGAGAATGTGCAGACGCTACTCGATTCTCAGCAGCAGCAAGCCGACCAGGCCGAAACCAGCATCACGCAAACAGCCTTCGCCGCCAGCCCGCCGGCGCCGCCGGCACATTAGAGCGGCCTGCGCGGAACAACAATGTTTGGGTGCCCCACCCTCGCCGCTGTCATCCTGAGCGAAGCGCAGCAAAGTCGAAGGACCTGCATCTTGAAACTTATACGGCTATGGTGGGAAACAAACGAATGCATATATCCACGGCGGAAGCAGGGAAAATCCCTGCTTCCGCCTTTACTATGTAAGGGAGGTGAAATCATGAACATGAGGAGTTTGCTTGCGGCATGCCTTTTCTGCGGAATCGCATTCTCTCTTTCGGCCCAGCAGGCCATCACGCCCCCGCCCAAACCCGCAACTGATGCGCCCGCCAACGCCGAAGTGCTGATGCTGCTGCGGGCAGCAATGCCGGAGAGCGTGGTCCTCGACAAAATTCGCGCTATTACCGATAAGTTCGACACCTCTGCTTCTGCGCTGGTCACGCTCAAGCAGGCCGGCGCAACGGAAGCCGAACTGAAAGCCATCCTGGCGCAGGGCGCAGCGCCCGCCGAGCAGCCGCCCGCCGCCGCGCCCGCCGACAACAGCCCCTCCCTTACTGATACCATGCAGTTCATTCAGGACAAGCTGAACGAGCAGGGAAGATTCAATTTCGCTCTCTACACGCACGATAACCAGTCCGGTGATGATGCTTCCGCTCAGTACGGCTTCGAGATAACGAATATTGTCTCCAGCGCCAGGGACTGCTCCGTGAGTTACAAGGTGAATATGACATCCAGCCAGAAGGGCGCACATGGCGATACCACTACAAAAACTGATGCTACGCAAATCATGTACATGAAATCCATGAAAGCGGTACAAGTCATGGCCGCCGATTATTGGTGGAATCAGGAGATGGCTGACGAGGGCACGCCGACGAAAATAGCGCAAGTTCAGCCTGGCTATTTTCTTCTCTCTCGTGGGCCTGCCAGTAAAGGTGTCAAATGCACCAGGAATGGAAAACCGGTAGAATGCTCGGAGCCGACTGTCGTTGACCGGCTCGTTCTTACGTTGAGCTTTCGTGATGAAGACGTGGCCAACCGGGTAGCCAAAGCCATGATGCATGCCGTCGAACTCTGTGGCGGCGGCCAGAAAAGTCCTGAACCATTCTAGACAAGGAGCAACTCATCAAAATGAAAACTCTGCGCCTCCTCGCTTCCGTTCTTGTTCTGACGGCATTCTCCGCGTCTATCGCCCAGCAGGTCATCACGCCCCCGCCCAAACCCGCAACTGACGCGCCCGCCAACACCGCCGTGCTGAAGTTGCTTCAGGTCGGAATGCCTGAAAGCGTGGTCCTCGACAAGATTCACGTCATCACCGATAAGTTCGACACCTCCATCGACGCCTTGATCGTGCTTAAGCAGGCCGGCGCAACGGAAGCCGAATTGAAAGCCATCCTTGCGCAGGGCACAGCGCCAGCACAACCCGACGCACCGCCCGCCAACACAGGCCCATCCCTCGCCGAGACCATGCAATTCATTCAGGAGAAGTTGAACGGCATAGGCAAGGTCTCCTACGTGGATGTTTTCTACGCCGCAGTCGACGGGACTACAGCGGAAAATACCTACACGGATGAGATCAGCAATGTTGTTGCCGACCCTAGCCAGTGCCATATCTCCTATCATCGCAAGGCCATACAAAACGGGAAAACTTACAGGGATAAAGAAAATGAGTTCTCCATGCGCGATGTTCAGGAGATCGTAGTCAAGCCCTTGGAACAATTTGAAACCGAATCGGCGGTGAATAACGGCATCACCAATGTCAGCATCACCACCCGCCCGCCCATGACGATTCTTGAGGCGCGGCTTCCTCATGACATGACATACACTTTTCGTTTTGCCGACGCTGATCATGCCGACCGCGTCGCCAAGGCCATGCTTCACGCCGTCGAACTCTGCGGCGGCGGCAACAAAGACAAGTTTTAAGTTAGGAGAGAATTTGTGATGAAATCCCTGCGTGCCATCGTTTCCATTCTTGTATTGACGGCGTTCTCCGCAGCCTTTGCCCAAATCGCCGTCCCGCCGCCGCCCAGGCCGGTCAATGACGCGCCCGCCAACGTCGCCGTGCTGAAGCTTCTGCAGGTTGGGATGCCTGAAAGCGTGGTCCTGGACAAAATTCGCGCCATCACCGATAAGTTCGACACTTCTGTCGATGCCCTGATTATGCTCAAACAGGCTGGCGTAACAGACGCCGAACTGAAAGCCATCCTGACGCAGGACACAGCGCCCGCGCAGCCCGCAGCGCAGCCGCCCGCCGCCGCGCCAACTACCAGCGGCCCATCCCTCGCTGAGACCATGAAGTTCATTCAAGAGAAGCTGAACGGCATCGGCAAAGTCGCTTTTGTCTTTTCTAACCAGAACAAGAGCAATGGCAGCACGTGGACAGAAACCCGCACAAATGAGATCAGCAATGTTGTTGCTGACCAGAATCAGTGTCGTATCTCCTACCATCGGTTGGCAGCAGCCAAAGGTAATACTTACAAAGACGAGAATAACGTCTTCTCACTGCGTGATGTTCAGCAGATAGTAGTCAAGCCCGAAGAACAGGATCAGAACGACTATGAAGCGAAGCATGGCGATCCCAACATCCTCGTCACATCCACCAGCCCGTCGATTACGGCGTTGATGATCAACCGCCCGCATGGTGAAGAGAACTTCTTCCTCTTCACCGATGCCAATCTCGCTGACCGCGTCGCCAAGGCCCTTACCCATGCCGTCGAGCTATGCGGCGGCGGCAGCAAAGATTAGTTTTAACTCAGGAGTAATTTTGTAATGAAATCTCTGCGTGCCATCGTTTACATTTCTGTATTGACGGCCTTCTCCGCGGCCATTGCGCAGCAACCCGTCCCGCCGCCGCCCAAACCCGCCGCCGACGGTCCCACGCTCGAAGCCACCATGAAGTTTATTCAGACTAAGTTGAGTGAACAGGGAAAGCTGAACTTTGCCATCTACACACATGACAATGTTGACGGGAAAGACTATACGGATCTGAGTAGCATCGAGTACAACAACATCGTTGCCGATCCTGCGACCTGCCGCATCAGCTACTACAGAAACTCCAGGACGAATAACACATCCGATGGAGGTGTCGCCTCCTACAACCTTCACGATGTAGTGGATCTCGTGGTGATGATAGCTGAGCAGGATTGGAAAAAGAGAGCCGCCGCTGCCGGACATCCCACCTGGAATCCGAGATTTGATCCTCCCATGTTTTTGGTTATGGTGCGAAGAGCCGGAAATCAGGAAAATGGCTTCTATTTCTCCGACGAAGACACGGCTAACCGTATCGCTAAAGCCATGGTCCATGCCGTCGAACTGTGCGGCGGCGGCAGCAAGGAGCCATTTTAAGGATCATCCTTAGATCACGCGCCGCACCCCCGGCAGCCGCACCAGCGGATCAGCCGCCAGCCAGCAGCCGATGCAGGCCAGGGGGCCAACCACCCCCCATTTGACCAGCGCCGGAGCCACCCAGCCGTGCAGCAGCAGGCTCACGCCCACCAGCACCGGCGGATGAATGATGTAGACCGCGTAGGCTCGCCGGTTGAGCCACGCCCAAAACGCCGAGGGCTGGTTCATGCGCGCGTGGAAAACCACCAGCCACAGGGCAATCAATCCCCAGGCCACGAACGGCTCCCACAGCGCATAGAGAATCGCAGTCCAGGAGAACCCGCCTCCGAAGTTTGATTTTCCCGGTCCGTTGAGCGCGCTGGCCACCGCGCCGCCCACCAGCATGGTCGGCCATGCTATCACCAGAGCGATGATTCCTGTTCGCGCACTCTTCCACGTGAGCTGCCGCAGCCAGTCATAGCGCCACGCCGCAATGCCCGCCCCGAAGAGGACTATGTAGGTGGCAAAGTAGCCCAGTTGCAGGCCGATGACATTCTCGCCGGTAGGAACGAACTGGCGGATGGCCAGCGCAACGGCGCCGGTTCCCAGAGCACTCAGCAGCCACCAGTAGCCAGCCGGAACCCGGCTCGGCGTGCGTTGGGAATCGGCCAGTTGAGAGCCGAACACTGCACGCCAGACACAATAAGCCAGGCTGAAAATCAGCAGCGCCTGCGCAAACCACAACGGGCCGTTGATGAATTGCTTATGCCGCCAGAGCCAGAAGATTGCCGGCCAGAATCCATCGCCCTGCGCATAGTTCACCATCCCTGCGGTCAGCGGGCCCAGAATCAGGCCGAAGGCCAGCAATGGCAGGCCGAGGCGCAGAAAACGGTCGCCGATGAAGCGCGCGTAGCCCTTGCGCTCCAGCGAGGCAGGCGTGAAGTAGCCCGCCAGCAGGAAGAAAAAGCCCATGAAGTAAGCCTGGTTGGTGGTGCAGAAGAGGATGAGCAGTTGGCTGGACAGCGCGCCGGAGGGATCAATCTCGTGCCAGAACCAGCCGCCGATCGCGCCATAGGTGATCGCGGTGTGGTGCAGGATGACGAAAACCGTCATCACGCTACGCAAGCGGTCAATGTACAGGTCGCGCTGGGCCATGAGTCATTGTACGTTGGGCAGAGTTCTATGGTTCGACAGAATGAAATGCCCCAGCTCCCGAAAGAGAGCTGGGGCACATCTAAAAGCTAGAAGTTGCAATTCAGTACTTTACAATCGCCGTGAACGAATCCGGCTTGAGGCTGGCGCCGCCCACCAGGGCCCCATCAATCTCTTCCTGGCCGATCAACGCCGTGGCGTTGTCCGGCTTCACGCTGCCGCCATAGAGAATGCGCATATTGGCAGCGATGGCCGGTCCCAGCAGCTTGGCCACTTCGGCGCGGATGATCTTGTGCGCGTCCACGGCCATCTCCGGCGTGGCCGTCTTGCCGGTGCCGATAGCCCAAACCGGCTCGTAAGCAACCACAATCGGCGCAGCCATCTCGGCCGTGATGCCCGCAAAGGCTCCGGTCACCTGCTTCTTGAGCACATCGGCCGTTTTGCCCGCCTCGCGCTCGGCCAGCACTTCGCCAATGCAGACCACAGGAACTACGCCGTGCTTCAGCGCGGTGTGCAGCTTCTTGTTGACAATCTCGTCGGTCTCGGCAAAGTACTGCCGCCGCTCGGAGTGGCCGATGAGCGTATGCGTCCCGCCCACGGCCTTCAGCTGGCCCACCGAGGTCTCGCCGGTAAAGGCTCCCTCCTCGGCAAAGTGAATATTTTGCGCACCCACGGCGACATTTGAGCCTTTGGCGGCCGCAATCACCGTGGGCAGCAGCACGGGCGACGGAAACAGGGCAATCTCGTCGCGCGTGTGCCCGGCGACGAGCGGTAAAAAGGCATCGACAAACGCCTTGGCTTCAGCGGGCGTCTTGAACATCTTCCAATTGGCGGCAATCAGCGCTTTACGGGGCATATTTCTCAAACTCCTCGAATCCATAGTAGTGGATGCAATCCGCTCCCGGAGTGATGGCGGGCACAATACGGGTCAGCGTTTCCTGTTCCGGACAAAGTCTTATTTCAGCTTCATCTCAAAGGCCAGAGGCATCAGTTCAGTAAAGGTCATGGTGCGGTTGCCGCCGGTGGAGGGAAAGATCAATGGCGCATCGGGCAGAATGAACTCGGAGAGCACCTGGCGGCAGGCGCCACAGGGTGGGCTGGCAACGGAGTTCAAATTGGCAATGGCGACGGCCTCGACGCGGATTTTAGGTCCGTACTGGGAAACGGCCTGCACCAACGCGGAACGTTCGGCGCAAATGGTCAGTCCAAAGCTCACATTCTCCACGTTGGCGCCGGTGACGATTTCGCCATTGGTCAGCCGGAGCGCCGCCCCCACCCTAAAGCCGGAGTAGGGGGCATAGGCGTGCTGCGCGGCCTGACGCGCCCTGTCAAGCAGGCTCTCAAGAGTGGTTTCCGGTGAAGATGGGTGGTTCATTGCGTGTTTCATCTCCCTAAAGGGTGAGTATTGAGGTTATAGCATTCCGGCGTTGCTGTAAATCCGGCACGGGTTGCCATGATTCGGTTCCTCAAGTTGAGCCTCATCTTTCCGATAAAGGGCTTAAGTACTCTTTGTGCCGGGAGTTACCATGCCGGCCGGGCAGATGAGTGGGCGATGGATGAATTGACGAGGGAATTCCTGATCGAGAGCCAGGAAGGGTTAGACCGCATGGAGCACTGTCTGACCGATCTGGAGGAGCGGCCCCAGGATGCGGGACTGATCGGAGAGATCTTTCGTTCGGTTCACACCATCAAGGGAACCACCGGGTTCCTGGGCTTCAAGCGGCTGGAAAAGCTGGCCCATGCGGGAGAAAACCTGCTGGGCCTGCTGCGCGAGGGCAAGCTGACCGCCGACCGCCCGCTGATCACAGGTCTGTTGCAACTGCTGGATGGGCTGCGCTCCATTCTCAAGACCATCGAGGCAGACAGCAACGAGGGCGTGGGCGAAGATGCGGTTCTGATCGGCCGCATGGAGGAGTTGCAGGCTCCGGCGCAGGCGCATGCAAAACATTCCTCTCATGCCAGTCGCGGCGCACGTGCAACGTCCGCCCCGCCCGTCGAGGCTGTGGTCGCGCCAGCAACCATGTCATCAGTTCCGGCCGCGCTGCCCCCGGCCGCGCCAGAGCCGATTCACCTCAAGCCCGTAGAGCCTGCCAGGACTACGGCAGAGGCCGAAGGAGACCCTGCCCGTCCGCGCGCTCAAGGAACTGCCGCCGAGAGCACACTGCGCGTCGATGTAACGCTGCTGAACCGGATGATGAACCTGGTGGGCGAGCTGGTGCTGACCCGCAACCAGGTCCTGCAGGCCACCTCGGCTGATCCCAACATGACGCTGCTCAGCCGCCGGCTTGACATGGTCACCGCCGATCTGCGCGAAAGCGTGATGAAGGCTCGGATGCAGCCGGTGTCGAATATATTTTCCAAAATGCCGCGCATTGTGCGCGATCTGTCGCAAGCGCTCAACCGCCGTGTCCGCCTGCAAGTCGAGGGTCAGGACACGGAACTGGACAAGAGCCTGCTGGAGGCCATCAAGGATCCGCTTACCCATGCGGTAAGAAACTCGCTGGATCACGGCATTGAGCCGCCCGATGTGCGCCTGGCCGCGGGCAAGGATCCAGAGGGAACGCTGAAGCTCAAGGCCAGCCAGGAGGGCAGCCACGTGGTCATCGAGGTTTCCGATGACGGCGCCGGCATCAATGTTGAAAAGGTGCGTCAGAAGGCCATCGAACGCGGCCTTATCACCGCGGACCGCGCCTCCCACCTGGCGGAACGCGAGCTGTTGCAACTGGTTTTCCTGCCCGGCTTCTCCACCGCCGCCGCCGTGACCAACGTGAGCGGACGGGGCGTGGGCATGGACGTGGTGCGAACGAATGTGGAGAAAATTGGCGGCAAGGTCGAGATCGATTCGCGGACTGCCAAGGGGACCACGCTGCGCATGCGCATCCCGCTGACCCTGGCCATTATTCCCGCCCTGATCGTGCGTAGCATAAACCAGAGTTTTGCGCTGCCCCAGGGTTCGCTGTCAGAGCTGGTGCACATTCCCCCCGAGGAGTCAGCAGCAGCCATCGAGTGGATTGAGAATGCGCCGCTCTACAGGCTGCGCGGCAAGCTGTTGCCGCTTATTTTCCTTGACCGCTTGCTGATGCCCGGAGTGGAACACAAGCTCTCCACCGAGCGCGACAATTTTATCGCCGTCCTGGATGCCGACGGCCGCCGCTTCGGCTTGGTGGTGGACGGGCTGGCAGATCCGGAGGAGATCGTCGTTAAGCCGCTCTCCGCCGTGCTCAAGGACATCGGCCTGTTTTCCGGAGCAACCGTGCTGGGCAACGCCGACCTGGCGCTGATTCTCGATCCTGGTTTGATTGCCCTCAAGGCTGGCGTGAGCCTGCGTGAGGAAGAGGCCACCAAGGCAGGCGACGGCGAATCAGCAGCCGACGAGGCCAAAGGCCTGGAGTACCTGCTGGTGGAGGCGGCCGGACGCCAGGCCGCGGTGCTGTTGGCCGACGTGCTGCGCATCGAGCAGCTTCCGCTCAAGCGCATCGAGTACATCGGCTATCGCCCGGTGCTCAACTTCGAGGGTCAACTGCTGCCGGTGGAGGACTCGGGCGGCGTACTGGCCGCAGCCGGGGGCAATCCCGAGGCAAAGATTATCGTGGTGGTCTGCCGCGAGGGTAACCGCCAAGTGGGCATTGCGGTTTCCCATGTGCTGGATGTGGTCGCTGGCAGCGACCTGTTCGAGGCCGGCACCAGTCAGCGCACCGGCGGGGTTACGCTGCTCAAGAGTCGCGTAACAGGCCTGGTTGACCTGCGTGCCGTGGCCCCGCTGCCCGCCGGCGAACAAGCCCCCGCGGAGTGGAGCCAGATTACGGAGACAGTGGCATGAGCACAGCAACAGCGGTATTACATCGCAAGGAAAAAACGGCGGTCACAAAAGCGGCGGTCACGCTGATGGAGATCTGCACGGTGCGCCTGGGAACGTCGATGTTTGGCGTGCCCATTACCCACATTCTCGAAATTGTTGGCGCGGCCCGGCCCCAGCCGGTTCCGCTGGCGCCCCTGTTCGTCGGCGGGCTGGTGCACTACCGCGGCGACGTGCTGACCACCGTGAGTCTGCGGCAATTGCTTGACCTGCCGCCCAGGGTGGGCCGCCAGGATCTTCTGGTGCTGGAGAGTGCCGGAGGAATTTTTGGTTTGCTGGTGGACTCGGTCAGCGAGGTCCTGACCACCTCGTCGGCCGACTACGAGCCCAATCCATCGATTCTCAACGAAAGCCGGAGAGTCTTGTTTGCCGGTGCTTACAAGCTTAAGGACAGTCTGTTGGTCATGCTGGACCCGGAGCAATTGGACCCCATGCGCCTGAGCGCGGCCCGGGCCGCTTAGGGTCAAACGGGTTATTGATTGGAGGCGACCATGCGAGCTTTAATCATCGATGATTCCCGCTTCGTCAGGGGTTATCTGCGCGGCCTGCTTGAAGAGAAGGGCATCGAGTGCGAGGAAGCAGCCGATGGCCAGGCCGGCATAGACCTGTTGAAATCACGCCCGCCTTATGACCTCGCCTTGGTGGACTGGAATATGCCGGTAATGAATGGGCTGGACATGCTCAAGCAGATGCGCGCTGAGGGCTATGGCGATATCAAGGTCATGATGGTGACTACTGAGGCGGAAAACGACTACATCCTCCGCGCCCTGGATGCCGGCGCCGACGAGTACCTCATGAAGCCCTTCGACGACGAGGCGTTGACGGAAAAGCTGGCCATGCTCGGCCTGGTGGAGGCATGAGAGATGGCTTCCGGCCGCAAAACCCGGATATTAATTGCGGACGACTCGGCAGTCATGCGGAGTCTGTTGCGTGCCGTGGTCTGCATGGATGCCGGCCTGGAGGTGGTTGGCACTGCTGCTGATGGTCAGGCAACCTTGAGCGCCCTGGAAACCCTTCATCCTGACCTGCTCCTGCTGGATGTGGAGATGCCGGTCATGGACGGATTGATCACGCTGAGACAGTTACGCGCGCGGGGGCACAAAATACCGGTCATCATGTGCAGTTCGCTCACCCAGCGCGGCGCCAGGGTGACCATCGAGGCCCTGGCCTGCGGCGCCTCCGACTATGTGGCCAAGCCCGCGGGGCAATCCAGTCGCGAGGCATCCATGCGGGCGCTCAGCCAGGATCTCATCCCCAAGATTCATGCCCTCACCAGCCTGCCGCCGCCGACCTTGTCCGGCACGGCGCGGACACTTTTCCCGGCAGCCATGGCGCCGTTGCCCAAGGCCCCGCCGATTTCGTCGGTTCCTGCGGCACTGACCATCGGCGTCTCCACCGGTGGTCCCGCGGCGCTCGATATTCTGCTTCCGGAGCTGCCGGCAAGCCTCCCGATTCCCGTTCTGATCGTGCAACATATGCCGGAGTTGTTCACCCGGCAGCTAGCTGAGCGGCTCAATGGCCGCTGTCCGTTGCAGGTGCGCGAGGGCGCGGAGGGCGAACCAGTGCGCGCCGGAGCCATCTACATCGCCCGGGGAAACTGGCACATGGAGGTGCTGTCCGGCGCGCGCAGCGGCCAGCCGGCCATGCTGCATCTGAACCAGAGCCCGCCGGAAAATCACTGCCGCCCCGCTGTCGATGTGCTCTTCCGCTCGGCGGCAGCGGTCTACGGCGCGGGGGTACTGGCCGTAGTGCTGACCGGAATGGGTTCGGACGGAATGTTGGGCGCGCGCATCATTCGCGAGCAGGGCGGCAGCGTCCTGGCCCAGGACCAGGCCAGCAGCACGGTATGGGGAATGCCGGGCGCCGTCTGTGCCGCGGGACTGGCGCACAAGGTGCTTCCCCTCAACGCCATGGCCGCTGAAATCCTCCGGCTTGCCAGCCGCTCTTGCGCGGAGGAATACGAGCTGCGGGAAGGGGTGGTCTAGCCATGCAAACCGCCACCAGCGTCGACTATGGCTACCTTCGCCAGCTTGTTTACAGCCTTTCGCAAAACGTGCTCGACCCGTCGCGCGATTACCTGTTCGAGACCCGCCTCACAAAGCTATTGCGCAACCAGGGCATGACCCGCCTGGAGGAGCTTGTCCTGCACCTCAAGCTCAGGAAGAACCCGCTCCTGGAGCGCTCCATCGCCGAGGCCATGACCATCAACGAAACCAGCTTCTTTCGCGATGGCCGTCCCTTTGAGTTGTTGTGCACCGAGCTGCTGCCCAGGCTCATTGAAGCCCGCCGGCCCGCGCGCGCCCTGCGTTTCTGGAGCGCGGCCTGCTCTTCCGGCCAGGAGGCATACAGCCTGGCCATGCTCCTGCTCCAGCACTTTCCCTTGCTTGCCGGCTGGACTATCCGTATTGAAGGCACCGACATTTGCGCCGAGGTGGTGGAGCGCGCCCAGGCCGGCTGCTATCACCGCATCGAGATGAACCGCGGACTGCCCGCTCGCTTCGTCATCAGCTACTTCGACCACGCCGGCGAGAGCTGGACGGTCAAGCCCGAAATCCGCAAGATGTGCAACTTCCGCATGGCCAATCTCTGTTCGTCGCCGCTGCCCTTTAACCGTAGCGATGACCGCTTTGACGTCATCTTCCTGCGCAATGTCATGCTCTACTTCTCTCAGGAAACGCGCAAGACCCTGCTGGCCGGCATCCACAAAGTGCTCGCCCCGGACGGCGTGCTCTTCCTCGGCTCCAGCGAGCAGCCCGCCGATCCCTCCATCTGGACACCAGTGCTGGCTGGCGGCACCTGTCACTTCCGCCCTCGGCAGCCAAATTAGCGTGCGAGAGGAAGCACGTCCACGCCCTTATCCTTGCGCGCGCGAAGCGCGAGATAATCGCCCAGCACATTGCCCAGGAAGCTGGAAAGGTTCCTGTCATTGAACGAAAACGCAGCTGCGAAAGCGCTGTTCTCGGTGGTTATCTCCCGCTCAAATAGCCTCTCGCCGCTCTTGCCGTCGTAGACTTGCACACGGTACGTAAGGTAGGACCTTCCTGCCATTGGCCCTCCAAAAAAGCGGGCTACAACTCTTACGATCCGGTAATCCACGAGTGTGCATTTGACAACCATGTATGGTTCGTCCGGAACGAGGCTCTGTTTTTTTGCAACCGTGGCGAAAGCTGTGGTGCTAATCAGGCGGCCAATGGCTTGATCCTCCGTTGCGTTCACCAGTTTTCTAGCATCTGACTCCCATTCAGAGGGGACAGTGAAGTCCTCGAAGAGAATGACCCGATATGCCAGTTCTTCTGTATTGACTGTCGGGGCCTTGTCATAATTCTCGGCTGTGACGTAAGGATCTTGCCTACTCGTCGAAGCCTTGGATTCCTTTGCGTGTGCCAGCGGCGTACACAATAGGCTGAGCGTCAGCAGCAGAAGAATGAGAATCTGTGCGGATCCAAGAACGCGTTTCATGCTGGAAAACCTCCAATTCTCAAGATGGCAATCATTCTATACTCAAAACATTGTGATACATTTTGTTTATTTTGAATAGTATTATTGTTCAATTAACTCGACTTATATGCGGCATAATCAGGTGTTCAGCAACTTCTCCGCCTCGGCGTGCAGCCGCGCGGTGATTTCGGTCTCCGTCTCTTCCGGAGCAAAGCGTAGCGATGATTGCTTCGGCGTCATCTTCCTGCGCAACGTCATGCTCGACTTCACGCAGGAGACTCGCAAGGCCCTGCTGGCCGGCGGCACCTGCCACTTCCGGCCCCGCCAGCCAAGTAGCGAGAGGAAGCACGTCCACGCCCTTATCCTTGCGCGCGCGAAGCGCGAGATAATCGCCCAGCACATTGCCCAGGAAGCTGGAAAGGTTCCTGTCATTGAACGAAAACGCAGCTGCGAAAGCGTTATTCTCGGTGGATATCTCCCGTTCAAATAGCAGCTCGCTGCTCTTGCCGTCGTAGACTTGCACACGGTACGTAATATAGGACGTTCCTGCGAACGCCCCAACAAGGAAGCGGGTTGAGGTTCTTACGATCCGGTAATCCACAAGTGAACATTTGACTACCAGGTAAGGTTCGTCCGGAGCGAGGCTCTGTTTTTTTGCAACCGTGGCGAAAGCTGTGGTGCTGATCAGCCGGCTAATGGCTTGATCCTCCGTTTCGTTCACCAGTTTTCTGGCATCTGACTCCCATTGAGAGGGGACACTGAAGTCCTCGAAGAGAATGACCCGATAAGCCAGCTCTTCTGTATTGACTGCCGGGGCCTTTTCATAATTCTCAGCTGTGACGTAAGGATCTTGCGGATTCGCAGGAGCCTTGGATTTTTTTGCGTGTGCCAGCGGCGCACACAATAGGCTGAGCGTCAGCAGCAGAAGAATGAAAAGTTGTGCGGACCCAAAAATGCGTTTCATGCTGGAAAACCTCCAATTCTCAAGATGGCAATCATTCTATCTCAAAACATTGTGATAAATTTTGTTTTTTTAAATAGCATTATTGTTCAATTAACTCGACTTATATCAAAAACATGGCTCATTCTCATTGAGATACAGTTTGAACCGGAACTAACTGCAATCTAACCAGAATGCAATCATAACGGCGAAACAATGGTGGGTATACGCGAACCATATCCAATTTGTTTACCACCGGACAGTCGCGGCATAATCAGGCGTTCAGCAACTTCTCCACCCCGGCGTGCAGCCGCGCGGTGATCTCGGTCTCCGTCTCTTCCGGTGCAAAGCGCATTGGCTGACCCACATGCACTTCGATCTTGCCGGAACGGAACCAGCCCCGGCCCGCGACCTTCAGTTCGCCCAGCCCGCAAATCGCCACCGGCAGTACCATCGCTCCCGATTGCCTGACCAGCAACCCGATCCCGCCCCGGAAGCGCGCCAGCTTTCCTTCCGCCGAGCGTGTGCCTTCGGGGAAGACCATCACGTGATAGCCGCGGTCCATGGCCGCGCCGGCGTGCGCAAAACTGCGTTGGAAGTTGCGCCAGCGGGGCAAGGGGAAGACGTTAAACAGCGCCGTCAGCAAAAGATAAAACAGCGGTCCAGGCGGGAAGAAGCCCATCTTCCCCGGCGCGCGTTCGGCATTGCGGAAATGCCGGTAGTCCTCCAGCATGTCCCCGGCCATGGCCACGGCAATCCGCCGCCGCATCGGTCCCGGCAGAGCGCACTGGACCAGCGCTCCGTCGTAGGCCGTGACATGATTGGCGACGATGAGCATCGGCTGATCGGTAGGCAGCAGCTCCGGCGCGACCACAAGAGGATGCGCCAGTAGCCAGACCAGCGGCCGCTCCACCGTTTCGATAAAAGCCACCCGCAGCCACTGGAAGGGCCGCAGCCATGGCCAACGCGGGTAGATGTTCTTGTCCGGCGCGTGCTCTGCATCTGGTAGTTGAGGCACAAATGCCGGCCCGTGTTTGTTGTCTCCCATCTCGCCAGAATCACTCGATGCAGAACCTTTGATTCTCCGCCGCCGCGCTTTGGGCAGCTTAGAATGACGGCGGGATGATGGATGCGTTCCTTCGGCCTCTCCGGTCACCAGCGCGCGCAACTCCCCAAGCGTTTCCGCCCGTTCCAGCAGCCCGCCCTGGGGCGCAATGCCCAGCCGCTCTTCCAGAGCCGCCGCCAGTTGCACCCGGCCCAGGCTGTCCAGATGTAGGTCTTCGGTCAACCGCAGTTCGTCTCCGACTCCGATCGGCGTTTCGCCGGTGAACTGCGCGATCAGCGCCAGCAGCCAATCCGACGACGCTCCAAAGGCGCCCGCGCCGGTCGCCGCAGTATCGCCGGTGAAGGCTGTAGAGCCTGCCGCCTGGATTCCAGCGAGCCACACCGCCACTGCCTTGCGCCTCACCTTGCCGGTCGAGGTGCGCGGCAGATCCGGCTCAGGCCACAACACCCAGCGCCTGAGCCTCTGAAACTCCGCCAGCTTGTGGTTGGCGCGCTCAATGGCCTCCGCCGCTTTGTCACCGCTGCCGCGCATGGCCAACACCGCGCAGGGCTCCGTCCCTTTTGGAGTCTCCATCGCCACTACGGCGCAGGCCGCTACTTCCGGCTCCTGCTCAATGGCTGCCTCCAGATCCTCGGGGTGAATGTTCACCCCGGCCGCGGTCACGATGACCTCACTCTTGCGCCCCACAAAGCGCAACTCCCCGCTCGGCTGCTTCTCGGCCAGATCGCCGGTGGCCAGCCACTCATCGCGGCGCGGCTCGAAGGCTCCGCCTGACCAGCTTCCGCCGGAGATCATCGCGCCCCGCACCAGCACCTCGCCGTCCGGACCCAGCTTGACATCCCGGCCGGGCAACGCTTTGCCAATCGTCCCCCGAGCCACATGGAAGGGGTGGTTGAGGGTGATCAGCGCACTGGTTTCCGTCATTCCGTAGCCCTGCACCAGCACAAAGCCCAGCGCGTTCCAGAATTGCTCCAGCGATTCCTGCAGCGCGCCGCCGCCGGAGATCAGCGCCCAGAACTTCAGCCCGAACTCGTGGTGAATAGCGCGGAAGCGCCACCAGCGCATCCATGGCCCTGTCTTTTGTTCTACCGACTGGGCTACCCGCTCCGCCAGATCGGGGTGGTTGGCTTCCAGATGCGTTTTGAGCAGCGCCATGACGCGCGGAACAGCGGCCAGCACGCTGATGCGCTCGCGCTGGATGGTCTCGATCAACCGCGAGGCCACCAGGCGGTTCTCAAAATGCACTTGTGCGGCAAATATCGGCGGAACCCACAGCCCCATCATCTGCCCGAAGACGTGGCTCAAGGGCAGCGTATCGAAGATACGCAGCGGATGCACCAGCAACCGCTCCCAGCGCATGTAGGGCTGCGCTCCCTGCTCGATGGGCTCCACGCTGGCCAGTATGTTGCCATGGGTCAGCACCACGCCCTTGGGGTCGCCGGTGGTGCCGGAGGTAAAAAGAATTTCCAGCGGCGTCTGGCGCGAGAGCCCCTCTACCGGCCCGGCCTCCTCGGCGGGCAGCTCGCTGAGCCCGTCCTCGAAAGTGAGGCACGGAATCCTAATCTCTGGGTGCCCCACCCTAGCGACGTCTTTGTCTTTGCCGCTAGGGTGGGAATCCAACTGATGCAGCAGCAGAGCATCGCCCACCGCAAGTTTTGGTTTCACATCAGCCGCTACGCGCGCGGCAAATTCGGTCGTCCCATATGCGTCCAGCGGCACCGCCAGCACTCCGCGTAACATGCAGCCATAGAGAGCCGCAATCCACTCCGCGCTGTTTTCTCCCCACAGAAGAACCCGGTCGCCGGGCCCAATGCCCCGCTGAACCAGCAAAGCGGCAAAGCGCCCCGCCAGCCGCGCAATTTCGAGATAGGTGGTCGCCCGCCGGCGGATGCCCTGATGGCGAACCACCGCGATCTGGCGGTCGTAGCGGCGAAAGTCGTCGAGAAGTGTAGCCAGATTGTCTCGCATGAAAACTCCGGCAAGTTCATGGTAAGCCATAGAACAACCCGTAGCGGCAGAAAGTGTAGCGACAGCGCGAATTTAACCATGATGCCGGCCTCGTTCAATGTCTGCAAGGACGATTCTGCCTCCTTCCTCCGCAAAGTAGAATGGGATTATGGGACTTGAAAGCGTAAAAAAGATCGCCGAGGCGGACTTCCCCACTCGCTGGGGAGCTTTCCGCATTCTGGGCTTTGAGGGCGCGCTGACGGCGATTCGCCCCAGCGAGAAAGGCCCGGCAAACAGCGCGGGTAAAGGCGAGGGAGGGGAAATCGAGGGCCTGGTGGCCCTGGTGATGGGCGACATTCACGCCGCGCCGCCTGTGGTCCGCATCCACTCGCAGTGCCTCACCGGGGATGTTTTTGGCTCGCTGCGCTGCGACTGCCGGCTGCAACTGGAGCTGGCCATGCGCCGCATCGCTCAGGAGGGCGCGGGGATACTGCTCTACGAGGAGAAAGAGGGTCGCGGCATCGGTTTGATGGCCAAACTCAAAGCCTACGAGTTGCAGGATCAGGGGATGGACACGGTCGAGGCCAATGTCGAACTGGGCTTCGCGGCTGACTGCCGGGAGTATGAGCTGCCCGTCGAGGTACTCAAGCTGCTGGGTGTGACATCGGTCCGGTTAATGACGAACAACCCGCAGAAAGTGGCAGCCTTGGAGTCCGCCGGCATCCAGGTCACGGAGCGCATCTCCGCCGAGGTCGAGCCGCAGGAGAGCTTCGCGGGCTACGTGCGCACCAAGCAAGAGAAGATGGGGCACATTCAGGAAACCATTAAAATACGGGCAGAAACCGCGTAATAAATAATTTTGCTGAAAATTTTGTGAATGAGTGAAAATACAAAAAGAGTGCTGGACTCTTGCTCTTAAATTACGCCAGTCGGTTGACCAACCGTTGAGATTATCCGGTGTCTCTCGCTCGTTCCTTCATCATCTTCCGATTCCTTCATCATCTTCCGAAACCGCTTTTTTGCCAGAGTATGCTTTGCTCGGAAGTCATAATAGGAGTCAACTACTTCCCCCATCATTCGGAACAGATAGGTCAGAACCATGCCAACGGTGCAGAGAACGCCGATGACAATGAACATGGCGGCAATCGAGTATTCGTGGAGATTTACGAGAACAGGCGCGACAGTCAATGCAATGCACCTCGAATCTCTCCCCCCGACCTGAGAGAATATCGAAGCGTAAGCATTCGACTACCAATGAGCGAGTGTGCAAATACGACCTGATGGTCGGACCAAGTCGTGGAAACCGGATATAGACGACCTTGCATATGCAAGGTGCTATTTGAGGAGGTGGCTCAAGTTGGCAAGCTACTACGCTTACTCCGCACCACACTGACCACAGTTTACTACAAAATGGCCCAAAGACAAAGCCCTACTCAGAAATGGCAGGGTTTTAGAATTCTATGGTGTCTGCTGGAAATGCTGAAAAATTGCTGAACGGATACCCCTTTTCAGCACTTTTATAACTTTTATAGATTGTTTAAGCCCTTTAGAATCTGTAAACCGTTGATTCTAAAAACCCCCAGTTTGATGGAGTACATTCAGGATTCGGTTCCCGATTCGGTGATCTGCGGGGAGTAATTCGGCCGAGGTTCTCCGCAGTTTGTGAATCCAGTACCCATTTTTGAGATTTTTCCAGCACAGGATTTGCAGGTAAACTAAAAACATGGCGGAGATAAAACGCAGGAAAACAGGCACGGTCCGGATCGGGCAGGTTCGCGTAGGCTGGGAGGTTCCGGTCGTCGTGCAATCGATGACCAACACCGACACTGCGGACGTGGCCGGCACCATCGAGCAGATCATAGCCCTCGCTTTGGCGGGCTCGGAGATCGTGCGCGTCACAGTGAACAACGAGGAGGCCGCGGCGGCCGTTCCGCAGATTGTCGAAGGTCTCGACAAGCGCGGCCTGAAGGTGCCCATTGTGGGCGACTTCCACTACAACGGCCACCTGCTGCTCAAAAAATTTCCTGCCGCGGCGCGGGCGCTGGCCAAGTACCGCATCAACCCCGGCAACGTGTCCATTGGCCGCAAGGATGACGACAACTTCCGCATCATGATCGAGTGCGCGGCGGAAAACCAGAAGCCGGTGCGCATTGGCGTGAACTGGGGCTCGCTGGATCAGGCGCTGCTGACCCGCATGATGGACAAAAACAGCCAGTTGCAGAAGCCGCAACCAGCGCGCGAGGTGATGCTGGAGGCCATGGTGGTGAGCGCGCTGGAAGCCGCCGCCGCCGCCGAGCGCTACGGGCTGGGCCGCGATCAGATCATCCTCTCCGCCAAGGTGAGCGGGGTGCGCGACCTGATCGACGTGTACACAAATCTGGCCGCGCGCTGCGCCTATCCGCTGCACCTGGGGCTGACCGAGGCCGGCATGGGCGCCAAAGGGCTGATTGCCTCGACGGCCGGCCTGGCGCCGCTGCTGCTGGCCGGCATCGGTGACACCATTCGCGTGAGCCTGACGCCCAAGCCGGGAGGCGACCGAACGGAGGAGGTGCAGGCAGCGCAACAGATTTTGCAATCGCTGGGGATTCGAAGCTTCATGCCGCAGGTGACCAGTTGTCCGGGCTGCGGACGCACCACGAGCACCTATTTCCAGGAATTAGCCGAGCAGATTCAGGATTATCTGCGCAACTCGATGCCGGAGTGGCGCAAAAAGTATCCCGGCGTCGAGGAGCTGAAACTGGCCGTGATGGGCTGCGTAGTTAACGGACCTGGTGAATCCAAGCACGCCAACCTGGGCATCAGCCTGCCGGGAACCTTCGAGGAACCCAAAGCCCCGGTCTATGTGGACGGCAAGCTCTACACCACCCTGCGCGGTTCGAAGATTGTCTCCGAGTTCACCAAGATACTCGATCAGTATGTGGAGAAACGCTACGCGCCGCGGGCGTAGAGATGACCGCTACGGCGCGATAATGGGATTATGATACTCGGAATTCAGGTGCAGCATGAAAGAATGCGCGTTTTGTCCCCATACCGGGAAACTAAGTGCCGAGCATATCGCAAGCGACTGGATGAAGGATCTGTTTCCTGGAAAAAGAACCGCGTGGTTCGTTAGCAGCAATACTGGAAAACGAAAGCAATTTGAGACAGATTCAATGGATTGGACGGCTAAGGTGGTTTGCGAAAACTGCAATAACACCTGGATGAGTGACATTGAAAGCCAACATGCCGAGCCCGCGCTAACTCCCTTAATTACAGGACAGATGGGTATTCCGATTGACCGTTCACGTGCTCACTCCATGGCGCTATTGCTTTCAAGACCGCTGTTGTTCTTGACCACACGCAACGGCTTCGAGAGCCCTTTTTCTCCAAGCGCATCAGGTACGCATTCCGGCAGCACCTCACAATCCCCAATATCGTAATCATGTGGTTCTGCGGCTATAAGGGGCACAGGGGGAACGGACAATTCAAAACCGCTTACATGAAAGGCGAGACTTCCCCCTCCTATCACTGTGTGATGTATGCGTGTACCTGCGCCATCGGCTGCTTCGTATTCCAGGTATTGGCGGTCAAGCAGATAGGAAACGCCCGATTTAGTCCGCTTGGAGGGTTTGAAAGTTTGGGCGTACCGTTCTGGCCTGAGATCCCCCGAGATTACATTTGGCCCCCTCCAGTTGCGCTTGAAGGGATTCCTCAGTTCGAGGCGTTTTCCGAACGCTGGCGGAATGTCGTAAAGATCGGCTACTGATTCTTGCTGCCCTGTCACGGTATCTTCGCGTTTGAGGCCAGGTGCCCTAGGTCCGGATTTTCGAACCTGGCAAATCATGAACCTCAAGCGAGCGAATAACGAGCAGTTGGTTCCACCGCAGGTAATTGCCTGGACGGCCAGTCCTTGCAGATAATTTCCCCTCCCCGGCGCACAATCAAAGCATGAACAAGATTCATAGCACCAGTCCAATCTGTCAGGTATGTCCCCGGTTCAATCTGTCAGGGATATGCCCGGTCCGTACCCACTGGGTACCCCCCTACCCCCCCCTATATATTTTTCTACCCCCCTAAAACCTTGCAGATTATTTTTATCCCGTTTGAAATCAACGTCTGTGGAAAACTTTCCACCCCACAATATCCCACATAGTGAGATTTAGCCTCTGAAAATCACCGGAAAAATCCGGTTTTTGCCAATAAAAACATCCCTCCCTTTTCCCGTGAAACTGTGTACTTCCGTGCCATTTCGCGCTACGATTGCGGCAGTTTTCCCTGGAGGTTCACATGGCTTTGCGCCGGATTGGATGGGTCGCGTTTCTGGCCGCTGTTTTGCCCTCTCTGGCCTTTGCCAGCTCGCAGAAGCCGTGCGTGACCGCCGATGAAGCCACCAAACTCATCGACAAGGACGTGTGCGTTTCGGCGCACATCTACGATGTGGTGGAGCTGCCGGATGGGACGCGGTTTCTGGACGTTTGCTCTCCCGACACTACGGACGAGAAGTGCCGCTTCACCATCGTGAGCCTGTGGGAAGATCGTGAGGAGGTAGGCGAGCTGCGTAAGTATCGCGACATGAATGTGCAGGTTCGCGGGATTGTTCGGCCCATGCATGGCCGTGCAGGGATGGTGCTGAGTCATGCGCGGCAGTTCTACGGAGGGCCGCCCAAGTTCAAGCCTAACCCCAAACTGGCGCGCGGCTTCACCGCTGACGAGAGCCGTCCTCCGCTCTACGACCCCAACCTGCGCTCGCAGGGCGGACACCGCGCCTTCATGAATACGCGGGATAAAGAAACGCTGCCGCCGAAGTAAGGTATAAGGCAAAAACCGCTTCTGCAACCCTTACAGCACTGAGATGTCCACATCTTCCATCAGCGGGGCATGACGCGCGCCCTTCCATAGAATCACGCAGGAGGCGACCAGGAAGATCAGGGTCGAACCCAGGCCGATACCCAGGTTGGAATGGTCGGAGATGGCGCCGATGATCTGCGGGGAAAAGGTATCTCCGAAGCAGTGAATGACGAAGAAGTTAACGCCAATGGCCGTGGCTCGGACGGGTGCGGAGACGGAGTTGACGATGGCCGCGTTAAGCGGCCCGGTGTTGAGGAAGAGGAAGAACTCGGCGGCTAACAAGGATGGGATAGCCCAGAATGGGGGACCAAAGAAGAGCAAAACTCCAAAGGGCATCGCCAGAGCTACGCTCCAGAAGGAGAGCAGGTAAAGCGCCCGGTGGTCGGTGCGCAGCCAGCGCTGGGCGACCCAGCCGCCGACCAGGGTTCCGAGAATGCCGTCGATGACCGTGATGACGCCCACTACGAAGCTGGCCCTGGCGACCGAGAAGCCGGCGGCCCGGCTGAGGAATGTGGGCACCCAGGCTGAGATGCCGCCCATGGCAAAGGTGAGGGTGGCTAGGCCGAAGGTGCCCGACAGAAAGGCAGGATTGCGGAATAGCCCCATAAAAGTGCTGGTGTTAGTCGTCTCTTTCATGTTGTCTTTGGCACCGCGTTGGGGCTCATAGCCCCAGAAGCCATACAACACCGCGATGATCAGCCCGGGAATGGCGCAGACGAAAAAGGGCGCGCGCCAGCCCCACAGGGAGCCCATCTGCCCTCCCGCCAGGTAGCCCAGGGCCGCGCCGGTGGGAATAGCCACGTAAAAGATAGAGAGGATGCGATTGCGCTCGCGTTCGGGGTAGAAATCGGCCAGTATGGCCGGAGCAAAGATGCCGAAGGTGGCCTCGCCGATGCCCACTAGCGCTTGGCGGATGAAGAAGGTCCAGTAGTCGTGGACCCAGACGGTAACCAGGGTAGCCAGGCTCCAGAGGATCGCGCCAAAGATGATGAGCGCCTTGCGCGATGAGCGCTCAGGAATCCGCGCGGCCGCGGGTTGGACCCAGATATAAACGGTCAACAGGACGATCGCCACCGCACCCAGGAGGAAAAAGAGCATCCAGGAGCCGTGGAGGGCCAGGATGGCCAGGATGCTCAGAAGCGCTCCACAGAATAACAGTTGCTTCTTATTCAGGCGGTCGCCCAGCCAGCCGGAAAGGGGCGCGGCGATCATGTAGAAGATGAACAAGGCGGTGGTGAGCGCACCCATCTGCTGGTCAGTAGAGTGAAATTCGCTTTTAATCAGCGAGACTTCACCGGGCAGAATGTAGCGGTCGATGTAGTTGAGCAGGTTGAGGGCAATGAGCAACGTCAGCGTCGCCACGGCGGGGCTGATGCGAGGGCGGGCAGATTGGGAGGTCGTGGCCAAAGGAATCAGTTTCGCGATCAAGCGAGCTTTACCACGAATACCACACTGGGCTGGAGGATGCCCATTGCAGGGACGGAATTATGCGGCCGGACGTGGCCATCGAGCCTCGACAGTGGTGCCGATGCCTCCGCGGGGACGGAATTCGCCGCGCACTACGGCCCAGACCGGATCGCAGGCCTTGACCACGTCCTCCAGCACACGGTTGACGATGTTTTCCTGGAAGATGCCCAGGTTTCGATAAGAAAAAAGGTACTCTTTGAGCGATTTCAGCTCCAGGCAGCGCTGGCGGGGCATGTAGCGGATGGTCAGCACGCCAAAGTCGGGTAGGCCGGTTTTAGGACAGACGGAGGTCAGCTCCGGGTCATCGATCAGGATTTCGTAGCCCGGAAACTGGTTTTGCCAGGTTTCGATTGCCGGAAAGGGAAAATCGAGGCCGGCTTTGGCGTGGTCGTCCGTGTAGCGAGGTTCAGGAACCATGTTTAGATTGTACGATTTTGCGGAATGGCTGGCCAAATATCTGCCGGTTGAATAACCTTGCTTTCAGGCCGGATTGTGAGTCCTATATACTGACACTGGTTAGTTGAATGACACAAGACAGAAAACAATTGGCCCGGCTCAGGTTTTGGTGGGGTTCGGCCGTTCTCCTGATCATCGTTTTTTTCACGGTACGGGCTCTGACCCGGGACCGGCTGCAGGTTCGCGTGGCCCAGGCGGCGCACATGCAGTTGGTGAGCACCGTCAGCACCAACGGCCGTGTTGAGCCGGAGATGAACTACGAGCTTCACAGCCCGATAGCGACCATCGTCAAGGAAGTGTATGTGCAGCCGGGGGACGAGGTGGCGGCAGGCAAGCTCCTGATGGTGCTGGACGACTTGCAGGCGCGCGCCCACCTGGCCACGGCCGAGAGCGGCGTGAGGGCCGCGCAGGCAGGGCTGGAGGCGGCCACTCACAACGGGACTCAGCAGGAGCGCCAGATGTCGGCAGCCGACCAGACGCGCGCGCTGCTGGAACGCGACCAAGCCCGCAAGAGCCTGGAAATGCTGACCAAACTTAATTTGACGGGTGCGGCCTCGACCAGCGAGGTGGCTGCGGCGCGGCAGCGGCTGGAGGCGGCGGAGGCCAATCTGCACGCCGCGGAGCAGAGCACAGTCAATCGCTTTTCACAGGCCGAGATAGATCGGGCGCGGGCCGCGCTGGCCGATGCGGAAGCCAGCCTGATAGAAGCGCGGCAGGTAGTGGCGCATACCGTGGTGCGTGCTCCCGCTGCGGGAACAATCTATCACGTTGATGCGGGGCGCACGGAGTTTGTAGAAGAAGGCAAGCTGCTGCTTCAGTTGGCCGACCTGCACCACGAGCGGGTAAGGGCCTACTTCGACGAACCGGAAATCGGGCGCCTTGAGGTTGGCCAGAAGATTCAGATCAAGTGGGACGCCAAGCAGGGGCACATCTGGAACGGACACATCGAGCGGACACCGATCACGGTGATCAACCTGGGCACGCGCAGCGTGGGCGAGGTGCTGGTGAAGATCGACGACCTGGACAGCGAACTGCTGCCGGACACCAACGTGACCGTGACTGCGACCATCTCCAGCGAGCCAAACACATTGAGTGTCCCGCGCGAGGCGTTGCACTCGGAAAACGGCAAGACCTATGTTTTTAAGGTGGTGAAAGGCGCATTGCAGAGAACCTATGTAACCACCGGGACCATCAATCTGACCCAGGTAGCCATTCTCTCCGGACTTGAGGAAGGGGACATGGTGGCAACCGGGACGGAGAACGGGCAGCCCTTGCAGGAGGGTGTTCCGATCAAGGTAGTGCGGTGAGGGTGCTGGCGGGACTCATATTGGCGGGACTGGTCTCGGCGGCAGCCGTGACGCTCCAGACGCCTGCGCAGGGAGAGAAGGAGCAGCTTTCCCAGGCCAACGCGGCCTTGCAGGTCGGCGAGGCGGATAAGGCTTTGGTGCTGCTCGACGCGCTGGCACAACCGGGCGGCACGGCTGTAGCCTACAACCTCAGATGCCGAGTGGAATACACGCTGGAACAATGGGATCGTGCCGCGAACGATTGCGAGCAGGCGGTTAAGCTCGACGGACAGAACTCGGACGATCACTTGTGGCTGGGGCGCGCCCTGGGCGAAAAGGCCAGACGAGCGTCGTTTCTAAGTGCGTATTCGCTGGCCAAGCGGGTGCGGACGGAGTTTGAAGAGGCCGCGCGTTTGAATCCCCGCAATGTGGAGGCTCTGGCCGCTCTGGGAGAGTTTTATTATTCTGCTCCGGGAATGATCGGCGGCAGCATTGACAAGTCTGAGAAAGTGGCAGCGCAACTGGAGAAAATCGACCCAACGCGCGCCCATGAACTGAAAGGCAGTATCGCCGAACAACGCAAGGACTACGACATGGCGGAGCGGGAGTTGAAGCAAGCTATTACGGGGTCGGCGCATCCGGCTTTCCAGTGGATGACGCTGGCCAGCTTCTATCAACACCGCGAGCGCTTTGAGGAGATGGAGTCGGCGGTACACAGCGGAGAGAAAGCTGCTGTACGGGATAAGCACGCGGGCGTGGCGCTCTACAACGCGGCTTCCATATTGCGCGCTACCAGACGCGATCCGGAGCGAGCCGCCAAAATGCTCGAGGACTATCTTAAGGGCAGCTCAAAAAACGAAGACGGGCCCGCGTTTGTGGCGCACACCTGGCTGGCCCAGTTGAAGCTCCAGCTGGGCGATGCAGCGGCCGCCGGCCGGGAATTGGAAGCGGCACTGGCCTTGGCGCATGAGTACAAGCCGGCACTGGAAATGAAACAGGAACTGAAGCATTGAAGGGTTGCGTGCACGTGAGAAACGGAGACAATCCGCTGAAGCGCTGGACATGGATGCTTGCCGGCATGGCGATGATAATAGCGCCGGCACTGGTTTCCGCGCAGGTATCGTTGGTAACTGTCGTGGACCTGGCGCAGCGTAACTCGGGCGCGGTGAGGCTGGCGCAGGCCGATGTGGACAAGGCCAGCGCGGCTCTTTCGCAGACCAAAGATGTTTATATGCCGAGCTTGATGCTCAATTCGGGGCTTCCTGCTGCACCTGCCATTGGTTTTAACGGCGTTCCGCCGTCGATAGTAAGCGCAACTATGCAGTCTCTAGTTCTCAGCCTTCCCCAACACAGTTACATTGGAGCCGCACGCGCCGCGCTCCAGGCCGCTTTTCTCAGCCTCAAGGACACCCGCGAGCAGGTGGCGCTGGACGCATCCACCGCTTACATCGAATTGGATACGGTAAATAACGAACTGGACGCCGCTCACCAGCAAGAGACCTTCGCCGACAGGCTGGTGACCATCGAGCAGCAACGCGCCGAGGCGGGCGTGGACCCGTTGAGCGATCTGTTGCAAGCGCGGTTGACGGCGGCACAGTTGAAGCTTAAGCGTCTGCACCTGGAAACGCGCGCCGCAACACTTTCAAAGCAGCTTGCCGCACTAACCGGCCTGCCAACCGGCTCCATCACGCCAGCTCACGCCAGCATCCCGGAGATACCGGCGGTGCGCGCGGATGAGACGGTACGCGCCTCGACAGGCATTGAGTCCGCGCGGATGATGGCACTCTCAAAACAACGGCTCGCAAAGGCAGACACGAAGTACTCTTTAATCCCTCAAATCAGATTCGCCGCAGAATACGACCGCGACACCAAGCTCCTCAACAATGCCAGCAATTACTTCAGGCACGGCCTCAAGTCTGACAATTTGAGCTCCGGATTCTCGATTCAGGTACCGCTCTTCGATTTGGGCCGTCACTTCAAGGGCAAAGAGTCGGCAGCCGATGCGCTGCGGGCCACGGTCGAGGCAGAACAGGTGCAACGGCAAAATGAAGTACAGATCGCGGAGTTGACCGGCAGCCTGCGCGAACTGGACACGCTGGCTGAAATTGCCACCCTGAAACAGCAGATTGCCGGCGAGCAGCTTCAGGCCGTGCTGGCACAGCTGGAGTTGGGCAACGGTGCAGGCGCGGGCACGCAGCAACAGTTGACGCCCAAGGCTGAGCAGTTGGCCCGCATCGACGAACGCCAGAAATTTCAAGACTCACTCGACGCGGGATTCGACCTGAACAAAGCGCGGCTGAGCTTGCTGCGCGCCCTGGGGCACATGGAAGACTGGCTGCAGGAACTGCACGCAAAGTAAGCCAATTATGGAAGAGTCCATCGAGCACTTGAACAGCAAAGACAAATGTAAAAGCGCCCCTCGAACGCGATCTTATTCAAAACATTCCTGATAACTGTGAAAACCGGCCAAGAATCATCCGCAATGTTAGAATGAAAGAGATGACAAAGCCCCTGAAGACACTTTTATTGAACCCTCCTTCGTTTGAGAACTTTGACGGCGGCGCAAGCTCGCGCTGGCCGGCCACACGCGAGATTGAGTCCTACTGGTACCCTGTTTGGCTGACCTACCCGGCCGGCTTGCTGGAAGGCTCGCGCGTGCTCGATGCGCCTCCGCATCATATCTCCGCGGAAGAAACCATCAAGATCTGCAAGGACTACGAGTTTCTGGTGCTGTTCACCTCGACGATGGGATGGGATGGCGATCAGCGGCTGGCCGAGGCCATCAAGGCAGCCAATCCGTCGATTCGCATCGCCTTCGTCGGGCCGCCGGTGACCACCGACTCGGACAAGGCCCTGAACGAATGTTCGGCGCTGGACTTCATCTGCCGCCGCGAGTTTGATTACTCCGTGGTCGAATTTGCCCAGGGAAAGCCGCTCAACGAGATTCTCGGCATCAGCTACAAGCAGAACGGCAAGATCGTCCACAACCCCGACCGCCCGCAGATCGAAGATCTGGACGCGATGCCCTGGGCCACCAAAATCTACAAGCGCGACCTGGACGTGGAGCGCTATAACGTGCCTTTCCTGCTGCATCCTCACATTGCGCTCTACTCCACGCGCGGCTGCCCGGCGCAGTGTACCTTCTGCCTGTGGCCGCAGACGCTGAGCGGGCACGCATGGCGCAAGCGCTCCACGGACGACGTCGCCGCCGAGCTGGCCTGGGCAAAGGAGAACTTCCCCAATGTGAAGGAGTACTTCTTCGACGACGACACCTTCAACATTCAGGGCCCGCGGACGATTGAACTCTGCGCAAAGCTGAAACCGCTGGGCCTCACCTGGAGCTGCACCTCGCGCGTCACCACCGACCGCAAGACCCTGCAAGCCATGAAAGAAGCTGGCTGCCGGCTGCTGATCGTGGGCTTTGAGTCTGGCGACCCGCAGATACTCAAGAACGTCAAGAAGGGCGCCACCGTGGAGCGCGCGCGTGAGTTTGCCAAGGACTGCCACGACTTGGGCCTGATCATCCACGCCGACTTCATCCTTGGCCTGCCCGGCGAAACCAAGGAGTCGATCCGCAACACCATCAACTTCGCCAAGAAGCTGGATTGCGAAACTATCCAGGTCAGCATCGCCCACGCCTTTCCCGGAACTGAATTTTACGATTACGCCAAGGCCAACGGTTTTATCGTGAACTCGGCGGCGATGATGGACGAGGGCGGCCACCAGATGGCGCACATTGAGTACCCTGGCCTGCCCACGGATTACGTGATGGAGATGGTGCATCGCTTCTACGACGAGTACTACTTCCGGCCCAAGGCCGCATTTCGCGTGGTCTGGAAAGCGTTTGTGAATCGCGATCTGCCCCGGCTGTATGTCGAGGCCAAGGCGTTTTTGAAACTGCGCTCGCAGCGCAATAAGATGGTGAAGGCAGCGCGCAGCAAACAGGCCGAGCCGGCGGCAGCCGGCAGCAAGGGATAACTCAAATCGGCCGCGTACCTCCATTTTGCTTCATTGCAAAAAGGGGAATTGCATAACACTCGACTCGCGTTTCATCGCCAGGATCTGACCGCGCATGGTTCATCAGAAATTATCGCTTTATCAAATCATGATTTTGATTCTGGTTGCGGTCTGCGCGCCGCTGGCGAATACCTGCCTGGCTATTGGCATGACCAGCCTTCCTGAACTGACCCTGGCGCATCCCCTCGCGCTCTTTGTCGCCGCCTTTACGCCTTGGGTGGCGCTTGGAATCGTACTCTTGATCTGCTTTTTCGCCACCTATCTGACCGCGCTTTCATGGGCTGACCTGAGCTATATCATGCTGGCCACGGCATGGGGCAATGTAGTGGTCGAATTGCTCTCGCGCTTCTGCCTGCATGAGCAAGTCTCTTTTCAGCGCTGGCTGGGCGTCGCGTTGATTACCCTGGGCGTTGGCTTTGTCGCGCCGGGCCCGTCGCGCACCATTCAGACGGCCCTCCATGATTCTGCGCCTCTGGTCGAGAAGGGCGCGCCGCAATGAATCTCCCTTCCCTTCCCGTTCTTTCCGCCGGCTTCTGGGCTGCCGCGGCGATGATTGCCGCCGTTGTGCTGAGCTCGACCGCCGGAGAAGTGTTCACCGCCGCGGCCATGAAATCTATCGGCGATCTGGACAAGATTCGCGCTCACTCCGGTATGAAAGGCGCAATTGTGGCTGTGCTAAGCTGCCCACTCTTTTTTGCCGGCGTTTTTTTCATGGCAGTGTCCTTCTTCGCGCTGCTCTTCACGCTGAATCATCTGAACCTTGGCCTGGCTGGGCCGGCCACCGCTTCCCTCACGGTCTTCACCAACGCACTCGCCGCCAAGCTCTTTCTCAAGGAAAACGTTGACCGCCGCCGCTGGACCTCCGCCGTGCTGATATGCATCGGCGTCTATTTCCTGGCGCATTGAAGAGCAGCTAGTAGCGAATCCACCGCATCATTCCTTGCGGATTTAGATCAGGCTCGAAGCAGCGCAGTGGATTTTCCGCGCTCAAGCCAAGCGCTTCTGCCGCCAGATGTCCGGAGCGCGCAGCGCTCTCCATCGTCGAAGGCCAGCCGGTCGCGATCCAGTCGCCCGCCAAAAACAGATTCGGCCAGGGCGAAAGGGCTGTGGGCCGCGCTGAATCCATTCCCGGAGGCACGCCGAAGGTGGCGTGCATCTCCTTCACCAGCGCCACCTTCTCCAGCTTTGCCTCCTTCACGCGCGGAAAAAATTCCGCCAGCTCGTAAAGCGCTTGCTGGATTGCCGCCTCGCGCGGCAGGGCCGCAAAGGAGCGCGTGGCGCTGACGACGAGCTCGATGTAATGCCCGCCGCGACCAGTTAGCAGCTTCGACTGGTTGTACATCCAGTGAATCTCGCGGTCCAGGAGAACTGCGTGCTCCAACCCGGTAATCTCGCGGTCAAACCACAGATGCACGCTGCAAATGGGCCAATGTTTGTGCCGCTCAATCTGGCGGGCCAGCTTCTCCGCGCCCTCCTCGGCGGGCAGGTGCGGCAATAACTTCTGCGTTGCCTCAAAGGGCAAGGCCAGAACCACAAAGTCGGAAACCAACTCGCCCGTGCGCGTGCAAATCAGCCACTGCGAAGTCTCTTCATCCCAGGCCGCGCCTTCGACGCGCGTATTCAGCAGCTCGCTGCCGCCGCGCTCGGCAAGAAACTGCGGCACGCCCGCGTAGAGTTCGCTCAACGGGATCGTGCTCATCCCCATGCTGCCCGCCCGGGCCGAGTTCAGAAACAGCTCGCGAATCACCTTGGCGGCGTAAGGCACGGAGATCGCATCAATCTCCGCATTCAAGGCACTGGCAATCACCAGCTGCCAGAAGCGATTGATTGCGCCCTCGGTCTGCTTGTGCCGCCTGAGCCAATCACCCAGGGACTCGCGCATGTCTACGATAGCGGCAGGCTTCATCAGTGCCCGCATTGCGCGGGCCAGCGCCAGCTTATCGGCAAGGGTGAAGGCCTTCGCATTCAGAAAGCTGGGCGCAGAATGCAACGGCGCCGGCAGCCGCAGCGGACCCAGTTCGAATGGCCTCAGCCTCGAGCGCCGCCCTCCCGGCTCAATCATCGTCATCTCGCTGGTCCAGTGGATTCGCTCCGCGACGCCGATGCGGCGATAGAAGCCGAGCAGGTTGGTGCAGCAGCCGAAGAGCACGTGTTGACAGTTGTCGATGACCTCATTGACTCCCGGATGCAGATACGACGAAGCCCTCCCGCCCAGGTAGCCGCGCTGCTCCACTAATTGCACGCGGAAGCCGGCCTCGGCCAGCGCGCAGGCCGCGCTCATGCCGGAGACGCCAGCGCCGATCACCGTGACGGACTTCTGCGAGTTATGCCGCAAACCAGTCAATATTTCATCCATTCCTTCGGGATTGAATCACTTAAACAGCCGCGCCCACCCCATTCGCGTAAGACCCGCAATTAAAATGCCAAGCTTTTGCGGCAATGGCACGCTGGCGCGGCGCGAAAAGACATCGTAGTCCGCGCGTTCGATGCGGTTGAGGAGGTCGTGATAGATGGCGACCAACACCCACAGAGCCGGACGGCTCTCGACATCGATCAGGGGCAGTAACTCCTGAGCCGACCAATAAAAGACTCGAGCGCGCTGGGCGATGGAGGCAAACAATGCGCGCTCATTGATCGTGGGCGGTGCGCCGGGAGTGCGATGCAGCAGCGCATCCAGAGAAACATTGTGGGCTGCTAAGTCCTCGATCGGCAGATAAACGCGATTGCGTCCCGCATCTTCAGCTACATCGCGCAGAATGTTGGTGAGCTGGAAGGCGATGCCGGTTTCTTCGGCCAGCTTCTCGGCGCGCGGATCAGAGTAACCGAAGATGCGGATGCAGACCAGGCCTACGACCGAGGCCACCAGGTAACAGTAGCGATAGAGGTCGGCGAAGGTGGCGTAGGTGTCGGGCGCGTCCGATGCGGCACGGTCGAGATCCATGGTTACGCCAGCGACTAGCTCATCCAGTAAAGAGAGCGGAATCCGAAAGCGCACGGTGCAATCGCGCACAGCGAGAAAGATCGGATCGGACGTTGATCCGCTTTGGCAGACCGCGCGCCACTCGGCCAGCCAGGCACTTAGAGAGCGGCGCCGTTCATCGCGGGAGAGAGATTCGTCATCGGCCAGGTCGTCGGCCCTGCGCATGAAGGCGTAGATGGCGCAGATGGCGTTGCGGCGCGGGACGGGCAGCGCGATGAAGGCGTAGTAAAAGTTTTTTGCCTCTCGGCGGGCAATGGCGCGGCAGGCCTCGTAGGCACGGTCCAGCGTCAATCCGCCCGATGTGTTTGCCTGGGTCACGCCGTTTCTCAACTCCGACTGCCAAGACGCATGAATGGCAGCAGCTTCCCGCTTATGGCGCGCAGCAGTAGCGCCAGTTTCCTGCTCTTCGAGATTGCCGGCCTGGCAGTGAGCACATCGTAGCCCTGCCGCTCGATGGCGCGCAAAATCTCCAGTCCGCCGCGGCTGAACAGGTCCAGGTCCAGCGCTAGGTCGCGATTAACCCTATTAATCAGCGGCAGTCCCTGATCGAAGAGTTCCCGCGCATAATCGACTTCGCAATGCATCAGTCCGCGAAACTCGGGAGTGGCGACGCCCTCGGCGATATGTTCTTCGCTGACGCGAAAAACTTCCATATCATTTCTCGGAATATAGATGCGGCCCCTGGCGTAGTCCTCGCGCACGTCCTGCCAGAAGTTGGCCAGTTGCAGGGCTGTACAGGTGCAGTCAGAGAGGCGGAAGTTTTCTTCGCTCGATTCGCCGCAGGCGTAGAGCACCAGTCGGCCGACGGGATTGGCCGAGTAGCGGCAGTAGTTCAGCAAATCATCGATGGTCTCGTAGCGAGAGACGATCTGGTCCCGGCGAAAGGCGACCAGCAGATCGGCAAACGGCTCCTTGGGAATGAAGCACTCGCGAATCGTCTCCGTCAACGCGACAAAAACAGGATGGCGCGCTCTGCCTTCATAGCAGTCATCCAGTTCCCGGCCCCACATATCAAGCAGGGCCATAGCTTGTGCGGGGTCACCTACCTCGTCTCCCAGATCGTCGGAGACGCGGCAGTAAGCGTAGATGGAGTGAAAATGAGGGCGCAGATCCGCGGGCAAAAACCATGAGACAACGTGGAAATTTTCATAATGCGACTCGGCCAGCCGCTGGCACCAGGCGCGCGCTTCGTCGAGCGTGGGCGCGACATCAGGAATGCGATAGCTTTCAGGCAAAGCGTCCCAGCCACGGGCGAGCAACTCCTCTTCGCGTAGCGCATCCCAGTCCTGCGTTCCGTTCTTCAAGTCCTCAGCTTCCGTCGTCATGGCTTGACCTCAGGGCACAATGGCGGTTTTGATTTCACTGCCGCGCTTCATCAGCTTCTCAAAGACGCGGTTGAGTTCGTAGAGATGAGCGTGGCCGGTGATAAAAGCTCCTGCCTGGAAGCGGCCGCTGGCAATGAGGTCGAGCGCCTTGCGGCAGATGGCCGGGGTGTGGTGAAAGGTGGCGCGCAGGGTGATGTCGGAATAATGAATGCGATTGGTGTCGAGCGAGACGTAAGTGCCGAGGGCGCAACCGCCAAAGAAATTCACCGTCCCGCCCTTGCGCACCAGCTCAACGGCTTCTTGCCAGGCCTCAGGCACGCCAACGGCCTCGATGGCGATGTCCACGCCGCGATTCTTCTCGGTGAGCGCTCGAGTTTCGCGGATGGCTTTGCGGATGCTGGTGGTCTGCACCACGTGGGCCGCACCCAACTGGCGCGCTGCTTCCACCTGTCCGTCATGCTTGACGATGGCGATGACCTTGCAGCCGGCCAGGGCGGCAACGTGGAGAATCATCAATCCCAGCGGGCCGCCGCCGATCACGGCCACCGTATCTCCCGGGTGAGGGCGCGAGTCCTCAAAGCCATGCACCGCGCAGGCCAGCGGCTCGGTCAGCGCGGCGTGCTCCAGCGGCACATGATCCGGTACATGCAGCGTATTCTTGGCCACGATGCGGGCCGGGATGCGAATGAACTCGGCATAGGCGCCGTTGTTGAAGAGCAGATCGTCGCAGAGGTTCTCCTGGCCGCGAGCGCAGAAATAGCATTGGCCGCAAGGGGCGGAATTGAGCGCGACCACGCGGTCGCTGGAGGCAAAATCCGTAACTCCCTCGCCGGCCTCGACCACCGTTCCCGCCAGCTCATGGCCAAACAAGGCCGGAGGCACGATCATGCGGGCGTGATATCCCCGCCGGAAGACCTTCAGGTCGGTGCCGCAGGTAAGCGCCGCTTCTACGCGGACAATCAACTCTCCGGGCCCCGCCTGGGGAACCGGCACATTCTCAATTCGAATATCTTCGCGTCCGTGGAGGACCGCAGCCTTCATCGTCGTGCGGCGGTGAAGAAGCACGTTCTCTACGGTCACGCGGCCTTGGTGGACGGCGGATTCGACCTTCTTGCGGCCTTTGACGACCACCGTCTCAACTGTGTTGAGGCCGACCTCAATCACCGTCTCGACGGTATCGAGGCCTCCCTCGACGACTTTCTCGGCCTTCTTGCGGCTTTCTTCGACAACAGTCTCGACGGTCTTACGGCCCCGGAGGATCACGGCCTTTACTGTGTTCGCCACTGGACTCCTCCTATTTGGCTCCTGCGCCCGGCACAGGTTCAATCATAATCTTCATCGAGTCCGCCTTGGGGTGTGAGGCCACCTCGATGGCCTCTACCGCCTCTTCCAGCGGAAAGCGGTGCGAGATGAGTTGCGTTAGATCAAATCTTTTGCGATAGCCACCCAGAACCAGTTCTTCCACTTCGGGCTGTATCGCCGTCGAAGCTGAGTAGGAACCGAGCAGGGTCTTCTCGTCCATGCAAACCGCGCCGGGATCGAAGCTGGCTTCTTCGTGCTGCGTCTGGGCAAAGAGCATCACCTTGCCGCCACAGCGCACCGCATCCATGGCAGTCTGGATCAGCGCTTTGCCGCCCACGGCCAGAAGAACAGCGTCCGCGCCGCGGCCTTCGGTTGCAGCATGAACGCTCTCGAGGACGTTGACTGCATTAATGGGTTCGTGCAGCCCAAACTTCGCGGCGATGGCGTGGCGCTCAGGGTACAAATCGGAGGTGAGCACGCGAGCCCCGGTGCGGCGAGAAAGAGCAGCCAGCATGATTCCGATGGGGCCCTGACCGATCACCAGCACCGTCTCGTCGGCTGCCAGATTGAGCAGCTTCACGGCCTTCAGAACGGTGTTGACCGGCTCGATGAAGGCCGCTTGCTCAAAGGGCACGCCGTCGGGAATGCTCACCACGCCGCCCATCGAGACAATCCAGTCCATCACTCGGATGTACTCGGCAAAGCCGCCGCCGGAGGGCTCCATGCCGGCCGTCGCGCCGACTTTCTTGTACACCGCGCACTGTGCAGGCGTCTGCTTCCTGCAGTAGTAGCACTGACCGCACGGCACGTGATGAAAAACCATCACCCGCTCACCAACGGAAAATTTCGTCACGCCTTCACCCATCGCGACGATGGTTCCGGCCATCTCGTGGCCGAAGATGCGCGGCGCGGAGTGCGAGCCGGTGTGAATCTTCTTCAGGTCCGTGCCGCAGATACCGCAGGTGGCGATTTTAACCAGCAACTCGCCGGGACCGATTTGCGGGACGGGCACGGTTTCCAGACGCAGGTCGTTTACGCCGCGATAGACCACGGCCCGCATGGCAGCGGGGATACTCGACTTGAACCGGAATTCAGCGTTGGTGGTTTGGGTTGCCATTGCGCTTGCTTGCGGGCCCTCGTTCATCCAGGTTCATCCAGAAAATCGAGCACAGACTGCGCAATGTTGCGGGCAGCCTTTCTGCTATTTTCTCCCATCCGGATGAGTGCGTGCCAGTACCAGGGACGGAGAACGGCAAAAACCACGAACCGTGCCAGTTTGAACTGGCCGCCTGGTGAGATAAATCTATTGAAATCAGGCAGTTGATCGCTATAGCCGTCGCTGATTCCCTTGATGCAATAAAACGGGATGCCGCGCATCTTTGCGAGGCGGGCAACCACTGCGGCCTCCATGTCAACCAGCGAGGCTTCATAGGTGGAGGCGAGGCGCTTCTTCTCCGGCAAATCAGCGACACAAGGGCTGGTTACCAGCCAGCAATCTTTGGATGGACCGGCGGCGATGAAGCGCTCTCCGGTGCGAGCATCGATGACAGTGGAGACATCGTAGGCCTCACCCGGTGCAAGCTCCTCGCGCAAGGCTCCAGCCCAGCCCGTGGAGATGACGGTTGTGATGGGACCGAGTTTTTCAATCTCGGCAAAGGCTTGAGTCGCAGCGGCAACGCCTGCTCCGGCGCAGGCTGCAATCCACTCGCCTTCGTCGAAGTGCCTACGCCAGAGATCAACGCCGTTCGAGCGCTGGTGCTGCCAGCCGCGTACCAGCGGCTTCAGCTCACCGGGCAGGGCGGCAATGATGCCGATGCGCGTCATTTCAGGTCCTGGGGCGCATACCCATTCGCCCGGAACCACTCAATCGCCGCCTGCATCGCCGGGTTGACGGGCAGGATGCGGAAGCCCAGTTCCTGTTGCGCGTGGGCGCTACTGGCATACATCTTCTTGCGGCCCATGCGCACCTCTTCCAGCGTGGCGCGCGGCTCGCGTCCGCGGATGCGGCCGGTAATCCACTCCTCAAAAAACGCGTATGTGGCTGCAACGGCAAAGGGAATCTCCACCGTGGGCGACTTGAGGCCGGTTATTGCAGCCATCTTGTCGAGAATCTGCTTGAGCGTCAGATTCTCTCCGCCCAGAATGTAGCGATGGCCAAACTGCCCCTTGGTGAGCGCGGAGACGTGCGCGCGAGCGACCTCGGCCACATCGACCAGGTTCAGCCCGGTGTCCACGTAAGCGGGGAATTTCCCGTTCAAAAAATCGACAAAAATGCGGCCGGTGGGCGTGGGCTTGGCGTCGTTCGGCCCAATCGGCGTTGTCGGGTTGAGGATGATGACTTTCTGCCCGCCCTGCGCGGCCTTGATGGCCTCCTGCTCGGCCATGAACTTAGAGCGCTTGTAGTGGCCGACCATATCGGCCAGCGAGACGGGCGTGTCCTCGTTGATGACCATGCCGTCGCGGCGGAAGTGCATGGTAGCCACGCTGGAGGTGTAGACGAAGCGCTTCACCCCGGCCTCGCGCGCCAACCGCAGCAGCTCGCGCGTCCCATCCACGTTGACGCGGTACATGGCCGCAGGGTCGGGAATCCAGAGCCTGTAATCGGCGGCCACGTGGACCACAGCATCGCAGCCAGCGAGAGCGGGCTTGAGCGACTCCGGATCGGCAAGATCGCCCACGTGCGTCTCGCCCGTGGTCCCTTCGAGGTTACCGAGGTTGCTGGTTTTGCGAACCAGCAAGCGCAGCTTCACTCCATCCGCGGCCAAAGCCCGCGCCACATGGTGGCCTATGAATCCTGTTGCGCCGGTGAGGAAAACTTTCATACCTACGAGAATAGCAAGTTAGAGCGAAACCAGAATAAACGTGCTCTTGCCGAGAGTCTTCGGTGTGGCTGTTTCTTAAGGAAAAAGCCACTTGGCGGGATTGCTTCTGGGTACAGCTATTCTGGTTCCGCTGAAGCCGCGCCTTCACGCGTGGTTACAGAAGGTCCGACAGGCAATTAAGAAAATTCCTTCGCAGTTCAACCGTCATCGAGAAAAGCGAATAAACGGAGAATCGACCCCCGGGGGGGAGGGGGTCGAAACTTCCCTCCAAAACGCCGCCCGACGCATCACAGTTTCACAGTTCCACAGTAAATAGGGGGGGGGTGGGGGGTACCTAATGACCCCGTCCCGGCCAAGTCCGAGTATGCGGACACGATCAACTTCAAAGTATCAGAATGCTGGAAATAATCTGCAAAAAGATACAAATATACTATTTCCCAGGCTATTCCAGAACTTCGGGAGCCAGCGCGATATTCTTCTCCCCGGCAGCTTTCTTTTCGTTGTATGCCTTCACCCAGTCTTCCCAGTGCTTTCCGGCAGCGCGGTCCTTGCCGCTGAATTCGATGCGGGCGATCTGGGCGTAGCCTACCTTGCGCTTTTCCGGAGCCGAGGGCGTGAAGTACTGCACCCAGGATTCGGCCAGGGTGGGACCGGTATGGCAGTTGAAAATGAAGGCCTGAATGTGTTCGCCGCTCTTAAGCGTCAGCGTCACGTCGCCGCGATAGTCGAGCGCCTTTGCGAGAGCGTCGCGCAGGTCTTCGTCCGTGGCCAGCGCGGGAACCCAGCCTTCCAGGTTCTCGTGCTCCGTGCCGGGAGCCAGCTCCAGCGCCTCGACCTGCTCCAGCGTGTACTTCTGCACTTCAGCGGTCATACGTTAATCTCCTCGGGAACGCGCTCAGGATGCTCGATCTGTATCAGGTTAATGTGCGGCGCAGCCTGTTGCGAGGCAAAATCATTCAGCAGCTTCAGTGCGTGCGCATCGCGATAGTTGCTGAAGGTGCCGCGCACCATGGCCAGAAATCCCTTCAGCGAACCAAAGCCGTCGATCACCGCGGTAGTTTCATAGCCGCAACTCACCATGCAGTTGGCGCATTTCGGGTTGCCGCTGGCGACTCCGTAGTTTTCCCAGTTGGTGGTCTCCAGCAGCTCCCTGTAGCTCTCGGCGTAGCCTTCCTGGAGAAGATAACAAGGCTTTTGCCAGCCGAAGATGTTGTAAGCCGGCATTCCCCACGGCGTGCATTCGTAGTTGCGGTCACCCATCAGAAATTCAAGAAACAGCGGCGACATGTTGAACTTCCACGCGGGCTTGCGGTTGGAGAGAATAGCGCGAAAGAGGCGCCGCACGCGGGCGCGGCCCATAAAGCGATTCTGGTCGGGCGCTTTGTCGTAGCTGTAGCCGGGGGATAGCACCACGCCCTCGACGCCCATGCCCATCACCTCGTCGAAGAAGGCGCGAACGCTCACGGGGTCAGCGCCATCGAAGAAAGTGGCATTGGTGGTGACGCGGAAGCCACGACGGACGGCTTCCTGAATGCCTTCGACGGCAATGTCGTAGCCACCCTCGCGGCAAACGGAAAAATCATGGTGCTCGCGCTGGCCGTCGAGGTGCACCGAGAAGGTGAGGTACTTCGACGGCCTAAACTCCGGGAGGCGCTTCTTGAGCTCCAGCGCATTGGTGCAGAGGTAAATGTATTTCTTGCGCGCTATCAGCCCGTTGACGATCTCGACGATCTGGGGATGCAGCAGCGGTTCTCCGCCGGGGATGGAGACCATGGGCGCGCCGCACTCCTCCACCGCGGCAAAACACTCCTCGGGCGTGAGTTGCTTTTTGAGAATATGCGGCGGATACTGCACCTTTCCGCATCCGGCGCAGGCCAGCGAGCAACGAAAGAGCGGCTCCAGCATCAGCACCAGGGGATAGCGCTTGACGCCGGTGAACCTCTTCTTCAGCACATAGCTGGCAACCGTAGCCATCTGGGAGATAGGAATAGACATCTTTTGATAAACCTCCAGCGCCGTCGAACGGCGCGTTCCATGAGTACTGTTTGTAGCCGCTAGCTGTTTGCGCGTTCCATCGTTCGGATGTAATTGGTAAGAGCCATCAGCGGAAAGTATTGGCGGTACAGGGTATAGGCCAGGTAAAAAACTCTTGGGAAGCCTGTTCCCGTGATGATGCCTTGCCGGGTCGCGCCTTCCCCCATTGACTCGTCCCAACTGCCGTCTGCCTGCTGTCGCTCGAGCAGCCAGCGAACCCCCTTGGCAAGCGAGTCGGAGCGGTCGTCGCCGGCGGCAAGCAGGCCCAACAGCGCCCATGCCGTCTGCGATGGAGTGCTCGGTCCCACGCCGCGCGTATCCGGATCGTCGTAGCTGCCGCAGGTCTCGCCCCATCCGCCGTCGGCATTCTGCACCATGCGAATCCACTCGGCGGCCTGCTGCACCTGCGGCTCCAGATGATCGATGCCGATGGCGTCCAGTCCGCGCAGCACCAAAAACGTCCCGTAGATGTAGTTCACGCCCCAGCGGCCAAACCAGCTTCCATCCGGCTCCTGCTCGTTGAGGATGAATTGGATGGCCTTCTCCACACGCTTGTCGCTACGCGTGTAGCCATAGCTGGCCAGCATCTCCAGCATGCGCCCGGTAATGTCCACCGTGGGCGGATCGAGCATGGCGTTGTGATCCGCGAAGGGGATGTACTGGAAGATCATCTTGGTGTTGTCTTTGTCAAAGCTGCCCCAGCCGCCGTTCTTGCATTGCATGGCAAATTCCCACCCGATGGCGCGCGCGGCCACCTGGTGCTGGTAACGCTCGCGGGGATTGTCCACCTTGGTCAGCGCCAGAAGCACCTGGGCAGTGTCGTCGGTGTCGGGATAAAACTCGTTGTTGAACTCGAAAAACCAACCGCCGGGTTCGGTGTTGCGCACCTTCACGGCCCAGTCGCCCTTGTGGCGAACCTCTTTGGAGAGCATCCAGTCCACGGCCTTGAGCATGCGCGGGTCGTTGCGCGCCGCGCCGGCCTCTCCCAGGGCGAAGACCGCCTGCGCCGTATCCCACACCGGCGACATGCAAGGCGTCATGCGGAAGGTCGGCTCCGGCATCGCTTCACTGGCCGGCTCCTCGATGCCCAGTTTTTCAAATTCATCACGCGCACGAATCACCTGCGGGTCGTCCTCGGAGTAGCCCAGGCAGCGCAGGGCGATGATGGCGTTCAGCATAGCCGGATAGATGGCACCCAGTCCGTCGCTCATCTCCAGCCGCTCCAGCAGCCATTTCTCCGCCTCATGCAGGGCCAGCTTGCGCACGGGACGAAGATGCACTGCCTCGGCCCAGTGCATGATCCGATCCAGAACGATGAAAAAATTGCGCCACGAGAGGATGGAGCTGCGGTCCCTGCGCAGCCGCAATATCGAGTTGGCGCGGCCCCCGACGTATAACTCGTCAATTCCCTGCTCCGACGGAATTCTCTTGAACGGCTTTTTGGCGTACATGATGGCCAGCGGAACAAGTATTCCCCGCGACCAGGAAGAAATCTCGTAGATGTTGAAGTAGAACCAGCGGGGAAACAGAACAATCTCGGGCGGAATAGCGGGCACTGCGTCGTAGTCATACTCGCCCAGCGCGCAGAGATACATCTTGGTGAAGGTGTTGCACGCAACCACGCCGCCGTGCGCCAGAACCCAGGCGCGGCATTTGGCCAGCCGCGGGTCTTGAGAGCCGATGCCCATCAGCTTGGCTGAGGAGTAGCACTTGACGGAGAGCGAGATGTTGCCCGGACCGCCGGGATAGATGCTCCAACTGCCGTCCTCGTTCTGGTAGCGCATCATCTCCGTGAGAGCCCGCTGGAGACGGCCCGGATCGCCGCTCTCCAGCAGGATGTGCAGAAATATATAGTCGGCCTCGAGCATCGCATCGGCTTCCAGCTCCCCATTCCAATATCCGTCGGGATGCTGGCGGGAAAACAGGTAGTCGCGGGCGTGGGCAATGGCCGACTGGACATCTGCCAGGTCCGCGTCCAGCCGCCCAAACCGGGGCGCAGCGAATTGCGTCTTGCTTTGTTGAATGCTCATGCGATTTGCAATGCCTCAATCCTTGCAAATGAGCTTTTAGCCGTTAACTATAAGCTCTTGGCTGCTTACCTCGTATGCAAATGATCGTTGCGCCGGAAAACTGATTTCAACGAATATCAAGCTAAAAGCTATCTCACCGGCACTGCCGCTGCCCCGCCGGCGCTGCCGATGGCCTGTACAATCTCCGGCGGCAGGCCGAAGCGCACGTTCTCTGGCATGACCTCAACTTCTTCGACGTTGTTAAAGCCGTTGAGTCGCAGGTAGTTGACTACATCTTCGACCAGAATCTCTGGAGCTGAGGCGCCGGCTGTTACCGCAACCGTGCTAACGCCCTCGAGCCAAGCCGGGTTAATGGCCTGAGAGTTGTCGATCAGGTAGCCGATGGTCCCCAGGTTGCGCGAAACCTCAACCAGGCGGTTGGAGTTGGAGCTGTTGGTTGAACCTACCACCAGTACCAGGTCTGCATTATGCGCCACGTTGCGGACCGCAACCTGCCTGTTTTCAGTGGCATAACAAATGTCCTGCGAGTGTGGGCCGACGATATTGGGATACTTTTCCTTGAGGGCGTGGATGATGTCCCGCGCTTCGTCCAGCGAGAGCGTGGTCTGAGTCAGGTAGGCCACGCGATTGGGATCGGGCACCTTTAGCGCCGCGACCTCAGCCACGTTGGAGACCACCTGGGTCGCCTCCGGCGCCTCGCCCAGCGTGCCTTCGATCTCATCGTGGTCGCGGTGGCCGATCAGCACCAGCGAGTAGCCCTGCTTGGCAAACTTGACCGCCTCGATGTGGACCTTGGTGACCAGCGGGCAGGTGGCGTCAATGACCCTGAGGTGGCGGCGCTTGCTGATATCCCGCACCGCCGGAGAGACTCCGTGAGCCGAGTAGATCACGCGCTGCCCGTCGGGCACATCGTCGATTTCATGAACAAAAATTGCGCCTTTTTCGGCTAACTCATTGACAACATATCGGTTATGCACAATTTCGCGGCGAACGTAGATGGGCGCGCCAAAGGTTTCCAGCGCGATTTTGACAACGTCGATGGCGCGCACGACACCGGCGCAGAAGCCCCTCGGCTTGAGCAACAACACCCTCTTTGTGCTGGGGGAAGTCTCGGAGCGGTTACCCTTCGAGATGGAATGAGGCACAGTTGTGGTCACTCTGTCAGTATACCAATGCGTATGTTGAGGGTGGAGCATTGATAAACGGTGGTTGCTAGCCACCGTTCCCGCACCAGTTCCAGAGTCAGAGCTGCCTGCTCAGGGAATCCTGGTCCACACCTCGGTCCGTCCCAGCAGGGAGATGCCGATGTAGCCGCGCAGGTGGACTTTGTCGTTTCCCTCAGACCAGATCTTGCCTTTGTATACCCAGCCATTCTCCGGGTCCACCACGGTTCCGCCCACCCAGTCTTCTCCGTCGGGATGGAAGTTGCGCATGATCACCATGCCCAGGATGAGCTGGTTTTTGTACTCGCCGGAACACTTGTCGCACAGATCCTGCGGAGTGCGGCCAGGACGCACCTGCGTCACACGGCCAAAGAGTTTGCCGTTCTCCACGTAGATTTCCGCCTGGCCGCCGGGTGTGCCGTCGCTGTCAACAATCTGCCAATGCCCGATGGCGCTCTGAAGTTTCGGCGTGAGTTGCTGTGCGCCGGCTCCGGCAACCGATACCAGCGCGATGAAAGCCATAGCTATAACGCAGAGGGTGTTGTATCGAATCGTTTTCAAAATGACCTCCCCTTTGGATGGATTATAGGGTGAAACAGCGCCCAACCTCTACGGCTTTCTTGACTTCAGCCTGATTCGTTCCCCATCTACAACGAAGCTGCCGTATCCGTGATGGTGGATGGTTCTGGGATTCTTCTGCGCCGGATCGTGCCAGGCCTTGAGGACCTCCAGGATGAAGAGATTGAACTTGCTCACCAGATGCGTATCGACCACCCGGCATTCGAGATTGGCGAAGCACTCGGCGACCAGTGGCGGCGCTACGCGTTTGGCCGGCATCGGCGTCAGGCCGAATCGCTTGAATTTGTCTACATTCCGTCCCGAACAGTTGCCGATGGCCACAACTTTGCGCGCCAACTCCAGCGCCGGGATCGCGATCACGCACTCTTTCGTCGCCCGCAACGCGGCATGGCTGAAATTGGCATTGCTGACGACACAAGCAATCAGCGGCGGCTCAAACTCGACCATCATGTGCCAGGAGAGCACCATCACGTTGGCGCGGCCTTTGCGCGCCGTGGTCAGCAGGACCACAGGACCCGGTTCGAGCAACTGGTAGACCTTCGATAAAAGCAGATCTTTCATTGCGTTGGGCCTCACATTGGGCAGTGATGGCAGAAATTCATCACATGGTTATATTGGCCTGCCCCTACCGGCTCGCGGCGATCATCTGGGCGGCGTGCTGCAGGCTGGTTTCGGTGACCTTTGCGCCGGAGACCATGCGAGCGATTTCGTGAGTGCGGGCGGGGTCGTCGAGGAGGCGGATTTGCATTTTGGTGCGGCCGGCGGACTCGTGTTTTTCAACGACGAAGTGCTGGTCGGCGAAGGCGGCGATCTGCGGCAGGTGGGTCACGCAGAGGACCTGCTGGCCCTTGCCAAGGGCCTTGAGCTTCTGGCCGACGGCTTCGGCAGCGCGGCCTCCGATGCCGATGTCGATTTCATCGAAGACCAGAGTGCGGGGGGTGGGGGTTTTCTGTTTGGGCTTGGCCGCATTTGGTTTCGTCTGGCCCTCTTCGACGCTGACTTTGAGGGCCAGCATGACGCGGGACATCTCGCCGCCGGAGGCGATCTCATCGAGCGGTTTGAGCGGCTCGCCGGGGTTGGTGGCGATGCGGTATTCGACGACGTCCCAGCCTGAGGAGGTCCAGTGGACGGTGTTTCCCTCAGGGGCTAAAGCCCCTTCTGTTTTTGCGTCATTCTCGGCACGGCTGAAGCCGCGCCCTGACACAAAGCTCTTTTTGCCAGCAGCGGGTTCGGCAGCGTCTTCCGGGGCTAAAGCCCCATCCGTTTTATCTGAGCTAATGTACGGGCTGAAGCCCGTACCCTTCATTTCCCTGCTCTTCCCCGGCTGAATATTTTCGGCGGAATGGACGGCGACCTCGAAGCGGGTTTTCATGGCCAGGGAGTTGATCTGGGCTTCGGCCAGCTTGGCGAGTTTGGCGGCGGCGGCTTTGCGCTCGGCAGTGATTGCCTGGGCGGCGGCGCGATAGGCGGAGGCGGCAGCGGCGAGATCGGAGCGCAGAGTTTTGAGGATTTCGTCGCGGTCTTCGACCTCGGCCAGCTTGCGGCTGACCTCTTCGCCAAACACGATGACCTCGGCGATGGTCTTGCCGTATTTGCGCTTGAGGCGGTCAATGAGGGCCAGACGGTCTTCGATAGCGGCCAGGCGCTCGGGCGAGGCGTTGATGGCCTCGGCGTAGTCGCGCAGGCTGGCGGCCACGTCGCCGATGGTGGCGCGGGCGGCGGCCAACTGCTGGGCAGAGTCGGTGAAGCGGGCGTCGTAGCGGGCCAGCTCCTCGACGTTGCGCAGGGCTGCTCGCAGGGCGACCTCGGCGGATGCTCCGCCCTCGTAAAGCTCGTCGAATGCTCCCATGGCGGCGGCGTAGAGCTTTTCGGCGTTGGCCAAGACGCGCTTTTCGGTTTCCAAGGCCTCGTCCTCGCCGGGCTGGAGATGGGCGTCTTTGATTTCCTTGCTCTGATAGCTCCACAGATCGACCATGCGCAGGCGGTCCTGCTCGCCGAGGAGGAGGTCGTTGAGACGGGTTTGAGCGGCGTGCCAGCGGGCGTAGGCCTCGGCGACGGCATCGGTGGAAATGCCGCCGAAGCGGTCAAGGAGAATGCGCTGCTGGGCCTGGTCGAAGCTGCTGAGGCTCTCGCTCTGGGCGTGAACCAGGGCCAGTTCGGGGGCAAGCTGGCGGAGGACGGCGACGGTGGCCGGCTGGTTGTTGACGAAGACGCGGCCCTTGCCGGCGGCCGAAATTTCGCGGCGGAGGATGACGTCGGAGCCGGCGGAGTCGATTCCGTTTTCTTCGAGGATGGTCTCGGCGTTGGGCGTGGACTCGAATACGCAGGCCAGGATGGCCTTGTCTGCGCCGTGGCGGACGAGCTCGGCGGAGGATTTGCCGCCCATCAGGAGGGCCAGCGCGTCGACCAGGATGGATTTGCCCGCGCCGGTTTCGCCGGTGAGCAGGTTGAGGCCGGGGCCGAAGTTGGCGATGGCGTGATCAATGACGGCGTAGTTTTCAGCGCGCAGTTCGACGAGCATGGAGAAAAAACCTCCTGAAAAAGACGGTACGTGGTTTTAATTTCCCACTTCCCACCCTCGATCACCCCATCGACGAAGACCTGTCGATGGGGACCCCGAAGCCGCAAAAACAAGAACGCGGCGAGGGTGGGGCACCCAATGCAGGGTGGGGCACCCAAATCGCGGTTATTGGCTCCTCAGGGGAACAAAAAGCCGCAAGGGGAATCCGAGCGCAGCATAGCAGGTTGGACCGGAGTTCTGGCATGGGGATGAAAGGGAAAAGCGCGTCAGAGCACCTTATCGATAACTTGGAGCGGGGCACGGGGTCTGCTACCGTTAATAGTGAGGTGAACGCCGATTTTAATAGCTGCTTTTGTCTTTCAACTGCCGCCTGAGAGCGGCGCTGTCCAGGGAACGCCGCTGGGGCTGGGCTCCAGCGCGCTGGTGGAGATGATCCAGAACAGCGGCCCGGTGGCCATGTTTGTGCTGGCGCTGCTGCTGGTTGCCAGCATTTACTCGTGGACCGTGATTCTGGGCAAGATATCCACCTTCCGCAAGGCAAAGCGTGAGAGCCAGCGATTTGTGCGCGCCTTCCGCACCGCCAGCCGGTTGCAGGAGATGGCCGTGGTGTCAGTGCAATGCAAGGCGAGCCCGCTGGCGCAGGTCTTCGACGAGGTGTACGAGACCTACAGGCGGCAGACGGGCGGCCTGGGAGGGCCACCGCGCAACCTGGCGTCTCTGGAGCGCTCGGCGCAGACAGCAGCCAGTGAGGCGGTTACCAGCCTGGAGCGGCGGCTGACCTGGCTGGGAACGATTGCTTCGATCAGCGTGTACGTGGGGCTCTTCGGCACGGTGATGGGGATTGTGGACGCCTTTCACGGGCTGGGCACGGCTGGCGCGGCCACGCTGCGGGCGGTGGCGCCGGGCATTAGCGAGGCGCTGATTACCACGGCGGCGGGGCTGTTTGTGGCCATTCCAGCGCTGGTGGCCTACAACCAGTTCACGTCGCGGATCAGGGTCTTTGCCGCCACCATCGACGACTTTTGCCGCGAGCTGCTGAACTCGCTGGAAGAGATTCCGGTGCGCACGGGCGCCGCGCGGGCGGCGAACATTGAAGGGCCGGCCAGGGATGCGGGCCGGGAGGTAGACCGTGGCCTTTACTAATACCAAGGGCCAGACGCAGAGCTCGCTGGCGGAGATCAACATTACGCCGCTGGTGGACGTGGTGCTGGTGTTGCTGATCATCTTCATGATTACCGCGCCGGTCTTGCAGTCGGGCATTGAAGTGGCCGTGCCCAAGACGCGGACGGTGCGGGAAATTACCGAGCAGCGGCTGGTGGTGACCATCAACCATGACCAACAGGTGTTTTTAGGCGATCAGCCAATCAACATTCATGAACTGCCGGGGAGGCTGCACCAGCCGGGGAGCGACCCGGCCCATCAGGTGATTTATCTCCGGGCCGATGAGCGGGTTCCGTTTGGCGCGTTTGCCACGGTGATGGACGCGGTGAAGCAGGCGGGAATCACCAACATTTCGATTGTGACGCAGCCGCTGGACACCAAGGCGGCGAGTGGGAACTAGGGAACGGTCTCCCACCCTAACCGCAAAAACAAAGACGCGGCGAGGGTGGGGCACCCGGAGTTTTTTGGAATAGCACATGGACAGCCTACTGGATGGCAGTGAGCAACTGGAGCAGGAAATAGCCTCCACGCCGGAGCCGACGATGGCCCCGGCGGCGGGATCGCTGTTGCTGCACGCCACCCTGGCCGCGCTCCTGCTGACCTATGGGCTTTTTGCTGGCCTGCTTCATCACAATGTGTGGGGCGGCGCGGGAAGCGGGGCGATCCAGGTGAGCCTGACCAGCGCCCTTCCCTTGCCTTCCGATCAGCCTCCCAATGAGAATGTGCTGGCCACCGACACGCCCAGCCAAGCCGCGGCGGAGCCTGCCGCCAAGTCGAGACATGCGGTAGACGACAGCACGCTGGCTATTTCTGGCAAGAACAAACCCAAGAAGAACACGCGCAAGGCAAAGCAGCCTGAACCGGAGGAAGATAATCTGGCGCGGTACGGCGAGCAGTCGGGATCTTCCATGGCGCGGTCGATCCAGCCGGAGGGCTTTACCAGCGGACAGACGACGGTGAGCGACAGCGACTTCGGCTCTCTGTTCAGCTACTACGTGCGCGCCGTCAACACCAAGATGTCCTCCAATTGGTACAAGCAGGAGGTTGACCCGCAAACGCCGAAGGGATCCAGAGCGTATATCCAGTTCGCCATTCACCGCGACGGCAGCGTGAGCAACGTGGAGATGAGCCAGAACAGCGGCAGCCAGACTCTGGATCGCTCCTGCCTTCGGGCCGCCAAGCGCGTGGACACATTTGGCTCGTTACCCCCGCAATATAACAAAAGCACGGTGATGACGTCTTTCTATTGTGAGTACTAGATCGTGACGAGCAGGTCGCGGCACGGACGTAAAATGGAGTAGTGACGGAGCGGCTCTCCTGCATGCGGAGCAAGGATGCGGGCCAACAAGGCTGACCGCATCCCGAGCCTGAAAGTCGATCCACACTTTTACCGAGGAAGGATTGCACGTCCGATGAAGGCACATTCCCGGATTTTCTCCAGTTTGCTGATTGTTCTGGTAGCATTGGCAGCTATTCCCATGGCGGCGCAAGACTGGATTCGCACGGGTTCCAACCTGGGCAACGAGCGTATCCGCCTGGCCGCGGCGGATTTTAAGCCGGCGAGCAGCGACCCGCAGTTGCCGGCATTGAAGACAGCTTTTGACTTCACGCTCTATAGCGACCTGGCCAACGCCGGCATCTTCGACATCGTGTCCAAGAGCTTGTCACCGCAGGCCACGCCGGGGTCGCCGCAGGAGATCAACCTGGCGCAGTGGTCCGCTGCGCCGGCGAATGCGGCCATGGTGGCCTTTGGCGCGCTCTCGGCCACCAACGGACGGCTGGCAGTCTACGGCTGGCTCTTCGACACCCGTAATACCGTCAATCCCCAGGTGCTGGGCAAGCAGTACAACGAAGCGGCCAGCCTGGATATGGCGCGGACCATCGCTCACCGGTTTGCCGATGAGATCATCCTGCGCCTGGGCGGCGGCATCAACGGCATCGCTGAAACTACAATCTACTTCGTCAGCTCGCGCAGTGGGACCAAAGAGATTTGGGCGATGGATTACGACGGGCAGAACCAGCATCAGGTCACGCGCCTGGGCACGATTTCGCTCTCGCCGCGCATCTCGCCGGACAATACGCGCATCGCCTTCGCATCCCTGGGCCGCGAGGGATGGTCCATCCGGATGTACTCGCTGGAATTAAACCGGTTGGTGAACTTTCCGGCGGGCACAGCCGGGGGCAGCAACCAGTCTCCAGCCTGGTCGGGCGACGGAACGAAGATTGCTTTCTCCTCGTCGCGCTCCGGCGATTCCGAGATTTGGGTGGCGGATGCCAATGGCGGCAATCTGCACAAGCTGACCAACTACCCCGGACCCGACGTAGCCCCCACCTGGAATCCACGGACCAACGCACAACTGGCCTGGGTCAGCGCGCATGGCACCGGGTTGCCGCAGATCTACACCATGGACCAGGACGGCGCCAACGTGCAGCGGTTGACCGACGGAGGCTATGCCATCTCGCCCTCGTGGGCCTCCAACGGACAGTTTCTGACCTTCAGTTGGAACCGCAAGTACGGCCCGGGCGCGCCCGGCGGGCAGGACATCTACGTCATGGACATTGTCAGCAAGCAATGGCTGCAACTGACCCACGATGCGGGCAGCAACGACTTCCCATCCTGGGCGCCCGACGGCAGGCACATCGTCTTTGAGCGGGCAATCAACGGGCGCAGCCAGATCTGGACTATGCTGGCCGACGGAACCGAACAGCATCAACTGACTCAAACGGGCAACAACTACATGCCTAACTGGAGCTGGAAATGAGTTGCCTTGAGTCGAGTTGACCAGCCAGCGAGACTGCTGTATGGAACAATCAGGTTTACTGCACTATCATGAGTATGATGCCAATGAATTTGTGGCCAATGAGTCCGTGGCCCATGAATTTTGGAAGGAGTAATCCATTGAACCAATTCAATCGCATTGTGGTATCTGTAATTCTGCTTGCCGGCCTGTTTGCTGTCGCCGGCTGCGGCCCCAAGAAAAAACCGATTTCCCGCGAGGAGATGGCACCGTCAAATATGCCCGCGCCCACCGCGCAGCTTACCGCAACTCCGGCGCTGGTCTCGGCCAACGATCAGGTACAGCTGAGCTGGCGCACGTCGAATGCCACCACAGTCTCTATTGATGGCATAGGCGACGTGCCCACTTCGGGCGTGAAGACCGTGACTCCAGCGGAATCGATCACCTACCACCTGATGGCGAAGGGCGACGGCGGCACAGCCGAAGCCACGGCGCGGGTAACCGTGAATGGGCCTCCCGCAGTCATGGTGCCCAACAGCACCATGAGCGCGGATGAGGAGTTCAAGGCCAATGTTCAGGACATCTTCTTCGACTACGATACGTACGATATCCGTGGCGACGCGCAGGCCACGCTCTCACGCGACGCATCCTACCTGGTGAGTCATCCAGAAGTAAAGGTTGTCATCGGCGGCTACTGCGATGAGCGTGGTTCCAACGAATACAACCTGGCGCTGGGACAGAACCGGGCCGATGCGGCAAAAAAAGCCCTGGTGACCGCAGGCGTGGCGGCCAACCGCATCCGCGTGCTCAGCTATGGCAAGGAGAAGCCCTTCTGCTCCGAATCCACCGAGGAGTGCTGGCAACAGAATCGCCGCGGCGGATTCACGCCGGAAAGGTAAAATTGAGCTATTAACTATCAGCTATCAGCCTTCAACTTTGAAGTTGAGTGATTGAGGCTTTATGTGCAGAACGAGTCCGGTTGTATCCTAGGTCTCAAAAGCGAGACTCGGAGCACCCCGGCTTAACAGATTTGGAGCTATGTCTTCATGAAAAGGAAGAAATCATGAAACGGATGTTATCCATTGCAATGTTAGCGCTGCTGCTGTGCTCCGTTGCGTTTGCGCAGGACGAGGCGGCAAAACGAGAAGCCGCGCAGCAGAGTGCTCGATCCTGGTTGGCGTTGGTGGATCGCGGAGACTATGGAACAAGTTGGCAGGAGGCTTCGTCTTTCTTCCAATCGAAGGTGTCGAAGGCAGATTGGGAACAGGCGATTCAGCAAGTCCGCACGCCGCTTGGAGCCGCCGGCAGCCGAACACTGATGGGGGCGCTGTATCAAACCGATCTTCCCGGTGCTCCGAAGGGAGAATACGTCATCATCCAATACAAAGCTGAGTTTGCGAGCGGCGGGCCGTTCATTGAGACGATTACTCCAATGCTCGACAAGGATGGGAAGTGGCGTGTGTCGGGGTACTTTATCAAGCCGGCACAGTAACTCGGTGGGCCGCTTACAGCTAACCGTCGCCGGTATGCAGTCAACGTCAACTGTAAGCTGATAGCTGTCAGCTTTCTTTGGGGAGAATCATGGATACAAGAACACTTCGCAATCGTTTTCTAGCGGCGGCATTAACCGCCATAGTGCTCGTCTCCCTGCCAGCGCCGGCGCGCGCCGCATCGAAGGAGATCACCGAGCTGCAGGATCATGTGCAGCAATTGATGGACATGGTGCAGCGGCTCCAGTCCACCATGGACTCGCGCTTCGCCGTCTTGCAGCACCTGTCAGAGCAGACCGCGGACAGCGCCAACCAGATGTCCGCGACCGTGACCGCGCTGCAGCAGAAGATCGCCGCGCAGAGCGACGCGACCAGCGGCAAGCTGGACACCGTCTCCGGCCAGGTGCAGGCGCTCAACGACTCGGTGGACGAATTGAAGTCACGCATCGCCAAGCTGGATAAATCGATTCAGGATCTGCAAGCGCAGTTGCAGAACATTCAGAATCCGCCCGCGGCTGCGGTGGCCGGACCTGGTGGTCCGGGCGCTCCGCCCGTCCCTCAGTCACCACCGCTCAAGGAGACTTTTCAGGCCGGCGTGCGGGACTTCAATTCCGCCAAGTACGATGTGGCCAGCGACGAGTTCCAGGACGTGATTCACTACTATCCGAAGGACGATCTGGCCGGGGATGCGCAATTTTACCTGGGCGAGATCGCTTCCAAGCACAATAAGCTCTCCGAAGCGGTGAAGGATTACAACGCCGTGGTGGAAGGCTTCCCCGGCAGCACGAAGGCTCCAGCCGCGCAACTGCACAAAGCGCTGGTGCTGCTGCAGATGAACAGGAAGACTGAGGCCATCACCGAGCTGCGCTCACTCATCAAGCGATATCCGATATCCAACGAGGCCAGGTTGGCGAAAACTAAACTGGCTACGTTGACCGCGACGCATAGTACGGCGCGCTGAGCGAACTCGCAAGAGGAAAATAGTCCGTCGAATATCGGTTACTAAGCCGGAAAGATGACTAACCTGCTTTCCGCTTAATTCACGATAGACAGCGCTCTTCACCGCTCCACCGTCCGCTTCAACTGTCCGCAGGCGGCGTAGATGTCGCGGCCGCGCGGCTTGCGCACGTAAGCCGGAATGCCCGCGTCGATCAGCGTTCGCCGGAACCGCTCCGCGGCTTCAGGTTTTGGAGTTGTGTAGTGGAAATCAGGGCCGGGATTCCAGGCGATCAGGTTGACCTTGGCGGCGAGGCCGGTGCGGCGGATGAGGCAGGCGGCTTCGGCAGCGTGCTCTGGCCGGTCGGTGACGCCGCCCAGCAGCACATATTCAAAGGTCATCCGCTCGCGGGGACGGAGTTGGACCCGGCGCACCGCGTCCATCACGGATTGAATCGGCCACTTGCGGTTGATGGGCATGATCTCACTGCGGATTTGGTCATTGGGCGCGTTCAGGCTGATGGCCAGCTTGGGACGCAGCTCCGGCGGCTCGGCGGCAAAGCGCTCGATGCCGGGGACAATTCCTGATGTCGACACCGTCATGCGCTGCGGGCTCAGGCCGACCTCGCGCACCAACAGGCGCACCGCTCCCATGAAGTTGTCGTAATTCAGAAACGGCTCGCCCATGCCCATGAAGACCAGGTTCACGCGGTCGCGGCCCACCTCGACGGCATGACGCTTGAAAACAGAGACAACCTGGCCGGCTATCTCGCCCGCGCTCAGGTTGCGCTGCAAGCCGAGTTTGGCTGTCAGGCAAAATTGGCAGTTGACTGCGCAGCCCACCTGACTGGAGATGCAAAGGGTGGCGCGAAATGCAGGTCCTTCGACTCGCTGCGCTTGCTCAGGATGACGGGCACGGAGCGCTACTGGACTGTCCGCGGCGCTTTCGTCGCCGGATTCGCCGTTGTCGCCCTCCGGCATCCAGACGGTTTCCACGGTCTCCACCCCAGACTGCCCCGAGCACTCGACCAGGTAGCGTTCCGTTCCATCAGCGGATTGGAAGACCTGGGTGATTCGCGGCCGGCCCACCTGCCAGCCTTCGGCTGCGAGCCGCTGGCGAAGCGCTTTGGGCAGAGTGGTAATTTCACTTAGTTCCGCAACCCGTTGACGATACAGGGCTTCGGCTAATTGGCGGCCGCGCCAGGCCGGTTCGCCCGCCGCGACCATGCGAGCCGCAAGTGCTTCGGCGTCGAGTCCGAAGAGCCCTCGGGCATCCGACGGGACTTGGCCTCCGCAGGCCGTGCCCGAGGCTTCGAAACGTACGAGTTGGCTCAAATCTTCGCTCACGGCTTGGCTCAGGATAGAGCATTCAGCCTTCACGATGCATTCGCATCCGAAGCGCAGCCTCATGCCGCTCCTGCCCGCCTTGGCCTACAATCGAAGGACTGGAGAACCATGCCCACCGAGCGAAATCTTCGCCGCACCGTGCTGCCGAACGGCCTGATTGTGCTGACTGAGCGGATGGAATATCTGAGCTCGGTGGCCATGGGGGTGTGGATTAAATCCGGCTCCCGCTGCGAGCCGGCGGAGATGAACGGCATCTCTCATTTCGTGGAGCACATGCTCTTCAAGGGCACGCGTTCCCGCAGCGCGCAACAGATTGCCCGGGAGATGGACTCCATCGGCGGCAACCTGGACGCCTTTACCGGCAAGGAAACCATCTGCTTCAACGTCAAATCGCTGGCCGAGCACGTCCCCATAGCCCTGGATGTGCTGACCGACCTGGTGCTTAACCCGGTCTTCGACGCGCCCGAGATTGCGCGCGAGCGCGGCGTGATTCTGGAAGAGATCAAGCTCGACGCAGACAACCCGGAGGTGCTGGTTCATGAGTTGTTCACACAGGCATTGTGGAAGGATCATCCGCTGGGCTGGCCGATTCTGGGCACTTCGAAGACGGTTGCCCGGCTGAATCGGGAGAGCCTTCTCGCCTATCACGGCGACCGTTTTCACGGCGGCAACATGATCTTTTCAGCGGCCGGCAACCTGGAACATGAGGAGTTTGCCGAGACCGTGGCGCGCAACTTCTCCTCGCTGGCGGGCGGCGAAACGCTCCACGAGTTGCCCGCGCCCGAGGCCAGCGCGCGCATTGTGCTGCGCCACAAAAAATCACTGGAGCAGGTGCAGATCTGCCTGGGCGTGCCGGCCCCGCCCATCACCGACGAAAACCGCTACGCCACGCTGATTTTGAATACGGTTTTGGGAGGCAGCATGAGCTCGCGTCTCTTCCAGACCATCCGCGAGGAGCGAGGCATGGCCTACTCCATCTACTCCGACGTGAGCCCCTACCGCGACACCGGAACCCTGTGCGTCTTTGCCGGCACCTCTGTGGGCAAGGGCCTGGAGGTTGTGGAGTTGATCCTGGAGGAGTTTCGCAAGCTGAAGCAGGAACTGCTGAGCGAGGAAGAGCTGACCCGCGCCAAAGACCAGGTCAAAGGCAACATCCTACTGGGACTGGAGAGCTCCAACGTGCGCATGGCCAACCTGGCGCGGCAGGAGATGTACTTCCACAAGTTCATCACCTCGGAGGAGATTATCGCGCGCATCAACGCAGTGGAAGCGGCCCAGGTGCAGGCCATGGCGCAGCGGCTCTTTGACCCCACTCGCATCGCCGTCACCCTGCTGGGCCGCCTGGATGGGGTGAAGTTGAGGCGGGCGAATCTGGTGTGTTGAAAGACAGGGATTAGGGAGTAGGGATTAGAAAACTACTTTCAACCGGCTGCGGTATAAAAAGAAGTGGGCCTTGAGTTTTGTCGATGAAACTTTCTGAAACCAGGCCGAGTTACGCTTTGCCCGCAGGGATTGCCGTGGGCGCGGACGGCAACTTGACCCTGCGCGCGCATCCGGAGCCGTTGCACCCCTACCGCACGCCCTTTGCCCGCGATGGCGCTCGCATCCTGAACGCGCGCGCTTTTCGCCGCCTGGCCGGCAAGACACAGGTCTTCCGGCGCCTGGCCGTCGATTCCCCTTCGGACCACTTTCGCAGCCGCCTCACACACACTTTAGAAGTCACCCAGATTGCCCGTACCGTGGCCCGCGCGATGGAGTTGAATGAGGAGCTGGTTGAGGCGCTGGCGCTGTCGCACGACATCGGACATCCCCCCTTCGGCCACGCCGGCGAAAAGGCTCTCGACGAGTGCCTGCGCGGATTTGGCCTGGGCTTCGACCACAATCTGCACGCCCTGCGCATCGTCACCTGGTTCGAGGAGCGTTATGCCGGCTTTCGCGGGCTGAATTTGACCCTGGGGATGCGCGAGGGCATCGTCAAGCACTCCCACGACTACTCCGCCGCCGAGCACCCGGAGTTGGCCGAGTACTTCCTCGACCAGTTCCCTCCCCTCGAAGCTCAACTCATCGATCTGGCCGACGAGATCGCCTACCTGACCGCCGACCTAGACGACGGACTGGACTCGGGCATTCTCGCGCTGGGGCAGGTGCGCGAGGAAGTGACGCTCTTTTGCGTTTTCCACGATGCCGTGCTGCGCGATTATCACTCCGCTCCGCCGAAGCTGGCGGTTTATGAAACTTTGAAGCGCGTTCTCGACGCTCTGGTCACAGATTTGATGACAGAGACGCGCAGGCAGGTTTACGCGCAGGGCGCGACAACACTGGACGAGATTCGCCGCGCGCCCCGGCGGCTGGCGGCTCTGAGCCCCGGGATGGAGGCCGACCGCATGGCTGCCAAGAAGTTCCTCTATGCCAACCTGTACGAATCTTCCGTCATGGAGGAGGAGCACGCAACTGCCGCCGAGATTATCAGGGAATTGTTTTCGGTGATTATCGCCGACACCGGCCTGCTGCCCGCCGACCACCAAGCGCAGATTCCCGCCGAGGGGTTGGCCCGCACCGTCGCCGATTACATTGCCGGGATGACCGACAGCTACGTCGAGCAGGCCTGGAAGCGATACTGCGGGCGGTGATAGGAACAGGGACTAGGGACTAAGGGACTAGGGACTAGGCCTGTCGCCGCCGCTGCCAGCTAGGCGAAGGCTGAGAGTGATCCGTTAAAGTGAAGTCAACGCGATGAGCGAGACTCGATCCATCGATCTTCACAACTTCACGGTGGCGGAAGCGCTGCGGGAGTTTGTGCGCTTCTACAACCACTGCGTGCGCAACGGCTTCCGCGGACGCCTGGAGGTGATTCATGGGTACGGATCGACGGGGGGCGGCGGGGTGATTCGGGAGGAACTGCGCAAATATCTGAAGGCCCATTCGGGAACCTTCGGAGAGTTTCTTGCCGGAGAGAGCCTGCGCAATCCGGGCGTCACCGTTCTCTACCCCAGGGAAACTCTGGCGACGATGCCGCTGGGCGCTGGAGTGGACTTCTCGTCAATCCCGCGCATGAGGCCACCTCGCAAACGCCGGTAATCTCCTCTGGCGGCGGCGGGCGGCGATGGACAGCCACCCGGTTTACTCTTGTAGATGTGAGAACCCCTCTGAAGAAAACCTTGTTTCAGTTGGCTGCGATTACGTTGTACGCGGCCCTCGCCGTCTTTTTCTTTCCCATCTTCGTCTCAGCGCAAACCGTGCCGGATAAGGCCGCTCCGCTCGCCGGGCCGCCCACAGGCGGCGGATTCTTCCCGTTGAGCGAGGTGCATCGCGGGCTGAAGGGCACCGCATGGACAGTCTTCACCGGCGATAAGCCGGAGGCGATGGAGGTGGAGATTCTGGGCGTGCTGAGAGGGGCGCGCGGCCCCGGCCACGACATGATCCTGGCGCAATTGCATGGCACAAAGCCCGAATATACCGGCGTGGTGGCGGGCATGAGCGGCAGCCCGGTGTACATCGGCAACCGGCTGCTGGGCGCGCTTGCCTACCGCATCGGGATGTTCAGTAAAGATCCCATCGCCGGCATCACGCCCATTGAGCAGATGCTGGAAGTACGGGATCTGCCGATGAACGAGAAACCAGGGACTAAGGGACTAGGGACAAAGGGACTAGGGACTAAGGGACTAGGGACTAAGGGACCAGGGACTGAGGAACAGGTTCCGCAAGCGGCGGTGGTTGAAAATATGCAGGCGATGGAGACGCCACTGGTGATGGGTGGATTCTCTCCCGAGGCGATCCAGCTATGGCAGCAGAAGATGGCCGGAACGGGCCTGGAGACGGTGACGGCCGGGGGAATGGGCAGCTCCTCTGATACGACCGGGGAAATGGACGCGGCAGCTTCAGCCAAGGCGATTTCCGGAGTCGAGCCGGGATCGGCGGTGAGCGCGCAACTAGTGCGCGGCGACCTGGAAATTGCGGCCACCTGCACGGTGACCTACATGGACGCCAGGCAGTTGCTGGCTTGCGGACACCCACTCCTGCAGGCTGGGCCGGTTTCTCTGCCCATGACTGCAACCGAGGTGGTGGCTACGCTGGCCTCGCCCTTGTACGCCTTCAAGATTGTGAATACCGGCGCGACCATCGGCGCCTTCAGCGAGGATCGCGACGCGGCGATTCGCGGCGTCTTTGGGGCGCAAGCGCGGATGATCCCGGTGCATATCCGGGTCCACGGGCAAGGAATCGAAGCCGGTTCGCGGAATGAAGAACACAAGCTGAACGTTGAAGTTTTGGACTTGCCGTCGCTCACTCCGCAGGCGGTGATGGTGGTCTTGTTTGAATCGCTGCTGGAGACCAACGGCAGCACGTCGGAGACCAGCTACCATCTGACCGGCAACATCGATCTGGACGGCTACCCGCCGTCGCCGCTGGACTTGTGGGCCCCGGCCGGGGAGTTAATGCCGGCGCCTATGCGGGCGGCGATCGGGATTGCGGGGCAGTTTGCGCGGCTCTACTCGAACCGAACCCGGCAAGGCGCTGTCCGCTCGGTCAATCTGGACGTGGAGGCCATTCCGCAGCGCGTGGGCGTGGAGCTGGAGGCGGCGCGGCTGGTTTCCGGCAACCTGGTTCATGCCGGCGACACGGTGGTGGTGGAAGCGACTTTAAGGCCCTGGCGGCAGGCGGCGCGCAACGTGCGGATTGAGGTAAAGCTGCCGGCCCGATTGGGCGCGGGCAACCTTCGGCTGTTGGTCTCGGATGCCGGGACGCTGGACCGAGTTCTGGACCAGCCGCGTCAGCCAAGTCACGTCCCGGATATGGACGGGGCGCTGGCGCAAGCCCGTCGCCAACACCCGGCAGACCGCATCTACGTGAGCCTTCTGACGCCGGAAACACAGGCAGGCATGGAGGGCCAAACCCTCGCAAGTCTTCCGCTTTCAGTGGCTAACACGCTAGAGCCGATGCGCGCCTCTCAGGATGCGATTCTGAACGGGGAGTCAGCGGAGCTGGAAGCGGATGCGCCCGCCGGCGGAGTGCTGAACGGTTTTCAACTGCTCAACCTGCGCATTGAAGCGGGCGGCGGGTTAAACTAGGGGTGGCGGAGAGAAAGAGTTCAACGCCGACATTCAGGACAGCTCCCCCGCATTCGAGCCGTTCTGTATGCTATCCCCCAACGAGGATTCAGGACTGATCATGACAGAAATTCAAGGACTTGCAGCACATGCGGCTGGCGCGGAACTATTGTCTTTCAAGTACGATCCCGGCAAGTTGGGCTTGCACGAGGTGGAGATCGCGATTACCCACTGTGGAATCTGCCACAGCGACCTCCATCTGATTGCCAACGACTGGGGAATCAGCCAGTATCCGTTCATCCCCGGCCACGAGATTATAGGCACGGTAACGGCCGCTGGCGCCGAGGTGCGGTCTGTCGAGACGGGCCAGCGCGTGGGCCTGGGCTGGCAGTCAAACTCCTGCGGGGTGTGCGAGTGGTGCAGCCGGGGAATGGAAAACCTATGCCCTACATCCGAAGGAACCTGCGTCCACCGGCACGGCGGGTATGCGGACCGGGTGCGCGCCAACGCGCGCTTCGTGATTCCGATTCCCGAGGCGCTGGAGAGTGAGCGGGTGGCTCCGCTGCTGTGCGGCGGCATTACGGTCTATAACCCGCTGCGCATCCACGGCGTCAACCCTTCATCGCGGGTGGGCATTGTGGGCATCGGCGGGTTGGGACACCTGGCCATCCAGTTTGCGCGGGCCTTCGGCGCGGAGGTGACGGCGTTTTCGACCTCGGTGGAGAAGGAAGAAGAGGCGCGCGCGCTGGGAGCGCACAACTTTGTGAATTCCCGTGAGTCGAAGGCCATGAAGGATGCAGCCGGCTCCATGGATTTTATTTTGAACACCGCCAACGCCGACCAGGAGTGGGGAGCCTATATACAGGCGCTGCGGCCTACCGGGACGCTGTGTTTTGTAGGGGTTCCGCCGTCACCGCTCAGTCTGCAGGCGTTTCCGCTCATCAGCGGCCAGTGCGCCGTGAGCGGCAGCCCTATAGGAAGCCCCTATCGCCTCAAGGAGATGCTGGACGTGGCAGCGCGGCACGGGATCAAGGCCACAACTGAATCCTTCCCCATGGCCCAGGCCAACGCGGCCATCGAGAAGGTGAAAAAGGGCAAAGTGCGCTACCGGGCGGTGCTGGCCAATTAAAGCGGTTCTCCAGTTCGCGTGCTCCAGCCAGCCAGGTGAAAAGTGGCTTTTTTTAAGGAAAAAGCCACTCAGCGCCGTGCTTCCAGAGTATGACTATTAGAGAACCGCTATAGGGCCTGCGCGCCGCCATAGTAATATTTTCTTAAATAGCCGCAACTTAACTGCAAGAATGTTGTCTGAAATAATAGAAGCCGGTTGGGGAGAGAAGCCCATAAGCCGGCAGTGCTGAGGACGGAGGTCGCCTCCGGTTCCCCGATCCGATGGAAGCAGGACGGGCAGTGCAAGTCAGCACAAGGAGGATGTTATGCGTAGATTTCGGCTGGTTCTGATCGCAATGTTTCTGATGGCGCCGTTCGCGGTGACGGCAATGGCCCAGGATATAGAGGAAGATCAAGATGTTGGGGTCGGCCCCGCGCTTGTTGCTGCTCCGATGATCTACGGCCCCCCGGTCTGTGAGTGGGGCTATTACGCGTACTACCCCTATGCCTGCGCTCCCTACGGCTTTTACGGGCCGGGTTGGTTCTATGACGGCTTGTTCATCGGCGTCGGGCCGTGGTTCGGCTGGGGCTGGGGCCCTGGCTGGGGCTGGGGCCATGGTTGGGGTGGTCGTGGCTGGGGTGGTCGCGGTTACGGGGGTCACGGCTACGGGGGTCACGGCTATGCAGGTCGCGGCGGTTCTGTAGGGCGCGGCGGTACTGGCGGAGCTGGCGGTCATTCGGGATACGGTGGGACCTCTCGCGGCGGCGCAGCCCACGGGTATTCGGGTTCCAGAGGCGGCTACTCTGGTTCGCGCGGCGGAATGAGTGGCGGTCGTGCAGGCGGTGGCCATGCGGGCGGCTTTGGCGGCGGACATGGCGGCGGCTTTGGCGGCGGACATGGCGGCGGCTTTGGCGGCGGCCATGGCGGCGGCTTTGGCGGCGGCCATGGCGGCGGCGGGCATCGGTAATTCTTGCGGTTTCTCCTTCAAAAAGGCTCGTCTGCTTCGGCAGGCGAGCCTTTTTTATTGGTTTGAGGACCAGTGCAAGAAGATAGCAGTTGAGAATGGAGGATTATTGCGGAAGAACTTCAATGCCCGTCACGGTTGCATAGCCGTCCAGTGGAACAAAGCTCAGTAGCAATTTTCCCTGGGCATTGGGCTTCAGGTCCGTGACCTTGCGAATGACCACGTCGGTCTGCCGCGCCTCCCTGGCAGGGTTGAAGTTCTTAAGGAGCGCATTTCCATTACAGAAGACATCGAAGACGTGGGCGACCGGCTCGCGGTTCTCGCCAGAAGGGGATGAAGGCTGGTCCCAGTCGCCGTGGCGCACGGCGAAATGCAGCACCAGGGAGTATGTTCCCTGTGAAACGGGAATGGCATAGGAGAAGTTCCCCCAGCGCTCGGTTTCGTAGAGTTCCGGATCGTCGGTCCCTCTTACCGGGGCCGTATAGGCCGCCAGTTGTCCTCCCTGGAAGTAATTGTCCGGGCTCCACCAGTGGCTGTCGTTGGAATAATAAGGCGTCTGGCGGGCCAGCACACGTACGGGCCGGATGTGTCCCCGGAAGCCGGGCAGAATCTCAATGGCGGAGAGGGTGGCCTGCCCGCCGTCGTCTCCATCAAACTCCAGATGCAGCAATCCATCCGGCGCGGGTGTGAGGTCGGTGAATAACTTGACGTCGGCGGTGCGGCTGGCTCCGGCATCGGCCACAACATCGAAGCGGGTCAGCAGCGTTTTCCCGTTGGCGCGCACGGTCATCAGGCGGCTGCCTTCTCCTCCCGTTCCGGTGGATTCCGGACCATAGACCGTCTCGGCAAAGTGCAGGCGGAGTTCGTAGATGCCTTTTTTCAGCGGAATCGCGTAACGAAATTGTCCCTGACGGCTGGTGCGGTAAAAATCAGGGTCTTGAGTGCGCCAGATGTGCTGCACGGAGCTTTTTACCGCGCTGCCGCCTTCAAACCAGGCATCGGCGTTCCATAGCTTGCCGGCATGATCGACGAAGCTGCGTCCCGCGCCTGCCAGAATGCGTACTTCCTCGCCCAGGGGCGGGCCAAGCTGTGATTCCTCGGGCAGGGCAAAGGGCTTATTCGATTCAGCTGCCGGCGGGGTCTGCGTCATCTGCCGGAGGATCAGCAGGGCGCAACCGAGACCAAGAGAGAGAAGCGCGAGCGCGGCGACCAGCCACCACGTCCAGCGGCCGGCACGGAAAAATCGCGTAACCGCGTGGAGGCTTGCTACGCTCACGACTCCCAGCCGGCCTGATCCCTGGGAAGCCGTCGTGCCCTGCGCCAGCCGCGGATCAGCAGAGTTGAACTGCGGAACATACTGTCCCACAGGAATGGCAATATGGAGGGGATGGGATGCGCCCTCGGTGGAGTAGTACTCGGCCAGGCGCTTACGCAAGCGGTTGGCTTCGACGCGCACAATCGAGTCGGCATTCTGATCGAAGGAATCTCCGCGGCGGAAGACCTCCACGCCGACGGAATACTCCTTGATCTGGCGGGCTTCGCCGGCAAAGAGCTTTTCGCATAGATACGACAGCAGATGTGCGAGCGCGGGGGCGCGAACGAAGTGCTCCGAACGAAGCACCGCGTTCAACTCCGCGCGCTGAGCTTCCAGATCGACCAGCTCTGGGCCTTCAATCGCCATCGTTTCCGTCTCCGGACTGATTGTAATGCTACCGCTTATTAATTGTATTTCCAGCATTTAACGGTTGAAGAGGCGCGGAAAATCGGCATGTAACGGCGTGTAACCCCTCCCGCTCGCTGCCTGAGCAGCACCTGGCGCCTCGCGCCGGGTTGTTGTAAGCTCTGGCAGGGCATTGATATCGGTTGCGCCGGGGATCGATGTAACCCCGGCGAAACGGACAGGTAGCCGGTATAGCGTTGCGTGCTTGCCGCGGGCGATCTTTACTGGAATGGACGCAGGGAGCAGACGCCGGATCGGCAAGCGCATCCGCGATATGCTCCCGCGCAGGAGAGGTGAACCATGAGAAGACTAGTGATGATGCTGGCAGCGTTGAGCCTGCTGATGGGCGCGGCCGCTTACGGAAAGACAAACACGGCCGCGACCAAGAAGGACAAGATGGAAGCGGCCAGGGTGGCAGAGGAAAAAGGGGACCTGGCCCGCTTGCACAAAGATTACGAGTCCGCCCTTTCTCACTACGACTCAGCCGTGCGCGTGAACACGAAAAGCGCTGATCTTTACAACAAAATGGGCATTGCCGAACTGCAACTGAAAGACTGGGGTCAGGCGCGGAAGTACTTTGCCCGGGCAATCAAGCTCAACCCACAACTCATTGCCGCCCTGAACAACATTGGGGTCCTGGAGCTGCTGAATAAACGGTACAAGGCTGCCGTCGGCTACTTCAAACAGGCGCTGGCGCTGGACGAGACCAATGCGCACATTCATCTCGGCCTTGCACTAGCCTGGGGTGGGCTAGGCAAAGCCGATTATGAGATGACCGAATACGCCCGCGCCCTGGAGCTTGACGCCGATGTGCTGAGCACCAGTCCGGATGGAGTTGTCGCCCAGGTTTCGACGCCGGAGCAGCGCGCAATCATCTCGTTCCTGACTGCCAAGTCGTTAATGAAAAAAGGCAACCTTGACGGAGCCCTGGAGTTTTTGCGCCGGGCCAAAGATGGGCGCTACCCAAATATGTCCGATGTCTACAAGGACCCGGTTTTCACCCCGCTCTGGAATGATCCCCGCCTGGCGAAGATCGTCAAGCGGTAGGGTGTGCGAGAGCAGCTAAGCGGCCGGCGATGCGTTCGGCGGCGGCAGGATGGGCCTGGGTGCGGGCCGCGGCGGCCATGGCAGCCAGGCCCTCCGGGCTTTTCAGCAGGCTGGTAAGAGCGTCGAGCAGCTTGCCGGGAAGGTCGAGAGCCCGCTCCTCGAGCATCAGAGCCGCCCCGGCCTTTACCATCTCCTCGGCGTTGCGGCGCTGGTGATCGTCGGCGGCAGCGGCAAAGGGAACCAGCAGCGCGGGCTTGCCGGCAGCAGCCAGTTCGGCCACCGTGGAAGCGCCGCTGCGGGCCATCACCAGGCTGGCCCGGGCAAAACGCGCGGGCATGTCCTCGATAAAGGGCAGGACCTGCCAGCGCTCAGGGTCGGCGCCAGTGGCGGCGTAGGCGGATTGGGTTTGCTCGAAGTGCCGCGCGCCGCTCTGATGGAGTACGGTGAGGCCGGGAATTGCATTCAGCAGACCAACCAGTATTTTGGGCAGCGCAGAATTAAAGATGCGCGCGCCCTGCGAGCCGCCGAAAATTAATAGAAGGGCGGCGTTGGCGGGCGGCGGAGCAAGATTGAAAAACTCCGGGCGGACGGGAATGCCGGTGACCTCGGCGTTACGGAACCAGCGAGCTGCTGAGGGAAAGTTGACGGCGGCGGCCTGAACACGCTTGCCGACGAGGCGGTTGGCCAGTCCGGGCATGGCGTTGGGCTCGAAGACCATGGCCGGAATTTTGAGCCACAAGGCCGTCACCATCGCCGGACCGGAGGCATATCCGCCCACGCCGAAAACGACGTTGGGACGGAAGTCGCGAATGAGCTTTCGGCAGGCGAAGAGGCTGCGCGGAAGATCGATTAGAGTGCGCAGTTTGGTGAGCAGGGAGACGTTCTTGAGCTGGCCGACCTCGATTAAGCGCAGGCTGAAGCCGGCCTCGGGGACCAGGCGCGACTCCATGCCCCGCGCCGTGCCGACAAAGAGCACCTCGGCCGAGTGGTGGGCGACGAGCGCGCGAGCCACGGCCAGCGCCGGAATAATGTGGCCTCCGGTGCCGCCGCCGGCGATGAGTACGCGAAGATTCCCCATCAATCCACCTTCCTGCTGATGTTGAGCAGGATGCCGATGCTGGCCAGGGTGAAGAAGAGCGAGGTGCCACCGGAGGAGATCAGCGGCAGGGGAAGTCCTTTGGTGGGCAGCAGGGCGATGACCACGCTGATATTGAAGAAGGCCTGCAAGATGATGGTGGTGGTGATGCCAAAGGCGGCGAGGCGGGCAAAGGGGTCCTGGGAGCGAAAGGCGATGCGCAGGCCGCGATAGCAGAAAAAGGCAAAGAGAGCGAGGAGGAGGATGGCCCCGATGAAGCCCCACTCCTCGGCAATGTTGGCGAAGATAAAGTCGGTGTGCGCCTCGGGCAGGAAAAAGAGCTTCTGCTGGCCGTCCATGTAGCCGAGGCCGGCGACGCCGCCGGAGCCTACGGCGATCAGCGATTGGCATGTGTGGTAGCCGGCAGCCCCTGCGTCCTTGAGATCCTTGAGATCACAGATGGGATGCAGCAAGAAACGCTCGAAGACCTGGATGCGCTGATTGCGGAAGGGAACCCAGAAGAGCAGCCCGGCCAGAACGGGCAGCGTGACGCCGACAGCAACGGCCAGGTACTTCCAATTCATGCCGGCCAGAAACAACATCATGACCGTGACGCCGGCCAGAACCAGCGCGGTACCCAGGTCAGGCTGGCGAACGATCAGAACGATAAAAACCGCCGGAATGAAGAGGCCGCGCGGCAGGGTATTCTTCCAGTCGCTCATTTTGTCGAGCCGGGTAGAGAGAAACCAGGCCAGGAAGAGGACCAGCACCAGTTTGGCGAGTTCCGATGGCTCGAGAGAGTAACCATGAATGCGAATCCAGCGGTGGGCGTAGTTCGATGCTGGAAAGAAGAAAACCAGCACCAGAAGGATGCTGGTTATGCAGAGGACCGTGTAGATGAAGCGCGGAGATTTATAGAATGTGTAGTCGATCCGCGAGAGAACCAGCATGAACACCAGGCCAGCCAGCGCCCATCCGGCCTGCTTGCCGACGAAGGTGTAGGGAGAGTGAAATTTCTCCTGGGCCACGACCGCCGAGGCGGAAAAGACCATCGCCAGCCCTACCACGACGAGCAGCAGGGTGGTGAAGAACAACCATTTGTCGCCCCCAACGCGCTTGGCCATGGCTTTCAGCTCCTAGTTTCGTGACAGTGTAAGTGTGAGTGTGAAAGAGTGAAAAAAGTGAATAAATGAAGTAAGAATAGCGCGTGTTGATTTACTTTTTCGCTCATTCACCCTTTCACTGTCCCCTAATCCTTCAAATCCCGGACCAGTTGCTTGAAGACGCTACCGCGCTGCTCATAGTTTTCAAACTGGTCGTAGCTGGAGCAGGCGGGGGCCAGGAGCACGATCTCTCCGGGGCGCGCGGCGGAGGCCGCCGAGGCGACGGCCTTGTCCATGGTTTCGCAGGAGCGGATGGCAACCACGCCGCGCAATTCGGATTCGATTTTGGCCGCCGCCGCACCGATGGTGTAGACGGCGCTCACGCGCTGGCGCAGCAGATCGGCGAGCACGGTGTAGGGAGAACCCTTGTCTTTGCCGCCCAGAATAAGATGAATGCCGCCACTGAAGGCGGCAATTGCCTTGGCGGTGGCGTCCACATTGGTGGCCTTGGAGTCGTTGTAGAACTCGACGCCGTTGCGGGTGGCCACATATTCCAGGCGATGTTCGACGGCGCGGAAGCTCTCGACGGCGCGGCTAATCACATTTGCCGGCACCCCGACCTGGCGCGCGGCTACCACCGCGGCCAGCACATTCTCCACGTTGTGCGCGCCCTTAAGGGGAATACCGCTCAAAGGCATCACGTATTCCGTGGCCGCATCCTTTTGCGCGCGATAGACCACCTGGCCATCTTCCAACCAGGCTCCCTGCTCGACCGGATGCTCAATGGAAAACCAATAGACCCTGGCGGCCGGTCGCACAACGGCCTTGACGGCGCGCGGATTGTCGGCGTTTACCACCAAGGCGTCCTCGGCGGTCTGCCGGGCAAAGATGCGCGCCTTGATGCGGGCGTAGTTTTCAAAGCTGCCGTGACGATCCAGGTGGTCGGGGGTGATGTTGAGAATCACGGCGATGGAGGGATGGAACTGCTCGGTGGTTTCAAGCTGGAAGCTGGAAACCTCAAGGACCGACCAGGTTTCATCGGTGCTGGAGTCGATGAGGGCCACGACCGGGACGCCGATGTTGCCGCCGACCAGCGTGGGCAACCCGGCTGCCGTAAGGATTTCTCCCAGCAGAGTGGTGACGGTGGTTTTGCCGTTGGAGCCGGTGACAGCCAGCGTATGGCCCTTGAGGAAGCGCGCGGCCAGTTCCAGCTCTCCGATGACCGGCAACCCGAAGCTCTTGACCTGCGCCAGCTCCGGAGTGTCCATGGGCACACCAGGGCTGACGACAATCAGGTCCTGGCGGCGGAAGGTGAGCAGGCCGTGGCCGCCGGTCTCGACCATGATGCCCTCTTCGATGAGGGCGGGAATCTCCTTGGCCAGCGCTTCGGCCGAACGCACGTCGGAGACGGTGACCTGGGCGCCGCGGCGGCGCAGAAACAACGCTGCCGCCAGACCGGATTTTCCCAGTCCGACGACCAGAACTTTTTTGCCTTTGAGTTCCAACATCGGGTCTTTTCCTCAGGCTTCTTATATTTTGCGCCGCGCGGAGCTGGTTTAACGCAATTTCAGCGTGGTGAGTGCAAACAATGCAAACACCAGGGCGCCGATCCAGAAGCGCACGATGGTTTTGGATTCGCTCCAGCCCAATTGTTCGAAGTGATGATGCAGGGGGGCCATCTTGAAGATTCGCTTCTTGTTACGCAGCTTGTAACTGCCCACCTGAAGAATAACGGAGACCGCTTCAATGACGAAGATGCCGCCGATGAAGGGCAGCAACAGCTCCTGGCGGATGATGATGGCGACCGTGCCGATGGCCCCGCCCAGGGCCAGCGAACCTACGTCGCCCATGAAGATTTCCGCCGGATGGGCGTTGTACCAGAGAAAGCCGATGGAGGCGCCCACCATGGAGCCGCAGAAGATGGTCAGCTCGGCAATTTTGGGCATGTGCTGGAGTTCGAGGTAATCGGCAAAAACCACGTTACCGCTGATATAGGTGAGAACGGTAAGGGCGCCTGCGGCGATGATGGTGCAGCCTATGGCCAACCCGTCGAGCCCGTCGGTCAGGTTGACGGCGTTAGACGAACCGATCAACACGAAGATGACAAAAGCGATGAAGGGCAAAAAGGCCAGCAGGCCCAGGTGGGGGATGGTGCTGGGCCAGGCGTGCCAGAGCAGGTCAGGACGCCAGCTTTTGATGAAGGGCACAGTCAACTGCGTGGAGAAGAGCTTGAATTTCTCCAGAAGCACCAAAGTAATTGCCACTGTTGCCCCGGCGAGGCCCTGCCAGAGAATCTTGGCGCGCACCGTCAGGCCCTGGCTGCGCTTCTGGACGACCTTGATGTAGTCGTCGGCAAAGCCGATGGCGCCAAAGGCCAGGGTGGCAAAGACGGCTATCCAGACGAAGGGGTTGGCGGGGTCGGACCAAAGCACCGTGGGCAGCAAAATCGCAATCCCAATCAGCACGCCGCCCATGGTGGGGGTGCCGGTCTTCTTCAGGTGCGACTGCGGCCCATCGTCGCGCACGAACTGGCCGACCTGAAACTCGCGCAGCTTCTTAATCACCCAGGGCCCGATAAACAGCGCAATCAGCAGCGCCGTGAGAGAGGCAAAGGCGGTGCGGAAGGTGAGATAACGGAAGACGCGGAACGGGTGGAAGAAGGGAAACAGCTTTTCGTAGAGCAGCCAGTAAAGCAAAGGGCCTCCAAGCCGGTGTGAGGCGATTCCAGCTTGATTTTACAGGGTTGGGGGTCGCACCGGCTGTGGAAGACAAGCGGATTCAGCTGTGAAGCTACTGCCCGCTGAGTGCTTCGATGGCCCGTTCCAGATGCACGCCACGCGAGCCTTTCACCAGCGCAACATCGCCTTTGCGCAGGTTCTTCCTGAGCCAGCGGCCCGCGGCCTCGGCATCGGGCAGAAACAGCGCCGCGACTCCGCCTGAGCAGGCGGCAGCGGCCAGGTGCTCAGCGTTTCCGCTGACCCCAACAACCAGGTCGAGGCCCGCCTCAGCGGCGGCGCGCCCAGCTTCGGCGTGCAACGCGGGGCCCTGCTCGCCCATCTCCAGCATCTCTCCGGCCACCAGAATCCTGCGTTTGGCGGGCCGCGCGGCCAGGGTACGGATCATGGAGCGAAGCGCCTCGGGGTTGGAGTTGTAGCAATCGTTGAGAATCGTAGCGCCTTTAACTTCAAGGACTTCGCCGCGCTTATTGCCGGCAACCAGAGTTTCCAGCGCGGTCACGGCCGCATCCAGCTGGACCCCGGCTTCGAACGCGACCGCCAGGCCGGCCATGGCATTCATCGCGTTATGAGCGCCCAGCAGGTTGAGCGTGAGCTGGCCCTCACACTCCCCGGCGCGATAGCGGACGTGCAGGCCGGCAAGGTCCTCGGTCACTTCGAGAAGCCGCGGGTTGGCAAAGGGAGCAGCGCCAAAGTAAACCGCGCGCCCGTGAAAATCGCGGCCAAATTGCGAGACGTAGGGGTCGTCGGAGTTGAGAAAGATTGCGCCATTGTCCGGCAGCGCGTCTACCAACTCGAATTTCGCGCGGGCGATGCCGGCCTGCCCATCGGCAAAGTTCTCCACGTGCGCCGTGCCGACGTTGGTGATTACGCCCCAGTCGGGCGCGGCAATCAGCGCCAGAGCAGCGATTTCACCGGCGTGGCTCATGCCCATCTCGATCACCGCAACCTCGTGCTTTGGTTCAAGGCGCAGCAGTTGCAGAGGCAGGCCAAAACCATTGTTGAGATTGCCCTGGGACTTGAGGACGTTGAACTTTGCGCCCAGAGCGGCGGCAATCGCTTCCTTGGTGGTTGTCTTTCCGGCTGAGCCAGTGACGGCTATCATTCGCTTGCCCCACTGGCGGCGAACGTGCGCACCCAGGGCCTGGAGAGCAAGAAGCGGGTCTTCGGTGATGAGCAGCGGCGCGGCCAGCGCGGCGTCAGGCAGCGCGGCGACCCGGGCGCGCGAAACCACCGCAGCCACTGCGCCGCGCTCGATGGCGGCGGCAACAAAGTCGTGGCCGTCATGCCGCTCACCGCGCACGGCGAAAAAGAGCTCACCTCTGGCCACGGTGCGCGAATCAATCGAGTAGCCGCGCGCCACCAGCGCTCCGGCATTGGCCACACTGGCCGGCGCCTCCAGCACCGCTCCCGCGCCGATGGCCGCTTCTGCGAGTGTGAGCTTCATCCGATTCCACCATAGCCCATTTCGCCGAGGGCTGAAAGAGCAATCTGGACATCGTCAAAAGGAATTGTGCGGCCGGCTAGAATCTGCTCCTTTTCGTGGCCTTTGCCGGCAACCAGAACCACGTCGCCAACGCTGGCCTCCCGGAGCGCCAGGCGAATGGCGGCAGCGCGGTCCGGCTCGATGGTGTAACGGACCCCGGTGGCCTTGAGACCGGGCTCAATCTCAGTCAGAATCGCCAGCGGCTCCTCGGAGCGGGGATTATCGCTGGTGGCCACCACAAAGTCGCTTCCCTGCCCCGCGGCCTGGCCCATCTTAGGCCGCTTGGTACGGTCACGGTCTCCACCACAGCCGAAGAGAGTAAGGACGCGGCCGCCGGTTTGCGCCGTCATCTGCCGCGCCAGAGCCGTCAAATTGAGCAGCGCGTCATCGGTGTGGGCATAGTCCACGATTACCGTAAAGGGTTGGCCGGCATCGACGGATTGAAAGCGGCCGGGAACGGGCTGGAGGCGGGGAACAAACTCGACCAGCTCGGCAAATGGCACGCCGCGCGCGTGGGCAGCGGTAAAAGCAGCCAGCAGGTTATAGATGTTCACCTCGCCAGCCAGCCGCGATGTAACTTTGGCCGCGCCGGCAGGGGTTTCGAGTTCGAGCACCGCGCCGGAAGGCGTGAGCGTGTAGGCGGCGGCGCGCCAATCGCCCTGCCCGATGCCATAGGTCCGCACCTCAGCGCCTGCCCTCGCGGCTGCGGCAGCCAACTCCTCGGCGTGGGGGTCATGCGCGTTGATCACGGCGACGCGTGGAGCCGGATAGACCGTGCCGTCGAAGAGCAGCCGCTTGGCGGCAAAATACTTCTCCATGGTCTCGTGATAATCGAGGTGGTCACGAGTCAGGTTGGTGAAGACGGCTACGTCGAAGTTGACCCCGGCAGCGCGGCCCTGGTCGAGGGCGTGGCTGGAGACCTCGGTGACCAGCTCGGTTGCTCCGCGGGCAACTCCTTCGGCCATCAGCTCAAACAGATCGCGCGACTCAGGCGTGGTATGCACGGAAGGGCGCACTTCACCGGCCACGTGGTACTCGATGGTGCCGATGAGCACGGTTTTGCGCGCAGCCGCGTTCAGCAGCGCCTCGATTAAAAACGCCGTGGTCGTCTTGCCATTGGTTCCAGTGATCCCCGTGGTTGCGAGCCGATGCTCCGGATGGCCGAAAAATGCAGCTGAAGCCTGAGCGAGCGCGCGGCGTCCGTGCTCGACCTCCAGCACTGGCAGGCCCGGAGCGAAGACCAGCAGGTGGTCGAACATGGGCGCAGAATCAGTAATAACCCCCAACGCTCCAGCCGCACGAGCCTTCTCCACGTAGCGGTTGCCGTCAGTCGAGCCGCCCTTCATGGCGACAAAGACTGCGCCAGGGCGCACCTTGCGCGAGTCGTACTCGACGCCGGTCACCGGCTGGCCGGAGTCTCCGCCCGCGCCCACCGCCGTCACTTCCGCAATCAGTTCCTTCCAGTTCATCACGGTTTCCATTGTAGATTGCCGCACTTCAGTCTACAGGGACTGGCGGTAAGATGCATTCATGGTTGTCTCGCGATTCAAGAAACCCCTGCAAATGGGAGGATAGGGCCAATGGCTGGATCTCAGTTTGTTTATGTAACCTACATTCGCACCACGGCGGAGAAGCTGTGGCGGGCGCTGACGGAGCCGGAGTTCACGCGCCAATACTGGATGGGGACAACGCAGGAGTCCGAATGGAAGCCGGGCGCCTCATGGAAGATTATGTTTCCGGACGGACGCCTGGCCGATAGCGGAGAAGTGGTGGAGATTGAGCCGCATAAGCGGCTGGTTCTGAAGTGGCGGAACGAACTCTTTCCGGAGCTGACGGCGGAGGGCCATTCCCGCATGACCTATCTGCTTGAGCCCCAGGGCGAAGTGGTTAAGCTCACCGTTACGCATGAAATGGACAAGAGCGACTCGAAGTTCATCAAAGCGGTTTCTGGCGGTTGGCCGATCATTCTTTCCAGCCTGAAAAGTCTGCTGGAGACGGGGAAGTCACTGGAAACTACGCGGAGTATGCCGAAGGGACACTAATCAATCTCCCCCAGGACGAAAGTGCTTCAGCGCCCGCAGCGGACCACAATTTTCGTTCCCGGCGCGACCATGGTTCCCGGAACGGGGGCCTGTTCGCGCACCGTGCCGTTGCCGGTGATTTGCACTTCGAGGCCGGCGGCGGCGGCCTGCTCGATGACCTTGCGCACCGGCAGGCCAATCAGCGAGGGAACGCGCAAGGTTTTCTCGCTGGCGACGATGACGGTTGAAGCAGCCGGCTGCGAAGCTGTTGGCGGTTGCGCTGTGGCAGGCTGAGGCGAGGCAGCCGTGGCTTTGACGGGAGCAGCACTTGCAGCCGCGTTTGGAGGCTGAGCGGCGGATTGCGATGGACCTGCGGCGGCAGGCTGGGCGGCGGATTGCGGCTGGCTTGCGTTTTGCTGCACGCTTGCCGTGGACGCTGAAGGGACGCTGCCTCCCCGCAGGGGGTCGTCGCTGGGCAGGTCGTTGGCTGCGGCATAAAGGGCGTTGATGTCGGCGGTTTGCGCATGAGCGTCGTCTTCCACTACCTGCAAATCGGCCTTAGATAAAGCGCGAGGACGGCGCAGATCGATGTCATGTGGCACGGCAAGATATTCCAGGACCTGCTGCGCCACCTCGGCAAAGACCGGCGCGGAGACGTCCGCTCCGTGGTAGGCTCCTCCCTTGGGATTGTCCATGACCACGGCAACAGCGATCACCGGATTGTTGACTGGCGCAATGCCGACAAACGATGCGATGTGCATGGACTTCGAGTAGAGATGAGTCGCCGGATCAATCTTTTGTGCCGTGCCAGTCTTGCCGCCAGAGGAGTAGCCGTTTAGCTGCGCCCTTTTACCGGTGCCGTAGAGGACCACACCCTCCATCATTTTGCGCATCTCGGCTGCGGTCATGGTGGATAAGACGCGGTGCGCACCGGGAGGCAGCGGATCAGGCAGCTCGCCGCCCGGCTTGAAAGGCATCGGCGTCACCTGCGGCGCAACAGACCTCTTTGGCGTTGCGGCTGCCTGGCCATTGGCGGCGCCATCGACCTGCCCCGGCATCAGCACGTGCGGCGGCAGGTAGACGCCGCCATTGGCGATGGTGGAAACCATGGAGACGAGCTGAATCGGCGTAACGCCGATCTCCTGGCCGATGGCGATAGAGCCAATAGACGAGGGACTCCATTTGTTCACAGCCTGGAGCAGGCCGCGGGTTTCGCCGGGCATTTCCGCGCCGGTTCTGCTCCCAAAGCCGAAGTCGCGGACATACTGGTAGAAACGGCTCTGTCCAACCTTGAGCGCCAGCTTGACGGCGGCCACGTCGCTGGAGTGCTCCAACGCTTCATGCACCGTGATGACGCCGAAGTGTTCGCCCTTTTCGTCGTGAATGATGCGCCCGAAGAGGTTGATCTGCCCGCCCTGGCAATCGATTTTGTCGTCCGGCTTGGCCACGCCCTGCTCCAGCGCCGCCGAATAGGTAAGCAGCTTGAAGACCGAGCCGGGCTCGTAGACGTCGCTGACGGCGTGGTTGCGCAATAGCTCCGGCGTGGCGTGACGGAATTGGTTGGGGTTGAAGGTAGGACGAATGGCCAGCGCCAGAATCTGGCCGGTATGCACATCCTGGATGACCACGGTGCCGCTGGCTGCCTGAGTGCGCTCCATGGCGTGATCCAGCGCCCTCTCGGCCATAAACTGAATATTCTCGTCGATGGTCAGCACCAGGTTCCGGCCGGCTTTGGGTTCCTGGTTCACGGTGGAACCAAATCTGTTGCGAAGGGCATCCACGTTGGCTTCTACAAGGCCGGAAGCCCCGTGCAATTGCGACTCGAACTTCTGTTCCAGTCCGCCCAGTCCGTAGTCGTCCATGCCCACATAGCCCAGCACCTGCGCGGCAATCTCGTTGTCCGGATAAAAACGCTGAAACTCTTTCACAAAGTAAATGCCGCTGACGGTCTTGGCATCGATCATGGCTTGAACGCGCGCGGAGATGCCGGGAGCGACGCGGCGGGCAACCTGAACATACCGCCGCCCGGATTGCAGGCGGGCGGCAATCTGCTCCTCGCTGGTCTCGGTGTCGGTGGGATCGATGTGAATCGCCTGCGCCAGCAAATGCGCGGTAGACGGTATGTCGGTGACCTTGGAGGTTTCAGCGTAGATAGAGTCCACCTTCACGGTCATGGCCAGCTCGCGCAGGTTGCGGTCATAGAGCACGCCGCGGCGCGGAGCCACCTCGAAGATATGCTGCTGCTGATGCTGGGCGCGCTCTAAAAACTCGCCGTGGTGCACCACCTGAAGCCAGAAGAGACGAAAGGCAATCAGCAAGGCCCAAAGGAGAAAGAACAGGCAAGTAAGCCAAAAGCGCATTCGCTTAAGAGGCACAAGGCGCGGCGCTGGTTTGTAGTTACGGCTGGGTCGAACGGTGGACGGCATGGGCAATCGCTCCACTTACAGCTTCTAGCTTCTAGTCTCTAGCTTTTAGCTACTAGCACCAGCTATCAGCTTTTAGCTATGTTTCGCATTCTGCTTGTAACTCGCCTTCTGTTCCTGACGAATGAAGCAGTTAGTGCAAATTGATTCCCTTGTTGCCCGCACCGCAAATCTAGCAGCTAGAGATTAGAAGCTAGTAGCTGTTTTTGGAGGAACGGCTTGCGCAATAGCCGGGGCAGAAGCGTCAACAACGGCAGCGGGATAAACCATCTGGCCCGGTTGCAGCTCGGCAAGGCCCTGTCCGCGGGCTATTCTGTCGATGCGTTCCGGCTGGGTTAGCTGCGCCTCCGAGAGATGCAATTGGCGATTTTCCTCGCGCAACTGCTCGCGCAACTGCTTTTCAGATTCGATTCGGTAGCCATTCTCAATGGCGCTGAAGTGCTGCACCCCATCGATCATGAACAAAGACAAGAGAATGGTGCAGGCCGCAAAGAACAGGCGTATCTGGCGAGCGCGCTCCGGGTCGGGAGTCTTGACCAGGCGGCTGTTGTCGTAGATTTTGGGAAAGGCAAACTCCGGCGTACGCATACACCGCCGCCGATGGGGTTGCTGGGCCAGCAGCCCGGCGTTGAGTTCATCATTCCGCGCGCTCAGGCATTTGCCTGAATCGAGACTGGTTATACACGCCGCCATGGTTGCCACCCCTTGTGGTAAACAGTAATTACAGTCTTTCCGCCGTCCTTAACTTCGCACTGCGCGAGCGAGGATTACGATCTAACTCTTCTTCGCCGGCCGTAACCGGTTTCTTAGTGAGAATCTTCCAGATACCCTGCCGCGCACCTTCGCGCAGGCTGTCCTTAGCAATACGATCTTCCAGCGAATGAAAGCTGATAACTACCAGCCTCGCGGAGGACTTAAGCAGCTTAGGCGCGGCCTCCATCAAAGCTTGAATCTCATCTAACTCGCGATTCACATAGACACGAAGAGCCTGAAATGTTTTTGTTGCCGGGTGAATGTGAGAATTATGGTCCGCCGAGGCGGCCGAAGTTACAATTCGTGCTAAGTTGATTGAGCTTGTAACTGGCCGCCCGCGGACGATTGCTCTGGCGATTCTCCGCGACCTCCTTTCTTCTCCGTATTTGTAGATGAGGTCCGCTAACTCACGTTCATTGGCCTCATTTACAACCTGTGCTGCGGTTAGTCCGGAACGCGTATCCATACGCATATCCGGCACTGAATCCGCATGAAATGAAAAACCTCTGTTAGCGTCATCAAACTGCAGGCTGCTAACTCCAAAGTCCGCTAATAGACCATCCAACGAAGCTGGCGGTACATGCCTTGAGATCGAACTGAACGCTTCGTTGATCAAAGTAACTCGCGGTGACTGACTGCCTAACTCCACACAAACCCGGTCCAGATTTTCTTTGGCCAGGGCGAGCGCCTGTTCATCACGGTCGAAAGCAATCAGATGACCCTGCGCGCCCAGCAACCTGACTATTCCCTCAGCGTGTCCGGCCAGACCCAATGTGCAATCCGCCACCGTGGCCCCCGGACGCACCCGCAGAAAATCAATCGCTTCCTTAAACAACACCGGCGAATGAATTTCGTTCGAAATCGTCATGCGTCCCACCTGGGGGTTTTCACTGATTACCGCGTGGTTTAAGAATTGGCGACAGCGAATCGCGATCCACGGGCGTCAGTACATTCGTCTTCAAATGTTCTTCAAGATTCTTGAGGTTGTGAACTTCCAGGTAATTGATCTTTCCGCGAATGGCCACTTCCCCATCCAGCCTGGCTGTTCCCCGCAAAATCTGCGGCAGTTGCACCCTGGCTTGCTTGTCCATTTCCACCTGCTGGCCGTAATAGCTGGTCTGGTCCAGGTATTTTTCCGCTGCGTTGCCCGTGGCGCTTAACTCACCCAAAAGCGCTTCCTGCTTTACCCAAGCCGGCAAAGGCCAGATCTGCGCGCTCAGGCCATCCATCGAGGTGATATAGAAATCCGTGATGTTCGCTTCATCCACAATCTTCTTGAACGGTCCGGGGAGCTTCAGTCTCCCGCCGTCTTCGACCTTCGCTGGATGATTGCCACGAAACGCTTCCATACCGGTTTGCCTCTGCCGCATCTGCTGCCGCGGCTCGCGCCATGCCGGACTCTCCCGGTTTGCAAGGCTGATTCCCCAGCCCACTTGGCGCAAAAATTATGTTTGGAGTAGAGAAAATGGGGTTAGACTTGCATTAGAGCGGGTCCAGAGTTACCTCAGGACCGAGACTCCGTAGCACTCCATTTCACTCCGTTTTGCTCCATAGACGCGATAGTATCTCGATTTCTGGCACAAGTCGAGAGGAAAATCGCTGAAATTAAAAGAAATTTCGCGGGAGATTTTTGCTTCTGCGAGGAGGAATGAGAGATATTCGCCTAATAGATTAAAAAACTACAGCAACCACAATATGTTGTGTTTATCGCTTTGGTTCGGGGCATCTGGGGCAATTGACAACACCACCGACCCATGCTAGGGAACAAAAAGCGAAAGTCAAAGACTTTTCCAACTTCTGTCCCAAAAAACATTGCTACGCTTTCGACTAACCGCTTCCTGGGACGTCCGTACGCGTCTTTCGCCCCATCACCAGCTTGAAAAGATAAAGGAAGACCAGGACATTGATCACCAGCAGGCCGGCGCGGATCAGCGTCAGCTTGTTGAAGACCTCATAGACCTCCAAGGGCAGGAAGGACGCGGTGATGGCCAAGGTGAGGTACTCGGCCCATGTTTTTTCAAGATACAAGCCAATTCCCTCCACCAGGTCGAGGCCGGCGTAAATGAAGAAGACCTCAACGATCCGCTTCAGGAGCCGTTCGTCAAGCAGGGAGGACTTGACCAGGAGGAAGTTGACGAACCTGGACTCGGGGCTGAAGCGCATGTGGAAAGCAAAACGCTCCAGCACATCGCCAATATCTTTATGCAGCAGGCGGAAGAGGCCGACGCCCATGGCAGTAAAGAACAGGGCCTGTCCCAGCTTGAAAGCCGCGATAAGGATGAGCCCCTTATTGTGCTTCCAAGGCGGCGGGGAGAACCGGGATGGGGAGTTGGTCATGGTATAGGGGAAGTCCGCGCAACGCTCCTGCCTGTCTCTACGTTAACCGATGCGCGGCGGTTCTGCTCGTTTCCCGGGCAGAAACGATGGAATTGGAAGGGCATCATCGCTTCAGGTTCAGCAGAGCTTCGCGGTCGATCACATTGCCGTCCATTATGAGTGTGGAGATACGACGAGCGTTCCAGATATTCAACGTGGGGTCGCCATCGACCACCAAAATATCTGCGCGGCGGCCGGGGGTGATCAGGCCCAAGTCGTTCCAGTTGAACTGGAGGCTGTAGTTGTTGGTGGCGGCGGCCAGCGCCTCGCGCGCCGAAAGCCCCAGGCGGACCAGCAGTTCCAGCTCGGTGTGCATGGAGATGCCGGGCAAGGAACCCTGGACGGGCGCACCGGAGGCAGCCAGGTAGTGCGGATAAGCCGAGAACAGAGTCTCGTTGATGCGCCACAGCCGCAGGGCCGACAGGTCGGCCTTCTTGCGCAGGCCTTCTTCCAGGTAGCGTTGCCCCATCGCCGGCAAATGCCGGGTCCAGGACGAGAGCGGATAGTCCATCTCGCCCGTTTCACGATTGACGGGCTCATATACGCGAGCCGGGTCGAGCAATGCCGCGGCCGGCTCCTTCCACAGGTTGCGATGATTGGGCAACTGCGCAAAATAAACGCTCAAGGTGGGCATCAGCGCAGCGTGATGGGCAGCCAGAAAGTGGGCGTAATCGCTTAGGTGCGTGTTAGTGGGGGATAGGCGCTCGGTGTAGTCGTAGGCTGTAGTTGCGGCCGGGCCCTCGGAGTCTTCCACCAGCGGCCGCTGCAGCTCGTCGGGGATAACGCCCAGCTCGTAGCGGCCCATGTGGACGAGCACATCCACGCCGGCATCGACACCCACTTCGTAGGGTGTGGCAACGAACTCTCCATAGGTGATCAGGCCCATCTGACGGGCGCGCGCCATAATCCACTGGGCATTGGCAGCAGTGAGTTTGGGGCCCAGCCAGAGAACACGCGTTCCCAGCCGGGAGGTGTCGGAGAGCTGGTGGAGGGTGTCCTCGGGACTTAATTCCGCCGGATGGCCGATCTCGCGGAGCTTGAGAGCCCACTCCGGACGCTTGGCTAACATGCTCCAGTTGTCGGTGGCACCGATTGAATCCATGAGATAGAGGTGGGGGCTGGGCGAGGCGGAAAAATCGATGACGCCGCGGCGCGCGTCGCTCACCGCGACCACGGTAGTGACCCCCATGTAGAGGTAGGCGTTGGCCTGGCCCTGCGAGTTCATACCGGCAAAGCCGTCAATGAGTCCAGGAATGAGGAACTTGCCGGTGCAGTCGATGACCCGCGCACCCTTGGGTATGGAAATCGCCAGGCGTGAACCGACATCCGTGATGCGCCCGTCACGGACAATGACGACAGCGTCCGGCAGGTCTTTCGCCGATCCTCCCCAATCCGTCACGTCCACCACAGTGCCGCCGGCCAGCACGAGCGGAACAGAGGAGGGATTCCTGGGCACAAATAAATTCGGCGCTTGCGGCCAAGCCAGTTGTGCGGCCAGCACAAATCCAACGGCGCCCAGCAATAGGTGACCGGAAGGTCTCATAGGAAAAGTGGTCTTTTGAGAATTGTCGCACAACCGCGCGAAGGCGCGGATCCAACGCTGGACTCCACCCAAAAGAGCAGCTTTTGTGATGCTGCAACCAAGGAACGATACGGACTTTTCAGGCTGCGACATAACTCCTTCGTTGCAGAAAATCACTTGTGGTGAAAGGGCGCGGCGTGAGCCTGAGCCGGTTACGTTGTGCTTGCTTTCTTGCGCCGGGTGAGTAGAAAAGAATCGCGGCGGTCCTTGCTGGCGTGGTCGATCTGCTTCCAGAAACCCACAAAGTAATCGATAGCGGAGATGGAGGAGACCAGCACCGTAAAGTAGATGGCGGCGATAGCGATCCACCTGACCGGAATCACGAGCATGCCGAACTTCCATTGGCTCCAGCCGTGGGCCAGGAGGGCGGAAACGACGCAGACAATCTGGATAACCGTTTTAAGCTTGCCCAGGTCGCTGGCCTGGATGGTGAAGCCCTCCGACGAAGCAATCGAACGCAGTCCGCTGATGAGAAACTCGCGGCCGATGATGACCACCACGATCCAGACCTTGACTACGTCGGGATTGTAGGCCACCAGGGCAATCAGAGCGCCGGCCACCATCACCTTATCGGCAATGGGGTCCAGCAGCACGCCCACGGTGGTGATTTGCCCGCGCTTGCGGGCCAGGTAGCCGTCCAGACCGTCGGTGATGGAGGCCAGCACGAACAGGATCGAGGCTGTAATCTCCTGCGCGCCATGCACATGCCAGGGAAAGTGCGGCGTCAGAATCCACAGCAGTAAGGGGATCATAACGATCCGGCTCATGGTGATGGAGTTGGGCAAGTTCATGCGAATAACGCCTCTCTAATATTCTCTGCGGCGTGATTCCATTATTGCACCGCAGGTCGAGCCGGCGTCTCTGGTTCCGTCCCGGCACAGCGCAAAAATACCAAAGCGGCATGAGTTGGAGGACTCATCCCGCTTGAGTAATTATCTTCTGTTGGCCCGATCCGAGATCATTGCTGCGAGCGCCTAGTGTAGTGAGTCAGAAGTTCATTGAAGAACAACAACAGATCCTTCGACTCACCACCCCCAGGCTGAAGAGTACGCCCGGGGCCCCGTTCGCTCAGGATGACATCAGCTTTTGTGCTGCGTATTTCTGACTCAGGACACTGGCGAGCGTTCGCCCCGCCGCAGGTGGTTATGCGTAGATGCCGCGCTGGCGAATGGTCTGCGCCACCCGGTCGATGGCCAGCATGTAAGCGGCGATTCGGTTGTTGACGTTGTGGGCCTCGGAGTAACGCACCACATCGTCGAAGCTATCGCGCAGAATGCTCTCCAGCTGCTCATTGACGATAGCTTCTTTCCAGAAGTAGCCCTGGCGGTCCTGCACCCACTCGAAGTAACTGGCAGTGACTCCGCCGGCGTTGGCCAGGATGTCGGGCATGATGAAGATGCGCTTCTCGGCCAGGATCTCATCGGCCACCGCGGTAGTGGGGCCGTTGGCGCCCTCGACGACAACCTTGGCCTTTATCTGGCTGGCGTTGCGGCTGGTGATGACGTTCTCCCGGGCCGCGGGAATGAGTATCTCGCAATCCGAAACCAGCAACTCGTCGCTGGGCGTGGCCTCGGCACCGCCGAAACCCAGGATGGTGTTGTTGCGGCGCTTGTAGTCCAGCAACTGGTGGATGTCGATGCCCTTGGGATTCGACAGGCCGCCATCGAACTCCGCGATGCCGACAATCTTATAGCCGCGCTCCATCATCAGGCGAGCGGCGTTGGCGCCCACGTTGCCAAAGCCCTGGATAACCACCCGGCAGCCGTCGATGGGCATCTTCAAGTAGCGCATGCTCTCGTCGCAGATTACCTGCACGCCGCGCCCGGTGGCCTCGGTGCGGCCGCGCGAGCCTCCGATGTTTAACGGCTTGCCGGTAACCACGCTGGTGACGGTGTGCCCCTCGTGCATCGAGTAGGTGTCCATGATCCAGGCCATGGTCTGCTCATTGGTGTTCATGTCAGGCGCGGGAACGTCCTTCTCCGGCCCAATAATGTCGATGATCTCCGAAGTGTAGCGGCGGGTCAGACGCTCCAGCTCTCCGCGGCTCATATTCTTGGGGTCGCAGATGACCCCGCCCTTGGCGCCGCCGAAAGGAATGTTGACCACCGCGCACTTCCAGGTCATCCAACTGGCCAAGGCACGCACCTCGTCCAAGGTCACGTCGGGGGAATAACGAATGCCGCCTTTGCCCGGACCGCGGGCAATGGAGTGCTGCACGCGAAAGCCAGTAAACATCTCCATATGGCCGGTGTCCATGGTGACGGGAAAGTGTACGATCAACTCGCGCCCGGGGGTGCGCAGCATCTTCCACAAACCTTCTTCCAGGTTCAGTTTGCGCGCGGCAAAGTCAAATCGAGCCGCCTGCGCTTCCCAGGGATTGATCTCTTGCTCAAGGGATACCGTTGCCATAGATGCCTCCAATTCTGATTGTCTGCCGACAGAATGATGGGTCCGGGGAAGGCGCCCACTCACCCATCATAGACGCGGCAAGGCGCTCCGCGCTTCCTGCAATTACACTGAGGTTGTGAAAGCTTCTTCCCAAACCGTCCGGCCCAGCCGCAAGGAGTTCCTGGCGCTCGCTCGTGAGCACACGCTTGTTCCCGTCTGCCGCACGCTCACGGCCGACCTGGAAACGCCGGTTTCAGCCTTCCTGCGCGCCGCCTGGCCGGAGAGGGAGTGTTTCATGCTCGAATCGGTCGAAAACGGCGAGCAGGTGGGCCGCTACACCTTCATCGGCCTCCAGCCCTTCAAGCGCATCGTGGCGCGGGGGCGCGAGATCACCATCACCGAAGGCAAAAAGGTCGTCCAGATCGAGGGCGACATCTTCGCCGTGCTGCGCCGCGCGCTCAGCGGCCACAAACCGGCGCGATTGCAAGGGCTGCCTCCGTTTACCGCCGGTGCGGTGGGCTTCTTCGCCTACGATGCCGTCCGCCAGATCGAGCGGCTGCCGGTGCTGGCCAAGGACGAATTGCACGTTCCCGACGCCTGCCTGCTCTTTTTCGACGAGGTGCTGGCCTTTGACCACGTGCGCAAGGAGATCTGGCTGGTGGTGACAGCCGACGTGACGCGCGGCAATCCGGCCAACGCCTTCGACAAAGCGGTTGTTCGGCTCGACCGGCTGGAAAAACGGCTCGCCCAGCCGCTGCCCCATCTGGCCGAGCGCAAAACCAGGGGCGCATTGCAGGTGCGGCACCGCACATCGAAAAAAGATTTTCTCTCCGCCGTTGACCGCACCAAGGAGTACATCCGGGCAGGCGATATTTTTCAGGCCGTCATCGCGCAACGCTTCGACGTGGAGCCGGAGGCGGACAGCTTCCAGGTCTATCGCGCCCTGCGCACCGTGAACCCCAGCCCCTACATGTTTTTCCTGCGCTTTGCGCCGGAAGGTGCGCTGGGCGGGCAGCCGGACGACGCAAAGAAGCTCGCTAAAAAGGGAAAAGCGCCCACGGCGCAGACCCTCGAGTTGGCAGGCTCGTCGCCGGAGATGCTGGTGCGCGTGCATCAGGGCAAGGTGGAGTACCGGCCCATCGCCGGAACCAGGCCCCGCGGAGCCACGGAGGCCGAAGACCAGGCGCTGGCCGACGAGATGCTCTCCGACGAGAAGGAGCGCGCCGAGCACGTGATGCTGGTGGACCTGGGCCGCAACGACGTAGGCCGCGTGAGCCAGTTCGGCTCGGTCAAGGTGGACCGGCTGATGTTCGTCGAGCGCTACTCGCACGTGATGCACATCGTCAGCGCCATCGAGGGCAAGCTCAAGCCGGAGCTGACGGCAGTGGACGCCCTGCGCGCCTGCTTCCCCGCCGGCACGCTTAGCGGTGCGCCCAAGGTGCGGGCCATGGAGATTATCGAGGAGTTGGAGCCGGCGCGGCGCGGAACCTACGGCGGCGCGGTGCTCTACGCGGATTTCAGCGGCAACCTCGACTCCTGCATCGCCATCCGCTCCATGCTGGCCATCGGCGGCAAAGGATACGTGCAGGCCGGCGGCGGCATCGTAGCCGACTCGGTGCCCGAGCTTGAGTACCAGGAATCGCTCAACAAGGCCAAGGCCGTGATGCGGGCGATTGAGCGGGCGAGGGAGATGTAGTTAAGAAGTAAAGTTCTACAGAATCACAAATTGGTGTTGAATCCCTCAACGCGCAGTGTAGGATTATTTGTTGAGAAAACGAAATCTTTACTGACATTCCATAAACCTGTTTCAAGACATTGAGGTAATTACCAGTGATTGCCGATCTATTGCGGAAGATGTGGAAATGGCTAGTTTTTGCCATAACAGTCGCTTTTATCGTTTTCATCGGTTTGCTTTATGCCGCTTCGTGGATGTTCAATCAGACGCAACAGGCTAGGATGACTCTGCATGAATATGGTGATGCGCTGATTGCCAAGGAATACAGCAAGGCATACTCACTTCGAGATTCGGAACTTCAGAAGGCATTAAACGAATCTGAGTTCGAAAAATCTCACGAACTCGCTGCGTCTCAGTTCGGAAAACTCAAAGAGGTAATTCTTGAACGTGGGGAGAAAGTGGGCGATCAAAATGGTATGACAGTTACGATCAATTCCCGGTTAATTTATGAGAACACAGAACATCACTTTGCTGTAATGATGAAAAAAGAGGGGGATCGTTGGTTTGTTCACAACTATAGATATATAGAAAAATGAATTGACTACCCCGGTAGACCTGCACCTGCTTTTTCACTCCGCGCCGAAGAGGCGGCGGAAGAATTTTCCGATGCCGCCGAAGAAGCCGGACTTTTTCTTGGCGGCGGGCTTGGTGGCGTTCTTGGTTGCAGCCGCGCTGGCTGCCGGAGTTGCTTCGGCCGTGGGCTTTGCGGCGTGGTCGGCGCTGTTGTAAACCAGCGGTGCAAGTGCCTCTGGTGGGGCGGAAGTCAGGGAGACCGCATTCGGAGCGGGCTTGGGCGTTGGCGCCAAGCCCGCGCTCTGCGCTACCGGAAATTCGTTCGTGCCCGGATGCAGCGGAGGCGGGCAGCCGCAAGGCTCCTTCTCGTTGTCCACCATCTCGCGCAGGCTGCCGTGCTCGAACATCACCCGCTGTCCGGGCTGCACACGGTAATTGCCTCCATCAAAAACGCTGGTAACGAGCACGTAGGGCGCGTTCGCGCCCACGTTATCCACGCATGTGTCGCCGTGCTGGCCAAGGCGGATCTTGACCTCCGCCGCGCCGGGACCGCCGATGAGGATACGGAAATCCGGAGTCATGAGGAAGTCAGCATTGCGCCCGGCGCCGCTGGTGGCAAAGCTCAACTCGAGAGCGCCGTGATCCATGGCCATCATCAGGCCGGGCGTCTCGCCGGCCTGAACGCTGGCGTCGGCGGTTAGCTTTACGGTCGTCAAGGCGCAGACGCGCAGCACGCCGCGATGGGGCAGTATGACCTCCGTGGTCTGATTGCCGGAGGTGACGGTGCCGCTGACCGCGATCACTGCCCTGCCCTGGGTGACCTCCAGCGCTCCGGTGACTTTGGCGGCGGCGTCGGGGTTCTTGCTGTCGAGCGGGACGATGGCGATGGGGGCAATGGGCGCAGTTTCCGGCGTGGCAGCATGGGGAGTCGCGGCAGCCTGGGGCATAGCGGCAGCCTGCGGTGTTGCTGTAGCCTGAGGCGCGGGTGCAGCCTGGGGCATAGCGGCAGCCTGAGGCGTAGCAGCAGCATGGGGAGTCGCGGCAGCCTGGGGTGTCGCGGCAGCCTGCGGTGTTGCTGTAGCCTGAGGTGCGGGTGCAGCCTGGGGCATAGCGGCAGCCTGAGGCGTAGCAGCAGCATGGGGAGTCGCGGCAGCCTGGGGTGCGGGCGTAGCCTGGGGCGCGGGTGCAGCCTGGGCTCCAAGCTGGTACGCCAGCCCCAGAGCAGCCAGCGCAATGACTCCGGCTGAAGTTATACGAAATGTTGGACTCAATCGGCGCATCGCTCTCTCCTTGGCCTCTACATCTTCAGAAAGTTGCGGATCATCTGATGGCCGCCTTCGGTCAGGACGCTCTCCGGGTGGAACTGCACGCCCTCTATGGGCAACGTGCGATGGCGCAGGCCCATGATCACTGAGCCTGTGCCATTAGGCGCAGGCGTTCGGGCGGTGACCATCAGCGCGGCGGGGAGCGAATCTTCAGCGACAATCAGCGAGTGGTAGCGGGTGCAGGTAAGCGGCGAGCCAAGTCCGGCAAAGATTCCCTTGCCGTCGTGGGTGATCGAGCTGGTTTTGCCGTGCATCAGGTGGCTGGCGCGGACAACCTCGCCGCCGAAGGCCTCGCCGATGGCCTGATGGCCCAGGCAGACGCCCAGAATCGGTGCCTTGCCGGCCATGTGGCGGATGAGCGGAACCAGGATGCCTGCCTCTCTGGGCGTGCAGGGGCCGGGCGAGAGCAGGATGCGCTCGGGGCGCAGCGCCTCGACCTGCTCGACAGTCAGCTCGTCGTTGCGGCGAACCTCGACCTCCGCGCCCAGCTCTCCGAGGTATTGGACAAGGTTGTAGGTGAAGGAATCGTAGTTGTCGAGGACGAAGACCATGTGAACTCAGTGTAGCGCGTGGCGGGAGGACTGGCCGTCCAGGCATACGGCGCTTGCGCGCCATAGGATTCGTGGGTTCCCTCTTGTCCGCAAAGGGACATCCGCTCGCTGTTCGCTCGTAAGGACCAGGTACTATTCAACCGCTTGTAACGTTTATCCTTTGGGAATCAAACTCCCAGTTGCACAGTGGCTCAACATCTGTAAGACTCACTAACGATGGTTATTCATTTTCTCATCCAGGGCCGCGTGCAGGGGGTGGGCTTTCGCTGGTATGTGCAGCGCGAGGCCGGCAAGCTGGACCTGCGCGGGTGGGTGCGCAACACCGAGGAAGGCGAGGTGGAAGTTGTGGCCTCGGGCACGGCCGAGGAATTGGCCGAGCTGCGCGCCAGCCTGCGCCGCGGACCCAGGGGAGCCCGCGTGGACCGGCTCGTCGAGCACCATCTGAATGAGAGCGAGGCTGAGGAGCTGAGCTCGTTCAGAATTGATGGAGCGTGGTGAAATGAAGGGACTAAGGGACTAGGGACTAGGGACTAGGGACTAGGGACTAGACGAATGATCGTCAACTGTGGCAGCCTGTCAAGAGATTTTATCTCTTCACCAACTCCAATGCACATATTTACAGATTTTTGACTGAGCGCAGGTTTTCTATTCCCTATTCCCTAGTCCCTAGTCCCTAGTCCCTTCTCCCTCTCCCCGCTATAATCAAAAGCGAAACCATCTCTGCAACGCAAGGAGCGCGTTTCCCATGCCCGAACAAAACAAGTCCATCAATGTGGAAGCCCTGAAGGCGCTGGTGCGCACGGTGCCGGATTTTCCCAAGCCGGGGATTCTGTTTTACGACATCACCACGCTGCTCAAGGACAAGACCGGTTTTGCCAAGCTGATTGACGCGCTCGCCGGCCACTATATCGAGCGCAAGGTCGACCTGGTGCTGGGCATCGAGGCGCGGGGATTCATCTTTGGGCCGGCTCTGGCCTACCGCCTCAACGCCGGCTTTGTGCCGGTGCGCAAGCCGGGCAAGTTACCCGCCGAGACGGTGCGCGTTACCTATGATCTGGAATACGGCTCCGACGCACTGGAGATTCACAAGGACTCGATTCAGCCCGGCCAGCGCGTGGTGCTGGTGGATGACCTGCTGGCCACTGGAGGCACGATGGAGGCGACGGTGAAGCTGGCCAAGCAGCTGGGCGGAGAGATTGTCGGGCTGGCCTTTGCCGTGGAGCTGGACTTCCTGAAGGGCCGCGACCGCTTCAAGGAATTTGACATCTTCAGCCTGCTGCACTACGACGTGTAAGGTTTCCCCACGCTTAAGCGCTGGGCTAATAAATACTTGCGCCTACGGCGCGGCGGGCGGCGGTGTGTCTTCTTCTGTCTCTTCGATGAACATCTGCGGATCGGCGAAGCGGTAGCCGACATACACATCGGTCAGCAGATAGACGGGATTAGCGGGGTCGTCTTCAATCTTCTTGCGCAACTGGCGGACGAAGGTGCGCAGATACTCGACCTCTTCGCGGTATTCCGCGCCCCACACCTCGGTGAGCAGCCTGGTGTAAGTGACCACGCGTCCGGCGCGGCTCATGAGGCAGAGGAGAATATCGAACTCCTTGCGCGTCAGATGCACCGGCTGACCGCGCCTAGTGACTTTGCGCTTGACCGGATCGAGCCGCAGCTCGCCGATCTGGATGGGCGCGTCCTCGGCGCGGGCCGGGGCGCGCACGCGGCGAACCGCCGTGCGGATGCGGGCAATCAGCTCGCGCATGCTGAAGGGCTTGGTGACATAATCGTCGGCACCCTGCTCCAGCGCCTCCACCTTATCCTGCTCCTGGTCGCGCACCGTCAGCATGAGGATGGGCAGGCGCGGAGCAAAGGCGCGAATGCGGCGCAGGGTTTCTATGCCGCCGATTCCGGGCATGTTCACGTCGAGCAAAACCACATCAAAGCAGCCGGCGCGCAGCATCTGCAGAGCTTCCTCGCCGCGCGTGGCGTCCACCACCTGAAAGCCGAGTTCAACCAGCGGCGGGCGCAACGCCCGGCGGATGGCCGATTCATCGTCAACCACCAGAATGCGAATAGCGGGCTGCATCATCAGGAAACCCCCTTGCGCGCTGTGGCCGGAATGGCCGCATAGAATGTGGTGCCCTCTGTCTCATCGCTGGTGACCCAAACAGAGCCGCCATGGATGAGCGCGACGCGCTTGGCCACGGAAAGGCCGATTCCGGTGCCCGAGGCGCGGTGAGAACGGGTTGTGGATCGATAGTAGCGGTCGAAGATCCGCTCCCGGTCGTTGATGGGAATTACCGGCCCAAAACTGCGCACCGAGAAAACGATTTCCGCGTGTACTTTTACGGCGCGAACGGTGATGGTGCTGCCGAAGATCGAGTACTTGCAGGCGTTGTCGATGTACTGCGTCAGCAGCATCACCATCAACTGGCGGTCGCACTCGAACGTCAGGCGCTCGTCGGGAATATCGATGGCCACCTTCATGCTGGCCAGGCATTCGCCGAGGCTGGCCACAACCTCTTCAATCAGCGGCGCAACGTCCACCGGGACGGAATGAACGGTGACCTCGCCGGCATCCAGGCGCGCGGTGGTCAGCAGGCGCGTGGTCAGATTACCGAGCAGGCCTGTCTGCTCGTCAATGAGGGCAACCAGTTCGGCCTGCGCCGCCGACAAGTGGCCCATCTCGCCGAGGCCCGTGGAGGCCGCGCGGATGGCCGTCAACGGCGTCTTATAGGCGTGCGCCAGGCTGTCGAGAACCGTGGAGCGCAACTGCTCGGTGCGGCGCTCGGTTTCAATGCGGCTCTCGTTGGCGAAGGCCCGGTAGCGGTCAAAAGCGATAGCAATCAGCGAGGCGATGGCGTCATTGGTGAGCGGGCTGGTTGCGCCGCGCACCACCAGGCTTCCGATGGGCGCCGTTCCCAGCCGGACCACGCGGCGCCCCAACCCGGTTTTAGGATCGTCGTCCGAGGTTCCAAAGTAGTAGACGTTGCGCGCCAGCTCCTGGGGGTCCGCGTTCCAATGCCCGGCAGGATAGACCTGGTGCAGGTCAGCGTCGAAGACCGCCACGGACTCCAGCGCGAAGATCTCATGCGCCAACTCCGCCAATTGCGGTCCCGGCTCGAGGTTGAGATTCATCTCCAGCGTGCGCCGCGTAAACGCGTGGAGGTCGCGCAACTGCCTGCCCCAGAACGCGGCTTGGCGGGCGTTGTTTCTGGAGCGCGCCAACAGAAGGATGATCAGCAGCGCGGCCAGAAACAAGGCCAGCAACATCACCCAGTTCGCGGGGAGTAAATCCACTGGAGTAAATCTCAACGGCAAGCGATCAAACGCCCTTTCATCAGCGAAGAATTACAGCTGACATTCAACTGGTTATTTTCGACGAACGGCCACGGATGCACTTCGCCTCAAATGGGAATTCATCCGTAGAGCCAGTCTGGAGGCTATGAAACTTATAAGGATTTTAGCAGGTCCCACAATTTTCGACGCGATGAATTCTATCCGCACATAAGGAATTCCTTTCGTCTTCCTGACATCTTCTTTATGGTCTGTTTGCATCAATAGTGTTGGCCCAGCAGTACGGGGCTAAAGCACGAAGCAAGATGTTTTTCTGTGAGGAACAGTGTCATGAACAGGAATGTGAATCGCCTTTTGCAAACGATGGCTGGAGCCGTACTGACATGCGCCCTGGTGGCTGGCGCGCAGACAACATCGACTCCCGCAGCTCCGGCGACAGACACAGCAGCCCAGGCCGGCTCCGATGCCGCGCCAGCCAACAGCGACGTGATTCTCAAAGAGCTTGAGCAGATGAAGGCGCGTATCGCGCAATTGGAGGCCGAACTGCAGGCCGAGAAGAAAGCGCGCGAAGCACGTGATGCCAGGGACGCGGAACGGGACGCGAACGCGCTTCGCATGGCGGCTGCGGGCGACAAGGGCGTCACCGCCGCACCGGCCGCACAGCCCGCGACCGCGCAAGCTCCGGCTGCTGCCGCCGCATCGGCCACGCCTGCCCCCGCGGAGATTACGGCGGAGGTCACGACGAAAACGGCTCCCTTCCCCGGCGATTGGACCTGGCTCAACAGCAACGGGCGCGTGGTGGACACGCCGATGGCCACCAAGTATTTCACGCCGGAGATCCGTTTCGACGTCAACTACATCTTCGACAACAACCACCCCAAGGACGACTCAATGGGCGGCTCAACGGAGATGTTCCGCTCTGACGAGGTGCAGCTCGAGCAGGTCAGCGTGGGCGGCGATTTCCGCCTGCAGAATGTGCGTGGACGCATATTGCTGATGGATGGACTATTCGCCACCACCACCCCGCGCAACGATTCCAGCTATAACCGCGGACAGTGGAATCTGTCGAACGCTTATCGTTACTTTTCCGAGGCGTGGGGCGGCTATCACTGGGATGTGAGCCACGGCCTGAATGCGGACGCGGGCATCTTTGTCTCTTACATTGGCCTGTTCAGCTATTACAACGCCGATAACTGGGCCTATCAGCCTTCGTTCGTTTCCTCCAACACGCCATGGTTCTTTAACGGCCTGCGCATTCAGTGGTATCCCACGGCAAAGCTGAAGATCGAGCCGTGGATCATCAACGGATGGCAGTCCTATGCACGCTACAACGGCAAGCCGGGGGTGGGCGGCCAGATTCTCTATCGCCCCAAGCCGTGGCTGGACCTCGTCTGGAACAACTATGGCGTAGGTGAAGACGACGCCGGTTACCCTGGCCGCTCGCGTATCCACGCCGACTACAGCGCGCAGGTGAAGTATTACGACAAGCCCGGGGCTTTCTTTGATAAAGCCGCTTTTTCCCTCACCGGGGACCTGGGCTGCGAATACGGCGGCGGTCCTGCTTCGTTCGCCGTCATTGGTGGCCAGTTAAGCCCGACCGGCGCATCGCCGGAACAGGGAACAGGCTCAAACTACACCGGCGGCGTCAATTGCCACAACAGCAGGAACGGCAAGCCCAAGCAGAGTTTTGCAGGCTGGATGGCCTACACGCGCTTCTGGTTCATGAAGGATCGCTACGCCGTGACCCTGGGCGGCGGCCAGATGAACAACCCCGGCCGTTATCTGACCCTGCTGCCGCCCATCAACAACGCAACGGCGACCACCGGCACTCCGTACTTCACCCAAAATGGGGGCGACCGCGCGCAGATGCACGATGGCACCGTTACTTTTGACTACATGCCCAGCCAGTACATCACCTTCCGCGTGGAAGAAAGCTATCGCTACTCCGATGTGCCTTATTGGACCGGCCGCGGCGGTATCACGCCTCCGGGCGGCAACAACGGCAACCCGGCAAACTACCAATGCGCCGCCGGCGGAGACTCGGGTTACGGCTACGTCTACACCAACACCATCACGGGAGTGGGTGTGCCGGGTCAGCCTTTGGCGATACAGAGCTGCATCAATCAGGCTTTGAGCAATGGCGGCATCGGGAAGAACGCGCTGTGGTGGCCCGATCTGCGCACCAATCAGACCTCCACAATTCTGGCAATCATGGTTCGCTTCTAGACGTTTGGACGGCAAGTCGCGTCTTGAGTTTTATGTTCTTTGCCCTGTTTCATTAACGATTTCCTTATTTAGTCGTGCATCAAACGATACACAGGAGGCAAGGAACATGAAACTCAATCCGCTTGCAACATATCTACTGTCAATCGCGCTGGCAGGCTTGTTCTGCGCGCAGGGTACAGCAGCATCCAGTGTCAAGTCCTCGCTTTGTCCTCACTCGCATCTGAAGCAGATGGCGCGCGAGGCGCGCACGCAGGAGCAATACAATGCTCTCGCCGGTTGTTACCAAAAACTACAGAGATACTATCTACAGAAGGCAGCGGAAGAAAAGCAGGAATGGGCACGCGTAAGCCAGAACATCACAACTTCGGCTGCCAGGTATCCAAGACCTGTAGACTCGGCGCGCAATTTTTACGAATACAATCTATCGAAGGCGTACGAGGCGGGAGAATTATCTGCAAAGTACAGTCAACTGGCGGCACAGATGACCACAGCCAAAGCGCAATAACTCCTGGTACATCTATGGAACCGGAATAACGGCGCTTCCTCTTATGGGCCTGCCTTCACGGCAGGTTCATTTGTTTTGTAAAACAGCGTGGCGCGAGCTGTCTCCGAGATGCGTCTGGTCTTAACGGACGGCTCATATAAAAAGCTGTTGTGTCTGCCGCATCGGCTTCCATCCTTCTGAATAGCAAATCATTTCGGTCACAGAAGCTATAGGGAAATCTGGCGCTCATGAAATTCTTTTGAAATCCTCATCGGTTCTTCATGGGTTATTTGTATTACTAGAGTCAATCAGCAACTGGCAGATCAACTAGGGGGAAAATCCAGGCGCAGTCCGATTCTCCCGACTGAATGCACACGGCAGCTTTGTCCGCGTATCTGTGAAGGCTTTGCCGGGTTGCGGATTACACTGTATGGCGTGCTACACTTGCCTTCTCTTTTTAGGCTGAATTCATTCCTGATCATGCCGATCAACATACTATTGGGAGAACATATGCTGATACATCTGAAAATGAATCTACATCGCACGTTGCCAGCCCTGGCCGGAGCCGCCATGGCAATCGCTCTGGCGGCCGGTGCGCAAACTCCGGCAACTCCCTCGCCGACAATACCACCCGCGGCGGCCCCGGCGGTGCAAGCCGCGCCGGCACCCGCAACAGCCCCAGCCCCGCTTTCCACCTTCGTTCTCACGGGTCCACTGCAATGGCTGCCGCCGGCGACCCTCGATGCCGGACCGTTGGGCAAGTTGTCCGTCAACGGCATCGTGACCGGTTTCGCGCAGTTCCAGAACAATTCCGTGCCGGTAGATAATTCGGCGCAAGCCACTCTGAGCAACGGACAGATTTTCATTCAAAAAGCGGACGGTAAGCTTCAGTACTACATCCAGGCTGGCGTTTATACCATTCCGACACTTTCAGTGCCGTTTGTTAACGCCCAAAATACCGTAAACAATTTCTTCGGGCCTGTTCCGGTCGCCTACCTGAAGTTGCAGGCGGCAAAGAACACGCAGTTCCTTATCGGCTCTCTTCCTACGCTGATGGGCGCCGAGTCCACCTTTACGTACCAGAACTTCAACATCGAGCGCGGCCTCGTTTGGAACCAGGAAAACGACATCAATCGCGGCATCCAGGTGAATCAAACCGTGGGTAAGTACCTGAGCGCCTCGTTCAGTTGGAACGATGGTTACTATTCCAACCGCTACTCGTGGCTATCGGGCTCGGTGACCCTTACCAAGGGTCCTCATAGCCTGGTGTACGACGGGATGGGCAACGCTGGGCAGACTGCCTTCCGAACAACGGCCACACCGGTGCAGAACAACGGCTATATGCACGCGGTGATCTATACGTACACCAAGGGTCCATGGATCATTTCGCCGTACTTCCAGTACGGCAAGCTGCCGGCCAATGCGAAGGCAAGCGTTGAAAAGGGTACATCCGCAACCGGCGGCGCGTTCAACGTCAGCTACGCCTTTAAGAAGGGCTTCTCGCTTCCGGCGCGCGTGGAATACCTCACGAGTTCGGGGAGCGCAACCGACGGATCGGTTAACTTGCTGGGCTTTGGGGCGGGCAGCGCAGGCGCCAGTTTTACCGCGACGCCAACCTATCAAAAGGGAGGCCTGTATATTCGCGGCGATCTCGCATGGGTGCACGCAGCGAACTACACGCCGGGAGCCGTCTTTGGCAAAACGGGAACGGATGCTGACCAATTCCGGGGCGTAGTTGAATTCGGCTTCATCTTTGGCAACAACATTCAAAAATAGCCGCATCGGGGCGCCGGTGCGCGGGGCGACGATGTGCCAATCGCTCTAACGTGCAACAGACTGGACGCGGTAAAGTCTTAATCCACGCTGACGGCAAGCATTGTGGCTTTCTTCGGCCCCAGGCGTTGAAGTTACATCAATCCGCGGTTCTGCATGCTCCAGCCTGACCGGGGCAGGGCGGATTCGCGTCTACACTCTTCTTCCGGAAGTAACATGCCGGATCAAGATAACTCGCCAATTATTTTGTTTCTTCATTTCATCCTTATTAGTCAGACTCTAACATTCAACTAACTCATGCGGCTTTTCCTATTCGGCCCGTAGCTTGGATTTTGCTTTATGCCAGGCTTGTTCCGGCTCACCGCATTTCGCTGTTGCACAAACTGAAGTCACTTTCAAGAAGGAGAAACCCAATGAAGCGCATCGACGCAGTGATCAGGCCGGAGCGGCTGGAACAGGTGAAGTCGCTACTGTCCGGCATCGATATACAGGGAGCAACCGCGGCCGAAGTGAGAGGCTTTGGCCGGCAGCGCGGCCACACCGAGATGTACAGAGGAACAGAATACTCAGTTGACTTTCTTCCCAAAATACATCTCACCATCGTTGCGGCGGATGAGCGCGTGCAGCAGATAGTAGACGCGATCATCCAGGGCAGCCGCACAGGAAAGATGGGAGACGGAAAGATCTTCGTTACCCCGGTCGACGAGGCGATACGCATCCGGACCGGAGAGCGCGGACCAGCCGCCCTTTGAGGAGGACCACTGCAAGAAAATCCGGCACCGTCAAATAGTTCATTTGCCATTCACTACACAAGATAAGGAGAGAATCAATATGAGAAAGCTGATTGCGAGGCGCACTTTACATGGTTCGCTTATGCCCGGCGCGGCAAAAATCATGCTGCTTGCAGTGATATTTGGAGTAGGCTCGTCGATGTGCTTTGCCGACGCGAGCCCCAAGCCTGATCCAGCGGGTATCGCCACCGGCGATAAAACCAACGTACAGGATGCCGCCGGCAATGCCCTGGTCCCGGTAACGCCGGATCCAACCAGCCCGGACTTCGCGGCCCAGAAGAAAGCCTATGACGACTTCCAGGCGCAAATGGCCAAGGAGCCGATGGCCGCGAAACTTGCCGACTCCCTGGGGCATGTCCGCGTGGCCACCAACTTTTCATGGACGCTGCTCACCGGCTACCTGGTTCTGTTCATGCAGGCCGGATTTGCCCTGCTCACCTGCGGGCTGGTGCGCAAAAAGAATGCGGCGCATCTGATGATGCTGAATTTTGCCGCCTTTGTTTTTGCCTTGCTGGCTTATTACGCGGTTGGCTACGCCTTCCAGTTTGGAGCAGTGGCCATCAATGCGGCACCCACTAACCTCGGAGGAACTCCGACGCTCAACTCGTTTCTGTTGGGGCACGGCAGTTGGGGATTTCTGGGCGGAAAGGGGTTCTTCCTGAGCGGGCCGGGTTACGACGCCGGCAGCCTCTGTTTGACCCTCTTCGAGTTCGTGTTTATGGAAACCGCCGGCTATATCATCGTGGGCGCAATCTGTGAGCGCATCACCTTCTGGGCGTTTATCCTATGCGAATTCTTTATCGGTGGGCTCCTCTATCCCATCTTTGGATGCTGGGTATGGGGCGGCGGGTGGATGTCGCAACTGGGATCAACGATGCACCTGGGCCACGGCTATGTGGATTTTGCCGGCTCCACGGTGGTTCATGCCATTGGCGGCTTCTGCGCCATGGCGCTGGCCGTCATTCTCGGTCCGCGTCTCGGCAAGTATGGCCCCGACGGAAAGCCGCGGGCTTTTCCGGCGCACAATATCGTCTTTGTCGTCATCGGGACATTTATCCTTCTCTTCGGATGGATGGGATTCAATCCCGGCTCCACGCTGGGAGCAACCGACCTGCGCATCTCCGTTATCGCCATGAATACCAATCTTGCGGCAGTTTCTGGCTCGGCAGCATCGCTGCTGTTGTGGTACCTGATCTTCAAGAAGCCGGACATCACCATGGCCTGCAATGGGATGCTGGCGGGACTGGTGGCCATCACTGCTCCGTGCGCTTTTGTCTCTCCCAATTCGGCGGTGCTGATTGGAGTTCTGGCCGGCCTGCTGGTCTGCGGCGGCGTGCTGTTCAACGAGCGGGTGCTCAAGGTAGATGATCCCTGCGGAGCCGTCTCGGTGCATGGCTATTGCGGCTGGCTGGGCGCCGTCTGTGTCGGCATCTTCGCTGACGGTACTTACGGTTCGGGATGGAACGGAGTAGGCGCCACAAGCTACCTTGGGCAAGCGGGCCAAGGGGTGACGGGCCTGCTCCATGGAGACCTCAGCCAGTTCGAGTGTCAACTGCTGGGCGCAACACTGTGCGCTGTTTGGGCCTTTGGCACAACCTACGTTGTATTCCGGGTTGTGAACAAGGTCAAATCCATGCGCGTTTCAGCGGAAGTGGAGTTGGAGGGTCTTGACGTGCCTGAGTTTGGCGCGCCCGGATATCCTGAAGATGCGTTGGCCAGCTTTAGCTCGTTTTCTAAGTAAAGAATCTCCTTCCCGGCGCTGCCAAGGACCTATACACAGGCTTTGGCAGACGGGGAGGTAAAAGATTTGCTTCCGGTAATCCATGCGATGAGGATTGCAGAGGCGCGGCAGTGGGGTTGGAGCGCGTTCCCGGCAACGACTTCAAGGCCACGGGTGGGCATGTGCCAGTTGGGCGCAATCGGCGTGGCGGCCGCGGGCGCAGGCTTCCGCGAGATCCTCTCCCACTACTATCCAAATACTCAGCTGATCACGCTGCCGTGACTTCGCGGCTGCGAAAGAATCCGCTTTGGCTAAAACCCCAAATTATTGATTTAATTTGACACCGCAACAAATGTCCTATAATGAAATCGCCATCCAACAACGTCGAAGGATAAAATTGTGATCGTGAACTTCATGAGCATTCTTCAGTCGTCTGCATCGCCTAACCTGCTGGCATTCAGCGTCGCGCCCCTGGCGCACCTGCGCCTGCTCGACATCGCCGTCATCGCCATCTACTTCGCCATGGTGATCTGGATTGGCTTCTACCTCAAGGGCCGCTCCAACACCGGCGAAGAGTTCTTCATGGCCGGCCGCGAGATGACCGCGTGGATCGCCGGCCTGAGCTTCGTCTCGGCCAACCTGGGCTCGCTGGAGCTGATGGGCTGGGCCGGCTCGGCCTACCAATACGGCATTTTGGCCACCCACTGGTACTGGGTGGGCGCCATTCCCGCCATGCTCTTCCTGGGCCTGGTGATGATGCCCTTTTACTACGTCTCGAAGACGCACTCGGTGCCCGGCTACCTGTTTCTGCGCTACGGCGAGCACGCCCGCGTCTTTGCCGCCCTCTCCTTCGCCCTGGAGATGATCCTGATGAGCGGCGTGAACATGTTCGCCATGGCGGTGGTGATGAAGGTGGTGCTGGGGTGGAGTTTCACCTTCAGCATTCTGGTCTCTGCCTGCGCGGTTACGCTCTACGTTGCCCTGGGCGGGTTGCGCTCGGCCATCTTCAACGAGGTCTTGCAGTTTGTGCTGATCTGGGGCGGGGCGCTGCTGGTGCCCGTGCTGGGCCTGGTGCAGGCCGGCGGAGTGAGCGGCTTGAAGAGCCAGATCATCCGGAACATGGGGTCGGACACCTACTTCCATCTGTGGCGCGATACCGCCCATTTTGCCGACAATCCCATGGGAGTGCACTGGACCGGAATCGTTTTTGGCCTGGGATTCGCAATCAGCTTCGGCTATTGGACCACGGACTTCCTGGTGGTGCAGCGCGTTCTGGCGGCGCATAACCTGAGGGCGGCAAGAATGGCTCCGATCATCGGGTCGTTCTTCAAGATGGCGGTTCCGTTCATCGTCATTCTGCCCGGCCTGCTGGGCTTGGTGGTGCTGCAGAACTCCGACGGCAGCCGCATGCAGTTGATTCCCCAGGACACATGGAAGGCCTGTGTCCCGATGTCTTCCGATTGCGCTTCGCAGTTGAAACAGACTTCGCTTTCACCGGCGGTGCAAAAGGATGTGCTGGAGCAGAAAGCAGGGCCGCAGTCGGATTTGCACAGCTACAACGAGGTGCTGCCGCTGATGATGGTTCGCTACCTCGGTCCCGGCCTGCTGGGCCTGGGAATCACCGCGCTGATTGCCGGCTTCATGAGCGGCATGGCGGGCAACGTGAGCGCCTTCTCCACCGTGTGGACCTACGACCTCTACAAGCCGCTGATCAACAAAAAGGCCACCGACAGCCACTACGTGATGGTGGGCCGATTGTCGATTGTCATAGGCGTATTGGTTTCCATCGGCGCAGGCTACCTGGTGCAGCGCGCGCACGGCATCATGGACTACGTGCAGGCATTGTTCAGCATCTTTATCGCGCCGCTTCTGGCCACCATTCTGCTGGGCATGTTCTGGAAGCGCGCCACCAGAATCGCGGGTTTTCTGGGCCTGCTCTTCGGCGTCGTCTTTTCGGCGAGCCTGTTTGAGTGGGTTCACCTCTATCCTGCCAAGCTGGCCTACGTGGCGCTTTCGCCCGACGCCAAGCCAATGGCCGAAAATGTCTTCCGCGCACTGTGGGCCTGCCTGTTCACCGCCATCGTGATCTTTGTGGTGAGCATGTTTACCAAGCCCAGGCCTGCGGTGGAACTGGAAGGCCTGGTCTATGGCGTGACCCCGCTGCCCAAGGAAGATCCGGTCCCGTTCTACAAAAACGAATGGATGTGGGCGGGGCTGGTGGTGGTGATCTTCGCGGCGCTCAACATAATGTTCTGGTAACGAGTTTTTTGTTCTCCGGCGAACGGAGACAAGAGAGGATTTACAAAGATGCACGGTTCGGGAATTCAAATCTGGTTTTTCATCGGCGTGCTGCTGGTCATCTATGGAGCGATGATTCTGGGCTATGGCGTTTTTGAATGGACGACCGCCAGCTATCCGGCGGGAGTGCAGTTAACCAGCCTGCATACCCCGGTCTGGTGGGGCGGAGTGCTGACGGCGCTGGGAGTGCTTTACGTAGTAAAGTTTCGCCCGGGGCGCGCCTAGAAGGCGCGTGTGCAATGGGTGGGTTTCGACAAACGATTTCTGCCGTGGAAACGGCAAGGATTAAGGAGCAGGAAGATGGCCACACAAAAGAAGATGACATTTGGAGTCGTAGTAGGCAATCGCGGGTTTTTCCCCGATGAACTGGCGAAGACCGGCCGCGTGGAGATCATCAAGGTTCTGGAGGCAGCCGGGGCGAAGGCCGTGGTGCTGAGCCCGGAGGAGTCGAAGTACGGCGCGGTGGAATCCTATGCCGAGTCGCAGAAGTGCGCCGCGCTCTTCAAGAAGCACGCGGAAGAGATTGACGGCATCATCGTGACGCTGCCCAACTTTGGCGAGGAGCGCGGCATTGTGGACGCCATCCGCCTCTCCGGGCTGAAGGTCCCGGTGCTGGTGCAGGCCACGCCCGACCGCTCCGAGGATATGACCATCGCCGTGCGCCGCGACAGCTTCTGCGGCAAGATGAGTGCCTGCAACAACCTGATGCAGTATGGCATTCCCTACTCGCTGACTACGCTGCACACTGAGTCGTTGACCTCGCCGGAGTTTAAGGCGGATCTGGAATGGTTTTCGGCGGTATGCCGCATCGTGAAGGGACTCAAGAACCTGAAGATCGGCGCCATCGGCGCGCGCCCCGCGGCCTTCAACACGGTGCGCTATTCCGAGCGGATTATGGAGACCAGCGGCATCTCGGTGGACACTATCGACCTCTCCGAGATCTTCGGGCGCATCCAAAAAATGAAAGACTCAGACGAGGCGGCGCAGGCCAAGCTGGCGGAGATCAAGGGCTACGTGAGCACCAGCGGCGTTCCCGCCGACGCGCTGCTGAAGATGGCCAAGCTGGGCGCGGTAATCGACGGCTGGATGAAACAGACCAACTGCACTATCAGCGCCGTGCAATGCTGGACCTCAATGGAGGAGTTCTTCGGCGTGGTGCCCTGCACCATCATGAGCATGATGAGCAACAACCTCATCCCCTCGGCCTGTGAGGTGGACGTGCCGGGCACGCTGAGCATGTATATGATGGCGCTGGCCTCAGGCACGCCCTCTGCGCTGCTCGACTGGAACAACAATTACGGCAACCATCCTAACAAGTGCGTCTGCTTCCACTGCTCCAATCTGCCCAAGCACTTCTTCAAGGAAGCAAAGATGGATTTCCAGGAGATCATTGCCGGCACGGTTGGCAAGGAGAATGCGTTCGGCACCTGCGTGGGCCGCGTGAAGTCCGGCACGATGAGCTACGCGCGCTACTCCACCGACGACCGCCGCGGCGTGATTCGCGGCTACACCGGCGCGGGCAAATTTACTGACGACCCGCTGGAAACCTTTGGCGGCGCGGGCGTGGCGGAGATTCCGCAGTTGCAGAAGCTGCTGAAGTACATCTGCCGCGAGGGCTTCGAGCATCACGTGGCGGCCAACTTCAGCGACGTTTCCAAGGCCGTCCACGAGGCCGCAACGCGCTACCTGGGATGGGAGTCATACCTCCACGGACAAATCGAAGACTAAGATCGCTGCCATGAACGCCGCAACCGGAAGAAAGAGTGAACGGCAATGAATCGTTACACAATCGGCATCGACGTAGGAACGGGCGGCACGCGCGCGCTCATGGTAGACGAAAAGGGCGCTCTGCTCGGGTCGGCGACGCATGAACACGCACAGTTTGCCTCGCCGCAAAATGGATGGGCAGAGCAGGATCCGCACGACTGGTGGAACGCCTGCCAGAAGGCGATCGGCAAGCTCCTGCGCGAGACCGGCGTCTCCAAGAGCGAAATCGTCGCGGTCGGCCTGGCCGGGCAGATGCACGGCGCGGTGCTGCTCGACGAGAAAGAAGAAGTCCTCAGGCCGGCGCTGATCTGGTGCGATCAGCGCTCGGCGGAGGAGTGCCGGGTGCTCAACGAGACTATCGGCGAGCAGCGGCTGGTGGAGCTGACGTCGAATCCGGCTCTGCCCAACTTCACCCTGACCAAGCTGATGTGGGTTCGCACCCATGAGCCGGAGATATGGAAGCGGTTCCGCTCCTTTCTTTTGCCCAAGGATTACGTCCGCCTGCAATTGACGGGCGTACGGGCGATCGACGTTTCAGACGCATCCGGCACGCTGCTGCTGGATGTCGCGCATCGCAGCTGGTCGAAGGAGATGGTGAAAGCGACGGGGCTGGATGAACGTTGCCTGCCGGAAGTCTTCGAATCGCCGGAGATCGTGGGCAAAATTACGGCGCGCGCGGCACAGGCAACAGGCCTGGCGGAAGGCACGCCGGTGGTCGCCGGAGCCGGAGATCAGGCCGGGGGCGCCATCGGCATGGGCATCGTCAAAGCCGGCTGCGTGAGCGCGACGATTGGCACCTCGGGCGTGGTCTTCGCCGCGACGGATCAGCCCTTTCTCGATCCCAAGGGACGCCTGCACACCTTCTGCCATGCCATTCCGAATCGCTGGCATGTGATGGGCGTAACCCAGGCGGCGGGCCTTTCTCTGCGCTGGTTCCGCGACACCTTTGGAACCGCCGGCAGCCAGGGCGGCGATCCCTACGACAGGCTTTCGCAAGAGGCCGCAGCGATTCCCGCCGGAGCCGACGGCGTGCTGTGGGCGCCTTATCTGATGGGAGAGCGGACGCCGCATCTGGACTCGGATGTGCGCGGCGCGCTGATTGGCCTGGCGGCCAGCCACGGGCGCGGACACATCATCCGGGCGATTCTCGAAGGAGTGGCCTTCAGCCTGCAAGATTCGTTGACCATCTTCGCGGAGATCGGCGTGCCGGTAAGCGATATCCGCCTGGGCGGCGGCGGCGCGCGCTCGCCTCTGTGGCGTCAGATTCAGGCCGACGTTTACGCCAAGCCCGTCTCGCTGCTTGCGGCCGAAGAGGGCTGCGCGTATGGCGCCGCGGTGCTTGCCGGAGTGGGCGCGGGCTTATGGCCGTCGGTCGATGAGGCCTGCGCGGAGATCGTGCGCATAGCGTCGGTGGTCAACCCAATAAAACAATCCTCGGATAAGCTGCAGCAGCAATACAAACTTTATCGCGCGATTTATCCGGCGCTCAAACAGATCAAATAAGCAAATTCAGCCGGCTGGATTCTGCTTCGGCGGCAGAGCGGAGAAAAAGATGAGCACAGCACAGCAGGCCTCAGATGCAAGAGCGTCGCAACCCATTCAGGAAGAGATCAAGATCAAGAAGCAGCAACTAGCCGGGCTCATGGCCCAGCACAAGCTCGCCGGCGTCTTGTTGAGCCTGCATGAGAATGTCTCCTGGGCCACGGCCGGCCAGGTGGATATGCGTGTCGGCATTCCAGCGCCCACGGGCAGCGCCGCCGTTTTTGTCCGCAGGGATGGTAGCGGCTTCTACATCACGACCAAGAATGAAGCGCCCCGGATGCACGACGAGGAGTTCGGCGGGTTGCCCTTTGAGCCGGTTGTCTTGCCGTGGCAGGAAGGGGACTTTGTGAAAGCGGCGCGCGGTCTGGCCGCTACAGGCACGCTCGGCGCAGACACTCACGAGGCGAATTGCGAGTTCATCAGCCTGGCCGGACTGCGCAGCCAGTTGCAACCCACTGAGATCGAGCGGTATCGGCTACTAGGCAGCATGACAGCGAGCGTTGTCGAGGAAGTGGCCCTGCATCTTGAGCAGGGCGTGACGGAAGAGGAGATCAGCGCCATAACCGCTTCGCGGCTCATTCAGAAGGCCATTCTTCCTTCCGTGCTGCTGATGGCGGTGGATGATCGCATTCTCAAGTACAAGCATGCTTTGCCCAGGGGCAGGCGGCTGGAGCGCTTCGGAATGGTGAACCTGTGCTCGCGCAAGTGGGGGCTGGTCATCTCCATGACGCGCTTTGTCCATTTTGGCCCGATGCCGCAGAATCTTGCCAAGGGATTCGATGCGGCGGCCAAGGTCAATGCCGCATTGCTGCACGCGACGCGCGCCGGAGCGACAGCGCGGCAATTGTACGCCGTGGCCAAGGAAGCCTATACCGCGGCAGGGTTTCCTGGTGAAGAAGAGTTGCATCACCAGGGCGGAGCCACCGGCTACGGAGAGAGAGAGTGGGTGGCGACGCCGAATGGAGCGGAGATCGTATTGAACCGGCAGGCCTTCGCTTGGAATCCTTCGGCACGAGGCGGCAAGGTGGAAGATACCGTCTTGCTGCAGGACGGCGCGATCGAGTTTTTGACAGAAACATCGAAGTTTCCGGCTGTTGAAACCGTTGTTGGCGGAAAGAGCTATCGCAGCGCGGGCGTGCTGCTGAAATAGAACACAGCAATCGTGAATATCGACCTGCTGCCAGCAGGCAGCTGGCGTAGAATTGCACTTAATGGATGGATGGAGATGAAAACTCTCGTACGCGTACTTGCCCTGCTGATTTTTACCCTGACAATTTCGATGACCAACCCTCTGGTTCTCAACATCCACGCGCAGGCGCTTCCCGAGATCGGCGGCCAGAAGGTTCTCGTACTCAGCCGCGCCGCCGTCAGCGCCACCCAGCCGGAGTTCACCAGCATCACCGTCGCGCCCGGCCGCGGCATGGAAATTCTCCAGATCACGGCCAACTTTCCTGGTTTGGGGCCCGGCAAGAGCAATGTGGACGTGCTGGCCTCACCCGATCTGGCCGGCGCAAAGAAAATGCTTGACGTGGACGATGACGACAATGGCGATCTCGCCTTCCGTCTTGGATCGGCCTTTCTGGTTCCTTATCCCAACCGGATTCGCGGCAAGCTCTCGGCCGACGGCAAGACCCTGACCACCGCGTGGCAGGGCCGCCCGCTTACCCTGCCGGCCAACTTCAGCGGCAAGCTGGCTACGGCGGAACGCCACGCCATACACGGGCTGATTCTCAAGGCCAAGACCGACAAAATCCATGTCAAAAAGGTTCCTGGCGGCGAGCAAGTGACCGGCGTGATTCATGCGGGCGACTTCGGCGGTCACTGGTTCTCCAAGACCGACCTGACCATCACCATCAAGCTCTTGGCCGGGGCTGTGGATGCTTCGATTACGGCTCACAACGCAGGCGGCGAAGCAGAGCCCATGGCCATCGGGTGGCACCCCTACTTCAACCTGCCGTCAAGCAACCGCGCCCAGGCCAGGGTGCGTATTCCGGCCTCGAACTTGACCGAGGTGGACAGCTACGACAATGTCTTCCCCACCGGCAAGATCCTGCCCGTTGAAGGAACACGTTTCGACCTGCGCGCAGCCGGCGGCAAAGCGCTGGGCACGGAGTTCTTTGACGACAACTGGAGCAACCTGGATTGGAAGGGCGGCGCCGCTACAGTCGAGGTCATCGACCCGGCCGCGCACTATGGAGTCGACATCGAAGGCCTGTCGCCGGAGATCAAGACCATCCAGATGTACGCGCCCCCCGACAAGAACTTCGTAGCCATCGAGCACCAGTACAATTTCGCCGATCCCTTCGGCAAGGAGTGGAACGGAATGGACACCGGCATGGTGACGCTGAATCCGGGGGCGAGCACCAACTGGCATGTCAGGCTACGCTTATTTACGCCGTAGAAAGCGCTGACTTTTCGTCCGAGCGCCAGTAGTAGGAAGCGTCCATTGAAAAGAAGAGAATATAGTGCAATAGACAAATACTGTCTCCATGGAATACCATGTGTTCTCCCAGCCAGTTCCTGGCTCTGCTCACTGGAATCTGGCATTTGATGCGGAGATTGTTTCTCACTTGCCGCAACGGCACGCTTTTTGCAAAGGCAAGCTGCATGGCAGAGCTACTGCTGGACGGGGATTGAAGACAGGGAGGCAAACGGTTGCCTAAGGCTAAGATCAAAAGGCTGTATCTAATCCCAATTCTCTCCAAGGCTCTGGACGTGATCGAGCAGCTGGAGCAAAACAATGCTCCTGTGACCCTGGAAGACGTCTATCAGAAGACCCAAATCTCCAAGACCAGCGTCTACCGCATTCTGAAGACATTGGTGCATCGGGGCTATGTTGCCCAGTCGCAGGATGGCCAGTATCGCCTGGTTTCCCGTCCGCGGCGGTTGCGCTTCGGCTTCGCAACCTTGAGCGGCGAGATGCCCTTTCCGGTAGCCGTGACGCAAAGTGTAGCAACAGCAGCGGCGGCCTCGGGCGTTGAGTTGATCGTGCTCGATAACCGCTATGATCCCGACGTTGCCATCCAGAACGCGGAAGAATTAGTGGCCAGGCAGGTGGACCTGGTGCTTGAGTATCAGGTGGAGGAAGCGGTGGCGCCGCGCGTGGCCCATATCTTCAAAAAAGCCGGCATTCCCCTTGTAGCCATCGACATCCCCCACCCCAACGCCACCTATTTCGGGGTGGATAACTTTGAATCGGGCTATGAAGCCGGCGTCCTGCTCGCCCAGCACGCCCTGGTCAAGTGGAAGGAAAAAGTCGATTGGGTGCTGGGAGTGGGATTCGCTGAAGCAGGAAGCTTTGTGCAGAGCCGCATCTCCGGCGCCTTCGACGGCATTCGCGAACGAATCAGCTACATTCCCCCTGAACGCTTCGTGCAGATCGAGGGGCGTGGCATGCGCGAACCCAGCCAGCTTGCGATGGCCAAATTTCTTGCCATCCGCCACCACAAAGGAGAACGCATCCTGATCGCCACCGCCACCGATTCCAGCGCGCTCGGCATCCTGGACACCGCCCGCCAGCTCGACATTGAGTCAGACATCGCCATCGCCTCACAGGACTGCATCCCCGAAGTGCTCGAAGAGATGCGCTCGGGCAAGAGCGCCATCATCGGCTCTGTTTCGCACGAAGTCGAAAGTTACGGCCCGCGCCTTATTCAGCTCGGCATTTCGCTGATGCGTGGATATACGGTTCCTCCTTACAACTACGTGCGCCATCGCGTGGTCACCCCGGAAGCCCTGGGTGTGAAGCAGGCCCCTGTACCCGCAAACCGTCCGGGCTAGGCTGTGGAGTAAAGTTTTTTAGTCCATGGATGGATTTATCTATTTCTTTCTCTTTAACTTCCATCAATCCGGTCCCGCTTCAGCAGTTTTCAAAACCTGGTTAAATCCTGCGCCGGGAGTGGAGCAGCACATGGGCCGGTTCGTGCCTGCCGCGAACGAAAATAACGACTTTGACATTACCATATGTTCGGCATAGATTGTTTCTGCAGGTACAATGTTTCATATGGGAACCATCGCGCACAGCAATGTACTTGCATCGGAGATGGAGCCTGAGCAGGAGGGGAGACCGGACAGTTCGCAATCGTTTTCAGGACAAGGCGAGATTGCCGGTTAGGGATGAAAAATGAACGCAGCCGACAGAATTGAGATGCAGTTCCCCTGTTTTGTAGCGGTCGACCTGGGCGCGAGCAGCGGGCGCGTGATTGCCTCGCAACTGCGTGATGGGTCTCTGCATCTGCGCGAAGTGAGCCGGTTCTCCATCGCCTTTGCCAAGGATCCGAACAGCGGATATTTATGCTGGGGAATTGATGCGATCGAGGAAAGCGTACGTCAGGGAATCGAAGAGGCTTCGCTGCTTGCGCCTATTGCCAGCATCGGCGTGGACAGTTGGGGCGTGGATTATGTGCTGCTCGATGCCCAGTCGCGGCGCGTAGGCCAGGCAATCTGTTATCGCGACGACCGGACGCAAGGGATGATCGAGCAAGTGGCAACCCGCATGTCCCGTGCTGAAATCTACCGGCGAACCGGCATTCAGTTTCAACCGTTCAACACCATGTTTCAACTGGCGGCAATGGCTGCACGGGAGCCCGATTGGGTTGCTAAAACACGCCATTTGCTGATGATTCCCGACTACTTTCATTTCCGGCTTTGCGGAGTGATGGCCAACGAATATACGGATGCCACCACCACACAGCTTCTGAATCTGGATGGTACGTGGGACCGGGAATTGTTTGCCGCCGCGGGCCTGAAGCAGATCTGGATGCAGCCGCCGGTCGAGGCGGGAACGGTTCTTGGAGAGACGCGCTTTGGCAACAGGACCGCCAAGGTCGTGGCGGGCTCAACCCATGACACCGCTTCCGCGGTTGTTGGAACCCCATTCGAGTCCGGTACGGAAGCCTTCCTCAGTTCGGGAACATGGTCGCTGATGGGCGTGGAGAGCGTGGTTCCATATGCCTCCGAGCAGGCTTTGCAGTGGAACTTCGCCAACGAGGGCGGCTTCGGACGCCGCTACCGCGTGTTGAAGAACATCATGGGACTGTGGCTCCTGCAGCGAATCACACAGGAGTTCCAGATTCCCATCGACGATGCCCTGTTGAGCGCCACGGCGCAAGCCGCTCCCTGGCGGTCGATTGTGAATCCCGACGATGCGCGATTCCTGAACCCCGCTTCGATGAAGCAGGCCATCGCGGACTACTGCGCTGAAACCCGGCAACCCGCGCCCGAGACGCCTGCGCAATTTGCCCGCTGCGCCCTGGAGAGCCTGGCGCTGACTTACCGGCTGGTCAAGGAGCAACTGGAATCGTTGCGCGGCCAGAGCCTGACCAGAATCCGCATTGTGGGGGGCGGTAGTAAAAACCGCCTGCTCAATCAACTGTGCGCAAATGCCTGCCAGTTGCCGGTGAGCGCCGGCCCGGTGGAGGCATCCGCGCTGGGCAACATCTGCTCGCAGATGATCGCCTTGGGTGAAATCCCCAGCCTCGATGCGGCGCGCGCCGTGATCCGGCGGTCTTTCGAGATTAACGAGTACCGTCCATTTGAGCCGATTCCCGAGTCCGTATGGAAAAATTTTCAGCAGTTTGTAACTCCGAAATGAGAAAGGATGTTCAGTGATGAAAGTAACGCGGAAGATTCAAGCAGCATACGATCTGGCCAGGGAACGTTACGCGGAGATTGGCGTGAATACCGGCAAGGTTCTTTCCCAACTGGAGAAGATTCCAATTTCCATCCAATGCTGGCAGGGAGACGACGTTCGCGGATTTGAAAATCCCGAAGGCGATTTAACCGGCGGCATTCAAACCAGCGGCAACTATCCCGGGCGGGCCCGCACCGCCGACGAGCTGCGCGCTGACCTGGAAGTTGCCCTGGCGCAGATTCCTGGCAAAAAGCGGCTCAATCTTCATGCGATTTATCTCGAATCGAACAAGCCCGTGGAGCGGGACGTCATTGAGCCGAAGCATTTCAGGAAATGGGTGAAGTGGGCCAAAGAGAATGATCTGGGCCTAGACTTCAATCCCACCTGCTTCTCGCATCCGCTCAGTGAGCATGCGACTCTGAGCCATCCGGATGCCAAGGTGCGCAGGTTCTGGATCAATCACTGCCTGGCGTGCCGCCGCATCAGCGAGTATTTCGGAAAAGAACTGGGTACCCCCTCGGTGATGAACATCTGGGTTCCGGATGGGGACAAGGATAATCCCGCGGATCGCATTGGGCCGCGGAAAAGATTGATCGAGGCTTTGGACGAAATCATTACCGCGCCCCTCGGCAAGCATCATAAAGTAGCCGTCGAGGGCAAGCTCTTCGGCATCGGCGCAGAGAGCTACACGGAAGGCTCCAACGACTTCTACCTGGCCTATGCGGCCACGCGCAAGACGCTGCTCTGTCTGGATGCCGGGCATTTCCATCCTACCGAGAGCGTCGCCGACAAAATTTCCACGGCGCTGTGCTTTCTGGACGAGATTCTGCTCCACGTTTCGCGTCCGGTGCGCTGGGATTCCGACCACGTGGTGCTGCTGGACGACGCCACGATTGCCATCGCGCAGGAGATCGTGCGCTCGGGCGACATCTCGCGGGTGAACATTGGCCTTGACTATTTCGACGCCAGCATCAACCGCATTGCGGCCTGGGTGATTGGCGCGCGCAATATGCGCAAGGCGCTGTTGCTGGCGCTGCTGGAACCGGCGAAAAAACAGCTGGCAGCCGAAAAGAAATTCGACGGCACCGCCCGCATGGCGATCTTCGAGGAATCGAAATCGATGCCCTGGACGGCGGTGTGGGAGTATTACTGCGCCAGCCACGGGATTCCCGAGGGGATCGGATGGCTGGAGAATGTGCGCAACTACGAAAAGGAGACTCTGCCCCGGCGCAAATAAGCGCGCCCGGCAGTCACATAATGCGCCGTTGTCCTCGAGTATTTTTGAAGGTTAGGCTACAACCCTGCTACAGTCAGGGGTTGAGGTCCAGGCGCAATGAATAAGAAAATCTGCCGCGCGTGCGTGCGGCTTGTGATAATCGCAGTTTGTATCGGGGCGGGGGTTGCGATGTGCGCCTCCGCGGCAGGTGCGCAGGCGTCGAGTCCGGCCGCTTTGCGCGTGGACGAATTGGCGACGCCGCTGGGAATCGACGACGCGCAGCCGCGATTTTCCTGGCAGTTGCGCGACAGCCGCCAGGACGCGCGCCAATCGGCTTACCGGCTGCTGGTAGCCACGCAACCGGAACTGCTTGCCGTGGGTAAGGCGAACGTGTGGGATAGCGGACGCGTGGACAGCGAGCAGTCAATCGGGGTCCTTTATGCCGGGCCTGAGCTTGCTCCTTCGGCGCGTTACTACTGGAAAGTCCTGGTTTGGGATCAAGCGGACGAGCCTGCGCCTGAAAGCCCCGTCAGTTGGTGGGAGACGGGGCTGCTGAAGCAGCCGTGGAGCGCACAGTGGATCGGCTATGAAACGCCTGAAGAGGCCGCGGTGCGCCATGCTCCGGCCGCCTGGATCGCATTTCCCGATCAAATTCCGATTCCGGCCGTTCTGACTTTGCCCACGGGAAAACCCGCCGAGCAGCATGTAACATTCCGACAATCGGTAACCCTGACCAAGCCCGTGCATTCCGCCGCGCTCTACGCCACCGCGCAGGAGACCGTCTCGGCGTGGATCAATGGCGCGCAGGTGCTGACGGCCACTCCCTATCCGCACTGGAGGCAGTTTCCGTGGAAGAAGTTTGTGCGCGGGGATGCGACCGGCGCTCTAACGACTGGCTTGAACACCATCGCCATTGAGCAGGTGCATTACGTTCAGCCCGGCGAAAAGATCGCTTCTTTGCCCATGATCGCAACGCTGTTTGTGGAATACGCGGACGGAACCACGGAAGTTTTTGCGAGCGGAACGAACTGGAAAAGCTCGATTGATGCTGCTCCCGGCTGGCAGCAGAAGAGCTTTGACGATGAGGGATGGAAGAACGCCATTGTATGCAAACAGGGGACGGGAGACGAGTCTTTCGGCCATCCCTGGATTCCCGACTCGGTGAAGAGATTTCGGCGGGCATTTGAGGTAAAGTCCCCGGTGAAGTCGGCTCGGTTGTATGCCACGGCGCTCGGCGCTTACGAGATGATTTTGAACTGGAATCGTGTGGGCGATCAGGTGCTGGCGCCGGGATGGACGGACTATCGGGAGCGGGTCGTCTACCAGGCCTATGACGTGACCGACTTAATTACGCAAGGGGAAAACGCAATCAGCGCGCTGCTGGCGCCGGGCTGGTATTCGACTTCGCTGAAGTGGGCGCAGGAGCCCAACAACTACGGCGATACGCCACCCGCGCTGCTGGCGCAATTGCGCATTGAGCACACTGATGGCAGCGTGGAGTGGGTGACGACGGATGCGAGCTGGCAGACAGAGCCGTCGAGCTTTTATCACTCTGAACTTTACGACGGTGAAATGATAGACTTCACGCGGGATCAATTCGTGGGATGGACTAACGCTGCATTTCCCGATGATCTGTGGCATGAGAGAGCAACGGTGATCCAGCCTGCTGCGGTGAAGATCGTGGCGCAGGATTTTCCGCCCATCCGCGTAGAGCGCACGCTTGAGCCAAAGGCCGTCACCGAACCCAAGCCAGGCGTCTTCGTCTACGACTTCGGGCAGAACTTCTCCGGCACGGCGCGTGTGCTCTTGCACAATCCGGCCGGGACGAAGGTGCAGATCCGATATGCCGAGGTTCTGAATCCGGACGGCACGATCTACACGGACAATTTGCGCACCGCGAAAGCGACCGACTCCTTCACGCTACGTAGCTCCAGCGATACCCATCACGAATATGATCTTGAGCCGCAGTTCACTTTCCATGGCTTCCGCTATGCCGAGTTAACCGGATTGCCAGCGGCGCCGCCAACCTTGAATGCACAAATGGAACAGTTCTACCACTCCAAGTCCCCGGTGACCGGCGTGGTCTTTCACACCGATGCGCCATTCACGATTGAGCTCAAAACCGGTAGCGCGCTTATCAATCAACTGTGGAGCAACATACTGTGGGGCCAGCGGTCGAACTTTGTCGGCGTGCCCACGGATTGCCCGCAGCGCGATGAGCGGCTGGGATGGATGGGCGATGCGCAGGTCTTCTGGCGTGCGGCCGGCTACAACATGGATCTGGCGGCCTTCTCGCGCAAGTTTGCCGCGGATATTCGCGGTACCCAGGTTGAGACGCCCTTCTATGGCGTCTATGCGCCGAATCCGACCAAAGGGTCGCGGGGCTGGGGCGCGGGCTGGAGCGATGCGGGCGTGATCATTCCCTGGACCTCATGGCTGCAAACCGGCGACAAGAGCATCATTGAAGAAAACTGGGCGGCGATGGAAATATATCTGGACGCCATTGCTGACGCTAATCCCGATGGTCTGTGGCGCAACGAATCCGGAATCCACTTCGGCGATTGGCTCTCTCCAGAGGGCAAGACCGACATCGTGCTCATCTCCACCGCATACTGGGCCTATGACGTTACGCTGATGCGCGAGATGGCGCACGCCACGCGCCGCGAGCAGGCCGAGGAGAAGTACAAGCAGCTCTTCGAGAAGATTCGCGCCGCGTTTGAAAAGCAGTTTGTACATGACGACGGCTTTGTGGCCGGAGCCGACAACAGCCCGTCTCCCTTTGGCGCGCTCAGCAATCCGGATGCAAAAAGCAAGGGAGGAGACACGCAAACCGGCTACGTGCTGGCGCTGCACATGAATCTGCTTCCGCAGGAGCTGCGCGTCGCGGCTGCTCAAAAACTAGTGGCCAAAATCACGGCCAATCATTCACTGCTGGCAACGGGATTTCTGGGCACGCCGTATCTGCTGGAGGAGTTGACCAAGGCCGGTTATCCCGAGCTTGCCTACACGCTGCTGCTCAACACCGAATATCCCTCGTGGGGCTACATGGTGCAGCACGGCGCCACCACCATGTGGGAGCGCTGGAACGGCGACCAGATGATGGCCGACCCCGGCATGAACTCCTTCAACCACTATGCCTATGGCGCGGTGGCCGATTGGATTTACCGCTATGCCGCGGGCATCGATGCCACGCCGATTGACGCCGGATTCCACACCATCGTTCTGCATCCGGTCTTCGATCGCAGGCTCGGCAGCCTGGATCTGCGCTACCAGTCCGCCTACGGCGAGATTCACTCCAGTTGGAGTGTGGACGGCGACAAGGCGCACTGGACGGTGACCATTCCACCCAACGCGAATGCCCGGCTACGCCTATCTGAAACCGAGGCCGCAACCTACACGCTGAACGGGAAGCCGCTGGTGATTCCGGCCATGAAGGATGGCATACGAGGCTACAAACTCGAGGCAGGCACGTATAGCTTTGAGGTAACGGGCGTGCGATAAAGATCCGTGTGAATTTGTTTGAAGTCCGACAATCAATCTGAATCGAGGGCAGTCATGCAGCGTTTTTTTGCATTGATTCTTGCCGGCGGGGCGCTCGCGGCCCATGCCCAGAGCTATGTGAGCGGTCAGCCGGTCGCGGCCTCTTCCGCTCCGGATACGATCAGCTCTCTTTATCGCCAGTTCCAATCCCCTCCCGATGATGCCCGGCCGATAATGCGCTGGTGGTGGTTTGGTCCCGCCGTCACCAAGCAGGAGCTGCAGCAGGAGCTTGAAACCATGCGTTCGGTGGGCATTGGCGGCGTGGAAATTCAGCCCGTCTATCCGTTGATGCTGGACGATGAGAGCAAAGGCATCAAGAACCTCGCCTACCTTTCGCCGGAGTTTTTTGACGATATGCGCTTCGCCAACGTGACCGCGCGCTCGTTGGGCATGCGCGTTGATATCACCCTGGGCAGCGGCTGGCCCTATGGCGGTCCCAAAACAACGCTGGCGCTGGCGGCGGGAAGATTGCGCATCGTGGCCGTTCCTGTTACCGGGACCGCTCTCGCCTCGCCTAAGCTGGACGAGGGAGAAACATTCATTGCCGCATTCGTCGTCTCAGGTACGGAAAAATCTTTTGATCCCGCCTCGGCGCAACGCATCGACACAAGTACCTGGGCGATTCCGGCCGGCGAGGGAACGCGCACTGCGCTAATTTTTATTGCCAGCCACACAAAGCAGATGGTGAAGCGAGCGGCATTTGGCGCCGAGGGATATGTGCTGGATCATATCTCCCGCGCCGCTATCAATGCCCACATTGACGGCGTGGCGACGCCGCTGCTGAACGCCTTTGGCGACCAGCCGCCCTATGCCGTCTTCTCCGACTCGCTGGAGGTTTACGGTTCCGACTGGACTGCTAATTTTCCCGCGGAGTTTCTGGCGCGGCGCGGATACGATCTGATTCCGCATCTGCCAGAGCTTGTCGCCGGCGGCTCGCCGCAGGCTGAAGCGGTGCGCCACGATTGGGGCCGGACGCTCTCCGACCTGATCCGCGAAAATTATCTAGCGCCGCTCACGAGCTTTGCCGCTGCGCACCACACCCGTTTCCGCTCGCAGACATACGGAGAACCCGCCGTCACGCTCGCCGACGAAGTGGTTCCTCAGTTGCCGGAAGGCGAAGGCCCGCAGTGGCGCGCCTTCTCGTTTACCCGCTGGGCCAGCTCCGCCAACCATCTCTATGGCAACAATGTAACCTCGGCCGAGACCTGGACGTGGCTCCATTCGCCTGCCTTTCGTGCCACGCCGCTGGACATGAAGGCCGAGGCCGACCGCATGTTCCTGCTGGGCGTCAATCAGTTCGTCGGCCACGGCTATCCGTATTCGCCCGCCGCAGCCGGCGAGCCGGGATGGTCGCTCTACGCCGCCGCAGTCTTCAATGCGCACAATCCGTGGTTCCCGGTGATGTCGGATGTTATGCGCTACTTGCAGCGAGTGAGCTTGCTGTTGCGGCAAGGCAAGCCGGCCAACGATATCGCCATCCTGCTGCCGGAGGACGACGCACAGGCCGCTTTCACTCCGGGACATGTCTCCGTGACCGACGAGATGAGAAGGCGCATCTCGCCCGAGCTGATGGCGACGATTCTCGACGCGGGCTACAACATTGATTACATCGACGCGGCAATGATCGACAAGCTGAACGGCGTTCCCTACCCCGTAATTATTCTGCCAAACGTAACGCGCATGCCGCTGAGTGCTTACCGCAAGATTGAGGCCTACGCTGCGGCTGGCGGCCAGACAATCGCCTTCGGCAAGACGCCCTTGCTTGCCCCCGGGCTCAAGGAACAGGATTCTTCCGCCGAGATTGCCGCGATTTCTGAAAGACTATTCCAAAGCCCCGGACACAAGGGCATTGTGCTGGACTCCACCGGCGCGCTTGCCGACGCGCTTCACAAGGCTCTTCCGCCCGATGTGGACACAACCGGCCAGACAGCCGGTCTTGGTTTCATCCATCGCAAACTGGAAGGCATGGATCTCTATTTTGTCGTCAATTCCTCCAATCAGCCGGTAACCGGAATCGTCCGCTTCCGCGCCGCGCACGCCGTCATTGAGACCTGGAATCCGGATGGCGCAGGTGTTCTTGAAAGCGCGGCGTATGACAAGAGCGCCGGCCTCCCGCTTCGGCTTGCACCCTACGAATCGCGCGTTTTTGTGCTCGCGGATGCTGCGGGAGCCCCTCCAGCGCATGCTCAGGAAGCGAGTCCCCAACAGGACCTGATCTCTCGCTGGCAGGTCCAGGATCTGAGCTCCGGCTGGCAGATTCGCTTTGGAGATGACGCTGCCTCCCAACCCGTCGAGCCTTTGACTTCGTGGACTGAACTTCCGGGCAAGCAGTTCTACTCCGGGAAAACAGTCTATACGCGGACGTTCACGCTGCCGGATCTTCCCACGGCCAGGACGCGCGTGCTTCTGGACTTTGGCGAGGGGGTTCCAACCATTGACAACCGGCCGCCCCGCGCCTCGGGAATGCGCGCCCTTCTCGATCCTCCCATCCGCGAGGCCGCCATTGTCTCCATCAACGGGCAGCGTGCGGCAGCGCTCTGGCATCCTCCCTATTTGATCGACATTACTTCGTTCCTCCAGCGCGGAGATAACCGCATCGAAGTCTCTGTCTTTAACACTGCGATCAACGAGATGGCCGGACAACCGCCGCGCGACTACACCGCGCTGAATGCCCGCTATGGCAAGCGCTTCGACCCCCAGGATATGGACCATCTGCAACCGGTTCCTTCCGGCCTGATGGGACCGATTCGCCTTTTGGAAGAGAGGCCTGAATGATAATCCATGCAAACCGGTGCGCTTGCGCCCTGCTGCTGGCGGCGCTCGGCGCGAGTGCCGGCTGGTGCGGGCCAAAAACAATTTTGGCCAACGATTTCGGAGCCATCGGAGATGGCAAGCAACTCGAAACCGTTGCTCTTCAGAAAGCGATTGACAAGGCCGCGGAAATTGGCGGCACGGTGACCGTGAAGCCCGGAACCTATCTCACCGGCTCGCTCTTCCTCAAATCCGGTGTGACGCTCGATCTTCCCGAGGGCGCAACCCTGATTGGCTCCGAGAAGCTGGAAGACTATCCGATGCTTCCCACCCGTATCGCCGGAATCGAGATGAGCTGGCCGGCGGCGCTGGTCAATGTGCGCGACCAGCACAACGTCACCATCACCGGCAAGGGAACCATCGATGGCGACGGCCCAATCTGGTGGAAATCCTACTGGGATTTGCGCGCAACCTATGAACCCAAGGGCCTGCGCTGGGCCTCGGATTACGATGCGCGCCGTCCGCGCCTGATCCTGATTCAGAACTCCTTCGATGTTCAGCTCGGGGGCGGCATCCTGCTCAAGCGATCGGGATTCTGGACGGTGCAGATTCTCTACTCGCACGATGTGCATCTCGATGGCGTCACCATCCGCAACAACGAGGGCGGCAGGGGGCCGAGCACCGACGGCATCGATATCGACTCCTCGCGCAAGATTCTGGTGGAGCACGCCGATATCGATGTCAACGATGATGCGCTTTGCCTCAAGGCCGGCCGAGACTCCGATGGCTTGCGCGTGAACCGGCCCTCCGAAGATATTGTTTTACGCGACTCGATCATTCGCCACGGCGCAGCGGCCGTCACCATTGGCAGCGAGACCTCGGGCGGCTTCCGCAATATCGAGGCCTACAACATCACCGCGCTCAGCGGCGTTCCATCCGGCGTGTTGTTCAAATCAGCGCGCACCCGCGGCGGAACGGCCAGGAACATTCGCATTCACGATTTGACGCTGACCGGCGTCGCCATCCCGATTCACATCACCATGAACTGGAATCCGAGTTACAGCTACGCAACGCTGCCGCCGGGGATGAAGGATATTCCGCCGTACTGGGTGGCGCTTACCACCAGGGTGGATGAGCAGAAGGGACTTCCCCGCTTCAGCGATGTTCACATCTGGAACATCAAGGCCACCGGCGCCAGGAGCGCATTCAACGTGAGCGCCTATCCCAACGCCATGCTCGACGACTTCCGCATTGACCATCTCGACATTGAGGCGGCAACAGCAGGCACAATTGCCAACGCTAGAAACTGGAAGATCGAGGAAAACCAGATCAAAACAGTCGATGGCAGCAAGGTAGTTTTCACGGACTCAGCGGGAAACAACACCAGCGACATTCCCTACGGCGAGCCCAAATAAAGAATAGGCGCCGGCAGCATGCGATAACCCGCCCGTTGCTGGCGCCCTGATCTGTTTTACTTACTACATTTTCAGATAATTTCCATAGCCCACAATCATCGTGGAGCCGACCAGCGTCACCAGTGTCAGCGTCACCAGTACCTTGGTCCGGCGGCTCACTCCATGCCACTCCTTCAGCGCAATACCCCACAGCGTGCTGAAGATGATGATGCTGGCCATCAGCAGCGTCCAGCTGGAGAACTTGTAGTCTCCCATCTGCGATTCGCCCATGGTGTAGAAGAAGAATTGCATGTACCAGATGGCTCCGGCCAAAAAGGAGAAGAAATAGTTGCCCACCATCGACGGCGACTTGTCTGCCTCAGCCGCGCCCGCCGTCGCCTTCAGGTACTCGCCATAGCTATGGTTGCGCGCGTTGAGGATGGCACACCAGATGAAGTTGGTGGTAAAGCCGCCGGCCAGCGCCACCACCAGCACCGGCAATCCCTGCCACAAGGCGTTGCTCCCATGCGCCACGACCAGGTCCTTGATGGGCTTGCCCGCATCCAGCCCAAAAGCCAGGCAGGCGCTCATCACGCCGGCAAAGATGCCCAGGGAAAGGCCCAGCTTGAGGTTGAACTCTTTTACGCTGGCCTGCTTGGCCTCGGCGGAGAGTTCGTTTTCCTTGGAGATGCCGGCCATGCCGGCAAAGATGATGCCCACCACGCAGACGGCGATGCCCACCAGCGTCACGATGCCCGAGCGCTGCGTGAGCAGTTCGCCGAACTTGTGGTGAAAGATGGGCGGAATCAGCGTGCCGAAGACCGCGCAGTTGCCCATGCATAAAGCCATGCCCAGCGACATGCCCAGGTAGCGCACCGCCAGCCCGAAGGTCAGGCCGCCTATACCCCACAAGACGCCGAAGAAGTAGGTCCACAGAAGGACCGAGGGTGAAACGCCGTGCAGCACGCCCAGCAGATCATGCGTCAGCAGCAATGCCCCCACCCAGGGCGCGATGATCCAACTCATTACGCCGCCGACCAGCCAGTAGGTCTCCCACGACCAGCCGTGCACCTTGCGAAATGGAACGTAGAAGCTGGCCGAGGCCACGCCACCCAGCCAGCAAAGAAAAACTCCCAACAACGGATTTGCGTTCACCATTTTGCCTCTGCATTCCTCATGAGATCGCGCGGCTCTGCGCCGGGCGTTTCATCCATGAATTGAGTTCATTTCTGAAATAAAGTAAACAGGCGCATAGAGCCTTGTCAAAAACGATTTGCAGCTTTTCGCTCGTCGCGGCATTGCGTGCCACCACCCCCCTGATCAACCTGATCACGGCTACGCGAAGGTGGGTGAGCAGCCGGAAAGAAGTTCTTCCTTCTCAATCCTCAGTCGAGGTGGAAGACCTCCTCCAGGGGAAACATATTATCGTCCGCCGCGCCCGGCATCGGCTCGAAAAACTGAGATGTCACTGCTTGCCAGCGGGCATTGACCGGATATTTCTTCATATCGGCGCAGGCTTTTTCGAAGTTATCCGTCTCCAGATAGCCGACCAGAAGCCCATCCGGTTTCAAAAACAGCGAGTAGTTGCGCCAGCCGGTCTCGCGCAGCGCATTCAGCATCTCAGGCCACACCTGGGTGTGGCATTGTTTGTACTCCTGCAATTTTTCAGGGCGAACATGGAGTAAAAAGCAAATACGCATGGCAATCCTTCTTCAACGTGCAATTTTTCGCCAGCCTGATCGGCGCCTCTAGCTGTGTGTCTGGCGAGCCGCTTCTCCAACTGCTCCGGAATCGCAGCGCGAGAGTGCGCTTAGGCAATCTTTCGCAATCCTGCAATCCGGATTCCTCGGGTTAGGACCAGGTATCTGTCGCAAACCCGAAAGCCAACTGCAAATACAATACAGCTTAAACCATATTTCTGTATAGAATTGCTTTTCCTATAGAATTTTTTTTAAGATGTTTTTCTCCTCGGCGAACCGTGCTTACCGCTTTCAGACGTCCACAAACCGGCCCCTGCGGTCTGTGATTTTGACTCCACGCCTGTGGACGCAGGTCGTAGCCGCCTGGTTGATTTGACGTAAGTGTTTTAGATTCAGTATTTTTGGCGATGAGGTATGATACGATGCGTTACCGTTTGTCTCTGTTCATTCTCTCCTGCCTGTTTCTTCTCACTGCTTTCAGCCATAGCCAGTCCGGTGCAAGCCGAGTCAAATACAACTTCAACTCTGGCAGGAAAGTTCTGGTGGGCAACTCGCAAGGGGCGGACCAGCCGGGCTTCGACGACTCTCAATGGAAGCAGGTCACTACGCCCTACGCCTGGAATGAAGACTCTGCCTTTCGCGTCAGCATTCACGACCTGCCAACCGGCGTGGCGTGGTATCGCAAGCACTTTCGGCTGCCTGCCCGCAGCGCCAGGCACTCTGCCACTGAAACCTGCCTCAGGTACGCATTTGCGCATCGCTCTCACCGTGACCCCGGTGCGGGAGTTCGATCGCATCCGGGAACTGACGGCAGCCGCTCCTCCGCGCATTTTCCCGCCGGTCAAAACGGACCTGACCGTCTCCGAGGCGGAGATTTACAGGGCTGGGCCCTGATTCGATCCCAGTTCCAATCCCCAGCCTCGCAGGACGGCGCCAACCCCGACAGATGGACGCACATCCTGAAACAAGCCTCACCTCCGGGCTAGACGGCATCAGCTTCTGTGCCACATCAGCGGCAATGCCCGGCATTAGGCAGCCATATAAAATATTTTATATGAGATACATAGCTGCTCTTTATAGGTTTGCTTCCGGCTGGTGAGCCCTAAATCTCCCGCACCGTCAAGATCGCATTCCTGAAAATCTTGAGGAATAGTCCGTTCCCCTCCCCCTAAAAAATATATAAATAATTTTTCTATTGACATTCATCCCCTCATAGGATTTTACTTTCTAGCGTGGCGGATAAGGCCTTTCCGCTCACCGCAGAATTGTCTCTGCTACCAGAATTTGGAGCGTTTCTGCATTTTTGGAGGCTCTCTCCTAATTGAGGGGCTGAATTTGTCGGAGGAAATGATGACGACTGCTACATCTCTCTGGAATCGTCTTGCCTGGACCGCGGTGATCGCTTTGGTGATTGCTGCATGTGCCCCGGCGCGCCTAAACGCACAAGGATTCGCAAAGATTGTCGGAACCGTAACAGATCCAAGCGGAGCGGTTGTACCGTCCGCAACGGTAACGGCGACTCAAACCAAGACCAACACGGTGATTGCCACGGTGAAAACAGGGGGCGACGGCTCCTATGTATTTCCTGCGCTCCTGCCCACTGACTATTCGATAACGGTTATAGCGACTGGTTTTGAGAAGTACACCCAGGCCGGTATCGTTCTGCAGGCAGATCAATCGGCAACCATCAATGTCAAACTGGTGGTCGGCTCGTCCGCGGTCACCGTCAGCGTTATTGGCGATGCCCCGGTAATCGACACCACCTCGGGCACCTTGTCCCAGGTCATCGACGAAGATCGCGTCGTCGATCTGCCCGTGAACAGCAGAAACGCGGCCACGTTTATGAACCTGGTTGCCGGAGTGGTCGACGCCACCAATGAGGGCAACGGAACCAACCAGGGCAACGGCAAGACATTTCCCGCTTCGGTAGTCTCCACCACTAACGGAACCCTGCCCGCACAGCAGAATTACCTCCTCGACGGCGGCAACAACGTGGACGAAATGACCAACACCAATGACCCGTTCCCGTTCCCCGACGCGACGCAGGAGTTCAGCGTTCAGACCAGCAACTACAACCCCGAATACGGCCAGAGCGCCGGTGGAGTCGTTAACATCGTCATTAAATCCGGCGCCAGCAAATTCCATGGCGACGGTTTTGAGTTCCTCCGCAACGGCTACTTCAATGCCAAGAATCACTTCTCCTCATCCTATGACACTGTGCACCGCCACTACTTTGGCGGCGTCGTCGGCGGGCCGGTCATCATCCCGTTCCTTTCCAAAGGACACAGCACTCAGTTCTTCTTCGGCTATCAGCACCAGCTCTATCACGTGGGTTCCAGCGCCTCCTCGTCGATCTTTCCAACCCCGGCGGAAGAGGGAACCACAGGCTTAGGCTATGCCGATTACAGCAACCTATGCGCCGGAAACTCAACCGTATCCTCAAACACGTACGGACTTGCATTCGGCACATCCGGTGCTCTAACTGGACTCTGCACTTATGCAACTGGCACTGGGCCGTTAACGGGAACATTTGCTCAGTCAGGGCAGATTACCAACCCATTTACGGGCGTGAACTACCCAAATAACCATATTCCCACCACCAATTTCGATAACGCTGCGGTCAATTTCTTGAAGGACATGCCCACTTCTTGAAGGACATGCCCACGGCCGCAACGGATGCAAACCCGGGAGTGATCGGAAACACCGTCCATTACTACAAGCCCACGGTTCAGTCCTATAACGAGTACGTGGCCCGCGTCGATCATCAGTTCGGAGACAAAGACCATCTCTTCGGCCACTACTACTACAACTACTACATCCAGAACGGCATCTACGTCCCGACGATGCTGGCCAGCTACTCGTCGTACTTCAACACCCGTTACCAGAACGCGCTCCTTTCCGAGACGCACACCTTCACCAGCAACCTGCTCAACAACCTGGTCGCCAACTATCAGCGCGAAGTCTCCCTGCGCGGCGGACCTCCAGGAAGTCCCGATGTCACCTCCTTTGGAGTGACTAATCTCTGGCAGCCGTCCACGGGCCCCTATCTCTCCGTGACCGTCTCCAACTACTTCGCCGCATCGAGCTCGGCGTATGCCGGCTGGTTCCGCAACAACTACACCTTCAACGACGACCTGCACTGGGTAAAAGGCAAGCATACCTTTGCCTTCGGCGGTCACTTCGAAATCAGCAAATTCGATGTCAACAACATCTACCAATCGTACGGCGGGTTCACCTCCGGTACGACCACCAGCTTTCCCAATGCCATGGCCAACTTCCTCCAGGGCTTCCTGACTGGATTTTCACAGGGAAACTATGAGTTGCTCAAAGACCGCAACCACTTCCCCGGCGTCTATGCTCAGGACACTTGGAAGATCACTCCCAAATTGACCGTGAACTACGGCGTGCGCTGGGAGGATTTCGCCCCCTGGGCAAACAAGAACGGGGTGCAAACCGCATTCAGTCCTGCCAACTACTCAGCAAACGTGCAGACTCCCCAGTACACCACCTTGCCGGCAGGCATGGTGCTCTCTGGCGACGCCCTTATGCCGAATAAAAACGGCTTGAAAAACAAGTACGCGCAGTTCATGCCTCGCGGCGGCTTTGCCTATGATCTCAAGGGTGACGGCAAGTCCGTGGTGCGTGGCGGCGGCGGCATCTTCTACCAGGACCGCATGCCGGGCTTCTTCAACCTAAGTCAGTCCAGCAATGTGCCCAACACCATCTCCGTCGCGTTGACCAACCTGGGCATGTCAGGTATTGCTGACACCGGAGGGCCATTCAGTAATCCTTATGGAACGGGGACGTCTACGGCGTATCCGAATCCATTCCCCTTCACCCTGCCCTTCCCGAAGACACAAACCTTCCCGAACGGGTTTGTCCTCCAGGAGTTCGATCCCTCTGAAAACTTCCTGGTGCCTGTCACCTATGACTACAACCTGACCATCGAGCATCAGTTAGCTCCTGGTTGGTCGGCGCGTGTCGCTTATGTCGGTTCCGGTTCTCGCCATCAGTTCGTCAACCTGGAAATCAACCCGACGGTTAATTTTGGGACAACCGCTAACAAGGCAATGGGCACAAATCCCAGAAGGGTGTATAACACGGCCCCCACAGTCGGACCATGCACATCAGCTACTGTCGGCCCATTGGGCGGCTCAACATCCTGCGCCGGGAACTATGGCCAAATGGTCGTGGCCAGCATGAGCGGCTCAGCGAAGTTCAACTCCTTGCAGACCACGCTGGAAAAGAAGATGTCCCATAGCTTCTCACTGCTCTTCAACTTCACCTGGTCGAAGACGATGGACGATATGCCGCAGGCAACCAGGGTTTCAAACACCGAGGACCTGAATGCCGGCGAATCGTATGTCTATCCTGTGTATCCATCGAACATGACCATCCCCGCATCTCTCCTTATTACGTACCCGACTTCAACGTGGACTCCGCCTGACTACAAGGCGCTCGACCGCGGCCGTTCGGACATCGATAAGCCCTTTGCCCTCTCGGCTTCTTATGTGTACCACTTGCCCGAGTTGCGCGAAGGAAATTTCATTGTCAAATACATCGTCAACGGATGGCTCACCAGCGGGCTGTTCCAACACCACTCCGGAGATTCTCTCACCGCTTACATGGCGGCTGATCAATCCGGGACTGGCCTATCTCAGGACCGCGCCCAGCGGAACTATGCCCTGCCCGCTTACTCTAAGCAGGCCAATGGTGTGGGCAATTGCGCAACCACCGCGCTGTGCGTTAACTGGTTCAACAACCTTGCTTTCTCGACCCCGGCCAATACCGGCGCTGGTACCGGCTTTGGCAATGTGGTCAAGGGGTCGCTCCGTGGTCCCGGCTACACCAACTGGGATGCCGCCGTCATGCGTACCTTCCCGGTATATCGCGCGACGAGCATTCAGTTCAGAGCCGAGTACTACGATCTGCTCAACCACACCGAACTCAACAACCCCAATACTTCTGAAAGTAGCTCCGCCTTTGGAACCGTCACTGGAGGCGGGAATCGTCAAGCGCAATTCGCGCTGAAGGTCATCTTCTAACCTGCGCTTCACTAACCCCAGAGCGGGAGATCCGGAACTCCGGGTCTCCCGCCGCTGGATACCGCAATGATCTTCCATCCATCTCCGCCATTTTGCAGATGAAGTTGAGGTTGGGCCATGTCATTTCGAGGATTGAATCGCATGCTCGCCATCGCGGCGGGTATTTTTTTGTTTACAATCCAACCGCAGTGCGCCTGTGCGCAGCGTTCGTTGACTGAGCGCGAGCAGTCCACCATCGCCAACAACGAGATGCGCCACTTCGGCGACGCCCCGGAGAATCCCGGCCCGCTCGCCACGGACCTGTCCACCTCGACCAAGCCCAAGGCCGTGGCCAAAGCCATGCGCAGGGTAGCCGACTGGCAACTCCAGCGCTCGCAGCCCTGGTTTGACCGTCTCTGGACCTGGAGCGCGCTGTACGACGGCTTCCTGGCCGCCTCCACCTCCCTCGGCGACCCCAAATATCACGACGCCATGATGGCCATGGGGCAGAAATTCGACTGGAAACTGCGCGTCAATCTCGACGATCACGTGCATGTGCCCGATGCCGACAATCAGAGCCTGGGACAGGTGTATCTGGAGCTTTATCTGGAAAAGAAAGACCCCGCCATGCTCCAGAATACGCAACAAGTGCTGGATATGATTCTGGCCGCCCCGCGCACTTCCACCATCCCCGGCAAGGAGATTGCCTGGTGGTGGTGCGATGCCCTCTTCATGGCTCCTCCCGTCTGGGCGCGCATGTATGCCGCCACCGGCGATAAAAAATACATCACCTATCTGGATGAGGAATGGGCCAAGACCTCTAGCCGCCTCTACGACACACAGGAGCATCTCTACGCCCGCGACTCCACCTATCTGTCCCGCACCGAGGCCAACGGAAAAAAGATCTTCTGGTCGCGCGGCAATGGCTGGGTCATGGCCGGAATCATGCGGACGCTCCCTTACTTACCCAAGGACGACCCTGCGCGCCAGAAGTACATTACAGAACTCCAGCAGATGGCCGCGCGCGTGGCCGAGTTGCAAGGCCCGGATGGGCTTTGGAAATCTGGCCTGCTGGATCCCGACGACTACGACCTGCCAGAGATCTCCGGCTCGGCCTTCTTTACCTACGCGCTGGCGGCGGGCGTCAACGAAGGATTGTTGGATAAGAAGGTTTACAAGCCGGTAATTCAGAAGGCATGGGCAGGCATGATTCATCATGTCTATGCCGACGGGCGGTTGGGCTGCATCCAGCAGACAGGTCCGGAGCCCGCGCACTTCCGGGCCAGCGCCAGTTATACCTACGGCGTGGGCGCGTTTTTACTGGCGGGAAGCGAAATCCGCAGGATGAAATGAAGGAGCAATCCGGCGTTTTGTCACAATAGACATTGCATCTCTTAATCGAATAGGATGAGGATGCCTTCTTGTTGCCGTTTTTCCAGGCTTTGAGGAACCATGCGCGCTTCGCTGTTTATCACGTGCTATAACGACACACTCTTTCCGGAAACCGGCCGAGCTGTGGTCCGCTTGCTCGAACGGCTGGGCGTGACGCTCGATTTCCACCCCAAACAGACCTGCTGCGGCCAGATGCACGCCAACACCGGCTTTCGCGGCGAAGCCTTCTCCCAGGCCAAGCGCTTTGTCCGCCTCTATCAGGACGCCGAAAACGTCGTTATTCCCTCCTCCTCCTGCGTGGCCATGATGCGTGATCAGTACCCCGGCCTCTTCGCCGAGCTGGGCAGCGAATCCCTCCGCAAGGATTTCGAGGCTCTCGTGCCTCGGGTCTACGAGTTGAGCGAGTTCCTCATCGACCGGCTGGGCGTGGAGGATGTGGGAGCGACATTTACCCATCGCGTTGTTTACCACGCCAGTTGCCACGGAGTCCGCGCGCTGCAACTGGGCGACCGGCCTTATAAGCTGATGGCCAAGGTGCGCGGCCTCGACCTGGCCACCCTGCCCAACGTGGACCGCTGCTGCGGATTCGGTGGAACATTCTCGATAAAAAACGCTGAAGTCTCCTCGGCCATGCTGACCGTCAAACTCCAGGATGTGCTTTCCACTCGCGCCGAGTATTGCACCGCCCTCGACAACAGTTGCCTCATGCACCTGGGCGGGGCCATGCACCGAGAGTACGCCGGCATGAAGACCATTCATCTGGCGCAAATCCTGGCCAGCACGGAAATGGAGGCTGCGTTATGAGCCACGCCGGCCCCGGACACGTCAGCCTTGATCCTCGCTTCGCTCCGCCCTTTCCTCAGGCCGCCTTGCTTATGCTGCGCAACCCGCAACTGCGCAAAAACGTGGCCCACGCCATCGACGTCATCCAGGCCAAGCGCGGCAAGCTGGTCGTCGAAAAGACCGATTGGCAGGAATTGCGCTCGGCGGCCTCGGAGATCCGCTTCCATGTGCTCGACAACCTGGGCACATACCTCGAACAGTTCGAAGCCCGCTGCACCGCTGCCGGAGGCCACGTTCACTGGGCCGCCGACGCCGCTGAAGCTCGCCAAATCATCCTCGACCTGCTCCGTGAGGAAAACGCCACCGAGGTCATCAAGATCAAGACCATGACCTCGGCAGAGATTCAGTTGAATCCCTTTCTCCAAGCCGCGGGCGTCAACGTCTACGAAACCGATCTGGCGGAGATCATCCTGCAACTGGGCGAAGAAGACCCCTCGCATATCGTTGTTCCCGCGTTGCACATCAATCGCAGCCAGGTGCGCGAGATCTTCGCCCGCACCATGGGCCTCAAAAATCTCTCTGACGACCCCAAAGAACTGACTAACGCCGCCCGCACTTATCTCCGCAAAAAGTTTTTGTCCGTCCCCACCGCCATCAGCGGGGCCAACTTCCTCGTCGCTGAAACCGGCACGGTCTCGATAGTGGAATCCGAGGGCAACGGCCGCATGTGCCTGACGCTGCCCCGTACCATGATCAGCCTGGTGGGCATCGAGAAGGTCGTGCCGCGCTTCCAGGATCTTGAAGTCATGCTCCAGCTCCTGGCTCGTTCCGCCACCGGCGAGCGCATGAACCCCTACACCTCGCTCTGGAACGGCGTCACCCCCGGCGACGGCCCGCAGAAATTCCACGTCGTCCTGCTCGACAACGGCCGCTCCCGCATCCTCGCCAAGGCGAAGGAGCGGCAGACGCTGAAGTGCATCCGCTGCGCGGCCTGCATGAACACCTGCCCGGTCTATCGCCAGACCGGCGGCCACGCCTACGGCTCCGTCTATCCAGGCCCCATCGGCGCCATCCTTACCCCGCAACTGATGCAGATGAAGCACGCCCAGTCGCTGCCCTACGCATCATCGCTCTGCGGCGCTTGCTACGAGGTCTGCCCGGTCAAAATCAACATTCCCGAGGTGCTGCTCGAGTTGCGTGCCCAGGTCGTCAACCAGGAACGCCGTCAGGCCGGCCGCTTCTTCGATCTCATGTATCTCGGCCTGCGCATCGCCAACCTCATCTTCGCCACCGCCTGGGGCTTCCACGCGGCGCAGCGCATGGGACGCATTGGCCTGCGCATCTTCACTGGCAAGGACGGTTGGATTCATTCGCTGCCCAGCCTGGGCGCCAAGTGGACCCAGACCCGCGATCTGCGCGGCCTGCCGAAACAAACCTTCCACCAATGGTGGGCCGAGCGCGCCAAGGAGGGGAAATGAGCCAGCCCGTTCCATCCCGGCAACGGATTCTCGACCGCATCCGCGCGGCCACCCCCTCCGCCGCAGGTGACGCCGCGCAACTCGACGCTTCCTATGCGGCTCTGCCGCGCGCGTATGTCCGCCGCGGTTCGCTCTCCGCTCAGGCCCGCGTTGAGCTGATGATCCAGCGCCTGCGCGAGTACGACGCTGAGGTAGTCGAATGCACGCCTGCCGAACTCGCCGACGAGATTACCGCCCAGCTTGCCGCCAGCGGCCGGCATCTCTTTGTTGCGCCGTCTGGAGCTCCGCCTGAATGGATGGTCACATCCGCGTATCAGATCAAGGGACTGGAATGGACCATCGACCATGGCCTACCCATCGACGAGATTGAGAAGGCCGAAGGCGTCGTCACCGCCGCCACGTGCGGCATCGCCGACTCGGGCACCATCGTGCTTCACCACTCAGCCACCGAGGGCCGTCGCGTGCTGACCCTCCTGCCCGATTGGTATCTCTGCATCCTGCGCGCCAGCCAGATCGTAGAAACCCTGCCCGAGTACTTCAGCCGCTGCCAGCAGCATCCTCAGCTGGCCACTTACATCTCCGGGCCCAGCGCCACGGCCGACATTGAAATGACGCGCATCAAGGGCGTGCATGGGCCGCGCATTCTGGTGGTGATTGTGGTGCGGGATAACTAAAGTTATTGAATTTTGGTGGACGCGGCAGGAATCGAACCTGCAGCCTGTCGGCCAAGAGAACAATGACAAACGCATGATCAATGACTTACGCGGAATGGACAGGCCAACTTGACAGCGACTGCATTGACTCCTTCGCTACACACACAGCGCAGGGTAGTCGGTATAGCCGTGCCGACCCGATGCATAGAATGTGCTTGGGTCCGGCACGTTGAGTAATGCATCGCTCGCAAATCGCGCCGGCAGATCGGGGTTGGCGATAAAGAGCTGGCCGAAGGCTACCGCATCCGCCTCCCCGTCCTCGATGACCTGATTCGCTAGTGCCAGCGTATATTGTTCATTCGCAATGTATACGCCGCCGAATTGCTTCTTGAGTTGCGGGCCCAATCGGTCGGGTCCGAAGAATTCACGCGCCAACAGGAAGCCGAGGCCGCGTTTGCCTAGCTCACGCGCCACGTAGCCGAAGGTTGCCGGCGGGTTTGAATCGTGCATGTCGTGCGAGTCGCCGCGCGGCGCCAGATGCATGCCCACTCGCTTGGCGCCCCAAACCGAGACCACCGCATCGGCCACTTCAAGCATGAGCCTGGCGCGGTTTTCAATCGATCCGCCGTATTCGTCGGTGCGATGATTGGATCCGTCTTGCAAGAATTGATCGAGCAGGTAGCCATTGGCGCCATGGATTTCGACACCGTCAAAGCCAGCCAGTTTCGCGTTCTCCGCTCCCTTGCGGAAGGCCTCAACGATGCCCGGAATTTCGGACGTCTCAAGCGCGCGCGGCGTCACATATTCAGTCACTGGACGCACCAGGCTTACATGGCCTGCTGGCCGAATTGCGCTGGGAGCAACCGGAAGCTTGCCTTCCAGAAAGCGGGGGTCTGAGATGCGGCCCACATGCCATATCTGTGCAAAGATGCGGCCACCTGCACCGTGCACTGCCTTCGTGACCAGCTTCCAGGCTTCGATTTGCTCTGTCGACCAAATTCCAGGTACATTTGCGTAACCAACGCCCTGCGGCACAACCGGGATGCCTTCGGAGATAATCAGGCCTGCACCGGCACGCTGTGTATAGTATTCGACCATGAGTTGCGTAGGAATGTGCTCTGGTGTGCCACGCAAGCGAGTAAGCGGAGACATAATAACCCGGTTCGGCAGGTGGATCTCGCCGATCTGAATGGGGTCTAACAGGGAATTCATGAGGATAAGTCCTTCCGGAAAAGCGTTCTGTTGTTAGATGTTTCTGATGGGCCAACGCCAACAACCGGCTCAACTGCAGTTGCGGTCATTTTGCACATTCTCTCTGGAAGCTGCGGTACTGTTTGATCAAAGCGTTGGTTGAGCTATCGTGCTTGAGATTCGTATCTTCCGGGGACTCGAGCTCGGGGATAATGCGCTGGGCCAGGACCTTCCCCAGTTCCACTCCCCACTGGTCGAAGGAATCGATCTTCCAGATGGCGCCCTGAGTAAAGACGCTGTGCTCGTACAGCGCAACGAGTTTCCCCAGCGCCGCCGGTGTCAAACGCTCCAGCAGGATGGTGTTGGACGGCCGATTGCCTTCAAATGTGCGATGGGGCGCGAGCCAGGGCGGCGTGCCGTCCGCTACGACTTCCTTCATGGATTTGCCGAAAGCCAGTGCTTCAGACTGAGCGACGACGTTGGCCACGAGGATGTCGTGATGCCTGCCGATGGGGTTCAGTGAATGACCGAACGCGATGAAGTCGCAGGGGATGAGCCTGGTCCCCTGGTGGATGAGCTGATAAAAGGAGTGCTGGCCGTTGGTGCCTGGCTCTCCCCAATAGATCGGCCCAGTCTGATATTCGACATGCTTCCCATTGAGTGTCACGCGCTTGCCGTTGCTTTCCATCGTCAACTGCTGCAGATAGGCTGGGAAACGCTTCAGATATTGCTCATAGGGAAGAACTGCGACGCTTTGCGCGCCAAGAAAGTTATTGTTGTAGATTGCCAGGAGACCCAGAAGAACGGGAAGATTGCGCTCAAAGGGGGCAGTGCGAAAATGGACATCCATCTCGTGGAACCCGCCCAGCAGTTCGTTGAACCTCTCCGGACCGATCGCAATCATGGTGGAGAGCCCAATCGCCGAGTCCATCGAGTAGCGTCCACCCACCCAGTCCCAGAACCCGAACATATTGGCCGTGTCGATGCCGAATTTTTCGACCTCTACGGCGTTGGTTGAGACGGCAACAAAATGCCTTGCGACGGCTGCGGAGTGCTTCAGAGTCTCCAGCGCCCAGACCCGCGCCGTGTGCGCGTTGGTCATGGTCTCAAGAGTTGTAAAGGTCTTCGACGAAATGATGAACAGCGTCTCCTCGGCATCCAGGTCGTGCGTCGCCTCGGCGATATCTGTGCCGTCAACATTGGAAACGAACCGGAAAGTCAGATCGCGCTGGGAATAATGGCGCAGCGCTTCGTACGCCATGACGGGCCCAAGATCGGAGCCGCCAATACCGATGTTGATGACATTGCGGATTGGTTTTCCGGTATAGCCCTTCCACTCTCCGCTACGCACGCTGGTGGAAAAAGCGGCCATCTTGTCCAGAACGGCATGCACCGAAGGCACAACGTCCACGCCATCGACGAGAATCTGGTCTCCAACTGGAGCGCGCAAGGCCACATGCAGAACTGCCCGCTTCTCGGTTACGTTGATCTTTTCGCCTCGAAACATGGCGTCGATTCGTGAACGCAAACCAGACTCATCGGCAAGTTGCAACAACAGTTTTACTGTCTCATCGGTAATGCGATTCTTCGAATAGTCAAAATAAATGCCCGCCGCCTCTACCTTGAGGCGTTCTCCTCGTGTTGGGTCTTGAGCGAAGAGATCTCTGAGATGGAGAGTGCGGTTCTTTGCGGCATGGGTCTCAAGAGCCTTCCATGCCTCGCTTTCAATGATTGATGCAATGTCTTTTGTCATCTTCAATTTACCTTTGATCGATCTTTTGCTGAGGATCCAAGTTGCATCCAACATCTACTATGACCGAATTAACAGCGATAGCGCAATTGCATAATCTTTGCAACGTGCGGAGAATGGGACGCGGATTTTATTCTCAGCGTCGGGCTCAAAACATTTCTGTTGACTTTGAATATCCAAGTCATGTGCGAAACCAGCATGCGCAACACTCTGCTTGCTGACATGAAACCACTTAAAATCACTGAGTGGTTGAAGTCCCTGCCACTCTCACCAAAAAGCGGGTACTCCGTTTGGTATGCAGCAGAAGCTGATGAGACACCGCAACGTGGTAACGACCATGAACGTGTTCGACAATGCGACTCTGCGAGCGAAGCGGCAAGCGAACTCGCGGGTTGTGCATATGGTGATGACGCCAGAACAGGCGCAATCGGGTGGGCAGTCTGCGGTTGCTTAGCTTAACTATGGGGTTTTGTGGGGTTAGTCATCTATTTTATGTCTGCTAAGTCGTTGATTTTATGGTGGACGCGGCAGGAATCGAACCTACAACCTGTCGGTTAAGAGCTCGTCTGTAAGGCCCCGCGCACTAGTGTTTTCAATGACTTAAGCGGAGCAAGAATGCCGATTTGGAGCCTGTTCGGCGCTCAATGCGGTGAAGTTTGCGGTGAAGTTGAGTATTCTGTTGCTCCTCATGCCTAGATCAAGCTACCGAGAGCTCATCGTTGGCAAAGATAGATGTGACAGCCGACCGTGGTGTCACGATCACTGGCCACTAAAATGGCAGGCCACACCAACCACCTTCAGATTCTGCAAACCGGGCCGCGGCAGCCTTCCAAACTCGGCAACCGCCTCCATCACTTCAGCCGTGTAGAGATCGACGACCAATGTTCTCCCGGCCTTCAGACAGGCTCGATAGAGAGTCACAGTGCGATCGACGTTCTGAGCAGACCAGGTGACAAAAACTCGGCCCACCGTAGATTGGAGGATAACGGCAGCGTATAGGAGATTCCGGCTCAGACAGGTTGTATAATTCAAGCGAAAAGAGGTTTGAAATGAACAAGTTAATTCCTGTGTTAGCTATTCTTTTGTTGGTCTGCTCTTCAGCTCTTGCGCAGATGGAACCTTGCGCGACGGCTGGCGAGAACAATACCTTTCTCGGCATCCAGACCATCCGCCTGTGGCCCGGCGACGCTCCTCAGGCCAAGGGAAATGCCTGCGAGGACACGCCCACTCTCACCATCTTCGAACCACATCTCGGCACGGCCAACGGTTCTGCCGTATTGATCTTTCCCGGCGGCCGCTATGCTCGCTTGGCAGGCAATTTGGAGGGCCGCCAGGCAGCCGACTGGTTCACTGTGCGCGGCTTTCGCGCTTTTGTCCTCAGCTACCGGCTCTCATCACACGGCTACCTGCTGCCGGTTCCTCTGCTGGATGCGCGGCGCGCCATTCAGACAGTGCGGGCACGGGCCAGGGACTACCAGATCGACCCAAATCGCATCGTAGTCACCGGCTTCTCCGCCGGCGGCCATCTGGCCGCGCTCTCCGGAACGCAGTTTGTCCCCGGAAATCCTGACGCGAACGACCCCATCGAGCGCGTCTCCAGCCGTCCCGATTACATGGTCCTCGTATACCCGTGGATCGGCGCTATCTCTTCGGACACCTCGCACCTGAGCTACTGTAAGCTCTACAACTTGATGGACCGCTGCGAGGCGCTGCGTACCGCGTACTCTCCCGATCTCTTCGTCACCAAGGACACGCCACCTGCCTTCTGGTATCACACCTTCAATGACCAGACGGTTCCCATCGAGCAGGGGCTGCGCTTCTACGAGGCTCTGGTCAAGGCCGGAGTTCCGACAGAGGCGCACATCTTTGCCAACGGGCCCCACGGCACTGGCCTGGGTAAGGGCGACGTGGCTCTCGACCAGTGGCCCAACCTGCTGGAAATCTGGCTGCGTGCTCAGGGCCTTCTGAGCATCCAAACACCTTCTGCCCTCAAATAGCTGACTAAGTGGCGGGCGATACTCAGATCCTGTTTAGGAATTGGAGCGTTCTACCGATGCTTAGATTGTCATTGATATTTGTGTTTGTTGCGACAGCCGTTCCGCCGATTACTGCTCAATCGGTATTTCCGATGCGGCCGGATGATTCTCATGCGGTGTACCTGGAGCGTGGGAGCTTCGGCGCTGCTGCGGATGGCAAAGGGGACGATACGGCAGCGATTCAGGCAGCGATCGATCGCGTGCAGGAAACAACGGAGCAAGGTATCGTCTTTGTCGCGGAAGGGAGATATCGGATCAGCCAGACGATTCACCTTTGGTCAGGGATACGGCTCATCGGGTATGGCTCACATCGCCCCGTGTTTGTGCTGGGAGCAAACGCTCCTGGGTTCCAGCAGGGCCATGAATTTCTTGGGACTGGCCGATACATGTTGCAGTTTGCCTCGCGCCGTCCGGCGGCTGGAGAGCCCGTAGTCGATGCGAACGAGTTTACGTTCTACAGCGGAATCAGCAATCTGGACTTTGAGATCGGTGAAGGTAACCCAGCAGCGATTGCGGTGCGGTTTCACGTGGCGCAGCACTCATTTCTTCAGCACATGCGATTCCAGGTGGGCGGTGGGCGGGCAGCGCTCGAGGACGTGGGGAACGGTGCAATCGACCTTCAGATTGAAGGAGGCGAGTATGGCATTATTTCGGTACGGACGTCCCCGGCATGGCAGTTTCTGCTGATGGATTCGAGCTTGACGGGCCAGAGACGCGCGGCAATTCATACGCAGGAAGTTGGCATGACTCTGGTGCGCG
>JBEKOC010000011.1:0-122447 GCA_049522175.1 Occallatibacter sp. | reverse complement strand
GTTGCGTGAGCGTCAAGCAGGTTGTTCGAGCCAACCCCCGTGCTGCCCAGGAAAAGAGTGTAACCGGTGGCTCCGGCAGCGGAATTCCATGTGAAGGTCTGGCTGGAACCCGCCAGCGTTGCCCCCGGCGTGGGAGAGATCAGCGCAGCCGGTGCGGCCGCGGTGAAGGTGTAGTCGTTATACGCATAGACTCCATTGAAACTGGTAATCAGCCGCGCATAGATCGTCTCGCCGTTGACCGGCAGGCTGTTGGCCGTGACGGTGGTGGCCGTTGCGTGAGCGTCAAGCAGGTTGTTCGAGCCAACCCCCGTGCTGCCCAGGAAAAGAGTGTAACCGGTGGCTCCGGCGGCGGAATTCCATGTGAAGCTCTGGCTGGAACCCGCCAGCGTTGCCCCTTGCGTGGGAGAGGTCAGCGCAGCCGGAGCACTGATCGTCTCGGTAATCGACCCGGAACTTGCCGCGTAGCCGGAGCCCGCGGCAGGGGTGTAGGCGGCGGCGATGGTGTGGCTTGGCGCTGACAAGCTTGCTGTATAGGTCACGCCTACGGCAGTCAGTGTTCGGGCATTTCCGACATTGGCCCCATCCACGCTGAATTGCACCGTACCAGTTGCGGTCGAGGGCGTTACCTTTGCGGTGAAAATGACGGATTGTCCCAAGGGCGACGGGTTCTGCGAAGAGGTGACGGTGGTCGTCGTCGCCGTGGGCGCGGCGGGCTGCGTGAGCCCACTCTCCTCGTCGCTGACGTGAATTTTCTCGACGATATTCAAAGGAATCACTAAACTTTCTGTCTCATTGTCCGTGATGTGAATCGTCTCATTGATGGGCAGTGGAAGCGGGAGAGGCGCTGTTGCGGTCCCGGTCAGATTCGCTATCTGCGGTGAAGTTGCAGCATCGCTGTCAGTCACCGCCACCTGCGCCGCCAGGTTGACCACGCCCATTGTCGTGACGGGAGGATTGAAGGTGACGCCGATTACACAACTGGATTTCCCTTGCAGCCCGCCCGCGAGAGCATTACTGCATTGGGCTGTACCTATTGTGAATGCAGACGGATTCGCGCCGCCGGGCTTGATGCTGGTGAGCGTAACCGCAGTGCTACCATTGTTGGCCAGCGTCAGAAACTGTATCCCGGAAGAGCTGCCCTGCGAGGTCGTGAAGCTCATGGTGGCCGGCGTCAGCGTCACCTGCGAACAGATGCCGGTGACGGGAATCGGAAGGTTCGGCGTCGAGCCGCCGCCCTTATAGTAGATGCCAACTACGATGTTGCCGTTGGCAGGGCCCTCCGTTTTGGGATTGAAGGTGATGTTGACCATGCAATTGAAGCCGACGGCGATATCAAGTACGGAGCCGGAGCATGGGCCGGTTGTCGCGACGGCGGAGATGCTGTATCCGGCAGGGAGGGTAACGCTGTTGAGGTTGATTGTGGCGTCATCGCCGTTACCGCTATTGGTGAGGGTCACCGTTTGCGTAGCGGAGGTGTTCGGCGCCTGGTATCCGAAGGCCAGTGAAGCGGGATTCGCCGTGACGTGCGCGCCCTCAACGAAGCCGTTGAGATCAACAACCTGCGATGTGCCGCCAATGTTCAGCGAGTTGGTGTCGAAGGTGATCGTGCCGCCAAACGTGCCCGGATAGGGCGGCTTCATGGTGACGTACACATTGCACAGCGCGCCGGGGGCGATCGTCATTCCCACGGTGCAGGGATTGGTGCTGGGCGACGACAAGGCAAAGGCGACGTCGCCTGCGTCGAGGCCGAAGTTCGCCAGCGTCAGATTCTCGTTGCCGCCGTTGTAGATGCCCACGATATAAATTTTGGAGGTGACGCCGGTATTCTGCTCCCCGAAGTTGATTGCGCCCTGCGAGCGATCAACCTTGTCGAGGTTGCCGTAATCGCCGGCATAGATGGTTCCATCCGAGGCCAGGCCGAGTCCGAGCGGGGCCAGCGGTTCGCCCGGCAAGCCGTTGTCGATCCCGGCCAGCGTGACAGCATAATTGGAGGCCGCCAGTTCGCCGAGGCCGAAGCCGGGAACGCCCCAGCGGGTAAGGTAAAGAGTGCCGGCGGCATCAACGGCGAGTCCCGCGTACTCTCCGCTGGCATTGATCTGGCTTGGCGTGCCGCCTGAGAGAGTCTCCACGGTGTTCGGTCCGGAGACAAAGATATTGTCGTTGGCGTCCACTGCGACCATCGTCGGCGAGGGACTACCAGGGGAATTTCCAGGGACATTCGTGGCGATGTAGCTTCCGTCCGGCTTGAATTCAATCACTTCCTGGCAGAGGCCTTCGTGGACGAAGATATTGCCCCACTGATCGACCGCGACCGAATCCAGGTATTGCGGCAAGTAGTTGTAACTGTTTTTAGAACATCCAGGCCAGCCCGCGGGAAGGGTTGGAAAAGAACCTACCGTGCCCGTGACCGTGTCGTAGGTTACCAGGCTTGACAGGTAGCCGCCGACGGTGAAGTAAAGTACTCCGGCGCCGTCAATGGCGATGGTGCTGGGGCCTGCATTGCCGTTTGTGCTGGTAAAGGTAACAGGGATCGGGGTCATCACCTCGCCCTGCACGCTCCAAACATTGGTTTTAGGCGAGGCGCAGTTGTCGCAGATAACATACGCCACGTCGTTTTCGTCGATGGCGACATCATACAGATCCCAGGAATTGGTGCTGGGCACGGCGTCGGTCACCACTCCCGGCTGCACCAGCGAGAGCGGGGCCTGGCCTACGCCGCCCAGCAGTATTGTCGCCATGCGCTTGCTGCCGTTCATCAGGAAGATAGCGTCCTTGCGGCCGCCAGGCAGCTTCGGCTGAAAGGTGATCGGAATCGCGCAGCTCTCCGTGGCTCCGGTCACGGTGCAATCCACGCTCCCCATTGAGTAGTCTTTGTCGTAATGCAGGGTTGCCGTCGGCGTAAAACTGCCGGTATAGCCGGAGACCGCAAAGGTGGCTGTCAATGTCTGCGCCGAGCCGGCGGAGATGCCCACCTGGGCTGGGTTGAAGGCCAGCACCGGCACTGCTGGAGTCGCTATCTGCGCGGCGGCATGGCCGGCCAGAAGGCCAACGGCCAGCATCGCGGAGTTGCGCATGACTTTCGCCCTTTTGATGGTTCCCTTGAAGACGAGCGCCAACGCGCCCGTCGCACACAGGGATGCGGCAACCCACAGGGGCCGTCCCCGCACTTCATTGTCCACTTCCGTAGATCCTCTGCTGGTCATCGCCTCTCTCCTCTTTCGGTTCGTCTGATCGCTCATCTGGCCTGGATCAGGAGAAGGTGATGGTGACCGTGACGGCGATGATCTGGCCGGGAATGACCGTGAGAGGCCCGCCGGGAACAACGGTCGAGGTGAAAACTAGCGGGCCGGCAGACCCTACCCCCCCCCCGATCCCAGTGGTACATGAATGAGGAGAGGTATTCTCCTGCCCGCCGCTATCTGAATAAACGACCCCCGGAGTGTAGGTTCCGCCCAGTATGTTCAGGTTGTACATAACTGATCCGGCGCTTGTACCCTCTGGAATACAGGTCCAAAAGAACGTCTGCACCAATGTGATCTCAGTCAGGCCGGTGGGAACCGTGTAATTTCCAGAGAGTACCAGATTCACGCTTGGAGCGTATTGAACCGTGAAGTTTAGTCCTGTTGCATTGGTAACTCCGGGATAGACATTTGTAAACGGGGCGATTGTGTAGCTATAACAAATTGTCGAGTTAGCCCCAGGCCCAATAGTCCCAACCGGAGCCGACGCAAAGCATACGTTCGTCAGATCGGTCGTTGGGGGGGTAGGCGTCGTCGTCAGAAAGAAGATTCCCGGAAAACCCGTCACCAGATCGCCGGCCAGCAAACCGGCGAGCAGTTGATTTCCGGTAATTCCTTGTCCGGTGGTCACCAGCGAGTTGTTGAACTCGCGGCGCTCGCCGAGGCTGCCGTCAGCATTCTTGACTTGCAGCACCCAATGGCCATGCACCTTGATGCCTTGATGATCGGGCGAGTTGGGCGCGGCCGTCTCCTCTTCCTCGACTGGCTTGGCCGCCGCCTTGGCAGCCAGGCCAGTCTTGGCCGTGGAGGAAGCCGCTTGGTTGGTTGCCGCGGGCGCAGTGGCAGCCGGGACAACGGAGGAAATCTGGTTGGCCTTAGCCGGAACGGCCTGCTGGGCAGCGGCCATCGGCGCAAGGGCAAGAAGAACAAATAGGCTGCACGCCCCAGCCAGCAGGCGCATAAGATGGACTTCGATCTGCTTCATCTGCTTCATGGCTTTCTTCTCCGTAAAGTGGTTTCGGTTGAATGTTGAGTTCTGAACTGAGTCTCCGCGTGTCTTTGCAAGGCCCGCTAGGGGCTGCTTACTTCCTGGTTCTGGCGCACTGTGGCGGGCGGAAGCGGAAGCGCCTTAGCCGAAGGGGGCAGTTCCAGGCATTCAGGCTCCGGCGTGACGCTCTCCAATGCCGGCGCCTGATGGTTTTCCACGGTCTGGCCGCGCACCAGCATGGTGACGGTTTCCCGCTCTACCGTGATCTCGATGCGCTGGTTCTTTGCCGGCTCTGAAAAAGATTCCTTGCTGTTGGCTTCCGCTGCCGTAGCGCCGCGTCGTAAGATGTTCATACATCCACTCCTTGATCCGCGGCGTTCGAAAGTTGCCACGCTCTCTACTGAATCACCAGGCACAGCGAATGTCTTGACGTTTGCCATGACTTTTTCTGACGATTTATGACGGCTCGTTATGTTATTGAATACGAATGAAATACTTCGATTCGATGGATATGGTCTGGACCTCCGCAAGCGGGTCTTGACGTACCAGGATGCGCCCATTACGCTCACGCCGAAGGCTTTCGACGTTCTCGCTTTCCTGGTTTTGAATCCTGGGAGGGTGGTGCCCAAGGAGGAGCTTCTTGAGGCGGTTTGGTCCGGCTCTTTTGTGGAAGAGGGCAACCTGCCCAAGTACATCTCCCAACTGCGCCACGCGTTGGGTGAGAAATCCGATCTGATTGTGACCGTTCCCGGCCGGGGCTATCAGTTTGGGGCACAAGTGCTCACAACACAGGTTCTAACCGAGCAGGGCCATGGCGAACTTCCCGAGGCACGCCCCGGCGACATACTTGTGCAGCGCGTGCGTGAGCGCACACGAGTGGTCTATGGGGACGCGCCCGCCGCCCAAATGGCCCAGCCCGAACCCGCCTTGCTGCTCATCGGGAAGACTTTGAGCCGCGCAAGAGTCTGGCAATGGGTTGGGGCATCTGCGTTGGCCGGCGCACTGATCGCACTGGCTGCAATCCAGGGGTGGAAGCATTATTATCGCCCACCGCAGCTCACCGATGTTGTGCTTGCCGACTTTACCAACACCACCCGCGATACAACCTTCGATAGCACGCTCAACCAGGCCCTGCAGATCGATCTGGAGCAGTCTCCCTACCTCAATCTGCTGCCTCGGCAGAAGATCAGGGAAACGCTCAAGCTGATGGAGCGCGGCGCGGACGAGGCGCTCACTCCAGAGCTGGCCCGCGAGGTCTGCGAACGCGACAACGCCCAGGCCGTGCTGCATGGAACAATTGCCAACTTCGGCGCCAAGTATCTGTTGACCCTTGCCGCTGAAGGCTGCGCCGATGGCCGCCAGATCGCGGCCTATAAGGATGTGGCGGCCTCGAAGGAGGAGATTCTGGGCGCGCTGGACTCGGCCGCAGCCCGTGTGCGCAAGCGGCTGGGCGAGTCGGCCGGGTCGCTGGAGCGCTTCCAGACGCCGATTGAACAGGCGACCACCTCTTCGATGGAGGCGCTGCAAGCCTTTACGCAGGGCCAGAAAAGCTATGATCAAGGCGACATGAAGACGGCGCTGGGTCAGTTCGAACGCGCTGTCGCCCTCGACCCCAGCTTCGCCACCGCCTACAGATCCATGGGAGCCAGTTACTACAACCTCTCCGACTACGCCCAGGCAGCCCTGTACAGCAAGAAGGCCTTTGATCTGCGCGAGCGAACTACCGAGCGCGAACGGCTGAACATCGAGATTGCCTATTATTACTTCGGCAACTATGACATGGAAGCGGCAGTCCGCAGCCTGAAGCTTTACATCCAGATCTATCCGAACAGCTCCATGAAGAGTTGGAGCAATCTCTGTAATCTCTACACCCAGCTGGGCGATTACCCGCAGGCCTTCGCTGCCGGGGAGCAGGCCCGGCGCATGGACCCCCACAACGCCATCAACGCCGAGATATTGGCGCGGGCTTACAAGCGCGCCAGCCGCTTTGCCGACGCCAAGCAAGTGGCCAATGCCGCGGTTGCCGAGGGAAGAGATGTATGGGGCGTGCACAGCATTCTGTTTCAGACCGCCTATGCCGAGCGCGACTCGGCAAAGATCAAGACGGAAGGCGAATGGGGGCTGACTCATGGCAAGACCAATCTGTCGCTTTATATTCTCGCCTTTGCAGCGGCGACCGGCGGCAGATTGCGCGCGGCAATGGACTACTTCGATCGCGCGCGCTCTGAATCGCTGCGCGGCGGCGATGCCGATTTTGCCGACAGCGCTCTCCGTGGAATGGCAGAAGTTATGATCGAATTCGGCTATCCGGGACGAGCCGCGGCAGCTTTGAAGCCGGTCAAGAAGAATACCCCCGACGCCGGCAAACTGGCCTTTCTGCAGGCTGCCGCCGGGGATACTGCCTCCGCGCAGCAGTTTGTGGCCGCCTCCAGCTCGCTGACGGAAAGGAACACATTTCACATCTACTGCGATCTTCCCCTGGTGCGCGCCCAGCTCGCCCTCCAGGCCCATCAGCCCGCTGACGCGGTCCAACTGCTGGAACCGGCGCGTCCTTATCAGTTGCGCGACTTCAGTGTTCCCTACTTGCGCGCGCAAGCCGAAACCGAGGCCGGCATGTTGGACGCCGCCGCCGAGGACTATCGACTGATCCTTTCCAATCAGGGCGTCGATCCCGTCTCGCCGCTCTATCCGCTGGCGCATCTCGGCCTGGCTCGTGCTTATGCTTTGCAGAACAATATTTCAGCCAGCCGCAGCGAGTATGAAAAATTCTTTGACGCGTGGAAGAATGCGGATGCGGACATACCTGTCCTGAAGCAGGCGCGCATCGAGTACTCCCGCTTGAAGTAGTTCATCCCAGGGACTTTCTCAAAGAATCAGACATAGAAGCTTCAATCAGGGCTTTTGCCCTGCGCGCAGAAAAATGACATAATCCATAACAAGAAAATATGTATGAGTAGAAGCGATGCGCATTGAGATGCCTAAACTGTCCCATAACCACATCCATAAACACCAAAGTAATAGGCTTCTCCATCGCCGCCACCGCCCCGCTCCATTCCCCCCTCCCCCGCAACCATTCGCTGCCGAATTCCGCCATTCAATGTATCGCCTTTGGCTTGACCGAACCCCCCGATTACCCTAGTAGTGGATTTTCAGACCCTGGATTCCCTCTCTATGAGAACGGCCAGGGCTCGCCCGGCGTGAGTCAGCCGCTGGCGACCAATTTCTTCGAGGAGACCTTAACATTATGGCAAAAGCAGTCAAGTACGCCGAGAAAGCCGTCGTCTACGCGGCCAGAGGCGCATGGGCCGTCTTTGAGCGGATGAACCGCATCAGCCCCAACCCGGGATTCACCCCCAAATGGTCTGACAAGCCCCTGCAAAAGTCCTACGAGAAGGAAAAGCCGCCTCTGGGCTGGCCGCGCGCCACGGACTCGCTCTGTCCCAAGTGCATCCCCGAGATTCGCAAGCAGATTCTCGACGGCAAGCTGCCCTACGAAGTCCTGCTCAGCGAAAAAGTCGGCGAGATCAAGGCGCAGATCATCGAGCGCAACGGCGAGATCTGGATGGTCAAGGACTGCCCCAAGCACGGCCACTTTGAAGACATCATGTCCACCGATGCGGCCTTCACAAAACATATCGAGGAGAGCTTCCCCGGCCGAGACATCCGCGCCCATAACGATAAAGGCCTGCACAACCACGGCACCTCGACCATGACCCATGGCCGCGGCGCGGTGCTCACCATCGACATGACCAACCGCTGCAACATGATGTGCGACCCCTGCTTCATGGACGCCAATCAGGTCGGCTTCGTACACGAACTCAGCTGGGAAGAGATTAAGACTGTTCTCGACAACGCCATCACCCTCAAGCCCAAGCGGCAGATGAGCGTGCAGTTTTCCGGTGGCGAGCCGACGCTTTCGCCGCACTTCATTGACGCCATCGCCTATTGCCGCAAGATTGGCTTCAACAGCGTGCAAGCCGCCTCCAACGGCATTGAGTTCGCCAAGAGCAAGGAATTCTGCCGCAAGGCCGCCCTGGCCGGCCTGCGCTACGTCTACCTCCAGTTTGACGGCATCGGCAACGCCGCCAACTCCCATCGCAAAGTCGGCAACCTCTTCGATGTAAAGCTCCAGGCCATCAACAACCTGCACGAAGCCGGCGTCGAAATCGTTCCCGTCACCACCATCATCAACGGCATCAACAACGAGCAGGTGGGCCGCATCATCCAGTTCGCCCTCGACAACCCCAAGACCATCAGCTTCCTCAGCTTCCAGCCGGTCAGCTTCACCGGCCGCGACGAGGAAATAACCGACGAGCGCCGTTTCGCCCAGCGCTACACCCTCTCCCACATGGCCCACGACATCAAAAAGCAGATGGGCTTCGGCGAGCCGGCGCGCGACTGGTTCCCTATCGGCTTTATGAGCACCTTCTCCGATTGGGCCGACCTTATTCATGGACCCGCCGCCGAGTGGGGCCAGCTCTCCTGCGGATGTCATCCCAACTGCGGCATCGGCATGGCGCTTATGATCGACAAAGAAACCAAGGAAGCCGCTCCCGTCACCGCCTTCCTCAACATGGACAAGGTGGCCAAGGACCTGGCCAAGGTCAACGACGCGGCCCGCGGCAAGTGGCTCTCGGTCATCGGCTTCGCGCTGGCTCTGCTGCGCAACTACGATCCCTTCCAGTCGCCCACCCACTTCAAAATCACTGACATGCTCAGGAAGATGGACAAGACCTTCAACGCCACCGGCAAGGACTACGGCAGCGTCAAGGGCACGCGCACCCTCGAGGACATCAAGAAGCGCCGCGCCGACCGCTGGAACTTCCTCTTCATCGCCGGCATGTGGTTCCAGGATCTCTTCAACTACGACTTCCGCCGCACCGAGCAGTGCATCATCCCTTATGCCACGCAGGAGGGCGAGATCAGCTTCTGCGCTTACAACACCGGCATCGGATGGCGCAACATCATCGAGAAAATGCACATGACCGCAACGCTCACCAAGTGGTACGAGGAGCATGGCCGTCACGAGATCTTTGTCGGTGGCAAGCAGGTCCACATGCCCGAAGTCGGCCACGACCTCCAGTTGAATCCGGCGCACGTCAACGCCGACCGCAACCACACGCTCGACGATATGGGCATCGCCAAGACCCACCGCGAAGAACAAATCCGCGCCCGCGACGAGAAGATGAAGCAGGACGCCGAAAACGCTCGCATGGCCAAACTCTACCGCGAGCACGTCCTCGGCGAAAAACCCGTCGAGGGCCTCGTCAGCACCATCGCCCCCGCCAAAACCGTCAAGCAAGAAGAATGCGAGCTGGTCGCCGGGGACTGAGGACTTGAAGGGTACGGGCTTCAGCCCGTACAACCAGGCAATCGCGTCTTTGGCGCAAAACCACAAAGGCCGTCCGCAAGGACGGCCTTTGGTTTGTATCAGGGCACAATTTCACCGGGGGCCCCATCGACAGGTCTTCGTCGATGGGGTGGTTTATAGTTTGCGGAAAAATGCAAACGGAGTAGCAAGAAGTGTCAGGGCACGACTTCAGTCGTGCCGCAAATGCCGCAAAACAAGCTGGGCTTTAGCCCCCGAGGGACACTTTGCATGAACTGAATGAGATTTATGAGATGGCTTCTAGGCTTACTCGGACTTTTAGTCAATCTTTACGGTTGCCATGCCGTTTGGAGCCAGAGTGAGAGTTAGGTGAGCGGGAGGCAGTGATATATTCATTTGTCCGATTAGAATTGCCGTTACTTTGAGAATTCCCGTAGGCAGCGGTAGGTGCTCGATTGAATAGGCCGTATCCCCCCAGTATGTCTCCTGGGATGCTACGCGGCAACTGCACCACTGCCCTTTGGTGAAGACGGCCACAACCGCGCAATGAGTTACGCCTGCATCGAAATCAAGCGTGGGTATATCCACTTCCGCCCACGCTGCCGGGGAGACTTCGCCTATCGCCGTGCCCGATTCATACGAAAATGTGAGCGTGACCCTCCCGAAGCGAAAGGTCTTTATCGGCTTGTGTGGGATGGGTTTATTTTGGAAACATGCAATTACGATGCCGGAGCCGCTGTTCGTAGGCTGCACGTACTTCGCTCCAGTGAATTGCATATTATGGCTCAAATATTTCGCTGGTCGCGAAGCTAGAAGTGTTGGACGAACCACACTCCCTGGCTCTAAAGCACTTGTACTCGATTCTGAGCGGCTTTCTTGCAAGGCAATCAATACCAGTACGAATCCAACCACTACCACTATAAAGATGAGCGGCTCATTAATTGTGGTTGTCAACTGGCGCGGTAAGTGAGAGCTAATGAAGTCTATGTGCTCAATCGATTCGAACAAGATACCGCCCGCAACGAGATACCATCCGATCACACTCTTGGGCTTGTGCATATCCTATAGAATAGGTCAAATGAAACGGCTCTGCTGTTCATTTTTTCAACTGCCGGTGGCCCCAAGTCCTGATTTTCGGACCTGGGATAACAAGCATCACCGTCGCAGAAACTCCACTCGATTCATCCAGTCATCGTCCCGGAATGCTTCGTAGAGTTTCGCAATCTGCTTGACCAGCCGTCCTACCGCATATTGCGGAATCGTTCTCGCATCGCAAAAGATAACGCCGCAATGATCCCGTCCCTCCAGGCCCCACTCTCTTAGTAGCATTGGAATTGTCCGCAGATCGTAGGTCACCAGCGTGAGTCCGCCGGCAATCGCCGCCGTTAAAACCTCCACATCGGGCTTGCCCCGCAGCCGGCCTTTCTCCCAATCCGGAATCGCATACACTGCGATCTCCGGAAACCGTCGCCGCAATCCAACTGCAACGGCGCGCGGCACATGCTCATCGAGCAGCAGTTTCATCCTTCAGCCGGCTTCCCGGTTTTTTCACGTGGGAATCGCTGTAGATTCGGCAGCATCCTTTTCAGCGCCGCAAAATCAATCGCGTCATAATCCGCCAACTGCTCGGCTATCTCCTCTGGAAAGGCCTCGATATAATTCACCGCAGCCTGCACCTTTTCGAGTGGCCATTCCAGGTGCTTTGCCACGGTCTCCGCGTTCTGCTTGTAGCCGCGCAGCAGCTCCGCCACCTGCCATATCGCCAGACGACTGCCCTGCATATACGCCTGCCGCCCCGCCGCCGAGTCCCGGAAGTCGATATACGCAAACTCAGAGCGGCGCAGACCCTCCTCCACCAGCCGGGCGCTGGCGTCGCTCGCGGTCCATCCATGCCGTCTGGCCATGCGCTTGAGGCGTTTTCCGCTCTCCGCGGGAAGGCGCATGCTAATCACCATCGAAGAAGTTGTACTCATGGCAAAATCCTTACATCGTCACTTATGTAAGTATTGTAACGCAAATCCGCCGAAAATAAAAACCTGGATAATTCCCTATCCCAACTGACCTGGGAACCACGAACCCCATGCGCGAAGCGCGCCCGCCTGGACGGCTAGTCCGCCCCACCGCAGGTGGCTATCCCAACTGGCTGACCTTTATCAATAATTTTTCGAACTCCACCGTGCCCAAACCGCGCGCTGCGGCCATCTCCAGGTAGGGCATCTGCTCAACCTCCAGGTTCCAATACGACTTGGCGACATAAGCGTCAATGGCCACCGGATCGGTTCCGGCAACGATGGTCTTCTTCAGCCCCACGTCTTCCAGGTTGCCGCCCGTTGGCCCGTTGCGCAGCAAAACGCGGTAGCAGTCCATGATGGTGAGCGTTGGCAGCATGAAGCTGGCCAGGTCCGCCAGGCTCTGGTGAATCTGTTGGTGCAGCCGGTTGCGCTCTCCGCCCAGGATGCCGTACCAGTTCTTCATGCCCAGCGTTGCGCCGGTCAGTTCGTGATGCTTGGCGATAGGCAGGTTGAAGATTTTGTCGGCCTCCAGAAACGGCGTAAAGACCGGCCAGGTTTTCAGCACCATCCCGCCCATGTCCACTTCTCGAAAAAGCTCGGGGTCGGGCAGAATTACCTCGGCGTGTTCGGCAAGCGCCGCCGCCTGAATGCCGGAGCGATGAAAGCAGCGGTGCGCCTCGTTGCAGCTCACGTCGGTGACGATCACCCGCTTCGCTCCCGCCTGCCAGCACTGGCGCACCACCTCGGCCACCACATCGGGGTTGGTGTTGGCGGCCTGCTCCGGCGTACGGTCCCACGCGATGTTGGGTTTGATCACCACCACGTCCCCGCGGCTGACGAAGCGGCTGATGCCACCCAGATTTTCCAGAGCCTTTTCGACCAGCGCGCGCGGCTCTCCATTTTGAACTACGGTCATCGCCGGCCATTGCGGATCAGCCGCAATGCGATGATCGCGCCGATCCTCTTCGGCTTTTGCCGGAACCGGACGGAAGCTGTGTTCGCTGAGCCAGGCGGCCGCGCCCGCAGCGCCCGCGGCTGCTCCGCCCAGACGCAGCAGTTGCAGCATCGCCTCGCGCCGCGTCATGCCCTGTGCGCCGTCTTTTTTCTTTTCCGGCTTCCGATCGGTTTTCCCGGTCATGTATTTCTCCCGCTCAAACTTCCATGAGATGAATCCGCTGCGGATCGTTCGTTCCCAATCTGTGATCCTGATCGGCAGCGGTAACCAGAAATGTAGTCGGGCGGCCCGTGGACTCCACCGTGGGCAGGCCCATCTCGGCGCGCTTGCGCTCCATAATCTTCCACCCGGTGTAATCAATGGCCACCGGATCATGGCCAACGATTAGTGCGTTGGGAAACCACAAATGCTCGGGGCGAAAGCCGGGACCGCCCTGATAAATCGAGGCCATGGCGTCGCCGATGGTGAAGCGAAACTTGTTGCGCAGCGCCGGAATGCAGTTCAGGTCGGCAATGCCGGGGTTGCAGGCGTTGCCGTGCAGTTCCGCCGGCTTTTGAATCGCGCCGAAAAAATTCTTCAGAGAAAAGGTGACGCCCGCCAAATCGTGATCCTTCAGAACGGGAAGATTGATCACGAAGTCGCACTCGCGGGTGAGAATCTTGGCCAGGTTTACGCGGACCGAGCCGAACGCCGCGGGCTTTTCTTCATAGCCAAAGCCCTCCATATCGCTGGCGATGCAGCGGATGCGGTTGCGGTCGGTCGAGATGGTGTATCCGGCGCGCTCCAGATCGCTGCGGCGGCACTCCCACACCACGATCTCGCTTGGTTTGACGCCGGCTTGTTGCAATCGCTCGCAAACGGCCAGCGTCAGCGCCAAATGAGTGGCGATGGGCTTGCCGCCCATTCCGTTGACCTTCAGTCCGATAACCTTGCCGACTGGCACAATGCGCTTCCACGCTTCTGCCGGCTTGTCGCGGCCTGTGTAAGCGGCTATTGCGCGGTCCAGCAAATCGGCCACGCGTTTTTCGTCCAGACGCCCTTCTGCCGTGTGCAACGCCGCATCGCGCGCGACGACCACCCTGGATTTGTGCTGATCGAGCAGCTCGGCCAGTCCCAGCTTGCTTTGCGAACCCAGCAGTACGGCTCCCGTCGCTGCGGTCTTCAGAAAATCTCTGCGGCTCTTCATCACAATCCTCGATTTCCGTCTCATCCAGCGTTCCGGCCAGCGTTTTACAGTTTCGCCTCGACTCCGCGCGCCAGCTCGAGCAACGCCTGCGGCGTGCCGGGCATGGACTCATAAGCGACAATCCGCACCAGCGATGTGCCTTTGCGGAAGATGATGCTCTGCGTATAAGCGAATCCCGCGTCGCCCAGTTGGATCGGCTTGGCGTCTTTGGTCCCCGTCTCCAGAATCTTGCGTGCCCCCTCCGCGCTGCTCATCGTGTGCACGTCCACGGTCGCCTCCAGCTGACCTTGGTATTTGTAGTCGGAGGTCGATGTGGAAACAACGCCGGCCGAAATGTACTGCTCGGCGTCTCCGTCGATGTACTGGTAGAGGTCCTTAGCCGCATAGGTGCGCGTTTCGCTGGTTTTTTCCCAGCCCGCAATTGCGCCCGAAGCCGGGAACGGATCCGCACCCTTTTTCTTGCATCCTGTTCCGGCGGCCGCGGCAAAAATCACAATCGCCGCAACGGCCCACTTCCAATTTGATCTGAACATCACGGAGTTTTCTCCTTATTTTCTGTTGAGCAAAATCTGGCTGCTCGGCGAGCGGCTTTCGCCGATGTTGTCCGGATTACTTCTTTTGACGTCCCATCGACGAGAGGATGGCAGTCAACGAACCTATCAACGCCGCGATGACCGCGCACCATACCGGCAACATCGAATCATTAAAACGGAAGATCATGAGGCCCTCTCCTTATTTTCTGTTAAGCAAAATCTGGCTGCTCGGCGAGCGGCTTTCGCCGATGCTGGTGACGTAGACGGCCGGGTGCTCCTGCAATGGGCAAGCATACTCGCACGCGCCGCAGCCCACGCAGCGGTTGGGATCGACGCGCGGCTGCTTCACCGTTTTGGTGTTGCCCGCCGAGTCGATCACTTGCGCCTCTTGCACATAAATCGCCTTGGGCGAAACCGGACACCATTCCTCGCAGACAATGCAATCGATGGCCATGGCCCACGGCAAACAGCGCCCGCGGTCATAAAAAGCCGTTCCCAGGCGAATCGGCTGGCTCTGCTGGCCCACGCCCTCCACCCAGCCCTTGTCTTTCGGCGTAATCTGCCAAATGGCTCCCGTGGGGCAGACTTCCGAGCACAGCACGCAACTTGGCTCGCAATAGCCGATGCGCGGCTTGAGTGTCGGCGTCCACAATCCTTCGAGGCCTGCCTCGTCGAGCGTCGGATGCAGAGCCGTATTGGGGCAAACTTTCATGCACTCGCCGCAGCGGATGCAGCGCGATAGAAAATCAGGTTCGTCCAGCGAGCCCGGCGGACGCAGTAGCCGTGCATCGCGGCTCTTGCCCAGGCCGGTATTGGCGCGCATCAGCGGAACAATCGCCGCCCCTGCCACGAGTCCAGTAATCGTCCTGCGCCGGCCCAGGTCGGGCAACGCCACCTCGCGCTCCTTGCGGAAGAAACGGAATTGAAGTCCGTCGTGCGGGCAACTCCCCACGCAGTTCATGCACATCAGGCACTCGGACTTGCGCCACGGCACGCCGCCAATCGGATCGTCGCCGCCCTGGCAATGCATCAGGCAGCGGTTGCAGTTGTCGCAGCTCGACTCGTCCTTGTGCAGTCCCAGCACGCTCCAGCGAGAAAACGCGCCCAGCAGCGCGCCCAGCGGACAAATCGCCCTGCACCATAGCCGCGTCACGCGCAGGCTAAACGCCAGAATCGCAATGAACAAAATTCCCAGCGCCGTACTTTGCGCGTAGTGCTGCTGGCGCAGATCGAGTATCGTGTAGTGCAGAATCGAGTGCAGCGTCGTACCCGTCACTTTGATTGCCGCCACGTGGCTGTGTTCCAGCGGTGTCAGCACGGCGCGCGCGGCCGCGTTGATGGCCGGCAAAATCGATAAGCCAAATGACCTGATCAGCAGGCTGAAGGGATCAAGCCAGCCAATCGTCGCCGAGCCGAAAAGCGCGGCCACCAGCCCGGCTATCAGCACAACATATTTAATGGTCTGCCAGCGCTTATACCGGTTGGCCTCAATGCGCTGCTTGCCCCGCTTCGTCTCCGAGGGCATATTGCCCACAAAGTGTTGCAGCGTGCCCATGGGGCAAATCCATCCGCAAAAAAAACGCCCCAGAAAGAGCGTCGGCAGCAGGATCACCAGGCTCCAGATCAGGCCGCGGTAGAGCGCGTGCCCGGCCAGCGCGTTCACCAACGCCACCAGCGGATCCCATTCGAAGTAGAGGCGCACCGGCGCGCTCAGGTGAATCTCCGTCTTGCCGCCGGGAAAAAAGCTGATCGATGTGAAGAGCAGCAGTACAAAAAAGAGCAGCAGAAAAAACACCTGCGAAATCCTGCGCAGTCGCGGCAATCTGGACCGGTTCACTTGTCGCCTCCTCGCGCCGGAGCAACTTGTCTCTCTTGCTCCATGATGGATGTTCAGACAGCCCTCAGACTGTGATCTGCATCACCGGCTGGCGGTTTCGTGCGTCAGGTTTGCAGGAGGTCGCGCTCTTTAGGAAATCAATGCATACGTTAGGATTGTGTCAGTGCACGACTTCGCCGGGGTCCCCATCGACAGGTCTTTGTCGATGGTGTGGCTTTACAGCTTGCGGAAAAATACAAATGATGGAGCAAGAAGTGTCGGGGCACGACTTTAGTCGTGCCGGAAGCTCAACAAAACAAATGCGGGCTTTAGCCCCTGAGGGAATTCGCCGTAGGGATTATGCCTTAATCAGAGCTTCCTTAATGAGCGGGCCGGTAAACCTGCCGGCAGGACATACCCTTCCATCATTTTGTCTTCGCCTGACGCGCCTCGAACCACTTCCATACCCCTCGGAACGCCATATACCCACAGTATAGAGAATTGGATCTTGAACATAAACTTCAAAATTCGTCCCAGATGTTAACCGAAATACCGGCACGATGGCTTTTACTATTGCCACAATGAAGATTCCAACTATTGCTGCCATCAACGCAAATGTCAACGAAATAAAAACCTTAAGAATTTTGAGTATTTGACTTCATCCTCTCTACCTTATCAGTTTGTGACTGGGTGCCCCAGCTCCCGCATTTTGAACCTGGGAATCCACGAACTCCATGCGAGCGAATAGCGAGCGGCTGCCCCACCGCAGGTGGCTTGCAGATAATTACCTTCATCCGGCGCACAATGTAGAAAAGCTGCTCAAACCAGGCAGACGAGGGAGAAACCCGGTATGACCGATGCCACCCAATCCACCCCCGGCGCAAGTGCGGCCAACGAACCAACCGCTGACCAGGAAAACCCCGCCGTCGCCCGCTGCTTAAGCGTCTGGACAATCGCTTACAAAGCGAATAACAAGAATAGCTACGAAGCATCGAAGGCGGCAGCAGAGGCTTACCGCAACGCTATGCCTCGGCTCTCCGGATACGAGAACATCTGCAATTTCATCGCTTGCGTAGCCCACGGCATCCTGATCGGTGCAATCGACAGGAAGGACAGTACCAAACTTCTCTACGCCGCCCAGGTCGCGCTCAGCTCAGTCCACCGGCCGGCGCCGCCCAAATCCGCCGCCGCGTGATACCCCCCTACCCCCCCTTATTTATTTTCAAACCCTTGCAGATTATATTAACCTTCCTGGAATCAACAGGTTCCGAAGTTGACCTAGGCGATTTATACCGCATTGTGAGATGAGAGAGGATGTGATTGATGAGCGAAGTGATGCGCGCCGTGCCAAAGCCGTTGTCAATGTTGACCCTACAACCGGTCTCATAAATAGCTTAGATTCGATTCGTCGACTGTGAGACCCGCGAACAACGCGGGTCTCATGCACTCCGTGACTCAATGCCGATGGTTTATGAGACCGGTTCTAGAGACATTCGACGAGACGACTTTTGGGATTTGCGTTCTTTGAATAGAGAGAGCCATTCAGCCTGGAACTGGCCGCCGCGTCAGCCTCCAGCCTTCCGGCCCGCGCGTAAGCTCAAACTTGAACCCGAAGCCGCGCGCATTGTCGATGTAGCGGAAAAAATCAGGCTGAAGGCAATACAAGGCGCTGTGGCCAAGAACCAGGCGCGGCACGCGTCCCAGCTTGAATCGCTCGCAGTAAATCTTGACCAGCGCGTTGCGGCGCTCCGGCTCGGTCACCTTGCTCACCGCTCCGCGCAGTTGTACGCCGCAAATCTTCTTCCAGCTCTCCACGTTGCGGTAGACAGTTGCGGCGGCACGCGGCGTTGTGGCAAGGTTCTGGCTGTGCAGGCTGCTCTCGGATGAGAACCAGTAGAGCGAGAGTTTTTCATCCGTGATGTAAAAGAGCGGCGCAACGCAGGCCTGGCCGTCCTTGCCGCTCGTGGCCAGCGACAAGGTTGTCTCTGCGCTCACAAGCGCGGCTATCAACTCGAGTTGTTTCCGCGCTGTTCTCATCGCACTTCATCTCAATTTGAGCGGAAACGAAAAATAGCTTTCTCCAGATTCGTTCAGAAATGGCCGAGCTGATCTTTTGGAAGAAACGGCAAACCCATCCTTGCTGCATCAACAAGCATGCAACAAGGATGGGTCGCCAATGGATCGATTCTATTTCGGCTGTGTTGGTGCTGCGGGAGCTGCGGGGGCCGCTGGCGTCGCTGCTGCCGGAGCAGTTGCCGGCGCTACGGGCGCTGCTGGCTTGGGCGCTGCTGCCGGGGCTGGAGCCGCATTCGGCGCTGCCGGAGCCGGAGTAGTTGCAGGAGCCGCGGGAGCGGTTGCCGGAGCAGCCGCATTCGGCGCGGCTCCTGGTGCTGGAGGCTTGGGCGGCGCGCCCGCAGCCGGCGGCACGGCAGGCGTTCCCGGAGTTGGTGATGCTCCCGGAGCGCCGGGCATCGAACGACCGCCGGGCATCGGGTGCATTCCAGGAGGCATGTTTGGACGCGTTGGCTGTTGTGGGGCATCCGTTACGTCGACCAGTTCGAGATCCAGGATCAGATCGGATCTGGCGGGAACCGCCGGCAGGGTGGCGCCACGGGCGGGGATTTCGTGATCACCGAATCCCAATTGCCAGGGAATAAAGATGCGGCGCTTGCCGTCGGCCTTCATGCCTATCGCTCCCACATCCCAACCGATAAGCGGACGTCCCTGTCCCATGATCGACGCCCAGGGCTGCGGATCGCCCAACTTGGGCTTGCCGTCGTCACCCATCACCGGTTTGCCGTCTTTGTCTTTGAGCGGCGGTCCAGGGTGATCGTAGGAAGAGTCAAATTTGGTGCCATTAGCCGCTAACCATAAGGTGAAGTGGAATTTGAGAAGCTTCTGCGCTTCGGCTGCGGCGCCGGTGCCGACCTTGATCTCCTGGTACTGCAAGGAGAAAGCGGTCTTCTTGATGGTCTTGACCGCTGGAATTCCGGGAGCGGGTACGCCCAAAGGCAGCTTGGCGGCAACTGGTGCCGTGGGCTTGGGGGCCGGAGTAGAGGGCTTTGTCGCCGTGGCCGCCGGCTTCGCACCCGGAGTAGCCGGCTTTGCTGCGGCTGTTGTCGGCTTGGAAGTAGTCGCCGCAGGCACTGCCGCAGTCGTAGTCGGCTTTGCAGTGGTCGTCGTGGCAGGCTTGGCTGCGGTCGCGACGGCGGGTTTTGTAGCAGTAGTAGCCGGCGTAGTGGGTGCTTGCGCGCTTGCAGCCACGGTGCTGGCCGCCAACAACAGAATCAATGCTGAATGTTTCATGGCGTAATAAACTCCAGGTGGTGCTTTAGGCGAGTTTATCAGGCGCTCCGGCAACTCCGCACCCCGTCAGCATCCCTGCCAGCAGGGCGGTTCTGGGGGCCAGATGCTCCACCACGATGGATTCGTTGCGGGCGTGCGCGCCTTCGCCCACCGCGCCCATGCCGTCCAGGGTGGGAATGCCCAGCGCGGAGGTGAAGTTGCCGTCGGAGGCGCCTCCGCTCAGGGCTTCTTCCAGCGCAAAGCCCAGCTCGGCAGCCAGCGCCTTAGCCTGGCGATAGAGCTGTACGGTACCGCGTGTGCGTTCCATCGGCGGGCGGTTAATGCCGCCCTTCACGCTGAGCACGCACCGTTTGTTGACCGGCTTGAGCGCGGCAAATTTTCGTTCCATGCGCTTTCCGTCGGCCTTGCGGACAATGCGCAGATCGACCTCCGCCCATGCTTGGGCCGGGATCACGTTGGACTTGGATCCGCCGCCCACGACGCCCGCGCTCACCGTAACTCCGCGCTTGAGATCGGTCCAGCCGGATACCGTTTCGATCGCGCGGGCCAGTTCGAGGATGGCGCTCGCGCCTTTTTCAAAGTCCACGCCCGCATGCGCGGCCACTCCGGTCACATCGATGCGCCAGTTTCCCGTTCCTTTGCGCGCGGTTTTATAGGCCAGCCCCTGCGCCGGCTCCAGCACGAGGACCTGGGCGCACTCAGCAGCCAACCGCTCTATAGTAGGCCGCGATGCCGGGCTGCCAATCTCTTCGTCGCCCGTGAGCAGTAGGACGATTTCGTGCTGCAACACTCCGGCCTCGGTGAGCATTTCGATGGCGGTAAAGGCCATGGCCGCGCCGGCCTTCATGTCCAGGGTTCCCGGGCCCCAAAGCCGGCCTTGGCTCAGGCGGCAGGGCATGGTCTTGAGCGTTCCCAGCGGCCAAACGGTGTCCAGATGGCCGAGCAATAAGGTGCGACTCGCGGATCTATTCTTTGGCCCGAAGTGCGCCTCCAGCAGATCTCCGAATCCTCGCTGACGGTGGAGCTTGATGCGTCCGCCTAAGCCTCGGGCGTGGGCGGCGGCCAATGCAACGCAAGCGTCCACGGCGGCTTTATCGTCCGAGGGCGACTCGGCCCTCACCAGCTTCTGAACCAGATCAAGCAGGGAGGACTGCTTGCGCCGCGCTCCAGCCAGCAACGCGCGCATGGGAACGGGAAAATCTGAGGTTGCAGGCATCTTTACGCTCCCATTCGCTTGCGCAGTTGCCGCTGCGCCGGCTTTTCCACCAGCAGCATCGCCGCCACGGCCACGGCAAGCAGAAACGCATAGCTGATCCACGTGTCAAAGCGCGCCACTCCCAGCCGCTCCGGCAGATGGGTGTCGTGGATCCAGTTCCACAGGTTGAAGTGCAAGATGTAAAGGCAGTAACTGGCCTCTCCCAAAAAGACAAACGGGCGAAAACTGAATGCGGAAGAGAGCAGATTCTCTCCTGCCAGCCCCAGAACGATACAGCCGAACAGTGGCATAAGAAGGGCGTCGTGGAGCAGCACAAAGGGAACCAGAGGTCCCAACTCCAGTAAAACGAAGACTCCGGCAAAGCCCGCCACTCCCAGCAGCAGGCGCAGGCGGCTCGAGCGCGGCACCAGCGCATCCAGGCCAGCCAGCAGAATACCGAATACAAAGCTGGCCAGATGCGGCAGCGGCGTGTATTTGAGCGCCCACAGCCAATATCCATAGCTCCAGCGATCCGGATGCGCGATGCCGTCTGGCCGGAGGATTAGATAGAGCAGGCCGGGAACCAATCCCACGGCCCAAACCCCGGCTAAAAGCGCCAGATTGCGCCCGACCGTTGCAGGCCGTTTAATCTTGGTCAGCCAGGGAAAGAGAGAGTACATGAAGGCTTCGGCTGGCATCGCCCAGGCCGGCGTATTCAGGAAGGTGGCCAATTCCGGAACCCAGCCCTGCAAGAGCAGTGGTGTCAAAACCATGCCCGACCAAAACATTGCGTGTGTATGGGCGCCGTACTCCGGCATCACCATCCGCCAGCTCAGCAATAGGCTCAGCAGGTAGACGGGATAAAGCCGCGTGAACCGCGCCTTCCAGAAGCGAACTTTGTCCAGTTTGCCCTCACGCGCCTGGCCGCCGTAGTTGTAGGCCAGCACAAACCCCGAGAGCAGAAAAAACAAGCCCAGTGCAATATAGCCCGCGTTGACCACCGGAGCCAGAAAACCAAATATTTGTGGATTGGAAAAATGAAAAAAGACAATATTGATGGCCGCAAAGAATCGTAGCCCCGTCAGTGCATCCAGCCGTACTGGCTTGTGTGTCTCCACGGCTTAGCTTCTAGCTCCTAGCCTCTAGCTTTTAGCTACAAACTCCTAGCCGCCAAATGCCTGAGCTAAAAGCTAAGAGCTAATAGCTGTTGTTACGCCGTCACCAGCGATCCTACCTTTTCGCCCAGTACCACCCGGCGGATATTTCCCGGCTTGTTCATATCAAAAATAACCATGGGCAGGTTGTTGTCCTTGCACAGGCTTACGGCGGTCAGATCCATCACCTTCAGCCCCTGGCGCAGAATCTCCATGTATGTAATCTCATCGTACTTGACGGCGTCTTTCACCAGCACCGGGTCGGCGCTGTAGACGCCCTCAACTTTGGTGGCCTTCAACAGCACGTCGGCTTTTATCTCCATGGCCCGCAGGCTGGCCGCTGTATCAGTCGAAAAGAAGGGGTTGCCGATTCCCGCCGCGAAGATTACCACGCGGCCCTTTTCCAGGTGGCGCACGGCGCGGCGGCGGATATACGGCTCCGCCACCTGGTCCATGAAGACAGCGCTCATCACCCGGCAGGCAACGCCGCGCTGCTCCAGCGCATCCTGCAGGGCGATGGCATTGATGACGGTAGCCAGCATGCCCATATTGTCGGCGCTCACGCGGTCCATCTCTTTAGCCTGCTCTTCCACGCCGCGGAAGAAGTTGCCCCCGCCCACCGCGATGCCAATCTCCACGCCCAGTGAATGTACGTCAACGATCTCGCCGGTAATCTCGGCGACCTTGGCGGCGTCCAGGCCAAAGCCGCGCTGCCCGGCTAACACCTCACCCGATAGCTTAAGAACGATGCGCTTATACATATCATTTCGAGTATCGCACACCGGCCGCTGTACGTTTCAGCTATCGCTGCGGCTGTGACCCGCCAATCAAAGAACTGGCAAATTCACGCGCGTGGCTGCCTAAAAGCGTAAAATGAAGACGGCAGAAGTGGGAGACCGTCCCGTTTCCTTTCACTTTGGTGGTGATGTCGATGAGATGCGCTTCCTATTCATGTAAGCCGGTTCTGTTTGCCTGCCTGAGATGCGTCTTCATGATGGCGCTCTGCGCAGGCGCAGGCTTTTTGCGCGGGCAGGACGCCACGCCCTCCGGCGACCAATATCCATCGGCGCCTGTTCCCGCGTCTGTACCCGCGCCAGCCGCCAATGACGCGGTTCCGGCAGTTGATTCGTCTCCCAGCCCAGGCTTGAAACCCGCCTACTCCGGCCTGGCTCACGGATCTGGCGAGCCGCGCAACGCCGGCCAGGGCTTATCGTTTTGGGACAGCACGCCGTTCGACGCTATCCACCAAGGCGGCGGAGCCCGCTCCAGCCGCTCTTCCGCTCCGGGCGATAATCCGGGGGCCCCGTGGACTGGTTCTCGTTCGTGGGGTGGTGAACCGGGGTCCCCGCGGACTGGTCTTCGTCAGTGGAGTGGTGAATCGGGTAATCGGGGGTCCCTTTTTCGGGGAGCACACGGGATAAGCGCCCCCAGTTTCGGCAGCGGCCTGACTTTCAGCTGGCTGGGCTCAGGGGTGAACGGCGCTCATGGCTCCGTGACGGGAGACTTCAAACCCGGTCAGATGACGCGAGGCAATCCGGGGATGAACCTGGGCTCCCCTGCGAACAACTTCCAGGCCTCCTTCAAGGACATCTTCGGAGCCAACAGAAGCAATGGCCTGAGCGGCGGAGCCGGCCAGGGCTCTATCGGCGCCACTTACAACAGCTCTTTCGGCAACGGGATGTTCAAATTATCCGCGACAACCATGCTGGGCTCCGGGCCCGGATCAGGTTCGATGCGCCCCATGGGCGGAGCTGGACTTGGCGGCCCACCCGCCGCCGGGGGCGCAGCGGCACACCCCACCGCGCAGGTCTCGCTGCATCTGCATTTTTAGGGCTTTCATTTCCCCATAAATGCGCCAGACCCCGCCGTCCACAAGGTGTTCCGCTGCCCAAATAAAACAAGGCCCAGGGTTTGCGCCCCGGGCCTTGCCATCTGCTTAAAGAAAATCTTGAAGTCTAAACGCGCTGGCCAATCTTCCGCCGCACTATGCCGGCCAATCCGGCAAGGCCACTGCCCAACAGCCAAAGGCTGGACGGCTCGGGAACCGGAGATGTAGACGAGAGTGAGCCACTTACCATTGGGTCTGTACCGCCGTTGACCGCATTTGGCACATATTCACCGGAAAAAAGGTCATCAGGGTTGTTATCGAAGACAAGTACGGGGGCATTGGTATAGTCATAGGTAAAATCGATAATGTTGAAACAGCTAGTACAGCTCCAGAAGCTATTAGGCGACGCATCTAACAGGAAATTGCCGTATATGTCACCAGGCGTTGCCGGAGTCGCGAGGTTAAGCTCGTTTATAACCCAATCGATCGAATCACTGCCAGTACCTGTATAGCCATATGTTCCATACTGATAGTCGGTCAGTGTCCCGGTTACCGCCTCAATAGAACTGTAGTCCGGTGCAAACGTTACAATGCCGGAGAACGTAGCGCCGGATTCGAAGGTCATATTGAGGATTTCCGTCGGATCGGCTTTTGCCGAAGATGCGACTGCCAAAATGGCTATGACAAAAGCGACTACTGCAAAATTTCTCAGTGATTTCAACATACTGCATGTTCCTTTCTTGACGAGCTTTCGCCGAAATCCTCGTACCCGCGAAGCCGGCGACTTCCCGATCACATGGAAAACCAGTTGAGGAACTGTATTTCTCCAGTATGAAATGCACATTCAATATACAACAAATATTGTTAGCAGGTTTCAGTTTTATTGTGGAAATAACGCACAGTAAGATCCCGTAAATCACAGCGCAATTTGAGGAACAAATTTTGATGATTGAGACGCAGTTTGACTTACATTTCAGGGTAAATAAAATCAACGACTTACCTGTAAGCTTTTCGGAAATGTGCAAACTTTAGCGGTTACATAAAGCAGAATTTTGCTACATCCACGGGTAAGCATTCCCGGCCGATGATGAATTGCGGCGGGATAGCGCGCTCCTGCCGGGCCTGCACTGTTTCGTAGATGTACAAGGCCCAGAGCTTGCGCCCTGGGCCTCGGTTGATTTCTGGATGACACTGGAAATTATTCTGCTGCTGCTTCCACAGCCTTGGTCGTCGCCACGGTCCACTCCGGCGCGCCCACCTTGAAGCGGGCAAAGCGCCGCACGGTGATATTCTCGCCCAGCTTGCCCACCTTGGTCGCAACCAGTTCCTTGATGCTCATGGTCTGGTCCTTGATGAAGGGCTGTTCCAGCAGGCAGACTTCCTCGTAGAACTTGGCCATCTTGCCCTCGACGATCTTCTCGATCACCGGGGCCGGCTTGCCGGTGGCGGCGGCCTGGGCGCGATAGATTTCCTTTTCGCGCTCCATATCGGCAGTGGTCACATCCTCGGACTTCACATAGCGCGGATCGCTGGCCGCGATGTGCATCGCGATGTCCTTGAGAAGCTCCTGGAAGTCTTCCGTGCGCGCCACAAAGTCGCTTTCGCAATTCAGCTCGATCAGCACGCCGATCTTGCCTCCGGCGTGAATATACGTTCCCACCGCGCCCTCGTTGGTAGAGCGCGCGGCTTTCTTCTGCGCCGAGGCCATGCCCCGCTTGCGCAGCACCACAAAGGCCTCTTCCATGTTGCCCTTGGCCTCCTGCAATGCCTTCAGGCAGTCGCCCATGGGCGCGCCTGACTTTTCCCGAAGCTCTTTTACCTGCTTGGCATCAATCTTTTCGCTCACTGTTGTTCTCTCTCTCTCTTCCAGTTATCAGTTATCAAGGGTCAGTGGTCAGCGGCCGGTCTTCCTCAGACTGGCCACTGCCTCATAAGGTTGGTTGTCGCTGATAACCGATCAGCGGTCACTGATTACTGACCACTTCTATGCGCAGCAAAGATTACAGCACGCTCTCGGCCACATCCGTCTCGTCCAGCGCCGCCACCGCGGCCGGCGCCTTGCGAATTCCGCCGCCCAGGGCTGCTTCCAGGTCCACCTCCTCGGCTTCGAACGGCGCGGCCTCGGCAGCCTCGGCATCAGCCTCCGGCTCAGGCAACTCGTCGGCAAAGGCCTTGTCGCCCACCAGGTTCACGCCCTCGGAGGCCGAGTCGGCAATTTTCGAGGTAAACAGGCGAATGGCGCGCAGCGCGTCGTCGTTGCCGGGGATCACGTAATCGACCACCGTTGGGTCGCAGTTGGTGTCCACCACGGCCACCACCGGAATGCCCAGTTTGCGGGCTTCCTTCACGGCAATCGTCTCATTGTTCGAGTCGACGATGAACAGCGCATCCGGCAGCCGCTTCATCGTCTTGATGCCGGCTAAATTTGCCTGTAAATGCTTGCGCTCCCGCTCCAGCCGGATCACTTCCTTCTTGGTCAGCAGTTCGTAACGGCCATCGGTGGCCATCTCATCGATCTCCTGAAGGCGCTTCACCGACTTCTGCACCGTCACCCAGTTGGTCAGCAGGCCGCCCAGCCAGCGCTGGTTGATGTACGGCATACCCGCCCGCGTGGCTTCTTCGGCCACTGCCTCCTGCGCCTGGCGCTTGGTGCCGACAAACAGTATCGTCTTGCCGCTGGCGCACAGCTCGGTGACAAACTTCGACGCTTCCTTGAAAAGCTTCAGCGTCTTCTGCAGGTCGATGATGTAGATTCCGTTGCGCTCGCCAAAGATGTATTCCTTCATCTTGGGATTCCAGCGCTTGGTCTGATGCCCGAAGTGAACTCCAGCTTCGAGCAGCTCCTTCATTGTGATCGTGGCCATTGGCCTCCTTCGTGGATTGCATCCGGGTGGTCGATGCCAGCGCCTGGATTGAACCCGCTTATGCGGGAATTTGGTAATACCAGCTAACAGCTATCAGCCTTCAGATATCAGCAATTCCGGAAAGCCGGCGCTGAGAGCTGACAGCTGATCGCTGAAAGCTAAGCGCGTTAGCGCTTGCTGAACTGGAACCTCTTGCGAGCGCCCTTCTGCCCGTACTTCTTGCGTTCCTTCATGCGCGAGTCGCGGGTCAGCAGGCCTTCGGCCTTGAGCGCCGCGCGCAACTCGGGATTGAACTGGACCAGCGCCCGGGCCACGCCCATCTTGACGGCATCGGCCTGCGCCGACACGCCGCCGCTCTTGACGGTGGTCACCACGTCAAAGTTCGACGCCATCTCCACCAGCGCCAGGGTCCGCTTGGCGGCCACGCGCTGCTGCTCGGTCACAAAGTACACATCGAATGCCTTGCCGTTGACCTTCCACTCGCCCGTGCCGGGACGCAGAAAGACGCGCGCGATTGCCGACTTGCGCCGCCCCGTCCCGTAATACTGAATCAAATCTGCCATTCTCCGCTCTCTCCGCCAGGCTCACTCCGCCCAGCCAAAACCTTTTGAATCTCAAGCAATCAGCCTTTTACTGTTAGCTGCTTTTACGCAATTTCCAGCGCCACCGGCTTCTGCGCCTCGTGAGGATGCTTGTCGCCGCGATACACCTTGAGCTTGGTCGCCATCTGCCGGCCCATCTTGCTCTTGGGCAGCATACCCTTGATGGCCTGCTCCAGAATCGCCTCCGGCTTGCGTTTCAACAGGCGGGTGAACGACTCCTCGCGCAGCCCGCCGGGGAATCCCGTGTAGCGGCGATAAAGCTTGTTCTGCGACTTCAGGCCGGTCAGGCGGACCTTCTCCGCGTTGATCACGATCACATGGTCGCCCACGTCAATGTACGGCACATACTGGGGATTCAGCTTGCCGCTCAACACGTCGGCGGCCTTGGTTGCCAGACGGCCCAGCGTCTTGCCGCTGGCATCCACTACAAACCATTTGCGGTCAACATTCTTGCCGCTCGGAACAAAGGTACCCATCTCTCTCCTGCCCTCTTACGCCTGAAAAAATCTAATTCGTCAAAAATCCAGCGCAACGCGCTCTGGCCCGCGCCAATCCGGCGCAAGGGCCCATTTTCCACCCACTGCCAAACAAATCTGTTCGGGTGAGGATCGCGGGGGCTGGCCCTGAAAAGGGCTCTGGCTGCGCCGGAGACGCCAAAAACAGCGCGCCTTTAACTCGAATCCGGCAGCCGATGGCCTGTTCCAGCCGACCCCTATCCGGGCATCAACCAGGCGAGTCCGGGTGAGCACACCGAGACCCCAGGCGCAACACCGCGCAAGGACTTTAGAATACCCGAATCAGGCCCCGGAGTCAATGAAATGCCCGCCATGCGGCTTGCGGGGCCGGATGTGCTTCGATCCAGGATCATTAGAGCCCTGGTAGCATGATTTCTTCTCATCGTGTTACTCTGGTGCTTCGCCGGGATGGCTCGGGGTAGCCGTAAGTCCTGGCAGGAGTACGTATGGGCGTTCTGAGCAGAATCGGCATTGCGCTGGATTCGGACCTTCTGAGACGGTTTGACCGCTCCATTCGGCAGCGGGGCTATACCAACCGCTCTGAAGCATTTCGGGATTTGATTCGTGACCGCCTGGTAACCGAGCAGACCGCAGCTCCGGAGGAGATTGTCGTGGGCACCGTCACACTCATTTTCGACCATCACGCCCACGGAGTCACCGAAAAACTGACCGAGGCGCAGCACGAGCATCACGAATTGGTGGTCTCCACCAGCCATGCCCACCTGGACCATGATTCCTGCCTGGAAGTATTGATCGTGCACGGCAAATCGGCCCAGGTTGCCCAGTTTGCCGACCAGCTGATCGGCCTCAAGGGAGTCCAGCACGGCCGCCTGGTAATGACCGTTCCCGAGCATGCGCTGGCACCGCCCTCCGAGCCGAAGCACAAGCACCCCCACAAGCACTGAGCTGAAAAAAAACGACTGAGAGTTGATACTCTTCAGCCGTTTTTCATTCAACCCGGTGTTTCAGTTGGACGGTTTTCCAAAGTGCCATGTCAGGCTCACGCTCGCGTACGACGGAATCCTTACGCCCACCACCTCCTGGACCTGGTTGGCGGGAACCAGATTATTGAGGTAGGAGTTCACTCCCGTGCCTCCGGCCGCATAGACAGTCTGATACATTTCCAAGCCGGGAACTCCGGGCTGTGTCGTTGTGACCCACGTGCCGTTCGGGAGCTGTGCGGGACAATCGTTGCTCGGGAAGGTTGCGCAGGCAAAGTTTTCTTCGGTCTGTCCCGTATAGCCTCTGGCCCACATTGCATTCAGTCCGACGCTGAGACGATTGTTCAGAAAAGGTCGCGCCAGAGCCACGCGAAACTCCTTGTTGGGCACGCCGAGGCAGTAGAGGCTGAGAGCCGGGTTCGCCGTACCAAACGATCCTCCGCCATCCGCATAATAGGCGGTCTCGTCGCAGCCGGTACCCACTACTTTCCTTCCAACATACTCGAATTCGGCCTTGCCCTCCAGATGCAAAGGCAGCTTGCGATAGACGCCGGTAATGTCTCCGACGAGCCGCGGCGCCTCGGGAATGACGGAGTAAGGGTTTCCCGGCAAAGGAGCACCTGGATAGTTGGTGTTGGTGAGCCGCGCGTCGGCCTGCTCGAAGGTTGCCTGGATCGACCCGTCGGTAAAGCCCTGCCGCACCGTCGCCGCCAGGTAGCGAATGCGCCCCGGCCCAAGAGGGAACTGCAATCCCTGGTCGGAGTCGATCTTGCCGTACTCGGCGTTCTGCGTCTCGTGCCCCAGGGTCAGCTTGAAGTCGGTCCGGTGGAAGGTTTTGCTTGCCACCAGCTGATAGGAGCGCGCCTGCTCCACGGGCAGCATCGAGCCCGGGCCGTGGTAATCATTTCCCGGCCGCGGATCTTCGGTGAAGTACGACTTGCCGAAGCTGGCCGAGACATTGGGCGCCCAGCGCAAGTTGCCCGGCAGGTAGGTGACCGTCATCTTTGGGTTTTGCACCGGCACCCACTTGCTCCAGGAGGCTGACGGCGTGATCAGGTTCTGCTGGTCGACCCACACCTGGTCCTGCCGCCAGCCCAGGTAGTAGTGCAGATGCCTGCCCAGTTCGCCCTCTCCGGCGATGTAGGGCGTGACGGGAGCGATGGTGACATTGGCGGCCATGATCTTGACGAACGGCCCGTAGGTGTTGGGATGGGCGGGATCAAAGAAATCGTAGTGATCCAGGTCGTCGCGCCGCGGCGCCTCGCGCTCGTAATCGGTCCCGGCGAAAAGCGTGAAGGTCTTCGAAATGTGGTTGAGGTAAGCAGCGCTTGCCCCGCCCATGGTGCGCCATTCGCTCTGGCGGATCAGGCCCAGGCCGAAATCTGAAAACAGCGACAGATTGTATGTGCGGAAGAAGCCGGAGAACTGCAACTCCTGGTGAGCGCCACGCTTCCACACATCATTTGCGGCAACGAGCGCCGCGTGTGTCTGGTCCTTCTGCCGCGGGTCGATGGTGTCGGGGTACTGCACGAACCCCGTGGCTGCATCCGTGGAATTGAAGCCGTAGATCGGGCTCAAACCCGCCACGTGGCCAACGCCGTAGTAAGCAATGCCAACGAGGGTCAGTGCATGATCGCCCGCGTGAATCGTGCGCCCGCCGTTGAACTTGAATTGCTTGCGGTGCTCAAGGCGATCCATGAATCCGTTGCCGTAGGAGCCCTCGACCGCCATCCAGGAGTTCTTCGAGGGGCTCATGCCGGCGGTGATGGTGGCATCGCGATAGTCGGTGATGAGGCTGACAAACGGCGGCATGTGGGAGCGGAGGCCATAGATTACCGCCAGGTTCAGCGCGTGGTTGCCTTCACGCACGTTGAAGGCGCCTCCATCCACCTGCACGCTCTCAATCGCGTCAGCGATGAAGATATTGGGATCGGTGTAGCCGTTTCCATGCGCGTTGGCAGAAAGATTGTTGGGCACCAGGTAGCTGCCCACTTGAATGAACATGGCGATGGGCTCGCCGTGATCGCCCGCCACGCCGGGCGCGAAGTACTGTGGCGCTTTGATTCCGCTTGATGCGGTCTCAATTGGATAGCCGGGAATTGAGATGTGCGCGCCGGGGCGGCCGGGGTTGGCATCAAGGAGGTCCTCGGTGGCAAGGACCTTCACGGCTGGGTCGGGCGAAAGGACGTCGCCGCCGTTGAGATCGGCTGTGACCGTCACCGTCTCGTTATGCGGCGCAACCTGGCTCAGGCGAATTTCCACCGGCTCATTGCTGCCGGCGCGCGCTGTGACCGTGCGACTGACCTCGCGGAATCCCGCCGCATTCACCTTCAGTACAAACTCGCCCGCGGCCTTGAGCTTGAATCCAAATTGTCCGTCAGGCCCAGTGATCGTGCTCGCCACGACTTGTGCATGGTCCAGAAGCTGTACGCTTGCCTTGGGCAGCGCCTTCTCTTGCGGATCAACGATGCGGCCTGTGAACAAAATCTCCTGTCCGGTCAGAAGGCAAGGCGCCAGCAGAAAGAAAAAAAACGCCAATCGATGCGTCGTAAACGGATGCAGTACCCGCGCCATGAAAATGATTATTCCATGCGTAGCACGAATTTTGTACTAGTATGTGGCATAATATTATTAATTTAAATGCGGACGCGGAGGGGAATCTGCAGTCCTGAGCCGGAGGTGAGTATGCGCCCGATTTCGCCGCTTCTGAAAAGCCTTGTTGCGGCAGGCTTGTTCCTGTCCGTTTCGTCACTCTTCTCGCAGCCCGCAAATCCGCATCCGCTGACTACACCGCTCGTATGTCCGCATGGAGATTGCCCTCTGCTGAAAGGGGCTCCTCAAACGACAGGAATGCGCAGCGGCTTTGTGCGCCTGAAACCCGGCGCCACGGTTGGCTGGCACACGACCGGCAAGAACGAGGAAGCCCTGGTGATCCTGCACGGTCAGGGCGACGCGTTGATCGACGGGCAAACGAAACAATCGTTCACGGCTCCGGCGCTTGTCTATATCCCGCCTTCGTCCCGCCACAACGTGGAGAATACCGGCACAGAACTGCTTGAGTATGTGTATGTCGTAGCTCCCGCGAATCCGCAGTAGGTTCATTGTTTTCCATCCTTTCGCCAGTGGGAGACGAAAGGATGGGGGTGCCCGGTATGTGGCAGTATTGTCAGGGTATTACTCCATTGACGGTGGTAGTACTTTGATGGTTTCCAGCCATGTTCCCATCAGGTAGGGCCACATGGTTACGGGCAGTCCTTGAGTTGGCCTTGATCCTGGAGGATTCTCCGTGCGGCGCAGGCCATAGCCATGCCCGCCCTGCGCATAGATGTGCAGCTCGGCGGGAACCTTGGCGTTTTTGAGGGCCATGAAGTAGACCACCGCATTCTCCACGTGAACCGGATCGTCCTCTGCCTGCACGATGAAGGTGGGCGGCGTGCTGGATGTGGGGTTGATCTCGGGGTTGGGCGCGAAGTTTTTGTCGGCCAGGGCCAGGTAGCCGGGGTAGACGATCACGGCAAAGTCGGGGCGGCAGCTGATCTTGTCCGCGGCGTCGATGGGCTCATAGAGTCGCTGCTCGAAGTGCGTGCTGAGGGCCGCCGCCAAATGGCCGCCGGCTGAAAAGCCGAGCACTCCGATGCGGCTGGGATCGATCTTCCACTCCGCCGCGTGCTGGCGCACCAGGCCAAGGGCGCGCTGGGCGTCTTGGAGGGCAGCCAAAGACTTGGGGTAAGGACCGGTATCTGGCACGCGATATTTGAGCAGTACGCAGGTGATGCCGCGGGAATTCAGCCAATCGCAGACCTCGGTTCCTTCCAGGTCAATAGCCAGAATCCGGTAGCCGCCACCAGGGAAGACCACGACCGCCGCGCCGGTGTTTTCACCTTTGGGCGTGTAAAGGGTGAGCGTCGGCGTCGAGACGTTACCCAGGCGGATGACCGGCCGGCCGGCGATGAGTTTGTCCTTGGCGGTTGTGGTGTCCGATTCGGCAGGCAGATTCGCGGGTGCGCCGGGAGCGGCGCCGTGCCAGACCGGCAGCGTAAGATAGCCGGGTGCGGGAGGCCAGCCGCTACGCTGGGCCGCAAGGGTCATGGAAGATGCCGCGAGGGCGGCGATAAGAAGAAGTGCTCTGTTGCTCATTCAGAAATTCCCCCGTCACAACTGACAGCTTACACTGTATGGCGGCAATGCCTGCTAAGAGTTTAGACGCGTGTTAAATGACCAGAAGTTCATTACTTGCTGTCAGTATTAAGCTGCTCTGTCACGGCCTCGCGTTGGGCGGAATCAACAGGGTCACGGTCTGCGGAGCAATCTCGATCCGGACTGGCAGATCGCCCAACAGTTCTCCGTCAGCTTCGGCGAAGACGTGCGACGATGAACCGTTGCACAGGCGGCATTCAACCGAAATGGCGTCGAGCACTTCAATCTCGTGCGTGGACCGGGGATGACCGAATATTACGGACATGACATAGAGGAAGTAGTCCAGGCGGCTGCGGGTCTTGAAGGCCACCAGGCGCAGGCCGTCCTTGTGCAGTGTAGCTCCGGGAGCCAGATTGTGGAGGACGCCGCCAAAGTCGCGAATGCGCACCGCTAGAAGCTGAGAAATCAGTTCCACACGCGGCTTGGCGCCGGCGCTTTCCTCAAAGACTGCTTCAAAAAGCGGGAAAGAGTGCGTGACCCAGACGCGGAATCCCTCGACCAGGTAGAGGAGATAGCCGAACCGCCGCTTAAGGCCGGGATCTAGCCGGGAAAGAAACAGAGCGTCGAAGCCCACGCCGGCAGTAACGGTGAAGTAGCGGGAGCGCGTTGCTCCCGTCGCGTCCCGATAAGATATTTGGCCCACGGAGACACGCACCGGGGATGCGGTCAGCAGCTTGCGAGCCACCTTTGCCGGAGAGGAGCGCAAGCCGAGATTCGCCGCCAGCGCGTTGGCGGTGCCCAGCGGCACCACACCCAAAGCCACGGTGGTGCCTACCAGGCTTTGCAGAACTTCATGGACAGTGCCATCGCCTCCACAGGCAAAAATCGTGTCGCAGCCCTGACGCACAGCCTGCTCGGCCAGTACGCCGGCGCTGTTGGGCGCGAAGGTATGCAGCGCTTCGGCTTCAATGCCCGCTTTATGCAGAATGGCGAGCGCCTTGTCGATGGCTGTGTGTCGCCTATTGGAGTGCTGGCCCGAAGCCGGATTGTAGATAAGCGCAACACGGCGCATCGCGTGTTTCTCCTGGGATTCTGAACCCGGCTCAAGTATGCAATCAGGAGCTATCTTCTTATCTTCGCACCTGGCGAACGGCCAGGCGATTCGCCTCACTGCAGTTGAACTCCGCACAGATGAACGTCGAGGCCCATCTCGTGGAACATCGTGGCCTTTGTGGCCAGCGCGCGATCGGCTTCATTGGCTGAAGGCGCGTAGGCCACGTTGATGTGGTTGGAGGGATGGCGAGCCATAAACTGGTTCTGATCGACGCCGTGCAGAACCACGTGCATGACGGGCCACTGCGGCGTGACCTCGGCCCAGCGGCGATTGGTCTCCGCCTCAGGCAATGAGATCGCCGTAGCGCGCCCCAGGTCAACCTTGAGGCTGCCCTTCTCCACGTAAACGCGGCTCCAGACCACTTCGCCCGGTTTGCAAACGCCCTTCAACGTGCCGCCGCCGAGCCGGAAGTACATCGGCGGCTGGCGCTCGCTGACGGCTCCCTTGTAGCCGCCCACGAGATGCGAGGCGGGCACAGCGCCGGAGATTTGGAAGAGCCAGACGAACTCATCAGCGTAGCGCTCGCCCCAGCGGACATCGTGCAAGGTCGTCGCCGGGTCGAGCCCCATCGCCGTCCACACGCGGTTGGTGATCACCGAATCGACGCCCACACACTCGTCAACCTCATTGAAATGCGGCAGCGGCCGGCCGGCATAAAGCTCGCAGCCATCGCGTCTATAAGCGGGCGGACGATCGACGTTGTTGAGCAGTCCCTCGGCGAGATCGGAGGCCGGAACTAAGTCTTTGAGCCCTTGTTGGTACTGAATGCCCACGGCGTCGCAGCCGAACTCATCGGCGATGCGCAGCACGGCGATGTACATGCGGCACTGGTCCAGAATCTGCGCGTCGGTCAGGTCGGTAGCTTCGTTGGGTCCGGTCTCGAAACGCATTCCGCTCGCGTCGAGCCAGTTGCGAATCTTCTGCGCTTCTTCGGCGGTGACCTCGCGCATGGCCGCATAGAGGCCAGACTGGCTCAGGCGCTCCTTGTAGATGCCAGCGGGGTTCATGAAGCCGTCTTCAACAATGGCGTTGGCCATGCCCATGCAGCCCTCGTCGAAGACGCCCAGCAGCGCCTTCTTGCTGCGCAACTCCTTGGCCAGCGCGATGCCAAGTGCGCGTTCGGATGCACCCACTTTGGACGGATTGAACGCATGCACGTGCGAGGTGTCGTGCGTGAAGCTCTTGTGTTTAATCCATTCCCGCAACCCGCGCTTGAAGAGCGGGTCCGTGAAGTCCTTGCTCCACAGGGTCGTAAAGGGAACGCCGCTTTTGCGCAGGCAGCCGTTCAAATTCAACATGCCCACCAGGCCGGGCCATTGGCCGCTCCAGTTGGCCACGGTGAGGATGGGGCCGCGATGGGAGAGCAATCCGGCCAGCACGTGCGCGCTGTATTGCCAAACCGCCTCTGCCACCACGATGGGCGCATCAGGATGAATCTGCTCGAAAACCTGCATCCCCATGCGCTGCGAGTGGATGAAGCCATGCTTCAAAACCGGGTCGATCGGGTGAGCGCGGCGCAGCTTGACTCCCTCTTTGAGAAAAGCCCTCGTTAGCATCTCTTCAAGGGCGGCCTGCGCGGGCCAGCATACCTCATTAGCTGATTGGCGCAGATCTCCGCTGGCAACCAACAGAACCTCGTCGTGCGCCACCGGCTTGGGGCTCGCTACCTCAGGAATTGCATACGTTGCCATTTCATTTCCCTCGCGTTTTCTTCTTGCTGCCGTCCATTCTATCGCGCAATGCTGCCTGGGGTAATGCTGTCGTCACGCCGCCATGCTGGCAAACGGATCTGGAGTAGCCCGTTATTTACCCTTATACTAAAAGCTGTTTTATAACCGGTTGTGTGTCAGGGCACGACTTGATTGAGAACCGCATAAGGAATGTCCTGGCAGCCGCGCCGTAGGCGCAGTGTTTGTTAGCCCCGCGCTTTAGCGTGGGGAAAGCGGTTTCCACAAATGCTTTCCGGAGTCCCGGAGGGACGGCACGAGGACATTTCTTTTGCAGGGTCAAATAGCCGCGCTGCAAAAGCTGCAAACTCAACGTGGGCTTTAGCTCCTGAAGGAATGTAGGCTCAATAGAATCACTTGATCAGAGTTTCCTAGCGGGCCGGATATAAGGAGTCATGAAAGGAGCAAACTATGACTCAGGCGGAGATTGGCATCATCGGCGGCAGCGGGTTGTACTCGATGCCCGGATTTTCGAACGTACATGAAGAGCGCGTGGAGACGCCCTTTGGCGCGCCTTCAGACAGCTTCGTTTTAGGCGAGCTGGAGGGGCGCAAGGTAGCCTTCCTCGCCCGCCATGGGCGCAGCCACAGCATCCTCCCCTCGGAACTGAACTTCCGCGCCAACATCTACGCCTTCAAAAAGCTGGGCGTCGAGCGCATCATCTCCGTCTCCGCCGTTGGCTCGCTCAAGGAAGAGCACAAGCCCACAGATTTCGTGATTCCCGATCAGTTCATTGACCGCACCTTTCATCGCGTCTCCACATTCTTCGGCGAGGGGATCGTCGGTCACGTGGCTTTTGGCGATCCGGTCTGCGCGACGGTGGCCAAATCTGCCGCCCAGGGTTGCGTCGCGGCGGGCGTGGTGGGCAAGCTGGGCGGAACCTACGTCTGCATGGAGGGCCCGCAATTCTCCACCAAAGCTGAATCCCATCTCTATCGCAGTTGGGGCGCGGACGTGATCGGAATGACCAACCTGCAGGAGGCCAAACTGGCCCGCGAGGCGGAGATCTGCTACGCCACCGTCGCCATGGTCACCGACTACGATTGCTGGCGCGAAGGTCACGACGCAGTCACCATCGAGGAAATCGTGCGCGTGCTCCACCAGAACGCCGAGAACGCGGCCAAGGTGGTCAAAGCCGCCGTCGCCGCCATGCCTCACGAACGTAAATGTGCCTGCGCCTCGGCTGCCAAGTACGCCGTGCTCACCAAGCCGGATGCAATTCCCGCTACGGCAAAAGAGCGGCTGAAGCTGCTCTTCGGAAAATACCAGGGCTGGTAGCCACATGCGGCGTGTCTAGAAGTGTCAGGGCACGACTTCACCGGGGTCCCCATCGACAGGTTTTCGTCGATGGGGTGGCTTCACAGCTTGCGGAAAAATGCCATCGGAGGCGTAAGAAGCGTAAGGGCACGACTTTAGTCGTGCCGTAAATGTAACAAAATGTACGCGGGCTTTAGCCCCTGAGGGATGCTTTCAGCGCAATTTCTAGCGAGATTATAAATACGTGTCGATTAGACCAATATTTTCTCTTTCGACATATTCTGTAGAGAATCCAGTAAATTTTCTGCTACAGTGATTCGCGTAGAATTGCGGCTCGGGGCCTTTCAATAGGCCCTGCAACTAATTCACTCAGGAGAAATCGATGAGAGTTCATAGGCTGTCAAAGCCAGCCCAGCGATTTTCTGCTTGGTTGCTGGCTTCGCTCTTCTGCGCCGCTACAGTGGCGTACGCTGAATCATACACCTTCACCACAATCATTTATCCTGGAGCTGTTTATACAGATGTGATGGGTATAAACAGCTCCGGAGAGATTGTCGGCTATTACGGTTACCCTGGTATCCAATATCAAGGTTTCGTTGACAACGCCGGTGTTTTCACTACGATTACTCCACCCGGAGCATATTACACCCTAGCGAGAGGAATTAATGATGCGGGAGTGATCGTGGGCCCTACTCAAACTATGAGTGGTGATTACGGTTTCATTTACAATGCCGGTACATTTACCTCGAACATACCCCCTGGAGCAAGTGGTAGTTCATTAAACGGCATCAACAACCTCGGGCAGTCCGTTGGCAGTTATGTGCAAGGAGGTACCTCTTTTGGTTATGAGTACGATGCCGGCGCCTTTACCACGATTTATCAGAACGATGTGAATAGCATCAACGATCTCGGACAGATGGTAGGCGGCAATAACGGTACTGCTTTTTTGTACAACAATGGCACATTTACCATGCTCCAGTTTCCCGGAGCTCCTGGGACCACTGCGATGGGAATCAACAACGCGGGAGAGATCGTGGGTTATCTCGGCACAGGTTCCACGTATCAAGAAACAGGCTTCGTTTACGTAGACGGCGTATACACAGCGTTTAATGTTCCCGGAGCCTCGGCGACGGTACCTGAAGGCATTAACAACCTCGGACAGATCGTGGGGCTTTACGCAGACGAGGACCAAGGCGAAATCTACGGTTTCGTCGCCACTCCCATGGGTATGGAGTCTCCTACACCCGAGCCGGGAACCTTCGTTTTGTTGGGTAGCGGCCTGCTCGGATTGACCGGATTGATTCGACGGAAGTAGTTGAGGGCGGCTTTAGCGCTTTATGGAGAATTTGGCAGTCGTTGATGTTCCCTCAACGGCTAAAGCTATTTCCTGCCATTCGCCCTGTCTTTGAAGCGGGATTTATACTGCATCATAGCGAGGAACTAATGGCCATCACCGTAGTCGGCAGCGTTGCCTTCGACACCATTGAAACCCCGGCGGGACGCATGGAGCGCTGCCTGGGTGGCGCGGCTACCTACTTCTCGCTCTCCGCCAGCTTCTTCACCGATGTGCGCGTCATCGCCGTTGTCGGCGAGGACTTCGGCAAGCGCCAGGAGGCGGTCTTTCAGGCGCGTAATATCGACACACGCGGCATCGAGCACACGGCGGGCAAAAGCTTCTTCTGGGAAGGCTCTTATCTCGAAAATCTCAACGAAGCCAAAACTCACGTCACGGATTTGAACGTTTTTGCCTCCTTCAATCCCAAGATTCCCTCGGCCTACCGGGACTCTGAATTTTTGTTTCTGGCCAACATCGATCCCGTCCTGCAGCGCCGCGTGTTAGAGGCCATGCCCGACGTGAAGCTGGTGGCCGGCGACACCATGAATTACTGGATCAAGGATCATCGCCCGGCGCTGCTCGAAGTCCTCAATGGCCTCGACATTCTGCTCATCAACGATACTGAAACCAAGATGATAGTCGGCAACAACAACCTCGTCCAGGCTGCCCGCGCGGTGATGGCTCTGGGCCCCAAGGCGCTGGTGGTCAAGCACGGCGAGTACGGCGCGACATTGTTCCGCGAATCTACTCCAAAGAGTAAGGGAGCGGAGCTCCGCGCCCCGGCCATGCCGCTCGAAGAGGTTGTGGACCCCACCGGCGCGGGCGACAGCTTTGCCGGCGGATTCTTCGGCTACCTGGCCTCGCAGACGGAGCAATCTCCAACCGCCTTCCGCCGGGCGATGTTCTATGGCAGCGTGATGGGTTCCTTTGCATGCGAGCGTTTCGGCACCGAGCGGCTGCAGAAGCTCACGCGTCCGGAGATAGACGCTCGCTTCAACCTCCTCCGCGAGTTGACGCACCTTGCCTGATAAATCCAATTCGGTGAAATCCAATCCGGCGCCGTCCATCTCGCGCGCGGAATGGCTCCTCGTACTAGTCAGTTGCGCCGCAGCCTCCATCATCGCGATCCTCTGGAGCTGGCGCAACAACGCCATGCTCAACTACGGCGATGCCGTGGCCCATCTGCATATTGCGCGCCGTGTCCTCGATGCGCATCAGCCGCGGCTCACCGAACTGGGCTCGGTCTGGCTGCCTCTGCCACACCTGCTGCTGATTCCCTTCGTGCAGGTTTATAGCTGGTGGGCCAGCGGCTTTGCGGGCGTGATTCCCTCGGCGCTCGCTTATCTCGCCGCATGCGCAGGGATGTACCGGCTCGCTCGCCACTGGCTGCGCCCCGCCACGTCGGCGCTCGCTCTAGCCTTCTTCGCGCTCAATCCAAACCTTCTCTATCTGCAAACCACAGCCATGACCGAGCCGCTCTTTGTCTGCGAGATGGTGTGGGGTGCGGTTTGGCTGGCGGAATGGCGCGCCTGTATGGGCTCCGACCTCCAAAAATTTCGCCGCCTTTACTGGTGCATTGCAGCGGTGCTGGTGGCCGCGGTCTTTACGCGCTATGACGGCTGGATCATGGCTCTCATCGCCTGGACATGCATGGGCCTTACTCTCGCCCGTCGCGGCCGTCTGCGTTCGCTCAGTTTCTGGATCGCCAGCATCCTTCTCGCCGCCGCGCCGCTTACGTGGTTCATTTACAACGCGGCAAACTTCGGCGACTGGCTCTACTTTGTGCGCGGACCATATTCAGCCAAGGCAATCGAGATTCGCACCTCCGTGCCGGGCTTTCCGCCGCATCCGGGATGGCACAATCCGTGGGTCGCGCTGATCTTCTACATTAAGGCCGCGGAGCTGGACGCCGCAGCTCTGGCCTGGGGCAACGTGCTGCTGACGGTGAGCCTGATGGGAACGGCATGGGCCTGGCTCACGGCGCGTAAGCGTGCATTCACCTGGGCGCTGCTGCTGTGGTTTCCAGTCGCCTTCTATGCGTATTCGGTTTCGTACGGTTCGGTGCCCATTTTTCTGCCCATCTGGTGGCCCTACTCCTGGTACAACTTGCGTTATGGAATGGAGATGCTACCGGCCTTTGCGCTGGGGCTGGGCTTTGCGGCGCAGTTTGTGTTGACCGCCGTCGAGGAGTTCAAGCCACGCGAGTTCAATCCCCGCTGGGTGCAATCCGCGGCGGGCGTGCTCTTCGCGCTGATCGTCGTAAATGCATGGCAGATGCTGCGCGAGCATCCGCAGGTGTATGTCGAGGGAACCAAAATCATCGCTGCGCGCAGAGCCTACGATGAGCAGATTCCTCCGGCGTTGCGCGCGTTGCTGTCCGAGCATCCGCATGGTGTGGTGCTGATGGATACCTCGGTTTTTCCGGAGCTTGTCGCCTTCACCGGCATTCCGCTTCGTCAGACCATCAACGAGAGCGATCTGGAGATCTATCGTGCCGCGCTGGCCGCGCCGGCAGCGCACGCCGCAATTGTGCTGGCCTTCGACGGTGATGATATCGACCGCGCGGTCAAGGCGCATCCCCAGGGCCTGACTACGGTTCGCCGCTTTTCCACGCCCGGCAAGCCCTCAGGGACAATTTACGTTTCCGGTACGCCTGGCGCCCGCTAGGCGCAAACAGCCTCACGCATGAGTGCGAAGTGGTGATAGCATCGCCTATGGAAGCGAGATGAGCATGACACTGGCACAATTCGCGCAACCTTTTGACTTTGATCGCCTGCAGCAGATCGTGGTGGTCAACGGCGCCATCGGCCGCCTGCTGGTGGCATGTCTGCTGGGCGCGGCCGTGGGCCTCGAGCGGGAGTTCAGCCGCAAGGCCGCCGGCGTGCGCACCAACCTGCTGATCTGCATGGGCGCAGCTTTTTTCACACTGCTCTCGGCGGTGCTGGCTGGCGACGCCAACCCCGACAAAGGACGCGTGGCCTCGAACATCGTGCAAGGCGTCGGTTTCATTGGCGCGGGGCTTATCCTGCACAACCGCAGCCGGGTCAGCGGCCTTACCAGCGCGGCCAGCGTCTTTGTGGTGGCTTCCATCGGCATGGCCTGCGGCGCGGGGCTCTATGCGGCCGCAGTCGTGGCCACCTTCATCGTCATCGTAGCGCTGGAATTGGTGGGCTTGCTGGAGCGGCGCGCCAATCTGAAGATGTATCCGCTGGTCTACGAAGCCCGGGGAAGCGATCAGACGCAGATGCTGAAATCGATTCTGCAAGCCATGGACAAGGCCGGCGAGCGGCTGGCGGGTACGGACTGTGATGCCATCGGCGAATTGCAGCGGGTGAGTTTTTCTCTCACCGCCACCAGCAAGCAACATGAGCGGCTGCGCGGCAAGCTGCTCGGCAAGCCGGGCATCGATGCGCTCTTTGCCTTCCGCAGTACGGAGGAAGATTGATTCCCTTTACCAAAGCGCATGCCTGCGGCAACGACTTTTTAATTGTGACCGAAGAAGCCGTTCAGGGCCGCAATCCGGCGGAGCTGACGCGGCGGCTGTGCGCGCGCAACTCCGGCATCGGTGCCGATGGCGTCGAGTTTTTCACCTGGACCGGCCCCAACTCCGGCCGCATCCGCCTGCACAACGCTGACGGCTCCATCGCCGAGATCAGCGGCAACGGCACGCGCTGCGTGGCCGCCTGGATGGCGCGCGAACGTGGCCTTCATCCCGGCGATGAATTGCGCATCGAGACCGATGCCGGACTACGCCTCTGCCGCGTGAACGCGCTGAAGACGGATGGTGAGTTTACCGTGGAAGTAACCGCCGGCATGGGCATTCCCAGCATCGCGCCGCGTACAGTCATGTTGGCCAATGGACTTGTGGGCAGGTTTGCCGTGAACGGCGTCGAAGTCTCCACCGGCAATCCGCACTTTGTCGTCCTGGTGGAAGATGCCGATTTTGCTGTCACCGGTCTGAGTTGGCAGGAGATTGGCGCGGAGATTTGCTGCCACTTCGATTTTCCCCGCCAGACCAACGTAGAATTTTTTCGCATCGTCAGTCCAACGAAGATTGAAATTCGCATCTTCGAGCGCGGCGTCGGTCCCACGTCCTCCTCCGGTACCGGAACTTCGGCCACAGCCACGGCAGCCATCGCATTGCACGGCTGCCAGTCTCCGCTCACCGTGGTTGCTCCCGGCGGCGCGCAGACGGTGGAGTGGGATGGGCCGGGAACGGAACTCAGGCTCACCGGACCGGCGTCGCTGATTGCCCGCGGCGAGGCCTGGCCTGCGTGATGGCGCTGTTCAAATTGCGCGCTGTTTCTGGCCGCGCAGCAGAGACACATTCCATGGCGGCTTAAACGGTATTTGTGAGAAACTGACTCATTGCCATAAAATAATTTGCGCTGAACGCGTAGAAAGGCCCGTATGATCTTTTATCTCATCTTCATGGCCACGATGGTCGTCACCGGAATTCCCACGGCGATCCTTTTCATTCCCTGGTGCGCGATCACCGGCAATGTTCTGCCGCTCTATAAGGGAACGCGCTTCATGCTGCACAGTAGTTGCTGGATGGCCGGTGTGCGCTTCCACGTCACAGGCCTGGAGAACATACCCCGTGACCGGGCGTGCATCTTCATGTCCAACCACGTCTCCAACCTTGACCCGCCCGCGCTGATCTCGCTGATTCCGGGGCGCACCTCGGCCTTTATGAAGCGCGCGCTGATGAACATGCCCATCTTGGGAACCGGCTTCAAGCAGGGCGACTTCATCGCCGTGGACCGCACCGGCAGCCCTGCGGACGCCGAGAGGAGTGTGGAAGCCGCCAAGCGCGTATTAGCCAAGGGCGTGCACATGACCACTTTTGTTGAAGGTACTCGCTCGCCGGACGGCCGCATGTTGCCCTTCAAGAAAGGCCCGTTCTTCCTGGCCATGGGCTCCGGAGCGCCGTGCATCCCGGTTTCCATCCACGGCACGGAGACCATCCAGGGCAAAGGAAACCTGCGCATTCATCCCGGAACCGCGCACGTGGTCTTTCATCCGTCCATCGATCCGGCCGGCTTTGCCACGCGCGAGCAACTGATGCAGGCGGTTCGCTCGGCTATCGCCTCCGGGCTGCCGGAGTGGATGAGAACGTAAACGATGCGCGCCGGTGTAAAACAAATCTCAGCTCTTTGACGGAACCCTCATGATTATCTCGCTGCTCGTAATCGTTACCATTGTCGTGTTGAGCATTCCCTCCGCGATTATCTTTATTCCGCTGGCCGTGGTTACGGGCAACGTGGGACCGCTTTACAAGGTGACCTGCCTGATCGTCAGCGCCGCCTACCGAGTGGCCGGCATACATTTCCAGGTTGACGGGCGGGAGCTGGTTCCCGCCGGTCGCGCGTGCATCTTCATGGCTAACCATGTGTCGAACCTCGATGCACCGGCGCTGATCTCGCACATTCCGGGACGCACCTCCGCCTTCACCAAGCGCTCTGTCTTCAAGCTTCCCATCTTCGGCTACTGCCTTAAGCTGGGCGAGTACATTCCCGTGGAACGCCAGGGAAACGCAGCCAGCGCAAAAGAGAGCGTAAACATGGCCACGCGGCTGCTGGCCAAGGGCCTCCACATCACCACCTTCGTTGAGGGCAGGCGCTCCGACGACGGCCGCATGCAGCCCTTCAAAAAAGGCCCGTTCTATCTCGCCATGCAGTCCGGCGCGCCGTGCATTCCGGTCTCCATGTACGGCACTGAAACGCTGATGGCCAAGGGCAGTTTTGCCATCAAGCCGGGAACCGTGCACATCATCTTCCACCCGCCTCTCTATCCGCGCGACTATGCCACGCGTGAGGAGTTATCGCAGGCCGTACGCGCAGTCATCGCCTCCGGCCTGCCGGAGTGGATGCGAGCGTAAATCTCAAGGAACTTGGTGAAAAATTCTGGTGTTGAATCAGGGCACGACTTCAGTCGTGCCGTAAACGCAACAAAACAAATGTTGGGCTTTAGCCCCTGAGGGCGAAACTCTCTGCCCCGCCCTATCCTTTCGCCTTTTTTTCTGGCGAAAGGGTGAAAAAAAACAAATCTCATGGCGCGAAGCGCTGTCTGCCTGGACGGCCAGTCCCCGCACCGCAGATGCCTACGGCTGCACAATCGCGTTGTAGCCGTCGTTCAGCAGCCTCCGGCACATGGTGTTGGCGTCGCTGCGGTTCGTGAACGGGCCGATGCGTACGTGCAGCTTGTTATCGGTCGCATCGCGCCTGGCGGTGGCTGTATAGCCGCGTTTGCTCAGTGCGCTAATCAAAATATCAGCGTCTTCCTGGCTAGAGACGGTAGCAATCTGGACCATCAGCGCCTGCTCTGGTACTGTCTCTGGCTCGGCCTTGATCGCCGGAACCGGGAGCGCCGGGACGGGCTGGGCAGATGTAGCCGAGGGTGCAGGAGTGGGAACCGTAGCCACGGCAGACGGCGGCCGGGAAGTGGTCTTCTGCACGGCGGAGGGTTTGGGAAGCGAACTTGCCAGCGCAGCGGCTCCGACGCTGGGCTGCTGGCCTGGGGCCGGGGATTCGTGAGCGCCACGGCTGCCCAGCGAGTAGCCCACTCCGAAACACAGGCCGCAGAGCAGCATCAGACCAAAGAAAAGGCCCAACAGCATCATCGGACCCAGTGTCAGCTCTGTATCGTGCCGGTACTCGGCCGGCCGAAACTCATCCGGGTTAAAGTCATCGTTCATTCCCGGCCTCTGGAAGACGAATACGATTCCCTCCGGCCCGCGATGAGGTGAACGGGGTCCGGTTGAGGTTCACGGTTTTCCACCCTTCGCAAAAGGCGAAAGGATGGGGCGCTGAGATTTTTCTGAGGCTCTCACCGTTCCGCATTTCCGCCGGAACGGCGGGTACGCCTGGACAGCGAGTCCTACTTCTTTTCCGCAGCTGCCATGGCGGTTGCGCCCAGCTTGTTGAACAGCGTCATCATCTCCAGGGGTAGCGGGAATACGATGGTGGTGTTCTTCTCCACGCCGATCTCGGTGAGGGTTTGCAGGTAACGCAACTGCAAGGTCATGGGCTCGGTGGCCAGCAACGCGGCAGCGTCCACTAGCTTTTGCGCGGCGTTGAACTCGCCCTCGGCGTGAAGAATCTTCGCCCGAGCTTCGCGGGCAGCCTCGGCCTGCTTGGCCATGGCGCGCAGCATCTGCTCCGGCAGGTCTACCTGCTTCACTTCCACGCTTATTACCTTGACGCCGAAGGGCTCGGTGCGCTCGTCGATGATGGTTTGAATTTTGAGGTTGAGCTTGTCGCGATGGCTGAGCAGTTCGTCCAGCTCTACCTCGCCCAGCACCGAGCGCAGCGTAGTCTGTGCAAACTGCGAGGTCTGGTAGACGTAGTTGGCCACCTTGATCGCCGCGTCGTTGGGGTTCACCACGTAGAGAGTAACCACGGCGTTCACCTTGAGGGTGACGTTATCGCGCGTGATTACGTCCTGCGGCGGCACTTCCAGCACGTCCTGGCGCAGCGAGATGCGCACCATCTGATCGAAGGGCCGGAAGACCAGGATGATGCCGGGGCCTTTGGGTGTGGGCAGGGCGCGACCCAGCCGGAAGATCACCCCGCGCTCATACTCGCGGAGAATCTTGATGGAGTTGAGCAGGTAGAGGACGACGATCGCTACGAAAATCAGAATCGGTGTGCTTGCATCCATGGGAATTCCCTCACTTACGACGGATTGTACTCCTTATACGTTGAGCTGCGGCGGACTTTGCGGCGGAGCTGGTTCCACGTGCAGCAGGTACTTGTCCAGGCCAATTACGCGCAACGGCGCTCCCGCCGGCACGGGCGTGGTGGAAACTGCGCTCCAGATTTCGCCCTCCACCAGCACGTGGCCTTCGGGATTCAGCGCCTCCATGGCCCGGGCGCGGCTGCCCACCATGGCCGGTGGACCCAGACGGGATTTCAAGCGCTGTGCGCGCACCACCAGCCGGACAAGGAACACGGTAATGCAGCCAAAAGCGGCGCTGACCGCAATGGCCACCCAGGGGCTGATGGCCATCTCCGGCACCGGCGCGGCAACCAATGTCAAAGTCCCGAAGGTGAGGCAGATGATGCCGGCAATAGCCAGCGCGCCATGGCCTCCAAACTTGGCCTCCAACAACAGCAAAACCAGCGCCGCCACCAGCAGCATCACCGCTGTAAATCGAATCGGCAGCAATCCCAGCGCAAAGATGGCCAGCAGCACCATTAGCGTCCCCAATGCACCGGGAACAATAGTGCCGGGAACGTTGAATTCGAGGTAGATCAGCAGCGCCCCGCCCACCAATAACAGCAAAGCGATGTTGGGGTTCACCAGCCAGCCCAGCAAATCCTCGCGCAGCGTGGGCTTCAGCGTTTCAATCCGCGCCCCGGCCAGGTGGAGCGTGAGCTTGCTGCCGTCCATGCGGGTAATCTCGCGGCCATCGAGTGCCTTGAGCAGCTCCCACTCGTTCGACGCAGTCAGGTCGATCAGGTGCTGGTCCAGCGCCTCCTGCGCGGTGTAGGAGTGCGAAGAGTGAACGGCGGCCTCAGCGGCTTCGGCGTTCCTGTTGCGTTTTGTCACGTAGGAGCGCAAAAAAGCCGCCGTGTCGTTCTCGATCTTCTGGCTCATGATGGCGTCGGGCTGGGGACCGAGCTCTATCACCGGGTGGGCCGCTCCGGCGTTGGTGCCGGGAGCCATGGCGGCGATGTCCGCCGATTCCAGCAGAAAAAATCCAGCCGAGCCAGCGCGCGCGCCCGCCGGAGCCACATAAACGATGACCGGCACCTTAGAGCTGAGAATCTCCCCGGCCATGGTGCGGGTCGTGTCCAGCATTCCGCCGGGCGTGTCCAGCTCGATTAACAAAGCCTGGGCCCCGTCCGAGTTGGCGTGCGCAATCGCCCGGTCCAGCTCTCCCTGCGTTACCGGCTGGATAGTGTCGGCAAGAACAAATTTGTCCACAAACGGCTGCTGGCCAGTGGCTGCTGCAACCAGCCCCAGGGCCGCCATCAATCCCATCACTATCGCCAACCCGCCTGCGCGTCGCATCATGGCTTGCTCCCTCCAGTGCATGTTTGAAAGGCCCTACCTCTTCAGCCCGCCCTTGACCGCAATCTGCCGCTGAAGTTCCTGTGCCGGTTTGCTCTGCGGGTCGATCTGGAGCGCTGCGGTCACATTCTGTTTTGCTTCGTACAGGTGGTTGGCCTCGAGGTCCAGCCGCACCAGCACCAGGTACGCATCCACCGAGGGCATCAGTTCCAGCGATTTAACCGCCTCTTTGCGGGCGGCCTTGGCATCGCCGGTGCGCTCGCTGATCTCGGCCAGGCCGGCATGTGCCGCGGCGAACTTGGGATCAGCGGTTACGGCGGCTTGATAGAGACGTTCAGCCTCCAGCAGCAGGCCGTGGTCCAGGTACTCATGAGCCTGGCTGGAGAGCCCTTGCGCGCGCTCCGGCGGCGGAAGCGCATTCAACCGCGCGCTGTTGATTCTGTCCAGCATGAGGGCAGCCTGGCGGAAAGCGACTTCGTCAAAGCTGCGCTGGATGCGCTCCAGCGGATCGGCCTTGGCCTCGGCTTCCTCTGCATCATCCTGCACGTCCGAACCGGCGGCCGGCTTTGCTGCCGGCATCTTCGCCGGTCCGGCTGCGGCACGTCCGGGTTTGTCTGGATTTGTCCAGGCCTTCTGCACCGCCAGGGCCTCGCTGTCGTTGGGACGCAGCCGCAGGCATTGGGCTAGCTCGGTCAAGGCTTCGGCGTCGTAGCCGCCGTGGCGCTTCAGGCTGATGGCCAAACTGAAGTGATAGTCGGCTCCATTGGGGTCGGCGGCCACCGCCTGGCGGAAGAGTGGGATGCCATCCTTGCCGCCACGGGCCAGGGCAACTCCCTGGTTGTTCAGAACCTCAGCCAGCGGCAGTACGCGGGCCACGCCGGCAAAGGCCTCCTGGGCACGGGCATAGTCTCCGGAGAACAGCAGTGAAAGGCCGCGGTAGAAGCTGGCCTCAAGAGCGTCGTCGGCGTTAGTGCCGTTGTCCCCTACCTTGGCAAAAGCCTCTGCCGCCTGCTCGTACTGCTGACCGGCGTAGTCCTCGCGCCCCAGCGCCATCCACGCCGGGCTGAATTTCGGACTAAGCAGAACAGATTGATTGAGATGGCGCAATCGCTCCTGCTGGTCGGGCTCGGTGATGCCGCGAATGTACTGCTCAAAAGCGTCCAGGCGCAGCCCTGAGCCGGCCGCCAAAAAGGTCTCTTGGGAGACTTTGAAGCCGGGGTCCAGTTGCCGGGTCAACTCCCAGGCCAGCGAGTCGAAGATCGCAACCAGCTCGCGCATCTCGCCGTGAGCGGTAACCGGCTGGCTCATGCGCAGGTGGGGCACGTCCACCAGCCGCGCCTCGGCCACTATACCGGGGCCATCGGTCACGTAGCTGCCCACGATGATCGAATCGGCGTCCAGGGTCTCGGCCAGCTTGAGCGCTGTGGCCCGCGAGGGATGAAATCCCTGCGGTAGCCCCAGGTGATCCAGCGCGTAGATGCGATCCGCGCGGCTCATGGAGGCGAAACCCGCCGACGCCAGACGGCTGCTCAGAATCTCCGCCGAAGCCTCGCGTATCCACTCTAGGCTGGGCTGCCCTGTACGGTTGTCAAAAGGCAGCACCAGCAGGATGCGGCCACTTAAGGCGGGGCTGGTCTCCGAGGCCGTCTGCGCTCCAGCGCAAACCGTAAAAGAGAGGGCCAGCACAAAGCTCAGCCCTGCTAGCCGCCCAACCCGCCTAAAACCAACTGAAGAAAATGTATGCACAACAGGCTGATTATAGGCGTTACGGGTTGCCGGCGGCAGGCTTGAACCGAACGTCCATCGTAAAAGCAGCAGACAACGGAGGATACTCCACAGCTTCGCGTGTTTGCGACGAAAAGTCAGAGTAATTAGCCCAAGCCGATCTTATTGCATGACCTCCGTGAATAAAACGCAGCACGGCGCATGAAAACGCATGCTTTTATCGGTAATAAATTAAAAAACTCTCATCAATCTGAAGCACTTCGCTCCAGCTTATCTCTTTTGGAACTGCATATTTGAAACCTCTAAATGATTAGACAAAAGTAATCTTATGAATCTCTTATTCATTGACGATTCCTTAATCAAGGCGGCCATTGCAACACCGTCCCAAGGGAGTTTCCTATGCAAAGCGCCCGTTCCTTCCTGCGATGGTTGGCCGTAGTCGTTCCAGTAACCCTGGCATTGGCGTGGACTCCGGCAGCGTTGGCTGCGGCCCCGGCGCTCATCAGCCTGAGTCCTGGCTCGGTCACCTCCGGCGGCCCTGCCTTCTCGCTGATCATTACTGGAATGAACTTTATGCCTGGCTCGACCGCGAAGTGGGGCGCAACCCTGCTGACGACAGCCTATACAAGCGACACGGAACTCACCGCGACCGTCCCCGCCAGCCTGATTGCCATCGTCGGCACGACTAGCATCACGGTCACCGCGGCTGGCGGCGTCTCCTCCGGCGTTACCTTTACGGTCAATCCGCCGTCTCCCGCCATCAACGGCCGGAATCCGGCTGCGGCGGTTGTGGACGAGGCCTCGGTTCCCGTCAGCCAGGTCACCGCCGCTCCAACAACCAGCGTTACGGCCGCCTCTGCCGGCGGCGTCTCCTCCCAGGCCGCGCTCGACGTCACTCCGCCCACTCCCGCAATTACCAGCCTGAGTCCGGCATCAGCGGTAGCAGGCGGCGCGGCCTTTACGCTGACCATCAACGGAACCAACTTAACCTCGACCGCAACCGTGAGTTGGGGTTCCGCCTCGCTGGCCACCTCCTACATCAGCGCCACCCAACTGACGGCTGCCGTACCCGCCAATCTGATAGCCGCCGCCGGTACGAGTAGCATCACGGTCAGCACAGCCGGCGGAATCTCCGCCGGCGCAACCTTCACCATCACTTCGTCCCTGCCCACCGTCACCAGCATGAGTCCAACTTCGGTGCTTGCCGGCAGCGGGTCTTTCACGTTGACCGTCTATGGCACTAATTTTCTTCCCGGAGCAGGGGGAACAATCATCAGGTGGAACTACTATACTGCAGTACCGACAACCTATGTCAGTTCCACAGAGGTCACGGCAGTCATTCAAGCCAGCCAGATTCCCGGTCCCGGTGGGTTCGGGGTTTCGGTGGTCACCGCCGCCGGAATCTCATCCTGGATTATATTCACCATCAATCAGGCCCAGCCCGTCATCTCCACGCTGAGCCAGACTACTGTCAGTGCCGGCAGTGGCTCCTTCTCGCTCTCCGTCTGGGGCTCCTACTTTGACTCGACCGCGGTCATAAATTGGGGATCTACGCCGCTGGTCATGACTCATCTTGGGAGTATGCTCACGGCGACGGTCCCGGCCAGCATGATTGCTACCGCCTACACGGTTAGCATCACGGTTACCACCGATGGTGGAACATCGGCTCCGGTCAGTTTCACCGTCATTGCATATCCCATAATCACCAGCCTGAGCCCGGCTTCCGTCGCGGCCGGGGGCTCTTCATTTACGCTGACCATCAACGGAATCAACTTTTTACCTACCTCGGGAGCTGAGTGGACAGACGCGTCTGGATATGCATGGATGGGCGCAAACTACGTCAGCCCCACTCAGCTTACGGTCGGAATCCCGGCCAGCATGATTGCCAGCGCCGGTTCGGCCAGCATCAAAGTCTACACTCCCGGCGGTTATGGCTGGACGCCTTCGGTCACCTTTACCATCAATCCGGCGCCGCCAGCCATCACCAGCCTGAGTCCATCTTCGGTCTCCGCCGGCGGCGCGGGGTTCATGTTGACCATCAACGGCACGGCCATCACCCCGGACGTAACCTCCATGTGGGGCACAACACCTTTGTACACGGTCTACGTCAGCCCTACGCAGTTGAGGGCTTCTATCCCCGCTAGCATGATCGTGAACCCGGGGACGGGCAGCATTACGGTCGCCACGGCGCTCGGCACATCAGCTGCGGCCATTTTCACCATCAACCCATCGCCTCCGGCCATCAGCGGCCTGACTCCCGGCGTGGCCACAGCTGGCAGCGCTGCCTTCACGTTGGCTATCAGCGGAGAGTACTTCACCACTGTTTCTATTGCAAAGTGGGGAACAACCGCCTTGTCGACGACCTACATCAGCCAGACACAACTGACAGCCGCGGTTCCCGCCAATCTGATTGTCAACTCCGGCGTGACCAGCGTCTCGATCACCACATCGGCTGGCACATCGGCTTCGGTTCCCGTCACCATCAACCCGCCGATCAAAATGACTACAACCACGCTGCCTGCCGGAACCGCCGGAAATGCCTACTCCGGGGATATCAATGTTACCGGCGGCTCTCCTGGATATACTTGGACGGTTACCGGCCTGCCCGCCAGTATGTCTTTTTCCAATACGAGCGGAAGCTCGCTTGCGATTACCGGAACGTCTGCCTCGCCAGGTGCGATTTCGTTCCAGGTCTCAGTGCAGGACACCGTTGGCGCTGCTGCCGGCCCGGTTACGTACACGGTCAACTTCACCGCCGGACCCAGCGGCGCAAACAACGGCAATCTCATCGGCAGCTACGTCTGCCTGTTTCAGGGCTCCATTGACACGGACGGCACGCGCTGGGCCACTCTGGCCAGCTTTCATGCCGACGGTCAGGGCAATTTCACCAGCGGCATCTTCGACACCAACAGTTATGACATCGGCTCGGCTTCAGGCACGATCTCCGGCACCTTCGACATCGGCTCGGATAACAACGGCATGGCCTCCATTCACACGATTCTGACCAATGATGCTGCGGGAATTCAGACAACGCAGTGGGCGATTGCGATCTCCGGCGCCGCTCAACCGGCGCAGCACTTCCGCATGACCGAAGCCGATGACCTGGGCACATTGCCTTCCTACCAGCAAGGCGCCGCTAATTGCTACCTGGCCACCACCAGCGCCTTTGCCGCCGGCACCATTAGCGGATCGAGCTTCGCCTTTGGCCTCGATGGCGAAGACAACAACGGCAACATGAAGTCCGCTGTTGGCCTCTTCAGCGCCTCCGCCGGAAAGATCACGAGCGGCAATATCGACATGGCCCAGGGTGGCAGCGCAACCGTCCAGACCGACGCCTTTACCGCAACCTATACCACGCCGGACCCCGCCTCGGGCCGATTCACCATGGCACTTAACGGTGCAGGCAACTCTACCGGCTTCACTGTTTACATTATCGATGCCAGCCGCATGTTCATTCTCGATAACACCTCGGATGACGGCGAGCAGGCCGGCAACATGCGCGTGCAGCAACAAGCCTCTTACTCCGGCGTCAGCATCGACGGCCCCTTCGTTCTCTATCTGCGCGGGGCCGAATTCAATGCCAGCGGCAACACCCCGTCCGGCTTTTATTCTAATGTTTTTCAGGGCACGGCCGACGGCAACGGCAATCTCACCATCAATCAGAGCTATGCCGATAACGCTGGCGTCTACTCGGCCGGCACATCGAACGGCGGTCCCACTGCCATCACTTTTGATCCCGCCCATCCCGGCCGCGCCACATACCAATCAGTCACCGGCACAACCTGGCTCTACCTGTTCAATAACACCAGCGCCTTTGAAATGAGCGTGGATGAGAATGGCTCTCTGGATTCGGGATGGCTAGAACCGCAAACGGCGCCGCAAACGCCGCCCGCCTTCACCAGCGCGGCTCTGGCCGGCAATTACCTGTTCAGTAACCTCTCGCAGTTGAATATCGAGCCGGCCGGCAGCGTGGGAGTCTTCGGCGTAACCAACAGCGGAACGATCAACGTCGCCCTCACCACCACCAGCCGGGATAACTTGTCCTGGGATCAATCCACCAGCATGACCTACAGTTGGGACGCAACCGCTCCCGGCACGGGTACTTTCCTCATCGCCAACGGCACGCATGCAGGAGCAAGTTGTGTGGTCATCAACTCCACCAAGTTCGTCTGCGCCTCGCAAACCGATCCGGCCCCCAGCGTCGAAGTCATCGAGCAGTAGAGCATATCGCAATGTTCAATACATGGCATACACGGTGAGGGCGACCGTACCCGTTTCCGTCATCGTGCCGGATGTTCCGGTTACGGTCAAGGTGTAGTTTCCCGGCGTTGTGCCGGGATTGCTTGAGCCACTACCGCCACAGGCGTCAACTCCGCCGCCTAGGATCACCAGAAGCAAGAGCATTCCGAGCATGTTCCGCCACCATCTCCGCCGCGCCGGGATGCCGAAGAACAGCACGCAGGCCAGCGTTGTGCCTCCTGCCGCGTACCAGGGAACTCCGGGGTGTTTGGAATGAATCAGCTTCATCATGCAGAAGCAACTCGAGGGCTCCGTGGGGAGCGTAGTGGAAATGGTGAGTGTCGCCGTTCCGGCAGCTGTGCCGGTTATGCTCACCGGGGTGGTCGAGCCGAAGCTCATGGTAGGCAGGTCCACGGCGTCGGCCGGGCTGGATTTAATCGCAGCCGTCAGAACCACATTGCCAGTAAAACCGTCGAAGGGCGTCACGGTGATGGTGGAGGTGCTGTCCCCGCCGGGGCCGTACACTAATACTGATGTAGCGCTGACTGTGAAGCGAGGAACCGTCGTAACCGTAACCGAAGTTGCCGCCGAGGCGCTGTTATAGATCGAGAAACTCGCGCTATCCACCGCATAGACAGCGGTAAGTGTGTTGCTGCCGGTTGCTATCGAGGCGCCGGGTACGATGATTGTCGCGCTGCCGCCGCTCAGAGTTGCCGCCGCGGATGTGTAGCCGCCCTTGGTCAATGTTACTGTGCCGGTTGGCGTCGGGTTGCCGGCTCCGCCGCTGACGGTAACCGTCACCGTCAAAAACTGCGCTGTGGTAATACTCGATGAAGATAGCGTCACTGTTACAGATGGGGTTATCTTCGCCGGGGCGATTCCCGTGACTGGCTGATATTCCCACACGTCGTTGAGTGCGCCAGAACTGCCGCTGGCATCCCAGCCATAGCCCCCGAAGAACCAAAGACGGCCGCTGCTATCGGCCCAGCTCGAAGAGTAGCTGTGGCCTCCGGGGATGTTCACGGCGGCAGGCGTTCCCAACGTGCCATACACTCCGGACTGATCGGTCGTGCTGCTTCCGCTCATCCACGTCCATTCGCCGCTTGAGGGATTGAACTCCCATAAATCGTTAAAATCACTAAGATAGCCCTCGGAGCTAAAGCCATTACCCCCAAAACCTCCAAAGAGCCAGAAGTTGCCACTGCTGTCGGTCCAGCTAGAAGCGCCGCCACGGCCCCCAGGGACGTTTCCGGCAGCAGGCGTACCCATCGTGCCATACACTCCGGGCGGGTTATATGTTCCGTTCGCCAAGAGGCTCATCGTGCTGCTTCCGCCCATCCATGCCCATTCCTTCGTGGAAGGATTGAACTCCCAAAGGTCGTTGAGAAGGCCTGAATCGCCGCTGCCATCGAAGCCATCGCCCCCAAAGAGCCAAAAGTTGCCGCTGCTGTCGATCCAGTTGGAAGCGCTGTCGCGGCTTCCGGGGATGTTTCCGGCGTCAGGCTTTCCCAAAGTGCCGTACACGCCGGGATGGCCAAAAAGACTACCCAAAGTGCTGCTTCCGCCCATCCATACCCATTCCTTTGTGGAAGGATTGAACTCCCAAAGGTCATTGAGATCGCATTCAATGCCGCTGGCATCGTAGCCATAGCCCCCAAAGAGCCAGAGATTACCATTGCTGTCGGTCCAACTGTTAGCATCCATTCGAGATCCGGCGACGTTTCCGGCTACAGGCGTTCCCAACGTGCCGTAGACGCCTGGTTGGCCACAAACTGCTGGACCACCTGATCCAGGTGTGCAGCTCATTGTGCTGCTTCCGCCTATCCATGTCCATTCTTTCGTGGAGGGATTGAACTCCCATAGGTCATTGAGATAACCCATGTTGCGACTGGTATCGAGGCCGTAGCCCCCAAAAAGCCAGAATCTGCCGCTGCTGTCGGTCCAGCTCGCCGCGCCACGGCGGCCTCCGGGGAAGTTTCCGGCAGCTGGCGTCCCCAACGTGCCGTATACGCCGGACTGGCCACAGATTGGGTCATCGAGATCCCAACCTGGGGTGCAACCCAATGTGCTGCTTCCGCCCATCCATGCCCACTCGTTGGTGGAAGGATTGAACTCCCATAGGTCGTTGAGAGCGCCACTTGTGCCGATCGTATCGTAGCCAAGGCCCCCAAAGAGCCAGTAATTGCCGCCGCTATCGGTCCAATTCGTAGTATTCTCGCGGCTTCCGGGGATGTTTCCGGCAGCGGGCTTTCCCAATGTGCCGTACACTCCGGCCCGGCCTCCATTGCCGCCAACCGTGCTACTCCCGCCCATCCAGGTCCACTGGAGTGGCGCGCTGGTTTGGGCAATCGCCGCCTGACGAACAGACAACAACGTTACCGCGATGAGTCCCACCACCAGCAGAACCCGCAGACGCAATACTGGGAAGAAAGCAAACATGACCGTACACCTCGTTGGCCGGCTAAGCCTGACTTGGAATGAGTTGCGCAAGTCAACGGCTGCTCGGCCACTTTCCCATTCATTTTGCTGAGATTTCCAGATAATGTCGCAGAATGTGGGATTCCATAACCGCGACGAGGCCCTGCTGGAATTGACTCCAATTTAATGTCCGCGATACCGCCCCATCGTGATGGCTGTCACTACAACTGCAATAAAAGTCATGAGCGGAATATACCCCCGTCTGAGCCGGGTGTTTTCGCAGTTCGGATAGCTGTAGTTCGCCGGCTCGCTGCCCGGCTACTTCTTCTTCCCCGGCAGCATGGCCTTGAGTCTGTCCATCAGGCTGGTCTTAACCGCCGGAGCAATTGCTGCAGGCTTGGCCGTTGGAGCCGGGGCCGGTGCGGCGATGGCCGGGGAAGCCACAGGGGAAGCGGCCGGAGCAGCCGGCTTGGCGGCGGGTTGCGCGGCAGGCTGCGCGCCCGGCAGCGTGGCCCCGTTATCTGCCGGAGCGGCTGACTTCGCGGATGCCGGAAACGGCGTAGACCCATTCACTATGCCGTCCGCCGAAAGCGTCGGCACCTTCTCGTTGTCGTTCTTAACCAAAATCGAGATGCGCCGGTTCGAGGGGTCGGTGGGATTGTTTTTTACGCGCAGCATCTGGTCGGCATAGCCGCGCACCTGGGTCACCTGGTCGGTGCGCACGCCGTCCTGCTGCAAAAGCCGCCGTGCCGAGTTGGCGCGGTCCGCCGACAAATCCCAGTTGCTGTAGCCCAGGTTGCTGGCATACGGCGTCGCATCCGTGTGGCCTTCGATTAGCAAAGAATTGGGTATCGTCTTCAGCTCCTTTCCCAGCAACGCCAGTAGCACCTGCCCGCTTTCACTCAATTTTGCGCTTCCGCTCTGAAAGAAGGTGCCGTCCTTGCCTTCGATCAGCTCAATGCGCAGCCCCTCGGGCGTAATGGTGATCTCAATCTGCTTGGAGAGCTTCTCCAGCTCGTTTCTCGCCTTGATCTCCTCTTCCAGCTTTTCTTTCAGCTTTTGCAGTTCGTCGGTGGTGGCCGGCGCCGTCGCATTTTTTCCGGTGCCGTTCATCATGGTGCCCAGAAGTTTGCCGCTTCCCTTGGGGTCGTTGAAGTAGCCGGCAATGGCCTTCTTGACCTGCTCGCTCGAGCCCATCAGCCACAGCACAATGAACAGCGCCATCAAGGCGGTGACAAAGTCCGCATAGGCCACCTTCCACGCGCCGCCGTGGTGGCCGCCATGGCCGATGACTTTCTTGATGATGATGATTGGTTGCGTCTTGGATGGCGCCATGATGCCCTGTTTCTCCCTGAAGGGATTCGCGAACCTTAGGCCGCGGCGGCCGCCGCCGCCGCCGGTTCAGCGATGACCGCGTGGCTCTTGCAATTCTTTTCCATCTCGTCGAAGCCGGGCCGCACATGCGCCGGAATCGCCCGCCGCCCCATCTCGATGGCGATCATGGGAGCAGAGCCTTTCAGAAACGACAAAATCAGTACCCGAAGCACATGCAGATATTCGTCCTGCGCGTCGGCTGTCTTAGCCATGTTAGAGGCCAACGGGCCTACTGCTCCATAGCACAGCAGGATGCCCAGGAAGGTGCCCACCAGCGCCGCCGCTACCTTGCGGCCGATCTCTTCCTGCGGACCGCCCAGTGAGCCCATCGTGATCACCACGCCCAGCACTGCCGCTACAATCCCCAGTCCGGGCAGCGCATCCGCCACGGTGCTCAAGGAGCTGACCGGCTGCGTTGTCTCGTGGTGGTGCACCTCCATGTCCAGCTCCATCATCTGGTCCATGTCGAACGGCTCCACGCCTCCGGTGATGGCCATGCGCAGCGTGTCGCACACAAAGTCACATGCATGATGGTCCGCAAGAAACTCCGGATAGTTCTTGAAGATGGAGCTGTCCAAGGGCTTCTCCACGTCCATCTCCACGCTCAGCAATCCCTCTTTGCGCACCTTGTTCAGAAACTGGTACATCATCTTGAGCGTGTTCAGGTAACGCGCTTTGTCGAAAGGCGAGCCTTTCAGCACCCCCGTCAGTCCGTTGGCGATTCCTTTGAGGATATGCACCGGATTGGCCGCCAGCAGCGTGCCCGTGGCTGCGCCGGCGATGATGAGCAGCTCGGCCGGCTGAAGAAGAACCAGAATATGGCCCTTCTCCATCAGGAAGCCGCCGATAACCGACGCAAAAACCAGCAGAATGCCTATGATGGCGAACATACTTGCCCCCCCGGCACCGGCGTGACCTGGTTTCCGCCCGCATGAAAGCTGGTCAGCATTGCGGTTTTTGCTCTTTCCAGCAGATTAGCCAGGCTTCCCTCCCGTTCAGCCTGGGCCGCGCCGATGCTTACCGTCAGCGATGCGCGATCGCCCCACCAGCGGAAGTCCGCCGTCCGCGCCAATCCGGCCAGCACCTGCGCGTGCGCCGCCAGCATCTCCGCTGTGCGCTCGTGCGACAGGATCAGAAACTCATCGTCGCCCCAGCGCCCCATCTCCTCGGCCGGCCGCAGCCCGTTTACCATCGCCCGTTCTACTTTCTCAAGCATCGCCTCGCAGGCCTTGGCGCCGTGCGTCTTGCGAAGCTCCGCGGCCTGATCGACGGAAATCCACAATATGCCGAACGGCAGGCCCCCACGCATGAAGTCTCCAAACATCGTCGCCAGCCTGTCCTCTACCACTGCTTGGCTCGCCTTCACGTCTCCGCCCTGCCCACACTCTCCGTGCGGCAGCGCATCCAGGTTGTCGGCGGGGTGAAACAGAACCGCCATGCCCATGCGTCCGCCCATCCCGTCGCGCAACACAAAATAGCGCACCATCATCGGCACGTCGTGACCCAGCTTGTGCGACGCATGTACCAGCGTTCTGTGGCCCAGTTGACCCCCTACGTCCGGCTCCATCTCCACAAGCCGCGCGCTGGCCGATAGCAGCGGTTCCAGCGGCTCTGGAACTTGTCGCGACAGCAAATCGGCGCTCCCATACCCTGTAATCGCCTCTGCCGCATGGTTCCAGAACGCCACCTGGTTCTCGCTCCCAAGCAGCGCGACACCCTCTGGATATATCTCCAGAGCGGCCTCTAGAAGTTCCGTGCGATCGGCCATCCATATCTCTCCATCTCCTACATCGGCATGGCGCACACCAACTTCACCGCCCGGCGGTGTGGATTGTAAGGTTGAGCTTTTCTAAGGGAAGAGTACTCGGGCTTGAGGACACACCATGGTCGAAACAGAACACGCCCTCTCCCGCTGCCTGTTTACGAGACTATCCGTCTGCAAAATCTACAGCCGCCGGCTGCAAATATACGTGACCCTATGCGTCCATAGGTTGTAATCTCATTCGTAGGAGGATATCCGGAGAATAGCAAATTTTTCCTCTGGACGGTCACCAAAGGAATCTGCTCCGCTCCTCTTTGTTGCAGATTGATGCACTTCAAGGGTCTTGCGGGAATCTGCCGATAGAGTTGCAAAGAGAAGAGGCCATTGCCTGAGCTCGAATCTGCGTTTCCGGCGTGGCTGGATCCGCGGGTTAGGCGGGCTTTAACTCGGACTTCCGTGGTGTGCAGTGGATGAGGCGCGTATCATGAACAAGATCATTCTGGCAGATTCGCAGGCGATTTTTCGGGCCGGCACCGCCAAAGTTCTGGCCATGGACGAAGACGTGCGCATCATTGCTCAGTGCACCGACCTCGACCGCATGCAGCACGCCATCACCACCTTTCCCAGCTCCATTGTCTTGTTTGCCTCCTCGCTGCGGCCGGACATGGATCGGCTTCACACGCTGCTGGAATCCACCGGCAGCCGTGGCATTGTGATCGCCGAGAACAACGAAAATGCGGGCGCATTCCTGCATCAGGGCTTTCGCGGCGTGGTCTTCCGCAGCGTCACCGGGCCGTCTCTGGTGGAGTGCGTGCGCGTGGTGGCCGCCGGGGGCACCTGGCTGCCTCCCCAGGTCATGGTGGCAGAAACGCCCGAGGAAGACATGGTGGGCACGCGCGTCCGCGACCGCCTCACCCCTAAGGAGATGCGCATTGTCGCGCTCATCGTCCAGGGATGCAAAAATCGCGAGATCGCCACCCGCCTCCATACCACCGAGCAGGTCATCAAAAATTACCTGCGCTCCGTCTACGACAAGACCGGCGTCAGCGACCGCCTCGAACTGGCGCTGTTTACCATCCACCATCGCGTGCTCGCCGCTGCCGCCGCCGACGTAGGCAGCAAGCTCGAAGCCGAGGAAGCCGCCCAGCCGCGCGTCATGGCCTAGCGTGTTGTCCCAGAAATTCGCATCCATCAATGCTTGTCATCCTGAGCGAGCGGAGCGAGTCGAAGGACCTGCATTTGTTTTTCGCGTTTTGTATCAGGGCACGGCTTCAGCCGTGCCATTAATGCAGTGAAGAGTTTTGAAGGGCACGACTTCACAGCTTGCGGAAAAATGCAAAGGGTGGAGCAAGAAGCGTCAGGGCACGGCTGGTAGGTCAGGGTTTTAACCCTGACTGCCGCTAAAGTAGCAAATCAATATGAAGGTACGGGCTTCAGCCCGTACATCACCCATCCATAAGTTTTTAAAATCAATCAGCGCGACGAAGTCGCGTTTAAATCTGCTAACTCGCTAACTCGCCACAGCTTCCCAAATTGCCCAATTTTGCGCTAAAAAACCTGCACGTTTACGTGCAGGTTTTTTGGCTTGCAATTGGCGTTTTTTATAGCTTCTCCGCCACGCTCTTGGCTTGCGTGAACAGCAGCAGGTAATCCGGGCCGCCGGCCTTGGAGTCGGTGCCGCTCATATTGAAGCCGCCGAAGGGATGCGCTCCCACCATCGCGCCGGTGCATTTGCGGTTAAAGTACAGATTCCCAACGTGAAATTCGCGGCGGGCGCGGTCCAGCTTGGCGCGGTCGGTGGAGTAGATCGATCCGGTTAGCCCGTACTCGGTGTTGTTGGCCACCTTCAGCCCCTCCTCGAAGTTGGCTGCCTTGATGAGCGCCAGCACCGGCCCGAAGATCTCCTCCTGGGCCAGGACGGCGTCCGGAGCAATGTCCGCAAACACTGTAGGCTCAAGGAAATAGCCGCCATCGATAGCCGGAGCCTTGCCTCCGGCTATCAGCCGGCCCTCCCTCTTGCCGATCTCGATGTAGGCCAGTATGGAATCGAGCGCGGCCTTGTTGATCACCGGGCCGAGGTTGTGGTTGGCCGCCGGGTCGCCCACGGTCAGCTTAGCCACGCGTGCAAGTAGCTTTTCTATGAAGGAGTTGTAGACAGGGGCTTCGATGATGGCACGGGAGCAGGCCGAGCATTTTTGCCCACTAAAACCGAAGGCCGAGGCCACCACGCCCTCGACGGCGGCATCCAGATTGGCGTCGGCGCAGACCAGGATGGAGTCCTTGCCGCCCATCTCCAGGATCGTCCGCTTCAGCCAGATTTGACTGGGTTTAGCCTTGGCGGCGCACTCGTGAATCTCAAGTCCAACCTTCTTGGAGCCGGTGAAGGAGATGAAGCGCGTCCTTGGATCTTCGACGATGGCGTTGCCGAAGCTGGCCCCGGAGCCGGGGCAGAAGTTGACTACGCCAGCCGGAAGTCCAGCTTCTTCGAGTACTTCCATGAACTTGGCGGCGATGGTGGGGGCGTCGCTGGAGGGCTTTAGAATCACCGCGTTGCCGGTGACGATGGCGGCGGTGGTCATGCCCGCCATGATGGCGAAGGGGAAGTTCCATGGGGGAATCACCGCGCCCACGCCGAGCGGGATGTAGTGCAGCTCGCAGCGCTCGCCGGGGAACTGGATGGGCGTTTTCGAGTCGGCCAACCGCAGCGCCTCGCGAGCGTAAAACTCAAGGAAATCAATGGTTTCGCCCACGTCGGCGTCAGCCTCGGCCCAGTTCTTGCCTACTTCATAGGTGAGCCAGGCGCAGAACTCGAATTTGCGATTGCGGATGATCCGGGCGGCGTTGAGCAGCAGAGAAACTCTTGATTCAAATGGGGTTCTGCTCCAAAGCTCGAAGGCGCTGAGCGCCGCGGCAATGGCCTGCGCGGCGTGCTCGGCTCCGGCCTTCTGATGAATGCCGACGATCTGGGCGGGGCGCGCGGGGTTCACGGAGCGGATTTTGTCCTTTGTTTTGAGGCGATTGCCGCCGATGACCAGGTCATATTCGCGGCCTAGTTGATCGGCGACCAACTTCAATGCGGTCTGCATCTTGTGCGCGTTTTCCGGCGCCTTGAAATCGATAAAGGGTTGATTAGCAAACCCGCCCTGGGGCGAGCACGGCTGAATAGAGGTGGTGATTTTTTGGGTAGACATAGCCCAATAATTGTAGCCGACGGCGGGGCGTGAAGGTGTGTGACGGGAGACTGTCGATGTGCACGGAACAAGCGATTCAGGGATTAAAAAAATGGTGAGCTATAGCTTACCGGTTTTCATACAACGTGAAGTTCCAGCTCACCGGTTTACCCCCAAATGTGAAGCTGCAGCTTACCGGGTTTGGCGAAAGTGGCGAGCCCAAGCTTTCCGGTTTTCAGAACACCAGAGAGTTCCAGCTCACCGGAAATCAGGCCAATGGTTGCAGATTATTCAGTAGTTAAAGGGGAGAATAAAAGCAAAGAGGACAGATAGGGGGATTGGGCACGGTTTAGAGGGGGAATTTTTGACAATGGGACTGGCCGTCCAGGCAGACGCCTTCGGTCACCTGCAGTGGGAGAACTGGCAGGCGTCAGGGACTAGGGACAGCCAGTTGGCGGTGGAGAGTGAGGAGAGGAGAAGAGGCATGGAGTGGAAGATGCAGGTGATAGCGCAGAGGGACCTGGACCGGGAGCTGCGACCATTTTTGATCGCTCGGCGGGTGCACCGGCCGTCGGGTGGATGGCTGCGCACGGTGCGCAAGGCGCTGGGGCTATCGGCGGCGGCGATGGCCAAGGATTTGCGGGTGAGTCCTTCAGCGATTTTTCAGATGGAGCGGTCGGAGTGGAATGACAAGATTTCACTGCGTGGGCTGAAGGATTCGGCGCGGGCGATGTCGTGCGAGGTGGTGTATGCCATTGTGCCCTACCAGGGGAACTTTGAGGGACGGGCGATTGAAAACACGAAGCGGATCGTTTGGCGGCAGAAGGCTGTACGGAAAAAGAAGAGGAAACTGGCGCTGGCGATGGCGGGGGTCAGCAAGACAATGGAACAGGGGAAACAAGGCAGCGAGGTATACAAACAGCGGATCCGCAAGCTGGTCGAGGCGATTCGGGAGAAGATGGAGCAGGAAGGGATAGGGAAGAAGGAGTAGGGAATAGGGAACAGGGAATAGAAAGAACCTGACCGTTGGATATCCCAGTTCTCGAAAACGAGAACTGGGATATCCGGTATAGCAGCATTTGTAGGGACGTGACGCGGTGAGAGGATTTACACGCGACCTCGTCGCGTGGATTGATTTCTAAAAACTTGTGGATGGTGTGTGGCACGACTAAGGTCGCGCCCTTTCAAAGCAACGAAAAGCAGGTCTTTCGACTCCCCTTCGTTGCACTCAGGGTCGCTCAGGATGACAAAGCGAAGGCGGGGCGATCAGGTTGCGGCGAGCACTACGCGCGGGGCGGGAAGGACGCTGACGCCGGTCAGCTCGATTTCGGAAGTCAAGAGACCTGGACGGACGGGTTCCTTTTGCATGAGGCCGGAGCTGAGGTATTTTTTGTTGTCGTCGGAAAAAACGGTGACGACGAAGGCATCGGGGCAGAGGCCAGCGGCTTCCAGTTGCGACCAGATTTCAGGGCCGGTGGTTTGCTCGTGGGCCTCGACGTTGCCGTGGTTGGAGAATTGGCGGGGGAGAAAAACTCCGCCCGCGGCCGCGAGCTGTTGTCACGCGCGCGGGTCGGAATTTTTCAAAACTGTTTCTGTCTGCGCGCTGCGAAATCTGTCCAGCCGTTGCGCTATGGCTTTGTCCTCGAGCGCCAGAATCGCTGCGGCAAAAAGGCCAGCGTTTATAGCGCCCGCTTCCCCAATGGCAAATGTGGCAACCGGAATTCCAGCCGGCATTTGCACGATGGAGAGCAGCGAGTCAAGACCATTCAGCGCGCTGCTCTTGATGGGGACGCCGAGCACGGGCAGAGTCGTTTTGGCCGCGACAAATCCCGCCAGATGCGCCGCGCCGCCCGCTCCCGCGATAATCACGCGCAGTCCGCGCGCCTTGGCGCTCTCGGCGTATTGCAACGTCCGGTCAGGAGTGCGGTGCGCGGAGATCACCTGCGCTTTATAGGCGATGCCAAGCTCGTCGAGCACTTTGGCCGCCGCTTCCATCACCGACCAATCGGATTTGGATCCCATAATGATTCCAACGTAGATTTTCTTTGTCGTTTCCACCATCATGTCCTCCACTTGTGCAACACCTCTACGAATACGGCCTGTTCCAGCGCCTGAACGCGTCGTTGCAGAATCTCAGCAGTATCACCCGGCAGAACGGGGCAACGTTTTTGCAAAACAATCGGGCCACCATCGACTTCTTCTGTCACTTGATGAATCGTGCACCCGGTTTCTTTGACACCCGCGGCCAGCACCGCCTCATGCACCTTCACATTCATCAGCCCTGCAAAGGCAGGCAGCAGCGAGGGATGAACATTCAACAGCCTTCCGCGCCAAGTTTCAACAAACTGAGCGGAGACGATGCGCATGTAGCCGATGAGCAGCACCAGCTCCGCTCCAGCCTGGCGCAAAGCCTCGCTCACCTGCTGATCGTAATCCTCGCGTGTGAATCCTTCAGGATTGAGAAACAGCGCGCAAATGCCATGCCTCGCGGCACGCTCAAGGATCGGCGCAGCCGGCTTGTCCGACACCACCAGCACGATCTCGGCATCAAGCGTGCCCGCAGGGATGGCATCGAGAATCCCTTGGAGTGCCGTTCCGCGAGTTGAACCAAGAACACCGACCTTCAAGCTCATGCCGATCGCACCGCTTTCATGTGCTCCACGCGCCGGGCAATGGACGGCGCGGTTCCGATATCCGCGCGATGGAAGAATGGACCGGGAATCTGGCGGACAACTTGCTCGCAGACTGCCTCCGCCTCGGCAATCGTTGCGGCGGTTCCGACAACCGCGACGGTGCGCGAGCCGGTGGCTATCAACTGCCCATCCTTCACATCGACGGCGCTCAGATACGTCGTGACTCCCTCCGGCAACTCCGCCGGCAGCAGCAACGCATCGTCCTTGCGCGGATTGTCAGGATAGCCGTCGGGCACAACGTACTTGCAGACGCTGGCCTTTGGTGAGAAACGCACCGCGCAGTCAGCCAAAGTTGTGTTCACGATGGCGTGGCAAATCTGCACGAAATCCGTCTCCAGCAACGGCAGTAGATTCAGCGATTCGGGATCGCCGAAGCGGGCGTTGTATTCGATCAGCTTGACGCCATCTCGCGTGGCCATGAATCCGCCATAGAGGATTCCCTGGTAGGGCGCGCCGCACTCGGTGGCCAGCGCCGCGGCGACCTGCTGATTGATCTCGTGCGCCGACGCAATGTCAGCATCCGTTAGAAAGGGCAGCTTGTGGCCGGCGTCGGTGTAGGTTCCCATGCCACCCGTGTTCGGGCCGCGGTCGCCCTCGTAGGCGCGCTTGTGGTCCTGCACCGCGGGCATATGCCGCAAAGTCTGGCCATCGCAGAAGCTCATCAGCGAAAACTCTTCGCCCTCGAGTTTTTCTTCTACGACAAACGGATGCTTTCGAGCAACCAGCTCGCGGCAGAAAGCAATGCTGTCTTCGAGCGAGAGCAGATGATCGCCGCAGACCTTGACGCCCTTACCTCCCGCCAGCCCATCATCCTTGATGACGTGCCGGTTCGGATAGCGCGCGAAAACTTCATCGAGTCCGTCGAGAGAGGCGAAACGCTGAAAGAACGGATTGCCGGAAATTTTGTACTTTGCCAGCAACTCGCGCGCAAATCCCTTGCTGGACTCGATGCGCGCCAGGCTCTGCGTGGGGCCGATGACAGGAACTTTCGCCGCCCACAACGCGTCGCCAACGCCTGCAGCCAGCGGAGCCTCCGGGCCGATCACGGCCATGGTGGCACGATGCTCGCAAGCGAAGGCGGCCACCTCTGCCGGATTTGTGATGCTTCCAATGCCATAAGCGGAGCAGAGTCTCGCGATGCCAGGATTGCGCGCGCCGCTGAAGCACGCCAATAGAGGCTGCGGCGACGAACGCGCCAACGCAGACGCAATCGCGTGCTCGCGCGCTCCCGAACCGACGATGAGAATCGTTTCGCTCATTTTGCCAGACTTGCCAACACGGTTGCTTCCAGCGGCCGCAGGTCCGGCGCAAATGCCGTTCCCGTGATTTTCTCAAACAATTGAATGTATCTGGCGGCAAGCTCCGCGATCAGGCCGGCTGGCGGAACCGGCAGCACCGCGTCCTTGTATGGATCGCAACGCTCGCGGAACCACAGCCGGAAGAACTCCTTGTCGATCATGTTGGGTTCCTGACCAGCGGCCAGACGCTCCGCATAGCTGTCAGCAAGCCAGTAGCGGCTGGAATCCGGAGTATGGATCTCATCGATCAACAGAATCTCGCCATCACTCGCCACGCCAAACTCATATTTTGTATCCACCAGAATCAGCCCGCGGCTAGCGGCAATCTTCTGGCCGAGGGCAAACAGATCGAGTGTCTTGGCTGAAGTAAACTCCCACTGCTTCGCTGTCAGCCAGCCCTCGGCGACGATTTCCTTTGGCGTAACCGGCCGGTCATGAGTCGTCTCCTTGGTTGTTGGGGTGATGATGTTCTTCGCTAGCCGCTCGTTTTTCTTCATACCTTCGGGCAGAACGTGGCCGCAGTAATTCCGCACACCCTTCTGATACTGCGTCCAGATCGCTGTATCGGTTGATCCTGTCATGTAGCCGCGCACCACAAATTCGATGGGCAGCACAGTACACTTGCGCGCAATCAGCGCATTGGCGTGGGGACTCGAAATCGCGTGGTTGCCGACAATGCCGCGCGTTTGCTCAAACCAATACAAGGACGTGCGATTCAACACCTGACCTTTGTATGGAATCGCGCCGAGCAAGCGGTCGAAGCCGCTCTGCCGGTCGGTGGTCACCAGCAACAGGCGGCCATCGTCTGTCTCATACGTGTCGCGCACCTTGCCCGCGTACTTCGTCTTCAGCGGCAGATCAGTCGCCGTCAGGCAGTTTGAAATTGCATTGAGCAGCACCTTTCGTTCCATTTCAGTTCACCCCGCTAAAACGCACGCCGGATGCATCCGCCTCCACGTGGCCCAATTCCCAGACATGCAGAGCGGGAAAGGGCGCGATGGCTGCGGCCAACGCGCCTTGCAAGCCCGGCGGCCCAATCAGCACCAATCCCACGCCCATGTTGAAGGTGCGATGCATTTCAAGATCGTCGATATCGCCCAGCTGCTGCATCAGCGCAAAGATGGGCTGCGGCGTCCAGGTGGCGCGATCGATCACAACGCCCAGCCCATCCGGCACAATGCGCGGGACATTTTCCACCAGCCCTCCGCCGGTGATATGCGCCATGCCCTTGATCGGAATCCCGGCGCTGAGAATATTTCTGACCGGCGCGACATAGTTTGTATGGGGCGCGAGCAGCACATCGGCAATCGATTTTCCGGCAAGCTCTGCGGGCCGCGCATCGATGGCATAGCCGCCGATTTCGAAGATCAGCTTGCGCGCCAGCGAGAAGCCATTGGTATGCAGGCCGCTGGAGTTGATGGCGTACAGCACGTCGCCCGCAACGATATTGGCTCCTGTCAGCAAACACTCGCGATCCACGACACCGGTTACAAAGCCGACCACGTCCAGATCGCCCTCCGCATAGACCGCGGGCATCTCCGCCGTCTCTCCACCCACCAGCGCGATGCCGGCCTCAATGCACGCGGCGCTCATTCCGCGCACCAATGCCTCGACAATCTCCGGCTCGGTCTTGTGAAAGCCCAGGTAGTCGAGAAATGTAAGCGGTGTCGCTCCCATCACCACGATGTCGCCCGCGACGGCAGAAACCAGGTCGTGGCCCAGCTCTTCATAACGGCCCGCCATCACCGTCACCTTGCTCTTGGTGCCGACGCCGTCGGTGCTCTGCACCATCACCGGGTCCTTCAGGCCCTTGAGCGCATCGCCCAGTGCGAAGAGCGCCCCAAAGGAACCCAGCCCTGTGAGCACAGCCGAGGCGTGCTGTTTGTGGGTTTCGGCCACGTGCGACTTGATGCGGCGCACCGCCTCGTTGCCGGCCTCGATGTCCACTCCCGCGGATTTGTAATCCACCTTTGAACTCACGCTCTCTCCTACCCAACCCACTTGCGCGCGTTGTCAAACATCCGCTGCCACGGGCTGTCCTTCGGTTCGCGCATCTTGTCGCGCACCCAGGTATGCTGCACGCCCAGAAAGACACGCTCCGGATGCGGCATCACGATCAGTGCGCGCCCGTCCGCGCTGCTCAATCCGGCAACGCCCTGCACAGAGCCGCTGGGGTTCAGCGGGTAATGCTCGGTGACTTTGCCATACGTATCAATGTAGCGCAGCGCGACCCGAGCGTTTGCCGCGACGGCGCTCACGTGGCCCTCGCCATGCGCAGTCACGATGGGAACGCGCGCGCCGGCCATGCCCGCGAAAAACAGCGATGGGGACTCCTGAATCTCCACCATGCACAGTCGCGCCTCAAACCGCGCCGAAGTATTGCGCCCGAAGCGCGGCCAACTCGCGGCTCCGGGAATCATCTCGCGCAGTTGCGCCATCATCTGACAACCATTGCAGACGCCCAGAGCAAAGCTGTCCGCGCGCGCGAAAAACTCCGTGAACATCTCCTTGAGCCGGTCGTTGAAGAGGATGGTCTTGGCCCATCCGCTGCCCGCGCCCAGAACGTCGCCATAGGAAAATCCGCCACACGCGGCCAGCCCTTTGAACTCCGCAAGGCTCACGCGTCCGGCGAGAAGATCGCTCATGTGGACATCGACAGCGGCGAAGCCCGCGCGATCAAAGGCCGCGGCCATTTCCACGTGTCCATTGACGCCCTGCTCGCGCAGAATGGCAACCCGCGGCCGCGCCGTATGCACAAAGGGAGCGCTTACCCGCTCCGACCGATCGAAGGGCGCGCTCATCGAAAGTCCGGGGCGGTCTGCATCCTGCAGCAACGAGAACTCCTGCAGCGCGCTCTCCGGGTTATCGCGCAGCGACTGGATATGAAAACTCGTCTCCGCCCACATTTTGTGCAGCGCGGTGCGCGTGTTGCGATAGACAATGTGGCCGCAGCCGCGCATCACGATCTGGTTGCCCGGCACGCCACGCCCAATCACCCGCGCCGCAAGGCCGGCAGCGCCGAGACGTGCAAGTACCTCGGCGACGTCGTTCACCGCAACCTGCACCACCGCGCCCAGCTCTTCGCTGAAGAGCTCTGCCAAATCCGCAACCGGCAAATCGATTTCCAGCCCCATCCGCCCGGCAAAGGCCATCTCTATCAGCGTCACGAACAATCCGCCATCGCTGCGGTCGTGATAGGCCAGCAGCTTGCCTTCGCGGTTGAGTTGCTGCACAGCATTGAAGAACGCCTTCATCACTTCTGCTGAGGGCGCGTCCGGAGCTTCGTCTCCAACCTGCCCGTACACCTGCGCCAGGCACGATCCTCCCAGCCGATTTTTCCCCTGGCCAAGATCGATCAGGATCAGCGAGGCATCGCCGTCGCACAACTGTGGCGTCAGCGTCCGGCGCACATCGCTGACCGGCGCAAAGCCAGAGACGACGAGCGAGAGCGGCGAGAGCACGGTTCTTGCCGCGCCGCCTTCGCCGGTCCACTTCGTCTTCATGGACATCGAGTCTTTGCCCACGGGAATCGTCATTCCCAACGCCGGGCAAAACTCCATTCCCACCGCATGAACGGCATCGAAGAGCTTCTGATCCTCCTGCCTTTCACCCGCCGCCGCCATCCAGTTTGCCGAGAGCTTTATGTCGCCGAGCTTGCCAACTTGCTCGAGCCCGATCGCTGCGCCGGCCAGATTGGTAATCACCTCGCCGACGGCCATGCGCGTTGAGCGAGCCGCATCGATGATTGCCAGCGGCGTCCTCTCACCAATGGCCATGGCCTCGCCCCACAAAGAATCGTAAGCGCCGAGCGTGACCGCGCAATCGGCCACCGGAACCTGCCACGGCCCCACCATCTGATCCTGCACCACCATGCCGGTGATGCTGCGGTCGCCAATCGTTATTAAAAATGTTTTTGCCGCAATCGTGGGCAGGCGCAGCAATCGCTCTACCGCATCGGCGATGGTTACGCCGTCAAGATCGAGCGGCGCGGCAGCAATCTTTGTCCGCTTAAACTCGCGCTCCATCTTGGGCGGCTTTCCGAAGAGCACGTGCAGGGGTAGGTCGATGGCTTTCCCCGCATGATCGCTGAGGGTGAGATGGGACTGCTGTACGGCGGTTCCGATTACGGCAAAGGGACACCGCTCACGCTCGCAGATGGACTCGAAGAGCGGCAGATTTTCCGGAGCAATGGCCAGCACGTAACGCTCCTGCGCCTCGTTGCACCACGCCTCCAGCGGGCTCATCCCCGCCTCGCCGCGCGGAATCGCGCTCAAGTCGAAGCTTCCACCGCAGCCGCCGTCCTTGATCAGCTCCGGAAACGCGTTCGACAATCCGCCCGCGCCGACGTCGTGAATAAAGGCAATCGGGTTCGCGTCGCCGCGTTGCCAGCAGCGGTCGATGACCTCCTGCGCGCGGCGCTCCATCTCCGCGTTATCGCGCTGCACGGAAGCAAAATCGAGATCGGTATTTCCGCTGCCCGCGCTGCTGGAAGCCGCGCCGCCGCCAAGGCCAATCAGCATGGCCGGCCCGCCCAAGGCAACCAGCGCATAGCCGGCTTTGATGGCGCCCTTCTCGACATGCCCGGCGCGAATATTTCCCAGACCGCCCGCCAGCATGATCGGCTTGTGATATCCGAAGACCGCGCTTTCAGAATTTATGCACAACTGCTCGTAGGTGCGGAAGTATCCGCACAGAGCTGGCCTGCCGAATTCGTTGTTGTAAGCCGCCGCGCCCAGCGGCCCCTCGATCATGATGTCGAGCGGCGAAGCAATATGCGCGGGCCGGCCAAAGGCTTGCTCCCAGGGTTGCGGCGCCTGGGGCAGATTCAGATTCGAAACCGTAAAACCGCACAGCCCGGCCTTGGGCTTGGCACCGCGCCCGGTTGCTCCTTCATCGCGAATTTCGCCGCCTGAGCCGGTCGCCGCGCCCGGCCATGGCGAGATTGCCGTGGGATGATTATGCGTCTCCACCTTCAGCAAAATATGAATCTCTTCTTCGTGATAGGCGTACCTTGCGTTAGACGGCTCGGGGAAAAACCTGCCGCCTCGCCCGCCGCGAATCACAGCCGCGTTGTCGCGATATGCCGAGAGCACATCCTCGCCCGAGACCTCATTGGTGTTGCGAATCATCTGGAAGAGCGAGCGCGGCTGCCTGACGCCGTCGATTGTCCAACTGGCATTGAATATCTTGTGGCGGCAGTGTTCGCTGTTGGCCTGGGCGAACATATACAACTCGACGTCGGTGGGATTGCGGCCAAGATGCGTAAACTCCGCGACCAGGTAATCGATCTCATCCAGCGCAAGCGAGAGGCCCAGCTCGCGATCTGCTGATACAATCGCCGCCGCTCCGCGGCCGAGCACGTCGATATGCCCGAGCGCTTTCTGCGCACGAGGCGCAAAGAGCGCCTGCAACTCGCCGGCACTCTCAAAAAACACACTCTCGGTCATGCGGTCGTGCAACGCTCCGGCCAGCGCCCGAAGATTCGTTGCACCTGAAGAAGCAATGCACACCACACGCGCGCGCTCGATGCGCTCAATCGCGCCAAAGCCCGTGTTGCGCAGGATGTCGGTCGCCTTGCTGGACCACGGCGATTGCGTTCCCACGCGCGGCGCAATCCACACGCACTGGCCCGCCGCGCGCTCTACACCAGTGCCCAGCAATTCGGCCAGCCTGTTGTGATCGATTCCGCGCTCAGAATCTTTATGCAGCAGGAGCAAGTACAGGTACGACGCATCGACGGCGGCCACGCGGGAATCGAGCGCGCGCAGCCGGGCGGCCAACCGCGCAGCCTCAAACGCCGTCAGCGCCGATGGGCCGGGCAGCACCCGCACCGTCATGCCGTCAGAGGTGCGCCCAGAGATTTCTCGTGATGTGGCTTGCGACATCTTCAGTGTGTTTGGCAGTGTCGTTCCGTTGTTGTTCCAGCGTGTTGAGATACTCTTCCGTGATGTCTCCGGTGACATAAATGCCATCGAAGATAGCCGTGTCAAAATGCGTGAGTCCGGGCGCAGCTTCAGTAATTGCCTGTTTCAAATCATCAAGGTCCTGATAGATCAGCTCGTCGGCTCCAATGTCCCTGGCGAGTTCCTGCACGCTCCGACCGCTGGCAATCAGTTCCGAGCGGGCAGGCATATCGATGCCGTACACATTTGGGAAACGCACCGGAGGCGCAGCCGAGCAGACGTAGACCTTCTTTGCGCCCTGCTCGCGGACCATGGCGATAATTTCTTTAATCGTAGTGCCGCGCACAATGGAATCATCGACCAGCAGCACATTTTTTCCAAGAAAGAACTTGGGGATGGGGTTCAGCTTGCGGCGAACCGACTGCCTGCGCTGCGCCTGCCCGGGCATGATGAACGTCCTGCCCACGTAGCGGTTTCTCACCAGCGCATCGCGATAGGGAAGGTTCAATTGCGCGGCAATCTCCTGCGCCGCCACGCGGCTGGTGGAAGGAATCGGAATCACCACATCGATGGGCAGATGCGACCACTCCCGCTTGATCTTGGCGGCCAGCTTGGTCCCCATGTTGATGCGGCACTGATACACCGACACGCCATCCACCACCGAGTCCGGCCGCGCCAGATAGACGAACTCGAAGATGCAAGGCGTCTTTTCCGACGCCTGCGAGCTGACATGCGAGTGGACGACGCCCTGCATATCGATGAAGATCACCTCGCCCGGCGCAAGGTCGTTGACCAGATCAAATCCTCCGCCTTGCAGCGCCACGCTCTCGGAAGCGAACATGTACTCCGTATCTTTGCCGTGACCTCGAGTGCCGAAGACCAGGGGCCGGATACCATGCAGATCGCGGATGGCAATCATGCCCACGCCGGCGACCATGGCAATAGCCGCGTAACCGCCCTTGCATCGCCGATGAACATCTTCCACGGCCGCGAATACGTCGTGCTCGGTGGGTTTGACAGCGGCGCGCCGCGCCAGCGCATGCGCAAAGACGTTCAACATGATCTCGGAATCGGAACTGGTGTTCAAATGCCGCATGTCCGTCTGAAAGATGCTGTCCACGATCTCCGAGACGTTGGTCAGGTTGCCATTGTGCGCGAAAATGATGCCATACGGCGAGTTTACGTAGAAGGGCTGTGCCTCGGCCACCGACGAGCAGCCCGCGGTCGGATAGCGCACATGACCGACGCCCATTGCGCCCAGCAGGCGCGCCATATTGTCCACCTTGAAGACGTCGGTGAGCAGGCCGTTTCCCTTCTCGAGGTAAAAGCGGTCTTCAAAGCAGGTGGCAATGCCTGCGGCATCCTGGCCGCGATGCTGCAGCATGGAAAGGCCTTCATAGATAATCGAGCTGACTGTACTATGCCCGAAGACGCCGACAATACCGCACATGATGCCTCGCTGCCTAGCTGGCGCCGGAGTCGATTCGCGCTTGTCACGAAGTTCGCCGGCGGAAGTAAAAGAAGCTGAAGTTGCCTGTTTTCTTCAGCAGATTCAGGTTTAGATCCAGGGTAAAGTGTTCAGCGGCGCAGCTTTGACCAGGTTTTCAACCTGCTGCCAGTCAATCAAAGTGCTTTCCTCCATCATCTCCCATTCAGATGAGGAAAAATCGTACATAATTCTCGGGAAGAAAGAGATTTACAGATTGAGAAAGCCGCACTGCCACCACCAGACTACTTCCCTGGCGTAAAAAGTCAAGCGTGTGACAAAAACACGTCCAAAGGAGCAATTCCGCACACGTTTGCAACGAATGGAGGCTCAACATGACGATGGATCGCAGAGAAATTCATACGCTATACTCAACGTATAGGGAGACTGGCGAATGTCCATGGAGCCCTTTTTCGATCCGGCAGAGTCCTGCCTGGACAACTTAGAGCTCGGCCCGTTCGGCCTCTTCGCCGGCACAATTCCTGCTTCCCAAAACAATCTGCCAAAACATGATCAAGGGGCATGCACATGAGCTATGAGGCCAGAAGCCGCGAGATTGCCGACGCGTTGATTGCGGTTGAGGGCGTGGCCTTTTTGCCGGCGGCACCGATCACGTTCAAGTCAGGGATCAAGTCGCCGGTTTACTGCGACAACCGGAGGTTTCCTTTTTGGCCGGAGCAGTGGGCAAAGGTGATTGGCGGCTTTGAAGCCCTGATTGCCGAGCGAGATATACGGGTAGACGTTGTGGCCGGGGTTGAGGCGGCGGGAATTCCGCATAGCGCGGCGCTGGGATTCTCGATGCGCCTGCCGTCGGTCTTCATCAGGAAAGAGCTGAAGGAGCATGGCACGAAGAAGCGCGTCGAGGGCGGCGATGTAACCGGCAGGCGAGTTGTATTGGTCGAGGACCTGGTGACGACCGGAGGCAGCAGCATCGCGGCCATCGAGGCACTGCGCGCCGAGGGAGCCGTTGTCAGCGATTGCCTGGCCATTATCAGCTACGGTTTTCCGGAGATCGCGGAGAAGTTTGCGAGAGCAGGCGTGCGGCTCCATACGGCAACGACCTTTCAGGCAGCGCTGGAGAGCGCGCTCAAACATAAGCTGATCGATGAGGCGGGCGCGGCGGTGGTGCGCGACTGGCTGGAAGAACCACGTTCGTGGGCGCAACGGCATGGTTTTGAATAGAGGATTTGTGAACGCAGCGATGCAAAAGTTCGAGCGGCGGGAGGAGGCGGCGGGATCGCTGCTGTGCGTGGGGCTGGACCCTGAACTTGACCGCCTGCCCGCGCGCTTCAGGGACGAAGAGCGTCCGCTGCTTGCCTTCAACCGGTGGATCATCGAGCAGACTCATCCGTATGCCGCCGCGTACAAAGCCAACATGGCGTTCTATGAAGTTCGCGGGTCGCAAGGATTGAAGGAACTCGAGCTGACGATGGAGTATCTGCGCAGCGAGCATGCGGAGATTCCGACGATCTGCGATGCAAAGCGCGGCGATATTGGGAATTCAAATCGCGGATATGCGGCTTCCATCTTCGATGCGATGGGTTTTGACGCGGTCACGCTGCACCCGTATCTGGGCAAGGAGGCGCTTGCGCCGTTTCTGGAGAGGCGTGACAAGGTGTGCATCGTGTTGTGCCGGACGTCGAACTCCGGGGCAGGCGAGTTTCAGGATTTGGAGTCCGGCGGCAGGCCGTTGTGGGAGACGGTTGCGCTCAGCGTGAGCGCGGAGTGGAATGCCGCGGGAAACCTCATGCTGGTTGTGGGGGCGACCTGCCCGGAGGAGATGAGAAGAATACGAGCGATTGCGCCGGAGATTCCTTTTCTTGTGCCGGGGGTGGGCGCGCAGGGCGGCGATGTGGCGGCGGTGGTTCGAGCGGGCCTGGACGCGCAGGGCAAGGGGCTATTGATCAACAGCTCGCGGGGGATTCTTTTCAGCGACGATCCAGCGGCGGCGGCGCGCGCTTTGCGCGATGAGATCAACGCCGCAAGAAAGGCCGCCCATGCTGCGCGTTGAAGGGAGGATTGCCAATCACGATCGCGAATTTGAGGGCGCGATAGAAATTAGCACGGAGACCGGTCTGATTGAGCACGTGGGGCCAAGAACGGGGAAAAGCGATCTCAACCTTGACGGCCAGATTATTTTTCCCGGCTTTGGCGATCTGCATATTCATGCGCGGGAGGATGCGAGCCAGACGCAGGCCTATCAAGAGGAGTTTGCAACCGTCTCCGCGGCGGCCATCCACGGCGGAGTGACGCATGTCGCCGACATGCCCAACAATCCAATCGCACCGGTGGACGATGCGAGGTATGCGGAGAAGGAGAAATTGACGGCGAAGTCGGCCGTACATGTGACGCTGTATGCGGGAATTGGTCCGGAGACCAGGCCACTGACGCGGCATGTGCCTTACAAGGCGTTCATGGGACCGTCGGTGGGAGATTTATTTTTTACTTCGCCGGAGCAACTTGAAAGCGTGATGACGAAATATCGCGGCAAGAGCGTTAGCTTCCATTGCGAAGACCCGGCAACGCTCAAAGAGAGCAAGGACGCCGCGACCCATGAACAAAGGCGCCCTGCCAGGGCTGAGATCACGGCGACGGAGTTTGCGCTCACCTTGATTGAGCGCTACGGCCTGACCGGCAAGTTGTGCCATTATTCAACGAAGGGCGGCCTGGAGAAGATTGCGGCAGCCAAGGCGCGGGGCGTTCGCGTTACGGCCGAGGTTGCGCCGCACCATTTGTTCTTCGACGAGACCATGCTGACGGAAAAGAACCGTCTGTGGCTGCAGATGAATCCTCCGCTGCGCGGCATAGAGGACAGGCTGGCGCTGATTGCGGCGCTACGCGAGGGGCTGGTGGACTATCTTGCCACGGACCACGCTCCGCACACTCCAGAAGAAAAGAGGCGGGGCAGAAGCGGCGTGCCCCATCTGGACACCTATGGAGCGTTTGCCACGTGGCTGATGGCGGAGCATGGATTTACCGCCAGGGATATTGCACGCGTATGCAGCTACAATACGGGTTGCTTTGTGAAGGAGTTTTTGCCCGCGGGATTCGGCAAGGGATTTGGGGTGATTGAGCCGGGATACGCCGGTTCGCTCACCATTCTCAACCCCGACGCGCCGTTTGTAGTTCGGCGAGAAGAGTTGAAGACGAAGTGCGGCTGGTCTCCATTTGAGGGATATACGTTGCCTGGCCGCGTGACTTACACCATACTAAGAGGAAAAGTTTACCCGGCAAGCTGAGGGAGGGTTACCCCTGATGGAAAAGCTCAAGCACGTAATCAGCACGCGGCAATTCGACGATTCGGAGTTTTTGCTGGGACTCTTCGAGTCGGCGAATCGTATGGAGCGGGACGACGTATTCCGCGCGCTGACGGGCCCCTTGCGCGGCCGGATTCTGGCGACGCTGTTTTTCGAGCCCAGCACGCGCACGCGTTTTTCCTTTGAGGCAGCGATGCAGAAGCTGGGCGGCGGCGTTCTGTCCGCGGAAGATGCACGCGACAATTCTTCGGCAACCAAGGGCGAGACCATCGGCGATACCGTGCGCGTGGTGAGCGGGTACGCTGACGTGATTGCCATCCGGCACTACGAGGCGGGTACGGCTGAGGAGGCGGCAAGAAATTCTCCGGTGCCCATCATCAATGCGGGAGATGGCGCGGGTGAGCATCCGACCCAGGCGCTGGCGGATATGTACACCATCAAAAAAGAGCTTGGCTGGCTGAGCGGATTGCGGGTGGTGCTGGTGGGCGACCTACTGTACGGGAGAACGATTCATTCTCTGCTGCCGCTGCTTTGCCTGTACACCGGCGTGACCATCGATCTGATCTCGCCGTTGTCGCTGCGCCTGCCGCTGAAGGACCGCGAGTATCTGACGAAGAAAGGGATTCCGTTCCAGGAGAGCGAGAAGCTCGAAGGCGTAATTGAGCAGGCAGATGTCGCGTATATCACGCGCGTGCAAAGAGAACGATTTGCCTCGCAGGCGGACTATGAGGCGGTCAAGGATGTGTATGTAATCAATGCGGAGACGGCAAACCGGATGAAACCGCAATCGATCATCATGCACGCCTTGCCGCGCGTCAACGAGATCGCTCCGGATGTGGACGCAAATACCCGGGCCGCCTACTTCCGGCAGGCGAAGAACGGCCTGTATGTTCGCATGGCATTGCTGAAATATCTGCTGTCTTAGAAGTGTTTTGCGGATATCGTGTAATATCAATAGTTTACGCTGGTCGGGGCGGTCCGATTTGAACGGACGACCCTCTGCTCCCAAAGCAGATGCGCTACCAGGCTGCGCCACGCCCCGACACACTTCGATTGTAGCGCGGATTGGTTTCCCGTTGGGAGCGGACGGCAGCCGGGCGTGGTTTGGGCACGGGCGAGACAGAGGGGCTTGCATGGGGCCTTGCCGGGCCGGAGCATCTGATTCGATGCTACAATCAAGGTAGATAGATGGCGGCAGTAGTTCAGTGGCAGAACGCCTGACTGTGGCTCAGGATGTCGTGGGTTCGATCCCCACCCGCCGCCCCAACTTACATTCGCCGCAAGCGCCAACCTGCTCGATTACCGAGTCTTTGTGATTCTGAAAATCAAAGACAATAAAGGGCCTGACAAGAATACTTCCGCATTGCCGGCAGGGTTTCCTGCGTTTGTTCCGCACCGCGGCCTGGCCAACGGGCACCTGCAGACGATTGCCGGGAATTATTACCCCCGGCCTGCCTTCCGCCTGGCGGCTGTCTCGGAGACGGTGGAAGTGGACCCGGCCGATGGCAGCCGCGTGCTGTGCCATTGCCACTGGCAGGAGGAGCTCATCCGGGCTCAGCGGCTGACCCTGGTGCTGGTTCACGGCCTCGAAGGCTCGTCGGACTCGCGCTACATGCAGGGGATTGCCGCGCGCGCCTGGGCTGCAGGCTGGAACGTGGTGCGGATGAATATGCGCACCTGCGGCGGCACGGAGACGCTGACGCCCACGCTGTATCACTCCGGGCTTTCCGACGATGTGGGCGTGGTGGTGCGCCATTATGCGGAGCGGTTCGGCCTGAAGCTGGTTGCGCTGGCGGGCTACTCGATGGGCGGCAACCTGGTGCTGAAGCTGGCCGGAGAGTGGGGCAACCGTCCGCCCTTGTGCGCTGTGGCCGCAGTCTGCCCGGCTATCGACCTGGCGCCCGGCGCCGACGCCCTGCATGAGGGACTCAATCGCCTCTACGAATGGAATTTTCTGCGCGGGTTGTTAGCGCGTTACAAACGCAAAGCGAAGCTGTTTCCCGGAATTTATGCCAGCAGGAAGTCCATCGGTCCGGTGCGCTCGATTCGTGAATTCGACAATAAGATTTTGGCCCGCTACTGGGGTTTCCGCGACGCCGACGACTACTATGACCGCGCCGCCGCCGCCCGCGTGGTGGACCGGATCGCAGTTCCCACGCTGATGCTGCATGCGCAGGACGACCCCTTCATCCGCCTGCTGCCCGAGACCCGCGCCAGGCTGCTGGCCAACCCGCACATAACCTTTGTAGAGACCCGCCACGGCGGCCACTGCGCCTACCTTTCCCGCGACCCCGGCAACGAGATTCACTGGGCAGAGGCAACGGTGATGCGATTCCTGCTGGCGGTGACGGACAAGTCCGATGGAAGCTGATTACGAGTTCGAAGTGGGAGGAGATGCGCCGGTGATCGAGGCGCATTGGGCGGGGTTTGTCGATCTGCAGCGCAACCCGGAATGCGCCGGCGAGCTGCCTGAAACCGCTCAGTTTCCCGCGCTGGCTGAGGCTCTGGTAAAACTGAATGCCGTTGATTCTCCGGTCTGGACTTCGAAATGCGATTTCTGGCCACACCTGGAAGCGGGTGAATTTGATCCCGACGAGATGGATGCGCCGCACGGTTGCGCTGTCCACGCCCTGGGCTGTTTCATTGACCTGCTGCCAAAAAGCGATCAGCCATGGACGCTGCCAGCCACGGCCGAGAAGGCGTGCAAGCGCATCTGCGGACTGCTCCATGCAATCCCGCTCCGCTGCTGCCGGGCTGATCTGGTCATTCGCCGCGCTATCATCACCCCGGAGCTTATCGACCTGGGAGTCACTGCCTACCTGACCGCTTGCGGAGAATCGCCCGCGGAGGCTGAACGGACGCTCAAAGCTGCGCTGGGGGCATTGACAGATGCGCTTTAGCCCACTCGACGCTAAAATAGCTAATGTGGGCGAGTAGCTCAATCGGATAGAGCACCGGCCTTCTAAGCCGGGGGTTGTGGGTTCGATTCCCGCCTCGCCTACCACTTAGAATCAACAATTTAGGAATCACTCCATACCGCAAAGCCGGGGTGACGTAACCCACTGATCGATAACATCCTGGATTGAAAAGTTTCAACTTCGCCGAAGTTAGATCCCCGCGCCCGGTACCTGATCCGAAATGACACCCTCATGATTCTTCCCAACCGGATGAATCAAGGCAGACAAGCTCAACCTTGGAATTCAGGCTCAGCTGAGGAGCAGACTGAAGTCCCACGCAATCAATGAGGGTTGGATGCTTTGATTTAAGATGTGGGTTGCAAGAAATGGACCGGGCGGCACCTCGCGAACCGTTTCTCCGGAGGCGTGGTCTTTTCAACATTTGTACGGATTCAGGGAGGCGTGATGCTCGAAAAGCTGGACTACCAGGAGGTAGGACTGATCTCAGGTCTGGAGGTTCACCAGCAGCTCTATACCCAGGAAAAGCTCTTCTGCCGCTGCCCGGCAGGTATCTACACGGAGGTTCACGACGGCGAGGTGCTGCGGCACATGCGGCCTACCCTTTCGGAGTTGGGTCTGTACGACGGCACTGCTTTAATGGAATTCAAGACGATGAAGGAGATCGTCTACCTGCTGAACCATCAGAATGTCTGCACCTACGAGATGGACGACACGCCGCCCTTCCTGGTGAATCAGGAGGCCATCGATGTGGCCATCGAACTCTGCCTGACGATGAATATGGACATCATCGACGAGGTTCATATCGCCCGCAAGCAGTACCTGGACGGGTCGATTCCGACGGGCTTTCAGCGCACGGCCATCGTGGGCGTCAATGGCTGGCTGCCTTTCAAGGGGCGGCGGCTGACGGTGACCCACGTGAGCATCGAGGAGGATTCGTGCCGCGAGGTGAGAGACAAGGGACACCAGATCGTGTGGCGCACCGACCGGCTGGGTATGCCCCTGACCGAGACGGTGACCGGGGCGGAGCTAAGCACTCCCTTTGAGGTGCGCGACGCAATTCTGCTGTGCGGCATGGTGGCCCGCAGCACGGGCCGGGTGCGCACGGGTATCGGGGCAAGCCGCGAGGATGTCAATGTGAGCGTGCGGGGCGGCGACCGCAACGAGATCAAGGGCGTGCCGCGCGCAGGCTACGCCGTCAAGCTGGTGCACAACGAGGGACTGCGCCAGTACAACCTGCTGAAGATCCGCGCGGAACTGCACGAGCGCGGTTTGAAGTCGCCGGATGCCATCAAGATGAGTTCCTTCGATGTGAGCAACCTTTTTACCGAGGTGGATCTGGGCTTCATGCAGCGGGCACTCAAGGCGGGCGGCAAGATCTACGCGGTAAAGATCGAAGGAGTGGCAGGACTGGCGCAGCATCCCACTCAGCCCGATACCAATTTTCTGGATGAGTTGCGCGGACGCGTGCGCGTGATCGCCTGCCTCGACGAGCCGCCAATCGTGGTGTGCAGCGCTCAAATGCCGGAATTCGTCAACAAGTATGCGGTGATCGAACGTATCCGCAAGCGCGTGCAACTGGGGGAGAAGGATGACTTCTTCATCGTCTTCGGTCCTGAGCAAGACTGCATCACCGCGGCTGAAGAGATCCGGCTGCGCTTTTGCGACGCCACCGTGGGCGTTCCCAAGGAGACCCGTCAGGCGCTGACTGGCGGCTTCACCAGCTTCGAGAGAATTCTGCCCGGTCCCGACCGCATGTATCCCGACACCGACTCGCCCCCAACCCGCGTGACCAAGGAGCGTGTTGAGGAGGCGCGGGCTCGATTGCGTCCCGCGCCATGGAAGCGGATCGAGAGCTATATGTCGTGGCGCGTCCCCGAGGAGACGGCCTTCTACCTGATTCGCCGCGGCGGAGCCGACATTGTGGATGCCGCCGTGAAGCAGACCGGAGTCGACGGTCTCTTCGCCGCCATCACCATCGGCCAGCGCTTCAAGGCACTCAAGCGCGCGGGCATTCCCATCCAGCGGCTGGGCACCGCCGAGTGGGTGCAGATCTTCGACCGCTTCACGGACGGCCGCATCCCGCGCGAGGCCGTGCCTTCTGTTGCCCAGCGGATGGCCGCGGACCGGCTGGATATCGATGCGGCCTGCGCCTCGCTGGGCATCGCAATCCAGAATCGCGAGCAATGGCAGAGCGCAGTCAGCAAACTGAACATGGACGGCTACCTGAGCGGCCACGGCGACAACCGCGGAAAGCGGGTGCGCTTTTTGACCGGCAAGGCGGTCAACATGCTGAACGGCAAGGCTCCGGCCGTCGAGGTGGCCGCTTACATTCGCGAGAAGCTGAATCCGGAGGTGGTGTAATGACGATTCCCATCAGCGAGCGTACCGATCGCCTGCAGGGTTACCGCAGTCCCGTCCGCGACCTTCTGGACAAATATCAGATCGGCGTTTGGAGCGAGGTTGAGGTTGTCAACGATGCCGGCTCCAAGTTCGTCGGTGTCATTCTGCCCCGCAGCGAGACCTTCGACGCGCTGCACCTGGTCATCAAGCTCTTCAACGGGTACAACGTGGGCATCGCCGCTGACCGCATCGTTTCAGCGAAGGAGATTGGATACCGCAAGGCCGTCTACAAGATCCCCGAGAAGGACTTTCCCTTTGACCTGAAAAAGAAGAATGTCACGCTGCTTGGCACCGGCGGCACCATCGCCTCACGGCTCGACTATCGTACAGGAGCCGTGATTCCGGCCTTTACGCCGGGCGAGTTGTACGGCGCTGTTCCCGAACTGGCGGACATCGCCAACCTCACCACAAAAAAGCTTTTCGGCGTTTTCTCGGAAAACATGGGACCGGAACAGTACAAGGCGCTGGCCATCTCAATTGGCGAGGAGATCGCCAGGGGAACTGACGGTATCGTGATCGGTCACGGCACCGACACGATGAGCCACACCGGCGCCATTCTCAGCTTCATGGTGCAGAACTCTCCCGTGCCCATCGTTCTGGTGGGCAGCCAGCGCTCCTCCGACCGGCCCTCGTCGGACGCGGCGCTGAACCTGATGAATGCCGTGCGCACCGCTGCCGAGTGCGATATCGCCGAGGTGATGCTGTGCATGTTCGGACCCACCTCGGACAACTACGATCTGTTGCACCGGGGAACGCGCTGCCGCAAGATGCACTCCAGTTACCGGAGCACCTTCCGTACCGTGGGAGCGACGCCGCTGGCCACTGTCAGCCGCTATCCCAACAAGGATGGCAGCCACTTCCGCTACATCTCCGACGAAACCCTCAAGCGCGACAAAAGCCGCGTGCCGATCATCACTCCTGTTTTCGAAGAGAAGACCACGATCCAGTACTACTATCCCAACTTCAACTCCGACATCATCGACGGACTCTCGGATATGGGATATCGCGGAATGGTGATCGCGGGGACCGGCCTGGGTCACGTGAACAAACCCATCTACCCGGCCCTGAAGCGAGCGATCCAGAAAGGCATGACCGTCGTGATGACCGTGCAGACCCTCTGGGGATACGCGCAGATGTACGTCTACGATACCGGCCGCGACTTGCTCGAGCTGGGCATTATCCCGCTCGATAACATGCTCCCCGAGACGGCGTACATGAAGCTGGCCTGGGTGCTGGGCCAGACCGACGATCCCCAGCGGATTCGCGAGTTGATGGCCACCCCCATCAACCACGAGATCACGCGCCGCGAACCGCACAATGGCTACCTCATCCTCCAAGGCGGCCTGCCCGAGGTGGACGCCTTTATACAGAAACACTGGAAATAGAAGTGCCGGCTTAATTGAGTTGCTCGTGCAGATACGGCGGCAAGGCTTTCCCCACGCTAAAGCGCGGGGCTAACCAACATTGCGCCTCCGTCGTGCAAACGGTTTTCCTGATAGCGCTTCAAGAAATAGTCGATGGTTTCGACGCGCAGCCGGATGGAATGGGCAGGACGGTTCTCATCCATATCTTTGAAGGAAAAGAAGGGCGTCCCGGAACGCTCGATGATTTGCTCGATGGCGCTGTAGATGGGGGCGTCATGGCCGCACTTGAAGCTGGAGAACTCGACCGCTACGAGGTTAGGATGGCGGGCCGTGAACTTGGCGGCCCAGAGCTTGTGGTTGGAACTGGCGGAAAAAGCGGTCTTCCATACGTCGGAGATCTCCAGCGCGTGACTGATTACGCCGGCGCGAATCTCCTCGCCAAAGAGCCGCTCCAGCAGGTCCTCATCCATGGGCAGGGTGCTCTGGGAAAAGACGGGGTAACCCAGCAACTGAAACTGCGCCATGATCTCGTGATTGATGCCGGGATCGTGATGATAGGGCCGCCCCAGCATTACGATCCCCAGCCGGTCTTCCGCCTCGAGTTGGTTGAGGACTTCGCGAGCCTGGCGGCGAATGCCTGATTCATAGCGCGCTTGTTCTCTGAAACCTATTTCAACAGCGCGATCGTTTTCTTCTTTGCCGAGACCTAAAACCGGCTCCCAGGCTTGATACATCTGGCGCGCAAAGAGTTTGCGATGCGAGAGGTTGACCAGCGGATGGATGTACTGGATGCCGCGCTCGGCGATAAGGTCAGTTTCTTTGGTAAAGGCAGCTTCGACGGTTTCCGGCGTCACCGAGGCCGTAGGGCAGCCGTTGTTGGCCCTGGTATTGACCAGCGGCGAGGCCAGCACATCAAACATGGGGAAGAAGATGGCGTCGAGCGGCTGGCGTCCGTGCTGCTTAAAGAGCAGATTATGAAAGTGGGCGATGGCGATCTTCGAGGGGAAACAGGGATCGATCGAACCCCGGCTGGAGCCGGAACGGTACATCTCGCCGGTGGTGACATCCGAGTAAACGATGTTTTCCGCGCGCACACCGAGGCTTTCCAGATAGGAACTGAAGAGCGGCGCATAGGCATACATGCTGAGGACGCGAGGAATACCGATGCGCATGAGCGGACGCCGTTCGGCAATCGCAATCCGGCGGCGCGCCGCGGCGCTCCAGGCGCGCGCAGGGAGCGGATCGGCAACGCTCTCCGGATGGCGCGAGCGCCAGACTTCACGTGCGGCTATCTCCACCAAGTTGGGATTGGCGGCCCTGGTTGCATCCTGATGGGCCTGAATGCCGCGCATGGATTGAACGTCGTCCACCACGCCTTTTTCGCAACCGGCAAGAATGATGCGCCGGCTTCCGGCTGGCGTGGCGACCGAATCGCTTTCGCGACTGGCAACGCGGCCATCCGCGCCGGCAATCTGCACGTCAAGAAAGGTGCGCAGACATGCGTTCTTGCAAAAGCGGCAGCGGGTTACTTCATTACAAGTGGAGGAGTAGCGAATGCGGCTGACTGCGTCCAGGCCGATGAAAGATGTGGCGCGCCCCTGGCGACCCAGGCGCATGGCTTCAAGGCCAGCGCCGATGGCGCCGGCTTCGCCGCAGTGAGGGTGAACCACAATCTCCGGCTCGATGCCGGTGGAGCGAAAACCGGCGCGCAGGAAGTCAACCTGCGCCTTGACCGCGGCCAGATTGTTCTGCGTGCCTCCTTGCAGGACGAAGCGCGAGCCCAGCGCGGTGAGGTTGGGGGCCTTGGCCACATGCAGAAAGACATTACGCGGAAGCACCGTGGCTAACCCGGCCAGAATCTCCTCAACCCTCCAGCCCTGACGCTGGAAGTTGACGATATCCGATTGCAGGAAGACGGCGCAGCCATAACCGAAGGCCGGCATCGTCTGGGCAGCAAAGGCGGTCTCCGCGTAACGCTCGACCGGAATGCCGAAGCCCTCCGCGGTAGATTGGAGAAAATAGCCATTTCCGGCCGAGCATTGCGCGTTGAGCCGGAAATCCCGGACGCGACCCTGGCGCAAAAGGATGAGCTTGATGTCCTGGCCGCCGACATCGACGATGACCTGCGGGTCGGGAAAATAGCGCAATGCCGATTCGGTGTGAGCCACGGTTTCGACCAAGGCAACGTCGGCGCTGAGCACCTGGCGCAGAATATCCTTGGCGTAGCCCGTTGTTCCCACGCCAAGAATCCGCAAGTTTGCGCCGGAGAGCTCTACCACCTGCCGGCGCAGATCGCCCAGCACTTCAATAGTGTCGGCGATTGGATTGCCCTCGGAGAGTCGATAGGCCTTGGCCAGCACTTCGCCGCTGGGCGACAGGAGCACAGCCTTGGTGGAGGTTGAACCGCCGTCGAGACCAATGAAGGCTTCGACCTGTTCGCCGCGCTGAAATGTTGCCGGAATGAATTGCGCGGGCTGATAGCGGTCTTTGAAGGCCTGCAACTCCTCCGGTGAAGCGCATAATCCTGGCCTACGAGCGAATCTCTGCTGCTGCCGTGCGTCATCCAGATGTCGCTCAAGCTCCGCGCATCCCAGGTAGCGGCCGCTTTCTTCCGATTCACCGATTCCGAATTCAACCGCGCCCAGCGCCGCAAAATACAGAGCATCCGGAGGGCTCAGAATCAAATCCTCCACCGCCTGACCGGGAGGAGGTTCGACACCCCGCTCCTTCCAGAGCAGGGGAATGTTGTGCTGCCAGGCCTCGCGCATTCCTTGCAGAAAGGCATTGGGCCCGCCCAGCAGCAAAACATGGGGCAGAAGCGTATGACCGCGGGTCAGCACGGTGAGGTTTTGCAGCACAATGGCGTCAAAGAGCGAAGCCATCAACTCTGCGGGCGGAAGTCCCAGCTTCTGCAAGCCATTGATGTCAGTTTCGGCAAAGACGCCGCACTTGCCCGCGACCGGATGGATACGCACGCCGCGATAGGGCAGATGCGGCATTTGATCCGCGGGAATCTTCAGCTTGGCCTGAATCTTGTCGATGACCGCGCCGGTGCCACCCGCGCACTTGTCGTTCATCGAAGCGATCTTCCTGCGCCGTCCGCTGCCTAACTCCGTCTTGAAGACGATGATCTTGGCGTCCTGGCCGCCGAGCTCGATGACCGACTGCGCCTGGGGGTGCAACTTCTCTACGGCCAGTGCGACGGCGTTGACCTCCTGCACGAAGCGCGCACCAATTGGCGCAGCGAGCGCATGGCCGCCGGAGCCGGTGATGAAGATGCGGCAGTTGCCTGGTGCAATTCCGGCTTCACTCTCCATGCGCCGCAGAAAATCGCGCAGCATCTCGGGCTGGCGCGTGTCGTGGCGGCGATAGTCGCGCCAGAGAATGCGCCCACCATCGGCCGCGACCACCACCGCCTTGACCGTGGTGGAACCGACATCCACTCCAACAAGGAAGCGAGTTCCGCCGGGTAGAACACTGCATGGGGGAATGTTATTGGGCATCGTCCCTCATTGCTCTCCGGGCAGCCGGGCCAGCGCAGCGCGGCCATCCATCAGATCGCCGACATGCAAGACGAATTTGGCAGCCGTTCCGGCGATGCCCGGGCGGCGCGGAATCGGATAAAACGGATTGCGCAGCGATGGATGTTGGGCGGCATAGTTGCGGATTTCCACGAGCGAATTTCCGGTGGAAGCGAGCGCCGCATCGAACTCCGCGCGCGCCTTGACGCGGGCTTCGCCCAAGGCCATCTGCACGCGGCTATGGGCGTTGATCTCGCCCTCGCCCGAGGTTTCAACCGGCAGGAAGATCATCTCCGGAAAGCGATTGACCACGGCCGACTGCACGCCATCGGATTGCGAGGAAGGCATGCAGCCGAAGGGCTTGAGCGCGAGCACCATGTGACAGAGCCCGCGCGTGGTGTAGTAGACGTTCTTGCCCACCTCGAGATGCCCCTCGCCGCCGCGCGCCTGGGAGTGATAGAAGGGGTGGGCCAGACGCGCCAACTCGCGCTGTGAAAGCAGGCTGGGCGTAATGCCGCCCAGGTGGCGCGCGGTGCGCGCATACAGATAGCTCCACAGCACTTCGCTGAGGCGCAACAGCGACCACTTACGGCGATACTTCCACGCGTTGGCCAGACGTTTATCAAGCTCCCACCAGCGGGCTTCAGGGTAGGGATCGTCAAGGCCTTTCCTGGCTTCCATGCCGATGCGGGCCTGGCGCAAAAGATAGCTGATCCAGCCGCCAATCGAATCCACATGCACCTGCGCGCCTTCGCTTTCGAGGAAGCTGAACATATTGAAGTTGCCATCGCCCTCGGTGAGCTGCGCCCAAAACTCGCCGACGATCTTGACCACGGGCTTGACGCGAGTGTGATCGACCTCGACTTCACCCAGGCGGCGGCGCGCCTGCTGCATCTGGCCAATAAACTCCGCGCTGTAGAGATGATCGAGAATCTTACCCGTGGCGTTGAGAAAGCCTTGCAGCTTTGGTGTGCGCCGCAACAGCGCTGCCAGCCAGCGCGGCGCGCGTTCCACAATCTCAAATCGACGGCGGGTCTCCAGAAAATGGCTCAACTGATCGACTACCTCTTCGATAGCCCTGTCCGTGCTGCCCGGAACGGCTTCAAAGGGGCGGATGCGATAACTGAGGTCGTTGAGGACATCGCCCAGGTTGAGCATGTTGAGCGCGCCCAGGTTGAAGTCCAGCGTGAACTTGAGGCCGGGATTGTCGGCTGCGGCTTTGATGGCTTGTTCGGCCTGGTAGAGCACGATGCGGAATCGCTCATAGCCGGCATTCTGCAGCGCCAGCCGATACTCCGACTCATACATGCCGAAGCGGCATGGTCCGCAGGAACCGGCGGTGAAAAAGATGTACTTCTCCTCGATCTCGTGACGTGAAAAGCCCTGATCTTCCAGCGAACGCAGGTACTTGATAAGGTTGCCTATCGTAAAGTAGGTGGGATTGCACTGTCCGTTGTTGCCGAATTCCCGGCCAAAAGTGAAGGCTTCCACATCGGGAGTGGGCAACATCTGGCAGCGATAACCGCTGGCGCGCAGAATGGCCTCGATGAAGCGCTCATGCTTCCAGGTAAAGCCGCCGAAGAGGACCGTCACCTGGTTCCTCTCTTCGGCGGTGAAGGGCCGTTCCGGGGGACGGTGATAATGGCCGGTCTTGCGGTGCAAGGCAGAGGCCTCGACCAGCCGCTCCGGCTCCGCGGGGAGACGGAGAGCAGGCCCATCCAGCGAAGGTTGGGCCGAACCGGCGAAGTTGTGACCGAGTCCCATGGACGCAGAACCTCTCAACTATGAAAGAATCCGTATACAGTGCGCTTGCGAGGACGAGCTTCTGCCTGTCTATCAAGTGTAATGCACCCTTATGTTCGTCGTGCTGTACGAGCAAGGAAGCGGAGTGAAACAGCGCCATGCCGGCAGATTGCTGGGCCATCGAGAATTATACCTACCGCCGCTGTCCGCATCCGGCGCGGGAGTATAACTGCGCGGTCTCGCCGCACAACCACTCCAGCCACTCCATTGAGAGCATGGGCTTTCTCAACCAGGTGGTCAAGCTGCGCTTCATGCGGCCCTTTCGCGGCCTGCTGCAGGCGGCCTTCGGGCTGGCGGAAGTCGCGGATCTGAACTATGCCGACATTTCCTACCGCTCTCCACTGACGGTCGAGGATGTGTTCCTCACCGAATCCGCCAGCGCCGCTACGCTGGGCTTTACGGGCGTCCACCTGGGGATTACCGACCACGACGAAGTGACGGGAAGCATCGAGTTGCTGCGCGCGCACCCGGAAGAAGCGCATCGCAACCCGCTGGGCGAGGAGATTTCCGTCTACTTTGACGATTATCTCTTCCACCTGGGAGTTACTGGAATGCCCGCTGAGGGGATTGAGCAGCTTCATGCCGGATTGCAGATGGCCGCCAGGGAGCGCCGTTTGGACGACCTGTTTGAGATGCTGCGCGCGAGCGGCTCTCTGGTGGTGTTCAATCATCCGCTGGTTCCCTGGGGCAAAGACCCCGGCCGCAAGATACCCGCCGAGGCGCTGCTGAACCGCTACGGATGGGCGATTCATGCCCTGGAATATAACGGCATGCGCAGCCGGGAAGAGAACGACCGGGTACTGGAGTTGGCCAGGCACGCGGGCAAGCCGGTGGTAGGCGGCGGCGACAGCCATCTGCTGCTGGCCAGTTCGGTGCTCTCGCTGACGCAGGCAGCAACATTTCAGGAATTTGCCGAGGAGGTCAAGGAGGGCCGCGTGGTGTCGCTGGTGCTGCCCACGTATTTTGCGCCCATGAACTGGAAAATCTTTCTGCGCGTGCTTTATTTCATCGCCCATTACAGAAGCGTCGGCCACTTCCGCGGCCAGCCGGTTGGTGATTTATTGAGAGGAAGAACGGTACTCCTGGACCCGGTAGGATTCATCTCGCGTGGATTTCTGAGCGCGACCTCGGCGCTGGGTTTGATCCGCTGAGGATTCCCACCCATTCCGCAGAAAACAGCGGAATGGATGGGGCACAGAGTGTCAGGATTTGCAGACCAGCGCTCCGCGCATAAATTCCGCGATTCGTTCGCGCGCATCCATTGTGCCGCGCAGACTGACACAGAGTTTTATCCGCAGTTCCGCAAGGGCTTTTCGTTCGGCGCCGGAGACGGGAAATCGCTCGGCGTAGCCGCAGAGCAGTTCCACGCAGGTTTGCGCTGTTCGCAACACGGCGCGGCCTGCCGCAAGGATGCTCAGATCGAGGAAGATGGAAGCGCGCTTGCTGTCTGGCGGGTGACTACCCCTCTGCATTTCAAGAACATCCAAAGCCAACGAACGCGCGGCCAGCAATCCGCAAAGCGCATCGGCCATGGCGAAGGTCACGCCCTGGCGTGCGTCGCAATAGAGACGGGCGCCGCGCGCATCGGCTTGCTGCCGCAGCCGCTCCAGGGTCCAATGCCAAAGCCGCATTCCCTGGACAAGACTGCGCATGCCCGCATGTGGAAGACGTTCCGCCAGCACATCCATCTCCCCGGTCCACTGCTGGAAGTCAGCGAGGAAGCGGGCATCGGTCATGGCGGCTGAAACCATGCGGCGTTGCAGCGCCGCGGGCCCCATGTACATATCCTCAATCTGCGCATCGACCAGCAGGGCGTTTAGATCGATGGCGGACTGTGCGCCGTACTCACCCCAAGCGGCCACTTGCCGCAGATACTCCGCGACGCGGCTGCTGCTGAAGAGCTTTGCCGCAGGAGAGAAGAGAGCGGCCAGCATGGCATCGGCGCTGGAAGGATCCTCCGCGCAATCGAGTTCATCGCAGAGACGCGCAGCGAAAAACCCCAACGAAGCCGCGGCCTCGCCCGTGGCCCATAGATCAGCCATGTCAAGCAGGAACTCCGCTTCCTGGCTCTTTTGTCCTGTTAGTGTGAACCACTCCTGCACGGTGGAGAGCGCTTTGGCAGCGGTCATCAGGCCGAGCAGGGCACGCATCCTGCGCATGGCCGGCGCCAGCAGGGCGCGATGGCTGAAGCGCGGAACGAGCGCTCCCTGTTCCATCGTGTAGCCACCGACGATACGCGAGGCCGGCACGGTGAGGCAAAAGACCGGATTGGTGGTAGAAGCCAGGCGGTGTCCCAGCTTGCGGACTGGAGAGCCGCGCTCGAACTCGCCCGCGTCTCCCGGTTCGAGAATCACCAGAGCGCTGCCGCGCACGCCCGTGCCGTCTCCGTCGACGGCTGCCACCACAAACTCCGCAAAGTCCATGTGGCTGATGAAGCGTCCGCGCTTGTGAATCTCCAGCAGAGGCTCGCCGTTCCCATTCGCGCCGGCCAGGCACATGCGGCCGGAAAGCGAAATTGCTTCCGCGCCCGCGCCAGGCAGAGGCTCGGTGAGGCAAAGCGCTCCGTGGCGCAGACCATCTCGCCCCAAATAACGATCGCGCTGCGGCTCTGTTCCAAAGTCGCGAATGGGCATCTGCGCCAGGCTTCCCGAAAGACTACAGGTAGCAACGCCGGCGTCCACACTGGCCAGTTCCCAAACCGCCAGCGCCAGCGGCAGGGTGAATCCGTGATGAGCGGAGTTCAGAATCCCGGTCAGCCCCTGAGCATCCAGCAAGCGGAGTACACATGCTTTCTCTTTCGTCCATTCGCAGCCAGTACGCACCTGCGCAAGCAGCGGCGCTATCGTCTCGCGCACTGTCTGCCGCGCCCTGTGACGCACCTCCAGCAGTTCCGTGCTATCGGCGATCCGCCACAGGGTTGCGTGTGCTTCACTCCACCAGCGGAAATCCATCACAAGTCCTATTCCACTACCTCGGGAATGCTGTACTCAGCCAGATGACGCGGCTTGATCAGCAGAACTCTCAAAATGAATCGACTCTACCTTCTCCGGAGGGAGACAAATCAAAGCGATTTAACGGGCTTGCTGTCATCTTAGAGCGCCTTCCATTGTGCCGTAAAGCGCTTTCTCATGAAACAGGTGTCCCAGCCCTTGCCGGCAAGCCGCCCATCGCGGGTTCCTTGCGGCTTGGAGTCGATGTTAAAATAAAATCGCGATTGGGCTGGTTGGTTTCGAGTACCGGAAGGATCGATATGGCGCGGTCAGCGCTTTTTTTTCTCTTGTTTTTTGCGACCAATGCGTCGCTGGCGCTGCTTTATCCATTTTCTTTATCGCATTTTCTTCTTGCAATCGTTCTCTATGCGCTGGGCACCGGGGTGATGCTTTACGTGCTATTTCATCCACGTAATACCTGGCTGGTTGCCAACCGTTCGCAAGTGGAAGGGAATGGCTGCGTGGCGCTGACCTTCGACGATGGCCCCGACCCAGTGGATACGCCCCGGCTGCTCGACTTGTTGCGTGAAAAGGGTGTGAAAGCCACTTTCTTCGTTGTAGGCCAGCGCGCCGAGCAGCATCCGGAGATCGTGCGCCGGGCCTGGGATGAAGGGCACCTGATCGCCAACCATACCTGGTCGCATCGGATGTTATTCTGCTTTCTCACTCCGCAACGCCTGCGATCTGAGATCGAGCGCAGCAACGAGTGCATTGAACGCATCTGCGGGGTCAGGACGCGCTATTTTCGTTCCCCGGTCGGCTTGCGTCATCCCTTGCTGCGCTTTGCGCTGGAGAGAGCGGGTGTGGAGTATGTCTCGTGGCGCATCCGAAGCTGTGATACGATGATCGAAAATTCCGGTTTTCTCGCGCGCCGCATTTTGAATCAAGTGGCCAGCCGTGACATTATCCTGATGCATGACCATCTGCCGAAGGGAGCACATGTTCTGTTCGAGGCATTGCCTGGGGTGATTGACGAGTTGAAGGAACGCGGCTTCGAGTTCGTACTGGCCGGCTCCCGCGAATCTGCCGGCATCTATACCAAATTATGAAGATATGCGCAATTATTCCCGCATTCAATGAGGCCTCCCACATTGCCCATGTGGTCGAAGGCGCCAGAAAGCACGTCGAATCGGTCATCGTCATCGATGACGGATCGAGCGACGGCACGGCGGAATTGGCCCGGAATGCCGGGGCGTTCTGCATTGAATCGCCTTCGAACTGCGGCAAGGCCGCCGCTTTGCGCCGCGGCTTCACCCATGCCTGCGCGCAGAACTATACCCACGCCATCACGCTGGACGGCGACGGCCAGCATCTGCCACAGGATATCCCTGTTCTGCTGCAGGCAGCCCGGGAGACGGAAGCAGATCTGATCATTGGAACCCGCTCCTTCGACCGTGCCCTGATGCCGCGCGCCCGCTATTACTCGAACACCATAGGCAGCCGTTGGGCCTCAGCGCTGGCAGGCCGCAAGATCAATGACAGTCAAAGCGGTTTCAGGCTCTTTCGTCTTGACAGTCTTTGCCGCATCAAACTGCGCAGTCAACGCTATGAATTCGAGATGGAGGCGCTTATCAAGATGGGCCGCGCCGGGTGCACTATCGCCCACGCTCCCATTCACACGGTTTACGACAACGGTCAGGCGCGGTCCAAGATGAAGCTGGTGCGCGATACGGCGCGCATCTGCCTGTGGTCGCTCGCGTATCGCTTTCTGGGAGCCTGAGATGAGTCTGCGCCGCTTAGCCTGCTGCCTTACATTGCTTCAGATGCTGCCGCTACAGTTACCAGCGCAATCCGGCGACCTGCTGACGCGCATCTGGAACGGCGTGCAGCAGGCGCAGAGCACGTTCACAACTGGCTGCGGAAGAGTGGTGGAAACCCGCACCTCCAGGCTGATAGTCAAGCCCATGGTTCTGCGCGGCAAGTTCTGCGCCGAGGGCATGACGCGCTTCTCGCTGGAGTATTCAGCGCCCAACGCTCTGCGCATCCGCTTTAACACCGACTATCTCAACGTGACCGATGGGAACGGAAATACCGATGTGCTGGAGATCGGCAGCGACGTCCGCCGCGCCCAGTCCTCCTTCAGCCGCGAGAACTCAATCGAGAGATTGAAGAAGAACTTCACCATTACCGCGGAGGAGAACGGCCGGGAGTATGAGATGAAGTTTGTCCCCCGTAGCGAGTCCTTTCGCCGGCGCATCAATTATCTGGTGGTGAAGCTCGATAAGCGCGACTTTCTGCCGCGGTCGCTGGAGGTGGATGGCAAGAGCGGAGTTAACAGCGTCTTCCTCATCGACTACACCACGCTGAATGCGAGGCTGCCCGCAGAAACCTTCGAGGTGTACAAGCCAAAGTGATCGAGCGAGAAGAAATCGAGAAAATTATCCCCCATCGCGCCCCATTTTTATGGATTGACCGGGTGGAGGAACTGGAGCCGGGCGTGCGTTGCGTGGCGTGGCTCACAGTCGATGCGGGGAACCCCATCTTTGCCGGGCATTTTCCGGGTCGGCCCATTTTGCCTGGCGTGTTGATTATCGAGGCAGTGGCACAGACAGCGGCGGTGATGATGGGATCAGCAACTCCCGCCGAGACCATGGGAACGGCGCTGCTTGCCGCGGTCAATCGCTTCAAGTTTTTCAAGCCGGTGGCGCCCGGCACGGCATTGCGCATTGAAACTACAAAGCTGACCCAGGCCGGAACCATGGCTTGCATCGAAGGCACGGTCAGCCTGCTGGGCGAAAAGGTGGCGAGCGGCGAGTTGTCGGTTGTATCCGGACGGTAACCAGCATTCTCAGGAAAGGCCAAGCGGTGATCCAAGGATTGAACGCTCATATTCGCAAGTTCATGGCAACTCTGCTGACCGAGGGGCTGGACCCTGCTTCAGCGGCGGCTGCCATGTTTTGGGGAATCTTTATTGGCATTGTGCCGATCTATGGGCTGCAAACCCTGGCGGGAGTGGGCGTGGCGCTGCTGTTGCGGCTGAACAAGCCCTTAACCCTGGCTGCCACCTTCATCAACAATCCGCTGCTGCTGGCGCCGACCGTAGTTTCCTCGATAGAGTTAGGCAACTTTCTGCGCCATGGATCGTTTCAGCCCTGGCGTCTTTTGATCGCAGTTTCTGGTGCTCAATTAAAGGAGCAGCTCTTCTCGTGGGTGCTGGGCAGCGTGGTGCTGGGTCTGCTGGCGGGCGGAGCGGCGGCCATGGTTACCGCGTCCCTGGTGTATTGGATTGCGCCCTCGCAGCGCAGCCTGCGCGAGCACATCCGTTTCGTCAACCGGACCTATGCCGGGAGCGCGCACTATGATCGCGGCTTTGTGCGCTGGAAGATGCGACTGGACCGGATTTTTTCCCTGCTGGCCGCCGAGGACCTGGGATCGGGAACGGTGGTGGATCTGGGCTGCGGCTACGGCATGGCGCTGTGCTTTGCGGCCTTCCGTGACAGTGGCCGGCGTCTGGTGGGCTGTGACTTGAACGCTCACCGAATCACTGTAGCCCAACAAGCGTTGCACGCTTTGGACGCAGAAGTGAGCGTGCAGGATGTGCGTGATTTCGCGTTGCCCAGGGCAGGCCTGATTCTCATTATGGACGTGCTGCAATATCTGCCCGCCGAGGAGCAGATGAGGTTGTTGAAGCGCTGTTGCGCCGCGCTCGAACCCGGTGGCCGGCTGATCTTCAGGGTGCATGACCGCAAACGCGGGCTACGCAGTACTCTTACCCTGGGCCTGGACCGGCTGCTGTTTTCCGCCGAGCGTGTAGGCGCCAGCCCCATGATCCTTGAAGCCGCACAGTATGAGAGTGCGCTGCGTGAAGCGGGCATGGAAGTAGATTCGCGCCGCTTCCGCAACCGTCTTCCCCTGGCTCACATTCTTTTTCTTGCACGCCGTCCGGCAGCGGAGAGCTCTTCATGATGGTCCGTTTCATGCGCGGTCTGGGAGGGCTGGTCATCAACCACCCGGGATGGGTAGCAGGAGTTGCATTTGCCCTGACCCTGTTTCTCTATGCCAACATCCACAACCTGCGCACTGGAACCGAGCTGACTGATATGTTCGGCAGTCACGATCCGCAATGGCAGGCCGCCAGCCAGATCGGCAAGGAACTGGGCTACGGCAACCAACTCTTTGTGCTGGTCCAGGCTCAGGAAGGCGAAGCGGACAGCAGCGAAGCGATGGAAGCGATGGCCGACCGGCTCACCGCCGAGATGAGTGCCAGCGGTCTCTTCAAGCAGGCGCGCTGCGGCCTGCGGGAAGAGGAACTGATCAACCTGGTGCGGCTCTTTACCTGGCACTTTCCCTCCTACGCTTTGCCTGATCAACAGGAAGCGCTGGAGCAGCGGCTGGATCCCAGGCGGATACATCAAAATGTGCGCCAGTCCGCCACCGAACTGGTCACGCCGTTTTCCACCCTGGGCGCGGATTACTTTATCGCCGATCCACTGGGCCTGATGAGCGTGACCGCGGGTAATGGCGAGGGCTTCTCACAGTTCTCCAGTTTCGATCTCTCCTGGGGCTCGGGAAACCGTTTCTTCAGCCGGGATCACAAGGCCCTGCTGATTATCGCCGAGCCGCGCGAGTCGGCGGTGGATTACAAATATGCCGAGCAGATCATGCAATGGACGCACTCGCATATCCAGAGCATCGAGGCCGACCCTGAACTGCGCAGCGCCGGAGTGAGCGCTATTCCAGCCGGCGCCTATGTGTACGCGGAACAGGACCACAAATTTATCGAGAGGAATATCCGCCGCGTTTCGCTGGTGGCGATTGTTGGCAGCCTGCTGTTGTGCCTTGTGGTCTATCCCAGCGTTCCGTTGTTGCTCTTATCGCTGCTACCCACCAGCCTGGGCATTCTGTGGACCACGGGCATCGCGAGTTACTATCCCGGCGAAGTGAACCTGATCAGCCTGTCGTTTATCGCCATTCTCGCGGGCCTGGGCGACGACCAGGTGGTGCATTTTTTCAACCGTTCGCCGCAGGAGTGGGGCAAAGGCGGCAGCTTTAACGCGGCCATGTTGCGCACCTTTGAAACCACCGGACTGAGCATCGTGCTCTGCATTCTGACCGCGGCCTCAGCCACGGCCGCGCTGGCCACCTCCAGCTTCAAGGCGCTGGCGGAGTTTGGCTTCATCCTCACCGTCGGCATGTTCATGATGATGCTTCACACACTGCTGACCGTGCCCGCTCTGATGCAGTTGTGGAACCGTCACATCCGGCCATTTGCACCCGCGGGCATTACCTTCCGTTTTCTTCCTGCCCTGGCGCGCGGTTCGCTCAACTTTGTGGGCCGGCACGCCCGTTGGGTGGTAGCGGTTGCCACCGGTCTCTTCGTGATCTCTGCAATTTTATTGCCCACCATCAAGATGGGCGGGAGCTTTGCCGTAATAGGCGATGCCGACAGCCCGGCTGTTGCCGCGCAGAACCTGCTCTCGGCAAAGTTTGGCATCGAAGGCAGCCCCACGCTGCTGCTGATTGCCGGCGGCGAGCAGGAGGTACTGCGCCGCAGCGAGAATCTGTCTGCCGGCCTGGAATCCTATCGGCAAAGCGGCGTACTCAAATCCGTCTTTTCTCCCACACAATTGCTTCCCTCCATCCAGGCACAGAAGCAGCGGTCTGCCGCGCTGTCGCACGTCGATATGAATGCCTCGGCCCGCGCTCTGGAGGACGCGCTGCGCGAAAACGGCCTGCGCATAGAGCCATACCAACCATACCTGGCGCAACTGCGCAAGCTGGGAAAAGACGCGGAGCCGATTACCCTGGAATCCGCCGGGCCTTACCTGCCGGCAGGCATGCTCGACAACAGTCTGCGCAAGACCAAGGACGGCAACTACGTCGCCGCCATCGCTTACTACACTACCGGCGTTAATGCACATGCGGCGATTCCCGACGCGGTACTCGACTCCTGGCGCGGGCGGTACGGACCTTTCGTTGAGTTTTCGTTCGATAAAATCAATCGCGACATACAGAGCCAGGTGCTGCTCGACAGCCGGAGAGCCTTGCTGTTGACCGCTGCCGCCATCCTGTTGATCGTCTATCTCACCTTTCGCAATCTGCGCATAACTTTGCTGGTGCTGATGCCGATCGTCTTTGCCATCGTGGTGACCTTCGGGCTGTTGCAACTCGCAGGACACGCCTTCAGCTTCATGGCGGTTACGGCGATCCCGCTCATTATCGGCATCGGCATCGACAATGGGATTCACCTGGTGCGCCGCTATCTGGAAAAAAAGCCCAACAACATTCTCGATGTCGCCAAAGCCTCCGGCGCCGCGCTGATTCAGTCCAACCTGACCACTATCATCGGTTTTGGCGCGTTGCTCGCCGCAACCTTTCCGCCACTGGCCGAGATGGGGCTGGTCACATCCCTGGGTGTTGCTCTTACCCTGGCCGGCGGCTTGTGGGTCATTCCGGCAGTGATCTTGATCGGAGACGAAAGGCAGGCCGTGCGCGGCGCGGTAGCGTCCTCCACACGCACGCAAAGTTCTTGACAGACGGCATAAGAAATTGCTATAAAGTTCGGAATCTATCCCCAGCAGTTAACTATCAACCTCAAAAGGAGAGCCTTATGCAACGTCTTTCGGCCATTCTTTTGGTGATGGCAATTTTATTCACTTCTCTGCCGTGCATAGCCCAGGATCCGATACCGTTCAACTCCCTGGCTCGCGCGGCGGCGGTACAACCGAGCCTGTCTGACCTCAGCGCGATGTCAGGCGGACAATCAAACCCATCGGCTCAGCCGGCCAAGCACAGTCATTGGACCAAGGGTGGAAAGATCATGACATACATAGGTATTCCTGTGATGGTAGCCGGTGGCGCCATGCTGGCCTATGGATTGAAGAATGGAGACAACTCATCCTGCAGCAGCACTTGCACGACGGTCGAATGGAAGTGGACGGGAGCAGCCTGGTTGGGAGTCGGCGGAGTCTTGACAGCGATCGGGACCACAAGACGCTCGGAATGAGCATTGCCGCAACCGGCTGATGTGGGTGGCATCTTTCGGAATATCTGTATCCGAAGGGCACGGCTGCAAAGTCGATGCAGCCAACAGATGGCGTCGGCTGTGCCCATTCCTACAGGAACGGATGCCAGATTCACAATCCAAGATGGTTGCACCGGGTCTGACAGGAAAATGGAGAGGTGTGTCAGGGTTGTGTTAACACCTTATGAAACCATTTAAAATCAACAACTTACGGAGATTTTTCCGTGACAGTGTTTCTTTTGCAAATTCTTTTCTATGAGCAGTTTGCTGAAAAGTGAATAACAGGCTCAAGACACCAAGCCTTAGTGTATACTCACAATAAAATATAGACTTTGAGATGGAAGATGCTATGCTGAACACTTTGGTTGGAGACGCTGTGATCGACACGGTCTCTTCACTTTGTCCCCGCTGCGGCAAGCCCTCTCTTGCGACAATCATCGATCGCGAGGGAAAGGTATACCAGCGCTCAGAGTGCTCCTGCCATACCCCCAGCGAAGATCTGATCTTTTCCGACACGGCGTTGTACCTGCGGCTGGAAGAGTGGAACAGGCTGGTCTTTCCGGAGACTCCGGCGACCGGAATACCGTCTTCCTCAATCTGCGCGGCCGCGGAGACGGGAAGCCAGAACGAGCCTTGCCTGGCGGTGATCGACATCACCAATCGCTGCAATTTCAAGTGTCCGGTGTGCTTTGCCGAGGCCAAGGGCGAAGGCAGCCACTACTTTCTGGAGATGGAAGTGGTGGTCAAGATGCTCAAGGCGCTGCTGAACCGGCCCGTGCCCTGCCGCAGCGTCCAATTCTCTGGCGGCGAACCGACGCTGCACCCCGATTTTCCAAAGATTCTCAGCACCGCCCGCGACCTTGGTTTCACCCATCTTCAGGTAGCCACCAACGGCAGCCGGTTTGTTGATCCTGACTATGCGAAACTCTGCGAAGAGTCGGGTCTGCACACGCTCTATCTGCAGTTCGACGGCATGAATGACGATGTCTATCTCAAGATGCGCGGCCAGAGGCTGCTGGACAAGAAGATCGCCGCGGTGCGCAGCGTTGAGCAGACGAATATGCGGCTGGTGCTGGTGCCGACCATCATGAGTTCTGTCAATGTGGACCAGTTGGGGCCGATCTTTCAGTTTGCCCTGGAACACAGCAAGTTTGTAACCGGCATCAGCATCCAGCCGGCCGCTGATGTGGGCCGCATCGCGATGGCGCAGGGCGGCTTCGAGCCATTCGACCTGGCCGCCATGGCCCGCTGCTTCGGCGAGCAAACTGGATTGACGCGCTTTCCCGACGACTGGTTTCCGCTTAACTCCATCTCCCTGCTGGCCCGGGCCATCGAGCGGATTCGCAATGAAAAGACGCACCCTCCGCTGAGCGATGCGCATTGCTCCATCGGCACCTTCTTCTACGTGGACGACAACAACAAGCCGTTTTGCCTGAACAGTTTTTTTGATCTGGGCCGCTTTTTCCGCAGCATGGCGGAAATAAAACCCTACGCCGAGCAAGGACTGATCGCGCGGCAGATCTCGAAGATCCGCCAGTTTGGCCAGTTGTCTAAATGCCTTGATATGAGCAAGGCGCCTCCCGGGCTCACCTTCCAGCGCCTGCTGCGAAGTCTGGACTCGTGGGAAGACAAGCACGCGGGCCGATCGGAAGGATGGGCGCAACGCGGCTTCAATGGCATCTTTGTCGCGGGTATGCACTTTATGGATGCGCACAGTTACAATCTGCGCCGACTGAGGCGATGCATCATCCAGTATGTCGCCACCGATGGGCAACTGATTCCATTCTGCAGTTACAATGCAGGAGCCAGACTGCGGGAGAGCGAAGAGTTGACTCGCATCACCGGCAAACTCCCGCTGGGTGACTATTCCGGTTACTCGGCGCAGGCTGGCGTGTATCCGGTATCGGCCGATTAAAGCAAATCAGCATTTTTCAACTGCAATTTGGGCCGGTGGTCCCCTATCATGATGACATTCTCGCATTTTGCCGCATGGCATGCCGCCTCCAGAAGGTCAGGCTTGCAGCGCATTGCCGCCCTTTTGTTTTTCTCTTGTTGCGCCCTGGCAACGGCAACAGCACAAGCCGGCCTGCCTCGGGATGCCGTCTCGATTCCCGCGCCGGAGGGCGGTCAAAGCCTGGGCACGATTCTTCAAGCGGTAAACAATTGCAATGAGGACTTATCCATCGTGCTGCCGAAGGTCGTCTTTCACTTTGGCGCGGAGGGCGATTCTGTCCGTCAGTTCGCGGAGCAGGCTCAGGCCGTCCAGAACCTGCCGGCGAACGCGCAACTCTGGCTGCATATCGCGGTAGATCCTGATGCGATCACCGGCAAAGAGACCGAAAAGCAGCTTACCGAGCAGGTTGACAACTTTGTGAAACTGGCGCCGCTCTCCGCTCCCAAAGTGCGCGGAGTCATCATCGAACCCGGCGCACCGCGAACGGCTCCCGATTCCTATGTCTTTGCATTGCTGCGCCTGGCGGTCGCTGCCAAGTCGGCTAACCCCGCACTGCGGCTGGCCTTTGTCTTCCCGGCTGGATTTATCAGCCAATATGGCGACACCGTCAAGCGGCTTGCCCTGTACTCCGATCTGCTGGGCACGACCAACGCGCAGGAATGGCGCTCGGACGCCGCCTGGATTGCCGACCATGCGCTCAACAAGCCCATCATTCTCAAGCTGGAGAGCAGCCCTGCCTCGACGGCATCGTATCTGTCTGCGGCACTGGCGGCCTCAGGCACAGCAGTCGAGATGACATGGTCAACGCCACCGGACACCGCAGCCGCCAATCGACTGTGCGCAGCCAATAGCTTTCTGGCCACTTCGCTCCCTGCCAGCCTTCTTCGCATGAATGCCAAGGCGCTTCCCTTCACTCTTGTTGTGGACGGGGCAAGCAGCGACGACGCCGGCTGGTTCAGCAGCGGGCAATCGGGAGACATGGTGGTGGTGGCTCCAGTTCATGGCCTTCCCGATCATCCCCGAACGGTGATTCTGCGCGGCACCGCCAAAGCTCAGTACGAGATGCAATGGTTCAACGCGGAGACTGGAGAGCGCATCCCGGCAAGCGAACCTGTGTCAAGCGCCGCGGGGATGACAGCAACCTGCAACTGCCGCAATCCATTTGTGCTGATTTCCATTCACAAGAAGAGCAGCACAGAAACAGCGGTGTACAACCAGGTAGAGGTCAAGGCGGGAGTCGATCTCGGAATCAATGAGATTATTGCCCGCTGGCAGCAATATCGCGAGGCCCAGAAGCTGCGTCTGGATAACTACCAAGCCTACAGCTTTATGAATCTGCACTTCGAGGGCACCAACGTAGCCCAGGCCTTTGACATCGCCATGCGCCACAGGCAGTTCTTCGAGCGTGGCGGCAAGATGGAGTTTGCTCAGACAGAGTTCTACGTCAACGGCGTGAAGTTCAGCAACAAGCACGAGTTTCCCCTGCCGCAACTAGAGCCGGAAAAGGTTTTGACCCAGCCTCTGGAACTGACACTGAACGAGCGCTACACATACAAGCTTCTGGGCATCGAACAGATTGAAGGCGTTCAGTGCTATGTGGTGGGCGTGGAACCCAAGGCACTAGATGAGACGCTTTACAGCGGCAAGATATGGATCGACGGCGTCAGCTTCCGCGAGGTGCGGCAGACGCTGAGCCAGCGCGGCGCAAAAAGCAACATCGTGGTCAACGTCGAGACGCAGAACTTCACCCTGATTGATGACGGTCAGGGTAATAAGTTCAATCTGCTTAACTCTATCTCCGCGCAGCAGACATTGAATGCCGCGGGACGTGATTTTCAACTGCAGCGAACATTAAAGTTCTCCGACTATTCCATCAATTCGCCGCGGTATGCGGAGGATCTGGCGGCCGCGCGTCGCACCGACGCGCCCATGTATCAGGAGACCGACCAGGGACTGCGGGAACTGAAAATCAAAAACGGTGAACGTGTGCTCCAGCAGGCCAGCGATAAGCGAATCGTCTCCCTGGTGGGCGGCGCCATGTACGGCGGAACCTTCGATTTTCCCATTCCCATCGCCGGCATCAGCATGGCCGATTTCGACTTTCGCCACACCGGCTCGCAGCTCTCCGTCTTTTTTGCCGGACCGATACTGGCCACCAATATCTCCAAGCAGCATGGACCTAAGTATCGATTGAGCGCGGACCTGGCGCTCTCCGCGCTGCCCGGAGAAAACCGTGTGTACAACGGCAACGTAGAAAACACCGCCGAGGAGATTTGGTCCTGGGAGCAGACTATTGGAGGACGCGCCACGTGGCAGGCCACCCATCACCTCAGCACGACCGCATACACCTATCTGGCCTACGACATCTTCCGCAGGACCAGCGACACCGCCAATACCTACGAGCCGCCACGCAATGGCGTGAAGCTGCTGCCCGGCATTCAGGTGCGACTTACCGACAAGGGCTATATCTTTACCGCCGATGGCACCCGCGGTCAGCGCTTCGACTGGAGAGCCTTCGGCTACTCCTCCTCTACGGCGCGCCCTCAGAGCGCCTACACCCTCTACGACGCCGACCTCAACAAGGATTACTACATCCGCAAATTCACCAAGGGCGGATGGGACTTGGCCTACTTTGGCGGAGACCAGTTGGATCGTTTTTCCCGTTACTTCCCATCCTTCTTTTCCAGCCCGCGCATCCACGGCCTTCCCGGCGGCACGGATTCCTTTGACGCCATCGCCATGAGCAACGTTCACTACGGCTTCAACGTGATGGATCTGATGAAGTTCGAGGGTATGTACAGTTATGCGCGGGCGCGCAACCTGGACGAGTCCAGCCACTTTAAGAAGTTCGACGGTGTGGAGGCCAACTTCAACACCGCCGGTCCCATGGGAACCCTGATCCAGGGCACCGTTTCCTATGCATTGGACGGAAACATCGCCCGTTACAACTCCCGCTGGGGCATGATTATCATGGTTTTCAAGCCGTTCAAATAATTGTCCATGGCGACTGACAAAAAAACAGCGCTGGTAACCGGCGCATCGGGGACACTGGGCGCGGCCATGGCGCAGGCCCTGGCTGTGGCCGGATGGCGTGTGGCCGTTCACTATCATTGCGGCCTTGACGCCGCCAACCGCGTGGTGGAAAGCATTCTTGCAGCCGGCGGAGAAGCCCTGGCCATTGCAGCCGATCTCTCCAGCCAGCCGGAGGCAGCTGCGCTCTTTGAACAAATCGAGAAGCGCTTCGGCCCGGTTGATTGTCTGGTCAACAACGCGGGCATCAACCACGATGTGCTGCTGGCTTTCATGTCTGAAGGGCAGTGGGACGAGGTCATCAACACCAATCTGCGCGCCACTTATCTCTGTTCGCGGCTGGCCGTGCTGGCGATGATGCGCAGCGGCGGAGGAAGCATTTGTAACATCGTCTCGCCCAGCGGCGTGCGCGGCCAGGCAGGCCAGTGCAACTACGCCGCCTCCAAGGGCGGCATGATCGCCTTTACCAAGTCGCTGGCGCGTGAGGTGGGCCGCTTCAACATCCGCGTCAACGCCGTCTGCCCCGGCGTGGTGCCCAGCCCCATGTCGGCCAGGTACATTGAGAAAGAAGAGAAGCAGCTGCTTGCGGAAATTCCGCTGGGTCGCTTCGGCCGGCCGGAAGAGATTGCGCCGCTGGTAGTTTTTCTTGCCTCGCCCGCAGCCAGCTATATAACCGGACAGATCATCGCGGTGGATGGCGGGCTGATCTGACGCCATTCAATAAGTTATTTCTTCTTTATAATGAGCAATTTGCGCAGTATTTTCACCCATCACAGGCCGGACAAATCCGACGGTGCTATAATGCGCCGGAGTTCAAAACCACCTTCAAAATGTTATGAATACCGGCATCATCCCTTGATTCATCAATCGAAAGATGGAGGCTGAATACCATGACGAGTAAGTCAGTACGTTGGCAAGCTGGAGTATTGCTCCTGCTTTTGCTTTGTCTGCCCCTGATACTTCGCGCGCAGTTGTCGAAGGAAGATCGCGCGGCCATCAAGGGGATGACTTCAGGGACGCTCTATCTACGCGTGGATCTTCCCTGCAAGTATGTGGTTGGCAACTGGGGTGTGGGTCCGGAGAGTCTGCTCGAGGTCAGTCCCACGGGTTACAGCGCGGAGCGCAAGCTTGCTCTGCCTACCCACAAGCGCGAGAGCGTTTATTGGGGATTTTTCCCCAACAGTACGGTGCGATACGGAAAGCCCAGTTACAACGGCGAGACCGTGTCCTTGGATCTGGAGGGCGTGTCTCCAAACCATGAGGTGATACTGGACTTCATCAACATCCGGAGTTTGGATGATTTCACCAAGGCATTCAATCTGGCATTTTCCAAGGTGCCGCTGCAGGACGAGCATCCGGAGTGGCCGGCGGATGTGCGCGAAGCGATAGCGACGCACAAGCTGATTCCCGGCATGACGAAGGAGCAGGCCTTTGATGTGACAGGAACGCCTATCAACGTAGTGAAGGGAACGGAAAACGATGTGAAAACGGAGACGTGGTTTCCGCGCCAGGATGTTGGCACGATCATCGAAGTGAAAGTTTGGCATGGCTCGCAGATTCAGAGCGCGCGCAGCGGATTTCCGGCGTTGCTGAAGTTCAAGGGCGGAAAGCTGGTTGCCATTGAACAATCGACACGAACGGTTGATCTGAGCGACAAGTAGGAAAAACTTGAACCGGGGGAATGGGTGATCGAGACAACCAACATGGTGCGCCCAGCGAGCAGGTTGGGCGCATCACCGGGTATAGAGACGGAATTGTGTCCTGGTTGTTGTGACCGGGGAATGCTTTTTATTCCGGGAAAGGACAGAGTGCGGAAATGAAGATCAAGCACATTGGCGTAGTTGTTTTTATGATATGTCCACTGCTTGCCGCCCAGCAACCTGCAAGCCAGCCTGAGGTTTCCGCGAGTCCCCGAGATCCGGTGCAAGAATCTTCGAATGCGCCTGCTGCCGCATCCGCCGTGCTGGCGGATGGGACACCGGTGGTATTACGCGTATTGGAGACGGTTTCGTCATCCGACGCCTGGGTGGGAAAGCAGATTGCATTCGAGGTGGCGGATGATGTGAAGTTGGGAGAAACCGTAGTCATTGCCAGGGGATCTCCTGCATTTGGAGTCGTGACGCGAGTGAAGATGACGGAGATGGTCGGCGAATCCGGCGCGTTGGAGTTTTCACTGGATTACGTGCGGATGGTCAACGGCGAGGAGGCCAAGTTATCGGCGCAGGCGGGCGGAGAAGGCCACAGCCGCACAGGCGCTGTAGTTACAGGTGCGATTTTATTGTCGCCGGCATTTTTATTTATTAATGGCAAGGACAAGACAGTCCCCAAGGGCGCGACGATCACCGCCTACATCAGCGGCGATGTTAAGTTGAAGATCAACGGGGCGGGTGTTTTACTGCCGCCGACATCGTTGTCCGCCGCAGATCTGGCTGCGTTGCCGGATGTGGCTCTCACATTCAGTTCCGATCCGGCTGGCGCGGAGATCATCATCGACGGAGAAAGCTCCGGAGTTTCACCAGTGACTACGCTGATACGTCCAGGGACGCATCAGGTGTTGGTCACGAAGAAGGGTTACCTGGAGTGGAAACGTGCGATTGATATAACGGGGCGCGTCATGCATGTTACCGCCAATCTTGAACCGGCCGGCTTTCATGCCGGCTTTCATTAAGTAACGGCTTAAACTTTGAGATATATTGGGCGGGCAGGTGGGCGGGTGGCCCCGGTCTCAAGCGGGATTATTTCCAAAGGATTTAAGGCAGAAGAAGCGAATGGGAAGCTAATGCACATGACCAAAGATTAACTGGAGTATGGGTTGATACTACAAGAAGCGGTGGGACGTATGCAGTTAGGGGCATGAGTATGCCGGGGCCGTGACTCTTTGCATGGAAGAGAGAAGCGAATTGCGGGCGGGATGTGGACAAGGAATGACGAGTTACAAGAAACTGCGTTGCTGCGCGGGAGTGCTGTTTCTCTCCTTTCTTGGTTCGCCGCTGACCGTCCAGGCGCAGTTGTCCGGCCCGGAGAGAGAGAAGGCGCAGAGCATGATTGCCGGAACCCTGTATCTGCGCCTGGATGTTCCCTGTAGATACGGCAGAGGACGGTTTGGAATCATGGCCGCGATCCACCATGTGGAATCCGTTCTGGAAGTCTCACCGGATGGATTCAGCGTCGAACACAAGCTGGCCATGCCCCCGAGACACAGGCGAGATCGCGTTTTTTGGGGAATGTCTCCCAATGATGCCGTACGATACGGAAAGCTCCTGTTCAAGGACGACACCGTCCAGGTGTGGATGGAGGGCATGGCTCCCGACGCTTATGAAATACTGATCGATTTTATCCACATTGAGAATCTAAATGATTTTACCGCAGCATTCAACCGTACATTCTCCAAGGTTCCGCTGCAAGATGAACATCCAGAGTGGCCTGCTGAGATTCGGCAGGCAATCGCTGCGCGCAAAATCGTTGCAGGTATGACATTCGACCAGGCTTTCTGCGTGGTTGGCGCTCCGCTTAAAACCTTGACCAGCGAGGAGAACGGAGTCAAGACGGAGATTTGGTTTTCGCGACAGGATCGGAGTGTTATAGCTGCCGATAGCAATGCCGTGGATACACCCACGGGCTTCCCTGCAAGGCTCAAATTCGTCGATGGTAAATTGCAAGTCATCGGGTAGATACTTGAATCGCCCTATATGGGGCCAAAACAGCAGCAAGGAGAATTCTCATGAAACGTTTTGTCATTTCCGCAGTATTGTTATCGCTTTGTCTGGCGTTTCCTGCTCGATCATTTGCGAGCAAGGAAGTTAAGAAGGAAACGGCCGTTGACATGTCGAAGATGAATCGCATCTTTGTCGGATGGGTGGACTTGGATCCAGAACAATGGGCAGCGCTCGACTTTTCCACCAAAGCTGAGTGGGCTGATCTCATCGTTTCCTTGAACACTACGTTTGCCTCTAAAATGCAAACGCAATATCTTCCAGGACGGACTGTCGTTACGGCTAAGAACAAAGGGGACGAGGACACCACAGGGTGCGACCTCTACATCAAGTTCTCCGATGTTCATGTTGACAAGAGTACTTTCGGCATTAGTTTGTCCATTCACTTTATCGATCCGAAGACGGGCACCGAAATTGCGTCGGTGCCATCTCATCTGTACTACGAAAAGCGAATGTGGGAATTCACGAGATATATGCAAGCGGCTTTGGAGGACGTGGGCAAGAGGGTCCAAGCGGAAGTAACAGGAGAGCAGCCGAAGAAGTAATCTTTGGTTCCGGAGTCTCTGCTCAGCGGAAAGTTATCGTGTCGAGCCTCCCTCTGCTTTCGAGCGGTGAGAGGTTCGACTGGAATATGTATGTAAGATATGTTTTGAGAAAGGAGGGGGAAATGAAAAAGTCTCTTTCCGTGATGTTGGTGGCTGGTTTGGCGCTTGTTTTTGGAACTGCTGTGGGCGCGGGCACATCGGACAATCCAGGCAAGGCATGGCTTGACGCCCAGACAGATCCTGCGGCAATCAACGTTAGCGGCACGTGGAGTTCGGCGGAATTGGGCAATATGAGCCTTAGCCAGGCCCATGGAAGCCGGGAAGTTACCGGCATCAACGGCTCGTACGTGCTCACCGGAGTGGTCAGCGACAAGCAGCTTTTCCTGCTTATCGGTGACAAGAGTGGCGATGTGTATAAATGCGCAATCTTGAACTCCGAGGGCAGCGACAGCTTGAAAGGAAATTACTATTATAGGACTTCACGGTTGAACCGCGGCGGACTTTGCCAAGATAAGGGTTACCCGCTGCACTTGAAGAAGCAATAAGCAAGGCGATTCAGTCAGCCGCAAATCATAGCCAGGCCGGGCAAAGGAGCCATGAGGTTCACGCCGACGTGAATTGCATGCTCATGGCTCGCTTTTGTCTACAGGGTCACGACGGTCCCTGAGAATTGATGCGCTTGCGCCAAGGGAACGGCAGCCGCTTTTTGAGCAGGCTCCGGCGCGTGTCCCGGTATGGTTCTGTGTTGTCCCCGTAGACGGGATGATAGGTTTCGGTCCGCTGCCGGCTGGGAATCTCTATGCCGAAATCGTTCAATTGCAGGAAATGGCGCATCTGCAGCTTGTAGCGGCCTTCAACGCCAAAGATGCCTACAAGCAGCCTTTCATTGAGCCAGATAATGTGGCGGAGGAAAAACTCCCACAGATAGGTATAGCCCTTAAAAAACTTCCAATCGCCCTTGGTGGCGCGCCACATTCCTATCTCTTCACGGCGAATCTTCCAGCGCACAAAATTGAGTTCCTCGGGGGTGAGCTGGCTGGTGCGCACGTTGCTGAAGTAGCCGTCGTACCAGCGGAAATCGGCACTGTTGGCGACGCGACTGGCCTCGAGCATTTCGCTCCGCAGCGGCGTTTTAGGATAGGGGGTCATGATCTGATCCATGACGCTGGTGATGCCCATCTTCTTGATGAACTGGTAGTTCTCGCGGATGCTCTCGGGATCGTCATCCGGCAGGCCGTTGATGATGCCGGCGATAACGATGATGCCTTCTTTCTGGAGGGCCTCCACTCCGCGTTGAATGGTGTCGAGAGTGTTTGGCTTGTGCATGACGCGCAAGTTTTTGGTGGAGGCATTTTCGATGCCGAGGAATATGGAGACGAAGCCGGCTTCGACCATTTTTTTTGCAATTTGAGGGCGTTGGGCAAAGCCGATGGGGCTGGCCTGGGTGGTAAACATCAGGTCCTTTAGCTTGAGCTGGATTACGCCCTCGCATAACTGCTCAAAACGTTCCATATCAAGGGTGATGTTATCGTCAGTGCAGAAGATATGGCGCGCGCCGCGGCTATATGCGTCTTCAATATCGGCCAGTACGCGCTCCAGCGGGAAAACGCGGAAGGAGCGTCCATACATCTCGCGAATGCTGCAAAAGTTACACAGGTGAAGGCAGCCGCGCGAGGTCTCGATAACATCTGCCTTGCGGAAGTACATATGAAAGCCTTTGAACAGGCGCTTGTCGCGCGCGGGAATACGGATGCGCGCCAGGTCTTCCAGGGGACGTGGCGGATTGTGGCGAAAGATACCGTCCTGTTTGTAGGAGAGTCCGAGAATCTTGTTCATTCCAGAGCCGCCGGCTTCGATGCTGTCCAGCATTTCGCCGAAGGCAAAGTCGCCCTCTCCGCGCATGAAAAAGTCCCACAGGCTCACGTCCTGACCGGTAGCGATGGTCTCGGAGAACAAGGTGGCATGATAGCCGCCCAGAACGGTTTTAACACGGCTATCGAACTGCTTGGTCAGGTAAGCAAAGCCGGCCGTGGTGTCGTATTGGAAGGTCATGGAGGTAAAGCCCACGACATCCGGCTTGAAGGAACGCAGCACATCGAGGAAGCGCGGCACTGCCTGCTTGCGCCAGACCGTCATATCAGCCACGCGCACGTCGTGATTGTCGATTTGCCCGGCAATCGTAGCCATGGCCACGCTGGGCGGCTCCCACTGACGGCGAGGCACCCAGGGCGATGTGGCGGGACTTTGAACCAGCAATGCTTTCATCTAACCTCTATCTAAACCGTTTCCTTCCAAAATGGCAACGATTCTTCATGGAGCAGTTCTGACGAGTTTGCCGCGGATCAAAGCCTCGATCCTCTCGATAGTATCCAGGGCGTGGACGTCGATCTCGCGGGGCATGAACTCGATGGTGTAGCGGCTTTCGATAAAGTCGACCAGGCCGAGCATGCCAATCGAATCGATGATGCCGCTGGTGATCAGGGGCATGGAGTCCTTGATGGTATCGGCCGCCGCATCGGGCAGATAGTTGCTGGCGACAAACGCCCTGATTTCGGATCTAATCTCCACGTTGTATTCCTTCTGCAATTCTTTCCAGGGCGAGGTAGTCAATCTTGCCCCGGCTTCCCTTGGGTATGGCATCCAGAAACTGGATGCGGTCGGGCAGCATATAAGGCGGCAAGCGGCGCCCGCAATGAGCTATTACATCGGCCAGAGTAACGGCACCCACGGCGCTGAGGCGAAGAAATGCTGTTATAACCACGCCTTTCGATCCGATCTCGCTTGCAACCGCAGCCGATTCCAGTATATCTTCATGACCGAGGAGAGCGGCCTCGATCTCTCCCAATTCAATGCGAAAGCCGCGCCGCTTAATCTGACGATCGAGCCGGCCGAGAAACAGGTAGTTTCCATCTGGAGCAATGGAAACACGATCGCCGGTGCGATAGTACTGCCTGCCTTGCAAGGTAATGAAGCAACGCTCAGTCTCATCGGGACGATTCCAGTAGCCGCGCATCAGCGAATCGCCGCCGGCCAGCAGTTCTCCGCTGCTCTCATCGATCCGCACCTCGGCATAGGGGCAGGCTCGTCCGATAGGCAGAATTTGTGTGCCATCGAATTTGTCAGGAACGCGGCACCATGTCACCACGTTGGTCTCAGTGGGGCCATAGAGATTCGCACAGAGCGCCTGGGGCGCCGCCGCCTGTAATTTGGCCAGAGTGGGCGCAGGAAAGACCTCGCCTGCAAAAAGAATCAGGCGCAGATGGGGATAAGAATGCGCGGCCATGCGTCCCTCCTGCAACATCCCGGCAAGAATGGAGGGCACCGAATACCAGCAATTGATGCGAGATTCGCGCAAGAACTGGACAAGAAAACGCGGCATCCACACGATTTGGTCGGAGGCCAGCACCACAGTTGCTCCACACAAAGCCATGTTGAAGATGTCGAAGGTGGACAGATCGAAGCCCAGCGGCGAGGGACAGGCGATGCGGTTGCCGGAGATGATCTGAAACTCGCGCGCGGTCCATTGCACGAAGACGCTCACGGCGCGGTGAGAAAGCTCTACGCCTTTGGGCCGTCCGGTAGAGCCGGAGGTAAAGAGGATGAAGGCTGAATCCTCGGCCGTCATCCGCGGCAACAGCGCAAGATCGGTTTCACGGATAGTCTGAGCCGGCCATGTAATGCTGTCGCCGGTCCGCAAATCGACGATGCGCGGCGGAGCGGTGTCGCCGTCGATCAGCAGGCGCGCCGTGCACTCTGCCAGAACCGCGTCAATGCGTTCCCGCGGCCAGCGCGGATGAAGGGGGACATAGATGGCTCCGACAAGCAGAGAGGCAAAGATGGCAACGATAGCGTCGGTGCTCTTGGGCAAAGCCAGTGCGATGCGGTCCCGCGGTTGAATTCCGTGTTCGCAAAAGCAAAGGGCCAGCGACTGGGCCTGCGCGAGCAACTCGCCGAAGGTTGTTACCCGCTCCTCTTCGACAATGGCGACAGCATCGGGGGTGGCCGCGGCACTGCGCAGCAACCACTCGTGCAGCAGGCCGGTATCAGTCTTGGGCTCAGGCTCGGGCAAGCGTCACCCCCCAGGTGAAGCCAATGCCCGCCGAGGCAAACAACAGCAACTGGCCGGGACGAATCAGTCCTTCACGGCGCATCTCAGCGTAGTTGATCACCAGATCGCTGGCGAAGGTGTGGCCAAACTCCGCCATGCGGGTGGACGGCAAGCCGCCTTCCGGCAGGCCCACCATCCTGCGGAAGCCCTCGCGATCGCGGCGACTGATATTGGAGTAGATAAAATGATCCACATCGCTCAAGCGCAGCCCGGCATCCGCCAGCGCCTTGTTAGCCAGGCGGAAGAGATGGAGATAAAAGATGGGCATGACCTTGTGTTCGATCATCACCGCGTCGACAGTAAGCTGGATTTGCCCCCCGGCCTGAGTGAGAGCAATGGCATTCTGCAGATGGCTGAGCGTCATGACCTCAACAGCTAGAATCCGCAGTCCCTGCGCACACTCTCTGCGAAGCACGACGGCGCTTGCGGCATCGCCCTGCACGGTGATGGGCAACAGCGAGCGGTTGTGTTGAGGCGCAGTATCGCCGGTGATCAACAGTGCGGTCTGAATGCGTTCGTCCATGCTCATCCAGCCCAGCGCAGTCTTAATGGCCAGATGCAGCGCTCCGCAGCCGCCCGCCCGGAAGCTGAGGGGAATCGAAGTCTCCGCCCCAAGATCGGCGCTGAGCCGGTGGGCGAAGGAAATGGACTGCTGATTCTCGCCGGGAAAGGTGCTGTAGTCCAGGATAAGATCGATGTTGCGCGCCGTAATACCGGCTTCTTCAATGGCCTTCTTTGCGGCCTGCAACACCAGGTCGTAGGGTTGCTGGCCGGCGCAGACTCGCACCCGGTCGAGCCCGAGATTGTCCAGGGCTTTCTCTCTGGCCTGCGGGCTCAAGGGCGCGAGAGTGTTCTCGACCCGGAGCCGCTCCCGCTCCAGTATCTCTGCCACACTCTCTTCGCCGGGAGGCACGGCATAGGCCGCTGCTGCAATGTATACGTTCAGGTTCAAAATAGCTCCAATCGCAGCGCGGCAAAGCCGCCTTGAATTGATGTCCCCAGCAACAGCGCGTCGCCGGGCCCCGGATGGTTGCTCAAAGCCAGCAGCAGGTGCAACAGGGCGCCGGCATCTCCCGTTCCCGCGGCAACAGGCTGCGCGGGAAAGATCGTTGTACCCTCGCCAACCAGCTCGCGAGCCGAGCCGGTCAAGGAACTGGAAGCGCACGGCGCGGCCTTGCCGGCGCAAATGGCAAAGTCCGGCAGGTCATCCCCCAGCAACTGATGGACGCAGCTCCGTACATCGCCGCCCGTCGCCCAGCGCCCCGCGCGGAGAGCCGCATAGGGACGAGCTGTTGCGCGGCCAGCCGCTTCCATCACCATGGCCACGACTCCTTCGCCGGGCACAAATCCGGGCGCGGACGACAAAGGCTCCTGATTGAAGCAGGCTGGAGCAAGCAGTTGCGCCACCTCGTACCACTCGTAAACGGCCTGGGTGAGCGTGTCTCCGGCAAGCACAATCACCAGATCGGCCTGCCCATGGCGTAACAAGGAGGCGGCCTGCAGCAGCGCGCTTTCTGCAGCAAAGCTCTTGCTGCTGATGGTGAGGTTCGGGCCCTGCAATTGATGAAAGAGCGCCACATGACTGGCCGGAGCATTGCCAAGTGTCTCGGGAAAGGTAATGGGGTCGGTCCCCGCCCAGCCATTTGTGGCGGCGCTTTGGTAGAACGCCGCGGTGAGTTCGACACAGCCAAAGCCCGTAGCAAAGAAAACGGCGATGCGGGAGCGATCCATCAAGTTCAGATCAACGCCCGCGTCCTGCAGAGCCAGCGACGAAGCCACCAGCGCCCACGCTGAAAGACGGTCCAGCCGCCGGGTCTTCAGGCCCGGCACAATGCCGGCAGGATGAAACGGCTTGACCATGTAAGCGCGACGCAACCCGGGAGTGGTCCAGGCGGTGATAGCACTGGGCTCCAGAGGCTCTGCCGGGACGAGCCCGGCCAGAGGGCCATAGGGGGTCACGGAACCGATTCCGGTAAGCATGGGCAAGTTCTTATTCATGCGCGGTGACTCCCAAAGACCAGCGCGGCATTGCTGCCGCCAAAGCCCGCTGAGACCGTCATCGCCACTGGCAACGGCTGACGGCGCAGCTCGCCACGCAACCAGTCGACCTGATCGCTCTCAATGGGATCGGTGAGCCGTAAGGTGGGATAGAGCGCGCCGGCCCGCATCGCTGAAATGGTAATGGCTGCCTCCAGCGCGCCTGCCGCCCCCAGGCAGTGTCCGAAGTAGGATTTTGTCGATGAAACCGGTATGGGACGGCTGCGGCCATGGAAGGCGCTCTCATAGGCATGCGTTTCCGCAATATCGTTCAAGGGAGTGCCGGTGCCGTGGGCATTCACATATCCAACCTCCTCAATGCCGCATGAAGCCATCTCCAGGGCACGCTGGATGCATGAGGCCAGCCCGATGCCGTCTTTCTGCGGCGCGGTGGGATGGGAGGCATCGTTGGTCATGGCCCAACCCCGCAGCACGGTCAGAATTTTGGCATCGCGCCGCGTCGCATGGGCCAGGGTTTCCATCACCAGCACCGCTGCGCCTTCGCCCAGATTCAGCCCATTGCGATTCTGGTCGAAGGGACGACAAGGCTCCGGGTCCAGGGCCTGAAGCGAATTGAAGCCGCTCAGCGTGAACGGACACAGCGCATCGCTGCCTCCGGCGAGAACCATCGGGACGGCATCATCGAGCAGCATATTCGCGGCTAGCGCAATGGCCATCGCGCCCGAGGCGCAGGCCACCGAAACAGCGCAGCTTGGACCCTGAATGCCCAGATGCTCTCCTACAGAAGCGGCCACACGCGACACGGGATAAGATGCCGCCCATGACAATCCGACCTGCTGATACCAGGCTGCCGGTCCTCGGGAGATTTCAAGATCGATCTCGCTCAGCCCTGCTACCGTACTGGCCATCACGATGCCGCTCTCGCGCAAGGAGTTGACGGGGCCGGTGAAATCCGCCACAGAATCGCGCGCCGCCGCCATCGCCAGCCGGTCGGTACGGGAGTAGCGATGATTCTCAGCCAGAGCCGGCAAAGCATCGACGGCCGCAACAGTTCCCTGAAAGCCGGGATACAAATCCGCTGCCGGCTTGAGACAGCACTGGCCCGCCAACATCCCGGCCTGCAGAGAAGACAGACCCGTGCCATAAGGACTGACTACGCCAATCCCGGTCACAACAATGGTTTTTTGTGCATCAATCACGAGTGTGAACCGGCCAGAAATCGAAAAAATTTACCCACTGATCATAATAATTCGGCAACTGCTTTTCGAGAAACCGGACCGCCTGGCGCAAGCCGGCCTGCTGGCATTCGTTTTGACTGCCCGAGGAGACAGGCAGAATCGGCTCGCCCAACAGGACTTGATAACGCAGCCAGCCTCGACGCACAACCAAGCCGGGCAGCACCGGCGCGCCCGAGACCTGCGACAACAGAAACGGCCCCAGCGGAAACTCCGCCGGCGCCGCGAAAAACATGACCTCCGCACTGTGACGCGCGTGGTAGACACGATCTCCCTGGATGGCCACGATCTCATTGCGGCCGAGAGCCTGCAACAGCTCGATGGTAGCCCGCGCACCGGCGCGCAGATCCACGATCCGAAGCCGCTCGTTGCTCATCCGGTCGCGCAGCAATCTCTCCGCCGGATTATCTTCCACCACGCGCGCCACGTTGACAGGACGGCCGTGCATCTCCAGCAGGCGTGAGGCAAACTCCGGATTGCCCAAATGCGCCGTCCACACGATCAGCCCGTGCCCTTCGACCAGGCAGCGGTCGATCACCGCGGCGCCGCGCTCCCCGTTGGCCAGCATGGAGCGCAGTTGCTCATGACTGGCCTGGGGCACGCAGGTGTAGGAAACAATCAAATCGCAAAAGGAATAGAAAACGCGATAGACCTTCCATTGCAGGCCCAGCCCTCGCTTGCCCGTGATCCGCTGCAGATTGCCGGCCACGGCGCGGCGCTCACGCTTCAAAAGCAGAAAGAAGATCAGAGCAGTAACGGCCGCAATAGGCGGCTGCGCGAAGCGCGGCGTCCAGCGCATGGTAATAAACACCATGCTCAGTGAGCTCACATTGTGAAAGCGATGCTCGTACCAACGCTTCAATGGGCACCTGCCTGCGTCAGTTCGCTAACGTTGCGAATCATTTTGCGCATCAACACTGAGTACATATGAACAATCTCCGTGTCCTCGTATCCGATGGAGCGCAGCGTGCGCACCGCTGCGTCGACGGCGGCGGGATTGCTCATGCCGAAACGGCGATGATACTCGATCTGGATTTCATTCATCTCGTGCTTCGACAGGGTGGGCGTGCCCATCGCCATGTCGTTGTAAGAGAAGCGGCTGGTCGGCCCCAGCCGCTCGGCGTCCCAGCCCGCCTCCACGGCCTGCTGGTTGATCTCGCAACCGGGAAAGAAGCGCAGGCAGAAGTGGTAAGGCAACAGTGACGGCTTGGGCAGTTCGCCCAACCAGTCCAGGGTGCGCTGCGCCATCTCCCGGGTTTCGGTGGGGAAACCGTACATGGTGGAAATATTGACGGCTACATTCTGCCGCTGCGTGTAGGCAATAATCTGGCGCGTCTTCTCCAGGTTAAGATGCTTGCGCACCAGGCGCTGGATCTCTTCTGTGGCAGACTCAACCGCATACGTAAACCACACGGCGCCCGCCTCAATGGCGCGATCCACAAATTTTTCGCTGGCGATATCGGCGCGCAGACCGTTCACGAAATACATCCGCAGCTTGAAACCCGCGGCCAGAATCATGTCGAACAGCGCCAGCGAGCGCTTCACGTCGACGTTGAAAATGTCGTCGATGATGTAGAAATCCTGGATGTTGTGCCGGTCGTAAAGCGCGGCGATCTCCTGAAAGATATTGGCGGCGCTGCGCAGCCGAATACCCTTCCAATGGCTGAAGCAATAGGTGCAGCCATAGACGCAGCCGCGGCTGGTCAGCAGAACTCCCTGGCGCCGGTGATTGTAGGCATAGCTGAGCTGGCGCTGGTACTGGTCGATGTCGACCAGATCATAGGCGGGAAAGGGCAGGCTGTCGATGGCAGCGTCTTCGAGCCGCTCGGCATTTTCCACCACCCGACCGCCATCGCGATAGAGAACGCCTGCAACCGCGCCGTGAGAAGCTCCGCCAAGCAGCTCGGCCAGTGCCTGTTCTCCTTCGCCTTGAACGGCAAGCTCCACCTCCGGCACTTGTTCAAAAAGGCGCTGCTTGTAGGCTTTGACAATCGGCCCGCCCACGATCAGCGTGGCATCGCTATGGGCGCGCACCAGCGACGCCACGCGCTGCAATTCCTCCAGAAAAAACGCGATGGAGCGTAGGCCTACAACATCGGGTTGATACTCCCGCAAGATGTTCAGAAGCCGTTCGTCATCGGGACAGGAAAGCGAGGATTCGACGATGCGCAGCTCGATGCCGGGAAGCGCCGCGCGAACGCTGGAGGCCAGATACATGAGACCGATGGGGAGAACATGCATCTCGTAGGGCATGGTCGTGCCCACCCATTTGTTCATGTTGTTGCATTCGACTAGCAATACCCGCGAGGGTCTCTTCCTGTTGCTGGTCGGCATAGCCTGAATTGCTCCCGCATGCTTAGTTCCTGGCCGCGACTTTGGCTTCAACGGCTGCAGCCAGGGTGGCGATGCTCTGCCAGGCGCTCTCGTCGAACTCGCCATCGACAAGCTTGATCCTGAAGCGCCTCTCAATTTCCAGAATAAGCTGCAAAATATCGATGGAATCGATCTCCAGATCGCCCCCCAGCAACTGCTGATCGTCGCTCAGATCCTCGGGTGTTCTGTCCTTGATCCGCAAACCAGCAATAATAATCTCTTTGAGTTGTTGCGAAATATTTTCCATGACTATCTCCCGTCAAGCATAGCATGGAACACCTGCATACTCATGACTACCCCGCTCCTGAAGACATAGAATCACGCAAATCGTTGATATATATAAACTTATGACTTGTTTTCTCTTGCCACGATCAGGGCAACATTTTGAATGATCACTCACAGCCGACAGCCCTGGCCGCTCGTAAGTGGGTTTGCTCAGCAACTACTCTTATGCCCATTGCTGTTTCGGGAGCAGCGCCCTCGCTGAACTCGAACGTAACTTGATCATCGAGCGAGTGCGCGCCGGCCCAGCGCGCCGATTCAAGGGGATCCAAAAACCCCCTCTATAAACCCAGCAAAACATACAGCCGGATCTCCCCGATCCGGCTGTTCCATAAGGTGTGGGTTGTGAAACGGTGCAATACCAGCTACTAGTGGTAAAATTCATGCGAATCAGAGTTGAAGAAGGAGATTACCGCTAATGTCGCTTGTTCGCAAGTTGCATTTCATCTTTGTCCTGCTGTGCACCACCATCCTGTTTTCTACCGCCTTTTCCCTTGCCCAGGAGTCGCAGGAAGGCCGCTTGATGCGGTTTCCCGATATCCAAGGCAACAAGATTGTTTTCGTTTATGGCGGAGATCTGTGGCTTGCTTCCTCAACCGGCGGCGCCGCGCACCGCATCACGGCCCATCCCGGCCGTGAACTTTTCCCCAAATTCTCACCTGATGGCAAGTGGATCGCCTTCACCGGCCAGTTTGACGGCAACTTCAACGTCTATGTCATGCCTGCCGAGGGCGGACAGCCACGCCAGCTCACTTTTTATCAGGGCAGCGCGCAGCAACTGAACGATCGCATGGGCATTCACAATGAAGTGGTCACCTGGACGCCCGACAGCAAGCGCGTGTTGTTTCTCTCTCGCCGCGACGCCTCCAACGGCTGGACGAAACGCCCCTTCACCGTTTCCATTGACGGCGGCCTGCCCCAGCCACTGCCCATGGACCAGGGAGGTCTCACTTCATTCAGCGCCGACGGCAGCAAGATCGCCTATAACCGCATATTCCGCAACTTCCGGACCTGGAAACGGTACACTGGCGGCCTGGCACAAGACATCTACATTTACGACATCAAGAACAACGTGTTCGAGCAACAAGTACCGCATACGGACTACACCGACAGCTTTCCGATGTGGCACGGCAACACAATTTACTTCAGTTCTGATCGCGGACCAGAACACCGCCTGAACATCTACGCCTATGACCTCAGTTCAAAGCAGGTGGAACAGATTACCCACTTCACTGACTTTGACGTGATGTGGCCCAGCATGGGCGATGCCTCCATCATCTTCGAAAACGGTGGCTATCTCTACGTTCTGGATCTTGCCACGCGCCAGTCCAGCAAGCTCACCATCACCCTGCCTGGCGAACGCGAGCTAACCATGAAGCATTGGGCGAGCGTAAGCAAGTACATCACAGATCTGGACATCTCGCCTGACGGCAAGCGCGCAGTCATGGCGGCGCGTGGCGACATCTTCACCGTTCCCGCCAAGGACGGCGCCACCCGCAATCTCACCCGCACGCCCGGCATCCGCGAAAAAGAGGTAGCCTGGTCGCCCGACGGCCGCTGGATTGCCTTCGTCTCCGACCGCACCGGCGAGGACGAGCTCTACATCACCCCCCAGGACGGCATGGGCAACATTGAGCTGGGCAAGGAGGCCGCTGCCAGGGACAAGGAGAAAGACAAGGAGGCTGCCGCTAAGGAAGCAACGGCGGAACAAGAGCGGGGCAAAGATAAGGAGCAGCAGATTACCAGCAACTCCAAGGGTTTCATGTTCACGCCCGCTTGGTCGCCAGACAGCAAGAAACTGGCCTGGGCCGACAAGGACCTTCGCCTCTGGTACGTGGATATCAACGACAAGAAGCCGGTCGAGGTTGACCGCGGCAAGTATGCCGAGATCACGAATTACTCCTGGTCGCCTGACAGCAAGTGGATTGCCTACGACAGGCAAGTGATCAGCAATTACAGCGTTGTTTACCTCTATTCGACGGCAGACAAGAAGTCGACGCCGGTGACCAGCGAGCTGGTCAACAGCTTCAATGCCGTCTGGGACCCCGAGGGCAAGTATCTGTACTTCTTCTCCGACCGCGACTTCAATGAACTTATAGGCAACATCGATTTTGAGTTTGCCAACCCTAAGACTACCCGGGTGTACGTGCTTACCTTGCGCGCCGACACTCCTTCACCCTTTCCCGCTCTGAGCGATGAAACGGCCATCAAGCGCGAGGCGCCTGTGCCGCAAGCCGCCGCTTCCGGGGACGGCAAGAACAAGAAGGCGGAAGCAAAGAAGAAAGAAGAGGAGCCCAAGGAAGCCAAAGAGACCCAGAACATTATCAAGAGCTTCCGCATTGATCTTGAAGGAATTCAGAGCCGTATTGTGGCCTTGCCTGTCCCGCCTGCCAGCCTCACAGGTCTGGGCGCTGCCAAGAACTTTGTTTACTACTCCAGCCAGCCCCTGCAAGGCCTCTCGGGCCCCATACCCGGCGAACAATCCGCGCTTCATGTCTACGATCTGAATGAACGCAAGGAAAAGACGCTGATTGAAGGAATGGAGCGGTGGTGGCTGTCCTTCGACGGATCGAAGGTATTGTACGAAGTGAAGAGCGGAGAAGCCAAAAGCTACGGCATCATCGACGCCAAGCCGGCTGACACGCCAAAGAAAGCCGGCGAGGGAGCGCTCAGCCTTTCCGGCTTACGTGCAGAAATCGATCCCCCCGCCGAATGGAAGCAGATTTTCAACGAAGTCTGGCGGCAGGAGCGTGACTATTTCTTTGAAGCCAGCATGAACGGCGTGGACTGGGAGGCGGTCCGCAACAAGTATGCCCCTCTGGTCCCGTACGCCGCCAACCGCTATGACCTGACCTACATCATGGGAGAGATGATCGGTGAGCTCTCCAACTCACATACGTACGTCGGCGGCGGAGACCAGCCTGACCTTCATCCCGTCAATGTGGGCCTGCTGGGCGTGGACTACGAACTGGACGCCGCCAGCAACCTTTACCGCTTCAAGAAGATTTATCCCGGCGAGAACTGGGACCCCGGAACTCGCTCGCCTCTCACTGAGCCCGGAGTCAACGTGAAGGAAGGCGACTATCTGATCGCGGTCAACGGCCGTGCGTTGAAAGCTCCACAGACTCCTGACGAACTGCTTGTCAACACTGCCAACGAAACCACCGCCATCACGGTGAACTCCAAGCCAGGCGCAGACGGCGCCCGTACGGTCGCGGTCAGGCCCATCTCCGACGAACACAGTTTGCGTGAGCTCAACATGGTGGAAAGCAACCGCAGGAATGTAGAGGCAGCCACCAACGGCCGCGTGGGCTACATCTATATCCCAGACATGGAAGATGCGGGCCTCAACGCCTTCGTCAAGCAGTATTTCCCGCAGATTCGCAAAGAAGGCATCATTATTGACGTTCGCTACAATGGCGGCGGCTTCGTGGACCAGCTCATTTTCGAGCGTCTGCGCCGAGTGCTTTCCGGCATGGGCTCGGCACGCAACTGGGAAGTCAGCAACTCAAGCACTACGCCTCCAAACGTCTTTCACGGCTACCTGGCCTGCATCACCAACCAATACGCGGCCTCCGACGGCGACATCTTCAGCGAGTTCTTCAAAATCTACAAACTGGGCCCGCTCATCGGAGAGCGCACCTGGGGCGGAGTACGCGGCATTCGCGGCGAGATGCCTCTGATCGATGGCGGCTACATCACCCGTCCCGAATTCTCGGAGTACAACCTCCAGAGCAAATGGGTGGTGGAGAACCACGGAGTTGCCCCTGACATCGAGGTGGATGACCGCCCCGACGACGTGGTTCGCGGCAAAGACGCGCAGCTCGAACGCGCCATCCAGGAAGTGATGAAGCGGATTGAAGCCAACCCCAAGAAACTTCCCCCGCCTCCGCCTGATCTTCCGGCCTATCCGGAGGGACCGGGTATGTAGCGTGTGAGGCGAGCGATTGCGCTCGCCTCAGCTTCATCTTCATGGTCTCAGCCGAAGCGACCTAAGCTGTTGATTTAGCGAGAGAAAGAATGGTCGGCGTTAGAGGACGATTTTAGAACTTTTCTGGCCTCTCTGAGGGAGATTCCGGATCGTTTCTGAACGGATTGGCATCCGAGTAGGCGTAGTAGACCATGCCCGAGGCTTGGTTCCAGGTGCCCACCAGGTGCTTACCGGAGTAGACGTTCACGTGCTGCACGGCGAGCGCGGCGTTCAACTCGGCAATCTGGTTGCCGTCGCCGTCGTGCAGATAGAGCGTCTGCGGCGCGCCCGCCGCGTTGTCCTTCGACACCCATTCGCCGTCCGCGTTGTACTCGTACTGGTAGCCAGCGTGGCGATCAAGCGACCCTCCGCGTCGTAATTATACAAATGCTGGGTGCAAGATGCTGGTCATGTGCCCATGTTCAGCAGGTTCCCGGCGCTGTCATAACAGTATTCTGGTTGCCGTTACTTTGTAACGTTTCGACGTACCGATATGAGACACTCCCAGGTCTCAAAAACGAGATCTGGGGCACCCATCATTTGTGGTCAGACCTACGCCACCCGCCGAGTTTACTACTTAATTATCTGCAAAATATTTGGACTTTTTTGTCAGAGATTTTGGCGGCTACGAGGCGGGATTGAAAAGCAGAAAAAAAGTGGTTGGGAAAAGGAAATAAGCGGGTTGGAAAACTGTTTGTTTTGGGGAGGGGAGTGACCGTCGGTTTGACGGGTTGAGATTGTTGGTATTCCACATCTGGCGCGATGAGACTGAGGTGCATTGGGCTGATGTCCGCCCCGCCAGTGCAGGTTTGGTTGTCGCCGAAGGGCAGGTTGGTGCAGCTCTCATACGCCGCCCCCGCCGCGTTCGTCCGCAGCCGCTCCGTGCCCTGCCAGTCGCCGTG
>JBEKOC010000010.1:0-122486 GCA_049522175.1 Occallatibacter sp. | reverse complement strand
AGTTGCCGGAAGCGTACCTCGTCCATGAACGCCCGGATCAGGAAGATGCCGCGCCCCGAGCCGCGCAACAGGTTCTCCGGCGCGCGCGGGTCAGGCAGCGCCTCCGGGTCCAGTCCCTTGCCTTGGTCGGCAATGATAATCACCAGCGCCGCACCGGTGTTCTCAAAGCTGGCTGTAATCTCTTTGGCCGGGTCGTATGCGTTGCCGTGCAGCACGGCGTTCACCGCCGCCTCGCGCGCCGCCATGGTCACGTGGAAGCGTTCGTCCTCGTCCAGTCCGGCCTCGGCGGCCAGCTTCTCCGCTGCCGCCTCCACCTGGGCCACGCTCTCCATCGTCGAATTCAGCCGTAGACTCAACCGCTCTGCCTTTGCCTCGCTCACCGGTTTCGTCTCCGCCCTCTCCGGAACGCTCCCGGAAGCAATTGTCCGCTGCTTCAGCGGCCTTAAGGAAGTTTCAAGGCTGGAAACGAACGGTGTCAAGCCTCGGCGCACGCTTCTATAGTCGAGAGAGGCAGTCGCAGGCCGTATTGTTGCCCAGTGAACAACCTTCTAAAGCATCTGCCGCGCCTTCTCTTTATCCTCCTGCACTCCTGCTCCATTCAACAATTGAAACCCAAGGTTGTTGACGCTGTAGCATTGCCGCCGTATCCCGCCATGGGAGGGGCAGGTCACGGCATTGTCGGGATAGTCGGTATCGCACTGTGGGCAGATTTTCATTGTCGGGCATGGGCCAGGTTCAGCGTTCGTCTGTTTTGTCATTGTGACAGCGCATCCCGCCCATGGCAAACAGAAATCCGCATAAACTGTAGCCGAAATGTCTTGAAATAGGACATTCCGTGGTTCTTGGTCTAATAATTGCCTTGCAAATTACGCTTGTATCCCTCGCGGGTAACAAATGGTAAAGTTATAGGCCAAAACAACAGATGATATATTGTAGCGAACACCGGATATCCGTTCTAGCGATATTCTTCACAACGCTACGCTTTCTCAGCACGATCCAGGAAGCCTGATTACGTCTGTGTTTGGCCTATGGATTACGGAACTTTTTTCTTCGCGAACGTCGTCACGGTAACCGTCTTTACGGTGTGCATGTGTCTGCTTGCGTGGTACAACCGCCGCGTAACAGGAATCGCCTGGTTTGCTGGTGGGCTCATTGTCGGATTGGTCAAGCTGATTTTGCAGGGTCTGGAAGGGAAATTGCCCTCTGTACTCAGCGGCATGTTATCAAACGAACTTTACATTATTTCCTTCATCCTTCAGTTGCTGGGTCTGCGCTGGTTTGTGGTGCGCAAGTCGTTGCGGAGCAGGTGGCCTTGGGTTGCCCTATGGCTGGTGCTGGTGGTCTATACCATCATGTTTTTCCTGAGAATCCCGTACGGCGGCAATCTCACCAATATTACCTTTATTGCGGTGTGCGGCGCCTCCGCGTGGACTCTGTTGAAGCATGGACACGGACAGTTTGCCGTGGTGTCGCGCGTAGCCGCCGTCATTCTATGCATGGAGATGAGCGTTGCGACGTACCGTGCCGTTCTGACCAACCTGCGGTATATGCGTCCGTGGGAGACGGTCAATGCCCATACCGACCCTCGGTGGCTGTATTCTCTGGCCGCCATGGCGTTTCTTGCCACATGCATGGTGATGTGCGATCTATGGTTTCTGGTGACCGAACTGCAGAGAGAGCTGGCCGAGCAGGCGCGCACCGACCCCCTCACCGGGGCGATGAATCGCCGGGCGTTGGAAGAAGCGGCCCTGCGTGAGACGGCGCGCAGCATTCGGCATGGTAACCCGCTCTGCACCATCATCATTGATATCGATCATTTCAAGCGCCTGAACGACGCGCGCGGACATGCCGCGGGCGACCGCGCGCTGCAGGCCTTGGTGAGCCAGGTGAAAACCATGCTGCGCGGCCAGGATTCGTTTGCGCGAACGGGGGGTGAGGAGTTCGCCATCCTGCTGCCAGACACGCCTGTTTCCGCCGGCATCCTCACCGCGGAGCGTGTCAGGCAGGCCATTGAAGCGATCGAAATACCCTTCGAGACCGGGCCTATTAAATTTACCATCAGCGCGGGCGTGGCCCAGCTTGATTTGGTGCAGGGCGGCTGGGAAGCAATGATGCGGAGCGCTGACGCGGCAATGTATCAGGCCAAAGAAAATGGCCGTAACCTGGTAGCTGTCAAGATTTCAGGCTCTACGAATTGTCCGGCCATTTGATGGACAATAAGCCCGATCCCGTGTGCTGTTTTCGGGAATTCTTCGAGGCGCTGTTTCTCTGGGAACTTGAACGCGTAGCCTGGCAGCCGCCCTGCGGCGTAAACTGCCCCTAAAGCGATACACTCACTTCATGCGCTCTCGCACTGCATCCCGCGTCAGCCTGACGGCGTTGCTCGGCGCCCCGGTGACCGATTCTCACGGCCATCTGCGCGGGCGGCTCAAGGACATCGCCGTGGCCACCGGCGAGGATGCCGGCAAGGTGGCCGGCCTGGTGCTCAAAACCCGCGACGGGTTGTGCATTGTGCCCTCGCAGGATGTGATGGAGACGCCCGCCGGCTCTCTGGTGCTGCGCTCCAGCGGCGCCATGGTTCCACTGGAGGACCAGGGCAACTACCTCTATCTGCGCCAGGATCTGATCGACCGCCAGATCATCGACATTCACGGCCGCAAGGTGGTCCGCGTCAACGACGTCGATCTGGAGTGGATGGGCCAGGGCGCGACTCACCTGCTGCGCGTCTGCGAGGTCGAGGTGGGCTTGCGAGGCGCATTCCGCCGCGTCTTTAAGGGCTTGCTGCCCCGCACTACGCTGGAAAAACTCTCCCGCAAATTCACCTTTCGCGGCATTCCCTGGGAGTTTGTTGACGTCATCGAGGTCGATCCGGCCCGCCGCGTCAAGCTGCGCATCGAGTATGAGCGTTTGGGCGAGATGCACCCCTCCGACCTGGCCGACATCCTTGAAGACCTGGCTCCCGCCGAGCGCGAGGTCATCTTCACCTCGCTCGATGAAGATATGGCCGCCGAGACCCTCGAAGAAGTTGAGCCTCGCCTGCAAAAGTCACTCCTCGAAAAACTCGATGAAGAAAAGATCGCCGACATCGTCGAGGAGATGGACCCCGGAGCTGCCGCTGACCTGCTGGCCGAGCTGCCCGAAGAGCAGTCCGACGCCATCCTCGAAGAGATGGAACCCGAGGAACGCCAGGAGGTCTCGGAGCTGCTCGAATTCGACGAGAAGTCTGCCGCCGGCTGCATGACCACTGATTTTGTTGCCCTGGGCAAGGACTCCACCGTGGCCCAGGCCGTCGATGAACTGCGTACCTTTGATGGCGATCCTGAGAGCGTCACTGAAGTCTATCTGCTCGATGAGCACCGTGTGCTGCATGGAGCCATCCCTCTTGCACGGCTTGTCATGGCCACGCCGGAGACACGTCTTTCCAAGCTGACCGAAGCCCGCGTTCTCTCCTGTCCCGTCAACCTGAACCAGGACGAGCTGGCCGAACTCTTCGATAAGTACAACCTGCACGCTCTGGCCGTGGTCGACACGCAGGGCCGCATGGTCGGTGTCGTCCAGGCCGACCACGTTATCAGCTTCCTGCGCGACAAACTATAAACCCTGCGGCATATTCTCTGTGTCACACTTCCTGCAAAGTTCAGCTACCACATTTTTGCATCGTATGTCCCGTAGCTCAGGGTCTGCCAATCTGCGGACTTGTAGCGAGGGGATAAGAAGATGGAAGCGGAAAGAGAAAATTATGAGCGTTTACGACTGCATTGGATGCCTTTGTAAGACAGCAGATTGCCCGGCTACTCATGTTGTTAAGATACTTGGACCGAGGAACCCGGAGAGAGGACCGTATCTGATTCCCGACTCAGGTCCGTGGGAGAGGCAGTGCCCGATCTGCGGCAGGTCCTACAAATACACTTGCGCCGATATGAAGCCTGGCGTTGCGGAACAGCCGCCTCCTGGGTGGGAGCCGTGGTTTTAGCGTAACCGTCCCAGTTGAAATGTATAAGCTCACAGTCGAATCGCACTATCATTGGAAAGTAACCTTTCCAACCCCTTAAGGAGTGACATGAAGATATTGCCGATTTTCTTGCTTCTGATTGCGGCAACCGGATGCTGCCAACCTTACCAGCGTTTTATTCCCGCTCAAGACGGTGTTGCGCTGGATACGAAAACGGGGCGCTATTGCTATCCAGGCCCTAAGAACAACCCAACGACACTGCCGCTTTGCTATGACCTCTACAAAGAGGAAAAATAATGAAAACAGGATTCGAAGCAGCCCAACATTACTTTATGGACAGTCTTACCGATGCCTACCGGAGGCGTGATCCGCACGGTTGGAACCGGAGCCAGGGTCTTGCTTTACTTGCAAAGTCCTTGAAAGAGATGGACGAGAGACTCGGGCGCGTCGAGAAGCAGATTGCAGCGCTGTGCGAAGGCCAACAGCGTCAAAAATAGGAAATGCCAAACTCGCTGGCAACATGGCATTGTTGACGGCGAGTTGCAAAGCCTTTACATCAACCATCATTTTTTGTCGCTTTTCCATAGGAGGAAGTATGCCGGCGCAACAGAAAAACACCAGGCCGCGGATGTATGGAATTACGCCGACGCCCTATGAAATTCCCCCGGAGCTTCTGCCTCAATCGACGAGACCGAAGAGCAAACGGCCACTCCCGATTGCTTTATACGGCTGGTATAGGATTGCCTGGGCCGGGTTTTCCTTGATTCTTGCCCTGATTCCATGGGGAGATCCGGAATCGAAGCTGGCTTCATACGCCGCCGCGCATCCAGCGGTCATCGTCGATCTGCGCTCGCTTCCGGTCTGACGGTGGCCCAGATCGCGATTGGCTTATCGGTTTATTGGTGAGCCCACCATCCCATCCAATCTCCGGGTCGGCGCTGGCGGCAGTTTTTATGATTGGAACTTGGAATTTACTGGTTTTTTGCTACCGGGCCTATTATCCCGGCGTCAAAGAGGCATTTGAGGGTCAGCCTTACTAGCAGGCCGGTCTCCGCGCCCGCTTCGGGCGGCATCGGTTCGCAGCCTGCCGCCCGAACGGTCCCCTCACAAACCCGTCCCCTCTCCGCTTCATTTCTCCGCCGCGGCCAATCTGTGCCGCAATTCGGTACTTTGTGTGCAGTATTGCTCACTCGTTGTCCTTTTTTGATCACTTGCCTCCGAGAAATGTAGGGATTCAGCCCCATCTGTGAAACAATCCAGAAATGATGCAGTTTCCCAAAATCATTCAGGGCGGTATGGGCGTAGGCGTTTCGAACTGGAGCCTGGCGAATGCTGTCTCCCGACTCGGTCAGCTTGGCGTGGTCTCCGGCACCGCGCTTGATTCGCTCTTTGTCCGCCGTCTCGCCGATGGCGATCCTGACGGTCACATGCGCCGCGGCCTCGATGCCTTCCCCTTTCCCGAGATGGCCAAGCGCATCTGGGATGAGTTCTACATCCCCGGCGGCAAGCCCGCTGGAGCGCCTTATCCGCTCATGCCCATGCATCAGCGCCGCGATCTGCGCAAGGTGGTCGAGCTATGCATCGTGAGCAACTTCGTCGAGGTCTATCTGGCTCGCGATGGCCACAAGAATCCCGTGGGCATCAATTTTCTTGAGAAGGTGCAGATGCCGCATCTCTCTTCCATCTATGGCGCAATGCTGGCCGGCGTGGGCTACGTGCTCATGGGCGCGGGCATTCCGCTCCACATTCCCGGAGTTTTGGACGCCTTTGCGGCGCAACATCCGGCCGAGTACCGCCTGGCGGTCACCGGCGCGGCTCAGGATGCTGACACCGCCATGCGCTTCGATCCTGCCGACTACGTTGAAGGCCCGCTTCCGGTTCTCGAACGGCCGCGTTTTTTGGCCATTGTTAGCTCCAACACCCTGGCCACAACCATGCTGCGCCGGGCCAGCGGCCGCGTAGACGGGCTGGTCATCGAAAGCCCCACCGCAGGCGGACACAATGCGCCACCCCGCGGCAAGCTGCTGCTTAACGCGGCCGGTGAGCCTGTCTATGGCGAGCGCGACCAGGTTGATCTTGCGGGCTTGCGCGCGCTGGGCGTTCCCTTCTGGCTGGCCGGAGGATACGGCAACGCCAGGAGCGTGCGTTTTGCGCTCGACCAGGGCGCCGCCGGCGTGCAGGTGGGCACGGCGTTTGCCTTTTCACGGGAGTCCGGCCTGCGTCCCGATCTCAAACGGTCGCTTATCGCCCAGGCAACCACCGGCACAGGTGAGGTCTTCACCGACCCGGTGGCCTCGCCCACAGGATTCCCCTTCAAGGTGGCGCTGTTGCAGGGCTCGTACTCCGATCCGGAGGTAGCCGCGGCGCGGACCAGGGTCTGCGACATAGGCTTGCTGCGCGAATCCTACGCCATGCCTGACGGCAAGATCGGTTACCGCTGCTCCGCCGAGCCGGTGGCCAACTACGTTGCCAAAGGCGGCAAGGTCGAGGAGACGGTGGGTCGCAAGTGCTTGTGCAACGCCTTGCTGGCCAACATCGGACATGCGCAGGTGCGCAAGGACGGTTCCGTGGAGCCGGCCCTGGTCACCGTGGGCGACGATCTGAATACCGTCGCGCAGTTCCTTGCGCCCGGCCGCACATCCTATAGCGCCGCCGACGTGATCGTCTCCCTGCTCAGCCTCACTGCGGACGCTATCGTCGATGAGCAGCAAGAGCAGATTTACGCCACCGCCTGACGGGCAACATGTTAACTAGCTATCCCCGCGAAGCTGGGGCTATAGCGAAACCAGAGTAGCTGTACCCCGGAAGCAACTTCGCCAAGTGGCTTTTTCCTTAAGAAAAAGACACATCGAACAATCTTGATAAGGGCACGTTTACTCTGATTTCGCTCTAGTTTGCTGCATTGTCAGAAACGTTATCTCCTTCAGGGATTTTGAATATACCCTTGTGCCATAGCTGTCTGGACAGCATCGCCGCGCTCCGAAGGAATGAAAAGGAAGCGCGGCGCGAGTTTGGCAAAATTACTGTTGGCATTCGGACGAGAGTACTGGCTGTATCCCCTGGGAATGCTGCTGTGGCTTAACTTTCCCTGCACCTCAATAATCGGCCGGAACTTCGCAATGGCCGCGGTTCCACCCGCGATGATCATGTCTTGTGCGCCCACTGCGGCAATCTTCAGGTAGTCCAGCCGTGCCAATCCCTCCCATGCACAAAGGTCGTCCAGCGAAACGCCGAGAATAGAGATCGATTCGGCATCATGAACGCTGAAGATGCTGAACGAATTCGGCATCTCATTGTTCAGGTAAAACTTGATTTGTCCCGTTGTCTGCGCGACACACAAATTTCGAACACGGCAGTTGTGGAAATGGTTCAGGTTGATATTACGGGTAATCTGGAGCGCGGTCTCCAGGAACGGTTCCACGGCGATGACAATGCCTTCGTCGCCAACCTCCTTCGCCGCCTTCATCGAAAACACGCCTACGTTCGCGCCGATATCGACGAATACGGACCCGGGCCGCAGAAAATAGCCCAGGGACTCCAGTTCCGGCTCAATCGCATCGCGGAAAATGTAGATTCCACGACCACCCCAGCCGGCACGATTGTATCCCGCGACAAGAGCGCCGTTGGCCAGCCTCGTTCGCAAAAGCCAGTTCCTCGGAGTAAGCGCAACGCGAACCTTTCTCAGGAATAATGAGTTCATGGATGCGATAGCCTCCGCAAGCGATTGTAACAATTTCGCATTTACCTTTCTCTTCATTTTCCTTAGATTCCATCCCAAAAGGGAGGGAGCAATTCGTTCGCTCTCACCGTTTCCGCTCCTTCAGGTTGTGGCTGTCGGTCGCCTTCAGCGTCATCCCGTAGATAGCCTTGAACTGCTCAATCTCCTTCAGCGTCTGTGGAGAGAAGGGAACTAGCTTGCCCTCGAAGGCATGCAGTACGATTCCCTCCAACAGATCGCCCAGCGTCATCTCCTTTAGCTCGGCAATGGCCTTGAGCACCTTCAACAAGCGTTTTTCCATGCGCACGCCGGTCTGGACGCGCTCCACGACAACCGGTTCGCGATGTTGCTGTTCTTGTGTCATAGGTTCCTCCTGGTACATGTGTACCAATGTACCAAAATAACCGAAATCTGTCAACCCCCTGCTTTTCAACTTTCCGCATCATCGCGCCGTCTGGTTTCCCGTCCCCCGCCCCGGCCTGTTATGGTCAGAAAGGCAGCGAGAACAGACCCTCTATGACTCCACAATAGGAACCGGCCAGAATGTTGAAGCGTTGGCGAATCCGGATACTGCTGTTCTTGGCCGTCCTCGGCCCCGGATTCATTACAGCCAACGTCGATAACGACTCCGGCGGCATCCTCACCTACTCCCAGGCCGGAGCGCAATACGGCTACACCCTCCTCTGGACCATCATTCCCATCACCATCGCCCTCATCGTGGTGCAGGAAATGTGCGCCCGCATGGGCGTGGTCACCGGCAAGGGCTTGAGCGATCTCATCCGCGAGGAATTCGGCCTGCGCCTCACCGTCATCCTGATGGTCCTGCTAGTCGTCGTCAACTACACCAACGTGGTCACCGAGTTCATCGGCATCGCCGGCTCCATGCACCTCTTTCACGTTTCCAAATTCATCTCCGTGCCTGTTTGCGCGGCGCTGGTTTGGTACATGGTGGTGCGCGGCAGCTACAAAAGCACGGAAAAAATCTTCATTATCGCCTCATTGGTCTATATCTGCTACATCTTTGCTGGGGTGCTCTCGCAGCCCAGTTGGCACGATGCGCTGAAGGCTACGGTTCTGCTGCCCGCCAAATCGGTCTGGAGCGACAAGGCCTATATGTACATGGCCATCGGCGTCGTCGGCACCACCATTGCCCCGTGGATGCAGTTCTACCTGCAATCCTCCATCGTGGAAAAAGGCATTCGCGTCAAAGACTACGCTGCCTCGCGGCTCGATGTCATCGTAGGCAGCTTCTTTACCGATATCGTTGCCTGGTTCATTATCGTGGCCTGCGCCGCCACGCTCTACATTCACGGCATGGGCGCCATCCAGACAGCCGCGGACGCGGCCGAAGCCATGCGTCCCCTGGCCGGCGACTACGCCTTCATCCTCTTCGCCTTCGGCCTCTTCAACGCCTCCATCTTCGCCGCATCGATTCTGCCCATCTCCACCGCCTACACCGTCTGCGAAGGCCTGGGCGTCGAATCCGGCGTGGATAAAACTTTCCGCGAAGCGCCATTCTTCTACTGGCTCTATACACTGCTCATCGCCGGAGGCGCGGCCACCGTGCTCCTGCTGCCCGATGCCCAACTCATCAGCTTTGCCATCCTCTCGCAAGTCTTGAACGGTGTCCTGCTCCCGGTGGTTATCATTCTCATGCTGATGCTCATCAATCGCCAGGACCTGATGGGTGAGCACAGAAATTCGCGTCTGTGGAACTGGATCGCCTGGGCCACCAGCATCATCGTCATCGCCATGACGCTGATCATGCTCTGGGGTATGATGCCGGGACACTGAGTGGGTTGAGGACAGACGTTAGTCTATAGCAGCTTCCCCGCTGCCAGGTCGCGAATCAGCCCGCGGTCGGCGGCCAGAAACTCGAAGTCCGATAGTTCTTCCAGCCGTACCCAGCGAAACTCATGGTAGATCTGGTTCACGATCTCCCCGGAAAACTCGCGCACTGCAAAAAACTGCAAATCCACGGCGCCGCCATGGCGGTAATTGTGTCGAATGCGCGTGACCAGCGGACCAATAGTGGCCGTTATGCCCAGCTCTTCGTGCAACTCACGGGCCAGCGCTTCCTGCGGGCTCTCGCCCGGCTCGATCTTTCCGCCGGGAAACTCCCACTTCAGCGCCATCGGCTGATTCGGGCGTCGCTGGCCGATCAGAATCTCGCCGCCGCGCACAATCAGCGCCGCCGCTACAAAGCGCAGCGCAAAGCCGGCAGGCCGGGAATCCGTATTGGGCTGAACTTCTTCCACCATATTAGTGTAAACGCACAAATTGGTTGCATGGTTCGATCGGAAAATGCCGGGGTGATAAAACTGTATCCCTGACCTCTCAGTTCTTTGACGGAGCCTGAAGATCATGCCGAAAGCCGGGCGATTGCCGCTGGCTGGAAAAGTTGCGCATTCCGCCAGAAAAAGATGAGAGGAATCTCATCATCGCGTATGCTGCCCAGGACGTTGTCGTGTCTATGAAGCGATTCGTGCTATACTGTATTTGCGCTCAGTGATTTGGTCGTGAGCGGCAGCTAGCCCCTTCCAAGGCAACTCTGCCTGGCACATTATCCCCAAGCAACTTAAGCGTATCCACATAAGCCTCCCATCCTGGGGGCCTCTGTCATCGGTCAAACCAGACCCGGCAGCAAACTGAGCGATCGTCTCCTCCAACCAAGGAAGCCGCGCCGGCGAACCAGGAAACGCTTGAAAGCGTGGGAGCGTGGAGCCGGCCGGCAATGTGCCGCCTGGCGATGTGTAGCGTGTGGCAGCTCCGGGCGCAGATGTTCTCCCCTTGAATGTCTGGCTAGTTTAAATTCGACTTTCGGTTCTCCCTTGCGCAAATTTGTAAGCAGGTTCGCGCCCTTAGATGGGTTCGCCAGCCTCCGTCCGGTTCCGATTGCAGGCGCCAGCATAACTGGCGCTCGCGGAACCCAACAGGAATGTACCCTATTTTGACAACACAGTTTTCTCAGTTCTCTCTTTCGCCCGCCCTGATGGCGCGGCTTGACGCCAACAATTTTGTAACTCCCACCCCGGTGCAGGCCGGTTGCATCCCTCCTGCTCTCGAAGGCCGCGACGTGCTGGCCACCGCGCAGACCGGAACCGGCAAGACGCTCGGCTTTCTTATTCCGATCATAGAGTTCCTCCAAAAGGCAGAAGTGCGGAGCGCCGCGGCGCAAGCGCTCATCCTGCTGCCCACGCGCGAGCTGGCCATGCAGGTGGAGCAGGCCTTTCTCGCCGTTCGCACCAGTTCCGCGCAGTCCGTGGCCCTGGTGGTCGGCGGGCTCGCCGAGCGCTCGCAACTCGACGCTATCCGCCGCGGCGCGCGCCTCATCGTCGCCACTCCCGGACGCCTGGAGGACTATCTCAAGCGCAAGCTGGTCCGCCTCGATGGCGTGAAAATCCTGGTCCTCGACGAGGTTGACCGCATGTTGGACATGGGCTTCCAGCCGGCCATCGCCCGCATCGCGGCCACGCTGCCCGCCGTCCGCCAAACCCTGTGCTACTCGGCAACGCTCGAAGCGTCTGTCAAAGATGTGGCGCGCAAGTACCTCTCGAATCCCGTCCGTGTCGAGATAGGCTCGGTGCTTAAGCCCGCTGAAAACATCGAGCTGCGCACCTTTGAGGTCGAGGCGGATAAAAAGCAGGAGCTGCTCGAGCATCTTCTGGGCGCAGAGCAGGGCAGCTTCCTGGTCTTCGTGCGCACCAAGCACGGCGCTGACCGCGTGGCCCGCCGGCTGGTTCGCAGCGGCCATTCGGCCACGCAGATCCACGGCGACCGCTCCCAGGCCCAGCGCAACCAGGCCCTGCGCAGCTTCTCCGAGGGCCGTCACCGCGTGCTCGTTGCCACCGACGTGGCCGCCCGCGGCATCGACGTGGCCAACGTGGCCCACGTCATCAACTTCGACATGCCCAAGATGGCCGAGGACTTTGTCCATCGCGTTGGCCGCACCGGCCGCGCCTCGGCGCACGGCGTAGCCTCCACCTTTGCCGGTCCGGCAGAGCGCGGCGACCTGCGCAAGATCGAGCGCACCTTGTCCATCCAGATGAAGCGCTTCCGCGTGCGCTCCGCCAGCGACAAAAAAGCTGCGTAACAACAGCGGGTGGTCTGACAAAAGACAGACCGTCCCACAAAAGCGTGTGGCCCACCTTCGGCGCATTTTTGTTTTTCGCTTAAGGTGGGATATCTATAGCTATCGTTCTTAAGTGAACTATATGATTCATAAAAAGCCGCATCCGGTGCAGAATTCTGACCGGATGCGGCTTTTACTGTTAGCTGTCAGCTGATGGCTGTTAGCTGCACTATTTGTCCGTCAGCGCCTCTACCCCCGGCAGCTTCTTGCCTTCGAGGAACTCCAGCGAAGCTCCGCCGCCGGTGGAGATGTGTGTAATCTGGTCGGCTACCCCAGCTTGGTTGATGGCCGAGACCGAGTCTCCGCCGCCGATGATGGAAGTAGCCGCGCGGTTGGCCGCCACAGCCCTGGCAATGGCGTTGGTGCCCACCGCGAAGCGCGGAAACTCGAAGACGCCCGCCGGCCCGTTCCACACAATCGTCCGCGCGGTCGAGACCACTTCCTCAATCGCCGCAATCGACTTGGGCCCGATGTCCAGCCCCTGCCAGTCAGCAGGAAAGTTCTTCGAGCAATCCCACGGCTGAGTCTTGGCATCCGCGGCAAACTTGTCGGCCAGAATGTTATCCACCGGCAGCAGCAGCTTGACGCCCTTTGCCTTGGCCTTGTCGAGAGCCGCCTTGGCCATATCGATCTTGTCTTCTTCAACCAGGCTCTTGCCGGTCGTGACGCCCAGCGCGCGCTCAAAGGTGTAAGCCATGCCGCCCACGATGATCAGCGTGTCCACTTTGTCAAGTAAGTTATCGATCACGTCGATCTTGCCGGAGATCTTGGAGCCGCCGATGATGGCCACAAACGGCTTCTCCGGCGATTCCAGAGCCTTGCCGAGATAAGTAATCTCTTTTTCCATCAGCAGGCCGGCAACGGCGGGCTTGAGGAAGTGCGTAATACCTTCCGTCGAGGCGTGGGCGCGATGCGCGCTTCCGAAGGCGTCGTTGACGTACACATCGGCCAGCGAGGCCAGCTCCTTGGAGAAGGCCGGATCGTTGGCCTCTTCCTCGGCATGGAAGCGCAAGTTCTCCAGCAGCAGCACCTGCCCGGATTCGAGCTGCCGGGCCATCGTGGCGGCCACTTCGCCGACGCAGTCCGGCGCAAAGGCTACGTTGACCTCTTCGCCCAGCGCCTTGCCCAGCAGTGTGCGCAGCCGGTCAACCACCGGGCGCAGCGAGTACTTCATATTCGGCTTGCCCTTGGGACGGCCCAGGTGCGAGGCCAGAATCACCTTGGCCTTGCGCCGCAGGGCGTACTCAATGGTGGGCAGCGTGGCCACGATGCGGGTGTCGTCGGTGATGGTCGAGCCGTCTTCGGTCAGCGGCACGTTAAAATCAACGCGGATGAACAACCTCTTGTTGGTCAGATCGATGTCGCGAATCGTCAGCTTGGGCATGGGAACGGCCTTCCTTGAAGTTTGGTTACAGGACAATTCTAGAACCGGTCGGCACCGGGCTCCAAACCGGAAACCACGGCGTCCATCTCTATTTCAACACGCCAGGCCGGGTTCAGTAGTTTGTCCACTACCACCATGGTAGCCGCTGGGCGGATTTGAGAAAAGGTTTCGCCATGCACGCGGCCCACCGCCTCCCAGTCCTCGGCGCGGGTCAGGTAGATGCGGGTGCGGACCACATCTTCGAATCCAACGCCGGCCTGGGCAAGCGCCTCGGCGGCAATCTCGAAGATGCGGCGCGTTTGCCCGGCCGCGTCCCGGTCTTCGGCGCCCACCGGCGCGGTGCCTGATAGATAAACGGCGTTCCCCACGCGCACCGCGCGAGAGAAGCCGATGATAGGTTCGTAGGGAGAAGTGCCGGGAATGTTGATGCGCATGGCAGGGAGTGTTATTGAATCCTTCCTAGGACTTCCCAGGCAGCAACCCGAAGAACTTGGTGAATTGGGTGAACCAATTGGCTACGAGAAGTCTCTACGCGCTCACTCAGATGAATCCTGCATACCTCTCTTGCGACGACTTCGAATGCTCTAAACAGTGGTGACAAGTCAATCACTGGAGGATTATGCTCATATCCGATTACAAGTACAACCCCTCGTTCGGGTCCAGTGTATGCCATCAACTTGTAACAATCACCGATTGCGCTTACATTGCCGGGATATGGATGGAGCAAATTGACAGACCAGTTCTCAGCTTCTTTGCCGTTATCTCCGAAAGGCCTGGCAATCTTAACCTCAACCGCCCAATCTCCATGAATTAACAAGTCAGGGGATCGCTTAGTAACAGCCCGGCCACCGTATCCCAAATATTGGTTCAATCTTTCTGCGATGAGCTTAACGAGTTGTGGTTCGCCATAAGGGCCAACGCCAGGTTTGAACTCTTTAAAACATGTCCCCGACGCATCGATTTCATATAGACAAGTCGATACGTCGGAGACAAGTTGCGAAAGCTTAGTTGCCATTTAGCACCGCACTTGAGCGAACCAAACCTCTGTTCTTACAACCCCTTCTTGGCCAAAAAGCTGAACAGGTCGACGACGCGGCAGGAGTAGCCCCACTCGTTGTCGTACCAGCTCAGCACCTTCACGCTCTGGCCGACGACCTTGGTCAACGGAAGATCGACGATGGACGAGAGCGGGTTCCCCTTGTAGTCGGAGCTGACCAGCAGGTTGGAGTCAACGCCCAGAATGCCCTTCAGTTCGCCCGCGGCCGCGGTCGTGAATGCGGCATTCAATGCTTCTGCTGTGATGGGCTTCTCGGCGATGAAGGTCAGATCGACGAGCGAGACGTTTGGCGTGGGAACGCGAATCGCGAAGCCGTCCAGCTTGCCGGCACTCTCCGGAATCACCAGCTTGAGAGCCTTGGCTGCCCCTGTCGAGGTGGGAATCATGCTCAGCGCGGCGGCCCGGGCGCGGCGCAGGTCCTTGTGCGGGAAGTCCAGAATGACCTGGTCGTTGGTGTAGCTGTGGATGGTGGTCATGATGCCGCTGACGATGCCGCAGGTCTCCAGAACCACCTTGACCACCGGCGCCAGGCAGTTGGTAGTGCAGCTGGCGTTGGAAAGAATGTGGTGCTTGGCCGGGTCGTACTTATTCTGGTTCACGCCCAGCACAATGGTCATGTCCTCGTTCTTCGCCGGGGCGGAGATGATCACCTTCTTCACCGTCGTTCCCAGGTGCTTGCCGGCGTCCGCGGCTTCCGTAAAGCGGCCCGTGGATTCGAGCACAATCTGCGCGCCCACTTCCGCCCACGGCAGCTTGGCTGGGTCCTTTTCGGCAAAGACCTTGATCTTCTTGCCGTCCACGGAGATGAAATCCGCACCCGCCGTGATCTCGTTCTTCAGGTTGCCCAGAATCGAGTCGTACTTGAGCAGGTGAGCCAGCGTCGCCGGGCTGGTCAAGTCGTTGACCGCCACAAAATCGATCTCCGGATTGCCCAGTGAAGCGCGTAATACGTTGCGGCCAATGCGGCCGAAGCCGTTGATTCCAACCTTAACTGCCATATCTGTCTTCTCCTTCGTAGTCGGTGAGGCTGTGGTTTCATCTGGTTCGAGCTTGCCTTGGTTAGACGGCTCTAAAGCCGCCCGGCACGCACTTCCACCAAACTCATGATCGTAACATTGCAGGTCAGCGGAGACGAAATAAAACGTCTTTCTTCCCCTTTTGCGCAGAACCTCTCGCTCCCATAGTATGTCGTTCCCAATACAGGATCGTATGTGACGTACTGCACACTATTTGCAGCGCCCTCGTCAAATGTGGTATCCCCGTATCAGCACGTACCTATTGAAGGCGGCATGAGAAAACGTTCCCGACGCACCCCCAATATCTCCGAATCCACCGGCAAAATCGGCCAGGAAATCCCATCGAATCAACTACGGCCATTAGTCCCGCTCTATTCGGATGAGCCCCCGGCGGCAACCCCGCAGCCCCGTCCGCAGCGCCCCCAGGCAGAGCCGCGTCCTGCCCGTCCGGAGCGGCATCTCAAGCAGGACCGCCCCGCCCATAAGGAGTGGAATGAGCCGGCCGGCTCCGGGCGCTTCGAGCTTGAGACCCAGCCCGAGATGCCTTCTCTGGCGCCGCCCGAGCCAGAGGCGGCCGGGCGCACGCCCCAGGCCCCCAAGGGCTACGTGGTGCTGGCCATCGGCCTGCCCGGCTCCGGAAAAACCACATGGTTCCGCCGCCGCGGCGTCACCCCGCTCTCCAGCGACCTGCTGCGCAACATCCTCTTCGACGATGTCGAGGAGCAGCGTTACCAGGGATTGGTCTTTTCCACCCTGCGCTCGCTCCTGCGAGCACGGCTCATCGCCCGCATGCCCTTGAACTACGTGGACGCCACCAACCTCTCCATCCACGAGCGCCGCCAGTGGATCAAGATGGCCCAGAGCTTCGGCTACGAAGTCCAGGCGGTCTTCTTCGACGTGCCCCTGGAGGTCTGCCTGGAGCGCAATCGCCAGCGCGACCGCTCGGTCAGCGAGGACGTCATGCGCAAGATGTCCGAAAAGCTCAAGCCCCCGGTCTTCGAAGAAGGCTTCGCCAAAATCACCGTGGTGCGCGTCAAGAGCGCGGGGTGAGTGGGTTATTGAGGACTGCATAAGTAATGTCGCATAAACGCGCCGGAGGCGCAGAGTTGGTTAGCCCCGCGCTTCAGCGTGGGGAAAGGGATTCCATAAGTTTGGTATGGAGTCCCGTAGGGACGGTGCAAGGACATTATTTACGCAGGAACCAATAATCCGCCGCTAACCCGCCCCTACTGCTTGTCCACCTCCACGTAATACAGTTCCGTCGCCACCTGAAACTCATCCTTTGTCAACGGCGTCTTCATCCACTGCCACTTGGTCGTCGGATGAATGATCTGCCACTCTCCCGGTTTGCCCACGCGCACCGGCATGGCGAACTTCTCCTCATCGGCTCGCCACTTGTACATCACCATTCCCGGCTTCTCGCCGAACAACAACTCCAGTCGCGGAATCTGCGCATGTCTTAAATACTGATCAAAAACCGGCGTCAGGTTCATCCCCGTCTGCTGATTGAAGTAACTCACCACGTCTTCCGTCAGAATGTTCTGATATTTGAAGTGCTGATAGAAACCCTTCAGCAGTGCCCACCACTTCGCATCGTCATTCACTACACTGCGCAGCGTATTCAGCATCAGCGCGCCCTTGAAGTATTGGTCCTCATCCGGCTCGGCATTCACGCCACGCTCGGCGATAATCGGCCGCTGATTCTTTACCCTGGCCTTGTCGCCGTTCAGGTATTTGATAGCGTCGTCCTTGCCCCATCGGTACTCCACGTAAAGGCCTTCCAGGTATGTCGTCCAGCCCTCGTGAATCCACATATCCGAAGGATCCGCGGCCGTGATGCTGTTGCCGAACCACTCGTGCCCGCTCTCGTGAATGATGATGAAGTCGAAGCGCAGGCTGATACCCACCCCCGTCCAGTCGCGGCCCAAATAGCCGTTCTTGAAGAGGTTCCCGTAAGTCACCGCGCTCTGATGTTCCATCCCCGCGTAAGGCGCTTCGATCAGCTTGTATCCGTCCTTCATGAATGGATAAGGCCCAAAATAATGCTGAAATGCCTCCAGCATCCCCTTGGCTTGTGCGAACTGCGCCTTGGCCTTCTCCAGATCCTCCGGCAGTACGTAAAAATCCAGCGGCAACTCGCCGAACTTATCAGCAAAGTGAATATAACTCCCGATATTCACCGAGACATCGTAGTTATTAATCGGATAATGCACCATCCAGTCCCAGCGCGTGTAGCCGTCGCCCAGGTCAGTCTTTCCTATGAACTTGCCATTCGACACGTCCACCAGGCCGTTGGGAATCGCGACGCTGATCTCCATGCTTTCCACCTCGTCGCGCCACTGGTCCTTATTGGGCCACCACATGCTCGCCCCGGTCTCCTCGCAGGCGGTGTTGATCCACACCCGCCCCGCAGGGTCCTTCTTGAATGTGATGCCGCCGAAGCGCCCCGTCTCCTCCGGATGCCCGGAATAATAAAAGTCAATTGAATATATTTTGCCGGCGCGCAGCGTCTGCGGAAAGTCGACAAACACCGCTCCCGAGTCGCGCTCGTACTTGAGCGGCGTCGCGCCGAATATAATTTTGTCGACCTTCAGCGTCTCAAACAAATCAAGCTGGATGCGTGTGCCGTCGGCCAGCATCCGGAAGCGGATCGTGTTCTTGCCACTGATAAACTGCTTTTCGGGATCGACGCGGATGTCCAGGTGGTAGTAGAGCAGTTTGTTGTTGGCGCGATAGGGCCCGTAAGCTCCGCGCAGCATCTGGGCGCGTGTGGGCAGTTCTATTGTGTCCGGCTTTGCCGCTGGCTTCTGCGTGGCGGCCGGCGTGGCAACAGGCGCGGCAACAGGTGTAACGGCGGGCGTAGCCGTCTGGTTTACCGTCTGTTGTGGATTCTGGGCAAAGAGCGAGATTGCGGCTCCGAAACCGAAAACCATCATCCCGCACTGTAAGGCTCGAAGGGTAAATATTCGCATGGCAGTATCCTACTCGCTCGGACCGCGCGTTTCCCACTCCCACTCTCATGCCCCCATGCCCAAGCCTTGCTGACCGCCCCCGCGGCAATGCGTTACAGTGTTATTGAAAGCCACTGAAAGATTATGGACAAACTTCTAATTCCCGACTCTCCTCGCCGCTGGGATTGCCTGAGCTTGGGCGAGGTCATGCTCCGCCTTGATCCCGGCGAGAGCCGCATCCACACCACGCGCCACTTCCAGGTCTGGGAGGGCGGCGGCGAATACAACGTGGCCCGCGGCCTGCGCCGCTGCTTCGGCCTGCGCACCGCCATTGCCACCGCCTTGGCCGAGAACCCTGTTGGCCGTCTGGTCGAAGACCTCATCCTGCAGGGAGGCGTCGATACCTCCCTCATCAAGTGGATTCCCTACGACGGCGTCGGCCGCCTGGTCCGCAACGGCCTCAACTTTACCGAGCGCGGCTTCGGCGTGCGCGCGGCCGTCGGTTGTTCGGACCGAGGCCATACCGCCATCAGCCAGGTCAAGCCCGGCGATTTCGACTGGCCGTCGATCTTCGGCCCCGAGAACGCCACCAAGTGGCTGCACACCGGCGGCATCTTCGCCGCTCTCTCCGCCTCCACTGCCGAGGTTGCCATCGAGGCAATGGACGCCGCGCGCCGTCACGCGACTCCCGTCTCCTATGACCTCAACTACCGCGATTCGCTCTGGAAATCCATCGGCGGAAAAGCCCGCGCCCAGGAGGTGAACCGCGAGCTGGTTCGCAAGGTCGATCTGCTGCTGGGCAACGAAGAAGACTTCTCGGCCATGCTGGGCGTCAAGATCAAAGGCGTCAGCGAGGACTTCAATGAGCTGCCCATCGCTGGCTACGAAGAGATGCTCCGCGAAGTGGCTGCGGCCTATCCGAATCTAAAGCTCATCGCATCAACCCTGCGCACCGCGCACAGCGCCAGCCGTAACGGCTGGGGAGCCATTGCCATCTACCAGGACCAGATTGTCCACGTCCCGCAGCGCGACATCGAAATCTGCGACCGCGTCGGCGGCGGCGACAGCTTTGCCTCCGGCCTCATTTACGGCCTGCTTACCGGCAAGCCCATCGAATGGGCCGTAAAATGCGGCGTGGCCCACGGCGCGCTTGCCATGACCACCCCCGGCGACACCAGTATGGCCACGCTGGCCGAGGTTGAACGCATCGTCAAAGGCGGCTCAGCGCGGATCGCGCGATAACATCTTGCCTGTTGTTATTTGTGAAGGGCACGAGCTTGTAGGTAAGAGCATTACGGGTTGTGAAAAGGCAATAGGAATTGCAAGAAGTGTCAGGGCACGACTTTAGTCGTGCCGCAGAAGCTGTAAAAATGATGGGGCTTTAGCCCCTGAGGCAATATTGGTTTAACCAATCGCACCATTGAGGAAACCATGTCCGAAACCACAGCGCAAATCATCGAACGAGTCGGCCTGATTCCCGTCCTGCGCGCCCGCAACGCCGCCCAGGCCCACGCCGTCGTCAAAGCCATGCTCGCCGGCGGAGTCACCGTCGTTGAAGTCACCATGACCGTCCCCGGCGCAATCGATCTTCTCAGGGAACTCAGAAAAGAATACGGTTCCACCCTCATGCTCGGCGCCGGCACCGTCACCACCGCCGTTGAAGCCGAGGCCACCATCGACGCCGGTGCGGAGTTCATCGTCAGCCCCAGCTTCCATCAGGAAGTCGTCACCGTCACCAAGGCCAAGAAAAAGCTTTCCATCCCCGGCGCGCTCACGCCCACCGAGGCCATCACCGCCTCTCGCGCCGGTGCGGATTACGTCAAAATCTTTCCCTGCTCAGCCGTGGGCGGAGCCAGCTATCTGAAGGCTCTTCTCGCGCCCTTTCCGCATCTCAAGCTCATTCCCACCGGCGGCGTCACGCTGGCAACCGCGGAGTCTTTTCTCCGTGCCGGCGCGCGCGCCCTGGGCGTGGGCAGCGACCTGGTCAACCTGGCAGCCATCGACGCCGGAAGCCCCGAGACGATTACCGAAACCGCCCGCGCCTATTTGCAGGTGCTGGCCAAGTTCCGCGAAGAAAGCGCTCAGAAAAAGTAAAATGTGAATGCAGCGATTCTCAAGCAGCAATCCGCCGAATCGAACCGGCGGACTGCTGGGTCGCGCGTGTTAGATTACAGCCTCACGCTTAATAGCCATGCGAATAAAAGTGAAAGAATCACGGCCAATGTAATATAAAAAGGATCTGGAGTGTAAAGATACCTTACACAAGCAGAAAGTGAGACCATGGCCGTCATAATTCGGATGATCTGCAATCTTCTTGCGCGAGTGGCATCTGAACTGTCTTTCATATTCATCATGCTTTCAAAATCTGCATTTCAAGCATCATGCTATTGAAAATTGCATTATGGCATTCTGTTCACTGACCACTGATCACGGACCACTGTTTCAGATCAGCTCCACGCCCCACAGATCGTGCAAATGCAGCACGCCTTCCACATTTCCTGCCGCATCCACCACCACAAGAGAAGTAATCTTCCTCTCCTCCAGAATCGCCAGTGCCGTGGCCGCCAGCTCATCCGCCGCAATCGTACGCGGATGGTCGTTCATCGCCTCGCCGGCCGTCTTGCTCAGCGCCGCGCCGCCCTCGCGCTCCAGCAATCTCCGCAGGTCGCCATCGCTGATCACGCCGCGCAGCCGTCCCCGCTCCTGCACCGTCGTGATGCCCAGCTTCTTCGACGACATTTCATAAATCACATCCGTCATCGCCGTCGATGGCGCCACCACCGGCACTTCATCCCCCTTGTGCATCAGCTCGCTCACCTTGGCCAGCCTCTTGCCCAGCTTGCCGCCGGGGTGCAACTCGGCAAAATCCTCCGCGCGGAATCCCTTGCGTACGCTCACCGCAATAGCCAGCGCATCGCCCAGAGCCAGCATCGAAGTGGTCGAGGCCGTCGGCGCCAGGTTCAGCCCGCAGGCCTCGCGCTCCACACCGCAGTCCAGCGCCACGTCGCTCGCCCTGGCCAGCGTCGAGTTCAAATTGCAGCAGAAGCTGATCAGAGAGTCGCCTTTGCGTTTCAGCGTGGCCAGCAGCCGCAGAATCTCCTCAGTCTCGCCCGAAGCCGACAACGCCACCACTACGTCGCCCGCCATCAGCACACCCAGGTCGCCGTGCACCGCCTCGGCCGGATGCAGAAACAAGGCCGGGCTTCCGGTGGAACTGAGTGTCGCGGCAATCTTCTGTGCGATGATGCCGCTCTTGCCCATGCCCGTAACCACCACGCGCCCGCGCTCTTCGCCGCAGCGCACAATCAACTCCACGGCCCGGTCGAAGGCCTCGGCCATCGGCCCTTCCAGGCGCTTGGCAAGAGCTTCCAGCGCCGCCGCCTCGGTGCGCACCAAAGCCGCCGGCGCGGGCGTCTTGCCTGCCTCGCGATTCCCTGAACGGGGCTGTTTTCCTTCTTCGCTCATCGGTTATTGATGGTATCAGTTTTGACCCCTGTGAGGAGCAGCTAACTCGCTAACTTGCTAATTCCGCGTAGCGGAAGCTAACTCGCTGTTTCAAAGAAAATGCTACGGCAATGTGTCCGCGCTCCTTTGTACAATAAGGTTGTGAGGTCAATCCCCGTGAAGCGCAATACCCTGGTTGTTACCGCTGTTCTCTTCATCCTGGCGGCCTTTGCCTGGGCCGGATGGGCCAACTGGGAGTACCGCCGTCAGGCCGCTGAGCGGTTGCGTGCTTCGGCTGCGCAGGGCGAAATGGTTGTTGGCGCAGGCGGTGTGCCGCAATATTTATCCCCGCTGCAAGGCAAGCCCGCGCCCCCCTTCACGCTGGAAGACCTTAGCGGCAATAAGCACTCGTTGGCTGACTACAAGGGCCATGCGCTGGCCATCAACTTCTGGGCCACCTGGTGTGCTCCCTGCAAAGTTGAGACCCCCTGGCTCATCGATCTGCGCAACCAATACGCGGCGCAGGGTTTCGAGGTGCTGGCCATCTCCGCCGACGACATCGACCGCAAAGATCCCCGCAAATTCGACGAAGAAAAGCAGGAGGTTGCGCGCTTTGTCCAGAAGATGCGCATGCCTTACCCGGTTCTCATTGACGGTAGCTCTGTTGCCGATTCGTACGGCGACTTCGAAGCGCTTCCCACCACCTTTTTTCTGGACCGCAACGGCATCGTGGTAGCCGCGCAAATGGGAATGACCACAAAGGATGAGCTTGAAAGAAATATCCGCAAAGCGCTGGGGAATTAATGCGTTCTGCGGTTGCTGTAAAGTCATGGGTGCCCCACCCTCGCCGCGTCCTTGTTTTTGCGGCTAGGGTGGGATAAAACGAACCTAAGGAAAGAACAATGATTGCACGCAAAACAAAAATTATCCTCGCCACATCCCTCGCTTTTGTCTCTGTGCTGGCCTTCGGACAGAAACCGCTCTTCGATGAGGCTCCGCGCTCTGCTGCAAAACCCGTTGTAGTATTTCTTTATCCCGAGCAGGTCACCATCCCTGCCGGCAAGCCAGCCACGATCAACCTGCACTTCCGTGTTGCATCCGGGCTGCACATCAACTCCCATACGCCCAATGAACCCGAACTCATCCCCGCCGTCTTCTCGATTCCCGCGGGCTCGGGCGTGCGCCTCGATGGGGTCATCTATCCGCCCGGCGCGGACTTTACGCTGCCTCTCGACCCCACTACCAGGCTCAGCGTCTACTCCGGCGAGTTCACCATCCAGGCGCGCATCGTGGCCGCGCCCGGCAACCACCTGATCGAGGCCGCTCTCCGCTACCAGGCCTGCGACAATAACGCCTGCATGCCCCCCAAATCGATTACCGCGGCCTTTGATGTCATCGGCAAATAAACTCCTGTTTTTTGCTATGGTGTTGTAGAGAGGCTTTTTCCATGCGAACGGGAATGAAAGCAACGTCCATAATGGCCATCGCGGCTCTGGCGCTGGGAGTATCAACAATGGCTCATGCCAGCTCCCTGACGGTGAAGACCGGGCAAGGCAAGGTCCGCGGCCAGGCCATTCACGACGGCAAGGTCCAGGCATTTCTCGGCCTGCCTTACGCGGCGCCTCCGGTGGGCGATCTGCGCTGGCGGGCGCCCCAGCCGCCGTCAAGCTGGAAGGGCGAGCGCGACGCCACCCGCTTCGGCGCGCACTGCGCCCAAATCCACCTCTGGGACGACATCATATTTCAGGACAGCGGCCCCAGCGAGGACTGCCTCTTCCTCAACGTCTACGCGCCCGCGGGCAGCAATGCGGGCAGCAAGCTGCCGGTTCTGTTCTGGATTCACGGCGGCGGTTATGCGGTCGGAGCCAGCTCTGAGCCGCGCCACAATGGAGACTTTTTGCCTCTCAAGGGCGTGGTGCTGGTCACCATCAACTACCGCCTGGGCGTCTTCGGTTTTCTTGCCACGGCCGATCTGGCGAAGGAGGCCAACGGCGCAGCCGGCAACTACGGCCTGTTCGACATGGTGGCTGCGCTCCGGTGGGTCAAGGCTAACATCAGGAACTTCGGCGGCGATCCGGAAAACGTGACCATCTTCGGCGAAAGTGCCGGGTCTTTTGCGGTGAGCACGCTCATGGCCTCTCCGGCGGCGCGCGGGCTCTTTCACAAGGCCATCGGCGAAAGCGGCGCGGCCTTTGCCGGTACGCCGCTCAACGGCTCCCTCGAAGCCGAGGAGAAGAAAGACGGTGACTGGGTGGCCTCGCTCGGGGTTCACTCGCTGGCCGAACTGCGCGCCCTGCCCACCGATAAGATTCTCGCAGCCACCAAAGATAAGCTGATTAACGGCTTCCCGCCCTATGTGGACGGCCGTCTTCTTACCGAGCCGGTTGAAGTGACCTACGCTGCCGGAAGGCAGGCTCACGTGCCCCTGCTGGCGGGCTGGAATCGCGACGAGTACATTTCATTGGCCAACGGCATGACCGAGAAGAAGTGGAAAGTCTACGCGGTCGAGCATTTCAAAGAACGGGCGGATGAGTTCCTCAAGCTCTATCCCGGCTCGACCGATGAGCAGGCCACGCGCTCGGCCATCGACTACGGCGGCGACGCCTTCATCGCCTTCGGCACATGGAAGTGGATCGAGGCGCAGCGAAAATCCGCAGACTCGCCTGTCTATCGCTATCACTTCGAACTGGCCGCTCCGCCCAGCAAGTTTCACTCTGGCTCATCTGCCTTCCACTCCGACGAGATCGAATACGTCTTCGGCACGCTCGATACCCGCCCCGGCGCCGTGTGGCGTCCCGAGGATCGCAAGCTCAGCGAGCATATAATGAGCTACTGGACCAACTTCGCCAAAACCGGCGATCCCAGCGGCCGCGGCTTACCTCCGTGGCCCATGTACGGCAAAGACGACTCGCTCATCCACCTGGATTCGACCATTACCTACGGCCCGGACGCCCTCCGCTCGCGCTACGAGTTTCTGCTGGAGGGAATGCCGGAGTTTCGGTTCTGAGTCTCTAGGTTGTGATGCATAATAACTGGAATGAGCCGCCCATGGGATGCTCATTTCGCATTGGTATTTCATCTATGGAGAGATGATGAAATTGAAATTCATAATCGCCGGCATGGCATTCATCGCATTACTGGCAACTCCAGCCATGGCGGCGAATACCGAGGAAACGAGCTTGGGGCGTTACGTGTATCAAAGCAAAACGCTGAATTTCAGTCTACGCATAGATGCTGACGGCATCAAAGATCTGACTATTAATGATAAAAAATTCCCAGGGGTCTTTCCGTCCGGCTATTCAGCAGTGGTTAGCGGTGTTGGGGTCTATATCCTCGTGGTTACAGATGACAAAGATCATCTCACTCGTGAGATTGAACTGATCGATCGCTTTGATGAAACGGGTGAGGTGATAGGTGTCGCTGGTTTTTACCTGGAAAGAAAAATCAGCAGTTCTGGCAAGAAATTGCAAGCAACTCCGACAGTTCTGGTCTTCCAGCCTAAATTCACCCGAATCCCAATCCAGTAGCCGCGCCGCTTCTAGCCACGCCTGATCGAATGCTTGAAATTCTCATGTCAGAATTTCTCCGAGAAGCAGAGAATGCCTACTTCACGCCCGCGGCCTCCGCAAAACCGTCCGATATTGCCGGAGGTATCGTGCTGACCGGCGGCGGTTCGGCGAAGGAGGAGTTTTTGGCGTTAATCGCGTTGGAGTAGTCGGGGCCGAGGCCGAGCTTCTTGAGCGCCCGTGCGTCAGGCGCCAGTTTCGTCTGCCAGCCCTGGTCGGCCTGATACTTCTGCATGGCCGCCTTGGTTTTCTCGTCCCACTGGCCGTTGGCCTCTCCGGAAAGATAATGCTCGCGGATCAGAGCCTGCTGAATCTCTGTGATCCGCCCTGGCTCCATCACCTGTTGGCCGCGTGGCCGGCGCCCTCTGGACTTTCCCTTGTGGGTTCCACGCGCCTGTGCTCCGTGCGTCTGTGCGGCGCTCGTCTGTGCAGCGTGCGTCTGTGCAGCGTGCGCCGGTGTAGTGTGCGTCTGCGCGGTATGCGTCTGCGCGGTATGCGTCTGCGCGGTGTGCGTCTGCGCGGTATGCGTCTGTGCGGTATGCGTCTGTGCAGTGTGTGTCGCGGGTTTGCTCGTGGAAGCAGGTGGCGCGGTGGTCCCGAACGAAGATCGCGCGGCCAGGGCCGTGAACAGTGCCAACACCAGGCTTGATCGAATAGTCAGCACGCGGGTTCACCTCTGAGACAACAGTCTCTCAACAGACCTTCTATCGAAAGTTTAGCCAGTTTTCATGGATAACAGCAAGCGGAAACTCGATTTGTTTGCGGGAATCCTGAACGTTACAGGAAAAGGGCGCCGGAAGCGGAACTCTGCCTCCAGCGCCCCTCCCAACATTACTGCAGGATTCCGCCTGGCATGTTGACGCCGTCATCGGGATGGCGCGGGTCCACTACTTCAAAGACCACGTCGTCGCCCGTTTTCAGCTTGCTCACCACGGCATTGAACTGCTCCTTGGTTGCCGTGGGCTGCCGGTTGATGCGAATGATGACCATGCCTGGATCCAGCCCTTGCAAGTCGGCGAACGAGCCCGTGCGCACCGACTGAATCATCACGCCAGGTGTGTGCACCTTGGCTGCGATGGCCGGTGTCATCTCGCGCACCACAAGCCCCAGTTTGGTCTCCCCGACGTCGCCTTTTTCATCCGGGTTGGTCTCCGTCTGCCGGTCGCCCATGCTGGCAAATACCTTGTCGCGGTCGCCGATGGTAATCGTCGCGTCGGCCTGCTTGCCATCCCTCAGGTAGCCCAGCCGGACGCTTGAGCCAGGTCTGCGTCTGGCGATCTCATCCACCAGGTCGTCGCCATCCCTGATCACGCGTCCATCGATGGTCAGAATGATGTCGCCTGACTTCAGGCCCGCCTTTTCCGCCGGTCCGTCGGGCTGAATCTTCTGCACCACCACGCCGTTTTTGAAGCCATAGACGCGATTCACAGATGCAGAGAGTCCTTGATTGAAGACGATCCCGATGGAGCCGCGGGTCACCTTGTGGCTGGCGCCGATCAGCTCGTTGTAGATGCTCACCACTGTATTGGAAGGCATGGCGAAGCCCAGGCCTTGGTAGCCGCCAGACTCCGTAATAATCGCGGTGTTCACGCCGATGACCTCGCCGTTCATGTTCAGCAGCGGTCCGCCCGAGTTGCCCGGATTGATAGCCGCGTCGGTCTGGATGAAGTGCTGAAACTGCCCGCTGGAACCGTGGTCTATGGTGCGGTTCTTGGCGGAGATAATGCCCGCCGTGACGGTCTGCGAGTAGCTGAAGGGGCTGCCGATGGCCTCTACCCAGTCGCCCACCTGCGCCGTGTCGGAGTTGCCCATTGTCACGGTCGGCAGAGGCGTGCTCGTCTCGATCTTGATCACCGCCAGGTCCGTAGCCTTGTCCGTGCCGATCACCCGCGCCGGACGGCCCATGTCCTGGTTGTCCGGGTCGGTCGATAGCTTCACGTAAATCTTGTCGGCCTTCTCCACCACGTGATAGTTGGTGATGATGTAGCCCTTGGGATCGACGATGAAGCCCGAGCCCAGTGACTCGCGTACCTGGCCGCCGTCTCCGCCCTCCATGTCGGGCATCTGCCCGCCAAAAAAGCGGTTTAAGAAATCCTGAAAGTTGTTTGGACCTTGGCCCTGCTGCTGATCCTGATCCTGGTCCTGATCCTCATCGGGTTGCTGGGGAACCGGCTGGATGCGGCCGCGGAAACTGCGGCGGCCCTTGCCTGTCTGCGGCTTGGGTATGGTCTCAATGTTGATGTTCACCACCGCCGGCCCAACCTTCTTGGCAATCACTGCAAACTGGTTGGGAACCACCGTGGAATTGACCACTTTCAGAGGCGTGGCGTCGGCGCTGTCACTCTGCTTTTCCTGTCCGCGGACACCGTGAGCGGCATAAGAGCCGGCCACAATGGCCGCCGAAAGCGTGGCAAGCAAGACAAACACAAATGTAAGGCGGCGCGTGTGCAGCCGTTCAAAAAACGATTTCATGGTTTTGTTGACCTCATCGGGTAACCAGCCTCGCGGCTGGCTGATTCTGTTTCTTCAATTTGTTCAGCTTTTCAGCTTGCTCAATTGTCCCTGCGTAACCTTCTCAGTATAGCCAGTGGCGGGTATCCCCGTCTGGCACTCGCAATTTCTGCGCTCCCCGGCTCCCCGGGTCGCAAACCATCCCGGGAACCTCTCATTCCTATAGACGCAGCTAGGCCAAAAGAGTCGCGCCTCAGCCGTCCCCACCATGAGAAACTGGAAGAGCAGCAGTTCTCCGGGGCCGCGCCTGTCCGCTCCCCAAAACCTTGATTTTCCATCTGGCCCCTAACAATAAACAAGATTGGGTGCCCCACTCTCGCCGCTGTCATTCTGAGCGGAGCGCAGCGGACTCGAAGAACCTGCTTTTTGACACTTTGCGGTATCGGGCTCCCCAACGACAGGTCTTCGTCGTTGGGGTGACCTAGGGTGGGATTGCCCGCCTACAGGAACACTAGAAGAATGATCAGTGTCAGCAATGTGACCATGCGCTACGGCTCGAAGGTACTCTTCGAGGATGTGAGCGTGAACTTTGTCCCCGGACGCCGCTACGGCCTCACCGGTCCCAACGGCTCTGGCAAAACCACCTTCATGCGCATCCTCACAGGCGATCTCGACCCTCAGAAGGGCACGGTAGTCCGCCCTCGCAAGCTCGGCGTGCTCCGCCAGGACCAGTTTGCCTTCGACGCCCATCGCGTCATCGACACCGTCATCATGGGCAACAAGCCCCTCTGGGCCGCCATGGAAGAGCGCGACCGTATTTATTCGAAGCACGAACTCTCTGACGCTGACGGCATGAGGTTAGGCGAGCTCGAGGGCGTCATCGGCGACGAAGACGGCTACACCGCCGAGTCCGACGCCGCCGTTCTTTTGGATGGTTTAGACATTCCCGAGCCGCTTCACAACCGCCTCATGGGAGAGCTTCAGGGAGGCCAGAAGGTGCGCGTTCTCCTCGCCCAGGCCCTCTTCGGCCATCCACAGGCCCTGCTCCTCGACGAGCCCACCAACTACCTCGACCTCGAATCCATTCACTGGCTTCAGGATTTTCTCAATAACTACGACGGCACCCTCATCGCCATCTCCCACGACCGCCACTTCCTCAACTCCGTCACCACCCACACCGCCGACATCGATTACGAAACCATCATCACTTACACCGGTGGCTACGACGAGATGGTTCTGGCTAAAACCCAGATTCGCTCCACCCTCGAAGCCCAGAACGCCCAGCGCGAAAAGAAGATCGCCCAGCTCAACGACTTCATTGCCCGCTTCTCCGCCGGAACCCGCTCCTCCCAGGTCACCAGCCGCCGCAAGGAGGTCGAGCGCCTGCAAACCCGCCCGCTCCAACATCGCCCGCCCCTACATCCGCTTCGACCAGCTTCGCCCTAGTGGCAAGCATGTGTTGGAGTTCAAGCACCTCACCAAGCTCTACGGCAACCTGAAAGTCCTCGACGCCTTCACCGCCAAAGTTCTGCGTGGCGAAAAAATCTGTCTCATGGGACGCAACGGGGCAGGGAAGACCACCCTGCTCAAGAGCCTTCTCTCGAAGTATCAAGGCCTCGCCGACAAGGACTTCACCCTCGACTCCGGCTCCGTTTCATGGGGCCACGAAGCGCAGATCGGCTACTTCCCTCAGGATGTCGGTTCCACAATCGAGCATGGTCTCACCGTAGCCGAGTGGCTCCATCGCTGGAAGCCCGATGCTCACGTCGAAGACATCCGCGGCATTCTCGGCCAGATGTTATTCTCTGGCGAAGAAGGCGACAAGCAAACCAAAGCTCTAAGCGGCGGCGAACAAGCCCGCCTGGCATTTTGCAAACTAATCCTCACCAAGCCCAACATACTCATCTTCGACGAGCCGACGAACCACTTGGACCTCGAAGCCATCAACGCCCTCAACATAGCTCTCCAGCGCTACGAAGGCACGGTCCTGTTAGTCACTCACGACCACGACCTCATCGACGAAGTCGCCACCCGACTCTGGGTCTTCCACGAAAACACCATCGAAGACTTCCAGGGTCCCTATGCCGAATGGAAAGGTAAGCACAACTAAATTTGTATTTGGTATGTCAATATCTTCCATTTGATCCAGAGTGGCGTTAATATAGTACACATGCTCCTTTTATAATTCGCAATGTCCAGAAAGCGGGTCCGTCTGACACATTAAGGAATTGGGGGATTCACATTCGATATGGCCTCTATTTCATATCCGACTAAATTAAGCGTTCCAGGCCCCTGGCTTCTTGATGCAGTAAATCTCCAGGATCTAGACAGGGTAATCGATTCTTGCTTAACCAGAATGCGAGAAAGAAGAGAGGAGTTGTTTAATTCAGCGATAGCCAATAGGTTGGCGGAACGTGAGCAGAAGGACGTCTCAAAGGATTTATTGAGCAAGAACACTGATGCTATACGGAAGTCAGTTAGAGAAAGCTATCCATTTAATATTGATAGACGACGTGTAGTCGTCTACATGAGCGGTGGACGTACGGCAGACGGTAAAACATTTGAAGAATTGACGACACTTCCGCATGCAAGTGCTGAGATTCCAAGGGGCTTTGCATTAAGGTCAGCAATCGCTGATACCGAGATTAAGATCGAATTATCGTTATCCAGGTTTCACCGCGATCTAGAGGTAGATGTCACATCTGATGATCGTGACTTTGCACAGGAGCTGTTTGGGAGAATAGAAAATTGGGTGTCAGACATTCAACCGAAAAGATGGTTACAACTGTGGCTCAAGTCGGATATCGTTTCAATTATGGCCACAATTGCCATGGTTTGTTGTGTTATTTGGGTTCTTGTTGCCATGCTGACTCCGATAGAGGGCCCTAGTCAGGTTCGACAACAAGCCCGGGAGTTAGTCAAGCAAGGTGTGAACTCATCGAACGAGATTAAGGCACTTGAGCTTCTCCTCTCTATCGAGTCAGGATATGAACCTGTTCGAGCAACTTCCGTTCTGTTCCATCCTGGTCCGAAATTCTGGGTATATTTCGCTTTTGTTGCCACTGTTATTTTGACATTGAGAATACCGCCGAAAGGCGCAATTGGAATTTGGGGAGGAAAGCGCGTATTGGAGTGGCAACGTAGATGGATTCGTCTCGTTTCAATCTCAGTTCCTGGCCTTCTTATTACTTCATTCTTCATACCGATGCTGATGCATTTACTAGGTTTGCCAAATTGAATATACTGTGTGCCCCATCCTTCGGCAGATGGCCCGCTTATCAACCAGGAAGAATCACCATGCGCCTTGAGAAGCTGTGCCCCGTTCATCGCGGCTTTTCACAATGAGCGGGTCTTCTTGTCAGACCAAGGGCGCATGGCCGGGTGGCCTAGGTCTGACCACAAATGATGAGCGTCCCATCCCAGACGTGTTTTCATCCCTTCAGTGCCCCGCCGGAGCGCACCCCACCGAGAAGGCCAGCGCGGCGCAAATCTCATCCATCCGTGCCGAGTCCAGCTTTGCCACCCGCCTGCCAAGCCTCTCTTGCGAGACCGTCACGGCATTGTGCAGGTTCACCGCGCAAGGCGCCTTCATCCCATCCTCGGCATCCAGCACAACCTCGGAAGGTACGCCGCGAATCGTGGAACTGATCGGCGCAACCGTAACCGTCGCAAGATAGCCGATGGCGCTGTCGCGCGTCAGAACCACTACCGGTCTGTTCTTGTCCGGTGGAGTGAACTGATAGAGCCGCACATCTCCCCTTGCTATAGCTCCGGCCATGCCGCCTCGCTTTCCCATGCCTGCCATTCCCCATCTGCCTGCGGCTTCTTCGCGTAGCCCTCGCGGTCGCGTCCCTCTCGCGCCTTCATTTCCAGCCGCTGCAGATAATCGCGTAACGCCTCGCGCACCAGTTGCGAACGATTCAGTCTGGACTGGCGCGCTGCCTTATTTGCGGCCATCAGGAGTTTGTCGTCGAGAACGATCTGAACGGTTTCCATATATGGACTCTACTCCACAATGAACTCCACAATCAAGTGGGCGCATGGAGGGTGGCCCAGGCCGGGGTCCCCGGCGACGGGTCTTCGTCGCTGGGGTGGAGATCTGGATTTTCAGACCTGGGATATAGGCATCCCGTCAGGCCGCGGAAGGAATCTTTGCGGTGAGTTCAACTCCCAGGGCCTTCATCACAGCCAGTGTTGTCTTTAACGTTGGATTCCCCTTTTCGCTGAAGGAGCGATAGAGCTGTTCGCGCGACAATCCTGTCTGCCCGGCAATCTGCGCCATTCCCTTGGCGCGAGCGACCACGCCCAGCGCATGCGCGATGTAGGCCGCGTCGTTGGTTTGAAATGCTTCTGCCATGAAGATCGCAACCGCTTCGTCCGATCCGAGATCCTCAGCAGGATCGTATGTCGTCAATTTCTCAGCCATTGTCTTTGCTCCAATCCGCTGCCAGCCGCTTCGCTGTTTGAATGTCCTTTGCTTGTGTGCTCTTGTCCCCGCCGCACAGCAGGATGATGATTGTGCTGCCTCGCTTCATGAAGTAGATGCGGTAGCCCGGTCCATAATCGATTCGTAGCTCGCTGATTCCCTGGCCGACCGGCTTTACATCTCCTGCATTCCCATAGGCCAGCCGATCCAGGCGTGAGGCGATCAGCGCGCGTATCCGCTCATCCTTGAGTCGAATGCGCCACTTCCGAAAGATCTCGGTTTGTTTGAATTCGATCATTGCAAAGGCTGTAGTTTATAGACTACCACAAGATTACGATGTGTACCATATCTCGATTTTGAGACATGGGGACCACCAAAAATATTTTCAAAATCTTGCTGATAATTATGTAGTAAACATGGTAATAACCCCAATAGAATGAATATGTTCCACGTGGATCATATTTTATGTTCATAACCCCTTTACTTTGCTCTTTTCTTCGTTTCTACGCAGCCCCAGGTCTCGCTTCTGAGACCTGGGATATTGGAACGTTGTCAAGCCGGGAGTGGCAGGCCGGGCTATTAATCCCGGCAATCCGTCGGCCTCCCGGCAGCGGGGTTTTACCCCTGAGGGTTGCTTTTACTTCGCTTCACACTCCCACAATCCGATTTGCAGATAATTATCTTCCGTTGGCGCACAATTGAAATTGAAGGAGAAGCCATGAAGAACCTCACCGTCTCGATCCACGATGAAATCTACCTCGATGCGCGAATCTGGGCGCTTCGGCGCGGCACCTCGGTCTCCGCTCTCGTCGAGAGGTTCCTCGAAACACTGAACGAAAGCGACAGCCCGGGTCTCGCCTTCTCCGACGGTGGCCTCGAAGCCAGTCTCGACGCACTCGACGGACCCCCCACCCCCCTATTTGCTGTGGAGCCGTGAAACAGTGTAACCCATAAGCTGGGAGGCAAATCAAACATAACCATCATTTAACCAATAACATAGAGAGTTTTACCTGAAGATGCCCTGCAGGATTTTGTGTCGCATAGTGAGATTTTAGTCCGCGGGTGGCCCATCTCTGACAAACCATTAAGTTGGGTGCGCCAGGTCTGGGGTGGAGTTCTGGATTTTCAGACTTGGGAATCCGCCCACTTCGATGCAGACTCTTTTTGGCACGTTTTTGGCGCAGATTGTTGCCCTTGAAGTTATGGGGTCTTCGGAGCCGCATGAGGCTCCGCGCCCCACGGCAGAACGACGTTAGGGAGGCAATTGGGACCTTCCGCGTCCGCCTTGAGCATTCCATGCGTCTTGCCGGGAAGATACGGAAAAACTGCTATCACGGCGTGGCCATCCGCGTTCGTAGTCAGCATTTCGTTGTCTGTCACGTCGTCCGACTCCAATAACAATGGAATCTTGGCTTTCGCGGGAAACCGGTCGGCAATAATCAAGACTGCCTTTGCATTCGGTTGTGCGATTCTCACTTCCAGCCTGCACCCATGATCTTCAGACACCACAGGATGGGGAACGAGTGTGCCGGGAATAGATAACGGCCCAAACCTCGTGGATAAAAGATAGCGCACCGGCTCCGCGCTGTCGGTCACAGGCAGGATGTCGAACTCATCGTCCCCGGCTTTCAAGCTCAGCTCCTGTTCCGGCTTCGGCCGGTGAAGCATCAACAAACCTTGCCCATTCACATAGATATCCCGGGGATCGGTCGAGAGAGCCTTGTCCATCGGCCAGGAGACTAAAGCAAAGACTTTGTTTCCAGGAGCGCCTTCGGCAAACATGCGATAGCGCGCCGCAATATGTCCTCCCTGCGTCACCTTCTCGTCGATCTTCTCGAAGCGCAAGCGCAATCCCGACGGATTGACGCGCGATCCCGCCAGAATCTGGTCACTTGGCCCCGCATCATCCCACCGAGCCTGACGCTCCAGAAGGGAAAGTAACTCCTTTGAGGGGGAGGACTGGACTTGAAAGCTGAAGTAGTTTAAGGCCTCCGATTGTCTGGAGCTTTGTCCATAAGAATATAAAGGGAAGTGGAGCAAGGCACAGAGCGATATGGAAACAAAGAGCCGAATCGGCTTAAACATATATATAGTGTCGGCTATGTCCTACCCAAACGCAACCGGGTTTGAAGCAAGATTTGGTCACTGTTAAGAGGAAGTTTTGGTCACAACAGCGTCCCGCATTACGATACTTCAGCCCTGACGGTGAGTCCGGTCACATCCCGGAACCCGCCTGCAAACTAGCATCGTATCCATGAACGCAGAGACCCTGATTCTGATTGCGCCATGTTCGCTACTGGTGGGCGCCGCGCTCCAGATTCTCGTTGCGCCGCTGTTGAATGCCCGGGCAAAGGGAATCCTGGCCTTTCTCACCTGTTTGCCGGCCGTTGCTGCCGTGGCCGCGCTGGTGGGATCGGTCAAGGCCGGCCAAGCCGTTGATCTGACCGTGCTCCACTGGGATGGACTGCTGAACCTGGTATTCCATGTGGACGCCCTCAGCGTCCTTTTTGCTTTGATGGGGACCGGCTTGGGCGCCTTCGTGCTGCTCTACTCCATCGGCTACATGGCCCACGACAAGGCCGCCACCCGCTTCTACGCCACCATGCTGGTCTTCATCGGCGGCTTCGTTGGCCTGGTATACAGCGCTAACCTCTTTGTTTTCTACCTCTGCTGGGAGCTGGTGGGCTTGTGCTCCTTTAGCCTGGTGGGTTTCTGGTACACCAACCGCGAGGCCGTAGCCGGTGCGCGCAAGGTGCTGCTGATGACCCATATCGCGGGCTACGGGCTGCTGGCGGCGATTCTGGTGGTTTACCACCGTACCGGCAGCACCCTGTGGACCGATCCCAAGGTGGCTCAGGCATTTACCGGCGGCATCTTTGTGTTGATGCTGGTGGCTCTGGTGGCCAAATCCGTGCAGTTTCCCCTGCACACCTGGATTCCCGAGGCCATGGCTGCTCCCACCCCGGTCAGCGCTTTGCTGCACGCGGCTTGCTACGTCAAGGCCGGAGTTTACCTGGCCGCCCGCATGCACAGCTTCGGCGCATGGCCGCAGGCCTGGGGACACGCCTGGGGCAACGAATCCCTGATGTGGGTCGGCACCGTCACCATGGCTATCGGCGTGATGTACGCCATGGTGCAAAACGATCTGAAGCGCATGCTGGCCTTCTCCACCGTGAGCCAGATCGGCTACATGATGCTGGGCATCGGCATCGGCACCCCGCTGGCCATTGTTGCCGGCCTACTGCACTGCCTCAACCATGGATTCTTCAAGGCCGGGCTGTTTTTGACCGCCGGTTCGGTGCAGCACGCCTCGGGCACGCGCGACATGAACCAGCTTGGCGGCCTGGCGCAGAAGATGCCGAAGACGACGCTCTCCTGGCTGATCGGCGTGGGCAGCATGATGGGCATTCCGCTGATGAGCGGCTTCGCCAGCAAGTGGATGCTCTACGCCGCGGCTTTACAGGCCGGATGGGCTGTACCCGCGATGGTTGCCTGGGCAGCCAGCCTGGGCACGGTCTTTTTTGGCGCCAAGGCAACCAGCGCAGTTTTCCTCGGTCCGCTGACCAAGGCGACCAAAGACGCGCACGAGTCTCCGCCGACAATGATCTGGGGCATGGGACTGCTGGCCGCGGGCAGCGTCGTACTGGGCGTCGCGCCGCAGTTGGCGGTCAACTACCTGCTCAATCCGATTCTGGGCGCGCTGAAACTCAATGCGGTGCAGGTGACGTGGTTTGGGCTTTCCGCCGATGCGGGCAGCTTCTCGACCATGGGCGGCCTGGTGCTGGCCGTGGTCTCGTTGATTCTCGGTGGCTTGATCTACGCGATTGCTTACGTCTCTCGCCAGTCGAAGGTTGATGGCGCGGCGCTGGCCGGCGGTGGAATCTTCACTGGCGGAGAGCCGCTGTCGGAGCAGGGAAGGCTCACAGCTGGCGATTTCTCCTCAATTTTTCTGCAAAACTGGAACCAATTCTTCCGCTGGTCCAATGTGGACGCTGTTTACCTGGGCGTCTGGCGCGGCATGCAGGCCGTCTCGCGCTGGTTGGGCGTTATCGTCGCGTGGATGGAGCAGTACGCGTTGGCGCTGGTCGCCGTTCTGGCGGCGGCAGTGTTGGCGGGTATTCGCTGGCTTGCTCCAGCGTTTGTGGTCGCCCCGGCTCTTTCATCGCCTTCAATGCCGTCGCTGCTGGTTTTGGCTTGCGCTGTGGCCGGAGTTGCATTGATTCTGGCCGCTCTAGCCCACGCGAAATGGCTCCGCCTCGCGCCGTTGATGATTCTGGCCGGCACGGCCGCCGTTGCGGGTTTGATCGTTCCCGATCCATGGCTTCGTCTTGGGCTTCTGGAGTTGGGCGCGTTCTTGACTGTGGCGCTGGTTTGGCAAAGCGCGCGCACGCAAGCCGCAAAGCTGACTTACCTCGCCGTTGTCCTCATCTCCGCCGCGTCGCTCGCTTCAAGCGATCTATTGCTGGAGCGCGGACAGCCGGATTGGGCGCGTGCGTTGTTGCTGACCAGCGTTTGCGTCAAGCTGGCTGCCATTCCGCTCTTCTTCTGGCTTCTCAGCCTGGCTGACGAATTGCCCGCTGTGGTTCTCGGCCTGATTATCGCGGTTGTCGATATGGCCGCCTTCGGCGAACTGTACGTTGCAGCTCAGGCTTCTCCGGGCATGCTGACTCCCACGGGATTCCTGCTGGGCGCCGCCGCTGCCACGTCCTTCCTGGCCGCTCTGTTGATGCTTACGCAGCGCAGCCTTAAACGTCTGCTGGTTCTATCCACGGTTGAGGACGTTGGTTTTCTGTTGCTGGGAATCGTTTCCATGAACGCCCTCGGAACCAAGGGTGTCGTCTTTGCAGCGGTTACTCACGCACTGGCCAAGGCGCTGCTCTTCGCCTGCCTCAGCGGTCCCGAGGCCGATGGCGCGCTGGACGGCGAGCAAACCGGACTGGCCACGCGCTACCCGGTTGCGGCTTTTGGATTCCTCTTCGGAATGTTAGCGATGTTGGGCATTCCACCGACGATGGGTTACATTGGCCGCTGGAGACTCTACGAGACAGCCGTGCAAATTGGCTGGCCGCTGGCGGCGGTTTTCATCCTTTCGTCGATCTTCGCGCTGATTGCGTACACATTGGCTTTAACCCGCGTTTGGTGGGGTCCTGAGCACGCGCCGCATCCGTCTTCATCGCCGCCGCATCTAATAAGAGAACCATTCCTGTTGCAGACCGTCATCGTTGCGCTCGTGGTGCTGGTTCTGGCTGGAGGCATCTGGCCGGATGCGATGCAAATGTTGCTTGGAGGGAGACCATGAAGCTCTGGAGTAAATTGATGTGCTATTGTCGCAGCCACAGCCCATGGCTCTTCCATATGAACTCGGGCAGTTGCAACGGTTGCGATATTGAGATTGTGGCCGCCCTTTCGCCGCGCTACGACGCTGAGCAGTTGGGTGTGCGCCTGGAAGGCTCGCCGCGCCATGCCGACATTCTCTGCGTCACCGGACCGGTTACACACAACGCCGTCGGGGCCATCAAGACCGTCTACGGGCAGGTCTACGGGCCTAAGGCGGTGGTGGCCATTGGCTCCTGCCCGGCGACGACCAACGTCTTCATTGACAGCCGCACATTGGCTGGGCCGCTTCACCTGCATATTCCGGTGGATGTCTTTGTCCCCGGCTGCCCGCCGCGTCCCGACGCCATCATTCTGGGCGTGGCCAAGGCCGCGGGGATTTTGGCCGCGCGCGGCTCCAAGCCGCCTATTGCCGGCATCGGGCCAGAGATCGTGGGCGACCCTGGAAATAATTGCGAAAGCTGCGCATGCAGTTCCACGGAGGTGCAGGGATGATGACACCAGAGGTTTGGAGCAGTCTGACAACTGCCCTCGCGCGCCTGCTCATTTTTCCCGGCCTGTTCTTTGCCGTGCCCGCCGCATGGTTCTTCCTCTGGGTGGAACGCAAGGCCGTGGCGCGGATGCAGGGCCGCATTGGCCCTCCCTTCATGCAGCCGTTCTACGACTTCATCAAGCTGCTGGGTAAAGACACGCCGCAGCGCGCGGGCGTAGGCGGCCTGTTGATGAGGGCCTGGCCGCTGATTGCCGTTTCCGCGGCGGCGGGAGCGGTGGGCTTGTTGCCCGTGTTGCCCGCCTCGGGCGGCTTCCAGGGCGATCTGATTCTGCTGCTGGCGCTACTCGAACTGCCTTCCATGTGCATCATCGCCGCAGGCTTTAGTTCGCGCTCCATCTTCGGCGAGATAGGTTCGGCGCGCGAGGCCGTCCTCAGCGTCAGCTACAACGTGGTCTTTTTGCTGGCCATCATCTCCGTCGCCGCCTCGCAGCACACCTTTAGCCTTTCGGCGCTCGCCGCGCTTCCGTCTTCACCGCTGCGCTGGCTAGGCATTGCGGCAATCCTGGTTTGCCTGCCCGCGAAGCTGCATCTCAATCCCTTCTCGCTGCCCAATGCCGAGCAGGAGATCTACTCCGGCCCCATGGTTGAGTACGCCGGTCCTGAGCTGGCCATGTGGGAGCTTTCGCATGGGCTGGAATGGGTTGCGGCAACCGGCCTGGTGGCTACGTTGATTGCTCCGGCCTTCACGCTCTGGTGGATTGCCGCTCTGGTTTTTGTCGCGCTTTCTTTTGTCCTTGTGTTGCTGCTGTCAGTGGTTGCTGCGGCCACGGCGCGCTTGCAGATCGATACAACGGTGCGTTTTTACTGGCAATGTACGCTTATCTTCGCGGTTCTGGCCGTTGCCTCCGCGCTTTTCATGAGGTATAAAGCATGAACATTTTGACCATGCTGTGGAAGAACCTGTGGGGCGGCTCGCGGACGCTGCTCTTTCCAGAGCGCCCACAGGTGAGCGAGCATTATCGGGGCCTGGTGCGCTTCGATCCCACGCTTTGCTCCGGCTGCGCGATCTGCAGAATGCGCTGCACTGCCCGCGCCATCGAGTTCAGGGCCGGCAAAGGCGAATTCTACTGGAGCTACGATCCCGGCCATTGCACCTTTTGCGGGCGCTGCGTGGAGGGCTGCAAGGAACATGCGCTCAGCCAGGACTCGGAGTGCCCGCCGATCTATCTGACTCCCGGCGAGTTGAAAAACTCCTACACCGTTGCCCGCAAGCAGACCGTCAAGCCGGCCGTGGTTCCGGCGGCGGCTGTTGCCGCGGGACAAATAGAACAAGCGGCCAGCCCCGCCAATGGAGGCGCACAATGAGTTCGCTTGAGACGATTCAGAGAAAACTCGGCATCTCCGTATCCTTTGTTGAAATGGGCGGTGTGAATTGGCTCGCGCTGGATGCGGCGAAGGTGCGCGAACTTGCCAGGGCGATGAACGAAATTCACGCGCGCTTTATCACCATCACCGCTTATCAGCTTCCCAAGGACGAGGGCTTTCGCCTGGAGTACCACTGGGACCTAAACGGCCAGTTGCTGGGCTTTTCGTTTCAACTTGCCGGCAAATCCATCGAGAGCATCTACGACTTGTGCGAGGCCGCGGATTGGATTGAGCGCGAGATTCACGAAGAATATGCACTTGACTTCGTTGGCCGCGAATACGAACCCCTGCTTCTGCGCCAGGGAGAGACGATGGGCGTGAACCTGCGCGACGCTGTGGCCGCGAATAAGGAGAAAATATGAGCTATAAAATCCCCATGGGGCCTTATCACCCGGCTCTGGAAGAACCCTACAAGCTGGACATGATCTGCGAGGGCGAGACCGTTCTGGACGCCAAGCTGCATATCGGTTTCAACTTTCGCGGCATCGAGCACCTGGCCGAGACGCGCAACCACATTCAGGCCATCGCGCTGATGGAGCGGGTCTGCGGCATCTGCTCGTTCATCCACACGCTCACCTTTTGCCGGGCGATGGAAGGGCTCACCGATCAGACTCCGCCGCCCCGCGCGCAGTACATTCGCGTCATCATGGCTGAGCTGGAGCGGCTGCACTCGCACGTGCTCTGGGCCGGCATCGCGGCCAAGCTCATGGGCTTCAAAACCATGTTCATGACCTGCTTCGAGATTCGCGAGAAGATCATGGACATCCTCGCCGCCATCAGCGGCAACCGCGTCAACTACTCGATGAACCGCATCGGCGGCGTCAATCGCGACATCACCGATCCGCAATCGATTCTCAAGATGGTCGAGAAGCTGGAAGGCGAGATGGCGCATACTGTCATTCCCATCTTCACCACCAGCAGAACAGCGCGCTCACGCTGCGCGGGCATCGGCGTGCTGACAAAGGAACAAGCCATCTCCTGCGCTGTTGTGGGTCCGGTAGCGCGCGCCTCCGGCTTGCCTCAGGACCTGCGGAAAGACGCGCCTTACGCGGCTTATCCGGAGATGGAGTTCGACGTGCCGGTCGTGCCCGACGGCGATGTGCGCGCCCGGCTGCTAGTCCGCGCGCTGGAAATCATGGAAAGCTGCAAGATTCTTCGCCAGGCGCTGGCCAAACTGCCGCCCGGCGAGTTCCACACCGGCGACGACAAATTCAACTTCATCACTGGAACCTCCACGGCGCGCGTCGAAGCGCCGCGCGGAGAGGTCATGTACTCGGTCTCCTGGAAAGAGGGTTCACGGAATCCGGCCCGCGTCCACGTGCGCACGCCGACCTTTGCCGTGATGCCGGCGATCCGCTGGATGGTGAAGGGCGCGCGGCTCGCCGACACGCCGCTGATTCAGGCCTCCATCGACCCTTGCTACTCCTGCACCGACAGGTAGCGCAGCCAGGCCGGAGCGGAACGCTCCGGCTTGCGCGTTCACTTCCTTGGGTGAACAGCAAACTCTCAGAACCCTGCCCAGCGTTGATAAGCTTCGAGAATGGGCCATCCCCACAGGCTGCTGACGATGCCGCCGATGCAGAGGAATGTGCCCAACGGTAGCTTGCTCATCGCCCAGCTTTTGGACTCTCGCCGCGCGGACGGAATCGCCAGCATGACAATTGCAGCCAAAGCTCCCAAGACGACCCCAATACCAAAGGCGAGCAGTGCGCCCGGCAATCCGAGCCAGGCGGCTAGCAGGGCCATCAGTTTGGCGTCGCCCAGACCGATGCCCTCGCGGTGGCGAATGAGCCAGTAGACCCAGCGGATAAGCAGGATGAGAGCGGCGGCGGCGAGGATGGCGAGGACACAATCAAGCGCTCCAGGCATGACAGGAGGCTTTGAGAGAAGGCTTACCTCCAACATGAGTCGTGTTCGCACGATAGTGCATATAAAGCCGAGCATGATACCGGGAAGTGTGAGCCAGTCAGGTAGCCAAAGACTTTCTGCATCTAGAACGGCTAATGCAATCAATAGCCAAGGAAAAACAGCCGATCCGATCGCAGAAATTAGTAACTCCGGGCGGTGGATTAGTTGTGGTAAGTACCAAGTTGCTAGATCACCCATACTCAACTGATCAAGATTATTCCAGACCTGAAGCGCCCACAGCCCTCCCACCGCCAACTCCACCAGCGGATAGCGCCAGCCGATCCAGGCGCGACAGGTGCGGCAGCGGCCGCGTAGCGCGAGCCAACTGAGGAGCGGCACATTTTCCCACCAGGCGAGCGTGCGGTTGCACTGGCGGCAGTGGGAGCGCGGCCGGACAATGCTCTCGCCCGCAGGCCAGCGGCTCAGGCAGACGTTCAGAAAGCTGCCGAAGGCCAGCCCTAGCAGCCCCGCAAAGATGGTTCCCAGAATGCGAATCATGTCGAGTTGAGTATACGGCTTTCTGCGGAATTACTTTGCACCCGCCGCCTGGAGCATTTGGACAATGCTCGTATAGGTTTTCGTTTCCGCCGGGGTCAGTGGCGTGAACAGAGTGTGATGTGTCTTGGAATCGATTCCCGTCCGGTGCCCTTCCCGGAGAACTTTGTTTGCTTTCATAAGTGGCGTATCGCCCATTTCGTCTTTCTTATTGACGTCGGCCCCTTTGTCGATCAGGATGCGCACAACATCCGCATTGCCATTCAGCGCAGCCATGGTTAAAGCCGTAAACCCGTAGCCCAGCGCGTTGATATCCGCGCCCCGGGCAAGCAACAATCGAACCACATCCGCCTTATCGTACTGAGCCGCACCCACCAGAGCGGTACAGCCGATCATGCTGTCTTTTGCGTTTACATTAACTCCCTGGTCGAGTAAATCCCGCACGCCATCTATAGAGCCGCTCATGGCTAGCATTACGAGATTATTCTCGCGCTCGCCGGCCTTCGCATCGGAGACGAACAGAAAACCCAACGCCAGAAGAAGAAAGATAGAACTGAAGATACGCTTCATCCTTGAGTACCTTTCTAACCCGGCTCGAATCTTACCATCGGCGAGCCATTGTTTGCCAGCGGCGGAAAACTCTGCCTCTCCTGCAAGAGGTAGACTAGCAATGCATGAAACTTCCGCCTGAACGCTCGTCTGCACAGGCTTCCACGACGCGGCCCGCAACCGATCCGGAGCGCGCGGCGGCTTTGTTTCAGCAGTCGGTGGCCATCATGGCTCGGCTGCGGGCGCCCGGCGGCTGCCCCTGGGACCGCGAACAATCCTTCGATTCCATTCGCAAATACACGCTGGAAGAGGTCTACGAGGTCTTTGACGCCATTGAGCGGCGCGACTGGCCGCACCTGGCCGAGGAACTCGGTGACCTGCTGTTGCAGGTGCTCTTTTATGCCGAGATGGCGGCCAACGACGGCCACTTCAGCATTCAGGATGTGCTCGACCACCTGAATCGAAAGCTGATTCGCCGTCATCCCCACGTCTTTGGCGAGGAGGCTGCGCGGGAGGCCGGCAACCGCGCAGATATCGATGCCGATGTAGAAGGCTCTTCGTCCGCGGTGCTGCGCAACTGGGAAGAAATCAAGGCAGCGGAATATGCATTGCATGCAGGCACGCCTTCGGCGGCATTGCATGCAGCAGACGCGCCTTCAGCGCAGAAACCTCCGGCATCGAGATTAGATGCAGTGCAGCGTGCTATGCCAGCGCTAGCCGAAGCCGCCAAACTGGGCGCCAAGGCGCGCAAATCCGGATTTGACTGGCCGAACTGGCGCGATCTGTTGCCCAAGCTGGCTGAGGAAACCGCAGAGCTGGAGGCCGAAGCTGCTTCGGACGATCCCCGGCGCAAGCCCGCGGTTGAGGCAGAGCTGGGCGACCTGCTGTTTACCGTGGTCAACCTTGGCCGTCACCTCGGCGTGGATGCGGAGATGGCGCTGCGCGGTTGCAACCTGCGTTTCCGCGAGCGGTTTCGCGCCATGGAGATGGCCAGCGAGCGGCCGCTTGAAGAGCTTTCCGCTGCCGAGCTCGAGGAGTTGTGGGCGGCGGCAAAACAGAAGCTGGCGAAAGATCATTTGGAGACGCAGCGATGATTGTGATTCGCTCCTGTTCAGGCTTTGACGAACTGGAAGCCTGCGTCCGTCTGGAGGTCGAAACCTGGGGTTACGACCCCAGCGACGTGCTTCCGCGCAAGGCCTTTCTGCTGATGCAGAAGATCGGCGGCCAAGTGATCGGCGCCTTCGATACGGAGATTGGCCACGGCCCCGCAAGCGGCGGGCCGGAGTCGCTGGTAGGCTTCGCGCTGTCGTTGCCGGGAATGAAAAACTCCAAGGACGGACCGCGAGCCTATCTGCACTCGCACATGCTGGCGGTGCGCGAAGGGTACCAGAACCGTGGGTTGGGCACGCAGCTCAAGCTGGAGCAGCGACGGGATGCGCTCAAGCGCGGCATCCGCCACATGGAATGGACCTTCGATCCGCTGGAGATCAAAAACGCATACCTCAACCTCCACAAGCTGGGAGTTATCGCCCGCCGGTACGAGAAAAACTTCTATGGCGCATCCACGTCACGACTGCAAGGCGGACTGCCGACGGACCGCCTGGTGGCTGAGTGGGAGCTCAATTCACCCAGAGTCGAGGCGGCTCTCAAAGGCCGCAAGGCAGAGGCGCGCATCATAGAGGCGCGGATTCTGATTCCGGCCCAAATCTCTGCGTGGAGGTCCTCGGAGGCTGAGCGGGAGCGAGCTTTGGCCGTGCAGGCGGAGATCCGCAAAAAGTTCCAGGCGGCGTTTTCTCATCGATTTACCGTAGTCGGCTTCACGCGTGACGCGGACGGAAACGGAATCTACGAATTGGGTCCTTTCATCCAGAGTGATGCGAGCCTCGAATCCGAGGGGATGTATGCAATATGAAGATTGACGCCATCATTCTGCGCGAACTGCACCTGCCGCTGGTGCGTCCCTTTGAAACAAGCTTCGGCGTCACCCGCGAGCGGAGAATCCTGCTGGCGGAGATTCAGTCCGAAGGGCTGACCGGCTGGGGCGAGTGCACGGCGGGCGAGCGGCCGTTCTTCTCCGAGGAGTCAACCGACAGCGCCTGGCAGGTGATCGTCGACGAGCTGGGGCCGATGTTGGCGGCTGAATCGCCCGCGAACGGCGGCGAATGCCCGCGCATCTTCCGCGCGGTGCGCGGCAACCGCATGGCCAAGGCGGCGCTGGAAAACGCCATCTGGGATCTGGAAGCGCAGCGTGAACGGGTTTCGCTTTCGCGGCTGATCGGCGGAACGCGCGCGACGATTCCCTGCGGCGTCTCGTTGGGAATTCAGCCCACGATCTCCGCGTTGATGGAGATCATCGAGAAAGAACTGGCGGCCGGCTATCAGCGCATCAAGCTGAAGTGCAAGCCGGGCTGGGACGTGGAGGTCTTCACGCAGGTGCGAGAGCGCTGGCCGGCGATCCTGCTCAGTTGCGACGCCAACTCGGCGTACAGCCTCATCGATGCGGAGCATTTGGCGAGATTCGATGCCTTCAACCTGCTGATGATCGAGCAGCCGTTGTGGCACGACGACTTCTACTTTCACGCGCTGCTGCAAAAGCGGCTGCGGACGGCCATCTGCCTCGACGAATCGATTCGCAACCGGAGAGACGCGCAGGCGGCCATCGAGATGAAGTCGTGCCGGATTGTCAACATCAAGCTGGGCCGCGTGGGCGGCTTCAGCGAGGCCATCGCCGTGCACAACGCGGCGCGGGAGCGGAAGATTCCGGTGTGGTGCGGCGGAATGCTGGAGTCGGGCGTGGGACGCGCGCACAACATCGCGCTATCGACGCTGGAAAACTTCACGCTGCCCGGCGACGTTTCGGCCTCGGCGCGCTACTGGGCCGAAGACATCATCGAGCCGGAGGTTACGGTTTCCGCGGCGGGCGAGATTGCTGTACCGGAGACTCCCGGCCGCGGCTACGAGGTGCGGACCGAGCTGGTGGAGCGGCTCACGGTGCGCAAGGAGACGATTCGGGACTAGCCGTCCAGGCAGACGGCGCTAGCGCGCCATAGAATTCGTGGATTCCCAGGTCCCAAGAGAGGAACCTGGGAAATCCGGCCCATAGAATTGTTGCCGATACATGCAACGATCAGGGCTTGGGTGTTGCAGGCGCAGGTTTTTTCGGCGTAGTTGCAGTTTTTGCCGGGGTTGCAGTTTTCGCCGGAGCAGCAGTTTTCGCCGGGGTTGTGGGTTTGGGCGCGGCTGCGGTGGCCGGCGGAGGCGAGGTTCTGAGGTACATGATTCTCATTGTTCCGCCCCCGCAATGGCCGACTTCCTTACCTTCGGCCTCTTTGTCCTTGGCCACTATTTCCAATGTGTAAGCCTTGGCGCCGTTGGCTTCCACTTTTTTGGCGATCTCGGCCTTCAAATCCTCACAGGACTTTGGCCCCTGGGCGTAAGCCACTAACGATGCAAAGAGCAAGACGACAACGGATGCTACGAATTTCATGGTGCTATCTCCTTTAAAACAAATTCGGGGCTAAGATTAGCGCGTTTGATTGTCATCGTCAATTGCAAAATATGCGGGGGTTGAAATACCCATCCCCCTCCGTAGTCATCGGAAACAGACAGAGGCACAAACGACATTCCCTCAGAGGCTAAAGCCCAAGGCTAATTGGGGTTGTCTATCGGCACGACTGAAGTCGTGCCCTGACGCTTCTCGCGACTCCGTTGGCCTATTTCCGAAAGCTGTGAAGTCGCGCCCTGACACTTCCAGCTCTACCATTTGCATTTTTCCGAAAGCAGTAAAGTCGTGCCCTGACACAAAGACGGTACGACAGATTTAGTGTTCTTTGTGGCCGTATTGTGAAGAGCGCAGGATGAGGAGGCCGATGAGATTCCAGAAGAGGACTGCGACGACGACGTAGAACAGGACGGCAGAGATCTGTTGATGATTTTTGGAGACGAGAAAATTACGGTGCGCAATGATACTCTCGTACGACTCGCTGCAGCCCCGATAGGAGATAGAAAGAAAACCCAGCAAGGCGGGGAAGATCAATCCGCAAGGAAAGAGGCGTTTGAGGATGGTGGGAAGATGCTTGCCCGGCGCGGATTCGGCCACGGCAGCAAAGGGCCGCCGAAGATAGAGATAGACCAGGATGCCCGCTGCGATAGAGAAAACAGCGCAGACGAAATAGGAGACGATCAGATATTGCTCATTCGTCAACTTTGACCTTCAGTGTAGCGATCAGAATGGTGATCAGGACCAGGTAAACGGAGATAAAGGTGACTAAATACTGAATGGATGATGAAAGGCCAGACGCACCCTTCCAGACATATTCCATGAAGTGAGCTTCCGGCTTCAAGTCGAAGGAGAATCCAATGGCGCCTGAGAGCGCCGCAAGATACAAAACGATAAGGAAGGAACGCAGATAGAAGGTGACGCCGGATTGCAGCTTGAGGGTGTGGTGCAGCAGATCGCAGAGGCTGGAACGCAAGAGAAGAAAGAGAATGGTGGGGATGGCTACCGCGATAGCCAGCAAAGCTAAAAAGGCGATTACATCCGGGCTCATATTTGATTCCCCCTTTTCTAGAGCGGAAGTTATCTTACGGTTTTCGGCTACGGACCAGTTTACCTCCATTTGCCTTCGCCGGGCTGAGTTTTTGCATCCGCTTCCATCTCACAGGTGGGCAGGCTGGAAGGGAAGCGGCGCGCTGTTTCTACTAACGAGCCGCCTTCACCGCTTCGGTGAGCGCTGGGACGACTTCCATGAGGTCGCCGGCGATGCCGTAGTCGGCGGCTTCAAAGATGGGCGCGTCAGGGTCCTTGTTGATGGCGACGACGCACTGCGAGCCTTTGATGCCGACCAGATGCTGGATGGCTCCGGAGATGCCCAGGGCGATATAGAGTTTGGGCGCGATTGTCTGGCCGGAACTGCCGATCTGCCGCTCCATGGCGAGCCAGCCGTTGTCGCAGATGGGCCGGGATGCGCCCAGCTCCGCGCCGAGAGCGGTGGCCAGTTCCTGAACCAGCGGGAGGTTGGCGGCGTCCTTGATGCCGCGGCCCACGCCGACGATTCTTTGCGCCGCGCCGAGGTCCACAGTCTGCGCCGCGCCGCGGAAACGCTCGCTGGGACGGGTGCGAATCTGCGCCGGTTCGATTGTCGGCGTGAAGACGGAGACTGAGGCTGCGCCGGGCTGGGCTTCGTCAGCCCGAAAGGCTCCGGCCTGCACGGAGACAAAACACGGGCCGTTGCCAGAGTGGCGATAAGAGCCGTTGAGGCGGCCTTGCATCAGTTGCCGGGTGAAGACGGGACCGTCTGCGAAGGCTGTTACGTCGCCGATGAGCGCTTGGCCGAGACGCGCGGCGAGCTTGGGAGCGTAGTCACGGACTTGGTAGGTGTGCGGAAAGACCACGTGATTGGGGCTTTCTTTCTCAATGAGTTGTTGCAGTGCGAGAGTAAAGCCATCTGCCGTGTAAGCAGCCAGCAGAGGGTGCTCGATGCTGACGACTTTGGCGAGCGCTTTGGCGGCGACATCAGTGGCAAGGGATTCGGTCTGTGCGCCGAGGACGACTGCGTTCGCGGCCTGGCCGGTCAGCGCGGCCAGCTTTTGTCCGGCGGCTACGGATTCCCAACTGCCGCGACTGACGCGACCGTCCTTGTCTTCGATCACAACCCATACGCCGCTCATAGCACCCTCGCTTCAAACTTCAGTTTTTCCACCAGCGCCGCCGCGGCTTCTTTGGGAGAGCCGGGGAGCATCTGCGTCGATTTTTGCTTCTGCGGCAGAGCGACGCGCTCCAGAACCACGACCGGGGCGGCGTCTACAGCCAACTCTGAGGCGGGCAGCACTCGCACTTCTTTGGTTTTGGCGCGCTTGATGCCCATCAGAGTGGCGTAGCGCAGCTTGTTGCCGCCGGACTGGATGGTGAGCACGGCGGGGGTGGGCAGCTCGATCAACTGGAACCAGCCTTCTTCGAGTTCGCGCTTGACGGTGATGCCGGTATCGGTTTTGTCCACGTGCAGGATGAGCGAGGAGTGGGGCAGGCCGAGCAGCTCGGCGAGGATGACGCCGGTCTGGCCCTGGCCGAGGTCGTCGGACTGTAGGCCGGTGAGGATGAGGTCGGGGTTCTCGGGCTTGACGGCGGCGGCCAGCAAGCGTGCGACGCCGAGCGCGTCGCGCGCACCCAGGTCGGCGCAGTCGATGTGAATTGCCCGGTCCGCGCCCTTGGCCAGCGCCTCGCGGATGGTGGGGCCGACGCGCTCGGGACCGGCGGTGAGGACAACCACTTCGCCGCCGTGCTTCTCCTTGAGCTGGAGAGCTTCTTCGAGGGCGTAGGCGTCTGACTCGTTGAGCGCGTACTGGAGGCCGGATTCATCAATCCATTTGCCGGCGGCGTCGATGCGGATTTGAGCATCGCGTTCCGGGACTTGCTTGATGGCGACGATGATTTTCATGTTTTTGATCTCATGTTCATTTTAGCTGGGCGCCCCAGATCTCGTTATTAAGAGCGGGAGGACAGAAATCCAGACTCGTTTAGTGATTCGGCAATCTCCGCGCCGTCAATTGAGCAATGTCGAGTAGTTGTGGCGCGGCTTCGCCGTGTTCTGCCAGCGCATCGCGGAAGATGCTGTTGCAGAAGGGGCAGGCAGTGCCGATGGTAGTGGCTCCGGTAGAGACAAGCTCGGCGGCGCGCACCTGACCGACACGCTCGCCGGTCTCTTCGCCGAGAAAGACCAGCCCGCCTCCGGCGCCGCAGCAGAAGCTGCGGGCATGAGAGCGCGGGGCTTCGATGAGTTTTCCGGCCAGCTTGACGATGGCGCGCGGCTGCTTGTAGACGTTGCGATAGCGGCCCAGGTAGCAGGGGTCGTGGTAGACGACTTTTTCAGGTTTGCCGGGCGTGGCTACAGGGGCTAAAGCCCCCGAACTATTTGCGGCATCTTCGGCACGACTCAAGTCGTGCCCTGATACAAAGCTCTCAGTATTTGCATCGGCAATGGTGGTTGGGCGGGTGAGTTTTTTAGCGTACCGTGCCAGAAACTCGCTGTGGTGCTCGACGGATGGCGGCACACCGTACTCCTGCCAGTCTTCCTGGATGGTACGGACACAATGCGGGCAGATGGAGACGACCTTCTTGACTTTGCCCTGCTCGAAGGCTTCGAGATTGGATTCGGCCAGTTGCTGGAAGACGAGGTCGTTGCCCAGGCGGCGAACCGGATCGCCGCAGCACTTTTCCTTGCGCAGGACGCCGAAGCTTGTGCCCAGGTAGGTCATCACGCGGGCAAAGTCGGCGATGATCTCGCGGCCCTTGGGGTCGTAGCCGCCCATGCAGCCCAGCCAGAGGCAGTACTCCTGAGTTCCGTCGAAGATGGGCAGGCCGGCCTTCTCGATGAACTTGTCTCGTTCGGAGGCGGGAAGACCGTGGGCATTGGCTCCGCGCTCCAACGCTAAAAAGAGTTTGGCGCCGTAGTCGTCCTGCCATGCGCCGGTGTTGACCGAGCCGCGGCGCAGGCCGACAAGGATGGGCAGGTGTTCGATGCCCACCGGGCATTGGAACTCGCATGAGCCGCAGGTGGTGCATTGGAATGGCGCTTCCTGAGGATTGTACTTGCCCAGCAGAGGTTCTTCTGACGCCGGGCCGAGGTCGTTCAGGTAGCCACGCAGGCCGAGGATGATTTCCTTTGGGTTAAGCAGCTTGCCGGTCGAGGCGGCGGGGCAGTGCTCGGTGCAGCGGCCGCACTCCACGCAGGAGTAGGCTTGCAGGCTGACGAGGCGCGTGAGATCCGTTCCGGCGATAAGGCCGAAGTCCTCGTCGCCCGCCAGCGGCGGAATCTGGCTGAAGCTGCCGCGGGAGAGAAAGACGGTAGCCGGGCTCAAAACCAGGTGCAGGTGCTTGGTGTGGGGAATGATGGGCAAAAAGGTCAGAAGGGCCAGCGTATGGACCCACCAGAGAACCCGCGTAGCCGGGTCGGCATCAGCGACAAAGAACGAGGCCAGGTAGGTGACCATCAGCAGGAAGATGAGGAAGGCGATGAAGCCGGACTGGTAAGAGAGCTGCTTGCCGAGCCACTTGGGGCGGACCAGGAAACGGCGGATAAAAAGCCCCAGGATGCCCACAGCGCAGGCCAAAGCAAAGACCGCGGCGAAGTCAAAGTAGAAGCGGCCGAAGCGGCCCGCGGGATCAAGGAAACCGATTCCCAGCCCCGAGGCGAAATGGTTCAGCGTGACCAGGACAAAGGCGCAGAAACCCCAGAAGACCAGGGCGTGGGCCAGGCCGGGCAACGGGCGCTGGCGGATGACCTTGGCCTGGAAGGCGACCTCCCAGATAAAATCCCAGAGACGCTTGCCGATGGGGAAAAGGCGGAAGCCGGGGTCGGGCCTGGAGTGGAGGATTTTGCCGAGGACAACGCGGAAACGCAGCCAGAAGGCCGTGACGGAGGCCACGACCAGCAGGACGAGAAGCAGTTTCTCCGCAAGTGAGAAGGAAAGAGGTTCAGCCAGGGTTGCGTTCAAAGGGAGCATAAGAGGAACAGATAACGATAAATGATTGGCCCGGGGGCTGTCGCGGGGGTGTGGCGGCAAAGGTTGATCTCGTCTGAATTCTGATCAACGCACAAGTCATCCCCCGCCCTTCGGCTACGCTCAGGGCAGGCTTTCGCGCAGTTAGCGGTTGGCAAGCCGGCTCCATCCAGGAGGAATTCAGCAGCGCACGATCTTCGCTGAATCAATGCCCTTGGTGGCGTTGCGGGTATCCACAACCAACTGCAACTGCTCGATGATGGCCTGATAGTCGTCCAAAATGGAGTATTCTCTCCAAAGTGGGGAGCGGAGTGGGTGTCCGCCGCAAGCAGGATAATTTTTGGGGGTTTTTCTTGCCAAAGTATCTCGTGACCGGAGCAGCAGGATTTATTGGACGATCGATTGCCGCGGCTTTGCTGGCCCGCGGCGAGAGCGTACGTGGCATCGACAACTTCATCACCGGCAAGCGCTCCAGCCTGGTTGGTTTGGAAGCAATGGAGTTTATCGAAGGCGACCTGACTGACACGGCAGCCTGCACGCAGGCCTGCGCAGGAGTCGAGATCGTCTTCCACGAGGCGGCCTTGGCCTCGGTGCCGCGCTCGGTGGCTGATCCGGCAGCAACAAACCGGAACTGTGTGGACGCGACCTTGAATTTGTTAGTCGCCGCGCGGGCAGCCGGTGTGCGGCGGGTGATTTACGCCGGGTCGTCCTCGGCCTACGGAGACACGCCCACGCTGCCCAAACATGAAGGGATGCTGCCCAACCCCATCTCTCCCTATGCCGTGGCCAAGCTGGCCGGCGAGCACTACATGAGCGCGTTTACCCGCGTTTATGGGCTGGAAACGGTGACGCTGCGCTACTTCAATGTCTTCGGGCCCTGGCAGGATCCAGTCTCGCACTACTCCGGGGTGCTGGCCATATTTTGCCGCCGGATGCTGGGCGGAGAGCAGCCCACCATCTACGGCGACGGCAAGCAGAGCCGCGACTTTACCTACATTGACAACGTGGTGGAGGCCAACCTGCTGGCTGCCTCCGCCCCGGCGGAAAAGGTCTCGGGCCGGATGATGAACCTGGCCACCGGCAGCAACATCACGCTGAATGAGACCTTCGCGATTCTGCGGTTTCTGACCGGCTATAACGGCACTCCGGCCTATGCTGCGCCGCGCGCCGGCGACATCCACGACTCGCTGGCTGATATTAGCCTGGCCGGGAAACTGCTCGGCTACGCGCCCGCTATCGATTTCCGCGAAGGCCTGCGGCGTACCGTCGAGTGGTACAGGAGCAGCGGCGGAGCGTAACAGGCTGCAGTAATGGAATCTATTGACGGATTGATTTCCATCAAGCACACTGTCGGTGATTCACTTTGTAGTATTTTGCTGTTTTGAACCCCAGGTCTGCCTCCGCCGAACGAATGTTGGGAGGGAGGATCCCTGCCTGTGCCAGAAGCAAGCGGCGTACCGTCTGAATTTCCCTACGACCCCGGCCAGGGGCCTGTTTCATGGTCCAGTAAGGGGCCCGATGTGCGGCCCGGCAACAGCAGACGCAACTCCACACGAAGCCTGCGCGAGCTTTGGGAGGTGCTGGTTCGCCGCCGGCGCCTGATGGGCTGGGTGGTGGGGGGAATGCTGCTGGCCTGCCTGCTGTATTGCCTGATCGCTCCCAATCAATACGAGGCCAGCGCGCGGGTGGCGTTGCGCACCTCGCCCGCCTCGGCGCTCAGCCTGGAGGCGCCGGAGCCGTTTGGGTCGGCCTCAATTCTCTCCGCGCCGGTGCAGCAGGAGACTCTGGCCAATGTCTTCCGCAGCGACCAACTGGCGTGGAAGGTGATTACCGGGATGAAGCTCTACCAAGCGCCGGGGTTCATGGGCAGATTTGCCAGCAAGTTTCCGGATTTCCGGCCGGATGCGCCGGCTGCCGACGCCCAGGAGTGGCTGCTGGAGCGGTTTCAGCGGCGACTCAGTGTGCAAACCCTGCCGCGCACGCTGGTGATCCAGATTCGTTTTCGCTGCCGGGATGCGGCATTGTCGGCCAGCGTGGTGAACGCCCTGATTCGCGCTTATGAAGAGCAGGAAAGCGATGCGCGGGTGCAGGCCACGAAACAGGCCGCGACGTGGCTGGGGAGCCAGCTCAAGGAGTCGAAGACCAGGGTGGACGAGGATCAGCAGCGGCTGGCGGCCTTCCAGCGCGAGCACGGCCTGCTGACCACGCCGGAGACGCTGGCCAACGGCAGACTGGGCGAGACCGAGCACACCTCGGCGGTGCTGGAGATCGATGAGTTGGGGCGCCAGCTGGTGGCCGCCTCCACAGACCGCATTCTGCGCGAGGCCCAGTACCACGCGGCCCAGCAAGGCGACCCGGAGCTGGTGATCGCCTCCGACCCGCGCCTGCAAACCGAAAGCGGCAACTTTGCCACTGCCCTCCTGCAGCAGATTCATGCCCGCAGGAGCGAGCTTGAACAGGAACAGGCTCTGCTCAGCATTGAGCACGGCCCCAACTTTCCCCGCGTGATGGAGATTCGCGGATTGCTGGAGAATCTGGACCAGCAGAAAAAGGCCGAGGACGCCAAGCTGGTGGAGCGCTTCCGCAGCGCTTGGCAGACGGCCGCCGACCGCGAGCAACTGGTGCGCAAAAATCTCGAGGAACTGACCGCGGAAGGCATGAAGACCAATGAAGCGGCCATTCAGTACGCGGCGATGCGCGAGGAAGCCAACGCAAGTCATGAGATATATGTGAAGGTGCTGGCGAAGGTGGAGGAAGCGGGGCTGGCCGCCGGCATTGGGAATTCCAATATTTCGGTGGTGGATTATGCCCGCCAGCCGGACAAGCCGGTGGCGCCCGATCTGCCGCTCTACATGCTAATTACACTCTTTGCCGGCCTGTGGCTGGCGATTGGAGGCGCATTCCTGATGGAATCGATTCATCCCTCGGTTCTGCGTGCGGGCGCGGTGATGCTGGCGGCCGTGCTGGCTGGCGCGGCGATACATGCCCAGGCGCCCACGCCCAGCACCTCCGGCCTGCCCACGGGAGTGGTCCGGCTGCCCGCCACGCCTGATCCTCGAAATCTGCCCAGTCCCAAGGATTCGCCGCTAATCTGGGGCAATCCGAGCCAGGCGGGCGTGCCTCCGATGGCCGGCACACAATCGGCTACGCCCATGCCCGCGCCCATCGCTCCCGGCGATTTCCTCGATATCAGCGAGGTACACACCCCGGAGTTCCATTCCGTGGCGCGCGTCTCCCCTTCGGGCACGGTGACGCTGCCCATGGTGCATGAGGTGCAGGTTGGCGGGCTGGACGAGCAGGCCGCCGCGCATGCTATTGAAACGGCGCTGGTGGCTCAGGGGATGCTGCTGCATCCGCAGGTCTCGGTGCTGGTCATCTCCTACGCCGGGCAGGACGTAAGCGTGCTGGGCGAGGTGGTGCGTCCCGGCGTCTATCCCTACACGCTGCACCATCGGCTGCTGGACCTGATCTCGGCCGCCTCCGGACTGGCGCCGAGCGCAGGGCGGCTGGTGAACATCTTCCACCGCGACGACGCCAAGACGCCGCATCCGGCGGTGCTGGATCCCAGCGGCACCGACACTGCCGCGGATCACAACCCGGAACTGGCTCCCGGCGACACGGTGCAGGTGAGCCGAGCGGGGCTGGTGTACGTGGTGGGCGATGTGCAGCGTCCCGGCGGGTTTCCCGTCGATCCGGCGCAGGGGCTGACGGTGGTGCAGGCGCTCTCTCTGGCCTGGGGTCCGACGCAAAATGCCGCCATGGGCAAGGCCATCCTCATCCGCGAGCAGAAGGGCGGGCGAACCCTCACCAGTCTCAATCTGAAGCGCATGTTGCACGGCCAGGAGCCGGACCAGCCGGTCCGCGACCGCGACATTCTCTATGTGCCCGACTCGACAGCCAAAAACCTGATGAACCGGACCATGGAATCGGCCATTCAGTCGGCGATTGGCGTCACGCTATACGCCGGCCTGGTATATTCGCAGAGGTTCTGAGGATCTGCATGCGCCGCATTGCCTGGTTTCTGTTGCTGCTGTTCGCCTTCGCCATTCCCTGGGAGTACTCCCTCGATCTGGGCGAGCCGTTGGGCAACATAGCACGGGTGATGGGCTTGCTGTTGCTGCTGGTGGCGATACCGGCGATTCTTCAGGCGGGGCGCATACGAACTCCCGGAGTGATGCAATGGCTCGTTCTGGCGCTCTATCTCTGGTTCTGCTGCACCTACTTCTGGACCATCGAACCGCTGGCGACCCAGGCCAGGATGCGCGGCTACTTCCAGGAGATGATGATCATCTGGCTGGTTTGGGAGTTTGCCGAAAGCGCCGGCGATCTGCGCGCGCTGTTGCGGGCCTACGTGGCCGGCTCGTGGGTGCTGGCCCTGCTGACCCTGGCCAGCTTTGTCTCCGCGGATGCCATAGCCGCCGAGCAGATTCGCTTTGCCGCCGCCGGACAGGACCCCAACGATGTGGCCCGCTTTCTCAACCTGGGATTCCCGCTGGCGGCGCTGCTGGTGAACAGCGAGCGGCGCTGGCCATGGCGGTTGCTGGCCGCGGGTTACCTGCCGCTGGGATTGGTTGCCGTGTTGCTCACCGCCTCTCGCGGAGGATTTTTGGCGGCGGTGGTGGCGCTTTCAGGCTGCGCAGTTTTGCTGGCATACGGCCATCCAAAGAGGGCTTTGGCAGGAGCGCTGGCTTTGTTGCCCATTGCCGCGTTGCTGTGGTGGATGATTCCCAGTGGCAGCTTCGAACGGCTGGCCACCATCAGCGAGCAGCTGCGGGGCGGCGGCCTGAACGAGCGGTGGAATATCTGGACGGCCGGCTGGCATGCCTTTGTCCGGGCGCCGTTGTTGGGCACCGGGGCTGGCTCGTTTGTGAACGCGGCAGGCACGGCGCCCATCGATACGGCGCACAACACGGCGCTTTCGATTGCCGTAAGCGGCGGACTGGTCGCACTATTTCTGGCCACGGCCATCGTGTCCGTTGCGATCTGGTCCATCAGGCAAACGAAAGGGCAACTCTGCTGGGCGATGGCCCTGGCGCTCGCGGTCTGGGGCATTACCTCGATGGTGGCCACCGTGGAGGAGAACCGCACCACATGGCTGCTGCTGGCGCTGATTGCGCTGGCCGGACGGCTGGAGGTTGAGGAGCCGGAGGAGCTGGCGGAGTGCTTTTCAACAGTCGTGCCACGTCGCGTGTTTAATGCAGCGTCTGAGCCGATTCTGTAGACAGTTTCCATGTTCCCCATCCCTCAACTCGCGCGGCACTTTCACGGCGGCAGCGTCAATCGGCGCATTTTTCGCGCGGCGGCGTCGGTGACCGCGGCGGGGATTCTGGTAAAAATTGTCGCCACCTTCAAGGAGTTCACGGTTGCCGGGGTCTATGGCCGCTCGGACGCGATGGACGCATTTCTGGCGGCCTTTCTGATTCCCAACCTGCTCATCAATTTGATTTCGGAATCGATGAACCAGGCGCTGGTGCCCACGCTGGTGCGCGTGCGGGAGCGGGAGGGCCACGAGCGCGCGCAGCAGCTGCTATCGAGTTCGATGCTGTGGGTCTGCGTGCTGCTGACCGCCGCAATTGTGGTGATGGCACTGACGGCGCGCGGCGTTTTTCCGCTGATTGCCTCACACTTTCCGCCGGAAAAGATGGCGCTTGCCATCCGGCTCTTTTACGCGCTGCTGCCGGTGGTGCTGATTACCGGCATCGCCACCAATTGCACCGCCGTTCTGAACACCTTTGACCGCTTTGCCTGGCCCGCACTGGCGCCGGTGGCGACCCCGGTCCTCATTATTTTGGGAGCGCTGCTGCTGAGCGGCCGCTACGGCATCTGGGCGATGGTTTACTCGACGCTGGCGGGCGCTCTGGTTCACGCGGGAGCGGTAGCGTGGATGATGGACGCGCGCGGTTACCGATTCCGCCTGTGGTGGCACGGAGCGACCGAGGCCACGCGGGAGGTGGCGCGACAGTATGGTCCGGTGCTGCTGAGCGGCGTGACGGCTTCGGGCGGCCTGCTGGTGGATCAATCCATGGCCGCCATGCTGCCCGCCGGAAGCGTCTCCGCGCTGGCTTACGCCAACCGCTTTGTGAGCGTAGTGATTACCTTGCTGGCGGGGGCGGTCTCCTCGGCCGTGACGCCGCATTTCTCGCACATGATCGCCCACCGGGACTGGGCCGGCTGCCGGCAGACGCTGCGCACCTGGGTCCGGCTCACGACGCTGATCTCAACGCCCATTGCGCTGGCGCTGATTGCCGGTTCACATTGGCTGATTCGCTTGACCTTCCAGCATGGCGTCTTCGGGCCGCAGGACACGGCCATGGTTACCCCGGTGCTGGCTATGTACGCCATTCAGATTCCGTTTTTTGTTTCCAGCCGCATTTTTTACCGTTTTTTGGTCAGCTTGCGCCGCAGCGATTTAATTTTCTATTGCGGCGCCCTCAATCTGGTTTTGGATATTATTCTGAATCTGGTCCTCATGCATTGGTATGGGGTGGCAGGAATCGCGCTGGCTACTTCGCTGTGGACCGTGAGTACGTTTGTATTTCTCTGGTATTGGGCCTGGAAGCTGCTTCCTGAGGGAACGGCTAAGCAGGCATAATGCCGAAACAATTCAACGATATAAGCCGGCTGTCCACCCTGCCGGAGACAAGATAGCATCGTGGAGACCACTGAATGATTCCCAGGCCGGCACAATACCTTCTACGCTTCGACGACCTTTGTCCCACCGTTGCTTATGACCGCTGGCAGCGCTGCCTGCCGATGATCGAGGAGTTCGGACTGAAGCCGATTCTTGCAGTGATTCCCGACAACCAGGACAGGGACCTGAATCTATCGCCGCCGGACCCCCAGTTCTGGCCTAAGATGCGGGCCATGGAGGCGGCTGGAGCCGCCATCGCCTTGCATGGCTATAGCCACATCTGCATCAGCAAGGGCAAGAGCATCCTGAAAATGCATCGTCACAGTGAATTTGCCGGGGTAGCGGAAGAGACCCAGCGGCAGTGGATTCGCGAAGGGCTGGGGGTTCTGCGCGGTCAGGGGTTGACCCCCAGGATTTTCGTTGCGCCGCGCCACGGCTTCGATAAGGCCACCCTCAGCGCGCTGCGCAAGGAGGGGCTTCGGATGCTGTCGGACGGCTTTGCCCGCATTCCTTTCATCCGCAACGGCATCACCTGGATTCCGCAGCAGCTTTGGCTGCCGGAGGAAAAATCCGGGGGGATATGGACGATCTGCATCCATAGCAACTTTACCCATGCCGCCCAGGTGGAGCAGCTCCATGAATTTGTTCGCACGCATGCCGCGCAGTTTACCTCCCTGGACCGCGTGCTGGCCGAGTATCCACCCCGCAGGCTGGGCCCGATTGAACAGCTCCATGAGGTGTGGACGCTATGGCGAGCCCAGGCCTACCAAGCCAGGAGGAAGCGGAGACTCCGTCCCCACAGGCACCACGAGGATTAAGTTTTCTCGTGAACCCTAAGGGTTAGGTCGATCAGGCGCTCATAGGCTTGGATAGCGCGATCGAAACGGAAGGCTTCGATAAAGGGATGGGCAAAGCGCTCGTCCGGCTTGAGAGCACGAAGTGCGGCGAGCAGGGAAGCGGCCAGCGCGCCTTCGGAGATTGTGGAGGCCAGCCACACGCCGGGCTGATCGCGCAGCAACTCCACGACGCCTCCGGAGGCCGGCAAGGCCACGATTGGAAGTCCCGCGGCAGCAGCTTCGAGCAGGGCATTGGGCAGGCCCTCATGCCGCGAGGGGAGTACAAAGAGCGTCGCCGCCGGGAAGAGTGTCCAGGGGCGTTCGATATAGCCTGCAAAGCGTACTGCTGTGCCGAGTCCCAGGGCGTGGCATGCAGTCTTCAGCGCTGCCTCTTCCGGTCCCGCGCCGGCAATCAACAGGCTGGCCTGCGGAAACTCTCTCCGCACAGAAACCATGGCTTTCAGCAGCAGATCGTGGCCTTTTTCCGCGGCGAGCCTTCCCACGGCCAGCAGATGATGGCCGGGGCGAAGGCTGGTTTGCGGGGCTGGATTCAGGTGGAGGTAACTGCGAATCTCTTCCAAATCCACCGGGTTGGGCAGCACCGCCAGCCGGTTCTCAGGAACTCCCAGTTCTCGGGACAGGTCTTCAGCCATCGACGGCGTCTGGCAGATAACCCGGTCTGCGCGGCGGTAGAGCAGCCGGTAGAGCAGGCGGGTGGACAAGGACAGCCTGCCAGAAGGCGGGGTGGCGAATATGGTTCCATTCTGTCGCACCAGCACGCATGTTCCTCGCGGGAAGAAGGGGCGCAGAAGCAGCACGAGAAAGTTCAGGTGTGCCATTCCGGAGAGGATCAGATTCGGTTTCAGACGGCGAACCAGCCGCAGCAGCCGAAAGGCTCCGGCGCGCACCCTGGGAGCGCCCAGAGCGTGGACGCAGACCGAGGCCGGCAGCGCCTCCCCTGCATCTGATTGCGTGATCAGCCCCAGATGCAGTTCGTATTTTTCTGCCGATAAGCCTCGGGCCAGCAGTGCCGTCACGCGCTCCGCGCCGCCTCCGCCAAGATGCGGAATCAGCAACAGAACCCTGGGGCGTGGATTCGCTGGCATGGTGTTATCCCTTAAATCTCAGCGAGTATAGAACAAGCGAACTGAATTGTCTGAGCAAACGCGCACTTTTCCAGAAGAAAGTTTCCACTTGACATTGTTAAGCTCAGTAATGTTTCCTTTGAGTACTGAATCTGTTTTTCTCCAGCGGGGGACCGCCTTTTTCTGGCCTCTTCTGCGTTGCACGAGGGAAGCGGCTGAGGCGGAAGACGGGAGTGAACGAGCTGGCGCGGCAGATCGCGCGGCAGAGCGTTCGGTTCGCACAAACTCCTGAATTCGTCGAGCAACTTTCCTGACGCGTTTCCGATGTCACATTTTTCGGGGCGCGAGGGTCCTTTCCGGGAGAGGCTCGTGTTCAAACGCAACGGAGAAATTGCAGATTCTATTTTTTTGCCCGCATCTTTCAGCGAGAGCAAGCGCTTTTCACCTGTATCCGCCCGTATGGCGGAGCCGTCCCGCACCTCGCAACGCCCCCATATCGTCGTTGGCATTACGCACCCGCAGACCTGCCTGGTTCTAAGCGGCCGCCTGCGTACGCTGCGCGAGGCGGGTTTTCGGGTTACGCTGATTTCCAGCCCCGGCGCGTTGCTCATCCGCACGGCAGCCCAGGAAGGGGTGGAGTCGGTTGCGATTCCCATGCGGCGGGAGATAGCTCCGGCCGCGGACCTGCTGTCGCTGCTGCGATTGTGCTGGTTGCTCTGGCGGCTGAAGCCCGACATGACGGAGTTCAGCACGCCCAAGGCCGGACTGCTGGGCTCGGTGGCCGCCATGCTCTGCGGCGTGCCATCGCGGGTCTATCTTCTGCGCGGGCTCAGGCTGGAAACCTCGACCGGCATCAAGCGCCGCATCCTGCTGGCCGCCGAGCGTCTGGCCTCGGCCTGTTCACATGCCGTGTTGTGCAACAGCGATAGCCTGCGCAACCAGGCGCTGGCCCTGCGCGTGGCGCCGGAGAGCAAGCTGCGCTTGCTGGGGAGCGGCAGCAGCAACGGCGTCGATGTGGAGCGCTTCTCGCCGGGTCCGGGCATCCTGCGCGCCCGGCTCGGCCTTCCCCCGGATGCGCCTGTGGTTGGCTTTGTGGGCCGCCTGACCCGCGACAAGGGCCTGCCAGAACTAATCGAAGCATTCGACGCCATTCTGGCCGCCAAACCGCAGGCGCATCTGCTTTTAGTGGGCTGGTTTGACGCTGCGGAAGATGCGCTCAACCATGACCTGCGCTCGCGCATCAAAAACCACCCGCGCATTCACCTGACCGGGTTCGTTGCCAACACAGCGCCCTATTACCGCGCCATGGACGTGATGGTTCTGCCCACCTTGCGGGAGGGGTTTCCGAATGTCGTTCTGGAGGCCGCGGCCAGCGGGATTCCCGTGGTGACCACCTTGAGCACCGGCTCGCGCGACGCCGTGGTGCCGGAGGTGACCGGGTTGCTGATACCTCCCGGCTACCCGGTCGCCATCCGCGAAGCCGTGCTGCAGTTGCTCGGCAACCCGCAGCGCCGCTGCCGCATGGGCGAGGCGGCGCGCTCCTGGGTGATCCAGAATTATGTGAATGGCCGAGTGCAGGGACTGACCGTGCGCTGCTACAAGAGCCTTCTTGAGCGGAATCGGTCCGTCAACACGAGAAGCGTGCCGGTAGCTGCTGGATCGGTGCTCAATCCGATTTAAATCAGGGTTGCACCTGCGGGCTGGCGGGATTCGCCGGTGCACTAATCTCCTCCGGCGGCGCTTCGAGCGTATACGCGCCGGATTCGGCGGCATGCAACACGTCGCCGGGAACGATTCCCAAAACCAGGGTTGCCGCAACCGCAAACAATAGGGCCGCGCCGACGGCCACGCCCACCTGCGGCGCCTGCGGTGGGGCGGACCTTCCGTCGCTCTCATCCTGCGCTGGATGCTGAGCAGTGACCAGCGCCAGGCGCAGATAGTATGCGGCGGCCAGGCCGGAGTTGAGCAGGCCGATGATGGCCAGCCAGATGGCTCCGCCGCCCACCGCCGCAAAAAACGAGTAGAACTTGCCGAAGAATCCGCCGGTGAAGGGAATGCCGATGAGCGAAACCAGGAAGAAGATCAACAGACTGCCGAGCAGGGGCGAGCGGTAGATGAGCCCGCGATAATCGCTGATGAGCGGCAGCTTCTCGTCGTATCCGCTGACCAGCGTCACCACGGCAAAGATGCCCACGTTCATAGCCGCGTAGGCTGCGGTGTAAAAGCTGGCGGCGGCGATGCCGCTGGTGCCGAGTCCGGCGAAGGCGGCCAGCAGGTAGCCGGCATGGGCGATAGCGGAGTAGGCTAACATGCGCTTCACGTTCTGCTGGCGCAGCGCAGCCAGGTTGCCAACCGTCATGGAGAGCACGGCCACCACCCAAAGCAGCGGCTGCCAGACGGGGCGCAACGTGGGCAGCATCTCGTAGACCACGCGGAGAAGCAGGGCGAAGGCCGCGGCCTTGGGCGCGGTGGACATCAGCGCCACCACCGGCGTGGGCGCGCCTTCGTAGACATCCGGCGTCCACACGTGGAAGGGCACGGCGGAGACCTTGAAGAGAATGCCGACCAGCATCAGCCCCATCCCGGCCAGGATGAACGCGTGATTCTGCGCCGTGGGCACGAGGCGGGCAATCTCATAGATCTGCGTGGTGCCAGTGGCGCCGAAGATCATCGCAATGCCGTAGAGCAGGAAGGCGGTGGCAAAGGAGCCGAGCAGAAAGTACTTGATGGCCGCTTCCGGTCCGCGGGCGGTGTGCTTGCGATAGCCGGCCAGAATGTAGGTGGCAATGGAGGAGATCTCCAGCGCGATAAAGACCAGCAGCAGCTCGACCGCGCCGGTAAGCAGGCACATGCCCACCGCGCCAAAGACGATGAGCGCGTAGAACTCGCCCTGATGATGGCTGCTCTCGGGCAAGGTGTCCAGCGAGAGCAGCAGCGCTACCAGAACGATGCCGCAGATGAGCACGTGAAAAAAGACGGTGAAGGCGCTGGTTTCCACCGTGCCGTAAAAGCCGGTGCCTTCAGGCAGGGCGAGCTGGAATTGGCTGGCCCACAAAGCGAACATGGTTCCGAAGGCGGCGACCCAGCCCAGCGGACGGCGCGTCCAATGAGGCGGCAGAGTCGCGTCGAGCAGCATCACCAGAACGCCGGTCAGCGTAAGGACGACCTCGGGAAGGATGCGGAAGATGTCGGGAACAGGATTCACCGCTGGCCCTCCCCTTGCGACGAAAGGTTTATGGTTTGCGCTTGCACTGGCGGAGGATGCATGCAGGTTGCGATGGTTTGCAGCCAGAGCATCGGCGCCAGGCCCATGACCAGCATCAGCGCGGTCAGTGGCCACAAGACGGCCAGTTGACCCGCACGCAGATCGTCAGGCGGCTTCGAAGTGGCCAGCGCGCTCTCCGGCCCAAAGAAGAGCCGCTGCACCAGCCAGAGCATGTAGGCCGCGCCCAGAATCACGCCCAGCGTGGCGGCGATGGCCCAGCCCTGGCTGACGCCGGTAAAGGTGCCGACGAGAATCAGGAACTCGCCGATAAAGCTGCCCAGCATGGGCAGCCCGATCATGGCCAGCGAGGCAATCACGAAGAACATGGCAGTGCGAGGAAGCCCGGCAGCCAGTCCGCCGTAAGCGTTAATCTGGCTGGTCGCATAGCGGTCATAAAGAATGCCCAGCAGCAGGAAGAGCGCGCCGTCCACCACGCCGTGATTGAGAATCTGATAGACCGCGCCCTCCCAGCCGGTGAGTGTCAATCCGTAAATGCCCAGGGTGATGAGGCTCAAGTGACTGAGCGCGGCGAAGGCCATCAGCCGCCAAAAGTCGCGCTGCACAAGCGCGAGACAAGCACCGTAAAGAATTCCGGCGACCGCGAGGCCCACCAGCAGCGGAGCCACAGCCCGCGCCTGCGCGGGGAAGAGGCCGATGTGGAAGCGCAGCATGGAGTAGAGGCCGAGCTTGCCGGCCACGACCATGGCGAGGGCAACGGGCGCTTCGCTGAAGGTGCCCGCAACCCAGCCGTGCAGCGGGAAGACCGGAACCTTGACGGCAAAGGCGAAGAGAAACGCCAGAGCCGCCCAGAACAGCGCTCCGGCGGGGAAGTTTCCGTGGGCGATGAGGATTTGCAGCGTGGTGAAGTCGAAGCTGCCGGTTTGCGCGTAGAGCCAAAGAATCGCCACCAGCAGCGGCGCGGAGGGAATGAAGGTGAAGAGGAAAAACTTCAGCGCGGCCTTGGGCCCGTCCTTGCGGCCGTACATCGCGATCAAAATCGCCATGGGTACCAGCGACAATTCCCAGAAGCCGTAATAGACCATCAAGTCCAGCGAGATGAAGACGCCGAACATTGCCGTTTGCTGAACCAGGAAGAGCGCGAAGAAGAGCTTGCGCCGCGACTGGATAGCCTTCCAACTGGCCACTACACCGATGGGCGCGAGCAACCCGACCAGCACCACCAGCCACAGGCTGAGTCCGTCCACGCCCACGTGGTAGTGGATAGCGGGGCTCTTGATCCACGGGATGTCGTGGCCGAACTGGAAGCCGGATTGCGCTTTGTCAAAGTGCGCGGGCAGGTGCAGCGTGAGGCCAAAGGTGACGAGCGTGGTGACGAGAGCGATCCAGTTAGGCAGCTTGAAGCGGTCGGGCACCAGCGCCAGCAGCACCGCTCCAACCAGCGGAGCCATGAGGATGAGTGTGAGAATCGACTGGTTTATCTGGTTCATTCTCTCAATGCCCCGTCATGCCAAGGTGAATTGCCGGAAGACTGGCCAGCACCGTTGCCCACGGAACCAGCAGGAAAAGCAGCACCGCCGCCGCGCCCGCAGCCAGCCACGCCGCATAGGAGCGCAGGTTACCCGATTGCCAGCGCTGCAGGATCGCTCCTGCAAATGTGGCAATGCCGCCGAGCAGCCAGGCCGCGCCGCCTAAAATGCCAACGTCCACCACCCACTCCAAAACATATTTCGAAACGGCAAGCAGCGGCTTGACCACCACTGCGCTGTAGAACTCGTCGACGTAATACTTATTGGCCAGCAGCTTGTAACCGTTCGGCAGAGCCGCGGCATACTGCGCCGGGCGCTCTGGCTTGCGCCGGTAGAACTTGTCGGCGATCAGCCAGCCTTCCAGCGCAACAAGAACGGCTACGATGCTGAGAATCAGTTCCAGACGCGTGCTGCCGGCCTCGGTTGGTAGCACACCGGCGGAGGGCGCAAGAAAAGCGCCGAAATGTTCCATGCCGATCCAGCCGCCGCAGACCGAGAGAGCGGCGAGAATCAGCAACGGTCCGCGCATCGACCACGGGCACTCATGCGGGTGGCCCTGCGGGCTGCGGGCTTCTCCCAGAAATGTCATGTACCATAACCGGAACATATAGAATGCCGTCAGCAGCACCGTCACTAAGCCGACGAACCAGAGAATCTTGCCATTCGTTCCCTGCAAAAACGCGGCGTAGAGAATTGCGTCTTTGGAAAAGAATCCGGCAAAGGGAAAGATTCCGGCGATGGCCAGAACGCCCACCGTGGTGACGGCAAAGGTGACCGGCAGCTTCTTCCGGAGGCCGCCCATCTTGCGCAGGTCCTGCTCACCGCCGATGGCGTGAATCACCGAGCCCGCAGCGAGGAAGAGCAGCGCCTTGAAGAAGGCGTGGGTCATCAGGTGGAAGATGGCCGCTGAGTAAGCCGCCACGCCGCAGCCCAAAAACATATAGCCCAACTGCGAAATGGTGGAGTAGGCCAGCACGCGCTTGATGTCGTTTTGGACAAGCGCGATGGTCGCGGCGAAGATGGCCGTTAGCGCGCCCACCGCAGCTACCACACTAAGCGCGAAGGGCGAGTGGTCAAAGAGAACGTGTGTTCGAGCGACCATGTAGACGCCGGCCGTGACCATGGTGGCTGCGTGGATGAGCGCGGAGACCGGCGTGGGGCCTTCCATCGCATCGGGCAGCCAGATGTAGAGCGGAAGCTGCGCGCTCTTGCCCGCCGCACCCAGCATCAGGCAGAGAGCGATGATGGTGAGCACTCCGCCCTGCCAAGCGGGATTCGCACTGAGGCGCGCGCCAATCTCGCTAAAGGTGAGCGTGCCGAAGTTGGCCACCAGCAAAAACATTCCGATGAGGAAGCCGAAGTCGCCGATGCGGTTGACGATAAAGGCCTTCTTGCCCGCGTCAGCCGCGGTTTTTTTCTGGAACCAGAAACCAATCAGCAGGTAAGAAGCCAGACCCACGCCCTCCCAGCCGATAAACATGACCAGCGCATTGCCGGCCAGCACTAATACCGTCATGAAAAACAAAAACAGATTCAGGTACGAGAAGTACCGCGCGTAGCCTTTGTCGTCGCCCATGTAGCCGACCGAGTAGACGTGAATCAGGAAGCCGACTCCGGTGACCACCAGCAGCATCACCAGCGAAAGCTGATCGAGGACGAAGCTGAAGTTGATGTGCAGCAGGCCGGCGTTGATCCAGGGCAGAGGGCAGGTCTCGACATAGGGAAGGGAAGTGGAGGCTGGGAGAAATCCGAAGATGCCCAGAGACGCATTGAACACCATGCAGAACGAAGCCAGCGGCGCCAGCAGCGCAATCGTAGTGATAAGCCACTTGGGCAAACCGCGGCCCAGGATTCCATTCAAGAGGAATCCCGCGAAGGGAAGCAGCGGTATCAACCAGAGACAGAGGTTTCCGTTCATAGTTTCATCCGGTCGATGCGGTCGACGGCTAGCGTTGCGCGCGCGCGAAAAACAGCGATGATTATGGCCAGGCCCACGGCAGCTTCTGCCGCGGCCACCATCATCACGAAGAAGACGAAGATCTGGCCCTTCACCGCGTGCCACTGGTGGGCGAAGGTAACAAAAGAAAGATTCACGCCGTTGAGCATCAGCTCAATGGACATGAAGACGGTAATCAGGTTGCGCTTGATGAGGAATCCGACGACGCCGAGCGAAAACAAGACGGCGCTCAACAGCAGATACCAGGACAAGGGAACCTCTTGTTGCAATTGCGCGTAGAGAGGACTCATTCTTCACCCGTCCTTTCCGCTTGATCTCCGCTGCCGTGCCGGGCCAGCGCCACCGCGCCCAGAATGGCGATGAGAATCAGCACCGAGGTGACTTCAAAAGGCAGCAGCAGCCTGGTGAAGAGTACGGCGCTCAAATCTTCCGTGGAGGTGATGCCGTCGCCTAGCCGGGCCACGCCCAATCCCTGCGCGTGCAGAATCACAGTGGCAATCACGGCCAGAATGGCTACAACCGCGGGAAAGCCCACTGCTCGCGCAACGCGGCTGCCCAGCGTGCGCTCCTCGCGCCCGGCGTTGAGCAGCATGACGACGAAGGTGAACAGCACCATGATGGCGCCGGCGTAAACGATGACCTGCGCTGCGGCCAGGAACTCCGCGCCCAGCAGCAGGTACAGCACGGCCAGCGAGGTCATCACCACAATCAGCGAGAGAGCGCTGTTGATGGGATGGCTCTGGAGGAGGAGGTTGATCGCTCCAGCCAGGCAGAGTCCGGCAAACAAGAGAAACAGAATCAGGTGCATCGCACGCTCCGGGAATTTCTCCCCGATTAATAGTTCAGCGGTAAGCCAACCACAGGCTTGTCGCCACAATGTTCAGAATGGCCAGCGGCATCAGCCAGCGCCATCCAAAGTTCATCAACTGGTCATAGCGGAAGCGCGGCTGCGTGCCGCGCACCCACACGTACAGAAAGAGGAATGAAAAAACCTTGAGCACAAACCAGGAAAGCGGCATTATCGCCTGGACAAAAATATTGTGCGAGGTTCCGAACAAGTTGCCAAAGGGATTTGTCCAGCCGCCCAGAAACAGCAGGGTGGCCACGCAGCCCACGTTGATCATGTTGCCATATTCGGCCATGAAAAACATGGCAAACTTCATCGAGCTGTACTCGGTGTGATAGCCGGCGACTAGTTCGCTCTCCGCCTCAGGAAGGTCGAAGGGCGAGCGGTTGGTCTCCGCATAGGCGGACATCAAGTAAATGAAAAAAGCGACAAATTGCATTCCGCCGAAGATGTTCCAGCTCAGAATGCCCCTCGTCCCCTGCTGTTCCACGATCAGGCGCAGATTCAGAGTTCCGGCACGCAATACCACGCCCACCAGCGAGAGTCCCAGCGCCAACTCGTAGCTAACCAACTGCGCCGAGGAGCGCAGCGCGCCCAGCAGCGAGTACTTGTTGTTCGACGACCAGCCCGCCAGCGCGATACCGTAGACGCCGATAGAAGTGACGCCCAGGATTACCAGCAGGCCGACGTTCACGTCGGAGATCTGAAACAGATACATCCCGCGCGGCACCAAGGATGCAATCCACGGACCGCAGAGCTGGGCGAAATCATGCAATTCAACGCCGGGCGCGCCGAAGGGAACGACGCCAATCAAAATCAGCGAGCAGCCCAGCGCGAGGATGGGCGCGAGCAGGTAGAGCGGACGATAGACGCCGGTGGGGATGATGTCTTCTTTGAGGAAGGATTTCGCGCCGTCCACCAGCGGCTGTAGGAGGCCGAAGTGCCCCACGCGGTTCGGTCCCCAGCGGTTCTGGATGCGCCCCACGAGCTTGCGCTCCAGCAGCACGGTGTAGGCGACGCCCAGCAGCATCACCACCGTCACCACGGCTACCTTGAGCACGCTCCACAAAATGAACCACAAAATCGTCACTGGTCTTAAGCCTCTTCTTTGTTGCAAAAAACTTACTTTGTCCGAATCTTTACCAACTGTGCCGCCTGATGCCGCGCGAGCTCCTGAAGCGCAGCGCTGTGCTGCGAGAGCGTTCCGGAGGTAAACAAGCCATCATGAGCGGGTGTGAACTGGCCCTGCGTGGTGATCACGGAAGCTGGCGCAGAGCCCGGCTCGGTCTGCACGTCGTTGCCGCTCAGAAGATTCATGCGGTCCACAGCGTATCCGGGAATCAGACGCGCAATTTCATCCAGCACCGCCAGCGGATCAAAGGGACTCAGCTTCGGTTCCAAATTGTTAGCTGCCAGCCACACTGCATGGCGGTCTGCCTCGCCAGCCTGCGCGCCGCGCGACTGGCCCAGGTCAGCCGTGACGCCACCCTTTCCAAAGGGAACCAAAGTCTTCACATCCACGCCCATCGCGCCGGCGAGGCGAACAAGAATCTCGAACTCCGGCTTCACTCCGGCTCGGTCGGCAGCCTTGCGCACCAGCTGCAAATCGCCGAAGGTGTTGGTCACCGTGCCGGATTTTTCGTAGAGGCTGGCTGCTGGCAGTACCACATCGGCCAGCGCCGCCGTCTCGGTGAGGAATAAATCGGCGACGATCACAAAGGTCTTCTTCAATGCTTCCGGTGTGGTCCCAAGCTTTGCAAGCGGGTCAGCGCCGGCTATCAACAACGCGCCCAATTCACCTTTGGCCGCAGACGCCATCATCTCCGCTAGTGTCTTGCCGGGTGTTGTGGGCAGGCCAGCGTATTCGGCAAATGCGCCGGGTGCCGTGACCGGAACGTAGCCGGGCAACAGGTCGGGGAGCAGCCCCATATCTGCCGCGCCTCGCGAATTGGCATAGCCGCCCAAGAACGCAAAACGCACATTGCTGCGCTTGAGGCCCCATGCAACCAGCTCCGCAATCTGAGAGCCACTGTACTCAGCGCCGAAGACCACCAGCAGCGACTCCTCGGCCAGCACGGCATCGCGGAAGGCAGCGTCTTTGAGAATCGCACTGCTGCCGCCCATGTACGCGGCCAGGGCAGGATAGCCGTCGGCGGGCAGCCGCAGCGTCGCCTTGGCCATGCGCTCCAGCTTGATGGCCTTGGCATTGGCGACGTAAAGCCGCGCGTGATTGAGCCGCACATTTGTCCGCAGATTCCAGGCCAGCAGCGGATGCTCTTCGGTGGGATTGCCGCCGATGAGCAGAATCGCCGGAGCGGTTGCTGTATCGCGCAGACTGGCCGCCTTGCCGTTTTGTCCAGCCAATGCACGCGCAAAGGCGGCAAAATCCGCGGTGCGCTCGTGATCGATGTTGTTGGTGTTGAGAATGGTCCGCGCAAACTTCTGCAGCAAGTAGTTCTCTTCGTTGGTCGTACGGTTGGAGCCGATGACTCCGATTGCCGCGCCGCCCTTGCTGTCGCGCACTTCCTTGAGTTTGCTTGCCGCGAGGCCCAGCGCATCCACCCAGGCGGCCTCGACCAGCTTGCCATCAGCGTTGCGGATTAGCGGCTTAGTCAGGCGCGTGGGACTCTCGACAAAATCGAATCCAAATCGCCCCTTGGCGCAGAGAAAGTCGCCGTTGATGCCGCTCTTGTCGCGGTTGCTGGCGCGGACGATCTCAGTTCCGTCGGTGGTCTGCCGCACGCCCAGCGTCACCTTGCATCCGTCGGCGCAATGCGTGCAAACGGTCGCTACGTGATTCATCTCCCACGGACGGGTCTTGTAACGGTAGCTGCCCGAGGTCAGCGCGCCCACCGGGCAAATGTCGATGCACATGCCGCACTGCTCGCAGTCCAGATGATCGCCTCCATTGGGGGCAATCACCGATTTCACGCCGCGGTTCTGCACGCCCAGCGCCCACACGTCCATGCCCTCGCCGCAGACGCGGATACAGCGGTAGCAGAGGATGCAGCGCGGGCGATCGTAGTAGACGGCCGGCGACCACTGCTGTTCTTCGCGATGATTTTTAGCCTCTTCGTAGAGGCTCTCGCCCGCGCCGTACTTGAAGGTCATGTCCTGCAGTTCGCACTCGCCGCCCTTGTCGCAGACCGGGCAGTCCAGCGGATGGTTGCCGAGCAGCAGCTCGATGGTCGCCTTGCGCGCTTGGGCGATTTCATTGGACTCGGTGACAAAAACCTGGCCCTCGGCGACGGTTGTGGTGCAGGCGGTTTGCAGCTTGGGTACCTTTTCCTGGCGCACCACGCACATGCGACAGGCGGCCTGCAGGCTGAGGCCGGGATAATAACAGAAAGCCGGAATCTCGATGCCCGCCTTGCGGCACGCGTCGATGAGCAGCGTCCCCGCGGGAGCCGTCAGCTTCTTTCCATCGACAATGAAGGTTACGTCTGCCATTCGTCTCCAGCGCCCCTATACCACAGTCAAATCCACATGCTTTGCGAACGGGCAGGGCTTGCCGTTCAGGTGGTCCTCAAACTCCTTGCGAAACTTTTTCACGAATCCCAGCATGGGCATGGCCGCCGCATCCCCCAGCGGACAAAACGTCCTGCCCAGGATGTTTTCAGCCAGGTACTGCAAGTTGTCGATGTCCTTGGCCTCACCGTATCCGGCGTGGAAGCGAGTCAGCGATTTCTTGAGCCAGTCGGTTCCCTCGCGGCAGGGAGTGCACCAGCCGCAGCTCTCGTGCTGATAGAAGCTGATGGTCCGCAGCGCAAATTCGACGATGCAGGTCTGGTCGTCGATGACCACCACGCCCGCCGAGCCGAGCATGGAGCAGGCTTTGCCCACCTGGTCGAAGTCCATGCCGATGTCGATCTCATCGGGCAGCAACACCGGCGTCGACGACCCGCCGGGAATCACCGCTTTCAACCCGCGCCCGCCGCGAATGCCGCCCGCGACCTCATAGATCATCTTTTTGAGGTTGTAGCCCATGGGCAACTCGTAGACGCCGGGCCGTTCCACGTGACCGCTGATGCCGAACAAGCGCGTCCCGCCGTTGCGCGGCGTGCCCACAGAGGCAAAGGCCGCGCCGCCCATCTCGATCACGTGCGGCACTGTCGCGATGGTCTCGGCGTTGTTGATCACCGTAGGCCCGCCGTAGAGTCCGACGACCGCCGGGAAGGGCGGCTTGATGCGCGGCACGCCCCGCTTGCCTTCCAGCGACTCCATCAGCGCCGACTCTTCGCCCACTTCATACGCACCCGCGCCGGTCTGCGTAATAATCTGAAATTCTATGCCCGAGCCGAAAATGTTCTTGCCCAAAAAGCCCTTAGCGTAGGCTTCGGCCACGGCCTTTTCCATGATTTCCAGAAGATAGCGATATTCGCCGCGCAGGTAGATGAAGCCCAGCTTGGCGCCGATGGCCAGGCCGGCGATAATGGTGCCCTCGATAATCGCATGCGGATCGTGCAAAAAGATCAGGTGGTCTTTGCAGGTTCCCGGCTCACTCTCGTCGCCGTTGACCAGAACGTATTTGGGCTTATCAGATTGCTTGGGCACAAACGACCACTTCATGCCCGCCGGGAAGCCCGCGCCGCCGCGCCCGCGCAGGTTACTGGCCTTCATTTCCTCGATGATCCAGTCTGGTACCTGCTTCAGGCACTTCTTCGCGGACTCGTAGCCGCCGAGTTCAATGTACTTTTCGATCTTCGCCGCGCCCTGGCCAAAGCGCTTGGAGACAATCTTGACTTCATCGGGATGGGAGACCAATGCAGGCAGAGCGGCCTTTGCATTTCCCTGACGATAGCTAGCCAGAATCGCTGGCACCTGCTCCTGTGTCAGCTTGTCGTGAAAGTCGTAGTTCACCTGAATGGCCGGCGCCCACGAGCAGGCTCCGATGCACTCGACCTCTTCGAGCGAGAACACTCCGTCCGTCGTCACGCCCTTGTGCCCGATGCCCAACTCTTGCTGAAACCGGTCAAAGATTTCATAGCCGCCGCGCAACATGCAACCGATGTTGGTGCAGACCTGCACGTTGTACTTGCCCGCCGGCTTGAAGCGCAGCATGGAGTAGTAACTGGCCACGTTGCGGACTTCCAGCTCGGTGATGCCGATGCGCGCGGCTACTTCGCTAATGACCGCGTCGGAGAGATAGCCGACTTCGTCCTGCGCGTAGAGCAGCATGGGAACCAAAGCCGAGCGACGCAGCGGGTACTTGGCCGTCAGCGCGTCAAGCCGCGCGGCCAGCTGGGGAGAAAACAGGCTCATGGTTTCATCGTTCACTACATTCACTCCCGTACCCACACTGTTGCTTCCCTCAGGGGCTAAAGCCCTGCATCCGTTTTACTGCACATTCGGCACGACTGAAGTCGTGCCCTGTTACAAAGCCGAAATTCCTAGTTCCTCAGTTCCTACCGGTCAATCTCCCCCAGCACAATGTCGATGGAACCAATCACCGCCACTACGTCCGCCAGCATCCGGCCCTTGCACATGGTCTCCACAGCCTGCATGGTGGCAAACGACGGATAGCGCATATGCACGCGGTAAGGCTTGGCCGTGCCGTCGGAGACCACGTAGTAGCCGGTTTGCCCGTGGCCCGCTTCCACGCCCTGGTAGACCTCGCCCGCCGGCACCGCGAATCCCTCGGTCACGATCTTGAAGTGATGGATCAACGCTTCCATCTGCGTCTTCATCTTTTCGCGGTCGGGCAGCACAATCTTGGGCGCGTCGGCTTTGATAAGCCCCTCCGGCATCCCGTTCAGCGCCTGCTGGATGATCTTGATGCTCTCACGCATCTCCACGAGCCTGACTTCATACCGCGCCCAGCAATCGCATCCGTTCGAGACTGGAACCTGGAACTGGAACTTCTCATAGCCGCAATAGGGCATATCGCGGCGCAGGTCGAAGTCCACGCCCGAGGCGCGCAACGGCGGGCCGGTAACGCCCAGCGCCACTGCATCCGCCGCCGACAGCATACCCACACCCTTCAGCCGGTTGCGAAAGATGGGATTGCCGGTCAACAGATTCGAGTACTCGTCGATCTTTTCCGGCAGGGTCCGGATAAATCCCTGCACCCGGTCAAAGAAGTCCAGCGGCGGCTCCATCGCCAGTCCGCCGATACGGACGTAGCTGGTCATCATCCGCTGCCCGGCCACCGCCTCAAAGATGCGCAGAATCTCCTCGCGCTCGCGGAAGGTGTAGAGAAAGACGGTCAGCGCGCCAATGTCCATGGCGTGCGTCCCCAGCCAGATCAGGTGCGAATTGAGGCGGCTCAGCTCGGCCAGCAGCACCCGCATCCACGTGGCCTTTTCCGGAATCTCCAGCCCCAGCAGCTTTTCCACAGCCAGGCAATAGCAAAGATTATTGGAAATAGGGTCCAGGTAGTTGACACGGTCGGTCAACGGGACCACCTGGTGATAAAACTTGGCCTCGCAGGTCTTTTCGATGCCGGTGTGCAGGTAGCCGATCTCCGGCTGGAGGCGGACGACGATCTCGCCGTCGATCTCCACCACCAGGCGCAGAACTCCGTGCATCGCCGGGTGCTGCGGCCCCATGTTCAGGATCATGTGCTGATCGTGAGCGCCTTCGGCGATTGGGGCTTCGAAGATGGGTTTGGACGGATTCATCTAGCGGTACCCCTCCACCGGGTAGTCCTTGCGCAGCGGATGGCCCTGCCACTCGTCGGGCAGCATGATGCGGCGCAGGTTGGGATGGCCCTCAAAACGAATGCCGAAGAGATCGAAGACCTCGCGCTCGTAAAAGTTGGCTGCGGGCCAGATGGAGGTGATGGATTCAACCGCCGGCGCGTCTCCGTTCACCAGCACCCGCAGCCGGATGCGCTCCTTATATTGATGCGAAAGAATGTGATAGCTCAACTGGAAGCGCGGCGAGGAAGGGAACCAGTCCACCGCGGTCACGTCCTCGAAGAAGTTGTAACCGTCCGCCTGCACCGTGGCAGCAGCCGAGCGAATCTGCTCGGCGGCGATGGTCAGCGTCAGTTCGCCCCGGTCAAACTTTGCGTCCAGCAGAGCTTCGGGCTTCCACGCCAAAACTGCCTTGACTGCCGGATGCCCGGCAAGCCCCTCCAGCACGGCCGCCTTGCCGATGAGTGTCTTGGTTTCGGCCATCTCAGAGGTCCGCCTTGTCCTGGCTCCAGTTCAGGATGCCCTTGCGCACAATGTAGAAGAGCCCCACTGCCACAAATCCCAGGTAAACCACCATCTCCCAGAAGCCGAAGAGCCGCGAGCCGGTGATTCCAGGCAGCTTGCGGTAGATCACCGCCCAAGGCATCATGAAAACCGCTTCCACGTCGAACAGGATAAACAGCATGGCCACCATATAAAAGCGCACGCTGAAGCGCTGGCGGGCATCGCCCGTGGCCACAATCCCGCATTCGTAGGGGGCCAGCTTGACCGGCGTGTTGCGGTGCCGTCCGACAAACCATGAGGCGACCACCATGATCAACCCAATTCCAAACGCTGCAAGTATTTGCAGGAACAGCGCAAGATATTGCCAGTGGTAAGGGATCATGGCCGCCCAGTCCAGTAAATTGCACCCTGCTCACCGAAGCCGAAAACTGCCCCGAAGCAACGGGATGCTGGTTTGAGATTAGGTTTTCAGCCTCGTTCCGTCAAGGCGGCCAACGCCAGCGCAGGGCGTCGCGCACAAGCAATAGGGGCGCGATAAGGCAAATCGCCCCACCGCGCTCCAAAACGGCCGTTTGCAGATCATTTCCTTGCTTTATGAGACGCTGGAACCGAGTCGACCCTTGACCCCGTCTTGACCCTCAGGCTGCGGCCAGGCCATCAGCCATCCCGGAATGTCCAGTTCGTGCCGGGATTGCGCGGTTTCGGCCACATTCCACTCTTCAAACACAGGTTGAACTGGGGTGAGCGAGGGGCGTTTATGTGATCTGCGTCACGTAGATTCCAAAACTGGCACACGAACAGCTTTTGTTCGCTCGCGGGAAGCAGTACGTTGGTCATCTGAAAAATCGGCGTACCCAGCCGAAGAAGAGGGTGAGGATACAACCATGGCTGCAACCTCTACTACCGGTTTCTCGATCCCTGCTCCCGTGTCAGCCATCCCCATTGCCTGCGTGCGCACCCACCGCCGCCGCATCACACCGCAGGCCGGGCGCGCGCTCGAACTCCTCGCCCACGCTATCGAATACCTTACCGACGAGTTCATGCACCAGGACCTCGCATTTTCCGCAAAGAATGAGCAGTTGGAGGCCGTGCAGATGCTCATGGCGCTCAACCGCCAGGTCTATTTCGAGTGCCCTGAGGTGCCGAGCTTTGGCGAGCGTTGCCGCACGCTGCTGAATCTTCACGCGGCATAGTCCTCCGGGAAATATCTTCAGAGTTGTCTCAAAACGCGCCTGAGTTTTGCTCAGGTCCATCTGAAACTGCGTCGCGCCGGCGCGCCCGATGCGATAAACTTTGCCCTGTATGCAGAGTTCATTCTGGAAGTTGGACGCATGGAAGCTGTGGGCCGCGGTCGTTCTCTCCGCCGGCCTGCTGGAGTTGCCTTTTCCGCTGGCCGGGCCGATGCCCGTTTGGCGGTCGATCTTCGCCTGGTTTGGTCTGGTCCCGCTGCTGTGGGCGCTACTTTCACCGGCCACTCTGGAGGTGCCCCGCCCCCTGCGCCGCAGCTTCCTGCTCGGCTATCTCTGCGGTGTGATGTGGTACATGGGCAACTGCTACTGGGTCCGCGACACCATGCTGCGCTACGGTGACATGCCGCTGATGGCCCCGACATTGCTGCTCATCGGCTACAGCCTGGTGCTGGGAACCTACTTCGGTCTCTTCGGCCTGGGCCTCGTGCTGGTGCGCCGGGCCACGGGCAGCACGCGTTGGGCGCTGGCCTTTGCGCCGTTTCTCTGGGCCGCTCTGGAACTGGCCGCCTCGCGCATCACCTCCGTGCCCTGGGATCAACTTGGTTATTCGCAAGTGGACAACGCGCTGGTTAACCAGCTTGCCCCCTGGACCGGCGTCTACGGCATCAGTTTTGTGCTGATTTTCGTCAATGCGCTCCTGACAGGCGGGCTGATGCTGGAGCCTCGCCCGCATATCGGGCACAGGGACCGGATCATTTTGCGTGTGATTGGAATGCTGCTGATGATGGCCGGTGCGGCCGGAATTTCGATCCCGCCGCCCCATCCCACCCCCACAGCCACCGCCGTCCTTATCCAGCCCAATCTTGATGTGGGAGACGAAAATGCGTGGTCGCGCCCCGGCGAGTGGGACCAGCACATTGCCGAGTTCCAGCGGCTGGCCGGCGAGCAGTGCAAGAGCTACATCGCTGGAATTCCTCAGACCGGCGCGCCCACCGGCGAAATCATCTGCCCGCCTTACGCAACCCATCCCGATCTGGTCGCATGGCCGGAATCGCCCGCGCCCTTCATCGAGCAGACCGCGCGCTTTGAGCAGGCCATGACCTCGATTGCCCGCCAAACGCAGGCTCCTCTGATCGTGGGCAACCTGGGCGTTGACCTCTCGGCTGAGGGCGGCTTGCATTACTACAACTCGGCTCGCATCGAGGGCGCCGATGGCATGCGCGTCGGCCGCTACGACAAAATCCACCTCGTCCCCTTCGGCGAGTACATCCCCTTCCAGAATCTCCTCACTTTTGCCCGCAAACTTACTGGCCGGGTCTCAGCCTTCACGCGCGGCGACGAGCCCAAGGTCTTCATTCTGACCGGTAGCAACGGAGAGCGCCACCGCTACGGCGTCTTCATCTGCTATGAGTCGGTCTTTGCCGACGAGGTGCGCCACTTCGCGCAACTGGGCGCAGAGGTGCTGGTCAACATCAGCGACGACGGCTGGTACGGCGACACCAGCGCCCCCTGGCAGCATCTGAACATGGCGCGCATGAGGGCCATCGAAAATCGCCGCTGGCTTCTGCGCGACACCAACAACGGCGTCACCGCGGTCATCGATCCCTACGGCCGCGTCCGTCAGTCCATTCCCCGCCACCAGACCGACGCCCTACCCGCCCAGTTCGCCTTCCGCGACGATGTCACCTTCTACACCGCCCACGGCGATGTCTTCGGTTGGCTCTGTGTCATACTAAGTTTGGTGGTGGTTGGCTGGGCAGGAAGAAAACTTCTGCGCCTGGCCATCGCCTCATAGTTCAAACCAAGTCAGGTATCAAGAGCCAAGCAATGTCGTTGAACGATCTCGAATTCGCTTATGCTCCCGTGCGCGACCAGGTGCGCGACCTGCGGGAGTATCTTTGACCCGGCTCGCATCCACAGGGAAGCCGCCGAAATAGAAACCAGGCTGGCCGATCCTACGCTCTGGTCCAATCCTAACGCCACTAAACCTTTAATGCGCGACCGCAAGCGCCTTGAGTCGCTCGTTGCCGACGACAACGAACTCGTCCGCCGTACCGGCGAGATCGAGACCTATTTTGAATTGGCGAAGGAGGGCGAAGACGTCCTCGTTGAACTCGACCGAGAGATCAAAGCCCTGGCTGTCTTTGCTGAAGACCTTGAGGCCCGCACCACGCTCAACGGCGAGGCCGACGCGCTCAACGCCATCGTCACCGTGCATCCCGGCGCGGGCGGCACCGAGAGCCAGGACTGGGCCGAGATGCTGCTGCGCATGTACCTGCGCTGGGCCGAGCAGCAGGGCTTCAAAACCGAAATGAACGACTACCAGGACGGCGAAGAGGCGGGCATCAAGTCAGCCACATTCACCATCATCGGCGAGTACGCCTTTGGCCAACTGGCCGGCGAGAGCGGCGTCCATAGGCTGGTGCGCATCTCGCCCTTCGACTCCGCCAAGCGGAGGCACACCAGCTTCGCCAGCGTCTACGTCTCGCCGGAGATCGACGAGACCATTAACGTGGACCTCAAGCTCGACGACCTGCGCATCGACACCTTCCGCTCCGGCGGCAAAGGCGGCCAGCATGTGAACACCACCGACTCCGCCGTGCGCATGACGCATCTCCCAACCGGAATAGTCGTCCAATGCCAGAACGAACGCAGCCAGCATAAGAACCGCGACAAGGCCATGAAGATGATGCGCTCGCGGCTTTACGAGTACGAACTGGACAAGAAACGCGCGGTGAGCAAGAAACTGGAAGACTCCAAGCTCGACATCAACTTCGGCTCGCAGATCCGCTCCTACGTCCTGCAGCCCTATCGCATGGCCAAGGATCATCGCACCAAGGTGGAGGTGGGCGACGTGGACAAAGTGCTGGACGGCTACCTGGAACCTTTTCTGCGCGGGTATCTCTTGGCCAAGAGACGCGGCACGGCTGTAATCTCCGAGCCGGACGATGATCTGGAGGTGTAAGAACAAGTAATAGGGAGTAGGGAACAGGGAATAGAATGCCTGTGCCCGTTCATTTGCGACTATTATCCGGTAGACTTAGTCCAACTGTTGAGGAGTTTGTCTTCTCCGCCATGCGTAGTTTCCGATTGATTTTCGTTCTGCCGCTGCTGCTTGCCGTCGGCCTGCCCGCGCGGGCGGCATCGAGTTCCGCCGATGCGCCGCACGTGCATGTGCAGATCAATACTATGAACGCCGACCTTGATCGCTCTGATACCGACAGGGCAGCTCTCTATTTCAAGCTGGAGCCAGGTTGGCATATCTATTGGAAGAACCCAGGCGACGCGGGGGAGCCGCCACACATTCAGTGGACATTGCCCAAGGAGATTACCGCTGGACCGATGCATTTTCCCGCTCCCAAGAGGCTGCCGCTTGGGCCATTGATGGATTTCGGCTATGAAGACGAGGTTCTGTTCCCAATTGATATTGATGTAGCCGATACAGCGCCACTTGGACCGGTAATTCTTCACGCTCACGTTGACTGGTTGGTTTGCCGTGAGCGCTGTATTCCCGGTATGGCAGAGCTGGAGTTGCGCAGGACAGTTGTTGATCGCCCAAGTACCGGTCTGCACGCCGCCGCGCCGGATAGCGGGATATGGAAAGCATTCAAGCCGTGGCCCGAGTCGCTGCCGAAAAACGCCAAGGCCTTCTTTCAATCCACAGAGGAAGGTTTTCGCCTCGCTATCGAAACCGGCCAGAAAGAAACCGAAGCAATATTTTTCCCTGAAGACCAGGACATTCTCGACAATCCCGCCCCGCAAAAGTTCACACCCACCGCTACGGGCCTGATTCTCGAGCTCAAGAAAGACGCGAACTTATCCGCCAATCCAGCTCAATTAAAAGGAGTTCTGGAACTATCCGGCGGGCGGGCGTACGAGATCGTCGCGCTGCCGGGAGTGGTCGCTGCGCCGACGCCTTCCTCCTTCGCTTGGTTGCTACTGCTGCGAACCTCGGGCCTCGCTTTTCTCGGCGGCCTGCTCCTCAACCTCATGCCCTGCGTCTTTCCGGTGCTCTTCCTCAAGGGCTTGGCGCTGGTTCACACCGGCCACAAGGAGCTGCACAAGCTGCGCGCCCATGGCCTCGTTTACGCCGCCGGAATTCTGGTTTCCTTCTGGGCGCTGGTGGCCGTGCTGCTCGGTTTGCGCGCCGCGGGAGCAACGCTGGGCTGGGGATTCCAGTTCCAGTCGCCGGTCTTTTTGTCGCTGATGGCCGGGCTGCTCTTCTTCCTCGGACTTTCGCTGGCCGGGCAATTCGAGATCGGCCTCACGCTGACCAGCGCGGGCGGTTCGCTGGCGGCGAAGCAGGGCTACACGGGCAGCTTCTTCACCGGCGTGCTGGCCGTCGTCGTAGCCACGCCCTGCACCGCGCCCTTCATGGGAGCGGCCATCGGCTACGCGCTTTCCCAGTCTGCAATTGTAACCTTTGCCGTCTTCACGGCTCTGGCTCTCGGCCTTGCCGCGCCGTACGTCGCGCTCACACTGCAACCGGCCTGGACGCGTCTGCTGCCCAAGCCCGGAGCTTGGATGGAGGTGCTGCGCCAGGCCGTTGCCGTGCCCATCTTCGCCACGGTGATCTGGCTGGCCTGGGTGCTGGCCGCAGCTTACGGAGCCGGCGTTCTGGCAGCGTTGTTGGCCAGCTTCCTGCTGCTGGCCATCGCCGGATGGTTCCTGGGCCGCTGGCCGGCCAGGCGCTGGGCTACGTTGGTCGCTGCATTGATTCTGCTCTGTGTGATTGCAATTGCTGTATTTGCATCGAGAGAAATGGTTACTGCTTCTGAGACTTTGTCACCGCCGGAAGCTCAAGGTGCCTGGCAGCCCTGGTCCGCCGAAGCGGTCAGCCGTTATCAGTCCCAGGGCCGTCCGGTTTTCGTGGACTTCACCGCCAGCTGGTGCCTGAGCTGCCAGGTGAACGAGCGCGCGGCTCTGAATCGGCCGGAGGTGCAACAGGCCTTCCAATCCGCCAACGTTGCCCTGCTGCGCGCCGACTGGACCCGTCATGACGAGGCCATCACGCAAGCCTTGACCGCCCTGGGCCGCAGCGGCGTGCCGGCTTACGCGCTCTACGCTCTTGGAGAAAAAACCCCACGGCTCCTGCCCGAGGTGCTCACGCAGGGGATTGTGATGGATGCGTTGAGCAAGCTGCCGAAGACAACACGCTGAGCAGGGAAGAGGTATCAGCCTTTTCCTCTGTTTTTCGCCAGAACAATGTTGTAAAGATGGCGCACCTGCGTCGGACCGCCATGACCAGCCAAGGTTCGGATGGCACACAGACAGGGCAGCGGAGTATGATGTTGCGCGGAATCAAACTACATCCGGAAGGAATGGGAAAGTTATGGGGAATCGCAAGTCAATTGCCTCTATCCTGCTCTTTGTAGGCAGCCTGCTGTGCTTTTTTCTTCCATTTGTAACTGTGTCGTGTGGAGGGCAGAAGATATTCACACTCAGCGGCCAGCAAATGGCGACCGGAACTACTTTTTCGGAGCCGCAGCCCTTCGGACCGCCCAAGAGCCAGAAGATTGACCCCAATCCCTTTGCCTCGGTGGCCTTACTGTGCGCCGTGGCGGGTGTCGCTCTCAGCCTGGTGGGCACAAGGCTTGCCGCTGCCGGCGCTGTCAGCGGCGCTGCTGGAGCGGTCTCGCTCGGCGTCATGGCGTCGCGCTTAGATGGGGAAATCCAGAGCGCAACCCAGGGAATGGGCCAGGCGAATGTTGAGGTAGGCTTTTCACTGACAATGTTCCTGATGCTTGCAGCCACGGCATGGAACATCTATCTCATCATCCAGGGGAAAAAAGCGGCAAGCTCATCCAGCGTCGCGGCGGTGACCTCGCCAGCGCCCGTTGCTCATGCGCAGCCGGAGGCAGGTTCCGGAGAAGGGGAGAATCTGGGCTATTGTGGAGATTGCGGCGCGAAATTGACGAAGGCATCGACATTCTGTGGCAGTTGCGGCGCGCGCCTTTGAGATAGGCGCGGAGAATCAAGCTCTGCCTCGCTTACCTGCCCGAATCCGCCGAATCTCTTCCATGCGCTGGGCCAAGAGTTTTTCGCGGCCCTCCTGCGTGGGGTGGTAGTAGCTGCGGCCCTTGAGCGATTCAGGCAGGCAATCCATATCGGCAACCTTGCCCTCTTCGTTATGCGCGTAGCGGTAGCCCTTGCCGTAGTCCAGTTCCTTCATCAGCTTGGTAGGCGCGTTGCGCAGGTGCAGTGGGACCGGCTCCTGGCGAGTCTCTTCGACCTCCTGCTGCACCGCGCCGTAGGCGGTATAAACCGAATTCGACTTGGGCGCGAGGCAAAGATAGACCACCGCCTCGGCCAGCGCCAGATCGCCCTCTGGCGATCCTAAAAAATCAACCGCCTCCTTGGCAGAAAGCGTCAGGTTGAGCGCCTCGGGAGCGGCCAGGCCAATGTCCTCGATGGCCATACGCACGATGCGGCGAGCGAGATAGAGAGGGTCTTCGCCGCCGGCAAACATCCGCGCCAGCCAGTATAGCGCAGCGTCGGGGTCCGAGTTGCGCACGCTCTTGTGCAGCGCGGAGATCAGGTTGTAGTGCTCCTCGCCGGATTTGTCGTACATCAGCACGCGCTGCTGCACCGCTTCGCCGGCCAGGTTTTTGTCGATGTGCTTGCCCGCTTTCTGGCTCGGCTCCATCGCCAGTTGCGCGGCAACCTCCAGTGTGTTGTAGGCGTTGCGGCAGTCGCCGCTGGAGTAGCCGGCAATCAGTTCCAGCGCGTCGTCGTCTGCCGTCAACTCCATCGCCCCCAGGCCGCGTTCTTTATCTGCCAGGGCGCGCTTGAGCAGCGCGACGATCTGCTCCTCGCTCAGCGGCTCCAGCACGTAAACGCGGCAGCGCGAGAGAAGCGCCGAAATTATTTCAAAGGAAGGATTCTCCGTGGTCGCGCCGATCAGCCGGATGGCGCCGCGCTCCACGTAGGGCAGGAATGCGTCCTGCTGCGATTTGTTGAAGCGGTGAATCTCATCGATGAAGAGAATTGTCCGCGAGTGCATCCGGGCAGCCTGCGCCGCCGCCACCATCACCTGCTTGATCTCCTTGATGCCGCTCATCACGGCGGAGAACTCGATAAAAGTGGCCTTGGTGGTCTCGGCGATGATCTTGGCCAGCGTGGTTTTGCCCACCCCCGGCGGACCCCAGAAGATCATCGAACTGGGGTCATCGTGTTCGATCTGTACGCGCAGCGGCTTGCCGGGCCCTACAAGGTGCTCCTGTCCGAGCAACTCGTCGAGCGTGTGCGGCCTCATGCGCTCGGCCAAGGGAGCGGAGCGCAGAGGACCGCTGGGGCCTTCCTGCTCGCCGTCAAAGAGACTCATCGCGCACTCCTTCTCTGCCGCGAAGCCTCATAGAGCAGCACACTGGCCGCGGCTGCGGCGTTCAGGCTCTCAACTGGGCCGGGGCAGGGAATCGTCACGGCTCCATCGGCCTGCGCAGCCAACTCCCGCGGCACGCCGTTGCCTTCATTGCCAATCACCAGCGCCACAGGCCCTGCCAGATCGATGCGATCCGCCGCTTTCGCCCCATGGACTGCCGTAGTCCAAATCTTCACTCCTGCCTTCCGCATCCGCGCGAAGCAATCTTTCTCACTCACCGAAAGCAGCGGAAGCCGGAAGACGCTTCCTGCCGACGCGCGCACCGCCTTGGGATTCCATGCACTGACAGTTCCCGGCAGGCTGACGATGCTCGTGGCGCCGAAGGCCTCCGCCGAGCGCAGAATCGTTCCCAGGTTGCCGGGATCCTGCAATCCAGCCAGCACCACAATCAGTGGAGCAGATTGTTTTCCCCCGCCCAGCACATCAGCCCAGCTCCAATCCAACGGCTCAACCAGAGCGGCGACCGGCTGTGGCGTCTCAGTGGCCAGGGCAGAGTCCAGCAGCACTCTGGGCAGCAGCAGAACCTCGGTCTCCGCCGGTAGCGCAAGTCCTTCCAGCAGCTGCTCTGCCCCCTGCGCCACAAAGACACAGGAAATACGCAGGCCGGCCCGCAGAGCTTCTTCCAGCAGATTAAGCCCTTCGATTCCGGCTAAACTGCTCCCATCGCGGCCGGGTTGAGCCAGCGCGCGGCGCAATTCCTTCAGGCGGGAATTCTGTTTACTCTGTACAATGCGATAAGGCATCATTGCCAAACCTTTATGGCGCTTAGCCGATTCTAAGCCGTTTTGCCGGGCGGCGGGCAGGCGAATCAAGTGCTCCGGTTGGCGTTATGGCCGGTCTGCTGCCAGCTTCCGCATTTTCGGGCAATATGGAAACAGAGGTAGACCTCCTTGTCCGCGGAGATGTTGCACGTCCATCCCGATAAACCCCAGCCGGACCGGATCGACTATATTGTCTCCTGCCTGCGCAAGGGGGATGTAGTTGCCCTGCCGACCGACACCTTCTACGGCCTGGCCGTCGACCCGGTCAACCTCCATGCGGTCGAGCAGATTTATCAGATCAAGACCCGCGAGAAGAACAAGCCCTTGTCCCTGCTGATTGCCTCCCTGGCCCAGGCGTACGAGCTGGCCCGCGACACCGACCCCTTGCTCGACAAGCTGGCGGAGCGTTTCTGGCCCGGTCCGCTCACCATCATCGTGCGTGCCGGAGGCAAACTGCCGCTGCGGGTTACGGCGAATAAGGGCAACGTGGCCCTGCGCGTGCCCGCCGCCGCCATCGCCCGCGCCGTTGTGGAGCGCTTCGGGCTGCCCATAACCGCTACCTCGGCCAACCTGCAGGGAGCCTCCGAGTGCAGCAACGCAGACTGTGTTCGCGACCAGCTCGGCGACCGCATTCCGCTCATCATCGACGGCGGTTCCACTGGCCAGGCGCAGCCCACCACCATCGTCGATCTCACCCTGGGCGAAGAGCGCTGGAAGATTCTGCGCGAGGGCGCCATCCCTACGCACGAGATCGTCGCGGCGCTGCAGAGATAGCCGAAGGTTCCTATGAAGCGCCAAACCGAGCCAAAACGACGTAAATGGATCTTGCGCGCCGCGCTTTGGTTCGCGCTCGCGTTGACCTTGGCAGCTCTGGGATGGTGCCGCTGGGTCTACGTGCAGATTGAGCGCTATGCCAGACTGGATCAAGTTGCCCAGGCTGCCCAGGCTGCGTCCGCGGACGCCATTGTCGTCTTCGGCGCGGCAGAGTATGACGGACGGCCATCCCCGGTCTATCGCGCCCGCCTGGACCACGGCCTCGCGCTCTTCCGTCACGGCATCGCCCCGCTGCTCATCACCCTGGGGGGAAACGGCGGCGATCAGTACAACGAAGGGGCGGTGGGCCGCGAGTACCTGATGGGCATGGGTATACCCCGGCAAGCTATCATCGCTGAAACCGTGAGCCGCAACACCGAGGAGTCGGCCCGCCGCATCAGCGTGATTGCCCGCGCCAACGGATTGCACAAGCTGGTCATTGTCAGCGATGGGACGCATATGTTCCGAATCCACGAAATCTGCGCCGCCGACGGCCTCGACGTGCTCACCTCGCCACGACCCTATGTGTCCGTCGAGGGCGGGACAGGCGAAACCGGGTGGGGGTTCAAGCGCATCGCCCACGAAATTCTCAGCTACACTGCCTGGCGCTTGCATCTGCACTGATGCGGAGCTTTACGCGAAGAGATAGAATCGGTGATAATGCCCATCGGCTTCGGGCAACTACCAGGAGAGTCATGATAAGAACGCATGAGATCGCAAGTTGTGTGGTTGCTCTGACGTTCCTGTTGGCGCCCTGCAAGGTGTTATCAGCGCAGATGTTGAATTGCGGCGAGGTCGAGGCCATGGCGAAGATGGCGCGCGCCATCTCTACAGCGGAACTGGCCGCCCATAAGGTAAACGCGGGAGAGAGTTACCGCGCGCAGTTCGTCTTCGCGGTGAAGCAATTCGAACTCGGTCCAGAGAAGCGTGATGTGGCTTTGCTGCTTCTCAATCTCATCCCCAAAGACGATGAACAGCAACAAATGTTGATGACCCTTGGCGAACATCATTGCGGCACGGAGTCTTATCACGAGATGAAAATGCTGGGCCAGTTGGCGGAGCGCCTGCCTCATGATCTGGCCAGGGCCGTCCTTCTGGCGCCGGACAAGATTCCGGAGTATGTGGCCTATTCCATTACCTCGGTCCAGGACATTCACAGCGACTATGCGCTGCAGATGCAAAAAGTCTGCCGGGTCAAGCATTCCGAGTTCCTCGATGCGGTAGCCAAATTGCCCAGGGAGAAGAAGGACCGGTTTCTGAAGTACATCTTCGATCCCCAAGAGTGCAATGCGCTTACTCTGCCTGAGGCCGACTAGACGCGCATTCCGAGCCCCATTTAGGAAAGAGGCTAAATCGCTACCACTCCCAGCGCAAATGCTGCCGCGCTGATCGTCGACAGGAAGTTAACCGCGTCGTTGTTCAGCCAGCCGCGCCGTTCCAGTGTCGCCCCCAGCAGGCTGTCGAAGAACAGGCCGAAGACCCCGCCCGCGCAACTGATCCAGAACATTGCCGAGCCACCGTTGAGCGTCCATGCTCCAACTGCCGCCACAATCCCCGCGGCGGCCACGCCGGCCAGCGTGCCAACCAGGCTTACAGCGCCATCTGTGCCCGGTTCGACCCTGCGCAGGGTGGTAATCATGCGCGGCCGTCCGCCAAGAATTTGGCCCACCTCCGAGGAGGCGGTATCCGCCGCGGCCTCTGCCAGCGCTGCAAGGCCCGCGGATAATAGCAGCGCCGGCGCAGCATAGGAGAACCAGCGGTTGCCGGCCAGCCACGATTGCGCCAGCCCGTCGGAGGCCAGCGCGGCAATGCCCAGGTTGGCTGCTACCTGCGCTGCCGTGCGCCCGTGACCTTCCGCCATGCCCAGCCTCAACTTATGCTCCCGGTCCAGCCGCGTGGCAATATCGGCGAGCACAAAGACCGCCAGCACCGGAATCAAGGCGGTGTGCCAAGGGGCATACGCAAGCCGCTCGCCGGGAGTGAAGGTCGCGGTGGAAAACATCAGACTGGCGGTGATCGCCGCACCGGCAAAGGCTCCGCCGGACGTGGTTGCGCCCAGTTCCAGAACCACCAACCCCAGCAGCAGGCTCAGGCCCAGCGACCAGAGAGCCACTGGCCGGTAGTTCACCGCCCACCAGTGGGTCTGCAGCACCACGCTGGCGCCCGCAAAGGGCAGTATCAGAAGCAGCACCAGCTTCGATTGCCATATCAGCTTGATTTGCGCCACGCATTCATCGTAACCCGCGAAGGGCGTTGCGGGCTGTAGCCCGGATCTGGTCAGTTTCGATACCCTTTCTGTCCTTTGACGCGTCAAAACCCCGGTCCCCTGATTTACAATCACGGTGTAAGCAGGAATAAACGGAATGAGGCTTTTAGGCATGAATTTTTGTCAGGCGCGTGTGCGGTTGGTTCAGGCGGGCGCGGTCTTTGCGGCTACTGCCCTGGTTGCCGGTTGTGGCAATAACTACCGGCCCGTGGTTACGCCCGTCAACCCCAGTGGTCCCGCCGCGCAGCCGCAATCGCTTGTGGTGGCGGTTACAGCCCCTTCGATCAGCTTACCCGGCATCGTAACGGTCATTGACTACGCCGGTGATTCGATTCTGGCCACTGCATCCATTGGCCCCGGCCCGACGGCATATACCCTGGACGAAACAGGTTCCAACGCCTACACCTACAATAGCGATCACACCGTGTCCAACATCCCTATATCCACCACCCTGCAGACCAAACAAGTGGACTACACCACACTGTCCAGCTTGGCGGTGCCCCTGAACCTGTTCTCGCCATCAGCCGGTCTGTGGGCTACGGATTTGTGCGCTACCATTCCCCCTTCGAGCGCGTGTGAACCCGCCGCCGACGTTTTCACCGGGGGCCCGCAGACCTTCCTGCTTTCCATTCCGCTGCCGGCCACGCCGGTGCTGGTGGTGGGGCCCGGCCTCCGCGGCACGCGTTACTTTGCTCTGAGCCAGAACATTGCCACTCCCACAGGCTTGGAGTGCAACAACTCGCCCACAACCCAACCCCTCGGCATTGTGACCGGAATCGAGGTTGCCAGCTATGCAACCGACACGCCGATACCGGTGGGCAAGTGCCCGGTCTATGCCGTCGAAAGCAGCGATGCTGCGCGGCTCTTCGTTATCAACCGGGGCAGCGATACCGTCACGGTGATCAACGCGCAGTACGACACGCTGGACGCCTGCACGCCGTTCCTCAACCAGGCCGGCCAAACCGTGACCTGTCATCCCACCCTGCCGCTTTCAACCTCTGCGGGGCTTGCACAAGACGCTAACAACGACGTTCCCACGGTAGCCGGTCCCGTCTATGCCGAATACAACGCCGCCAAGAACCTGCTGGTAGTAGCCGATTATGTCGGCAACACCATCAGCGTGATTGACGTTAGCCTGGATGAATACGGCAACGACAGCGCGACCTTCGGCACCACCTACACGATTCCCGTGGGTCACAACCCCGCCAGCGTGACAGTTTTGTACGATGGCAGCCGCGCCTATACGGCCAACCAGGCCGACCAGACGGTAACCATCGCCAACCTGAGCAGCTACACGGTGGAAAAGACGCTGCCGGTCACCGGCTACCCGCGCACCGTGGTTTCAACCCAGAATTCGACCTACGGAAAGGTCTATGTGGCCTCGCCCAACAGCAACTACCTGACCATTCTGCGCACCGACCAGGATATTGTCGATACGACGATTCTGCTGCAGGGCGACATCGTGGATGTGCGCGTGAGCACGCAGAACGGCAGCAGCGGAAACGCCAACAACGTGAGCCGGATTCCCGGTTACGGCCAGCCATGCAACCTGCCGCAGGCCGCCATGATAGCCACCTATGGTGTGAACTACAACACGTTAGCGAATTGTCAGAAACAGCCGTAACGCATTTGCCAGGATGTGTTATGTCTTGGGTGCGCCACCCTCACTATGTTCTTGTTTTTGTGGTTAGGGTGGGATACCACGATAATCAAACAGCCAAAGAAGTTTTTCCCGCAAAGGAAGGCTCCTTTGGCTGTTTGTGCATCTGCTGCGACGATTGCAAGGCGTTTTTAGCTGCTCTGTGAAACGATAAAGAGAATGGCTGCCGGCACAAAGATGCGCGTTGACCTGCTGCTGGTCGAGAGGGGTCTGGTTCCCAGCCGGGAGCGGGCGCGCGCGCTCATCCTGGCCGGCCGGGTTCTGGTTGGCGAGCAGAAGGTGGAGAAAGCCGGCGCCACGGTTCCCGCGGACGCTCCTATTCGTTTGCTCGGCGAAGACCAGCCCTACGTGAGCCGCGGAGGCCTCAAACTGGCCGCGGCGCTCTCTCACTGGCACATCAGCGTCCAGGGCCGCGCCTGCCTCGATGTAGGCGCCTCCACGGGCGGATTTACCGATTGCCTCTTGCAAGCAGGAGCCGCTCAGGTCACCGCTGTCGATACCGGCTTTGGCCAGGTTGCAATGAAGTTGCGCAACGACCCACGCGTCCGCCTGCTGGAGCGAACCAACGCGCGCTTCCTGGAGCCGGGAGTGCTGAAGGCTCATGCGGAAGAAAAACTCAATTCTGCCAGCAAGAAGCGTCAGGGTACGACTTCAGTCGTGCCGCATATGCCGCAAAAGGAAGGTGGGGCTTTAGCCCCTGAGGGAACTTCCGATCTCACGCTGTTGGTGATGGACGTCTCCTTTATTTCCGCTACGCTGCTTCTGGAGCCGGTCTTCGCCGCCGCGCCTTCGCTCACCGAAGCCGTCGTTCTGGTCAAGCCGCAGTTTGAAGCCGGTCGCGGCCACATCGGCAAGGGCGGCATTGTCCGCGATCCCGAAGCGCATCAACTCGCCATCAACAGAGTGGCAGATTGCGTTCGCTCACTGGGTTGGCAGGTCGTCGAAACCATCCCCTCGCCAATCACTGGCGCCGAAGGCAACCGCGAGTTTCTGCTCTACGCGCGGCGGAGTTAGCGGACTTCGAGTTGGCCCCTCCGCAGCGCTTCCGTTACACTGATACCGCATGGTTCGCGTCGCGATTGTCTGCAAACCGGAGAAAACAGAGCTGGCCCGGCTTCTGCCGGAGCTGATTGCCTGGCTGCTTCAGCACGGCTACGAGCCGATCCTGGACCTGGAGGGTGGCCAGTACACCACGGCTGCTCCGGCCATGGATCGCGCGCGGATGCCCGAACAATCGCCGGGGCTGGTGATTGTGCTGGGCGGCGACGGCACCCTGCTGTCTGTGGCACGGATTTTCGCCTCCACCGGTACGCCCATCCTCGGCGTGAACCTGGGTTCACTCGGCTTTTTAACCGAAGTCCGCCTGGCCGACCTCTATCCAGCATTAGAGAGCTGGCATAGCGGCTGCGAGGGCTGCCATGTTCTCGATACGCGCGCCATGCTCCATGCCGAACTGTGGCGCGGAGGCGCGCTGCGTTCCGGTTATGAAGCGCTGAATGAGGTTGTTATCTCCAAGGGCGACATTGCCCGCATGGGCGACTTTGCCGTCGAGTTGGACGGCAAGAGCGTGGCCCGCTTCCGCGCCGACGGCGTCATCGTCTCCACCCCCACCGGCTCCACGGCCTATACGCTGGCCGCCAACGGCCCCATCCTGACCCCAGACGTGGACGCCATAGTGGTCACGCCCATCTGCCCCCACCTGCTCACCCTCCGGCCCATCGTGATCCGCGGCGACGCTTCGCTCAGTGTTCGCGTCGAGGGCGCCGTTAACCCAGCCCTGCTCACCGTGGACGGCCAGAAGGGCATCGAGCTGCTCATCGGCGACGAGGTGCGCTGCCGCAAGTCCGCGCACGCCGTCAACCTGGTCCGCATGAGCGAGGGCGGCTTCTTTCAGGCGCTGCGCAGCAAGCTCAGCTGGGGCGAGCGGTAAATTCTCAGCGCATTTTCAAGCGCGACTCCCCGGCCTTCTCCAGCTTGTTCAGTCGTACAAATTCATGAGTTCCAACGTGACCATAGCACAAATAATGCCCGCTCACGCTTTGAGCAGAGGAGCGCCTCCACGGGCTATACTCTCCTCTGTCAGATTTCTTTGAAAGGGAGCACACCTATGTCTTCACCCGCCGTTGCCTACGCACGCCAGAACCAACCCCGTTTCCTGAAGGAACTGAAGGATTTGCTGCGTATTCCTTCCGTTTCCACCCTGCCCGAGAACAAGGGCGATTGCCGCCGCGCCGCCGAATTCATTCTGCGCGAACTGACCCGCATCGGTTTCGAGCACGCCCGGCTCATTGATACCACCGGCCATCCGCTGGTCTACGCTGACTGGCTGCTCGCCGCCGGTAAGCCCACCGGGCTTTTTTACGGCCACTACGACGTCCAGCCCGTCGATCCCATCGACGAATGGACCACGCCGCCCTTTGAGCCAACCGAGCGCGACGGCAACCTTTACGCTCGCGGTTCGGCCGACGACAAGGGCCAGATTTGGGCGCAGATCAAAGCTCTGGAATCGCTGATGGCCGCCAACAAAGGCAAGCTGCCCGTCAACGTGCGTATCATCTTCGAGGGCGACGAGGAAGTGGGTGGCGAGGGAATTGCTGCTTTTGTCGCCTCCAAGCCGCCCGAGCTCAAGGCCGACTTTGCCCTGGTCTCCGATACGGAACTCTTCGCGCCCGGCCTGCCCACTCTGTGCGTCGGCCTGCGCGGCATGATCTACACCGAACTCGAAGTCCGCGGCGCAAAATCCGATCTTCACTCCGGCATGTACGGCGGCGCGGCTCCCAATCCCTTTGTGGCCATCGCGCAGATGATTGCCAAGCTCAAGGACGAAGACGGCCACATCCTCATCCCCGGCTTCTACAACGGCATCATTCCTCCCAGCCCCGAGGAGCTCAAAGCCTGGAGCAGCCTGCCCTTCGATGAGGAGCACTACCGCATCACCGAGGTTGGCTCGCCCTCCCTGGTGGGAGAACCCGGCTACAGCGTCATGGAGCGCACCTGGGCCCGGCCTACTCTCGACGTGCACGGCATCCCCGGCGGCTTCACCGGAGCGGGCGCCAAAACCGTCATCCCCGCCAAAGCCGTTGCCAAGATCTCCATGCGCCTGGTTCCCGGCATGGTTCCGGATAAGGCCTTTGCTCTCTACAAATCCTATGTCGAGAAGATTGCCCCCGCTGGCGTCGAGGTCGAAGTGCGTCTGATCAGCGCCGGAGACCCTTGCCTGGTCCGCGTCGACAACCCCTACATCCAGGCAGCCACCCGCGCCCTCAAGGAAGTCTGGGGCAAAGACACGGTCTTTATCCGCTCCGGCGGCTCCATCCCCATCGTCGGTGACTTCGACCGCCATCTGGGCGTGCCCAGCGTCATGATGGGTTTCGGCCTGCCCGACGACTGCATCCACGCCCCCAACGAAAAGTTCCACCTCAAGAACTTCGAGCTGGGCATCGAATCTGTCATCCGCTTCCTCGAAGAAGCCGGTAAATAATCCGCCGCCCCAGGTCTTCACATTATTGAGGCCTGGGGCACCCCGACCAATGATTCGCCGACCCGCCATCAAAGATTTTCTTGACCTTTCAAAATTATTTGAAGTAATATTTTTTTATCGAGTTGGCTTCCCCCGACCCGATCCTGAATCTTCCCGCAAGTCACAGTGAAATAAGAATTAGTGAAATAGGATCGAAGACCTATTCCTTAACCCGCAGGCCTGGATCGCGATCGCTCCCGGGCCAGCCGAACCGTCCCCAGGAGGTTGAAATGAATTCCCTTGCTCTGCTCAAACGAGCCCTTCTTGCCACGTTGGGTGTGATCGCAATTTTGGGTATCGCCCGTCCGGCCGCCGCGGCCCCCTACTACTTCTACACCATCACCGCTGCCCCCAATTGGGGGTTTGGCAATCCCCAGCTCCCTTCAGGCTGGTCCGCCCAGACCGCGCTCGTCGCGGGGCCTCCCGCCAGTGCTGAGGACTATGTATCTCTCTCGCTCCAGGGTTACCCTGGATATTGGTACTCCTACGATACCTTCTTAGGTGAGGCCAATGGCTTCGTTGGAGCCGATGTCTCGGTACCCACGGCGCAATGGGTAACCCCAGCGGCCTACTACTGGACCGGTGGACCGGCCGGCGGCGGTGCGCTCGCCTTCTTCAACTCCTTCAACCCGTTTACAGGCGTCTATTACGCCAACATGATGATCGTGCTTGACCCTTTTAGTTGCAGCGCCAGTGTGTGCCTCAGCGATTTCGAGACAGACCTTGGCAGCACCTCTGGCTTGCTGACGCCCTCCTTAGTCACCCTTGACGGCAACGGCGACCCGCAGGGCATAACACTTCCCAACGACGACGAAGATGCGAGCGTTGAACCTGACCCTTTGGGCACCAACTATTTCGCCTCGGGCTCTCAATTCTTAACCCCCGAGGGGCCCACCGCGACCTACCTGCTGCTTGGCTTCTTTGTGTTTGGGGCTGGCATCCTCTTTCGACGGCCGGGTGCCATACCTTTGATCCGCTAATAAATGAGGGTTGCCCATCCTTTCCGCAGTCTTATCGCGGAAAGGGTGGGAATCCACGAATCTCAACCCGCCGGGTGCCGGGTGTTCCGGGTCCGGATTTTCATACCTGGGAAACCACGATCCCTGCGGTGAGCCAACCCATCATTTCGGCACAGGGAGCCGCTTTATCCAATTCAGACCGATAGTCGCGAAATCATCAAAACAATTGTTATGACCGCGGGCGGGAATTGAATCGAATTGTCGCGGCTCATTGGCCAAGTCATAAAGCTGTTTCCCCTGAGATGGCGGAATGAGCTGGTCTCTGGCTCCGTTGACGATCAGAAGAGGCTCGTGAAGGTTCTTCATCTTCTTGTCGTTCTCATAACGGTCCAGGGCGATATATTTCGCGGGGAAATACGGGAAATTCAGTTGCGCCATCTTTGCAATCGATAAATAAGGCGCCAGCAGCATCACACCGCTAACGTGGAATTCTTCTGCCATCTGCACCGCCACGCCCGTTCCCAGCGAATGTCCAAACAAGATGATGTTTTCGCTTTTGACTCCTCGCGCCATCAGACCTTTGAGATAGGCTCGCGCATCGGCATAAAGGCCGGCTTCCGTCGGCTTGCCCGGCAATCCGCTGTATCCGCGATACTCCGCCAGCAGAAACCCATATCCCGCGGCGATGTACGGGGCGGCGACTGGGGATGCCGTAAACAAACAATCCCCATTCCCGTGAAAGAAGACGATGGTGAAGGTTTTGTTGGTTGCAGGCGCGTACCAGGCTGTCAAATCGAGCCCGTCTTCTGTTCTTACAGAGAATTCCTTGAAAGCTCTATTCGCGTGCGCTTCGCTGATGGAGACATGGTCCTGGCTGGGAAAGTACAAAAAACTTCTTTGCAACACAAAAAAACCGGTCAATGCCAGGAGATACAAGCCAAGCAGAACGCCCAGCACATATCGTATTTTCATAATCACTCCGGTCGCGTAAGCTGATTCTAGCCTATGTCCGATTTTCCCTCCAACGCGGAACTCCCCGAGACGCAGGCTCAAGCTGCCGTTGAAGAGCCGGAAGGGCGCGCCTCAGCTCCCTCCCCGCCCCCGGAGCACTTCATCTCCTTCAGCCACGTCGGCATCTCCTTTGACGGCCGCTCTGTTCTAGAGGATGTGAGCTTTTACGTGGATCGCGGCCAAACCCTTTGCATCCTAGGCCGCAGCGGTGTGGGCAAGTCGGTGGCTTTGCGCATGTTGATGGGCTTTCTCATTCCGGACTCAGGCTCGATCTGCGTCGACGGCCAGGAGATCACCACCCTCAGCGAAGAGGGCATGCGGGCCATCCGCAAGCGCATCACCATGGTCTTCCAGAACGGCGCTCTCTTCGATTCCCTGAGCGTGCGTGAAAACGTGGCTTTTCCCATGCGCGAGCGCGGCGGCCAGAGCGAGGATGAGGTTCAGCAGTCGGTGGACCGGCTCATCGGCCTGGTGGGCGCAGAAGATGTGCTTGATTCCCTGCCGGCCAGCCTTTCCACCGGACGCAAGCGCGCTGTGGCCATCGCCCGCGCCCTGGCCGCCAAGCCCGAGGTGGTGCTCTATGACGAGCCGACAACCATGGTCGACCCCATCATCGCGCGCCTTCTCGGCAACCTCATTCAGCGGCTTAAGAGCCAGCTGCGCTTCACCAGCATCGTGGTCACCCACGACACGCGCTTTGCCGAGCGGCTCGCCGACCTGGTCCTCTTTCTCCATCAGGGACGGGCGCAGTATTTCGGCCCTCTACAAGGCTTTCTGGCCTCTTCCGATCCAGATATTCAGCAATTCCTGGCGCTGGATGCCTATACGTTACCTTCGGTATAAGACGCTTCTCACACCGTAACCACGGTATAAAGATTTCACTTGCCTATGTTGGATCTCTGGGGGGATGCTTGAGAAGTTAGCTTCGGCGCGAGTGCGGAAGCGGGCTATCAAGGGGAAAGCATCGTTGCTGCCGTTCTCCGCCGTTGGCAATTTGCTGTATAATTCTCTTCCAAAGGGTTTTACTGAAGCCGGAGCGATTCATATTACCGGCAATGGTTCCCTTGAGTCGTTCCGATTACGGTCAAGCTGGCTCCCCCTTGCCAGGACCACAAACCATGCCGCGGCAGGCTGTCGGCGGCTGATAACAAAAATGAATGTCTTGCGGGTGAATTTGACAGGGCATGACTATCTGTGGCGACGGGAATCCTGCTTTTTGACGTCAGCCCATTACCGGAAGCGGATTTCTAACCGGAATTGGGCAGGTTTCATCTTCGCGCTTGATTTTTTGCTAGTGGGTGTTTTTCACGTGGTTGCGAGACCCCCCACCTTCTTTGCCCTTTGTTAGTTCGAGGTCTGCAAAACGTATGGCAACTTCGGAATTCTGGCAAAAACTATCCACATCCGCGTCTCTCCCGCAGTCATGGGCAGGGAGACACGCCGAGGCCACCATGCGAGGTTCGCGGGGCAAGGTCCGGGTGTGGATGTTCCTGGATGCGCTGACGATTCTGATTGCTGCGATCTTGGCCACTCTATACAGGGAGCATAAGGACCCATTATCGGGTGCAAGAGGGTTCTGGCACGGCACACTGATCCATGGCCGTTCTATGGGCATCCTGCTGGCCCTTTTGTGTTTCTTTGCCGTCTCGCTGATGGTCATCAGCCGGCGGTTGAATCTGTATGCGCCCACCCGTCTGTCCAACATTCTCCAGGAGCAGCTTCTCAGCATCCGCGCCTGCCTCACATCGGGACTGCTGCTTACCGGCACGCTCTACCTGGTGCACGCCGAAGACATTCCCCGCACCATCGTTCTAGTCACGGTGGGACTAGTCACCGTCGGTATTAGCCTGCGCCGTGTGGTCTATCGCCTGATGCTCTACCGCAAATTCGAGCAAGGCGTGGGCACGCGCAACGTATTCATCGTAGGCACCGGGCCGGAGGCTGTGGCTCTTCGCTTTTACCTGGAGAGCATCCGCCATCTGGGATACAGATTCAAGGGTTTCATCGAGGCTCCAGGGACCGGCCAATCTGCAGGCGCAGGTTCCCGTTTTGAAGCAGCATCCAGCGATGTAGTGGGCACGCTCGATACGCTCTTTCAGAACGCCCGCACGCAGTATGTGGATGAGATATTCTTTACCACGGCCTGCGAGCGCGGCGTCGCCCGGGATCTCCTGGCACAGGCTCGCGCCTTTGGCGTAGACCTGCGCATGGTCCCCGATATGTACGATGGCCTCGCCTTTGACAGCACCATCGAATACATCGGCCACTTCCCCACCATTCCGTTGCACTGCGGCCAGGTGCCTGAGGTCGGGCTGCTGCTCAAGCGTATGCTCGACATCGTTTTCTCCAGCATGGTGTTGATCCTGCTTTCGCCGCTGTTGCTGGCCATCGCCATCGCCATCAAGCTGGATTCCCCAGGCCCGGTCTTCTATATCTCCGAGCGTGTCGGCAGAAAGGGCCGCATCTTCCACTGCATCAAGTTCCGCACCATGGTCTGCGATGCGGAATCGCAACGCACCGGCCTGACGCACTTGAACGAGCGGGACGGCTTGCTGTTCAAGATCTCCGGCGATCCCCGCATCACAAAGCTGGGCCGATTCCTGCGCAAGCACTCGCTGGATGAGTTTCCCCAGTTCATCAATGTCCTGCGCGGAGATATGAGCGTGGTAGGTCCGCGCCCGCTCCCCGCCAAGGACGTACTGGATTCCAAACTCGCCTACCATCGCGTCCTCGCCGTGACCCCCGGCGTCACCGGCCTGTGGCAGGTGCAGGGCCGCCAGGACCCTTCCTCCGACAGCTATATCTCGCTGAATGTGATTTACATCGAAAACTGGAGCATCTGGCTGGATATCCAGATCATTCTGCGAACCATCGGCGTGGTCTTGATCGGAACCGGAACTTAGCTTCCAGACTTTAGCTTTTAGCTTCCAGTCTCTAGCTTTTCCGAAGCGCGGGAATTAGAGAGTGGTTAAGAGCTAGTAGCTAAAAGCTGGAAGCTGTCTCTTCGATTAAACTGGAACTGTGAAGATCGCGCTGGCCCAGATCAATCCGACAATCGGGGATTTCAATGGAAATCTCGATAAGATTGTCGCGGTCAGTCGTCGCGCGGCAGCCCAGGGCGCGCGCCTCACCGTATTCTCCGAGCTGGTCATCTGCGGTTACCCTCCCGCCGACTTCCTGGAAAAACCGAGTTTCCTGGCTCGTTGCCGCACGGCCGTCGATGAGCTGGCCGCGGCCACGCGCGACTTGCCCACCGCCGTGCTGGCCGGCGTGGCCCTGCCGGCAGAGCGTGATAAAGCCAGGCCAGTGTCCCCTCATGCTGGAATTTGCTGGGGCGAACGTCCGGCCGTCAACGCCGCTGTCCTTCTCGATGGCGGTCGCATCCTGCTCGAGCAGCACAAGCAGCTCCTGCCCTTCTACGATGTCTTCGACGAGCAGCGCTATTTCGCCCCTTCGCGGCCCCAGCAGGTCGTTGAGCTGGACGGCCTCAGGCTGGCCATCACCATCTGCGAGGATGCCTGGAACGACAAGAATTTCTGGCAGCAACGCATGTACACCGTCGATCCGGTCGAAGAGCTGATGCGCCAGCAGCCCGCTGTGCTCATCAACCTCTCCTCGTCGCCCTTCTGGCACGGCAAGCGCGCCCTTCGCCGCCAGATGCTCTCGGCGATTGCCCGGCAAAATGGAATTCCGGTGCTGCTGTGCAACCAGGTGGGCGGCAACGACAGCCTGATCTTCGACGGTTCCTCGCTGGCCCTCAATGCCCGCGGAGAACTCATCGCCCAGGCCGCCTCGTTTGAAGAGGATCTCATTCTGATTGACCCCTTCCAATCAGAAATTGCCGCGCCGCCCCTCCCTGCTCCCCAGGAGGACGATACCGAGGCCGCCTACCGCGCTCTGGTGCTGGGCACGCGCGATTATGTACGCAAGTGCGGCTTCAAGAAAGCCTTGGTGGCTTTGAGCGGCGGCATCGACTCCGCTCTTGTCGCGGCCATAGCCGCGGATGCTCTGGGCGCGGAAAACGTCGTAGGCGTCGGCATGCCCAGCCCCTACTCCTCGACAGGCTCCATCGACGACAGCCGCCGTCTGGCGGCCAATCTCGGCATTCGCTACGAGGTCATCGGCATCAGCGCCCTGTTCGCGGAGTTCACCAACGCCCTGGAGCCGCTTTTTGCAGGAACCAAGCCAGACACCACCGAGGAAAACATCCAATCCCGGATTCGCGGCGTCCTGCTCATGGCCCTCTCCAACAAGTTTTCCGCGCTGGTGCTCACCACCGGCAACAAGTCGGAGATGGCCGTAGGCTACTGCACCCTCTACGGCGACATGGTTGGCGCGCTGGCGGTCATCGGCGACCTGGTCAAGACCCGTGTCTATGCCGTCTGCCGCTGGCTCAACCGGGACCGGGGTCCCCACGGACAGGTCTTCGTCCGTGGGGTGGGGGGCGGGGAAGTCATTCCCCACGCCATTCTCGAGAAACCCCCGTCTGCCGAGTTGCGCCCGGACCAGAAGGATACCGACTCTCTGCCGCCCTACGAGGTTCTCGATCCGATTCTGGAGGCCTATGTCGAGCGCTATGAGACCCCCGAGCAAATCGCTCAGGCAAACGGATTCCCCCTGCTGCTCGTCCAACAGGTGGTGCGCCTGGTGGAGCGCAGCGAGTACAAACGCCAGCAGGCCGCGCCCGTCCTGAAGGTGACCTCCAAGTCCTTCGGCATGGGCCGCAGATTTCCCATTGCCGTCAAAGTTCAGGTATAAGCTAGTATCTGGGATGTTTTCCGCAGTTTAGCTTTTCCACAGTTGAAGGAGAAACAACTTTGATCCGTCAGTCGATTCGTTTTGCCGGTGCTCTGGCGCTGGTTGCTCTATTCCTGCCCGTCATCCACGTCGCTGCCCAGCAGGATGTGCCTGCCGCGCCCGTTGCGCAAGCCCCTTCCGCGCCGGCCCCCGCTGCGCCCGTCTTTCCCAAACCCGATCCCGCCAATTTTACTGCCGCCTCGCCTGACAAAGATACGGTCAACGCCTTTTTGCAAGCCAGTTGGGGCTACGATGAGACCCGTGTCTGGGAGATCTGGGCCATCCAGAAGACGGAAGTCGATGGCATCAGCAAGGTAACGTTGCTTGTGGGCGACAAGACCGGCAAGCAGAAGCTCATCCCGGCACAGTTCTTCGTCCTCCCTGATGGGAAGCACATTTTTGCCGCCGACGACATCATGCCCTTTGGTGCAAATCCCTATGCCGATGCGCGCGCCGTCGTGCAGCAGCGCGCCGACGGTCCCTATCGCGGCTCCGCCTCCAAGGACCTGGAGATTGTCGAGTTTGCCGACTTCCAGTGTCCCCATTGCAAAACGGCGCAGGCCAACATGGACAAGCTGGCGGCGGATTTTCCCAAGGCCCGCTTCGTCTTCCAAAACTTTCCTCTGCCGCAGCATCCCGCGGCTGCCAACGCGGCTGCATACGGGTACTGCGTATCCAGGCAGGGAGGCAGCAGCGCCTTCTTCACTTTCGCCGCGGCTACCTTTGATGGCCAGGACGGATTGGCGAACGAGGATGGCGTCACTTTGACCCTGAACAGCGCCGTAACCAAGGCGGGTCTGGACCCGGCAACCATCGCCACCTGCTCCAAAGCCCCGGCGACTCTTGCCGCTGTGGATGCCATGGTAAAACTGGCCCAGGACCTGAAGATCAATCAGACCCCTACGCTGGTGATCAATGGCCGCCCGGTTCCCGCAAGCGCTCCCTACGACGTCATCAAGCAGATCATTCTCTTCCAGGCCAAGATGGACGGCGTGACGGCCCAGTAAGGGGGTAAGTCAGAGAACCGGAAGAATAACGGTAATCAGGAATTAAACAAGGGCAGACAGGGATTCAGTCCCGTCTGCCTTTGTCATTACTGCGCCGGTCCACCACGCTCCACGCGCAGCATCGGCGAGTGGCCGGCGGCTTGCGTGCCGCGAATCACATGGGGCGTCATGATAATCAAAAGCGTTGCATAGTTCTTTTGGGTGTCTACGCCGGTCATATTGTTCAAGCCGGGAATCTCGCTGAGCCCCGGCACACCGCTGACGGCGCGGGTCTCGGACTTGTCCATATCGCTCACTACCTCCACGGACTCGCCCTGCTTCAACGTCACAACTCCGCTCCAGGCGCGATTGTTGAGTACCGGATTGCCGTTGATGGTGGTTCCAGAAAGAGCGTCGATCTTCATATCGATTTTGAGCGCCACATTTTCATCGCGCAGCACCTTGGGGGTCGCCTTCAGGGTTAGTCCCAGGTCCTGGTACTGCACTTGTGGAACATTGGGCACGCTGCCGCCGTAGGAAGCCAGCAGAGAGGAGAGGCTGCTGGAGGATCCAGCGCCGGTCAGTCCCGGTATAGTCGTCGCGCTGGACGCCAGGCTGGAGAACGAAGAGGTCTGGATGGGATATTTCGTGCCTGACTTGATGGTGGCATCCTCGCCGTCGCCCAGGCGCAACTCCATCTCGTCCAGCTCTCGCGAGTCCGAGGAGTTCAGGTTCAGGTTGAGCGTGGCCTTGCCCGGAGCCAGCGCGGATTGCGTAAGCCCGCCGCCAAACAGGGCAAAGCCGTTGGTAAACAGGGAGCTGGAAATATCCCCGGATGCCAGTAGAATGCCCAAAATCGCCAGCGTGTCACCGGGGGCGGCCAAACCAGAAGAAATAATCTGCTGCACCAGGCTCTGGTTGGCGTTCAGGATGGATTGCTCTTCGGTATAGACGTTGAAGGCCGACATGCTCTGCGGCGGCAGGACTCCGGTGCTGCGCATGCTGGTGTGCGCAATCTGGATTAGGCGCACCTCCAGCATCACCTGGTTACGCCCGTCGAGCAGCTCGCGCATGGTGGCGTTGAACGCATTCATCGCGCTTTGGGAGGCACGGATGGTGATCGTCCCGGAGGTGGGTTCCGCCACCGCCTGCTGCGCATTGAAGACGTTTTTTGCCAGGTTGACCACGTCGGTCAGCTCTGTCGAGCTCAACCCCGGCAGGTAGACCGTTTCGAACTCCAGGGGCATAAACTGCTGGCGGTTTTCACGGCTGTCGCGGGCTGCCAGCACGTGGCGCGCATCCAGCGGAACGTAGAACGAGTTCGTTATCAGGCCAAGAATTCGCGTCGCTGTCTCAAAATCGGCGTCATCCACGTCCAGCCGGGTCTGCGTGGATTGGACGGTGCTGTCCACCGAGACGTCGATTCCATAGGCATTGAAGACCTTCTGGACCATCTGACGCCCGTCGGTTCGCAGGTGAAAGCTGTGCACTCCGGCCGCCGGCGCCAGCTTGATTGCATCGCCGGCCGTGCCCGCGTCTTGCGCGTAGCGGGGCCTGGACTGCCCCAGCAGTGCATCGTCTCCCAGTTCGTACAAGTGCTGGTTCACCTGAGTGTTTTTTGGATCCAGCTCGAAAGCATGGGCCAGGGCCGCGCGCGCTTGCGCCGCATCGCCACACAGCCGGTCTTTGGCCGCAGCCTGAATCAGCGCCGTTATCGCGTGGCTGCGCGCCACGCTCGCCGCCAGCCCGTAGTCGGCAGTTCCGGGATCCAGCGCTGCCGACTGCTCATAGCCGCGCATGGCCTCTTCAAATTGCTCGTCAACAAAAAGCTTGCTGGACGCAAGATAGAGTTTCGCCGCTCGCCGCCGGTCGGCGTTGCGCACGGTTCTGGCCGGCTTGGCGTCATGCGCCTGTTTTTCTTGGGATGGAGCTGCCGCGGAAGTTAGCCCAGCGGCTGCGCTCTGCGTGGCAGGGGTTGCATTGCCCGTGGAAGGTTTCGCCGCCTGCGCCTGAACGCCGCAGGAAAACACCGTCAGCAGTAGCACGGGCGCCCAAAACTGCGCACAACGCAGCAACGGTGAATGGGTCTTGAATAGGTGCGCTGCGCTGGCTGGTGGGGAAGTCTGCATGTACTTGAGGAGCGCCGTCAGCCCCGCCCGATGATCTGGCGGGTGGCATTATAAATAGGACGTTCGCTGCGCGGCGGACGCTTGAGGCCGGCGCGGACTTCGGCCACGCTCAGTCCCAACTCCGCCATGGTCCGGCTCAGCGTGTTGCGGTGCATGCCCAGCTCGTCGGCCGCCTTGCACTGGTTTCCGCGGTGCGCCAGCAGCACTTCGCGCAAGTATTGTTTCTTGAACTCGCGTACCGCTTCTTCGTAGCGAATACCGCTGGAGTGCATTTGCGTTACCAGGCCGTCCAGAATGCGTTTCACGTCCACCTCTGCTTGCTCTACTAGATTGCCATATTCCGCCGGGTTGCGCCTTAAAAAATTGGGTTGCGCCTGAAAAAATCACACTCCGCCGTGGTCCGGGTGCAGCCACTGCGGCGACTTTTCTTCCAGCGCCCTGAGCGCCTCCTGGACTCGCTTGGCCAGATCAGACGGGCTCACCTCTGTGCTCAAATGACAGGCCCCGAAAAAGTACCGGGGCAGTTTGGCCTCTTTCAGCCAGTGGGCCTTGGGGAAAAAGGCCAGGGTCACCAGAACGATCAACGTCACCAGCAGCGCGCCCTGAAAAATACCGAAAGCCGCCCCTGCCAGCCTGTCCAAGCAACCCAACCCCATGTGACGGAAGATCTTGGACAGAATGTTGCCGGCTACCGCAGCCAACCCCATTACGATCAGTGCAATCAGCAGAAATCCGATCGCATTGGCCACCGGCGCAATATGCACCAGGGGCATAACCAGCTCCGCGATGCGGCCGTAGTTCCAGGCCGCCAGCGCCAAGCCCAGAAACAGGCCGCCAAGCGAGCAAACTGAGCGGAAGAAGCCCTGGGTCAGCCCTCCCAGCATGGTCAGCACAATCACCACCACGATAGCCCAATCCACCAACGCCATCTCTCGCTCCTTCAACGCTCTTCAGAATTCCTTTACGCCCCCAACAAGCTCCGTCTCGGCCTGTTGCATCCGGTCTGTCCTCCGGGAACGGCCCAGTAGTGGTCTACGCCCTTATGATGAACAGAGCATTCATGGGAAATCTGCACAGGAAACGGAGTCTCCGATTTTCAAAGCAAAGGTGCGCTTTGTCAATCTCTCATTCATTGCTGTTGAAAAGAAATAGCTTATAGGATGGAGTGTGCGAGCCTATCAGCAGACCCTGTCAGCAAGATGTTCAAAAATGCCAAAAAAATATTTCCCCTGTTGTCCAATTATGTACAGCATTCAAATCTATAGACGTTGTTACACACGTGTGTGATGGCCGTCACGGAACACCCTACACACATGGGAGACACTCCACTTGTCAACATGGTTCGGAGCGCGTGTACGAATGCCCTCTTTGAGCCGGGCGACACGGAGTAGCCGTGGAAAGGGGAAGCCGCAGCTAGCTTCGTTTGTGCAGGGATCACCAGTAGCCGCGTGCTACCGACCTCCAGTGCCGGCTACTGGTCCCCGTCTTTATACTTGTGACATACAAGCGCCTCCGAAGTGACGACATCCTTCGGAGGCGTCTTTTCGTTTGGTTGTTGAATAAATTCACCTATATTGCGCATTTGTAGACTATCTGCACACCGGAAATATGAATCCTCATCCCAGCCCCAGAAAAACAGCCAGCGCGCGATTCACAGCAGCCAGTGTCCGCGCTTCCAACGTACCGAAGGCTTCGCCGGCCTTGGCGCGCGGAATCGTGTGTGTCTTATCTACCATGATCTGCGAGGGCGCGCGCAGGCCATTCCGTTCGCTCGGCTCCACGGCAATGCGGAAGGTTTCGATAGGGCGAATCTCTGTAGTAACCGGCAAAATCGTCACAGATGGATGCTTCGAGAAGAGGTCAGCCTGAATCACCAGCGCTGGCCGTGGCTTGCCGTACGCCCCGGATAGCACCACTGGTACCAGATCGCCGCGTTTCATACCCATCCGTCCGTATCCGCAACTTCAGCGATCCAGGCCAGAGTCTCCGCCTCATGCGGGTCGCCAACCAGCGACAGGCACTCCCGCTCGCACTTCTTACGAAAGCTCTCCCGCCGCGTATCGGGAACCCATATCTGTACCGGCTTCAATCCCGCCGCCCGCAGCCCCTCGCGATGCTTCCGTACCCTCTCCGTAACCGCAGCTCTCATGGTCGACCTTTGTTCCATGAAACATAATACTATATCACTGCGTTTCATGCAACAATAATTATTGCAGTCCTTTCAGTTATATTTCCTATTAACTAGAAGTTGTTCAATAATAGGAGCTTATAGTCAAACAATCCGCGGGAATTTCAGTGAAGGTAGTCGGGATTCCCAGGTCCTGTTTTTGGGACCTGGGAATCCATTAACTCTAATGGTGCTTAAACGCCGCCCGCCTGGACTGCCAGTCCTGCTTACCTGTTCTTCGCCACTTCCTCCACCGTCACCGGGTCAAGAAACGGCATCTGCGCGCGCAGCTTTTTCCCAATAATCTCAATCGGATGCTTGGCCTCGGCCTCGCGGAAGGCCAGAAACTCCTTGCGGCCGGAGTTCTGGTCGGCCAAAAATCTCTTTGCGAAGCTGCCGTCCTGAATCTCGGCCAGTAGCTGTTTCATCGCCTTGCGGCTCTCGGCGTTGATCACCCGCGGGCCGCTCACGTAGTCGCCCCACTCGGCGGTGTCGCTGACCGAGTAGCGCATGTAGGCCAGCCCGCCGCGGTAGATCAGGTCCACAATCAGCTTGAGCTCGTGCAGCACCTCGAAGTAGGCGCTCTCCGGCTGATAGCCCGCCTCGACCAGCGTCTCGTAGCCAGCCTTGATCAGCGCGCTGACGCCGCCGCACAGCACCGCCTGCTCGCCGAAGAGATCGGTCTCGGTCTCCTCCTTGAACGTTGTCTCCAGAACCCCGGCCCGTGTGCAGCCAATGCCCTTGAGGTAGCTCAGGCACAGCGCATGAGCCTTGCCCGTCGCGTCCTGGTGAACGGCGATCAATCCCGGCACGCCGCCGCCTTCGACGAAGACCTCGCGCACGCGATGGCCAGGCGCCTTGGGAGCAGCCATGCCCACGTCGATGCCCGCCGCCGGCACAATGGTCTTGAAGTGAATGTTGAAGCCGTGCGCGAACATCAGCAGCTTGCCCGCGGCCAGGTTCGGCCCGATCTCTTCAGCGTAGAGTTTCGCCTGCGTCTGATCGGGAACCAGAATCATCACCACATCGGCCCACTTGGTGGCCGCGGCTACAGTGTCCACTTCCAGGCCGGCCTTCTGTGCCTTGGCGATGGACTTGGAGCCGGGCGCCAGGCCTACCTTCACCCGTACGCCGGAATCCTTGAGGTTGAGGGCATGGGCATGCCCCTGGGAGCCGTAGCCGATGATGGCCACCTTCTTTGCCTGAATGAGTGAGAGATCGGCATTGTTGTCGTAGTAAGTCTTCGCCATGGTTTTTCCTTTTTCTGTGGGTTAGATTTCGTTTCAATCACTTCGATTTGCGGCTTGCGCTTCACGCCTACTCCTGCGTCGCGTCCGCGCCATCTTCCGTGGGCTTGTCCTCTGCCTCATCCGGAACAACGCCCATGGCCTTGACCACGCTGCTGATGTGGTGGCCGCGGCGCATGGTCATCTTGCCGCTGCGGCAGATTTCCAGAATCTGGCCTTCATCTTCGTGCAGCACCTCGATCAGTCCTTCGATCTTGCTTTCCACGCCGGTCAACTCGATCGTCAGCGACTCCGGCGCCAGGTCCACGATGTGGGCGCGAAATACCTCCACCAGATCGAAGATCCGGGATCGGTTCTGTGGCGTAGTGGCAACCTTGATGAGCGCCAGCTCCCGCGTAACATTCGGAGCCTGCGCGATGTCGTCCACATCCACCACATTCTCCAGCTTGAACAGGCTGGCGCGAATGCGGTGGCCGGCCTCGGCCGAGGCATCGCAAACCAGTGTCAGTCGCGACAGGCCCGCGCGCTCGCTGCCCCCCACGGTGAGGGAGTGGATGTTGATGTTCAGGCGCCGGAAAAGCGAAGCCACGCGCGTCAGCACGCCCGGCCGGTCTTCCACGTAAGCGACAAATGTATGCAGCATAAAAGCCTCTCTGACCCCTATTCCTTTCCCGGCCGCCTGATCATCTCGTGCAGCGAAGATCCGGCGGGAATCATCGGGTAAACCGAGTCTTCCTTCTCCACCTTGAAGTTGAGCAGAAACGTTCCTGGTGCACTGCGCGCTGTGTTGACCGCTTCAGCCACCTCGGCGCGCGTGCGAACGGTTAGGCCCTTGATTCCATGGGCGTCCGCCAGCTTCACAAAGTCGGGGCTGACCAGCGGCGTGGCCTCGTAATTGCGCTCGTAGAAAAATTCCTGCCACTGGCGCACCATGCCCAGGTAGCCGTTGTTGATGATGGCGATGTTGATTTTGATGCCTTCCTGCACGATCGTCGCCAGTTCCGCCGCGGTCATCTGAAAGCCGCCGTCGCCGGCGATCACCCAGACTTCTTTATCCGGGCAGGCAAACTTTGCGCCAATAGCTGCCGGCAGCGCGAATCCCATCGTCCCCAGCCCGCCCGAGGTGATCAGCGTGCGCGGCAGTTCGTGATGATAGTACTGCGCCGCCCACATCTGGTGCTGGCCCACGTCGGTCACCAGGATGGCGTTGCCGCCGGTCATGCGCCAGATGTCGTTGATGACGTGCGCCGCGTAAAGGTGGCCGGAGTCAGGCAGGTTCTTGATGTCGCGTACCGCCACTTCGCCCTTGCTGGCTTCGATGGTCTTGATCCACGCCGAGCCGTCGCGTCCGCTAATACGCGGCAGTAGTAGCTCCAGCACCTCGCGCAGATCGCCCACCAGCGCCACATCGACCTTCACATTTTTGTTCACCTCGGCCGGATCAACCTCGATATGAATCTTTTTAGCCTTGGTGGCATATGTCGAGATGGTTCCGGTCACGCGATCATCGAACCGCATGCCGCAGGCAATCAGCAGGTCGGCCTCCTGGATGGCATGGTTCACCCACGACTCGCCGTGCATGCCCATCATGCCCAGGTTGAGCTTGTGCGAGGCAGGGAAGCTGCCCAGCCCCAGCAGCGTCAGCGCTACCGGTATCTGCGCACGCTCGGCCAGCGCGTAAATCTGCTTCTCGGCGCCGGATTCGATGATGCCGTGCCCAGCCAGAATCACCGGCCGCTTGGCGTTGCGAATCAGCTCGGCGGCCTGCTCCAGCCCCTGCTCCTCCACATTCAGCATGGGATGCGGCCGATGCGGCTTCGGCTTGGCTGCCGCAAAGTCGAAATCCGCCGTGGCCTGCTGCGCGTCCTTGGTAATATCCACCAGCACCGGCCCCGGGCGTCCAGTCTGCGCAATCTGAAATGCGTAGCGAATCGCCGGCGCAACGTCTTCAGCGCGGCTGACCACAAAGTTATGTTTGGTCACCGGCAATGTGATGCCGGTAATGTCCACTTCCTGAAACGCATCGGTGCCCAGCACCTTGCTGGATACGTTGCCGGTGATGCAGACAATGGGAATCGAGTCCAGCATGGCGGTGGCAATGCCGGTCACCAGGTTCGTCGCGCCCGGTCCGCTGGTGGCAATGGCCACGCCCACCTTGCCCGAGGCGCGCGCGTAGCCGTCGGCCATGTGCGCCGCGCCCTGCTCGTGCCGCACCAGCGTGTGATGTATGGGAAACTTGCGAAGCGCGTCGTAGACCGGCAGTATCGCCCCGCCGGGATAGCCGAAGACCTGCGTCACGCCCTCGCCTTCCAGCGTAGCCCACACAATCTCCGCGCCGGTCAGCCGTGCAGGTGGGTTATTCGGTGCTTGCGTCTTGGCTTTGGTTCCCATGTGAAACCTCCTGTTGAGCTACTCACTGTGAGTGCCCCAGGTCCCGATTCTGGGACCTGGGAAATGAACTACTTTTACGTAGTTGCGCCTTCTGATGCACTGCTGACCCGGTCCACATACTTGCGGAATACTCCGCGCGGCCAGCGCAGCGTGGGCGGCTTGAATCCCTTCAGCCGCTCCGCGATTTCTTTGTCGCTAACTTCAAGCGTCAGCTTGCGGTTGGGAATGTCGAAGGCTATGATGTCGCCCTCGCGCACTGCGGCGATCGGTCCGCCATTAAACGCCTCTGGAGCCACGTGCCCGGCGGTGAAGCCTCTCGTCGCGCCGCTGAAGCGCCCGTCGGTCAGCAGCGCCACCGTGGCGCTCAGTCCAGCGTTCGAGCTGATGGCCGCGGTCACCTGCAGCATCTCTCTCATGCCCGGCCCGCCCTTTGGGCCTTCGTAGCGAATCACCAGCACGTCGCCCGGCTTGATCTGCCCGGATTGCACGGCGGCAAACGAGTCTTCTTCGCAATCGAAGACGCGCGCCGGTCCGCGATGCTCCACGCGGTCTGCTGCGGCCACCTTCATCACACAGCCTTCCGGAGCCAGATTCCCTTTGAGAATCACCAGGCCGCCATTGGGCTTGATGGGCTTCTCGAATGTGCCGATCACCTGCTGCCCCGGCGTCTCCTTGGCAAGCGCGGCCTCTTCGGCCAGCGTCCGTCCGCTGATGGTCAGCGCCGAACCGTCCGCGTGTTTTGCGTCAATCAGCCTCTTGGCCAGCAACCGCGAGCCGCCCGCCGCCTGGTAATCCGATGCGACATATTTTCCCGCCGGTGTAAGCGAGCAAATGTACGGCGTGCGCTTGCTGATCGCATCGAAATCGTCAATGGTCAGCGGAATGTTCATCTCCCGCGCAATGGCAATCAAATGTAGCACCGCATTCGTCGAGCCGCCGCTGGCGGCCACGCTGGCAATGGCATTCTCCAGAGATTTGCGGGTGATGATCTGCGAAGGTCGGCGATTGGCGCGCACCGCGTCCATCAACATGCGTCCCGCCTTGCGCGTGGCGGCGAGCTTATCCGGACTGGTGGCCGGAACGCCGGAAAGTTGAATCGGCGAGATGCCCAAAATCTCTCCGCTCATGGCCATAGTGTTGGCCGTGAACTGCCCGCCGCACGCGCCCGCACCGGGGCAGGCATTGGCTTCCAGAGCCTCCAGGCCCGCGTCGTCGATGCGCCCTGCGGCGTGCGAGCCGATGCCCTCAAAAACATCCTGAATGGTAATGTCTCTCCCGTTCAGCTTGCCCGGCGCAATCGACCCGCCGTAGATCATCATTCCCGGAATATCCAGCCGGCACAGCGCCATGATGATGCCCGGCATATTTTTGTCGCAGCCGCCGATGCCCACCAGTCCGTCAAAAAGATTTCCCCGCGCCACCAATTCAATCGAATCGGCAATCACCTCGCGGCTCACCAGCGAGGCCTTCATCCCCTGCGTGCCCATGGTGATGCCGTCGTGGATGGTGATGGTGTTGAACTCCATCGGCGTGCCGCCCGCCTCGCGAATGCCCTGCTTGAGAGCCTCGGCGATCTCGCGCAGGTGCATGTTGCAGGTGCCGATCTCCGTCCACGTGTTGGCAATCCCAATAATGGGCTGGTGCAGTTCTTCTTTCGTGAAACCGACGCCGCGAAAATACGAGCGCGCCGCAGCCCGGCTCGGCCCTTCGGTCATCGGAATGCTTTGCCGTTTGCCTTCAATGATCATTGTGCTTTCCTTGTAGCGGTGTTAACGCGGTTAACGTAGTTAGCGGGGTTAGTAATATCTGTGAATGATCGTCCTAACTCCGCTAACACCGCTAGCTCCGCTAACTCCGCTTTCACTTCGCTTTCAACCAATTGACTTGGTCATGCTTTGATTCAAATTTGACCAACGCCGCTTGGTGCCGCAGCGTCAGGCCGATGTCGTCCAGCCCTTCCAGCAAACAGAACTTGCGGAAGGAGTCAATATCAAAGCTCGCCTTGAATCCCTTACTGTCGGTCACCGTCTGCTCTTCCAGCGACACGGTAAGTTGATAATTCGGAATCGACTTTGCGTTCGTGAGCAGCTCGGCCACCTGCTCTTGGCTCAAGCGCGCCAGCACAATCCCGTTCTTCCCCGCGTTGGAGAAAAAAATGTCTGCAAACGACGGCGCAATCACCACGCGGAAGCCGAAGTTTTCCAGCGCCCACGCGGCGTGCTCGCGGCTCGATCCGCAGGCAAAGTTCTTGCCTGCAATCAGAATCTGCGCGCCTTTGTAGCGCGGATCGTTCAACACAAAATTCGGATCCGGCTCGCCTGCCGCCGTGCGCCGCCAGTCGAAGAACAAAAAATCTCCGTAGCCGGTGCGCTCAATCCGCTTTAAAAACTGCTTGGGAATAATCTGATCGGTATCGACGTTCGCCCGGTCCAGAGGCGCGGCCACTGCGGTCAATCTGCGAAAGGGTTTCATCAGCCTCTCACCTCCTTGCGAATGGTCCAGTTGCGAATATCAACAAAATGTCCTGTGATTGCGGCTGCCGCGGCCATCTCTGGCGACACCAGATGCGTGCGACCGCCGCGTCCCTGCCGGCCCTCAAAATTCCGATTGCTGGTTGATGCGCAGCGCTCGCCCGGCGCAAGAATGTCCGGGTTCATGCCCAGGCACATCGAGCAGCCCGGCTCCCGCCACTCGAATCCCGCCTCGCGGAAGATGCGGTCCAGCCCTTCTTTCTCCGCCTGCGCCTTCACCGCCTGAGAGCCGGGAACCACCATCGCGCTCACCTTGGCGCTCACCTTGTTGCCTCTGGCAATGCGAGCCGCCGCGCGCAGATCTTCCAGCCGCCCATTCGTACACGATCCGATGAAGACGCGGTCCACGGCCACATCTTTGAGCGGCGTACCCGCCTTCAGCCCCATGTATTCCAGCGCCCGTTCCAATCCCTTGCGCTCTTGCTCGTTGGTCGCGGCAGCCGGGTCAGGTACGGAGGCCGTAATCGGCGCCGTCATTCCCGGACTCGTACCCCAGCTGACGTATGGCGTCAGCTTCGCCGCATCGATCACCAGCTCGCGATCGAACTTTGCGCCGGAATCTGTGGGCAGCTTGCTCCACTCGGCCACGGCCTTTTCCCACTCCGCGCCCTTCGGCGAAAAACGTCTGCCCTTGAGATAGGCAAATGTCTTTTCGTCGGGAGCAATCATTCCCGCGCGCGCCCCGGCCTCGATGCTCATGTTGCACACCGTCATGCGGCCTTCCATCGAGAGCGCGCGAATCGCCGAGCCCGCGTACTCCACCACGCAGCCGGTTGCCCCATCGGTTCCAATCTGACCGATAATCGCCAGAATAATGTCCTTGGCTGTAACGCCGCGCGGCAGTTGCCCTTCGACCTCAATGCGGAAAGTCTTTGGCTTCGATTGCGGCAGCGTCTGGGTGGCCAGCACGTGTTCCACTTCACTGGTGCCGATGCCGAAGGCTAGCGCCCCGAAGGCTCCGTGCGTCGAGGTGTGCGAGTCGCCGCAGACAATCGTCATGCCCGGCTTGGTCAGCCCCAACTCCGGCCCGATCACATGCACAATGCCCTGGTCCGCCGAGTCCACGTCGTAAAGCTCGATGCCGAACTCCGTGCAGTTCGCGCGCAGCGCGGCAATCTGCTTGGCCGCAATCTGGTCCACGATGTTGAAGCGGTCGGCGAGGATCGTCGGCACATTGTGGTCCACCGTCGCCACGCATCTCTCCGGCCGCCGCACCTTGCGCCCCGCCAGTCGCAGCCCCTCAAAAGCCTGCGGCGAGGTCACCTCGTGGATCAAATGCAGGTCAATGTACAGCAGCGCAGGCTCGCCCTTCGGCTCGGCCACCAAATGCCGCTCCCAGACCTTTTCGAATAATGTTTTTGCTCTGCTACTCATTCATCATCCTTGTTTCAAATCGTTGTACAGTGCCGATTCGTCGATGAAAACTAGTCCCTAGTCCCTTAGTTCCTAGTCCCTACTTCATCATCTCCTTCACCGTCTCCCTTACCTTCGCGCCCATCTCCGTGCAGGTCAGCACAGTAAACCCTTCCTCACCATGCTTCACCAGGTCGCGCGTGCGGAAACCCCGTTCGAGAACCTTGCGCACCGCCTTCTCGATGATTGCCGCCTCCTTCTCGAGGTTGGCCGTATGGCGCAGCAGCATTGCTGCGGTCAAAATCGTTGCCATGGGGTTGGCGCGGTTCTTGCCCGCGCTGTTGGGCGCGGAGCCGTGAATCGGCTCATACAAATTGATTTTGCCGCCGATGGTGGCCGAAGGCAGCATGCCCAGCGAGCCGGTGATAACGCCCGATTCGTCGCTCAGAATATCGCCGAATGTATTCTCGGTGACCACCACGTCAAAGTCGCGCGGGCGATTCATCAGGTGCATGGACATCGCATCCACGTACTGGTGCTCCAGCGTCACATCCGGAAACTCCGCCGCCACCTCAATAACCGTTGCGCGCCACAGTTGCGAAACTTCCAGCACGTTGGCCTTGTCCACGCTGGTCAGCTTCTTGCGCCGTTTTTGCGCCAGTTGAAAAGCGACGCGGGCCACACGGGCCACTTCATCGCGCGTGTAGTACATGGTGTTAAATCCAATCCCCTTCTCGCGGTCCCATCCCCGCGGCTTGCCGTAATACAGGCCGCCCAGGAGCTCGCGGACAAATAAAATATCAGTCCCGTCGATAATCTCCGGCCTGAGCGGGCTGTTAACGCAGGTTTCCTTGAAGGCGAAGGTGGGCCGCAGGTTGGCGAAGCCGCCCAATGCAGCGCGCAACTGTAACAAGCCCGCCTCGGGACGCTTATCCGGCGGCATTTCATTGAACTCATTTCCGCCCACCGCGCCCAGAAAAACCGCATCCGACTTGAGCGCCGCATCCAGCGTTTCCTTCGGCAGGGGCGTGCCGTCGGCCACAATCGCCACGCCTCCAATGCGCTTGGTTTCAAACTCCAGCGTGTGGCCGCCGGCCGCCATCACATCCTGCAACACGCCGACCGCTTCCTTGATGACTTCGGAGCCTATGCCGTCTCCCGGTGTAACCAGAACTTTCAACTTCATTTCTTGCTCTCCTTATTCTTGGATGGTAGAGGGTTTTCCTGTATGCATTCCGGCTTAATCCGGCTATTTCAGGCTCAATCCAGTTCGGCAACCAGTGGCCGGCGATTTTCCCGAATATGGTCGGGCAAAATACTCACCAGGTCGTAGTCGTAGATGTTTTTCTTGCGGTCGGCCAGCGCCACAAAGCGGTAGTAGGTGTGCTGCAGCTCATCGCGGGTCAGGGTAAAGCCCAGCTGCTCGAAGCGATTCCGCAGCGCCGCGCGCCCGGAGTGCTTGCCCAGCACCAGGTGCGTCTTGGCCACGCCCACCAGTTCGGGGGTCATGATCTCGTAACATAGCGGGTTGGCCAGCATCCCGTGCTGGTGAATGCCGGACTCGTGTGCAAAGGCGTTATCGCCTACGATTGCCTTGTTGGGCGAGGGGCGGAAGGTGATGATCTGGCCAAGTATCTGGCTGGTGGGGTAAAGCTGGTTCAGATTGATGCCGGAGGTGACGCTGAAGTGATCGCCGCGAACATAGAGCGCGGCGGCAATCTCTTCCAGAGCCGCGTTGCCGGCCCTCTCGCCGATGCCGTTGATAGTGCACTCCACCTGCCGCACGCCGGCCGAGATGGCGGCCAGCGAGTTGGCTACCGCCAGCCCCAGGTCGTTGTGGCAGTGCGCGGAGAGCGTGATGCCTTGCTCATCGATGGCCGGAACGCGCTCTCGCACCTCGCGGAACATCTGCGCGTACTCTTCGGGCGTCGAATAGCCCACCGTGTCGGGCATATTAATCGTTGTCGCGCCGGCCTCGATGGCGATGCGCACCATCTCCACCAGAAAATTGCGCTCTGAGCGGGTAGCGTCCTCGGGTGAAAACTCCACATCGTCGCACAGCGAGCGCGCCAGCCGCACCGCCTCGCCCGTCTGGTCCAGCGCCTGCTGGCGGCTCATCTTTAGCTTGTACTCCAGGTGCAGATCGCTCGACGCCAGAAAGACGTGGATGCGGGCGCGATCGGCAAACTTCAATGCACGCGAGGCCATCTCGATGTCTTCGGTCGTGGCGCGGGCCAGCGAAGCAATGCGCGGCTTGCGTATCGCCTGGGTAATCGTGGCGATGGCCGCAAAGTCACCCTCCGAGGCCATGGCGAAGCCCGCCTCGATGATGTCCACCCCCAGGTCCTCCAGGGCGTGCGCCATGGTTAGCTTTTCCTGCGTCGTCATGCTGCATCCGGGCGATTGTTCGCCGTCGCGCAGTGTGGTGTCAAAAAAAACTATGCTGTTGCTCGCCATCCATCGGCCTCCGCGGGCAGGGTTATGCCGGTAATGGCAGTATCAGGCATTTGGCAATATAAAACAAAGTTATAATTATTGTAGTAACAATAAATATATCTTATAATGAATCTGATCTCTGATCCCTGTTATGGAACTTACCCAACTCGAAACCTTTCTCGCCGTCGCCGAAGAGCGCAGCTTCTCCCGCGCCGCCCTGCGACTGCATCGCACCCAGCCGGCGGTCAGCCAGGTCATCCGCAAACTGGAGGCTGATGTCGGCGAAACCCTCTTTGACCGCGCCGCGCGCGATGGCTCGCTAACCGCCTCAGGCCTCCTGTTGCGCGATTATGCATTGCGCCTGCTCGCCCTGCGCCGCGAGGCCTCCAGCGCCCTGGATGAGCTGAAAAACCTGGAGCGGGGACGGCTGCAACTCGCGGCTAACGAGTACACCTGCCTCTACCTGCTGCAAGCCATTCACCGCTTCCGGCGCGAGTTTCCCCACATCATCGTCACCGTGCACCGCATGTTGGCCTCGCGCATACCCGAGGAGCTGAACCTGCGCACCTTCGAACTGGGCATGATCTCCTTTCGCCCCGAGCCAGCGCAGTACCGCTCCATCGCGGTCTACGCTGACAGCCTGGACTTTATCGTCAGCCCCAGTCATCCGCTGGCCGGGGCCCGGCGCGTCTCCATCACCGATCTCGGCCAGGAACTGTTTGTGGCGCATAACGTCGCCTCGCCCCTGCGGCGCCGGGTCATTGAGGCCTTTCAGAAGTACAGAACGCCCCTCAATATGGGCATTGAGCTGCCCACCATCGAGGCCATCAAGCGCTTTGTGGCCATGGGCAACGGCGTGGCGCTGGTGCCACACCTCACCGTGGCCAGGGAACTGGAGGCCGGCAACCTGGTGCGGGTGCCGGTGGACGAACTGGAGCTCAAGCGCGTGCTCCGTCTGGTCTGCCGGCGCCAGGCCGCGCTCTCCTATGCCGCCAAGGCCTTCTTGCGCACCGTCCGGACGCTGGCCCAGGAACAGGGTCCGCCCTTCCACTACCACGTTGAAAGGGTGGGCTGATTCTTTCCAAAGCTGTCATCCTGAGCGGCCCTGACCCTTAGCTTTGTGAAGGGGAAGGGGACCTGTTTTTTGCCATTTTCGGCTGGAATTGCCGCATTTTGGCCAGCTTGGAAAGACCCTTTGCCTCCCCCTGCGTCTATACTTTGCAACTGTTTCCCGGTAGCCATTCTGCCAGGAACCGCCCCGGCCAGTTACAATGCAGAGAGTGGGGCCCGGTGCAATCCGAGGCGCCGGAATCGAATAGCTCGTTGCCAGCCGAACGGTTGAGCAGTCGTGAGGATCAAGACCGTATGAAGAAGATCGCCTTATTTGTATTTCTGCTGGCCGTGTGCGTGGCCGCAGGCCGCGCTCAGGAAAGCCGTCAGGACATCAGCCTTAGCGGATATGGGCTCATAGAGCCGTACATTGCTTCGACCACCGATGTTCAGGTGCACTCGAACTACGCTTTGGGCGCATTGCTCAGCTACCGTTTCATGCTGACGCCCTCCAGCGCTGTTGAGGCCAACTACGGCATTACCTACCAGAACAAGATCCATTACCTGATCAGCAACACCAACAACTACACCGTGCTGACCCGCACCCAGGAGATGTCGGCCGACTACGTCCGCAGCTTCAACTTCCGCAAGTACAATCCCTTTGTCGAGGCCGGACCGGGTGCCGTCATCTTCCTGCCCATCCGCAACTCCGGCACCACCACGCTGGACGCCAAACAGCAGACCCAGATGGCCGCCTTCTACGGCGCCGGCATCGCGCGCGAGGTTAGCCCCAGCTTCGACATCCGCGCCGAGTTCCGCGGCATCGTCACCAAGGTGCCCACCTTCAACGATACGGCCCAGCAGTTCACCACCAATAAGTGGTACAACATCTACTCGCCGGTGATCGGCGTGGCATACCACTTCTAATCCCGCCGGGCAAGCAGTTACATGAAGGGGATGGGCTTAGCCCATCCCCTTCTGCTGTTTCAGCCTGTCCCAGGTTCGCCCTTCCGGGTCACCGCCGCTGTGGCAGCAGCGTCCATATCGTCGGGTCTTCGTCGCCCAGCACCCACGAGCAGAACCCCTCCAGCCCATTCTGCCTGACCTGTTCGTAGCGCTCCTTGAAGGTGCGCGCGTCGGTGAAAAACACCCATTCACGCAGCTGGTCGCGATAAAAGAAGAACCAGGCGCTCCTGTCCTCCTCGTCCCACTGGATGCTGGCTTTATAAGCCTCGGCCAGTTGCAGGGCGTTGGGCTCGCCGATGGATTCGGCGGTGGGATTCGGCTTCTCCTTGGCGGCGTCGGTTTCCTTCGCCGGCGTGCCGGTGTACCAGTGCTGGCCGTAGAGGGGAATGCCCAGTGAGAGCTTTTCCTTGGGAACGGTCTTCAGGGCGTAGTTGAGGTTATCCACCGTCCACTGCCAGCCGGCAACCGGGCCCGGCGTGGTCCAGCGGGTGTGCTGATCGTAGGTCATCAAGCAGATCAGGTCGGCGTATTTCGCAATCTCCGCAATGTCGTAAGCCCCCCGCCAGTCCGTGTACATCCACTTGGAATACCCGCCCTGGCCGGGGTAGCCGGGCGCATTGGGCACCGTGGCAATGGTCAGTTGCAAACCGGCCTTGTGCAGCGCCTGCGCCGAGGTTTTCACCAGTTCCGTCAGCAGCTCCCGGTCGGTCCACTCGATGTTCTCGAAGTCCAGTTGGAAGCCCGTGTAGCCGTTCAGCCGTGACTCGCGAATCATCGCCTCGTTCATGTGGACAATGGCGCTGGGTTTCGAGGCCAGCTCGTGAAAATCCTTTTTGCCGAACAGGGCCACAATGGGCATCACCGGCAGCTTCTCGTCGTGCGCTCGCTTCAGCACTGCCGGGTCGGGAGCGCCGGTAACCAGCCCATTCCCGTCCACCTGGTACCATGTGGGCACCAGCAGATCAATCTGCGTGGAGTGCGCCATGAAGGAACGAACCGAATCCGGCAGCCGCGTCATGTAAAAAAGCGCTTGCGGCTGCGCCCGCAGGCAGCTTGCTGCCGCCACTGCAACCCAAAGCAAAAGAAGAAATCGTCTCATCGCCTGCCTCCGAAAAGCGTTTTATTCAGTGGAATGACGGGTGCCCCACCCTCGCCGCGTTTTTGTTTTTGCGGCTACGGGTGATTTAGGGTGGGATAGCACGAACTCCGTGGCGCGCTAGCGCCGTACGCCTGGACGGCCAGTCCCTGGCAATCTTGGGTGCAACCCGTGTATCCTCAGCCCATGCGCGAGGATACTTCCCCCACCCCCGGCGTGACAAACCTGCTCGATAACTCTGCCTCCTCCTATCTGCGCTCGGCGCGCCATCAGCCCGTCCACTGGCATCCTTGGGGCGATGCGGCCTTTGCCCTCGCCCAATCCCAGGACAAGCCCATCCTGCTCGACATTGGCGCCGTCTGGTGCCACTGGTGCCACGTCATGGACCGCGAATCCTACGAAAACCCGGAGATCGCTGCCCTCATCAACGAGCTTTTTGTGGCCGTGAAGGTAGACCGAGACGAGCGGCCCGACGTCGACGCGCGCTACCAGGCCGCCGTTGCCGCCATCACCGGACAGGGCGGCTGGCCGCTCACTGCCTTTCTCACTCCCGACGGGCGGCCCTACTTTGGCTGTACCTATATTCCTCCCGACGACCACTATGGCCGGCCTGGTTTTAGCCGCGTGCTCACCACTCTGGCCCAGGTCTGGCGCGAGCGCCGCGACGAGGCGCTGGAAAATGCTGCCAACACCATGGCCGCTATCGAGCACAATGAATCCTTCCCCGGGGGCAGCGGCGAGCTCTCCCTGGAACTGGTCGACAAGATCGCCGGCTCGATTCTTTCGCAATTTGACCCGCGCAACGGCGGCTTCGGCGCTCAGCCCAAGTTTCCCCACTCCGGCGCTCTGGATCTGCTGCTGCACGTCGGCGTCAATCGCGGCCATCAGCCCGCCGTGTACGCTTTCTCCACCACCCTCGAGCACATGGCCCGCGGCGGCATCTACGATCAGCTCGCCGGCGGCTTTCATCGCTACAGCGTCGACGAGCGCTGGCGCGTTCCGCACTTCGAGAAGATGCTCTACGACAACACCGAGCTGCTGCGCAATTACCTTCACGGCTTCCAGAGCCTCGCCCACGAGGATTTTGCCCGCGAGGATTTTCACTGCATCGCCGAAGAGATTGCCGCCTGGCTGCTGTCCACCATGAGCGATCCCGCGCAGGGCGGCTTCTACGCCTCGCAGGACGCCGACATCAACCTTGACGACGACGGCGACTACTTCACCTGGACGCTGGCCGAGGCCCGCCTAGCGCTGCTCGCGGCCCAGTTTTCCCCGGAGGACGTCGGCCTCGCGCTGCGCTATTGGGAGATCGGCGAACTGGGCGATATGCGCCACGATCCGGCACGCAATGTCCTCCACATTACCCAGACCATCGACGAGCTGGCCGCTGAAACCGGCCAGTCCGAGGCCGAGTTGCGAACGCTCCTTGCCTCTGCCCGCAGCACGCTGCTCGCCGCCCGCTCCCGGCGCCCCACGCCCTTCATCGACCGCACGCTTTACACCGGCTGGAATGCCATGGCCGTCACTGCCTGTCTCGAAGCTGCCCGCATCCTAAAAATCAATTCGGCCGGCGACTTTGCCTTGCTCACCCTCAACCGCCTGCTCCGCGAAGCCTGGGATGGCGAGCAATCCCTCTCCCACGTCATCGCCTATGGCGACAATCAAGGCTCGCCGCTGCCCGCCAGGATTTCAGGCACGCTCGACGACTACGCCTTCACCGTCCACGCCTGTATCGACTCCTGGCTGGCCTGTGGCGAAATGCGCTACTACCACGCCGCCGTCAAGCTGGCCGACTCCATGATCGCCCTCTTCCACGACCCCGTCGGCGGAGCGTTCTACGACACCGACGCGCGGCTTGCTGATGCCCCGCCGCTGGGCGCTCTGGCCGCCCGCCGCAAGCCCCTGCAGGACTCGCCCACCCCCGCCGGCAACCCCACCGCCGTCTCAGCCCTGCTGCGCCTCGAATCCCTGAGCGGACGCGCGGAGTATCGCCAGATCGCCGAGCAGACTCTCGCCTCCTTTGCCGGCATCGTGGAGCACTTCGGCCTCTATGCCGGCTCCTACGCTCTAGCCCTGGAGCGGCTCCTGCTCGATCCGGAACAGGTGGTGGTCGTCGGTTCCGGTTCTGAGGCAGAACGTATGGAGGCAACAGCCCTGTCTGGCTTCGCCGTTAACCGCACGGTCATCCGCATCGCTCCACAACGGCTGGTTCCCGGTGGCATTCCCCCGGCGCTGGCAGAAACCCTCCTCCTGGCACCAAAGCCGGAAGGCGCCGCAGCCTGGGCCATCGTCTGCAGCGGTTTCACCTGCCTGCCGCCGATCACCGACGCCGACGCGCTGCGTGAAGCGCTGTCGCAAGCTTAATATATGTTTCCCAGACGCTATCCACCCCTGTCCGGATTCTCCTCCTGCGCCTTGTAAATCCGGTTGGGATCGCCCGGCAGCAGTCCTTGCTTCTCCAGCGCCAGCCGCACCCGCCGCCTGAACTCCCGCACCGGAGCGTATTGTTTCGTGGCCAGCGTCTTGAAAACCACCGGGAAGATCAACTCCGAGCCTTTGATCGCATCCACGCCCAGAATCTGCGGGTCGGCCACAAACACCTCGCGGAACTCCTCGCTCGAGCGAATCTCCATGGCAATCCCCTTCAACATCTCCAGCACCTTGTCGGGGTTGGCGCTGAAATCCACGCTCACGTTGACCGTGGCCACTGAGTAGCCCACGCTCAGGTTGGCCACGGTGGTGATCTGCGAGTTGGGAATGATGTACAGCGTGCCGTCGGCGTCGCGCACCGAGCTCTTGCGCAGCGTCATCGCCTCCACCGTTCCAGTAACTCCGGCCAGCCGCACCGTGTCCCCCACGTTGAACTGGTCCTCAACGAGAATCAGCATGCCGTTGAGCATGTCGCGCACGATATTCTGCGCCGCCAGCCCAATGGCCACTCCGGCAATCCCCGCCGAAGCCAGCAGCGGAGCAAGATTGACCCCCACGGCGGCCAGAAACTGCAGGCTGACGATGGCCCCGATGATGCCCAGCCCCGTGGTGCGTATCACCCCGGCCAGGGTCTTCACCTGGGAGACGCGGGCCGGCCCGGGCGCGTGCTGCTCGGCAATGTGAATCATCCGCGTGGTGATCAGGTGCAGCAGGCGGCTCAGCACAAAGCCAATCAACGCCACCATCAGCAGGTGCGGCAGCCTCAGGCGGATAAACTCCTGGGTATCAACAGCCCATTCGTCCAACACTTTGCCCAGAAACCGCTCTTCCGCAAAGATGCCCGTTCTTAGCGCCAATAACAAAACAAATGAGTGCATCCCGGAACTCCTCTCTCTAATCTAATTTGTTGGCAGGGTTGTTACAATTTATGTTGTCAATTCAATTTCCCCGCAGTTCAGCAACCCACGCATTTTAGGAGAGAAGGGAATGGAACTAGCAGCTTCCAGCGCTCGTGAGCCTCTGTCGGCCTCCGCCACTCTGCCTCCCCGGCAGTTGGTTGAAATCTACCGGCTGATGCTCCTCTCCCGCCGCGTGGACGACCGTGAAATCCTGCTCAAGCGCCAGCAGAAAATCTACTTCCAGATCTCCGGCGCGGGCCACGAGGCGCTGGGCGTGGGCGCGGCCCTGGCCATGCGCCCCGGCTACGACTGGTTCTTCCCCTACTACCGCGACCGCGCGCTCTGCCTGGCGCTCGGCTTCACCCCGGCCGACATGATGCTCCAGGCCGTCGGCGCGGCCACCGATCCCTCCAGCGGAGGCCGCCAGATGCCTACCCACTGGAGCAGCACTGCGCTCAACATCGTCAGCCTCTCCTCCTCCACCACCACGCAATTGCTCCACGCCGTCGGCTGCGCAGAGGCCGGCCGCTACTTCAGCCTCCATCCCGAAGCCGCCGAGAAAACGGTCTCCGATTACCGCGCCTTCCGCGACGTCACCTTTCACGGCGATGAGGTAATCTACGCCTCAGTCGGCGAGGGTTCCACCTCTCAGGGTGAGTTTTGGGAGGCCCTGAACACCGCCTCCATCAAAAAGCTTCCCGTCATCTTCTGCGTGGAAGACAACGGCTACGCCATAAGCACTCCGGTCGAGTTCAGCATGCCCGGCGGCAACATCTCCCGCCTGGTGGCCAACTTTCCCAACTTCCACTTTGCCGAGTTCGACGGCACCGATCCCGTGGCCAGCTTCCGCGCCTTTCAAGCCGCCGTGGCTCACTGCCGCGCCGGTCTCGGCCCCGCCTTTGTTCACGGCCACTGCATGAGGGCCTACTCCCACTCGCTCTCCGACGACGACCGCCTCTATCGTCCCCAGGCCGAGCGCGATGCCGACCAACTCCGCGATCCCCTCGTCAAAATGCGCGCGCGCCTGCTCCGCGAATCCATCCTCACCGAGGACGAACTCGCCGCTCTCGAGCACTCCGTCGAACACGAAGTCTCCGAAGCCGCCGATCGCGCGCTTGAAGCTCCGCTGCCCAAAGTCGCCGAAATCACCCGCCACGTCTACAGCGACAATCTCGACCCCACCAGCTCCGCCTTCGCCTCAGAACAAAAAGAAAAATTCTCGCCGGACGCGCAGTCCTCGAAGGGCGCGAAGCCCTCGCCGGACGCGCAGCCCCGCACCATGGCCGACCTCATCAACGCCTGTCTCCACGACGAAATGCGCCGCGATCCCCGCATCGTCGTCTACGGCCAGGATGTGGCCGACGCCAGCCGCGAGGCCGCGCTCGCCGAAGTAAAAGGGAAGGGAGGCGTCTTCAAGCTCACCGCCGGCCTGCAAACCGAGTTCGGCTCCGAGCGCGTCTTCAACTCCCCGCTCGCCGAGGCCAACATCGTCGGCCGCGCCATCGGCTACGCCCTGCGCGGCATGAAGCCCGTTGTCGAAATTCAATTCTTCGACTACATCTGGCCCGCCATGCACCAGATTCGCAACGAGCTCTCCGTCCTTCGCTGGCGCTCCAACGGCCAGTGGGCCTGCCCCATCGTCATTCGCGTCCCCATCGGCGGCTATCTCACCGGCGGCTCCATCTACCACTCGCAATCCGGCGAGAGCATCTTCACCCACATCCCCGGCCTGCGCGTCGTCATGCCCTCCAACGCCCTCGACGCCAACGGCCTGCTGCGCACCGCCATTCGCTGCGACGACCCCGTCCTCTTCCTCGAGCACAAGCGCCTCTATCGCGAGACCCACGACCGCGCGCCCTATCCCGGCCCGGACTTCGCCATCCCCTTCGGCAAGGCCCGCATCGTCCGCCCCGGCTCTGATCTCACGCTCATCACCTACGGCGCTCTCGTCCCGCGCTCCCTGCAAGCCGCCGAGCGCGCCAAGCGCGAGCAAAACATCGACGTAGAAATCCTCGACCTCCGCACGCTCAATCCCTACGACTGGGAATCCATCGCCGCATCCGTCCGCAAGACCAGCCGCGTCCTCGTCGCTCACGAGGACATGCTCAGTTGGGGCTACGGCGCGGAGATCGCCGCCCGCATCGCTGACGAGCTCTTCGACTCCCTCGACGCTCCCGTCCGCCGTGTAGGCTCTCTGGACACCTTCGTCGCCTACCAGCCCATCCTCGAAGACGCCATCCTCCCCCAGCCTGACACCATCCTCAAAGCCATCCTCGATTTGAAGGCGTATTAATACGAGAATTTGAGTAAAGAGGCGCTTTCATCCCCGGTCTCCAATTGCAAGGGACCGGTGGCACCCTCAGCGTGGTTTGGAAATCTCACGTGGATCGGGGCCAC
>JBEKOC010000009.1:0-137842 GCA_049522175.1 Occallatibacter sp. | reverse complement strand
CCCGGTGCGGGATCGGGAACCGTCACCCCGTCGCTCGGCGGAGACACGCTCGCCAACTATAGCATCACGTCCAACTCTGGCTCCTGGAGCATCACCCAGGCCAGCTCCACGGTTAGCGTGACATGCCCAGGGAGTGTTACTTACAACGGCACGGCGCAGACACCTTGCACGGCCGGCGTGACGGGCGCGGGAGGATTGAACCAGTCGCTGACAGTCAACTATTCCAATAACACAAGCGCCGGCTCGGCCACGGCCAGCGCCACCTTCGCCGGTGACACTAACCACGCTGGCAGCAACAACTCCGGCGGTTTCACCATCAATCCGGCACCGGTGACAGCGACGGCAGGCAGCTACAGCGGCGTTTATGACGGCTCAACGCATGCGCTCTCGGCTTGCCAGGTAGCGGGCGTCTACACGGGCAGCCTGACCTGCACCAACAACCCAACAGGCCCTCAGGTAGCGGGCGTCTACACGGGCAGCCTGACCTGCACCAACAACCCAACAGGCCCTGTCGGTCCCGGTGCGGGATCGGGAACCGTCACCCCGTCGCTCGGCGGAGACACGCTCGCCAACTACAGCATCACGTCCAACTCTGGCTCCTGGAGCATCACCCAGACCTCCCAGACAATCAGCTTCACTACCAACGCTCCATCGAACGAGGTCTATAACGGCCAGTTCACCGTGGCGGCAACCGCCACCTCGGGCCTGGCGGTGACCTTCACCTCTTCGGGTGCGTGCTCCAATTCAGGCGCGACTTACACCATGACCAGCGGCACGGGAACCTGCCTGGTGATGGCCAACCAGGCGGGCAACACCAACTACGCGGCTGCAACGCAGGTTACGCAGACCGTAAACGCGACTCTGGCCAGCCAGGCCATTAACTTCACTCAGCCGTCGTCGCCGGTGACGTATGGGGCTTCGGTCTCGCTGGTAGCGGCGGGCGGATTTTCGGGCAATCCGGTTACCTTTTCGGTAATCTCCGGTCCGGGATCGGTGAGCGGCGCCAACGGCGCTACGCTCAGCTTTACGGGCGTAGGGACGGTGGTGGTGGCGGCGAATCAGGCCGGCAGCTCAAACTACGCAGCGGCGACCCAGGTGACCAGGAGCATCACGGTGAATCAGGCCGTACTGACGGTCACGGCGAATAACGCCAGCATGAACGTTGGAGGGGCGGTTCCCACCTTGACCGCCAGCTACAGCGGGTTTGTGAATGGAGATACCTCGGCGGTACTGGGCGGTTCGCCTACGTTAACTACAACGGCGACGAGCTCCAGCCCGGCCGGCAACTATCCCATCACGGTCGCGCTGGGTACGCTGACGGCGGCGAACTATACGTTCACCTTTGTCAACGGAACGCTCTCGGTTGTGACGCCGCCAACCACGTCTGATACGGTCTCGACAACGCTGACGGGCTCGGCCGCAGCCGGTTATGTACTAACGATCACGGTTCAAAACACCGGCGCCAGCGCCATATCCAATGCAGTCCTGACTGCGGCCACGCTGGGCTCAACCTCAGGATCGCCGCTGCCACAGACATGGGGAACGATTGCGGCCGGCTCAGCAGCAGTCTTCACGGTTAACTTTCCTGGGAGCGTGGGCGCCGACGGCGCGGGTGTGGCGGAAAGGTACTCTGGAACCTACACCGGAGGCTCATTTGTAGGTAGTTTCCGCTCGGTGACATTGCCGTAACGCGGGGGGGGGCTCGTTGTGGTATAGTGACAGAATCTCGGAGAAGGGCATGAAGAACCTAAGAAACCCGCTGGTTCTTTCCATGGCGATGGTGTGCTTCCTGCTTGCCGGCACTGCGGCAAAGGCAGTCCCATTCACCATAACCCTTGACTTGCCATATCAAAGCGGTTCTAAGACTCTGTATATATTCGATGGAACCCTGACCAACACGGGCGGCACCACGCTGTACCTGAACGGGGATTTAGGGAATGTAGATTTACCGGCGACGTTGGATGACACCCCGTACTTTGACAATGCCCCCGAAACCTTGGGTGCTGGGGATTCCTGGTGGGGCGAGCTTTTCACTGTGACTACTCCAGGCTATGAAGCGGAAGGATCCAATATCTACACTGGATCTTTCACTATCACTGGTGGTTACGATGGGAATGCGCAAGATATTCTGGGGACGGCCGATTTCGAAATTCAGCAAACGCCTGAACCGTCCAGCCTTCTGCTTTTCAGCACCGGGCTGCTGGCATTGGGGTTTCTCGCGGGCCGGAAGCTCATCGCACAAACATAGTCCCTTCTCTGCCAGAATTCCAGGGCTGGCTTGGCAAGCTTGAGCCAAGCCAGCCTTGGCTTGTTCTCACCGGCACATTGCTGGACCGGGTCCGCCACACAGATCCGTGAAAAGCCACTCCGAGAACCGCCAGAGGTCGGGCTATCCCCTGCAACCCTCATCCCAAGCGCCAAAGCCGCCCGGCACGCCTCACCAGTCGCACGCCCTGGCCTGCATACACCAGCGCCGGGGGAATGGCATCCGCGCAACCCATCGGCGCTCCGGTGGCGGATTGCCACGGCGGAATGCTCGAATGCCCAATCAGATATGGGACGCCATCAGTTTGCACGAAAGGCAGTACACGATAGCAATGCTTCGCGCTATGACTGCTCTGGATATCCTAGACCGCCGTTGAAGACCGGCGGCCGGTTGTGGGAACTTCCGTAGCCGTGCAGCAGAAGATGATGCGCCACTCGGACATCAGGACCACAAGGAACATCTACGGGACGTAGTGACAGACGAGATGACTACCGCAGGGGCCAAGGCTGCTCAGCTTGCTTTTAAAAGATTGGAGCGCGGACAGAGCGTATTGTGAGCTAAGTTATTGAATATTTGGCTCCTCAGGTAGGACTCGAACCTACAACCCTTCGGTTAACAGCCGAATGCTCTGCCATTGAGCTACTGAGGAGTGGCGAAAACGTATTTTTCTATTACCACGTTAGCAGAGAGCGGGCAGCGCGTCAAAAAGATTTCACAAATGGAAGGGTTTCCGTCTTCCGTTTTGGCCCTGCCGGCGGGCTAGAGACGGCTCAGACGATACCATAGAAGAACCGGGAGCCTGCTCTGAGCGGCCCCGAGGTGAGGAGAACGGATGTCCCGGATTTCGCGGCTGGACCGCAGCCAGGTAACCCCTGAAATGGCGGCTCTTTACGACAAAGCCTTTGCCCAGCGCGGCAATGTGCCCAATATGTTTCGCGTGATGGCCCACAGGCCGGAGATTTTTACGACCATGATGGCCCACTTTGCCGCGGTGCTGACCACCGGTACGGTCCCAACAAAGCTTAAGGAGCTGATCATCGTCCGCACTAGCCAGGTGAACGTGACACCCTATTGCCTGGCCAGCCATACCATCCTGGCCAAGGGGCTGGGCTGGACCGATGACCAACTGGCCCACCTGGCCGACTGGCCCCATCGCACGGATTTTACCCCCGCCGAGAAGGCCGCCCTGCGGCTGGCCGAGACCGTCACCCGTGATGCCAACGCGGTCAGCGACGAGCAGTATGACGAATTGCGCGGCTACTACTCGGAAGGCGAAATTGTGGAACTGCTCTGCGCCATCGGCTTGTTCAACTACTTCAACCGCTTCAACAACGCTTTGCGGATGGAGCCGACCAAGCCCGGCGAAGGTGGTTGCGCGGCATGAAACTAAAATTGCCCGAGGGCGCTTTTCGAGCTTATCTGTTTGACTGTGACGGTACCGTCGCCGACTCCATGCCGCTGCATTACAAAGCCTGGAAGGCGGTGCTGGCGGATTGGAACTGCGATTATCCAGAAGAAGTGTTCTATTCCTGGGGCGGCAAGCCGGTGCGGAAGATTATCGCCGACCTGAACAAGATTCACGGGCTGAAGATGCCCGTTGAGGAGATCGCCACGCGCAAGGAAAGCCTCTATCTTGCACAGATTCCACTGCTTAAGGCGATCCCCGAGGTGCTGGAGCATATCGAGGCGGAGCATGGCCGGATTCCCTTCGCCGTGGTTTCGGGCAGCACGCGCGACTCGGTGGTTGGCTCGCTCAGCGTGCTCGGCTTGCTGGATAAGTTCGACACCATCGTCTCCGCGGATGACTACAAGCACGGCAAGCCGGCTCCGGATGGATACCTGCTGGCCGCTGAGCGGCTGGGCGTTGCGCCGGCCGATTGTCTGGTCTTTGAAGACACAGAGATGGGCATTGAGGCGGCAACCGCGGCGGGAATGGCTTCTGTCAAAGTGCGCACATCGCTGGAACGGCGCCGGGAAAACGGAAATCAGTAGAGCAGCACGGCGATGCGATAAGCGGTGAAGGAGCCCTCCTCGCCCTGCGGTGAACAACTGCCTACTGATGCCTGGTGATACTGTCTCATGGTCAGCTTGTCCACCAGCGGCTGCGGCAACTGGGTCAGTTGCGCATCCTCCCAACGCATGACGAAACGGGGTTGTGGCCCGGAGGCGGAGCGAGGCAACCCACTGTCCTCGGCGCATGCTGCGCGGGCCAGGGTGGCGTCGGGCAGGATGGCGACGCCGTGTAACAGGCCGGCAACCTGGGCTTCAATCTGGGTCTGCGTCAGCACCGGCACGGCGAGCTCGTAGTCGGCCACGGCATAGAGGCCATCGCGACTTGCAACCACGGCTATGCCGACGTGATCTACCTGTGGATTCAACAAGTTGTCGCGGTGGTGAGGCGAGTTCATCCATGCATCATGAATCGCTGCGGGAGTGGGAGCCACCGCCACATTCTCTTCGATCAGGCTGAAGTGGGCTCCGGCCTGTGCGGCGCGCTCACCCGGCTCCGGCTCTCCCGCAAACTGGTGAGAGAGCTGCCCCTCGGCGGCCATGCGCAGGCAGTGCTGGCGGGCGGCCGTGGCCAATGCCGCGTCCCACTTGAGCGGCCCGGCACCGGCCTGGGCGCGGGACTGGTTGGCCAACAGGACGAGCTGCCACGACTCCTGCTGAATGGCGTTGGAGCTTGCAATCTGCGCAGGCCGGGACCAGGGCGCCTGAGCGAAAATTACCGGCGCAAGCAGCGCCAAAGACAAAACCAAACACTGCCGTGAAATGTTCATAACTCATTTAACCCCAAATGGATGCGTCTGTCGCGGTATTCTGGTTTTATTCCAGAGGCCGGTGTGAGGATGGGAGCTCATGAAGATTGGTGTGGTCAGCGATACGCATGGGCTGCTCCGGCCTGAGGTGGCGCGGGCGCTGGAGGGCGTGGAGCGCATTCTACACCTGGGCGATGTGGGCAAGTCTTCTGTTCTCAAGGAGTTGGGGAAGATCGCTCCGGTGACGGCGGTGCGCGGCAACGTGGACCGCGAAGGTCCGCTGAGCGAGCTGCCGGAGACCGAGGTGGTGATGATCGCCGACCGTTACGTCTATATGTTGCACGATTTACATAAGTTACACCTGGACCCGGCGGCGGGGAAGTTTGCCGCCGTGCTCAGCGGGCACACGCACGCGCCCAACTACTACAGGCGCAAGGGCGTACTGTACTTCAATCCCGGCTCGTGCGGGCCGCGTCGGTTCCGATTGCCGGTGACGGTGGGGCTGCTGACGGTGGGTGAGGACGGCGAGTTCAAGGCGGAGATTGTCGACCTGAAGTGCGACGGGTAGCTGGTAGTAAAAGTGGTGAGCTATAGCTTACCGGTTTTTGGAAAATGTGAAGCTATAGCTGACTGGTTTTGGGGTGAATGTGAAGCTGTAGCTTGCCGGTTTTGGGGAAAGTAAATAGCTCAAGCTTGCTGATTTTTCGAACACCGGAGAGGTGCAGCTCACCGGAAAATGGACCAATAGCTGCAAATCATTCAATAGTTTATGGGTAAGGAATAGAAGATAGAGCGAATTACTTTGGATTGGGTAAGTTTTTCGGGGGAATTCCTGACTGTGGGACTGTCCGTCCAGGCGAACGCCTTCGGCCACCTGCGGTGAGGCAGACGCCTTCGGCAAGGCATTTTGAGGTTCGTGGTTTCCCAGGTCTCAGAAGCTAGACCTGGAGCAGCCAGCTATCAAACATTTATTTTTTCCTTTTATCTTTCTCGGCCTTTTCCTCAATGGCTGCTTGAGACTCTTTATAACCCGTATTGCAATACGGATGAGCCAACTGCACGTTCGTAGGGTCTCCAGTACCACCCTTTCTCTTCGGCTCGATATGATCATAAGAAACAGATTTGTTGGGGTCCAATAGACCACCGCAAACCGGACACCGAAGCGCATTCTGAATGGCCTCTTTCACATAAACCATCGACTTGGTATCGTCCGAAATATGCGGCGTGGTCTGAATGACATTCACATCCAATATACGTCCCCGCAGTCCAAGACGCGCAATAGCATCTTCAAGCTTGATTTCCTTCTTTGGATCCTTCAATTCTGCTACCAAAAATTCGAATAGATCCTTCATTTTGGGTACACGTTGACCTTTGCTGAGATTCTGAAGGATGATCCCTATGAGCGATTTGTTATCTACTAAAAATTGCTCAAGGCGTCTTCGAGCAGTGGTAAAGTCTTTAAAGAAACCTGAATCATTATTTCTGAGTTTTTCTTGTATGACCGCCGTCATCCCAAGAAATAAAAAGCGGCTATATTTTCCTCTTTCGTTGTAGAAATAAACTGCCGGATGCAAACCAAGGCTAGCAGCCTGGTTTCCAGCCATACGATTCAATACCTGAAGACCATTCTTTAGAACACTAACCGTGAGGGAACCATCTTTGTCGTCTTCGTATTTGTCAATAGCCTTTCCATTCTTATCTCTGGTCCCCGAAATGGTAAGAAAATCAATCAAAAGTCCGAGAGCGTCAACAGGGGATACCGATCCACCTAAAGGCAGCTCAAGCGTCTTTAGCGGTTCGGTTGCCTCTGGCTTGAAAATTTTCTCGTGAAATGCAGACGTGACATTTTCAATTCTCTTAATATATTCAGGAGTAAATGCCGACCAATATTTGTGACCTGTTCCTGCGCGTAATATCGCTCGCGCACTGATCGCGATTGGTTTATGGCGATTGCTAATCAATAACTTTTCCGTATCGTCCAACGGAGTACCTTGAGAGTTGATTTTGAAAAACGACGACTCCGCGACCTTGGCATCACCAGTAATCCATTGCAATGCTAATGCTCGGGTTGCCAAAACCTGGGCACGCGTTCTATTTTTCTCGGGGACTGAAGATGAATCCACGGATTTAATGAGGTCAGTGTAACGGCCTACTCGTTCCTCAACCAATTTTCTAGTGCGTATAGCCCTTTCTTTCTGGACGACAGAAATCTCAGATTTGTAGAACTCCTGCGAGATTTTCTGGTCCCCATAATCATTCTCCATCCAAGCCCGCAATGCACTTAAACGATGTCCTCCGTCAATGACAAAGATATAGCGAGGAGCTTTCCATAAAATGAGCGATGGAATCACCTCGCTATCGACAAAACTTTCAATGAATGTGGCAACTTGCTCCGGAGTCCAATGATTTGTTTCCCGTTGAAAGTCCGGTTTACGTAGCAATTTGCGAACTGGTGCCTCCATTTCCAAATGTCGAATCGGAAAATCACTCATTAGGTCTAAAGTATAAGGCTGCTGTTCAATTGCGAAATCCTCGCGGGGGATCATTGCATCAAGATCAACACGCTTTGCCATATTCACCTCTTGGGTGGGCTTAATCATATGCCCCCCACAATTGATGAGTCAAGTTAGTTATTGCCCTGACAAAAGCAGCAAGTTAGCCCCGCTTCGCGGGATAGCAAGTTAGCGAGTTAACGGGTTGAATGGGATCATTTGCCCGTGGGCGGCGACGCTTCTTCGACCGGCTCGACGCGGATTTTGGCGATGCGGCGGTTGTCCATTTCGACGACGGTGAGGCGGCGGCCTTCGTAGATGGTGGACTCGCCGACTTTGGGGATGTGGCCGAGGCGCATCAAGACGAAGCCGGCGAGGGTTTCTATGCCGCCTTCGCGGGGCAGGTCCCATTGCATCTGGGTTTCGAGGTCGCGGAGGTTGAGGCCGCCGTCCATCAGCACTGCTCCGCCGGCGGCGGGGAGGACGGGGAGGGTGGGGAAGTCGAACTCGTCTTCCAATTCGCCGGTAAGCTGCTCGATGGCGTCCTCAGCGGTGACCAGGCCGACCGTGGAGCCGTACTCGTCGACCACGATGGCGATTTGGCGGCGGCGCTGCTGGAGGTCGCGGAGGAGATCGAGAACGGATTTGGTCTCGGGGACGACGAGGATGTCGCGCATGATTTGGCGGAGGGTGAGGTCGTGATTTCCCTCAGGGGCTAAAGCCACCGGTTTTATTGGCTGGTTAATGTACGGGCTAAAGCCCGTACCCTTCAAACCTGGGGCACCCATCTTTTGCGACTCAGAAACATCCGAAACGCAGGTCCTTCGACTCCGCTCCGCTTCGCTCAGGATGACAGTCGGGGAGGGAGTGGCACCCGAGCGGGAGAACATGATGCGGGCGAGGTCTTTGGAGTAGACGACGCCGACGATGTGCTCGGGGCCGCGGGATTCGTCGTAGACGGGGACGCGGGAGCGCATGTGCTCGAGGACCTGGGCGGTGGCGGCTTCGACGGCGAGGTCGGAGGGCAGGGAAAAGATCTTCTGGCGCGGGGTCATGATCTCGCGGACGGGCACGTCTTCCAATTCGAGGGCGCGGTGGATGAGCGTCTCCTGGAAGCGGGGCAGAAGGCCGAGGCGGCGAGCGGCGGTGGCGATGAGCTTGAGCTCCTCGGGGGAGTGGACCTGGGCGCGCTCGGTCATGGGAATGTCGAAGCCGCGCAGGATGACGGCGGCGGAGTTTTTGAGCAGGCGGACGGCGGGGCGGGCCAGCGTCATGAAGACCAGCATGGGCGGAGCAACGGCGACGGCGAGGGCTTCAGCACGGCGCAGGGCGAGGGATTTGGGCACCAGTTCGCCGACCACCACGTGGAAGTAGGTGATGAGGGCGAAGCCGAGGGTGACGGCGATGATGTGGGCGTAGAGGAGGGCGTGGGCCTGGGCGAAGGGCAGCGCGCTTATCCAGCTCATGAGGGTGGAGGCGGCTAGAGGCTCGCCGATCCAGCCCAGGGCCAGGGAGCAGAGGGTGACGCCGAGCTGAACGGCGGGGAGAAAGTCGTCCAGATCGCGCTGCAGGCGGCGGACGGCGCGGGTGCCGGGGATGCCGGAGGCGAGCAACTGCTCGATGCGGGTATCGCGCAGGGAGACCAGGGCGAACTCGGCGGCCACAAAGAAGGCGTTGGCCAAGATGAGCAGGCCTACGGCGACGTATTGGAGCAGAGAGAGACCAGGCATCATCGGATGTGAGGATAGCATCAAGCAGGGAATAGGGACCAGGGAGTAGGGATCAGAGATCAGGGATCAGAAACCCCTACGCCACTTTTTGCAACCGGGAACCAAGCTTCCGTGTCGTACGTATGGAAGAAAGAGCGAGGGACGGAGGATGGCCGGAGTGGTGTGGTTGACGAATGCCGAATGCCGCCGTCTGAGTTTGTGGGCTGTTTTACACGGTTTCTGATTTGATAATTCCTGGGCACTGATTTCTGAAAGGCGAGGCAAACGATGAAAAGACTTCTTCTGGCAGCAGCGGCATTAGGGCTGGCGGCGAGCACGGCGCTGGCTTCAGAGTATACGTTTGAGCGCACGCTTACGGTGAACGGGCAGGTTGACCTATCGGTTGGGACCGGTTCGGGGAACATACACCTGACGCGCGGCGCGGGCAACCAGGTACACGTCATCGGCAAGGTGAAGGTTGGCTGGGGCGCGAGCGAGGAGCGGGCCAAGGAGATTGCGGCCAACCCGCCGATTGAGCAGGCGGGCAACTTTGTGCACATCGGCAGGCATCACGAGAACCTGCACAACATCAGCATTGACTACGAGATTCAGGCGCCGGAGAATGCACTGCTGGAGGCGGGCACGGGCTCGGGCGATATTACGGTGGAGGGCGTGGGCGAGAAAGCGAAGCTGGGCACGGGCTCGGGCAACATTCACGCCACAGGACTGCACAACGGATTCTCGGCTGAGACCGGCTCGGGCAACATCTACGCGGAGCAGACGGGCGAGGGCGACGTGAAGGCAGAGACCGGTTCGGGCAACATGGAGTTGCGTAACCTGCGCGGCGGCCTGAAGGCCGGGACGGGGTCGGGAAACATCAACGTGGGCGGAATGCCGACTACGGACTGGAAATTGGAGACCGGCTCGGGCAACGTGGATCTTTGGCCGGGCAACATTGGAATCATCATCAACGCCGAGACGGGTTCAGGCAGCATCCACTCCGACCGAGAGATATTGATGCAGGGCGAGTTGAACCGTCACCATGTGGTTGGCAAGCTGAATAGCGGCGGGCCTACGGTACGCATCGAGACCGGCTCGGGAGATATACGCATTCACTAACAGCTGACAGTTGCTTGAGCCGGGCAACGGATCCGGCACGCTGACATGCTCCTCTGGCGAGGATCTCACATTCTGTTGAGGCCTCGCCGTTTTTTTGCGTTGATGTTTTTTCCCTGAATGCACTTAGCTTAGGGAATCTCTGATTCAGACTAAATCCACGACGGACATTCCTTCAGGGGCTAAAGCCCGCGTTGATTTTGCGGCATTTACGGCACGACTGAAGTCGTGCCCTGATACTTCTTGCACCACCATTTGCATTTTTCCGTAAGCTGTGAAGTCCTGCCCTGATACAAAGCAGGTTTATAAAAACGCCCTAGGGAATGAAATAGTAGGGGTCAGGATATTTTACGAAGAACTCTGACTGGGGATCGCCTTTGTCATCGCTCCACTGGTCGCCAACATTGAGCACGATGCGGTAGCCCTGCGCGGCAATGGCGGCGCGCGCGCCGGACTTGAAGACATACATCGGGGCGGAGGTTTGCTCGGGAGAACGCATCAACAACTGCTGCCAGTTTTGATAGCCCTGCTCGCGGAGGTTACGCTCGGTGGCCTCGCGCTCGGATTCGGCACGGCCAGTAATGAAGAAGACGCTGACGCCCAGCTTCTGGGCCTCCTGAGAAAGCCTCAAGGTGCCGGGAATGGCGGGAGCTTTGGCTTCCTTGATCCAGGAGTGGAAGACGGCGCTGTCGTAGGCGAAGTCGGCCTTAACCATCTCCTCGTAGTTGGAGAGCGCGGTCTCGTCGATGTCCAGTACCAGCGCCAGTTTTTCCTGTGGGCGGCGATGGGCGGCGCGGACACGCAGGACAGCGATGGCTCGATCCGCCTGATGATCCAGATCCTTGGCATAGCAGCCGCACGCGCAGGTACATTCGTGGTACTGCCTGAGCTGGATTTTGAGGGCGTCGAAGTTGGTGATGCGCTCGGCGGGGGCGTAGACGCTCATTCGACTGGGAGAATGCGCTGCAGGCTGGTGGGCGGCGGGCGTAGGCACCGCCGGCGGCTGGGCAACCATGCAACCAGAAGAAAGAAGGACGGCAGAGAACACCGCGAGAATGGCGAATTGCTTTTTCACGAAAAAGCTCCTTTGTGGGTGGCACGATGGCCGCGCGCCGGATTCTATCTTTATCATCGCACCCGAAGCCAAGGGGAATGAAGGGCAATGGCGGCGGGCCGGCGGTTCGGGTCAAACCGATTCGGGCGATGTTAGGGTGCATTGATAAGGATCAGTTATGATGTGAGCCATGAGCGAGAAGCAGAAAAAGGAAAGACGAAGATTTCAGGCTCATGAAAGCGCGCGGATGGAGGCGCTGAACGGGCTGCCGCTGGCATTTTTCTGGCAGAGATGGCTGGGACATTGGATCGATCTTGCCCTTGCCGTGGCGATTTGGGGGCCGTCAGAGTATGCATGGCGGCGCTTTGTGCTTCATCAAGAGAATTTTACCGCCAGCTTCGATTACCACGAACCGGGAAATATTATTGTGATGCTCCTTTACTGGGGGCTGTTCACCTACTTTGGCAATGGCCGGACTCCCGGCAAGTGGATCGCGCGGACAAAGATTGTCTCGCTGACCGACGAGCGAATGGGGTTGTGGCAGTCCTTTGAGCGAGCGCTGGGGTATGGCGCCGCGGTGCTTGAGTTAGGTGTGGGATTTTTGCAGTACTTCTGGGATCGTAACCGGATGTGCGCGCAGGACCGGCTCGCGGAGACGATCGTTGTAGATATGAGGAAGCGGGCGTATCAGGCGGAAGAAGCCGGCGAAGGCCTTGCAGAATCGGACGACGGCCGAGTAGCAGAGAAAAGCGAATGGGAGCCAGATTCATCGGGACCTTTACACTAGAATGGTGAGTCAGAAGTTCATTGAAGAACAACCGCAGATCCTTCGACTCACCACCCCCAGGCTGAAGAGTACGCCTGGGGCCCCGTTCGCTCAGGATGACAAGCTGTTTTGGTGCTGCGCTTCTATCACTCAGGATGACAGCAATTATTGTGCTGCGTATTTCTGACTCAGGACACTAAAAACATGGTTCGCATTCTTCACCCCATTCCGGTGGCACGGCTGAAACTGCTGGTCTTCGATCTGGACGGCACGCTGATCGACTCCGCGCAGGACTTGTGCAACAGCGTGAATGCAACCCTGAGCCGATTTGGCCGCAAGCCGCTGGCGGATGAGACCATCGCGGGCTTCATCGGCAACGGGGCGATGGTGCTGGTGCGGCGGTCGTTTGCGGCGGCGGACGGCGAGGTAACGGACGAGGATTTTCTGGCCCAGGCTCACAAGTATTTTCTGGATTACTATCGCGAGCACAAGCTCGACTTTACCTACGCCTACGATGGGGTTCTGGAGGCGCTGGCGGCGCTGAAACAGTTGCACGACCTGCCGGACGGGCAGGCGCGGGCGATGGCGGTGCTGACCAACAAGCCGGTTCGCCCGGCGCGGGACATCTGCACGGCGCTGGGCCTGGCACCCTACTTTCTGAACATCTACGGCGGCAACAGTTTTCAGACCAAGAAGCCCGATCCGGAGGGATTGCGGACGCTGATGAGCGAGGCCAGCGCAGAGCCGGATGAGACGGTGGTGATCGGCGACAGCCAGGTGGACGTGGAGACGGCGCGGAATGGCGGAGCGTGGTGCATCGGCTGCACCTTCGGGCTTGCGCCAGAGAGCCTGTCCAAAAATCCCCCGGATGTGATTGTGGATTCGCCGGCGGATTGGACGGAGGCGCTCAATCCGGAGAAGAGCGGACCGCTGAAATAACTGGCAGACTACCGTGAAGAAACGATGTCCTGGAAACCTGCTGCTGAATTTGCTTCCGAAAGGAACAGGTCACTGGTCTGAAGCCGTAAGCTGAACCTATGGTCACGATTGCTCCCGCCACACCGCGCATTTTTCGCCCGCTCCGCATTGTGCTACCCGGTGGCAGCGGGCAGGTGGGCCTGGCGCTGGCGCGTTCTTTTACCGAGCGCGGCCACCAGGTGACGGTGCTGACCCGCGGCCCGTATACGGCGCAATGGCAGACGGTTCACTGGGACGCGGAGGAGATTGGCCCATGGACCGAATACCTGGATGGGGCCGACGTTTGCATCAACCTGGCGGGGCGCAGCGTGAATTGCCGATCCAATGCGGCGAACCGCGAGGCGATTTATGAGTCGCGAGTGAAAAGCACGCGGCTGCTGGGCAAGGTGATGGCCGGGCTGAGCCAGCCGCCGCGGGTGTGGATGAACGCCTCGGCGGCCACAATATACAGGCGCATGCTAGATGAAGATGGGGTTGATCTGCCGGTGGATGAAACGGGCGAGCTGGGCGGGGATGAGCAGAATCCCTCAGGGGCTAAAGCCGCGGAAGATTCCAGGGAAATGATGTACGGGCTAAAGCCCGTACCCTTCACAAGAAAATCAACGGAGCGATGGGCGGAGCGCAAGGGTTTTTCTGCTCGCGTGGCCCGGGACTGGGAGGCTGCATTTTTCAGCGCGGAGACGCCTAGGACGCGCAAAGTGGCTCTGCGCAGCGCAGTCGTTCTGAGTCCTACGGCCGGGAGCGCGTTTGGCGTGCTGTCGAACCTGGTGAGGATGGGCCTGGGAGGCACGCAGGGCAACGGACGCCAGTTTGTCTGCTGGATACACGAGGCCGACTATGCGCGGGCGGTGGAGTTTCTGGTAGAACGTGAAGATCTGGACGGGCCGGTCAACCTGGTTGCGCCCAATCCGTTGAGCAATCGAGATTTCATGACGGTGTTGCGCTGGGCATGGGATGTGCCCAACGGATTGCCCGCGCCATCGCTGGCAATCAAGCTCGGCGCGATTTTTCTGCGCACCGAGCCGGAGTTGGTTTTGCAGAGTTGCCGCGCCGTTCCCGGACGGCTTCTGGAGGCGGGATTCACGTTTGAGTTTCCGGAGTGGGCAGAAGCGGCTGAGGACCTGGTGAGGCAGTGGAAGAGCAGGGAATAGCCACCCCAACGAGCAAAGATCACTCGTTGGGGACCCCGGCAGGGACTAGGGATTAGGGACTAGGGAATAGGGAATAGGGAATAGGGACTAGGGACCAGGGACTAGGGACTAGGGACTAGAGAATAGGGAATAGGGAATAGGGACTAGGGAATAGGGACTAGGGACTAGGGACTAGAAGCCATCTCACAAATGCCATTCAGCCCGTGCAAAGCATCGCTCAGGGGCTAAAGCCCTCAGTTTTCTTGGGTATTTTGCGGCACGGCTAAAGCCGTGCCCTGACACTTCTTGCTCCAACCTATGCATTTTCCGCGATCTGTAAAGCCGTGCCCTGACACTTCTTGCTCCAACCTATGCATTTTTCCGCAAGCTGTAAAGCCGATCCCTTTCAAAACATCGACTTAATCAGAACTACCTCAGGGAGCCGGAACGAAAGAATGGATGCTGGGATTGCTATGCCTCACGTTTCAGTTTTTGCCGACGCCGAAGATTTTTTCAAATAGATTGCGGTGCTCGGCGGGGTGGTCGCAGGTCTCCGTGGGCGCGGTGCCGGCCAGGAAGGCGGCATTGAAGCTCACCGGGCAGGTGGCGTCGCTGAGCAGGAGGCTGTTCTTGTCGATGGCCACAATGTCGATGCCCTCGGGCGGCGTGAACTCGTTGGTGTCAGAGTACTGCGGCAACTGGACGGCATTCTTCATGAACTCGGCCCAGATGGGCGCGGCAGCCTGCGCGCCTTGCAGTTTGATATCGGTGTAGTCGTCGTTGCCCACCCAGACGATGCACAACAGGTTGGAGGTGAAGCCGGCAAACCATGCATCATGGTCGGTGCCGGTTTTGCCGGCGGCAGGAGCGAGAAATCCCATGTTGCGCACCTCAGCGCCGGTTCCGGTGCCGGTGACGTCGGAATGTAGCACGTTCTCCATCATGCTGACGGTGAGATAAGCGACGCGGGGGTCAAGAAGCTGCTTTGACGCGGGCGAGTAGTCGGTGATGACGTCACCGGTGGTGGTGCGGACGCTGGCCAGCATCCAGGGATCCAGGTGCATGCCGCCGTTAGCAAAGATGGTGTAAGCGCCGGCCATGTCGAGCGGCGTGGCATCATAGGAGCCGATAGCCATGGAGGGTGTTCCCAGCACGCCCTTGATGCCGGCGTCGCGGGCCAGTTGGGCTACGCGGTCAAAGCCCACCATGGAGGCCAGGCTGATGGTGGCGTTGTTGAGCGAGCGCATCAGGGCTAAGCGCGCTATCACCGGGCCAAAATACTCGTCTTCAAAGTTCTTCGGCGTGTACTCGTATTCCGTGCCCGCTCCGTAGGTGGTTTGCTCGTCCTTCAGAATGGTCAGCGGGGAGAAGAGCCTGGTTTGGCCGGGCAGGATGGTGCCCTCGGCGGCCGTGGCAAAGGCCGAAGCATAGACGAAGGGCTTGAAGATGGAGCCGGTGGGGCGCTTGGCCACGGCGTGATTTAATTGCGAGTTGCCATAGCTGCGCCCGCCGACCAGCGCCAGCACCTGGCCGGTATGCGGATTGAGCGCCACCAGGGCCACCTGCGGATAGATGTAGCTCAGGCCCAGCTTCTTCTCGTGGGCGTGCAGCTTGTCTACTTTTTCGTCAACAATGTGAATGGTGGATTCAACCGCGGTCGTGGCCAGGCGCTGCAGGTCAGGGTCGAGCGAGGTGTAGATGCGCAGGCTTTCGCGATTGAAGTCGCGATCTCCGAGTCTCTGCACCAACTGATCGTGCACCAGGTCAACGAAGTAGGGCGCCTCGCTGGCGTCCACGCTGCCGGGAACGAGGTGCAGCGGCTCAGACTTGGCTTTCTCCGCCTGGCTCTTGGTGATGGCGCCGGTTTCCACCATGGAATCGAGGACGAGATTGCGGCGCTCGATGGCGCGGTCGGCATGACGAAAGGGATTCAGCCGGCTGGGACTCTGGATGATGCCGGCCAGCAGAGCGCACTCGGCCAGATCGAGCTGGCTTACCTCCTTGCCGAAGAAGGCCTGCGAAGCCTCGCCGAAGCCGTCGATGGAGAAGCTGCCGCGCTGACCTAAAGGAACCTGGTTGGCGTACATCTCCAGGATCTGCTGCTTGGTGAAGCGGTGTTCAAGCTGGAAGGTGATGACGATCTCGATGATCTTGCGCTTGATGCGCTTTTCCGGCGTGAGCAGCAAGCCGCGCGCCAACTGCATGGTCAACGTGGAGCCGCCCTCGACATAACGGCGCCCCGGCGTGAGATCGTTACGAATGGCTCCGAAGATGCGGATGTAGTCCACGCCGCTGTGCTCGAAGAAGCGGCGATCCTCGATGGCCAGCACGGCCTGCACCAGATTGGGTGGAATCTCGTTGTAGGCGAGCAGGCGGCGCTTGGTGCGGTTGACGTCGTCGCTGAGGCCAGTGATGAGCAGCGGTTCCAGCTCATAACTGGAAAGCTGCTGGCCGTGGTCGTCGGTGATCGAATCCACAACCCCCGCGCTGACGCGGATCAGAGCGCTGTCCTGCGCGTGAAAGGACTGCGGGCCGGGGCGCACGGTGATGGTTTGCACGCCCTCCTTGTAGGTTCCCAGCTCGGAGGTCTGCGAGGCGCCATCGGGCGAGTAGCCGGCCTGGCGCAACTCGTTGGCGATAAGCCGCACGGGAAGCTTTTGCCCGGGGCGCACCTCGCGCGGCGCGGCATAGATTTTGGCGGTGTTGGCAAAGATCGGCTGCTTCAGGCGGTCGTCCACAACATGCTTATAAGCAATGTAGAAATAGCCGAAGACGGAAAAAAACACCAGCGCCGTGGCCGCAAAGACCACCAGCCCGAGCCGCAACAGCATGGTTAGCCAAGGATGCTTACCACTGGGCATTTGAAACCTGATCTTCAACGCCATTGCCGCTCCTTGAAATTTAGCTTCTAGCCGCTAGCTTCTAGCCGCTAGCTCTTCCGTTCCGGGAAAAATCTTTGTGACAAACCGCAGCCATTAATGCAAGAGAAAAGCTCAAGGCTAGCAGCTAACAGCTAAAAGCTGTTCTTCCGCCACGCGCTGCTTGACCAGCGCGACCACATCCGGCAACGCGACGTCCACGCTGGTTGTCGTTGCGCGCGTCACCAACTCGACGTTGCCCTCGGCGGCTTTCCTGCCCACGTTGATGCGGTAGGGAATGCCCACCAGGTCAGCGTCTTTAAATTTGACGCCGGCACGCTCGTCTCTGTCATCAAGAAGCACGTCGAGGCCAGCGGCTTCAAGCTCCCGGGCAAGTTTTTCACCGGTTTCACGGAGCAAGGCGTCGGTCATATTGGTGACCGTGACCACCACCGTGAAGGGGGCAATCGAGGCGGGTAGCCAGAAGCCGTTCTTGTCGTTGGACTGCTCGACGGCCGCGGTGAGGATGCGCTCGATGCCGATGCCGTAGCTGCCCATGATGGGCGTAACTTCCTTGCCGTTTTCGTCGAGCACGCGCGCGCCCATGGACTCGGAGTACTTGTAGCCCAGCTTGAAGATGTGGCCGACCTCGACCGCCTTGCCGACGACCAGCTTGCCGTTGCAGGCGGGCTTGGGGCAGGCTTCGCCCTCGTTGACGCTGCGAATATCGGCCAGGAGGGTCCAGGAGAAGTCGCGGCCAGGCACGACGTTGCGCAGGTGGTAGTCGAGCTTGTTTGCGCCGCAAACCATGTTCTTGCGGCCTTCGAGAGACTTGTCGATAACCACTACCAAGCCTGCCTTCATCGATGACTCAAGTCCAACTGGACCCAAATATCCAGCCGGCCCGTTAAAATAACGCAGCAGTTCATCGTCGTTCATAAAACGCAGTTCGCTTACTGATCGTGAAGCTGGCCCGTGAGATTTCAGGTAATTGTTGAGAACGCCGATCAGTTTAGTTTCGTTGACCGTATGATCACCGCGTAAAAACGCTGCAACTGCCAAATGTGAACCACCAGCCGCTCCAGGTTCCACTCCTTGAATCGAAGGAATCGAAGCCATACAGGCCACACATCTGATGTCATTGGAAGGGCTCATCTTCAGGTAGGCCGCAATATCGGCAATCGCACCCATGCCAGGAGTGTGAATCAGTTCCGGCTTGCCGTCGCCGGTCGGCTGCATCTCGACGACCGGCTCCAGGAGGGAAGTGGCCTTTTCGAGATTGGCCGCGTAATGGCAGACTGGGCAACTGGCGATCAGGTCCTCGCCGGCGTCGGTGTAGACCATGAACTCCTGCGACTGCGAGCCGCCCATGGAACCGGAATCGGCTTCGACGGCGACGAACTTCAGCCCGCAACGGGTGAAAATCCGGCGATAGACCGCATCGTGCAGATCGAAGCTCTTGTCCAGGCCGGCCTTGTCGATGTCGAAGGAGTAAGCGTCCTTCATGATGAACTGGCGCACACGGAGCAAACCCGACTTGGGGCGTGGTTCGTCGCGAAACTTGGTTTGAATCTGGTACCAAATCTGCGGCAACTGCTTGTAGCTGCGCAGCTCGCTGCGGGCGATGGAGGTCATGATCTCCTCGTGGGTCATGCCCAGGCAAAGCTCCGCGCCCTTGCGATCCTTGAGGCGGAACATGGTGTCGCCCATGGTTGTCCAGCGGCCGCTCTCCTCCCACACCTCGCGCGGATGAATGGCCGGCAGATAGAACTCCTGGCCGATGCGGTCCATCTCCTCGCGCACGATGGCGATGATCTTGTTGATGGAGCGTGCCCCAAGAAAGAGGTAGCTGTAGATGCCCGCGCCGAGCTGGCGGATGTAGCCGGAGCGGACGAGGAAGCGGTGGCTGGCCACTTCGGCGTCTGCCGGGGCCTCGCGAAGCGTGGGAATGAAGAGTTTTGACCAGCGTTGCATAGGGATGAGAGCGCGCTTTCCCGCCGGCAAGCCGGCGCAGGACAATGAATATACGTCAAGGACTATTCTAAATGTTCCCGGAGTTGAATTGTTGCTGAATGCCAGCCGTGTGGTCCAGATATAATGCTGGGATGGACTCTTGTGTCCGCCAAGCGGGTCGACCGGCATGAAAAGTTATCTGCGTCTGCTGCGCTATGGACTTCCCTACTGGCTGCAAATGCTGCCCGGCGTGGTGCTGCTTGCCATGGTGGGCGCACTGGACACCTTTCGCATTCTCTTACTCCAGCCGATCTTCGACCAGGTTCTGAAGCCGGACGCGCCCGAAGGTCCCATCACACTGGGTATAGCCAATAGCCCATGGCACATCGACCTGCGGCTTCTGATTCCCCATTTTCTGCACATCCACAACGCATGGGATGTGGTGGCCTTCGCTCTGATTGTTGCTACGCTGACCAAAGGCCTGTGCGACTACACGGGCACTTACCTGGTGAACTACGCCGGCTTCAGCACCATCATGGATCTGCGCAACGACCTCTACGAAGCCACACTGCGGCGTTCCACAAGTTTCTTTCACAAGCACGCCACGGGCACCATTCTCTCCACGCTGATCAACGACGTGGACCGCGTGCAGGTGGCGGTCAGCACAGTCATCAGCGAATTCTTGCAGCAGTTCTTCACCTTTGTTGTCGGGCTGGTGTTCGTCATCAAGCTCGGAGGAAATCTAAGCTGGGCGCTGGTGCTTTTTATCCCTGTCGTCGTTACCTCGGCGCGCAAGATCGGCAGCGAGGTCCGCACACGCACCCGCACCGGCCAGGACAAGCTGGCCGAAATTCAAAACATATTGCATGAAACGGTGACCGGAAACCGGATTGTGAAGGCCTTCAACACCGAAGTGTGGGAGATTTTGCGCTTCAGGAAAGCGGCCAGGCGCCTGTTCCGCGCCAACCTGCGCAGCGTGCGCATTCAGTCCATCAGCTCGCCGCTGATGGATTCGATCGGCGCGGTGGCCATTGCCATGATGCTGTTTATCGGGCGCAATGAAATACTCCACCATCGCATGACCATGGGCTTGTTCGGCGCATTTATTATTTTGCTTTTCAAGCTCTACGACCCGGTGCGCAAGTTCGCCTACTTCTACAACAGCTTCCAGGGCGCCATGGGCGCCTCGATGTCGATCTTCGGCTTCTTCGATGCCGAGGATGACGTGAAGGAGCGCCAGCACCCGGCCGTATTGAAGGGCTTTCAAAAAACCATTTTGTTCGACAACGTGGGCTTCTCCTATTCCACCGAGGAGGGCGAGCACCAGATTCTGCACAACGTAGATCTGGAGATGCAGGCCGGCGAGGTGCTGGCGCTGGTAGGCCCCAGCGGCGCGGGCAAAACCACGCTGGCCAACCTTATTCCGCGCTTCTTTGACGTAACCAGCGGGCGGATATTCATCGACGGCCACGACCTACGCGACCTGAGCCTGGCCTCGCTGCGCCGCCAGGTTGCCCAGGTTACGCAAGAGACGATTCTGTTTAACGACACGGTGCGCAACAACATCGCCTACGGGCAGCCCGACACGCACATGAAGCTGGTGGAAGAAGCAGCGCGCAACGCCCTGGCCCACGACTTTATTCTGGGCATGCCGCAGGGCTACGCGACGGTGATCGGCGAGAAGGGTTTCCGGCTCTCGGGCGGCGAGCGGCAGAGGCTGGCAATCGCTCGCGCCCTGCTGAAGAACGCGCCGATTCTGATTCTCGATGAGGCCACATCGTCGCTGGACGCCGAGAGCGAATCGCTAGTGCAGGCGGCGCTGGCCAACCTGATGGAGAATCGCACCGTGCTGGTGATTGCACACCGGCTGGGAACCATTCGCCGCGCCAATCGCATCGCGGTGCTGGAAGACGGGCGCATCACCGCCATCGGGTCCCATGACGACCTGCTGAGCGCATCCAGCACCTATCAGCGGCTCTACCAACTGCAATTCATGGACATGCCGGAGAGTAATGGAAACGGGACTGGGAAATAGGGAACGACTTTAGGTGAAGGGTACGGGCTTTAGCCCGTACATCAAATGCTGGAGTTGGCCGGGGGCTTTAGCCCCTGAGGGAATGGAATGCGTCCCAGCCGAGAAACAGTTCGGAGCAATGAATTCGCCTACTTTGTCTCGACACAAACAGCAGGCCGTCGGTCTTTATTCCACGTTGAACGATGGAAAAGACTCATGTTATCCACACTTAACCACTACGATGGGACCGGGTACAAGCTTCATGCCTATGTCATCATGCCCGACCATCTACATTTGCTGATTACTCCATTCGAATCGGTTGAGAAGTCTGTCCAACTAATCAAGGGCGGGTTTTCTTTCAGGGCCAAGCGGGAGTTGGAATGGAATGGAGAGATTTGGCAGCCGGGGTTTACCGATCACCGCATTCGGGATGAAGAAGACTGGAAGAGACATTTGGACTACATTCGCCAGAATCCCATTGATGCAAGATTGGTTGAAAATGCTGTTCTCTATGAATTTTTGGGGATGCCGAGCATTGAATTCCCTCAGGGGCTAAAGCCCGCTGATTTTGATGCTGTAGATGTACGGGCTGAAGCCCGTACCCTTCAATCTGAAGCCCGTACCCTTCAATCTGAAGCCCGTACCCTTCAATCTGGAGCCCGTACCCTTCAATCTGCAGGGACCCAGAAGTTACGGCCGTAGTTCGAGGATGAAAATGCCGATTTATTCGATGACCGGATTTGCGCGCGCGCAGGTTCGCGTGCCCCTTCCCAACGAGGGCCAGCTCAGCTACACGCTCAGCGTCAAGAGCGTGAACCACCGATTTTTGGATGTGCAGGTGCGGCTGCCTCAGGGGCTGGACGCGCTGGAGATGGAACTGCGCAAGGCGATCAAGGACACGCTTGTTCGCGGCCACGTGGATCTAACGCTCTCCATCGATCGCAACAGCGAGCAGACAGCGGGCTATAACAGGGAACTGGTGAACAGCTACCTGGCGGCCTTTGCGGCGGCGCGCGAGGAACATGGACTTACCGGCCAACAACCCGACCTGAACGCCGTTCTGCGCTTGCCCGGAGCAATGCAAGGCGACAATCGCTCGAACGGCGACGAGGAGCAGATGACGCTGACGGAAAGCGCGCTGCGCGAGATAGGGCCGCTACTGGAGCAGTTGAAGACCATGCGGGCGCGGGAGGGCGAGGCTCTGGAGTCGATACTGCGGGGCACTCTGGACCGGCTGGCGGAGGCTACCGAGGGCGTGGCTGCCATTCGTCCCGAGGTCGAAGAGCGCTACCAGGCCCGGCTCACCGAGCGGCTGCTGGCGGTCACCGGCCCGGAGTTCAACCGGCAACGACTGCTGGAGGAGGTTGCCGTGCTGGTGGAGCGCAGCGACATTGCCGAGGAGCTGGGGCGCATGACGACGCACATCGGGCACTTCCGCGAGCTGCTGGCCGGCGGCGGCGAAGTGGGCAAGAAGCTCGACTTCCTGCTGCAGGAGATGAACCGCGAGGCCAACACCATGCTCTCCAAGACCGGCGGCGCGGGCGGGAAAGGAACCCGCATTACCGAATTGGGACTGGCCATGAAGTCGGAGATCGAAAAGGCCCGCGAACAGATTCAGAACGTAGAGTAAAACAGTGGTCAGTGAACAGTGGACAGTGATCAGTGGTCAGTGACCGCTGACTAGAGGATAATTGCATCATGGCGGGAATCCTCTTCATCATTTCGGCGCCTTCGGGCTCGGGCAAGAGCACGCTGGTGAACGAGGTGCGCAAGCAGTTGACGGGAATCGAGTTTTCCGTTTCCTGGACAACGCGCCTGCCACGCGGCTCCGAGCAGAGCGGGCGCGAATACCACTTTGTCAGCCGCGAAGAGTTTGAACGGATGGCGGCCGCGGGGCAGTTTCTGGAGCACGCCGAGGTCTTCGGCAACTACTACGGAACGGCGCGCACGTCGCTAGAACTGGCCCGCCGCGAGGGCCACGACCTGGTGCTGGACATCGACGTGCAGGGAGCGGCGCAGGTGCGTGCTTCCATGCCCGAGGCGGTGAGCATCTTTGTTTTGCCGCCCAACCCCAAGGTGCTGCGCACCCGCCTGCGCAATCGCAGCCGCGCGGAAGGCGTGGTGAACGAGGAAGAGGTCTACCGGCGGCTGGGCGAGGCCAGCCGGGAGATTGAGAATTATCGCGAATACGGCTATATTCTGGTCAATGACATATTGGACCGGGCGGTGGCGCAACTGGAGGCCATCGTGCTGGCCGAACGCTTCTATCGCAACGCCGAGCCGATTGCCTATCGGTCGCACAGGGTGCTGGAGGTGGCCGCAGGATGCCTGCAGGTCAACTCCCAGGAGCGGCTGAAGCCCGTGCTCGAGGCCTTCGGGATTCTGAATCCCACGGGCCAGCGGCAATTGAACTTTGAGGAGGACTCCGATGACGATTGAAACCGGTTTCGACTCGAACTACCGCAAGGTGATGGTGGCTGCCCGCCGTGCCCGCCAGATACAGAGCGGCTCCCGCGCATTGGTCCCCACACAATCCACCAAGCCGTGCCGCATTGCCCAGGACGAGATCGACGCGGGCAAGATCGCCTACGTCAAAGCCGATGTGCCGGTGGTCAAGCCGGCGATCGATGGTCCGGCCGTACCCATTCTGGCCGGTTAGTCTCTCCCGCCTCTTTCGTCTTTTGTACAGAGTGAAGCTGCGGGTAGTTGAGACCGGCATTTGACCGTGGAGTAAAGACGTTGGCGCAATCGCTCGATCCCGCAACCCGCGAAGCCTTGCTGGACCGCGTCAGGTTTTATCGCGATCTTGGCCTCACGGAGTTCTACCGGCGTCCCGTGAACCCTGATTTGATGGCTCGGATAAACGCCGAGCTGGATGAGCCCCAAACAGAGTCCGCGCCGCAGAGCTTCCAATTGGAGGAGCCGACTATTCCGCATCGAAAGCCATTTCCAAATGCCCCTGCAGTTGCCGCTGCCGTTCCCGCAGCTGACCGCGCTGCCGCCATGCAACTCATCCGCGAAGAACTTGGCGAGTGTACCCGCTGCGCGCTGCACAAGGGCCGCAACAAGCTGGTTTTCGGCGACGGCTCGCCGGTGGCGCGGCTGATGTTTGTGGGCGAGGGCCCGGGCGCCGACGAGGACTCTCAAGGCCTGCCCTTCGTGGGCAAGGCAGGGCAGCTACTGAACAACATGATCGCGGCGATGGGATTGAAGCGCGAAGAGGTGTACATCGCCAACGTGGTCAAATGCCGCCCGCCGAACAACCGCGTGCCCGAGCCGGAAGAGGGTGCGACCTGCTCGCCGTTTCTCTTTCGCCAGATCGACGTGGTGCGCCCGGAGGTGCTGGTGGCGCTGGGCGCGACCGCGGCCACGTGGCTCCTAGGCACGCGCCAGCCGCTGGCCGGGCTGCGCGGCCGGGTGCACGGCGTGCGCGGGGCCAGGCTCGTCGTCACCTATCATCCAGCCTATTTGCTGCGCGATCCGCGCCAGAAAAAGGAAGCCTGGGCGGATTTGCAGATTGCGATGAAAGAGCTGGGGCTGAAGCTGCCGGCAAAGGGCTGAGCATGTGGGGAAATGGCCGAAATACACACCTCAGGGGCTAAAGCCCGCTTCTCTCTCTTGTTGCATTTGCGGCACGACTAAAGTCGTGCCCTGACGCTTCGAACTCCAGTGGTTGCATTTTTTTGTATGCCTTGAGTCGTGCCCTGATACAAGGACTTCGTTCTTCCGTAGTTTGTAAAGACCAATTGTAAAGGCCAACCGATTCATTCACTCCATGAACTTCGCTACCCGCCTCACCCCTGATCCTTCCACAGGAAGACGCCGCCGAGGAGGCCGGTTTCGTTGGAGACGATGGTGACATTTTTGGCAGGCTTGAAGAGGATTTTTTTGGTGTTTCCGCCGCCCAGGTAGAGGTGGTCCCAGTTGAAGAGCATTTCGGTTTGCTTGATGGCGGCTTCGAGGAAGTCGTTCCAGCGGGCCTTGCCGTACTTGTCGAGGCCGCGGCGGCCGAGGTAGTCCTCGTAATTCATGCCCTTCTTGCGCCAGGGATGGAGGCTCAGCTCCAGGCCGGGGACGAGATGGCCGTTGGTGAACAGGGCGCTGCCCAGGCCGGTGCCCAGGGTGAGGACCAGTTCGACTCCCTGGCCCTGTATGGCTCCGTAACCGGCGATGTCAGCGTCGTTGCCCACGCGGACGGGCTTGTTCCAGCGCTCGGCCAGAGTGTCCTGGAGGGGGAAGTTGCACCAGTCAGGATGGAGGTTGACGGAAAGGATGGTGACGCCGCGCTTGACGATGCCGGGAAAGCCGAGGGAGACGCGGTCGAAGTCCGGAAAGGGCGTGCGGAATTCATCGAGGGCGGCGAGCACGACCTCGGGCGTGGGCACGGGCGGGGTGACGACGCGCAGCCGCTGGCTTGCGGATTTGCCTTCGGCGTCCAGCAGCATGGCCTTGAGCCCCGAGCCGCCGATGTCGATGGCCAGCGTGACGGGGTGAGTGGGGTTGGGCGCGAGGAGCGGGGGTGGGGCCGGGGCGGGAGCGGCAGCGGAATCGGCGGCGGGAGGCGGGGCGGCGGGCGTGGAGGCTGGAGTTGTCATTTGCAGGAATTGTACGGCTTGCGGGCGGGATTGCAAATGCTGAATGGAGGCGATTTTCACAGGCAGGCGGTGAGGCGCGGCTGCAACCCCTAAACTGATGCCATGCCTGCCTACTGCGAAGTTGCGCTGCCTGTGCCGCTGGACCGCCTGTTTACCTACGCGGTGCGGGAGGGGCAACTGCCGCAGAGGGGCGCGCGGGTGATCGTTCCCTTTCGCAAGGAAAAGCTGATTGGGGTGGTGACGGGGCTGAACGTCACGGCTCCGGCTGAGTTTGAGATGCGGTTTATCGAGGCGGTGCTGGACGATGAACCGTTGCTGAGCGACAGCCTGCTGGCGCTGGCGGAGTGGATGGCGCAGTATTATTTGGCTCCGCTGGGCGAGGTGCTGCGGGGAATGTTGCCGCTGATGGCCGAGGTGCGGCGGACGGTTTATTACCGGATTACGGATTTGGGAAGGGATGTGCTGGCGAAGAGCGTGGAGGGGGATCCCTCGCTAGGAATGGGGGAAACTTCCGAAAAGCAAACTGCAGGGGCTAAAGCCCCCGGTGATTTGGTGGATTTTACGTACGGGCTGAAGCCCGTACCCTTCACGGAAGAGAGTAAAAATGCAGATTCCCAGGTCTTAAAAGCGAGACTTGGGGCACCCATACCCTTGCGCAAAGGAGGATTAAAGCGGAAAGGGAAACTTTCTGCCGAGGAGCAGGATCTGGAGCGGCGGGTGCTGGAGCGGCTGGCCGGGGGCGAGCCGGTGAAAGTATCGACTCTGCGGACGGCTACGGCGGCCACGCTGCCGGTGCTGGCCGGGCTGACGCGCAAGAAATGGATTGCGCGCGAGACGGCGGCGGCGGAGCGCGATGCGCGGCGGATGGAGCGGTTTGCGGTGCTGATTCCGGAGGCGCGGCTGCCGGCACTGACGGCCAAGCAGCAGGCGATTCTGGCGGAGTTGGCGGCCTGCGACGGGGAGATGCCGCTGGCTGAACTTCGGCGCAAGGAACTGCCCTCGTCCACGCTGCAAACGCTGGTGAGGCGGGGGCTGGTGAGGATCGATGAGCGGCCAGCGGTCTTTCACCTGGGCGGAGTGCAGAGCCAGCCGGGGCCGCAGCGGCTCAACGAGCCGCAGATAGATGCGCTGGCCTCGCTGGCGGCGGCGCTGGGGGGATTCCAGCCGTTTTTGCTGCATGGGGTGACGGGATCGGGCAAGACGGCGGTTTATCTGGCGGCGATGCAGCGGGCGCTGGACCGGGGTTTGTCGTCGATTCTGCTGGTTCCGGAGATTGGGCTGACGCCGCAGATGGTGGGGCTGCTGGACGAGGCCTTTGGGCAGAAGGTGGCGCTGCTGCACTCGGCGCTGACGCCTGAGGAGCGCAGCGAGCAGTGGCGGCGCATCCGGCGGGGCGAGGCGCCGATTGTGGTGGGCACGCGCTCGGCGATCTTTGCGCCCGCGCCAAAGCTGGGACTGATTCTGGTGGACGAGGAGCACGACCAGAGCTACAAGCAGGAGGAGACGCCGCGCTACAACGCCCGCGACGTGGCGGTGATGCGGGCCAAGATTGAAGGGGCGGTGGCGGTGATGGGCTCGGCGACGCCGTCGCTGGAGAGCTGGCAGAACTCGGCCACGGGCAAGTATAAGCTGATTGAGCTGAACGACCGGGTGATGAATCGCCCGCTGCCCGTGGTGGAAGTGATCGACATGCGGCGGGAGTTTCAGGAGACGGGGCAAGAGCAGCTTTTTTCCCGGGCGCTGGTGGCCGAGACGCAGGCGGCGCTAGACAGGGGCGAGCAGGCGCTGATTCTGCTGAACCGGCGCGGCTATTCGTTTGTGGTGATCTGCCGGGCGTGCGGGGAAAAGCTGGAGTGCCAGAACTGCGCCATCTCGCTGACCCACCATAAGGCGCAGATTGAGGATTCAGGCGAGGCGCGGGAAGGGCAGCGGCTGGAGTGCCACTATTGCGGCTTCCGGCGGACGGTGCCGGCGCGCTGCCCTAAGTGCGACAGCGAGCACCTCTACTACCTAGGCGCGGGCTCGCAGCAGGGCGAGGAGCGGCTGGGGGAAATTTTCCCCATGGCGCGAATCGGGCGCATGGACCGCGACACGGTGCGCGGGCGCAGCGATCTGGAACGGCTGCTGGCGCGGCTGCACTCGGGCGAGATCAACCTGCTGGTGGGCACGCAGATGATTGCCAAGGGGCACGATGTGCACGGGGTCACGCTGGTGGGGGTGGTGGGCTGCGACCACTCGCTGTCCATGCCCGATTTTCGCGCCGCCGAGCGGGTATTTCAGTTGATGACGCAGGTTTCAGGGCGGGCGGGGCGCGGCGAGCTGCGGGGGCGGGTGGTGGTGCAAACCTACTACCCGGAGCACTACGCGATTTTAGCGGCGAGCAAGCACGACTACGCCGCTTTTGTGGAGCGCGAGTTGAAATACCGGCGCTGGATGCACTATCCGCCGTTTGGAGTGCTGGCCAACGTGCTGGTGCAGTCGCCGAAGCTGGAAGAGGCTGTGGGGTGGTCGGCGGTGCTGGGCAAATGGTTTCAGGCGGCAGCGCCGGAGGGGGTAAGAGTGCTGGGCCCCTGCACCGCGCCCATCGCGCGCATCAAGAATGTCTATCGCTTTCACATGATTCTGAAGGCGGCTTCGCGCAAGGCGCTGAATGCGGCGCTGCGCGGGATGCTGGCGCAGGCCGACGCCGCGCAGATTCCGCGCAGAAACCTGATTGTGGACGTGGATGCGTTGCGGCTGATGTAAGGCGGAAAAGATAGCGGAGTTAGCGGAGCTAGCGTGGCTAGCCGCATTAGCAAGGCAGCGTACATGCTGCGGCTTGCAGACAGTTTGGAGTCCAGAGCTGCGAACTCCGCGAACGCCGCTAACCCCGCTCTACAGCTCTTACTTGGCAGCCGTGCCGGTTTCCAAGGCGTGCAGCTCCTTGCCGGGCTTGAAGCGGACCGCTTTGCCGGGAGTGATGCTGACCTCGGTGCCGGTGCGGGGATTGCGGCCGATGCCTGTTTTGCGGGCGCGCACGCTGAAGACGCCAAATCCGCGCAGTTCAATGCGCTCGCCGGCGGTCAAAGCCTGCTTGAGGCCCTCGAATACCGTATCCACAGCCGCCTCCGCCTTGGTGCGGGGCAGGCCCGTACGTTCAATCACATGATGGACGATGTCCTGCTTAATCAAAGGGGTACCTCACTGGCGCAACTGAATAGACTGTACTACGACCCACGAGAGTGATGCTACAGGATTTAGAGCGATTGTGGAATACTGGGATGCAAAGAAATAACCAAGCCCGCTTTTTTTGTGCAGAGAACAAGGCTATTTGAGGTTCACGGCATCCCACCTTTTCGCCAGGAATTAGGCGAAAGGATGGGGCACGGAGCCGATTTCCCCCTGGGAAAAGCTCACCGTTGACCGTCTGGCAGCCTTTTTTACTACCGATGGATGCCGGATTCATTGAAACTTGCTGAAAATTTCCGTAGGATGGTGTTGAATCTAACCTAGTGTTTTGAGTCAGAAGTTCATTGAAGAACAACCGCAGATCCTTCGACTCACCACCCCCAGGCTGAAGAGTACGCCTGGGGCCCCGTTCGCTCAGGATGACAGCAATTTTTTGTGCTGCGTATTTCTGACCAGGACACTAGCTGCAACGAACTCAAACCGGTGAGGGAGCATACCCCGGGACAGGAGAGGCATGTCGATTCAGAGCGACCGTTGGATCCGGGAACAGGCCCAGAAGCACCGGATGATCGAGCCCTTCAGCGAGAAGCAGGTGGCCAGCGGGGTCATTTCCTACGGGCTTTCATCGTACGGGTATGACCTGCGCGTCAGCGACGAATTCAAGATATTTACCAATGTGAACAGCGCCATCATCGACCCCAAGGCCTTTGACGAACAGTCGTTTGTGGACGTTAAGGCCGATTCGGTGATTGTGCCGCCCAATTCGTTTGCATTGGCCAGTTCTGTGGAATATTTTCGTATCCCCAGGGATGTATTGGCGATCTGCGTGGGGAAGTCGACCTATGCGCGATGCGGAATCATTGTGAACGTAACGCCATTTGAGCCTGAGTGGGAGGGATTTGTGACGCTGGAAATCTCCAACACCACGCCTCTGCCAGCCAAGATCTACGCGAACGAGGGGCTGTGCCAGATTTTGTTTTTCCGCTCCGATGAGGCTTGCCAGGTCAGCTATGCCGACCGCAAGGGTAAATATCAGAAACAAAAGGGGATAGTGCTTCCCAGGGTTTAGGATCTTTTCGGCCCCTGGATCAGCAATTAGGCGACATTATCAAGACAAAGCTGCTCGGCGGCGCGGTTTTCGGACAGAAGAGGTGTGAAAAAGCTGCCGGTTTGCGTCCTATCTTATTGAAATGTCAAGGGATAAAAATAATTTTCAGTTTAGAGCGATATTGACCATACTCTTAAAACAGTTTTCCACAGAATTATTAACAGAAACAACGCAGATCTGGGGAATAGGAGTTCCCAGGGCGCATGTTTTTCAATGAATTCTGGGAACTCCTTTTTTTAGCAAGTTCTACGACAAGCCTCCAGTTCAGTGTTTTTATAGATTCCGCCCTCCCAGGCTTCCCCTTTACCTCCTTGCACAAAGAATCAAGGCCGGCGCACCGGCCTTGATTTTTTTCCGCGCCATGGGTTATACCCGGCGAGGCGGCCGGAAGGCTATCCGGGATAGCAGATGCACGTTCAGGTTGGCATGTTGTAGGCTGTCTGAGGGGATACCGTGGCAGTTACAGGCCAGGCGGAAAGCCCGGATATTCCGTGTATGGCAGGCTTGAGAGCCGTGGCGGCCCGTGCGGCGCGGCTGATAAACGACCGACGTGGACAACTCGACAACCCGCGTGATGAGCAGCCGCGGGGTGGAAAGGAAAAGAAAATGAAAAAGACACTTGCATTGATCTGTCTGAGCTTGATGCTTTCACCGGCAGCCTTTGCCGGCTCCACGCGGGAGAACCTGCAGTCGCGCATCGACGCATCCAAGTTGGTTATGGATCAGATCATGGCCACTCCCGACAACAGCATTCCAATGAACATCCTGGAACGCGCTACCTGTGTCGGCGTGATTCCGGGATTGAAGAAGGGAGCGTTTCTCGGAGGCGGGCTGTATGGCCAGGGCGTGGTTACCTGCCGCACCGGCCACGGCTGGAGCGCGCCGGTTTTCATTCGCATGGAAGGCGGCTCGTTCGGCTTTCAGGCCGGCGTCCAGTCAGTTGACCTCATGCTGGTAGCCGTCAACGAACGCGGCTTTCAGGATCTTCTGAAGAGCAAATTCAAGCTCGGAGCCGAGGCGGCCGCCTCAGCCGGGCCAGTGGGCCGCAACACGGAAGCTTCAACGGATTGGAAGTTGAGCGCGGAATTGTTAACCTACTCGCGCAGCAAAGGGCTTCTGGCCGGAGTTAATTTGAACGGCGCCCGCGTGAGCCAGAACCAGGAGGACACCGAAATCTACTTCGGCTCGGCGCAGAATTTCGAGTATGTTCTCAAGGGTAACGTCGATGTTCCCCCGGGCGCAGTGGAATTTGTAAAGACTGTAGCGAATTATTTTATAGAGGCGAAACGCCGCAAGTAATTCCAAAGCAGTGAGCAGGAGCGGGGCAGTCCGGCAACGGGCTGCCCCTGCTTTCTTTGTGCCGTGGAAACGGCGCCGAGGGACTAAACTTTATCTTTATGCGAGAGAGGCTGGAGTTCTGGCTGGTCATGGCTGTGGCGCGTCCCCTGGGATGGCTACCGCGAGGGCTGGCGCGCTGCATGGCCGGAGTGCTGGCGTGGAACGTGTATATGTTGCATAGCCGCCTGCGCCGCGTGGGCCAGCGCAACCTGGAATTAGCTTTCCCTGAGCTATCGTCCAAAAGTAGAAGAGCGGAGCTCCGCGGAGTCTATCGTTCGCTGGGGCGGCAACTGGTCGAGTTCTGCCGCATGACTCGCTATACCGCGGAAAATACGCAGGGCTGGATACGTACCGAAGGGCTGGACCACTACCTGGCGGCAAAGGCGCGCGGCAAAGGCGTGCTGATCGTCACCGGCCACATGGGCGCATGGGAACTGTCGAGTTTTTATCACTCGCTGATGGGCTACCCGATGAGCATGGTCGCGCGGCCACTCGATAACCGGCGGCTGGATGCGTTTGTGAACGGCATCCGCTGCCTGCACGGCAACCGCGTGCTGCCCAAGGATGATTTTGCGCGCGGCTTGCTAACGGCCATGCGCAGGGGCGAGACGGTGGGAATTTTGATGGACACGAATATGACCCCGCCGCAGGGGGTCTTCGTGAATTTCTTCGGGAAGCAGGCCTGCGCCGCCTCGGGAGTGGCGCGCGTGGCGCTCAAGACCAGCGCTGCCGTCCTGCCGGGGTTCATGGTGTGGGAAGATGCGGAACGGCGCTACGTGCTGCACTTCGGCCCGCAACTGGCATTCGAGCGGACGGCGGACGAAGAGGCTGACATCATCGCCGCCACGCAGAAGTGCACCAGCGCTATTGAGACGTGGATTCGGCGCTATCCTGACCAGTGGCTATGGATTCATCGGAGATGGAAGACGCGCCCGGCGGGCGAGGCGGGGATCTACTGAGGAGAGACGCATGAAGCTGGGCGAAGTGATTGAAGCTCTTGGCGGCAAGCTGGTTGCGGGAGACCCGAAGCGGCCGGTGAACGGCGTGAACTCCGTGGAACTGGCCGGATGCGCGGAACTGATCTTTGCTGAGGATGCGGCATCGGCTGCCAAGGCGCTGGCCAGCAAGGCCGGCGTGGTGGTGCTGAAGGCTGGGTGCGCCGCGGATTTACCGCAAGGGAAGTGTGTCGTCGAAGCCGAGCAGCCGCGGTTGTGGTTTGCGCGAGCGGGTGGGCTGCTCAAGCCCGCACTGCCGGCAACCGGGGTGCATCCTGCCGCAGTTGTTGGCGTGCATGTGGAGCTGGGCGAAAATGTCACCATCGGCCCCTGCGCAGTGGTGGGAGAGTACGCGCGCATCGGCGCAGGAACGCGAATCGAGGCTGGAGCAGTGATTGGCGAGGGCGTGTGCATCGGCGAGGAGTGCCGCATCTATCCTCGCGCCGTGCTCTATCCGGGAACCACGCTGCGCAATCGCGTTATTGTTCATGCCGGGGTGGTGCTGGGCGCGGACGGCTTCGGCTATGTGCGCGACGAGGAGACCGGCGCTTACACGCAGTTCCCGCAGCAGGGCACGCTGCTTATTGAGGACGACGTAGAGATCGGCGCCAACACCACCATCGACCGCGGCGCGCTCAAAGCAACAAAAATTGGCCGGGGAACGAAGTTAGACAACCTGGTCCACGTCGGCCACAACTGCGAGATCGGCGAGGACGTGATCCTGGTAGCCGGGGTGGGCATCAGCGGCTCGTGCACGGTGGGCGACGGCGCGGTGATCGCCGGGCAAGTGGGCATCGGCGACCACGCGCACATCGGCCCCGGCGTCATTCTCGGCGGCCAGGCGGGCGTACTGAGCGGCAAGACCATCACCAACGAGGGCATGGGCGTGAAGCCGGGAACCGTTCTATGGGGCACGCCCGCGCGTCCGCTCAGCCAGGTTCTGCGGGAGATTGCCGTGCTGGCGAGGCTGGCGAAAAGGCAGGGAAAAGGGAATAGGGAATAGGGAATCAGCTAACAGCTAGAGGCTTGTAGATGCATCTCTTCCATCCTGCGGAACTGGAGCGTAAATTCCCGGAACTGTGGGCCGGAGCGTAGTGGGCTCGGCGTTGCGGAGCAGAATCGCCATACCCCGCACGCCGTCCATCCGACTTTCCACCAGCAGTTCATAGGTCAGGGGATGAAACTCCGGATGATGCTCGAAGTGCTTGCTGGCGGCCTGGACGGTGTGGACGACGTGGTTAGCGGAGAAGGCCTCGCACTGGAAGCCGGCCACGCCGATCAGCAATCCCTTGAGCAGCGCAAATTGAGCCGTAAGCAGGGCACACTCACGGGCCATGGAGAGCTGCGTGCCCGCGGTCCCAAATGGAAAGCGGAGGCGGAGGATGGTGTTGACCAGGTAGTTCTCCAGGATGTGCGGGTGGCGATCAAAGAAGGGGGCATAGTAGCGGTCGTGGGCGTAGGCGCTGCGGTCGGCAAGGCTCTCCAGAGTTGCGCCGGGGCCGTTGCCGATGCCCGCCGTGAAGGCCTGGATACACTCCACAAAACGCGGCCTCATGTTAGTGCGGTGCAGCATCATCCCAGCCAGCCGCAGCACCACGTCCAATTGTGCCGCGCAGTCCAGCGGGAGGGTCTCCATGGCCGTCCGCAAGGATCCGGAGGTGACCGCGGCTTCAAAGTCGCCGAGAAAAGCGGGAACGCTCCGCGTAAGTTCGCCGCTTCTGATCGCGTCCAGCCGGCGGCAAAAAATGCCCAGCAGAAACAGCCGTTGCCAGAGCGGGTAAGCGCGATTGCCGATGAGCGCCAATACTACCCGCCGTATGGGCCAAAACCAGGGAAGTAGCAAGGGAGAACCCTCAACAGCGGGCGCCCCGGCGAGCGAATCACCGGCCTGTGCGTCAGATTCTAACGGCTCCCGCGCATGCAAATCCGGCGTAAGCAGAACCAGCCGCGCGGCCTCCGGACAGGAGAGTGTGAGCGCAATCTCCTGGATACCCCCAATTGAATGAATGATGCGCGGGTAGGTGGCGCAGGAGTGAGAGAGAAGCCCTTCGCCCAGCTCAGCCTGGATGCGGCAGAGGCGGTCGGCAGTGAGCAGGGGGCACTGGCTAGCGCTGTTCATGCGGATATTGGCAAAGCAGGCTGGCTGAGCGCCCTCTGGCATGCGCAGAATGCTGGCGTCGATCAGCGTACGCAACTGGCTGGCGGGGAGTTTCTGGTACTTTTCATAGGTTGCCAGGTCGATGGGCACACCCCAACCCTGGCAGCAGGTGTCCTCGCAAGCCGAGCCGATGCAACGAAAGCTCTCAGCGTAAGCGACACAAAGCTGTGGATTTTTGGACAAAGGTCGCTCCTGGCAGCAGGGCGGCGCACCTCTGCTGCGACCGGGGGTGGGGTCTGTATCGAAACGAGGCACACGGCGGGCCTATGGCCTGGTTGCAGCATTAGAAAATATTGAAAATTGGCGAACAGGGTCAAGGTGCCCCACCCTAGCCGCAAAAACAAGAACGCGGCGAGGGAGGGGCACCCATGAACTTACACTATCCGTGAAAATGTTCTCAGAACGGCTTTTCTGTCAGGAAGGGCTCTGGCTTGAGCGAGCCGTCACGCTGCTTGACGAGCATCTGGACCTTGCCCTCGGCGGCGTCGAGCTCTGCCTTGCAGGCGGCGGAGAGGCCCACGCCCTGCTCGAAGAGCTTGAGTGACTCCTCCAGGGCCAAGTCGCCTTTTTCCAGTTGATCGACGATGGATTCGAGCTTCTTGAGTGATTCTTCGAAGTTGGCCATTGGCGACATATCCTTGATGCAATACTAGGGATTGTACAGGATTGCGGAGGGTACGATCAGTGTACTCAAGGTTCCAAAAAACTTAGGAATATTGGGCTTCGATCGGGACAGGCTCTGGAAGCGCCCGGCATGCGCGCACCTAATCGCCATACTCTTTTTCCAGTATTGCTTCTTTCCGCATGGCATCGACATCATGCTTACCAAATTCGTACAAGCAATCAGGTGCATCGACCTTATGATAGACGAAAGCAGGAATATTAATTCGGCCAGACGCGATTTGATATGGAGTCTCGACAAGGGTATTCTCCGTCAAAAACAAAGAGCGTGTGGGGTATGTCTTTAGTCTGTAGATTTTCAATCGCCCACTCTTTTCCGATTGATGATATATTTGGTCCAACCTATTCCACGTATCATGTATCCGCCGTCTCACATCGTCGACCGTAAGAGACGTCTTGTGTGCGAGACAATCAACGAATGCTGAATCAGGGTCCACAGTGAATACCTCCGTAAGAGTCTCTTTGCTAAAACGAACTTGCAGAGCAACTGTGTTGTTCCCAACCCATCGTGATCCATCATTCATAACAACAACAAGATGGTCGGAAAGCTCTATGAGATTCGTAAAATTATAGCCCTGATGATGTGCTTCTATTTCAATCAAGCCCATCTCGTCTATGCTGTCGTGAATGCGCATCAGACGTCGTAGTGTACTATCTGACTGTTTCTCCTGAAGTAACCGATACAACACGGTCAGTAAGCCAGAAACTAATAATGCACTAGAAAAATTGGTCAAGTACACAAACTGCCAACTTTGGCTAGGCCAGAGATTCTCACAGGCAATCGCGATGAGTGCGAGAATAATAAGGATGGACGCTGTGACGTAGGTTTTCATTTGCTCCCCTTTGCTCGGCCCTCAGACCTCACCGTTGTTAACAGCCGGTCATCAAGGCTCACTTGACGTTGGAGAATGACTCAGGTCAATGACTTCTGAATGTTGTCCCAGGCAAAGCACAGCAAATCAGCTTATCACAGAACTTCGAGGTTTAACAAACAGCCTGAAGAAAAATGGAACCCCTGCTCAGGCCTGTTTCACGCAGGTTTGGGCAGCACCGAGGCGATGACCTCGGCGGCGGTGGCGTAGCGACCGAAGGGGGCGCTGACCTGGACGCCCTGGACGAGGGGGCGCACGGCTTCCAGCATCTCCTGGGCGATGAGGATGCCCTCGCGGCGGGCGGCGTCTGGCGAGCCGCTGCGAGCCATGCGCTGCATGATCTCATCGGGCATGGAGACGCGCAGGTCGTTCTTCATGAACTCGGCGTTGCGCAGGCTGGTGAGGGGCCAGATGCCGGCGATGACGGGGATGCGATGGCCCTCGATGCGCTTGAGGAAGATCTCCAGCAGGCGCAGGTCGAAGACCGGCTGGGTGATGGCGTACTCGGCTCCTGCCTCGACCTTGTAGAAAAAGCGGCGCAGCTCCTGCTCGATGTCGGGGACGCCGGGGTTGGCGGCCACGCCGATGGTGAAGTTGGTGCTGGCGCCGATGGCGTTGGCGCCGATGTCGAGGCCGTGATTGAGGCGATGGACGATGTTGACCAGGCCGATGGAGTCCACGTCAAAGACAGCGGTGGCGTCGGGATAGTTGCCCAGCTTGGGCGGGTCTCCGGTGAGGCAGAGGATATTGTGCAGGCCGATGGACGAGGCGCCCAGCAGGTCGGACTGGATGGAGAGCAGGTTACGGTCGCGGCAGGTGTAATGGAGAATTGTCTCAATGCCGGTGTGCTGCTGAATCTGGATGCACAGGCTCTGGGCGCTCATGCGGGCCGAGGCACGGGGGGAGTCGGGCACGTTGATGGCGTGTACGCCCAGTTGCGCGAGCGTACGCGCGCCCTCGATCTCAGCGGTGCAGGAGATGCCGCGGGGAGGGACGATTTCGACCAGGGTTACGAAGCCGCCCTGGGCAATCAGAGAGCCGATGCGGGAGCGCGCTGCCAGGGGAGCGGGCGGGGTTTCGGTGATCAAGGCCGGCTTGGCGCCGGCGACCTGGACGCGGGCCTGGGCGTCTATGGCTCGCATGGCCGAGCGCATGGCGCGAATGTGATTGGGCGTGGTGCCGCAGCAGCCGCCGACGATCTGCACCCCGGCGGTGATGGCTTTGCGGGCAAATTCGGCCATATACTCGGGCGAGCAGAGGTAGATATTACGCCCCTCAACGGAGCGCGGCAGGCCGGCATTGGGCATGGCGGCCAGGGGCAGGGCAGTGGCGGCGCGCATGGCCTCGATGGCGGTGAGCGCCGTGGCCGGACCGGTGGAGCAGTTGACGCCAATGGCGTCTGCGCCCCACTCGGTAAGGAGCGCGGCGGCCTGCGCGGGCGAGGAGCCATCCAGGCAGTTGCTTTCGTCATCTACGGTGACCATCACCAGCACGGGCAGGTCAGGGGCGACCTCGCGCGCGGCGGCCAGCGCCTCGCGAGCCTCATTCAGGGCGGGCATGGTTTCTACGAAGATGAAATCCACGCCAGCCTCGGCCAAAGCATCAATCTGCTCGGCAAAAGCCGCGCGGGCTTCGTCCAGGCCGGTCTTTCCCAGCGGCTCGAGGCGCACCCCCAACGGACCCACGGAGCCAGCGACCCACGCCTCCCCGGCCTGCTTTTCCCGAAGGTGATCGACGGCCTGGCGGGCCAGCTTAACGCCGGCGGAGTTGATTTGGGCCACGTTACCGGCCAAACCGTGGCGGGCCAGGCGGAAACGATTGGCGCCAAAGGTGTTGGTCTCGATAATCTCGGCGCCGGCCTGCAGGTACTCCTCGTGAATCGAGAGGATCATGCCGGGGTCGGAGAGGTTCAGCTGGTCGTAACAGCGGTTGATGAAGACACCCCGGGCGTAAAGAACGGTGCCCATAGCGCCATCGGCGAGTACGGGGCGGGTGGCGAAGATGTCGGCAAATTTAGTCATTCTTGTGCCATGTTAAGCTACGCCGGTCAGCCGCGCCAAAGCAAAATCAAAGCCGCGGCATACCGGAGCCTCCCCTGGCGCTCTGCGGCCAGGGCAAGCGGGAATTCAATCCGACGTCAGGCAGGGCGGCTTTGTTATACTTCGGTAGTCAACAGCTGGGGCTGCGCCGGCAGAGGGAGGGGTGATTTTATCCGCCTGCCGGACCTGCAACCGCCGTTCAATTGTTCACGCCGCGGCCCTGGCCGCAGGCAAGCTGCGCGCACTTATAGCGCCTTCCGTCGAGGTAAGGGATTTTGAACAAGAGAAGTCTTTGGATGAGCACCGCCGCGGCCCTTTTGGTTGCAGCCGCGCTTGCAGGTTGTGGCAACTCCACCTATTTCGCGGGCCGGGCGCTGCCCCCCAGCGGGCTGGCCAATCGCGTTCTGATCGCGATCCAGAATCCCAGCGCATACTCCACCGGCGCTCTGCAGTTTGTGGATGCCTATTACGACATACGCTTCCAGTACAACAGCGCCAATATGAGCGCGGCGTTCAGCATCAGCGGGTATGCAGGAAACCTGCCGGTTACCATCCAGAACATGCCCGAGGAACTGACGGGCGCGGTCTATAGCTCCGGCGACGGCGGCTTCAACCTGATCAGTTATTCCTCGGAAAAGCTGCTGGGCAACGTGAGCGGTTTTAACGGTAAATCTTCCAGCATCTTCATCACCCGGAACCAGTCATATGCCTTCGCCGCTAACCAGTCGACGCACGAGCTGACGGTGGTGGACAGGTCGGTAACCAGCCCGGGGAGTTATGCATTGAATCTTCCCGGCGTGTACCGGGTGAGCGTGAATCCCGGCGGCTCCGCGGCGCTGGCCTTTGTGCAGAACTCGAATTTTGTCTACTATCCGCGCAAGCTGACGGCAGCCGAGAGCCTGGCCTACGCGGGCGGACCCAACACCTGGCCCAAGGCCGCCGTGGACTGCGAGCCGCAAAACGTGCCGGGCTGGTGCCTGTTTCAAGCACAAAGCCCCGACAATATCGACTCAACCGGCAACCCGTACGGAGCCCCGCTGGTCTTTGACCGGCCGGTGAAGGCAGTCTTCTCCTCTGACGGAGGAACCGCCTACGTTCTCAACTGCGGTCCGGAGTGCGGCGGCAACGCATCGTCGGTCTCACTGCTGCCGGTGGCGCCGATCATCTACCTAATCGGCCAGCAGTCGGGAACGCTACCAGCGCAAAGCGCCCTCAGTACAATTTGCACAGTTAGCAGCACGAGTGGATGCACGATTCCCGTTCCTCACGGCGCCAGCAACGCGCTGGTCAGCAGCTCCACCATGTATGCTGTGGGCCAGAAACAGATGCCCGACTACTGTGGAGGCAGCGTCAGCCACTGTTGGGGCGGCTACCTGACGGTGGTGAATCTCTCCACGAATACGGTATCGTCGTCGGTTTCCATCAGCGACGGCGCGCCGGGAGCCATGAGCCGCATGCTGCTGGCGGACGACAACACATTGTGGATCGGCATGACGCAGTGCACCAATGGCGAGCGCGCCAACAACAACCTGCCCTACGGCTGCCTGACCATGTTTAACACATCGACGAACACGGTGACCCTGCTGGAGCCTTATGTCGGCGGAGACGCCACCGGCATAGCCGCCGTGACCGGCCTGCACAAGATCTACACGGCCGAGGGCGGACAGGTTTACATCTATTCGACTTTGAACGGCACGGAGATCGACAACCAGTATGTGACGGTGACCGGCACGGCCTATGACGTGGCCTACATGGACGCCATTAGCGACGACGACAACACGGTCTACTGACTTCAGCGGACAGTTAGACAGCCAGACTGACACAAATTCTCCGTGCTCCATCCTTTCGCCGCGCTTTTGGACGAAAGGGTGGGCAACAACGAACTTCGACCGTCCCCACTCATCGGAAGCGAGTGCCCATGAGCGTCGATTTCCATCCCAATTCTCCCGCCGCCGATGTACTGGCCATCGCCGCCCACAGGGATGACGTGGAACAGACCTGCGGGGGCACCCTGCTGCGCATGGCTTCGCGCGGCCTGCGCACCGCGATTCTGGACCTTACGCAAGGCGAGGCCGGAACCCGCGGCAGCGCGGAAGAGCGCACGCGCGAAGCGCAAGAAGCCGCACATCTCCTGGGCGTTGGCTGGCGGCAGGCGCTCGACCTGCCCGATGGCGCGGTGGAAAACACGCTGGAAAATCGACTTAAAATTGTGCGTGTCCTGCGCCTTCTGCGTCCCCGCGTGGTGATTCTGCCCTATTGGCAGGCGCGGCACCCGGACCACTCGACCACCGCCACACTGGGCTCCGAGGCGTGCTTCCTCTCTGGTTTAGCTAAGGTGGAAACTGGAACAGACCCGCATCGCCCCTTCAAGATTGTCTACGCCAGCCTCTACGCGGACGTGCGCCCCAGCTTTGTGGTGGACATTACTCCCTTCATCGAGCAGCGCCACGCCTCATTGATGGCCTACCGCTCGCAATACGCCAACCAGGCGACCGGCGGCGGACTCTTTGTGCCGGAAGAGGAGATTCGCGAGCGCACCTTTGCCGAGGCACGCCACTACGGGCTGCTGGCCGGGGTGCGTTACGGCGAACCTTTTGTGCAGAAGGAAGTGGGCCTGGTGGACGATCTGACGATGGTTCCGGTGCAGTCGATCTAGTATTCTCGCTTTCTGTCCCTGCGCTTTCCGTCCCTGCCGCACGAGAACAAATGCAGATTCCCAGGCTCGCTCTTCCCTGATGCCTCAATCTTTAGGCGTAATGTCGGTTACGGGCAGATCCCAATGGCCTGCGAGAATCTCAAAGCGGCGCTGCTCTTCTTTCTGGTAAGTCGCCTGATCCGGCCACAGCTCCTTCTTGAAGTCCTCTTCGTCGGGGTTGGCGGTGGTGGCCAGGGTGGAGTTTTTGTAGCGGATGGTGACGCGATAGTCCCAGCGGCCGTCCTCGGTGGTGTGATAAGCGGGCGACTCGATCTTGATAGAGAGAATGCGGCCGGTGGATTGGACTTTCTGAAGCAGCGGATAATGGTTCTTGATGAAAAGATCGTAAAACTCCTTTTGATGGCCCCACTGGCACTTGTAGTAGTACTCGATGGTGTAAGGCTGGTCGGCGCTGACCTGTGGCGGCGCGCCCTGGGCCAGGAGCTGAATCTGGAGCGAAGCGGCGAAGGCTATGGCAAAGACGACGGCGAATGCGGCGAGAAGAATGCGGCGCATGGGACCTCCTTCAATCGGATGATTGCATTGTAACGTGGAAGGACTGACTGTCCAGGCAAAGGCCTTCGGCGGGCTCAGGGCGGCTGTGGCGTCGAGAAATCGCGCACTTGTCATGGCTGGGAGATCAGCGTGGGCGTCGCCGCTCACGTCTTTCCAGAGTTTTTACAAGTTGTTGCGGCCTCTTGTAGAATGCTTGCGTGAAGGAGAATGTTTGACATGAAAGGCAGCCCGAAGGTCATCGAGAAACTGAATCACGCGCTCCGCGAGGAGCTTACCGCCATTAACCAGTATTTTGTGCACGCCGAAATGTATGAAGACTGGGGATACGACCGGCTTTCCAAGCAGATCAAGAAGCAGTCCATCGACGAGATGAAGCACGCCGAGGCGCTGATTGAACGCATCCTGTTTCTGGAAGGAGCACCCCGGATGGAGCCCCTGGCCTTGTCGATTGGCGCCAACGTCAAGGAGATGATCGCGTCCGACCTGAAGGCCGAGATCGCTGCCATTGCGATGTACAACGAGTCGGCCCGGTTTGCAGCGGACGAAAAAGACATCGGCACGCGCGAGCTGTTTATCAAACTGCTCAAGGACGAGGAAGGGCACGCGGACTGGCTGGAAACGCAGTTGCACCAGATTGCGGATCTCGGCCTGGAGCGCTATCTGGCTAAGCAGACTACGAAGGGCGAGTAGGAGCTGGCCCCTTCGGCTTTTCACCCCAGCGACGAATGCCTGTCGATGGGGACCCCTGTACCCGGCAATTGACTGCAAACTCTACTGAGAGGCATCCAATGCCCGACGCTCATGAATTGGCAAAAACTTATTACAATGCAGCTCGCGCAGAAATCCTTGGAAGACTTGCCTTGCGTGAGCAAGTCTTGCTGGCTGCTGTCACAGCATTCGGCGTGATCGGTGGACTAGGCCTGAGCAACCACATGGAGAACGAGAACCTGCTAGCCCTCTTCCCTTTTCTTTCGCTCGCGTTCACAGTCGTGCTGTTCAGGCATCACTGGTTGATAGCTGACCTTGGGAACTATATAGCAGTTGAACTTGATCCCTCCTTGCAACCCGCAGATATAGAAGAACCCCTTGGGGAGCGTATGCCATATCATTGGAACGCTTGGCTGCGGCTCGGACACGGCAGGTTCGGCCAAGCGTCCAGAAGAAAGCTGCGGGCGATTCTTATCGGTGAATTGCTCGGAACATGGCTTTTGATCTGGGGGCCGGGAATGGCAGGATTAATTCTTTCGTTCAATGGAATGTATCAAGTGCATCGATCTATCATTTGGATCGATATTGCGCTGCTACTCATCGCTCTCCTCCCGTTTGTGCGGGAGATCATCCTACTGATTTTCAGATGGGGAAAAACAGCAGGTTAGCTTTTGAGACGTGAGAAGACCCGGGCCTTAATCGGGAGTCGACGCCGCAGATGACCGCAAAAGCGGCTTAGTTTATGGAATGCGGGCGGCGAGCTTGGCGGTCAGCGCTGCGGCCTGCGAGGCATCCGGCAGGTTGGCGTAGCCGGCCAGAAAACGCCCCTTGCGAAAGATGCAGATTCCGTCGAGATAAGGCGCTTTAGCCTGAAATGCCTCGTCGGCGATTTGCGCTGATGCAGCGCCGTCAAAATGCTCGCGAAGTTTTTTGAAAACTTCGGCGGCGGATTCGGGTGAAGTCTCCAGCACGATGAAGGCCTGGCCTTGCTGGTACTTCGCCACGTAGCCGCGCTTGAGCAGCTTCAGCCCCAGCACGCTTTCCGGAATCAGCCGGATGGAGTCAAGGTTTTCTTTGGGAAACCACTGCAAGGCCTCCGGGGCGGTCACGCGACCCTCAAGGCGTTGCTCGATCCCGGCGGCGAAGGCTTGCATTACAGCGGAGTGGTCGGCGTTCGGGTTGTCGGAATTTTCGACGATTTCAACGTAATAGATGCCTTTGGCGAAGATGGCGCTCTGCGGCTGGATTTGCCCGCCCATGCCGATGGGCACGATGGGCAGCCGGGGATCGCGGTTGGCGGTGAAGAGGCCATAAGCCGCATCGGGATCGTTCATCTCGGAGAGGTCGATGGTGAGCGTATCGGCGCCGGATTTGCAGTCGATGGTGGACATGCGCGCGAAGCCGTAGCTCAGGTAGCCGTCTGCCGCGCCATCCTTGTAATCGTAGAGATTTTCGGCGGTGAAGTGGCGCACCGGACCCGACGCCTCCCAGCCGGGCGCGAGATGGCAGTCGAGGGCGACCTGCGCGCGCGCTGTCCCCGCGGCAAACAGGATGGTCAGCAGCAAAGCAGCGGTCTTCACGCAAACAACTCCTGGGCACGGGCCATCTGACTCAAGACGTGGACGCCGTGAGGACACTTCACGGTACATTCGGCGCAATCGCCGCAGCGGACATTCTGGTGCTCGGCGCTCAATTCAAGGAAGCGCTCACGGCCCAGCGCGAACTGGCCGTAGCCGTCGGCATAGGTGAGGAAGCGCAAAACATCGGCGACGGGCAAGCCCTTTTGGCAGGCGCCGTCGCACTCACCGCACATGCGGCAATAGAGCGGCCGGATGGCATCCAGATGCGCGGAGAGGATTTTTTCTTCGCCGGCGGAGATGGGATTCGACATGGCTTTGAGGTTCTCGTCCAGTTGATCCATGTCCGTGATGCTGGGAATGGTGGTGGAGATGTTGGGCTTTTTGATGACCCACTTGAGCGCGGCCAGCATGGCGCCTTCCTGGGTCAGACGCTTCAGATTCGGGTCGCTGGGTTTCAGGCGGCGCGGCCCGCCGGCCATTACCTTCATGGCCACCACGCCGAGGCCGGCCCGGGCGGCGGCGGCTATGGATTGATCGATGTCGACGCCCATGGTGAAGTTGTAGGCGGTCAGCACCACGTCGAATACGCCCTTCTGCGCCATCCAGGGCAGCAGTTGCTGCTGGCCTCTGTGGGTGCTGACGCCGATAAAGCGGACCTTGCCTTCCTTTTTGGCCTTCTGCTGCACTTCGATCATGTCATCGGCGATCTCATCCGGGCTGCCTTTGTCATGGAGATACCAGATGTCGATGTAATCGGTGTTGAGTTCGCGCAGGCTGGTTTCGAGATGCTGCTGCAACTCTTCCTTGTTGGGCGCATGCGACTTGGTGGAGATGATGACCTGCTTGCGGCGCGCGCCCAGGGCAGCGGCCACCATGCGCTCGTTGTTGCCATGCTGATAGCCGCGCGCGGTGTCGAAGTAGTTGATGCCCAGGTCGGCGGCGCGCGTGATGACGCTGGGGTCCGAGGTAATCATGCATCCCATGCCCACCGTGGTGACCTTGAGGCCGGTGCGGCCCAGGGTGCGGTAGTCGAGCTTGGCGGGGGAAGAGGCGGGCTTGGCGAAGTTCGGTCCGGACTGCGGTTCAAGCGCCATAGCGGAGGTTGCGCCCAGGACAGGAAGCGCCAGGCCAGCGGAGAGGCCGGTGGAGAGGAATTCGCGGCGGGACGTGTTGGAGCTCATGGAAACACCTCGGCAGGTGAAAAATCAGCAACTGGAGTGAGTATGGGCGCGGGAGATGGGTCGGGGGCGTGATGTGCGTCACAAAGGGAAATACCCCGCCTTCGCCGCAACGTGCGCGGCGAAGGCGGGGTATTTGGGAGGGTAGCGTTTTGTATGTGGCTGGTCCAATGCGGGTATCTGGCGTTTCAGAATATTCAAATTCTCGTCATTTCCGCAAGCGTTCTGTAATGCGCACCTAGCCCAGTCAGTTGACATGACTTAGAATTGATCGCTGCAAAGTACATATGCTCCGCATCCACTGGCTTAACCAACCCGTGACGATTGCACATTTGCAATTCCTTAAAGATACGTGCGTTGTCTTCATTAACGGGTATGTTTCTGAATTGTGCGGGCACATTCTCACGATCTGGTTCGAAAGATGGATCAAGTGGAAATATGTAAGTAGCGTACGGGAAATATTCCGGTAAGCGGCGAAGAACCTCTAGCGGGATTTTTGGGCTAACCTCCCGAAGCGTTACAAACGTCTTCACATTCGCTTTGTAAATGGGACGTTGCTCCCACGGACCCAATGCTTGGTCGATGTGAGAATAGACTGATGCTGGCGTTATACGACCGCAGATATCTGCCGAGCTTCCACTCAGGCCGTCCAGTAGAATGTTGGTGAACAATCCATGCCCATTAATTTCCCCCGCAGTTTCATTGCGATCACACGAGGTTAGAATTGTGACACCGGTGCCAACGGCCGCAATTTGTATATTGCCAAGCGCAGACACCTCTCCAGCAAAGCCCGAGTGGCAACTGTCAAGGATAATAACAGTCGATTTTATATGCGGGTACGCATTATTAGCTAAACCCACAATTTCTGAAAGAGATATGCCCCACGAACCCTTAGCACCATTCTGACTAACAATATAGCCTGCATTCGTATCGGGATTGATTATGCCATGCCCAGCAAAAAACAAGAGGGCTGTGTCCGCGTCGCCCATGAAAAGATCGCCGATAGCCGCACTCAGAACAGCCGAAGAAACTTCAGCCTCGTTGCTGGTTAAAAGTACAATTGAGAAATTAGGTGACCCGTCGCCGTTCTTTTCTAACATTGTTGCGACGGCGACAGCATCGTTGACACACCCGCTTAAGGGGTTTTTAGGGTAATCATCAATGCCAACGATAAGAGCTTTTCTCATCTTTCACGTCCAACATAACCGACCACGCTGTGAGTCAAAGCTTTTCGATAAAGCTCACAAGGTTATCCCAACTCCAAACATTGATCAGTTTGTTTTTTATCAGTGCTGGAACCGCCGGGCGGTTATCATCGACCCACATTAGCATCGTTGGCACTTCTTCTTCGTACGCGCATTGAATTTCCCAAAGCTGCCCGTCTGCTTTGGCTGTATTCTTTGAAATCAATGCGATCACGCCGTCGCATCCCTTCACTCGCGCGCGGCAATTCGTCTTCCATTTCGCATCCCACGGCTCTTTGACGGAGAAATCGTTAAATTCGAACGGCGACTTTTTATTTTTGGCTTGGCCTACAAGAAAGTCCCGATACGTTTTGTCTTCAACTGCGAAGGCAATGAACACACGTTTATTCGATACCATGGTTCTGTCCTTTCATTGTTCGCGATAGCGAACTCATTGTTAATTAAACTAAAAACATCAGGGCTTGCGCCAATGATCCGGCCTGCCACCTGTTGTGTGTCTTTGACGCTCTACCAAAGGAACTTTTCCTGGATTCAATTCCCTAGCCCGATGGATTGCCTCTGACTGAGTTGGTCGAACATCACTAGCCCTCTCAGCATTGGGCCTCCTCACAGCATAGTCTCCTTGCGGGCGTCTTTCCACGAATATTTGATCGTCTGCCATATACCTTTTACCTCATATTACATTAAAGCACAACATGTAGGCGGTGTCAAGAGTCACGCTCAACATCTTGCTATAGTTACGTTTTTCCATAAGCATTTTTTCCCATAATGGCTATATATTCGCTCAATTTTCGCCGCTCGGTTATAATGCTTGCCATGGACTTTCAACTGGTGACCAGCTACACGCCGCGCGGAGATCAGCCGAGGGCGATTGACGAGCTGATGAGGGGCTTAGCGGCGGATTTTTTCGGCAATCTCAGGGCAGGATGAGGGTTGTGGTATTCCAGGACTAAAAGCGGGATCTGGGGCATCCAGAGCACGGGATTCGTGGCCAGGATATTATTTCTTGCCTTTCTCAGGTTTGGGCGCGTAGTAGCCGCGGCGTGCTTGCAACTGCAATCCATCCCGATCTACCTTTACCTGCAAACGATGGTAGGAGCCGTCCAGTTTCGCATTATCGGGCGGAAGCTCGATCAAATATAGATACTCCGGCCCCTCTATCAGTTTCTTGAATCCAGCGTCCAGATCATTGCGGTGGTGAAAATACGCGCCACCGGTCCCGTCGGAGAGTTCGTCCATTACATTCTCCGCGCTCGTCATTGAGTGGTGGCGATTCTCAGCCATCAGCGCCGGAGATCGCCCATGGAGATCGTCGCTTGCGTTAACTTCTGTGACGTATAGCCCGCGCGCGTCAATGGCGCTGATGGTCACATTGGATTGTGCCGCCAGATCGATCAAGCTTGATTCCGAGTTCAACGCTACAGGAGTCATGGCGAAGAAACCTGGAGATATGAGAATCAGAGCGCGCTGTCCGGGCAGTTTGGCCATTTTGCGCACATAAGCACTCATTGCCGAGAAGGTTTGCTGAACATCCACATCTCCGATCGACAGAACTCGCCTTGCAGCCATCTCCACTGCGGCCTCCGCCCCGCCTGGAGGCAGCAGTGGTTGACAAACCGACAACTGCTGCTCAGCATCCTCCAATGCCGCAGGGTTGTGTTCAGTATCGATCAGGTAAGCTTGGTGGTAATCGATATTCGGACAATCGAAGCTGCTTGTCTGGCGGTTCGAGACAGGATGCAGACTCATGATCTCATCCTTCAGCTTGGCCTGATCGCGCGTCAGGCCGCTGTTGGTTGTTCCGGAGATGGTGACCACGGCGGCCAGGTCCGAACCGGTCAACGCTTCGCCAAGTGCTTCGATACCGGCCTTCTGCGCGTATACCAGGTCTTCCATTTTCAGATGCACGTCGTCAAACAGGAAGACGATGAATCGCTGGGCTCCCGGAGCGGATGGCGGGATGGCATTCGGGGAATCAGGCAACTGGTTTCCGCCCACCAGGTTGCTTTTCGAATTCGTCCCCACTGCGGAACTCACCACAACTGAAAAACCCGAGGCAGTTCGCGGCTTGCCATTGTCAAAGACTTTAAAGTCTTCTGCTTTCAAATCGCCTACGGTGCGGCCCTGCTTATCCCGGACCACTACCGGCACCAAGATTCGGTTGACGCTTAATTCAATTTTGAAGGGTGCGTCCTGGGGTTGATTCGCTTGTTGCGCAACTGAGAACACGTAAGATAGGAAGACAAGCCAACACAAAACAACAGCGGGGATCCACCGTACTCTCATTTTCATACTCGATTCACTTTCCAGCTTCGAAATGGAGCAACTAAATTGACAGAAACCATCATAGCCGAATCAATTGCCGGATTTTCAGAGATGAAAAGTGTCTACCCTTGGTGGGGCAGGGTCGTGGATTTCCAGAACTCAAGTTCGGGACCTGTGGAAACCGGCTTTTCACAATAGTTTGAATGACCTCAGAATCGATCAGAATTCTGAATACACGGCTTTCGCTCAATCTTCGCCGCTCGATTATAATGCTTGCCATGGACTTTCAACTGGTGACCAGCTATACGCCGCGTGGAGATCAGCCGAGGGCGATTGACGAGCTATTACGGGGGCTCGCGGCGGGGGAGAAGCACCAGGTGCTGCTGGGGGTGACCGGGTCGGGCAAGACCTTCACCATGGCCAAGATCATTGAGGCATCGAACCGGCCGGCGCTGATCTTGGCGCACAATAAAACACTTGCCGCGCAGCTTTATCACGAGTTCAAGCAGTTCTTTCCTAACAATGCGGTGGAATATTTTGTGAGTTACTACGACTACTACCAGCCGGAGGCTTACATTCCTGCCGGGGATTTGTATATCGAGAAGGAAGCTACGGTGAACGAGGAGCTGGACAAGTTGCGGTTGTCGGCTACGCGGAGCTTGTTTGAGAGAAGGGACGCGATCATTGTCAGTTCTGTGAGCTGCATCTACGGGCTAGGCTCGCCCGAGGCTTACTACGGGATGCTGCTGCTGCTGGAGAAGGGGCAGCGCATCAGCCGCAAGGATATTACGCGGCGGCTGGTGGAGATTTTGTACGAGCGCAATGACGTAGATTTTAGGCGCGGGACGTTCCGGGTGCGCGGCGATGTGATCGAGGTTTATCCGACGTATGACGAGACGGCTTACCGGATTGAGCTCTTCGGCGATGAGATTGAGTCGCTGGCGCAGATCGATCCGCTGTTTGGGACGGTGAAGCAGAAGTATGCGCGGTTGCCGATTTATCCCAAGAGCCATTACGTGATGCAGCCGGAGACGAAGGCGCAGGCGATTGAGTCGATTGTGGCAGAGCTGAATGAGTGGGCGCCGCGACTGGAGGCCGAGGGGCGGATGGTGGAGGCGCAGCGGATTCACCAGCGGACGCGCTACGACCTGGAGATGATCAAGTCGATGGGCTACTGCCACGGGATTGAGAATTATTCGCGGCACTTCTCGGGGCGCCTCGCGGGCGAGGCTCCGCCGACGCTGCTGGATTATTTTCCGCGGGATTTTCTCTTATTTGTGGACGAGAGCCACGCGACGATTCCGCAGGTGCACGGGATGTGGCACGGGGACAGGAGCCGCAAACAAAATTTGGTGGATTACGGATTCCGGCTGCCGTCGGCGCTGGACAACCGGCCGCTGACATTCGATGAGTTTGAGAACCGCGTGCAGCAGGCGATTTATGTTTCGGCGACACCGGGGCCGTATGAGCTGACCAAATCTGCGGGGGTGGTGGTGGAGCAGGTGATTCGGCCGACGGGATTGGTGGACCCGGAGGTAGAGATCAGGCCGGTGAAGGGGCAGATCGACGATTTACTGGGTGAGATTCGCGACCGGGCCGAGCGTGGCGAAAGAGTCCTGGTGACGACGCTGACGAAACGCATGGCGGAGGATTTAGCCGGCTACTACACCGAGGTGGGCGTGCGCTGCCGCTACATGCACTCGGAGATTGAGACGCTGGAGCGGGTGAAGCTGCTGGCGGGGCTGCGCAAGGGCGAGTTCGACGTGCTGATCGGGATTAATTTGCTGCGCGAGGGGCTGGATTTGCCGGAGGTTTCGCTGGTGGCAATTCTGGACGCGGACAAGGAGGGTTTTCTGCGCTCGGCAGGCTCGCTGATTCAGACCATGGGACGGGCTTCGCGGCACATCGAGGGGCGGGCGATTTTGTATGCGGACCGGGTGACGGATTCGATGCGGCGGGCGATTGACGAGACGGATCGAAGGCGGAGGATTCAAAGGGCCTACAACGAGGAGAACGGGATTACGCCGCGGTCGATCATCAGCCCGGTGGAAATGGGGTTGGCCGCGATTCTGAAGGCGGAGTACGGGGATGTGGAGGTAGAAGAGACGGCGGGGATGCCGGAAGGGTTTGCCACCCAGGCGGAACTGGATGGGTACATTGCGAAGTTGGAGACGGAGATGCGGGAGGCGGCGCGGAAGTTCGAATTCGAGCGGGCTGCTCGGCTGCGCGACAGCATCAAGGATTTAAGGGAGAAGGAGTTTTTGTTTGGGTGACCACCTGCGGTGGTGCCAAACGCTCGCTATTCGCGCGCAGGAGCGTTCTTGGCCACCCACCCTTGCCGCAGATAAAAGCGGCAAGGATGGGGCACGGGGCGGTTTCATGCGGATTCACGCAAGACGGACCGGATAGACTTGAGCGGAATTTCAATATGCGCCGTCTCGTAAGTAGATTTGCGGAGGAGTCATGCGTCGTCTCGTTTTCTTTCTTTCCAGTACGGCACTTGTTTTTTCCTGCCTGCCCGCCGCGGCACAGGAGCAGGCAACATCCCAAACCGCCCCGTCCGTATACACCACCGTCAGCGGCCACGTCACCTGCGGCGACACCGGCCATCCGGCCCGCTTTGCCGCCGTGCAACTAATCCCGGAAAAGCCGCAGCCAAAACAAACCTCCGATTATGCGAACGTGAAGAACGACGAGGATTTGGCTAAGCTCCAGGCAAGGCATGCGGCTCAGGCGCAGAAGGGCACTGGGCTAACCGCCGTCAGCTCGATCGACGGCAGTTTCGAGATGCCTCAGGTTCCGCCAGGAACCTATTACGTTGTCGCCCAGCTCAAAGGCTATATTTCGCCGTTCGCGCCAGAAGATATGTTTACGGACAGAGACGGAGCAATCAGACGGACTCAAGCCCAGGCCGATAAGATCGTCGTGCAGGATGCCCCCGTGCGTGCGGATGTGCGCCTGGAGCGCGGCGGCTCGATCAACGGCGTAATTCGCTACGACGACGGCAGTCCGGCCACCGGCGTGAGGCCCGTCCTGATGGTCATGCAAGACGACGGTAAATGGAAGCATAACTTCAGTTTCACGGGAATGCCCGGAGCCATCCTCAGCGACGACCGCGGCCACTACCGGATCGGCGGCCTGGCCAAGGGCAAGTACGCCGTCAAGGCCGAGCTGCCCACGGTGCAAACGATCAGCGGCCCCGTCGGATCGAGCAGTATGCACTCTAACCTGGGCGATGCCCTCGTCGTTTATTCAGGCGGCGTCTTCCGCGAAAAGGAGATCAAGCCCATCGAGGTCGGTGCTGGAGAGGACGTAAATGGCATTGACATCGTCTTCCCGCTCGACAACATCCATCAGGTCTCCGGCATTGTTGCGGCCAAAACGGATAACCATCCGGTCAACTCCGGCTGGGTGAACTTGAACGACCCCGATACCAAGGCCGTGCTGCGCCACACCAAGATTGAGGAGGACGGCAGCTTCAAGTTCAGCTACGTTCCCGAAGGCCAGTACCTATTGGTGACATCACGCGCAGGCGACACGGACAAGAGCGCTCCAGTAAGCGCCATGGTGCAAATGTTGAACCCCACGTTCCTGAAGAAGTATCAGGACGCCACCCTCCCGATCGAAGTGAAGGGCGACCTAACCGGCCTCGTGGTGCAAGTGGCCGACCAGCCCGCCGCCGGGGCGCCGGCCAAGCCGTCCACTCCCTGACCCCAATGCTGTCCGCGCTTATTGGTGGGTGGAGAACCCATAGTTTTTCGAAATCTTAATCTTCCTACAATAGTGGGTGTCTCATCCTTCCGCATTCTTTGCTAAAAGATGGGAAACGGAGATTTATTGGCATCCGGGTCTCCAGCTTCATTTGATTCTCTGTCCACAATGTGAGCCAGATCACACCAAGAGCGACTATGATGAGTTGAGAATGGACAGGCGGGAGGTCGCTGAGGCTTCCGGGTAGCGTGCGAGAATCGTTTTTGTATTGATTGTGGAGTCTTAATGGCAGCTTTTGGCAGTTTTGCACTTTTAGTGGCGCTGGCGCTGGCCGCCTACAACCTGCTGGCGGGGGCTTTGGCGCTGAGGTTGCTGGCTACAGGGCAGCCGGCGCGCATCTCTCCCGAGCGGCTGGCGGATACGGCGCGGCGGGCGGGAATGGCAGGGTTTGCGGCCATTACGGCGGCGGCCTTTGCGCTGGTGTGGTCGGTCTTTACCAATGATTTTTCAATCACTTACATTCTGGAGCACTCCAACCGCGCGCTGCCCGGATGGTACAAGTTTTCCGCGCTATGGAGCGGGCAGGAAGGCTCGCTGGTGCTGTGGGCGTGGCTGCTGGGGGCTTACGGGTTTGTTCTGCGGCTGACACATAAAAATGATGTCAAGCTGTACGCCTATGCCAGTGCGATTCTGGCTGGAATTCAGGTCTTCTTTCTGGTGGTGCTGAACTTTGCCGCGCCGCCGTTTGCGCTGCTGCGGGGACAGATTCCCGAGGACGGCAACGGCTTGAATCCGCTGTTGCAGTACCCGGAGATGGTGATTCACCCGCCGCTGCTCTACCTGGGCTATGTGGGCTTTTCGGTGCCGTTTGCCTTTGCACTGGGCGCGCTGATGATGCGCTACCCCGGCGAGAAGTGGATCAAAATCACCCGCGCCTGGACGATGGTGACGTGGCTGTTTTTGACGGCCGGAGTTTTTCTGGGGATGCACTGGGCCTACGCGGTGCTGGGCTGGGGCGGCTACTGGGGCTGGGACCCGGTGGAAAATGCCAGCCTGATGCCGTGGCTGACGGGAACTGCCTTTCTGCACTCGGTGATGATGCAGGAGAAAAAGGGCATGATGAAGAGCTGGAACGTGTGGCTGATTTTTTCCACGTTCCTGCTGACGATGCTGGGCACGATGCTGACGCGCGGCGGGCTGGTCAGCTCGGTGCACGCCTTTGCGGAGTCGTCCATCGGCTACTGGTTCATGGTCTTCATGGTGCTGGTGCTGGCGGTGTGCATCTTCACGTATATCCTGCAGCGCGACCACCTGAAGAGCGAGCAACGCGTGGAGGCGGTGGTGAGCCGCGAATCCAGCTTCCTGTTCAACAACCTGGTGCTGCTGGCGGGCTGCTTTGTGATTGTGTGGGGGACGCTTTACCCCATCCTGAGCGAATACATCGAGGGCGCGAAGGTGACGTACGATGCCGCCTGGTACAACCGCGTATCCATACCCATCGGGCTGTTCCTGCTGTTTCTGGCGGGGGTGGGGCCGCTGCTGCCGTGGCGGAGCACGTCGTTCAAGAGCATCCGGCGCAACTTTGTGCTGCCGGTGACGGCGCTGTGGCTTGCTGTGATTGGCTGCCTGATCGCAGGCGTGCGGCCGTGGCACGACGGCGCGATTGACCAGGGACATTTTTACGCGCTGGTGGCGTTTGGGCTTTCAGCGGGCGTGCTGACGGCGATTGGCTCGGAGTTTCTGCGCGGGACGTTGGTCATCGCCCGGCAAAACGGGCGAAATTATTTCTGGGCGACGTTTCAATTAATCCGGCGCAACACGCGGCGTTACGGCGGCTATATCGTTCATATCGGCGTGGTGATTGTGGTGATTGGGCTGGCCGGCTCGGCGTTTAATCGAAGCGAGGAAAAGGAACTGGCGCTGCACGACAAGCTGGCCATCGGCGCCTACACGCTAGAGTGCCTAGGCTTTACGCAGGACTCGAACGCCAACTACACCTCCGATTACGCTCTGCTGGATGTGTCGAAGGGCGGCAAAAAGCTCTTCCAGATGGCGCCGGAGAAGCGGGTTTATCTGGCCAGCGGACAGCCGCAGACCATGGTGGCGATTCATTCGGTGGTTGCATGGGATTTGTACGTGGTGTATGAGGGGACGAATCCGGACAGCGGCCAGCCGATTATCAAGGCGTTCCTGAATCCGCTGGTGAGCTGGATATGGGTTGGGGTGCTGGTGATGGTGCTGGGCACGCTGGTGGCGCTGACGCCGAAACAGTGGACAGTGAACAGTGGACTAGGGACTAGGGAATAGGGACTAGGGAATAGGGCCGTGCGCAATGGAGGGTTTTGAGCGATGACGGAAACTCAGGGGTTAGTTGCCGGGGTGCTGTTGCTGATTGCGCTGCTGGTGTACACCTTTTGGCCGGAGAATGTTTCTGCCAGCCAACTGGAGAAGACGCGACTGGACTATCTGCTGGAGCGCAAGGAACAGCTCAACGAAAACCTGCGCGACCTGAACTTCGAGTTCAAGGCGGGGAAGTATCCTGAAGAGGAGTTCCAGGCGCAGCGGGCACAGCTTGAAGATGAGACGACGCGGCTGATGGGCGAGATTGAGATTTTGCAGAGGGCGTGAATACATCCCACCCTAGCCGCAAAAACAAAAACGCGGCGAGGGCGGGGCACCCAACAGTTCTTAATGCCTTACAAGAGGATTTTCAGACGATTATGAAAATGACCCAGATTGTTTTTCGCACGGTTGTCCTGAGCATGCTGCTCATGGGCGCAGTGGCACTGGCCGCTCAAGTCACCGGCACGGTGACCAACAAGACCACCGGTAAGCCGGCCGCGGGCGATACCGTGGTGCTGGTGGACGTGCAGGCGGGGATGGGCGAAGTGGCCCGGAGCACCACCGACGCCGGCGGGCGCTACAAGCTAACCAAGCCGGGCCAGAGCAATTACCTGGTGCGGGTGACGCACCAGGGCGCGACTTATTTTATCGGCGCGCCGGAGGGCGGCGCATCGGGCGACATCGCGGTTTATGACGTGGCCGCCAAGGTCGATGGAGTGCTCATCGATGAGGATGTGATTGGCATTGTGGAGACGGTGAATGGGCAACTGCGGATAGTGGAACGGTACGCAGTGCGTAACTCGAGCATGCCTCCGCGCACGCAATGGAGCCCGCGCAGCTTTGAGATTGTACTGCCGGAGGATGCAGTGGTGGAGGGCGCGTCGGCGCAACGTCCGGGAGCCAGCAGCCTGCCTACCACAATGAAGCTGGACTCGGCCGGACAAAAGGGCCACTACTCCTTCAACTTTCCCATTCAGCCCGACGACGGCGAGAAGAGCACGCTCTTCCAGATCGAATACTTGCTGCCCTACAGCGGCAAGCTCACATTCCACCCGCAGGTGACGATTCCAGCCAGAACCGTGTGGGTGATGATGCCCAAGAGCATGAGCTTTGCCGCGGGCGCGGGATCGACGTTCATCTCCGCGCCACAGGAAGGCATTCCAACTTATGTGGCCAAGAACGCGGCGCCGGGCAAGGCGCTGGAGTTTACTGTTTCGGGCACGGGATCGATCCCCCGCGATGAAGGTGGAGGGCAGGGCAGCCAGCAGGCGGGCCAGGAGGCAGGCGCACCGGGAACGCAGCCGGGCGGCGGCATGGCCAACCCCATCAACACGCCCGATCCGTTGTCGAAGTACAAGTGGTGGATTCTGAGCGTGCTGGTTTTGTTGCTGGCAGGCGTGGCGGCCTTTATGCTGCGCAGTCCGGCAACGGGAGCAACGGGGAACGCTGCACTGCTGAACGCGCTTAAGGAAGAGATCTTCGCGCTGGAGAGCGATAAAGTCGCAGGAAAGATTTCAACGGCGGAGTACGCGGAGTTGAAGGCGGCGCTGGAGACGGTCTTACGACGGGCACTGAAACGCCAGTAGTCGAAGAACTGGGTCAGTGATCACCGACGACTCGCTTCGAGTGAGAAAATAGAATTGGGAGCGAATTTAATGAACATCTTCAAGACGACCCTTCTTCTTACATTGCTTACATTGATGCTGGTTCTGGCCGGGATGTATTTTGGCGGAGAAGACGGCGCGCTGCTGGCATTTGGCATTGCGGCGGTGATCAACTTCACCAGCTATTTCTACTCCGACAAGATTGCGCTGCGGATGTACAACGCGCAGCCGGTGACGCGGGAGGAGTTGCCGCGGGTGTACGCAGTGGTGGATCGGCTGGCGGCGCGGGACGGAATTCCGATGCCGAGAGTGTATGTGATTCCCACCGACTCGCCTAATGCTTTTGCTACCGGGCGCAATCCCAAACACGCCTCGGTGGCCGTGACGCACGGCATTCTGGAGCTGCTCAGCGACGAAGAGCTGGAAGGCGTTCTGGCGCACGAGCTGAGCCACGTGCGCAACCGCGACATCCTCACCAGCTCGATAGCCGCGACGCTGGCCGGGGCGATTACTATACTAGCCCGCATGGCCTTCTGGTTCGGCGGCGGGCGGCGGCGCAGCGGCGGGCTGGGCATAATTTTCATGCTGATTCTGGCCCCGCTGGCGGCCACCCTGATTCAGCTTTGGGTCTCGCGCACCCGCGAGTACGAGGCCGACGCCAGCGGCGCGCACCTGACCGGCAATCCCTATGCGCTGGCCAGGGCGCTGGAAAAGATCTCCGCCGTCAGCCGCCAGGTTCCTCTGCTGGCCTCGCCCAACAACGCGCACCTGTTCATCATTGCGCCGCTGCTCAGCGGCGAGAGCTGGGCCAGCCTGTTTTCAACCCATCCGCCGGTGCAGAAGCGCATCGAGCGGCTGATTGGCAGGACCTCGGTACTGGGGACAGGGACGGGGATTAGCAGATAGGGACCAGGGACTAGCGAATAGGGAATAGGGAGCTGACGCACAGGCGCGGTATGTGCAAGAGCGCTTGCGAATGGCAGCACGCCCCTCTGGCGGTGATTGCCGGAGGGACGCACGGGGCAGAATTTGCGGACCGATTCCCGCAGTCCCGCGATGGCGGAATCCTTAGAACTTGTAGACCACGCTGAACGCGGCGCGGGAATTGCCGTGCATATGCGGAGTGCAATTCGACCCCGTACCGCAGGACGTCGAGTTGGCGTTAGCGGAAAAGGAGGAGCGGATGTCGTCGCCCGTGAAGCGCAGGGAAAAGTGCGGGGAGAGATTGTAATCCAGGCCGGCGCCGACTCCGCCCGCAAACGAGATGTTGGGCGTGGCGTTCTCGCCGCCGGTGTGTTCCCCGCCCAGCAGCGCATGGGCAAGCCCGTCAACGTGCGAGAAGAGTTTGGCGTGCACCACGGGTCCCAAGAAGAACGCATCCACCGAGGGATCGCCGGGGTTGCCGGGGGATTTGGATCTGAGGGGAGCCCAGTAATAGGCGCCGTCGGCGGTGAGGCCGAAGAATCTGCCCCAATCGCGGGTCACCGAGGCGTTGACGCCCTGCAATCCGTAGCGCGACTGGTAGACCTGGTTGAGGCTGGTGTAACCATAGCCGGCGGATATCTCATATTTGTGGGCGGGTACAGGCTTCTCGGTCTTCTCGGTTTTCTCGGCCGGAGCCTCTCCATGACGAGAGTGGATAAGCTGGCTGGCAGCCGCCAGGGGCAAGAACGCGGCCGCAACGATGGCCAGAAACGAAAGCAACAACTTCCTCTTCAATTTGGGACTCTCCTCAGTACATTCCATTGTCTACTGTAGGCTCTGGGGGCCAGGCCCCTCCGAACCGCCGCCACAACCCCGGACGGCTACTCTCATAGACTCACCTCTTCTAGAGTATCCTCTCAGGCCGGGTTGTATGAAGCCCGGGGCTGATCAGGGCCTGTTCACACTACCCAGGCGGATGGCGCTGCGTGTGAAAATCGTGCCAGACAAGGCGAAGGCTGAGGGCTTTGGTGGTTCCAAAGTCGAGGCCGACAACGCCGTATGGCCCGATTTTCGCCGCAGCCCGAAGGGACGGGGCCAATTTTCCCCATCTCTTCGTCATTCGTCGCTAAGATACACCCGGTATCCGTCGCTCTTTACTCCTCGATCTGAGAAAAATTGGCGCCCGTCGCCACCGCCTGGTTAGTGTGAGCAGACCCTTAGTGTTGCCCGGTCAGCGGCTTAGGACCGGAACCGCTTCAGAGAGCCGGACGAGCTTGCCGGACCTCTCTGTGACTGTGACGGCAATTCCGCCGGAAAGATAGCGCCCGATGACCTCAGGCCGGGCCCATTCCAGCCCCCAGCCGTCCTCAATGGCTACCAGGGTGTAGTGGCCGGGGGCCACACCGCGCAGGGCGAAGCTGCCGTCGGAGTCGGATTGATCGAGGCGGAAGAGGTCCAGGTGGTTTGCGGGGTCATTCGGAACCAGCACGACCATTACGCCGGCCAGGCCGTTACTGCTTTTTTCCACCCCAGCGACGGTAGACCTGTCTCCGGGGACCCCGGTTTTCACCTTACCGGATTTCCGGGCAAAGCCCTCGACGCGGGTGTCGGACGGCTTGAGGGTGACGGTGAGCGAGAGCGGATGGTCGCCGGCCGTGATCCGGTTTTTATGCTGCGTCTGGCCGTCGGCGGTGATGGAAGCTACCGGATACAGCCAGTTCTCGTCATCGCCCAGGACCAGCAGTTCATAGACGCCCGGCGGGACGGCCTCGAAGCTGGCTTCATCCTTATCACATGCGGCGACGATCCGCGTCCGGGGATGCGCCGGGTCGGCCCAGTTGAGGGCCAGTTGCAGCTTGTCCGGCAGGGCAGATCCGTTGGCGTTTCGCAAGGTGACGTGAATGGACGCCGTGGGTGTGCCGGCAGTGGAGAGAACCTGCTGGCTGGCTGCGGCGTTCAGATCGGCGATGCGCGGCGGATTGCCCTGTTTCAGCTCGTAATGGCCGGGAGGAAGGCCCACGAACTCGGCCGTGCCGTTCTCGATCAATGCGGGAATGCCAATGTTCATGTCCTCCGGGGTGAAGGCAGTGCCGAAGATGGGTTGGCGGAGTTTCGGCGGAGGGAGCGCGTTTTCCTGGCCTTGGGGGACCGGCACGTACACATGCAGGGCCGGCAGGGGGTGCAGGGTGATGGAAACCCTCTCACGCGCGCCCGCGGCCAGAACGATGGGCGTGGCCGCGGCTTCGTCGGTGACGCTGTCAAAGTAAGTGACCGGGTAAGCCACGTCCAGAGCGGGGTTGACGTTCTTGCCCTCCGCGGCGGAGACAGGCGTGGCCGGGCCATGCATGGCGTACCAGGGACGGGCGGTGACGGCGACAAAATAATCGCCAGGCGGCAGGCTATAGAAATGCCACGAGCCGTCCTCGCCGGTGGTGGAATTGGCGATGGAGATGATTCTTTCGCCCACCCCATAGCCGTGCTGGCGGAGGAAGAGGTGAATTGCGGCTTTCTCGACCGGATCGCCGGCCTCGTCAGTGACATCGACCTGGATTGACGCCTCGGGGTTGAGGCGCAAGGCAAGATCTTCGGTCTGCTGGCCGACGCCAGTGACGATGGCGCTGCTGTACTGCTCATGCTCGTTATAGAAGGCCATGAGGTAACCGCGCCTGGAGGCCGTCAAGGAGTATTTGCCCGCCGGAAGCCCTTCAAAGGCGAAGCGCCCGTCGCTGTTGCAGGCGACCGAGGCGACAGTATGCCTGTTCTCCGAGGAGAGCAGGGCCGCGAAGGCGCGCGGCACAGGCTCGCCTGTAACCGCGTTGACTACGGTTCCGGAGATGCGGTAGACGGTCTGTGAGAGGGCTGGGAGGCAGACTAAAAGCAGTGTGAGGATGCAGACGAAGCGGGCTGGAGAAAAGAGCAAATTATCGAGCAAAAAACCCGAAAAACATCCCTCAGTGGCTAAAGCCCGACATTCATTTTGTTGCATTTGCGGCAGTCGGGGCTGAAGCCCCGACCTACCAGTCGTACCCTGACACTTTTTTCTCCAACCTTTGCATTTTTCCGCAAGCTGTAAAGTCGTGCCCAGACAAAATCTGAAGTCTGAATCCATTTTTTGCGTAGCGCGAGAAATGCTCATCGTGCGGGAACCTCCAGAACGAGGCTGCCTGTGGTTCCGGGCGAGAGTGTAATGGCCTGTCCCGGCGTGGGCAGGGCGGCCAACGCGGCGGGATTGTGATATTCCACGACCAGGGGCGCGGCGAAGTTGTAGACGTGGTAGCTGCCCGGCGTCAGCCCTTCCAGGGTGACCGTTCCTCCCGAGGTGGGACGCAGCGTTTGCGGCACGACGTTATCGGTAGAGTCAAAGTCCGGAACCACATAGACGGTGTACCACAGCTCTTCTCCGGGGGCCAGAGGTGCGCCGGCCGTGGATAGAGAGAGCGTTAGCCGTGCGCAATCGTCGCGCAGCGTCAGGTCCAGCGGCGCGGTTACGCCGGCAGGCCCGATGACCAGGGGTTCACGGGCCAGGTTGGCGCCGCCGGCGGTGAAGGACGCCAGGCAAAGACCATGCTGCGAGATGCTGGTATGCGCCCAATAGGAGCCGGCTGGCGTGAAGATTGTCTCCATCTGGCCGGGCCCGGCGCCACGGGCGTAGATGCTCACCATGCCGTTGGACAGAGAGTCGCCGGCCTCGCTGAGAGCGACGTAGACCGAGCCCTGTTCAGAGTTGCCGTGCAATGGCTGCTCGCCGCTTCGATTCACGATGACCTGGAGAGAATTGGCGTGCTGCGCCAGCAGCGGAATGCGCAGGTTTGCAACGTCATGGCCGGCCACGGAAAAATCTACCTGGCCGGTTAAAGGCGTCGTATCCATGGCGGGGGTGAAGGTATTGTTTCCGGCATTTGAGGCCGTAAAGCGAGAAAAAGTCACGGTGACCGCAAATGAGTAGCTTCCATCGGGCAGAAGGGCTCGCAGCACGCGTTTGCCCTGATCGTACACGGCAGCGTAGGGGAGCGAATGGCCCAGGGCGTCGAGCACCTGCGCGGATAGATTCATTCCATCCCTGGCGGGGTTTTCGTCGCCATAAGGGCGCCCTGACGGCAGCGTGACTTGCGCGGTGACGGTGTGGAAGGGCTGGAGCGTCAGGATAAGGTTGGCCTCGGCGTCTCTCCCGCCGGCCAGATGAATCTTCGTTGCTCCGGTCAGATCGTGAACCTCCGGATAGAACTGGCTGGGAAAGCCATTGCGGGCCACCTGGCCATCGCTGCCGGGCGCGGAGGGAGGTCCGCTCTCCATGGCGGGCTCGGAATAGAGCGCATACTCGCCGTCGCCGAGATGGGCAAAGCGAAAAGCCCCATCACCGTCGGTTTTGACGTTGGAGATCGCCTGCCATGTGGCCCGCCCGTCTTCGACCGTGCGCTTGACCAGCGTGACCCCAATGTCCTGCGCCGCATCGCCGGTGGAAAGATCGATGTGGCCGTGAATCGAGTTGGTGGGCGCCATGGAGAAGACCAGATCGGGCATCTGGGCGGCTACCAGAATGCTGTGCTTGGCGCTGGGCCCAATCCCCGAACCAGCGTCGCCGCCGGGGAAGAACGCCTGGTCCAGAAACCCGGGCTTGACGACCAGCATGGACTGCGGCCCCAGCGGCACGCCGGGAATCTCAAAGCGGCCCTCGCCATCGGTCAAGGCGCCGTTGTAGGCATCGCCCTCGATCTGCACCAGGGCGCGTGACAGAGGCGAACCGGTGGCGGCGTTCAGCACCACGCCATGAATCGTCGTCAGCGGACCCGTCGGAGCAGGGTTGGTCTCAGAGGAAGGTTGCGGGCCTGGAGAAATGTACTCCTGCGCAGGAAGCAGCGTGGCAGCCAGGAGAAACGCAGCGCAGAGTGCCAGCATCGCCAGCCGCGATGAGTTCTGGCGAGAGGCGGGACGGTCGCTGGCGCAAGGATAGGGATTAAAAAAGCCCACACCTTATTGTGACGGTTCAGGGCGGGGAAGGGAATCGGGACTAGGGACTCGGGACTAGGGACTAGGGAATAGGGAATAGGGAATAGGGAATAGGGAATAGGGAATAGGTGCTATCACAATCTCCGGGCTTAATCAGAGATTCCAAAACAACTGAGGACTGACAACTGAGCGGGGATCGTTCTACTATGGACGCTGCGACCAGATGCAGGCCTTGCGCATCGGATTGATTGAAGGATAGTCCAGCATGGTATCGGCAGAGCAGATTATCAAGTTGCAGGATGATGAGACCCGCGCCTTGCACGGGGCGAAGGGCGATTCGGGCACGGCGGGGCGCTCGGGTTGGCTGGAGGCCGTCGGCCGCCAGCATCGCTGCAACTACGAGCTGTGGCACGTGGAGGACGAGGCTCGGACGCCGGGCGCAAGCGAAGCCGATTTGGCCGGGGTGAAGCGGCGCGTGGACGTGATTAACCAGTTGCGCAACGACCTGGCCGAGCAGTTGGACCGCGTTTTGCTGGGGTGGCTGGAGCCTAAGGGACTGCCCAACCCGACCGCGGAGCTGAACTCCGAATCGCCGGGGCTGATGATTGACCGGCTCTCGATTCTGGCACTGAAGATCTATCACACGCGCGAGGAGGCGGAGCGTGCTGGTGCGCCAGAGGGGCACGCGGAGCGCAACCTGGAGCGGCTGGCCATTCTTGAAGAGCAACGGCAGGACCTGGCCGCCTGTCTGGACGCATTGTGGCGCGAAACGCTGGAGGGGACGCGGCGTTTCAAGCTCTATCGCCAACTGAAGATGTACAACGATCCGGCCCTGAATCCGGCCATTTACAGAGCCTCTAACAGAGCTGAATTGCCCGGCGAATGAGACCCGCAGCACAGGCTGGCTTGACGGAAGGCGGGGTTGTGCGTATAAAGAGTGGCTAGCAGCGCAATCCAAAGGCGCAGTTTTCTGCAAGCTGTGATTCGCCTGAATTGCGCCTGAAGACATGCAGAGACGCAGCACACCCATGATGTAAGAGGCCCGATCCTTGGCGCGCGACCGCAAAAACGAGTTTGTACCCTCCGGCAAGCCCACAGCCCACCCCAATCCGGGCGCGGGACCGGCCTTCCAGCACTTCCAGGCCGCCGTGGTACTGCTGCAACAGGGCAAATTCGATAAAGCGCTGGCCGCTTTCGAGAAGCTGCTTACTTCCGCGCCGCCCGAGCTGCTGGAACGGTGCAAGATGTACATCAGCATCTGCCAGCGGCAACTGGATAAGCACAACCTGACGTTTCCGACGCCCGAGGAGCATTACGACTACGCCGTATCGCTGCTGAATACCGGCTACTACGAGGAGGCGCGCGAAGGGTTCTACGCGATTCTGGCAGGCCATCCAGAGGCAGACTACGCCTTTTATGGGCTGGCGCTGCTGGATGCGATGACCGGGCGCACCCAGGATTGCCTGGGCAACCTGGCCAGGGCCATCGAGCTGAACCCCAGAAACCGGCTTCAGGCGCGTGTCGACAACGATTTCCAGAGCATGTCGGACGATCCCCGGTTCACCGAGTTGCTGTATCCCGAGGTGCCCTAGGGATCTCGTGACATCAGCGAACACATCGAACATAGTTACAGAGCCGCTTGTACAGACGGCTGCTAAGGCTGTGCCTGTCCGCCCATTGCGCGTGGTGGCCATCGGCGGCGGCACCGGTCTGTCTACGCTGCTGCGCGGGCTGCGGCGCCATGTGATTTCTCCCGGCCAGGATGCCCCGGAGGCGGGCCTGATCTCCGACCTGGCAGCCCTGGTTACGGTGACCGACGACGGCGGCTCCAGCGGCCGGTTGCGCAAAGATTTCAATATGCTTCCCCCCGGCGACCTGCGCAACTGCATGGTGGCGCTCAGCGAGGAAGAGGACCTGCTGGTCCGGCTCTTCGGCTATCGCTTTCGCAAAGGCGATGCCTTGAAGGGGCACAATTTCGGCAATCTCTTTGTGGCCGCGCTCACCGAAATTACCGGAGACTTTGCCCACGCCATTCAACTGGCGTCGAAGATTCTGGCTACGCGGGGGCGCATTTACCCGGTGACGACGGCTAATGCCACGCTGGTGGCGCGCATGGACGATGGTTCGCTGGTGCGGGGCGAGACGAAAATCACCGCCAGCCGCAAGCGCATCGTGGAACTGATGCTTGACCCTCCGGACGCGGCTCCTCTGCCGGAGGCGCTGGAAGCCATCGAGCGCGCCGACCTGATCAGCGTGGGGCCGGGCTCGCTGTACACCTCGCTGATAACGAATCTGCTGGTACAGGGCCTGCCCGCAGCATTGGCGCGCGCCCAGGGCGTGCGCGTCTACATCTGCAACCTGATGAGCCAGGCCAACGAGAGCCTGGGATTGACCGCCTCGCAGCACATTGAGCGGATTTACGAACACACCCGCGCGCCCATCTTCGACTATGCCCTGGTGAACACGGAGGCATTTTCCGCCGAAACGCTGGCCCGTTACGCGGCCGAGGGAGCGTCCCCCATCCTCCCTGACATTGAACGCATCGAAGAGCTGGGCGTACGCGTGATTACCGGCGACTTTGCCAGCGAAGAGAACGTGGTCCGCCACAACGCCGGCCGGGTCAGCAGCGCGCTGCTGGCTCTGGGCAGCGCGGCTGTGGCAGCGCGGGGCTGAGTTTTTTCTTTCCCGCCCAATGCAGGTTGCGATAGAGTGTAGACGGCGCGGCCTGAAGTCTGCGCAATTGAAGAGGAGGTATCATGCACAAAACTCGAGTATGGGCCACGATGTGTCTTTGTCTGTTTGTTTTGGCAATCTTTGCCTGGGCGCAATCCGTCAGAAAACCCGGCCTGTGGGAGATGACCGCCACCATGACCTGGCAGCAATCGCCCATGCCCGCGGGCATGACAATGCCCCCAGTTACGACCAACACGCAGGTTTGCCTGACCCAGGAGATGATTAACAAGTACGGCGCTCCGATGCCGCAGAGCCGCAACGGCGATTGCAAGATTGCCAACGTGGTGCTGCACGCCACCAGCATGACCGCCGACTGGATTTGCAGCGGCAGAATGCCGGGCAAAGGAACCCTGGAGTCCTCGTGGGCTGACCCCAATCATGCCATCGGCAAGGTGCATTTTGTCAGCACCATTCAGATGGGACCGAACTCCAAAATAATCGAATACACCATCAATACTTCGTCTGTCTACAAAGGCCCGGATTGCGGCAGCGTCGCGCCTCCTCCCATGCCGCAAAACTAGCGCCGATCCTGGAACAGGCTCACTCTCTAATAGAAAAGCCCCGCGTTAACGGGGCTTTTCTGTTGTTATGAACCAGAAGACGGGGGTTACATCAGGGCGGCCATCAGGGCATCGAAGGCCGATTTTGTGGGCCGGGTAAGCGACTCGGGCAAGGTCCCCAGCGGCTCATCGACCACGTTCAGCAGGTCGATGAAGGTGGGCTTGGTGGTGTTGATGTAGAAGACGCCGGTGAGGATCTCGTCGTTGTCCTGGGCTTCCATCAGGGTGCGCACGGCGTTGGCCTTGTCGGTGGGGTCGTAGTTCTCGTGCAGCTTGCGCAGCCGCAGGCTGGAGCCGTCGTGCATCCCCACTTCGTAAACCTCGCCAGAGTCGTAATCGACGGCGATTTCGTCGAAGCTGGACACAAAGCCGATCTCGTTGATGGGCTCGTCGTATTCCTGCATGAACTTGTAGCTCTTGGTCGATCCCTCATGGTCGTTGAAGGTGACGCAGGGGCTGATGACATCGAGCATCACCGTGCCTTTGTGGGCGAGGGCGGCCTTGAGCATGGAGAGCAACTGCTTCTTATCGCCGGAGAAGGACCGGCCCACGAAGGTGGCTCCCAACTGGATGGCAAGGGCGCAGGTATCGATGGCGGGCAGATCGTTGACCACGCCGGTCTTGAGCTTGGAGCCCAGGTCGGCGGTGGCCGAGAACTGGCCCTTGGTAAGCCCGTAGACGCCGTTGTTCTCGATGATATAGATCATGGGCAGATTGCGGCGCATGAGGTGAACGAACTGGCCCATGCCGATGGAGGCGGTGTCGCCGTCACCGGAGACGCCAATCGTCGTCAGGGTGTGGTTGGCGAGGACCGCGCCGGTGGCGATAGCCGGCATGCGCCCATGCACGCCGTTGAAGCTGTGCGAGCGGCTCAGAAAGTAGGCCGGGCTCTTGGAGGAGCAGCCGATGCCGCTCATCTTCATGACGCTCTCTGGCTCCACGCTCATTTCGAACAAGGCGTCGATAATGCGCTCGGAGATGGCATTGTGGCCGCAGCCGGCGCACAGCGTGCTCTTGCCGCCGCGATAATCGAGAATGGGAAGGCCGATGTGGTTGACTTTGGGAGCAGGTGCGGCGGTTGCCATTTAGAGGCCCTCCTGAAGAGCGAACTGTGCGGTGATGGATTCAGCGTCCACGGGCATACCGTTGTAGTGGAGAATGCTGCGCAGTTTGGTCACCTGGGCGGCGGGAAGATCAAGTTTGAGCAGGCTGGCCAACTGCGCATCGCGGTTCTGCTCGACCACATAAATGCGCTCGTGGGAGGCCACAAAGTCGTGAATTGCCGAGGCGAAGGGAAAGGCCCGGATGCGCAGATAATCCACGTCCTTGCCATAGTGCTGCTTGATCTGGTCCAGGCTTTCAATGAGGGCGCAATCGGTGGATCCATAAGCCAGGAAGCCGATCTTCGAGCTACCGTTGCTGACCACGATCGGAGCGGGAACCAGTTGGCGCGCTTTCTCAAACTTCAGCGCCAGCCGGTCCATCACCGCCTGATACTCCTCCGGGTTCTCGGTGTATTTGGCTGCGTCGGTGTGTCCTGAGCCGCGGGTGAAGTACGAGGCTTTGGGGTGGCGCGTTCCGGGCAGAGTGCGCCAGCCAATGGCATCGCCATCCACGTCGCGATAGCGGGCAAAGCCGCCCAGCCGGTTCAGGTCCTCGGTGGTGAGTACCTTGCCGCGATCCAGCGGCTTGGCGGGATAATCAAACGGCTCGGAGATCCAGTTGTTCATACCCAGGTCGAGATCGGTGAGCAGAAAGACCGGGGTTTGCATGCGCTCGGCCAGATCAAAGGCTGCCTGGGTCAGCTCGAAGCACTCCTTGACTGAGCCCGGCAGCAAAATGATGTGCTTGGTGTCGCCGTGGGAGAGAAAGGCTGCTGAAAGCAGATCGGCTTGCTGGGTGCGCGTAGGCATGCCCGTGGAGGGCCCGGTGCGCTGCACGTTGATGATGACGCCGGGAATCTCGGCGTAGTAGCCCAGGCCGCAGAACTCGGCCATCAGCGACATGCCGGGGCCGGAGGTTGAGGTCATGGCGCGTGCGCCAGCCCATCCGGCGCCCAGCACCATGCCGATGGCGGCCAGCTCATCTTCGGACTGGACCACGGCAAAGGTCGCCTTGCCCTCCGGCGTAACGCGCAGCTTCTTGAGCAGGTCGGTGGTTGCCTCGATTACCGTGGTGGAGGGCGTAATGGGGTACCAGGCGACCACCGTCACGCCGGCAAAGACAGCTCCCATGCCGCAGGCCGCGTTGCCGTCGATGATGATCTTGCCCTCGGTCTTATTCATCTTTTCGATGAAGAACGGGTCCCGCTTGGCCAGATTTGCCTGGGCATACTCCCATCCGGCTTTTGCCCCGCCGAAGTTCAGGTCAAAAACCTTCTGCTTTTTGGCGAACTGCCGGCGCAGATTGCTCTCCACCACGGTCATATCAATGGCCAGCAACTGGGCGACGACGCCCACATAGACCATGTTCTTGACCAGCTTGCGCAGCTTGACCTCGGGACAAATGGAGGCGGTGATCTTGTCAAAGGGCACGGGATAGCAGAACACGTCAGCGCGCGCCTGATCGAGCTTGAGGTTCTCCTCGTAGATGGCCACGCCGCCGGCGGGAAGGGCCTTTACATCGTCCAGGGCGGACTCCGGGTTCAGCGCGACCAGAATCTCGGAGACGCGCTTGCGGGCGACGTATCCGTCCTTGCTGGCGCGGATCAGAAACCAGGTGGGCTGTCCGGCGATGTTGGAAGGGAAGAGGTTTTTCCCGCTCGCCGGGACGCCCATTCCAAAGATGCTCTTCAGCAGAACGCTGTTGGCGGATTGCGAGCCGGAGCCGTTTACCGTCGCCACGTTGATGCTGAAATCGTTTGTAATGCGCGCGTGCGCGCCGGATGTGCCCTGTTGTTTGCCCAGGGCTTGATCGCCTGTCGCCATGTGGCGGGATTCCCTTCCGATAAATTCAGGATAGAATCTATCTTTCTCTCGGCATTGATTATAGTCACTCGGGATGGCTTGCGTCCTCCTTCGAAAAGCCGCGAATTACCGCTCTGATTCCCGCGGAAGATGAATGACATCGCGCCCATTTTGAAACGGCAAATAAAGTGCGGGTAAACTTTCAGAATGGAAATAATTTTGCCGCAATCAATGCAATTTGATGTGTGTCAACCCGGAGACGATTCCGTATATTCCCGAATATTTTCTATATTTGGCACGAAAACCGATGGAAATTTCGAGCAGCACCTGGCCTTTGCTGCCGGGAGTGTTCATTGCGCCAGCCGTGCCGCATCCCGCTTCCAGCGCGCCAACAGCGTCGAGGCGATGATGAACAAGGCCGTCAACAGGCCGATCCACAGGCCGTAGATGCCCCAGTGACACAAGAAGCACAAAGTCAGTCCCAGCGGCAATCCCATCACCCAGTAGCCGACCAGGTTGGCCAGCATGGGCACCCGCGTTTCTCCCAGCCCGCGCAAGGCTCCGGTGGAGACGGTCTGGATGCCGTCGAAGATCTGGAAGGCAGCCGCCAGTCCGAGCAGGCTGGGGCCGACGGCCATGACCTGGGAGTCTCGGGTGTAGAGAGCGATGAGCGGCCCCGGAGCCACCAGGAAGACCACGGCAGCCAGCAACATGAAGGCCGTGCCCAGCCCCAGGGCGAGCCAACCGGCGCGGCGCGCCCGAGCGCCATCCCCGGCGCCCACGGCATGGCCCACGCTGACCGCAGCGGCCGCCGAGATGCCCAGCGGGACCATGTAGGTAAGGCTGGCGTAGTTGAGGGCAATCTGGTGCGTGGCCAGGGCCACGGGCGTTAGCCAGCCGGCTGCGAGGGTAGCCAGATTCCAGGCGCCGACTTCCAGTACGATCTGCCCTGCCGCCGGAACGCCCAGGCGCGCCAGTTTCCGAATCCTGGCCAGGCTGGGTCCGGCCCAGTGGCGGAAGAGAGGATGCCCGCGCTTACGCTCGTAGCGCCAGGCAAAGCCCAGCATCGCCGCGGCCATCAAGATACGCGCGATCAATGTCGAGATGGCGGAGCCGTTCACGCCCATCGCTGGAAATCCCAGCTTGCCGTAGATGAGCATCCAGTTGCCGAACCAGTTGACCAGGTTGGCGGCGACGTAGGTGAGGGTAATGACGCGCACATCGCCCACGCCTTGCAGGTAGCGGCGCGTTCCGGCGTAAAGCAGCAGCGGCAGGGTGCTCCAATTGAGGATGCGCAGGTAAGCGGCGGCTGGGGCGGCCACCTCGGGCGTGATGCCGAAGGGGGCAAAGCCAAAACTGGCCAGAAAGATGAGCAGCATCAGCGGCGGGGTGGCAATGCAGGCAAGATAGACGCCCTGAGCCAGCCAGCGGTGGCACTCGTCGTGGTCCCTGCGCCCATAGGCCTGCGCCACCAGCGTGTCCAGGCCGAGCAATATGCCGATGCCGAACAGGGCGGGGGTGTAGTAGACGGCATTGCCCAAGGCTACCGCGCCGATGGCCGCCGGCCCCAGCCTGCCCACCATGATGGTGTCCACGATGCCCATGGCCATCCAGCCCAGCTCGCTCAACACCACCGGAACCGCCAGCGCCACCATCGCGCCGAGTTCCTGCCTCCATTTGGCTTGCGCTTGCCCCATGCTTCCAATCTAATTGCACGCGTCCGGGTTTTTCGATAAAGGCAGCAAGTTAGAGCGGCTACGCGGGGTTAGCGGTTGGCGGATTGGTGCGAAAGGCCGGGTGAGTGTCCGGAACACCGGGTCTACCACTGCGCCCAGTCGCCGAAACCGAGCACCCAGACGGCCAGCAGGAGATTGCTGACGGCGTGCGCGACGACGGCATCGCCCATGCGTCCCCGCCAGCGGAGCGCGGCGGCGAAGGCCAGGCCGGCCAGTGTGCCGAGCGCCAGGTGCTGCCAATCCATCAGGTTCTTCATGTGCTCCATGCCGAAAACAACCGAGGAGAGGCAAATGGAAAGCACCGTCAAGCTGGAAAAGGAGACTTGATCAAACTCCCGGCTCACAAACCGGCGCGCCAGATAGCCGCGAAAGGCCAGCTCCTCGGCGATGGGCACGGTGATGACGGCGGCGGCAACGCGAAAGGCAATCCAGGCCCAGCGCTCAGCGGGCGAAAGCGCTGCCAGGTCCGTACCCAAAGAACTGACTGGGTATTGATGCGCCCACCAGGACGGCGCGATCCACATGAGAAAGACAGCCACGCCGGCGGCCGGCGCGACCCAGCCGAAGCGCCAGTTGAGTTTTTTCAGCTCCGGCCAGAAATACCACAGGACGATGGCCGCGGCAATAAAACGTAATGGGTAGAGCCAATCAAAGTACGCTGAAGTCAACTTGGAGACTGAAGCCGCTATCAGAATCGCAAGAAACGGGAGCAGATAGGCGCGAATTGCCGGGGATTCTCCGGGCTGCTCAACCACATGCTCCGATGCGCCCATGACAGTCCCCAATCCGCTACTGGACAGCTCGCCGGCGGCGCATGAAACGGGGGCGGGCGTTTTTCGCGTCCAGGATAGTTTTTGGGTGGCCAGGGAAAAAGCCAGCGCGATCACGATGAAAGAAATCCAGCCGATCTGGGCGTGGAAACCGTCCAGGACGGCGCCGGAAGCGCCCGTATTGGCGATGAAGACAAGCGCGCAAAGCCGGGCAATGTTCAGCAGCCAACTGCAACCCAGCGCACAGGGGATGAGCAGAAGCGCCTGAGGAAAGCGGGACTCCTTCCGGTAGACCCAGAGCCAGAGGCTCGTGAACAGCAGCACAAGTCCAAGACCCTCGACCCCGGAACAGCCCGGCGCGATCATGATCGAATAGCGAGGAGTGCCAATCGTGAAGGTGGCAGGATCGACGATAAGATTCGGAAGAAAAAGACCTAGAACCGCGCCCACCGCATGGAGGGTGGCTCTTTGCATCATGCCGCTCCGAACGGTCATGGTTGCGCCCCATAACAACTTGACTGGGGCGCCAAACCACCATCCCGCCACACCGGCAAGGGATGCGTAGAGCCACAATCGTCCAGTAGCGTGAATCGCCGCCATCCAGCTTCGGAGCGGTACGCAAGCCACTGCCAACAGCAGGGTTCCCAATACGTAGATAGCGCTCTTGGTGTAACTATTGGGATCGAAGAACTGCCATTGTAACCCCTCCCAGGCCGACACGGTGAAGGCAAGAACCGCGGCCATGCAGAGAAGGTGTCCTGCAAGCAAAATGCGTCCGAACGAAATATTATCTTGCAGGGCTTTCAGCCTGAAATGGCCGAATCCCAGGAACACCAAATACGCAAATATGGGAATCTGACCATACGTATCGGTCGCGATCCCATAAAATTTCAGATGGCCGGGAAATGGTTGGCTGGGAACTGCTCCTCTGCCCTCAAAGCAGAACAAATACTCAATTACCACGATGGCAAATAAAAAATATAGCCGGCCCAGGAGATGACTCGGCCAAAGAGCGCAAAGCCCCGACCAGGAAATTCTTTTCCCAGCCGAGGCGAAATTAATCTTTATCCTCACTTTTGATTGTGTTCCGTCTTCCGTCTACTTGTTGCGCCGAACGTGCAGAACTGCAAGTGACCCCGCTAGCAGCGTGACGGCGCTGACGGCCAGGCTGGGATCAATCTCGGGGCGGCGTTTGGAGAAAGCCAATCCATGGGCGACAGCGCATGTGCCGAAAGCAATCCCAAGCGCTACGAGGGAGTATTTGAAGAGATTTTTCGTCACGAGCAGTTCCTTTCTGGGGGTAACCAAAAAATGTTCAATGATCGGAGGACCACAGGATGATAAAGAAATCCTTGTGTGATTTTGCCTGCCCTCAGCAATTCATGCCTCATGCTACTTGGTTGATGTCATGAACCCAGCCGAAGGCTGGGAATAGCGTCATGGCTTCTTCCGACCCACAGTGTCAAAGGGGGGAAGCCCTTAAAAAATCATGACCATGAACGAAGAAGCCACATCTCGTTAGACGTAATCTTAACCGAGGGGATACATTTATTGCAAGAGCACTCGGAAATACAAAGTAACCCGCCCGATTACCGGGATATGACCTGACCAGCGCACTGCTCCCGTGTTGATTTCATTCATGTAAGTGAGGAAGATTATGCCGTAAATCAATGAATAATAGAGTATTTATACCTCATAGATCAGCCGTGCTTTAGAATTGCTGTCCGCAATCTGCCGAGGGGGAAGGATTGCAGCGATCGTAAAGGCCCCGCGTTTCTCCGCAATCAGCCTCTGTCTTCTCAATGAATGGCGAGCCTTGATTATGCCCAACGGGTCACTTCAATTACGCGGGTAAACAGGCGTTCATCGCTCAGCGTGCATCATGTGACTACGCAGAGGCATTTCAAACAACGCACTTCTTGCGCAACGATAAAGCAGCGAGGCCGAGCAGTCCAGTTCCAAACAGGAGATAGCTGCCGGGCTCGGGCGCATCAGTAGGGCCAATAGGGTCCCCAATCATATATTGTGGTGCGCCACCTGTACTCTGGGTGCCGACTACCGGGACAAAAATGTTCAGATTTGAGTAGAGGTTTGTGTCGACATTGTTCTGGGCAAACAGCGACGCCTGGTCCAGCAAAGTGTCTATCTGAGGCTGATACCCGGAGGGCAGATTTGCCAGCAAATTAGGATCATTCGGATCGAAGAGTTCCCAATTGGCCCACTGCGCTATCGCGACGGTATTCGCTGATGCGCCGGGAGCGGCAGCCTGAGAAAAGATATAAGCCGCTTCCACGTATTGCTCGTTCCCCGAGATCGGCACCATGGTTGTCGTCCAGCTCTCACCAAAGTAAATTTCATTCTCATAGCTGATGCACATCAGCGGAGTGAGAGTCGTGCTGCCGTCAAAGCTGAAATTGTATGGGTACACGTAATCCGATCCGGAAGACTGCCCCCCGACGCTTTCGAGTGTCAACGTCATGGTGCCTGCGTAACCCTTCACCGGGCATAACGACAACAGAGCACACAGTGCAGCGACGAACAAAATCAAGCCAACGTTATACTTTTTCATTTACTTCTCCCTCTTGCCCTCTTACGGACGGCTAGTAATCTCCTGAGTGAGTTCTGATCGCGCGTTTTCATCGCGACTTCTCAGATTTTTCTGTGGCGGATAGATGCGTCAAAAATCTTTATTCAGGATAAAAGCATCATGATGTCGTACTCATACTTCAGCCACTCTACAAGAATATGAAATATCCAATATTCAGTCAATGAAAATCAACCGTTTCAGCCCAAATTATGGTCAGTATTGCACTCAAAATCGTACTCGATTTTATGCTAAAAACGGTTACCAGTATACGTTACCAGGGTGAGGGCTAAGTCCGCGTAAAAAGACTGCTACTGGCTTGTCTGTCGAATGACCCGGTGTGTCCAGCGCCCGTTAGAAACAGCACGGCCAGTACTGCCGGTCCCGGGTGGGATCAGGACCCGTGATCAAATGTTGGCGTGTCGCCGATGAAAGTCCAAGGTATCGTCTCCCGGCGACAAGCCGTATTCAGGAACAAACATCTTCTATTGGGAGTAGAGGCTGGAGTCGGGATTGCCCTGGATATAGAATGCCTCAGCGGCCAGCAAAATATTACATTCCCCTGATGCTGGTCAGGCACGTTGCACGAAAAAAATCAGAAATGGACTCTTGCGTTTCTAAAAGTTCCCGATTTGCCCGCTTTGCATTCGCGGTGGTTGTCTCTTATGCGCCGAGAGCGTAGAACCGCAAGCGACCCCGCAAGCAGCGTGAGGGCGCTGACTGCCAGACTGGGGTCAATTTCAGGATGTGGCGTTTTCCTGAATACCAATCCATAGGCAGCAGTACATGTACAGAACACAAGACCAAACACTAAAAGAAAGTATTTAAGGAGACTTCTCGTCACGTTATATCCTTTCTGGTGATTGTCCATAGAATCTGCCTCCACGATGACCTGAGAAAGTAAATCAAGTGGCCCGGTATTGCCCTCGAAGACATCTTCCCTGCCTAAACTGATTGCCTTCGGCCACCAGGAACACGCAGCAATACCTTCTACATGTAGAGCGCTGAAAAAACCCCGCACTCTTCCCCAAACCGTTGTATCACCCTAGAGCGGGCGGGCCCAATGATACAGGGAAGATTTCGTGGACTCATGAGCTTTCCCTGAACCATATCAAGTTTCTCACAAGTCGAATAATATTGTCATACGCTAACAGCTATGAGTGCAACAGAATTATTGGAAGGCAACATTACGGGCACGTATTACCATAGTAACTTCTATCAGAAAGAACCATACCGCCGTGTATTGCTTCGGGCTTTTCTGTACAGATGATTCTTATTCGGTTTACCAATCCATTTTTTTCTGAAGCGAAATCACTTGCATCGGTTAGCCGCTCAGTCAACTGCTGCTTCGGACCGCTTTACGATTGTTCTTGCCTGCCGGTTGCGCTTCATTTCCGCCCCTGCTCACCGTCAAGAGATTCAACCCGGCGGGAACCCGCGCTGGTGTTCTCTGCATGAGGCAACAAGGCGTGCCAACCATTCATAGTTACCGGAGCAAGAGCCTTATGGAGTCTCGCGCTACAACTCACAACAAAGCATTCCACGTTTCCATACCGTGGTTGTGGCGGATCACATTATGTTTCAGGGCAGGCCGGCATGCACTCGACCCTACGGCAGGTCTATGGAACATGCTTGCGTTGAGGTATCTCGAGCAATTCTTTTTCTGCGGTAAATGAAGGCTGCCATTCCGAGCATGCCGGTTCCGAACAGGATCAAGCTGCCGGGCTCAGGGGAATTTGGGGGTATCGGTCCAGGCGGGGAATCCGCGTATCCAATGAAATTCTGAGGGACGTCAGCTCCAGCGGGCCATCCCCACTGCGGAACGTTGATTACGAATTGTTGATAAAAGGATGCAGGCTCTGTGTGCATGGCGACAGCATACTCTGCTGCGGCCAGCTGGGCTGCCGCGCCGGCTTGGGTTACCCCGCCGGAGCTGGGCGGGGTCGTATTCTGCGCATTGGTGGAGAATATCTCCCAGGCGGCCCACTGATCGTCGTTCGCCTGAGCATAGTCAGCAGCCGCAAGTGTCGGATTGTTCGCCACCGTGGCGGTGTTACCCGCCGCAATGGAGACGTTGTCGTCATTGAAAAGCCAGGCCGCCTCTTGTAATAGAGGAGTATTGATCGTCCCAACCTGTGCAACCCAACTCTCCCCCGGGTAGATGTCATTGTCATAGCTGACACACATCATCGAAATGTTTCCACCGCTGTCCACAGAGATGTAGTAGGGATAGGCGGCATCTGATCCGATAGAAAAACTCCCGGTGCCTGTGAGCTCCATGGTTACGAACGATCCGATGGTTTCGGCATGAACATTCAACGGGCAGAGCGACAGTAGCGATATCAGCGCTACGACCGACAGTGCCAGACCGACGTTGAACTTTTTCATGCGCCTCCCCTCTTACAGGTGGGGTGAAAGCAACCCAGTGAATCCTGGATGCGTGTCATCATCGCAACCTTACAGACCCGTAATAAATTGACACGAATGTGAACTTTCCAAGGAGAAAACCCTCATCGGAAGGAAGCACACTCCCAGTCATTCTATCAATTTTATGTAATGTCAACACCAATTTTAGTCAAAATTAATACCCCAGTTTCAGCCATATATTTAGTCACTTTTCGCAGGAAAAAAGGTAACCACTATACATTACCAGGGTTGTGAGTAATGGGTTTACAAGGCAAAGCCAGGATAGCCTATGGCTATAGTTCCCCCCAATGAAACGTGCTCCCAGCGGCCATCAAAAGCAGCACAGCCAGAGTGGCTTGTACGCCATTGAAGGACAAGGTAAAGTAACGAAACGGTCGTAAAATCATGGACGCAGCCGCGACAACGAAGAGCTCTGTCGCAACCGGAAGCCACGTCAAATCAGAATAATCCTTTTTCTATCTGCTTCTTTCTCAAGAAGACCAAAAGCCCTCGCACATCAGCCGGAATCTGACATGGCGAAAGCAAACGTGTAAAACTCGCGACCGTCGTGCCGGAGGCGAAAACGCCGCCGCCGGGGCAAGCCTATATGTGACCGGTCCTATAACAGGTTTATGGAATGTGCGTGAGTCGATGTAACTCAAGCGATTCTCCTTCTGCGGTACAAGAAGGTTGCGAGTCCGAGCATGCCGGTTCCGAGCAAGAGCAAGCTGCCGGGCTCAGGCGTAGGCGCATCTCCGATGAATGTCTGTGGCGTGCCACCCTCGTTCTGGCTGTCGGCTACGGGAGTATAAACGTAATACTGGGAGTAGAGGCTGGAGTTGGGATTTGCCAGGACATAAGCCGCCGCGGTGTCCAGCAATGAGGTTACGTCACCCTGATACTGGGTGGGCACGCTGCTTGACGCTCCGGCATCAAACAGTACCCAATTCGACCACTGTGCTACCGCGATCTGATCGCCTGATGCGCCGGGAGCGCTGGCCTGAGAGAAGATGTACGCGGCTTCTTCGTCATTTGTGTTGCCCAGGGCCTGCGCGATGGTAGCTGTCCAGCTCTCACCCTGGGTGATGTCCAGGTTGAAGTCGAGACACATCAGCGGAGTGAGGGTTCCACTGCCGTTCACGCTGAAGTTGTAGGGGTAGACGTAATCCGATCCGGAGGACTGCCCGCCGACAGATTCAAACGACATGGTTACCGGATCCGCATAGACCTTCACCGGGCTGAACGACAACATGGCGCAAACCGCAACGGCCAACAGAGCCAAACCAAGATTGAACTTTTTCATTTCCATCATCCTTTTCTTCCCTTCATGGGTGAAGCCCGGTCTACTGACGGGCTTGGTTGTGCGTGCACACATCGCGAAGTTGCTGCTCTGTGCGCCTGCGGTGTGGTTTCTCAAGCGAGGCGCTTTCTGCGGAACATAAAGGCCGCGAGTCCGAGCATGCCGGTTCCGAACAGGGCCAAACTGGTGGGCTCAGGCGTAGGCGTATCACCGATGAAAGTCTGCGGCGTGTCGTCTCCCGAGGGCCAACCGCTGGCTGGAACAAACATGCTGTATTGGGAGTAGAGGCTGGAGTTGGGATTGCCAGCCACAAACGATGCCGCGGCAGATAGCATAGAGGTTACGTCTCCCTGATAATTGGAGGGCACGCTGCCCGACAAAAAATCAGCATGGAGCTCTTGCGTTTCGAAGAGATCCCAATTTGCCCACTGCGCCTCCGCAGTCGTATCCGCTGATGCGCCGGGCGCAGTGGCCAGTGAGAAGATGTAGGCCGCTTCCTCGTATTGCGTGTTGCCGGCGATCTGCGTGATGGTAGCCGTCCAGCTCTCGCCAAAGTTGATGTGGTTGAAAAAATCGACGCACATCAGCGGAGAGGTGGTTGCACTGCCGTTTACACTGAAGTTGTAGGGGTAAATGTCTTCTCCGCCGGAACTCGGCCCGGCCGTTTCAAGTGTCAGGGTTACCGTGTCCGCATAAGCCTTTATCGGGCTGAACGACAACAACGCGCAAACCGCAAACATCAACAAAACCAGGCCAACGTTAAACTTTTTCATTTCCTCAATCCTTTCTTGCTCCTTAAGAGCGGATCCCTGTCTTTAAACAGGGATCCAGTTATGCGCACATACCGCGCGAACGTATCGCCGACATATGTAGCAGGTGGGGGGTGGAGAACTTTCTACAAAGTGAAAGTTCCTTGTCTGTTAGAAGCATCTCTGTGCTTGTCGATGCTAAAAATGGTAAGTTTTTGAGCACACTGAACCTGACGACATTACCGGGGTAATGTTTTTATCTGAAAACGGTAATAGGTGACTTGTGGTCTGAAAAACAGGGGGGTGGCACAATGTGCCAGGTTTTTCAGAGCTACTCACCCGCTATTCCGATGAACGTTTGTCCGGGGGGAAGCAAATCATGTGGCCCGCAGGGTCAATGGCTGCCGGACGTATGTTCATGTGAGTTACATCACGGGATAAAATCTCTCGATCCATCCCTGAAGCAGCGCTGGGAAACAGCCAAGCAATACAACAATCATGGTAATGAATAGATGCACGGCCAGCGTGACTGGATGCACATTAATCGGTGTCTCGTCTATCGCAGGCATAACGTAGGCCCGCTTGAGCACCTGTAAATAATAGTAGAGTGAAACCACGCTAAGAACAATGGCTAAAGTTACCAGCGCGAAGGGAACAGGCCCGGCGGAGACGCCCAGCACGGCGGCAAAGAGGTTGAACTTGGCCCAGAAGCCGACTAATGGCGGAATGCCGGCGAGAGACAGGAAGAGCACTAATAACACGGCCGCAAGCAGCGGATTGCGCTTGTGCAGACCGAGGAAGGAGTCGAGGCGATCGCTGCCGGTGGCGCGCTCGACGACGGAGACCACGCTGAATGCGCCGATGATGGTGAGGCCGTAGGTGAGGATGTAGTAGAGGACGGCCTTTTCACTAACAACCATCTGGTGCAGTTCATAGAAACTATCCGTTTCATTGCCCGTGTGCATCCGGAACACAGCAACACCTAACAGGATGTAACCCGCATGGGCGATGGCCGAATAAGCGAGCAAGCGCCGCACGCTCACCTGCGCCAGAGCTGCAAGATTGCCAAAGACCATCGACGCAGCCGCAACGATGAGAAGGATCATAGCCAAGGGAAGCCACGTCTGGTCAGAGTGTATGCGTAGCTTGTCGGCTAGATGCTTAGAGTAACCGAACTCCGCCTGGTACGTCATCCAAATCTGAAGGATTGTGAGCAATAGGGTAAAGCTCGCCACTTTGGAGACAGATGCGATAAACGCCGCTGCCGGCGCCGGCGCGCCCTCATAAGTATCTGGAGCCCACAGGTGAAAGGGAACCGCGGCAATTTTGAATCCAAGTCCCGCGACGACCAGAATCCACGCCACGTAAAATAGTGGATTTGGCCCCGAATCCGCAAGAGCTAGTTGAATATCACTAAGGTTCGTGCTGCCCGTAAGCCCATAGAAGTAGCTGAACCCGAAGAGCAAAAAGGCCGCCGACATACCGCCGAACAAATAGTACTTCATCGCGGCTTCGGCACTCTTGCCGGAACTCTTGGTAAAGGCCGTCATGATATAGAGTCCAAGGCTCAGTAACTCCAGCCCAACGAAGATAACCAGCAGATCCATTGCACCACAAATCAACAATCCGCCAGTCGCTGCCATCAATACAACAGCAACAAATTCACCCACATGCCGGGTGAAGTCCGAATCGATGAGAAGCAGCAATGTGAGCGCGGTCAGGACCAGGATTCCGGTCTGCGCCACTTGTACGTAGGTACCGGTCAGAAGAAGTGCGGAGTTTAAGCTCTCGGGAAAGAGATGGATCTCTTTGCCTTGGAACTGCAACGCCCACAGCGCAGCCCCACAGCCAGCCACGCCGAGCAATGCCGCCACAGTTACGCGCACTTTGAGAGCAGCCTTGCGCAGGAAGGCAAGATCAACCACTAATACCACGAGCGCCGCGAGTTCTAGCGCGGTTTCCGGCAGCGTTACGCGGAAAAGGTCTGCGTAGTTCATTGCACGCCTCCCGCAAGCAGCGTCTTCACCGCCGGTTCGATGGCATCGAGCAATATCTTCGGATAAAGTCCCACAAGCAAACTAACTCCCGCGAGCATAACTACGCCGGTAACTTCAGGCCAGGTGATGGCGGCGAGGGGATGGCCTTGTTCTTCTTCCAGCACGTGCGCGCTGGGCAGCAGATCGCCGAAAAAGGCCTTCTGCAGCGCGCGCCAGATATAGGCTACGCCGATGACAATGCCCACGCCGACCGCCGCAACCCACCACGGGTTGACCTTCCAGGCGCCCACCAAGATTTGTAACTCGGCGACGAAGCCGGAAAAGCCCGGCATTCCTATCGAGGCCATTCCGGCAACAACAAAGGCCCATGCGGCAAAGGGCAGGCGTTTGTAGAGATGCATGGTTTCCAGCTCGGCCAACTGCCGCGTGTGGGTGCGGTCGTAGACGATGCGGCCGACGATGGCGAACAGAAGCCCGGCGATGATACCGTGAGAGAACATCTGCAAGACCGCGCCGGTGACGCCGATCTGGTTCAGGGTCACGAGGCCGAGCAGCACAAAACCCATGTGGCTGACGCTGGAATAGCCGATGACAAATTTGAAGTCGGTTTGCGCTAGGGCAACCAGCGCTCCATAGACGATACCGATGATTGCCAGCACCGCGAAAACGTCGCGCCAGGAACCGATGCCAATGAAGGAAAAGCCCCAGGGGTCGAGGCCGCGCGGGAAGAGAGCAATGGCGACGCGCAGGCAACCGTAGGCGCCCAGCTTCATCACCACGCCGGCCAGCAGCATGGAGGCGGCGGTGGGCGCGGCGACGTGGCCGGTGGGCGCCCAGGTGTGGAAGGGCCACATGCCGGCCAGAATCGCAAAGCCGGTGAAGACCAGCGGAAAACACCACATTTGAAAGCTGGCGGGCAGGCTGGCGTGGGCCAGCTCGACGAGTCCGGTGGAGTGGCTGCCCGCCGTGGTGTAGGCCGCCAGCAGGCCGATGAGCACCATCGCCGAGCCCGCAAAAGAATAGACGACCAGCTTCATGGCCCCGTACTCGCGCCGCGTGGAGCCCCAGATGGCGATCAGGAAATACTTGGGCACAATGGCGATTTCATAGAAGACAAAAAGCAGAAAAAGATCGAAGCTGAGAAAAACTCCGTAAACCGCGCCGATGAGCGCGAGGAAGAAGGCAAAAAACTCGTTGGCGCGCAGGTCGATGTTCCAACTAAAGAGGACACCGGCGACTGCGGCCAGACCGGTGAGCAGCACCAGCACGCGGCTGATGCCGTCGGCCGCCAACAGGAAGTGAATTCCCATGGACGGCACCCAGGCGAGATCGACCAGCGTCACGCGGCCTTGTCCCATGCCTACGATAAAACCCTGCACGGCAAGAGAGAGGCCGGCCATGGCAAAGGCCAGCGCCAGCCAGCGCGACAGGGCTGGACGCTCCCTGGGCACCAACGCCAACACCAGCGCTCCGGCAAACGAGAGATAGATCGTCCAGACCAACATCTAGAAGCTCCAGTGCTTCAGCAGGTTCATGACCGTTGGGTTCACGCTATTCAGAATCAACGAAGGCAGCAGGCCGACGAGCAGCATCAGGCCGATGACGGGGGCGAGCGCTAGCCGTTCACCATGGTGCAGGTCAGGGAAGTTGGCGCAGTGCTCCGGAAGCGGACCGGAGAAGACCTTCTGAATCACGGTGAGAATCACGGCCGCCATTACCAGCAGGCCGAGAAGCGAGACAGTGGCCGCAACCCAGGCCAGCGGAAAAACGCCGCGGAAGATGAGGAACTCGCCGGGAAAGTTGTTCAACCCCGGCAACCCAAGCGATGAGAAGAGAGCGATGCCCATCAGCCCGGCCAGCACCGGCGCAGGCTTGCGCAGGCCGCCAAACTGGTCGATGCCACGATGGCCGCCGGTGCGCTGCTGCATCATGGCCACAAACCAGAAGAGCGCCGCCGCCGTGATGCCGTGGTTGAACATCTGCAGGATTACGCCGTTTAGGGCCGCGCGCTGGCTGGCCTGCAGGGCGGTATCAATGCCAGGTCCCGCAGCAGGAATCGCCAGCGCAAAGATGCCCAGCAAACAGTAGCCCAGGTGATTCACCGACAGGTACGCGAAGACGCGCTTCAGGTCCTTCTGCGCCGCGGCGGCCGAGGCTCCCAACACCACCGTGGCCACGGCCAGCACCAGCAGCGGGATGCGGATTTGAGAGATTTGAGGTCCGAAGAGAGGCAGCGCGATGCGCAACAGGCCATAGACGCCCATCTTGGACATTGCGCCCGTCAGCAACATGGTCACCGGCGAAGGCGCCTCGGCGTAGGCCGCGGGCAGCCAGGTATGGAAGGGAAACATTGGCACCTTGACCGCGAAACCGGCGAGCACGCCGATGGCTAGCCAGATCATGACTGTTGGTCCCAGGTGCGCCGTGACCATTTTTTCGAGATCACCGGTAAGGGCCAGCAGCGTCAGGTGAGGGAAGTCCATGCTGCCAGTGGAAAGAAAGATGGCCAGAAACGCAACTAGAAGCGTCACTGAGCCGGCCATGGTGTAGATGAAGAACTGCGTCGCCGCCGGGCCGCGCCGCGAGCCGCCCCACAGCTTGATGAGGAAGAAGGCGGGAATCAGGCACAACTCCCAGAACAAGAACCAGTGGAAGAAGTTAAGCGCCGTGAAGGAGCCGAAGAGTCCGGCTTCCAGCATCAGCACCAGCGCGAAGTATAGCCCCGGCTGATGATGCACGCGGTGCGCCGCGTCGACCGACATCAGCGTCACGATTGCGGAGAGCACCAGCATCAGCGCGCCCAGCGCGTCTACGCCCAGGTGATACTCGATGCCCAGGGAAGGCGCCCAGGCGTGCTGCTCGACTAACCCGATGCTGCCATTCACAGGAAGCCGCATCCAAACGACCAGCGTCAGCACCAGGCTGGAGAAGGTGGTGACGAGAGCCACGGCGCGCGCGTGCTTGCCGGTTACGAGCGCAATCGCCGCCCCCACCAGGGGCAGCACAGTCAACAACGTCAATAGATGAATTCCGCTCATGTCCTGCTGCTCCAAATCAGAATCGCCGCCAATGCCACTACGGCCAGCGCCAGAACTCTCAGGTAGGTCTGCACGCGGCCCGTCTGCACCCGCGACAGCAATCCTCCGCCCACGGTCAGCTCTTCGCACCCCTTGTCGAAGCCGCCGTCCACAATGTTGTTATCCAGGAAGCGGTTCAACCGCGCCCCCATACCGAATGCCCACGCAACTGCGGCAACCACACCACCCCAGACCCAGCGGTCGAGCCAATCGGAGACGCGCGCCCACCAGCCGTAGAAAGCAATCACCGTCATGCCGTAGAACTCGTCGACATAAAATTTGTTGCTCAGCCAGCCCCAGGTGATGGGCGCGGTCTTTTCCAGCGCATCCTGCGCCGTGGGCCGGGGAGAGCGATCTCCGTAGAACCGCCAGGCCAGAATTATTCCCGCCAACACCACCACAGTCGAGATGCCCATGAGCGTCAGCAAATCCCACTCCAGCAAGATGTTCAGATCGAACTCCGCCGCCTTGCCATTCAGGAAGGCTCGGAACCACGGCCATGCCGGAGTTCCGATGAATCCCAGCGAAATAGCGAAAAAGGCTAGAATCCCCAGCGGCGCGGTCATCACCGTCGGGCTCTCATGCGCGGGCTTGCCGCCCCGCCAGTGGCCGAAGAAGACGTACGCGATCTGGCGAGTCATATAAAAGGCGGTTAGAAACACGCCAAAGACCAGCATGTAGAGCGGCGTTTTGGCCACGCTCCAGTGCCGTGCCGCTTCCAGGATTCCGTCCTTGCTCCAGAAACCTGAAAACAGCAGCGGAAAGCCGCACAATGCCAACATTCCTATGGCATACGTCAGGAATGTCAGCGGCATGTCGGATTTCAGCCCGCCCATGCGGCGCACATTTTGCTCCTCGTGGCAGCCGTGAATCACCGAGCCCGCGCCCAGAAACAAGAGCGCCTTGAAGAAGGCGTGCGTGATCAGGTGGAAGATGCCCACGGCCATTCCGCCCATGCCCAGGCCGGCCATCATGTAGCCAAGTTGCGAAACGGTGGAGTAAGCCAGGATGCGCTTGATGTCGTTCTGCGCCACGGCAATCAGCGCCGCAAAGACGGCCGTGAACGCGCCGACCCAGGTGACGACGGTGAGCGCGGTTGTGGTTCCACCTGCCAGCGCTCCGGCGGCCATGAGCGGATAAACCCGAGCGATGAGGAAGACGCCCGCGGCTACCATGGTCGCCGCATGAATCAGCGCGGAAACCGGCGTGGGGCCTTCCATCGCGTCCGGCAGCCAGACGTGCAGCGGGAACTGGCCACTCTTGCCCGCCGCGCCGGCAAAGATAAGCAGGCCAATCGCGCCCGCCGCCGTCAGGCCCAGCGCGGCAGGCTGCGCCAGCAGCATGGAGAGAGCCGTAGACTCGATGGAACCCGCGCCGTTGTTATAGAGGAGCAGCGTGCCGGTCTGCGCGAACAACCAGACGATTCCAAGAAGAAAGAAAACATCGCCGATGCGCGTGGTGAGAAAGGCTTTCTTGGCGGCTGCGGCAGCCGCGGGCTTCTGATACCAGAATCCGATCAACAAATAGGAGGTTAGTCCGACAATCTCCCAGCACATGAAGAGCAGCAGCAGGCTGTTGGCGATGACCACGCCCAGCATTGCTCCGGCAAACAACGACATGAAGCAGAAGAAGCGCGTGTAATTCTCGTCGTGCTTCATGTAGCCGGTGGAGTAGATGAAGATCAGCAGGCCGACAAAGCTGACCATCACCAGCATGATGGCCGAAAGCGGATCGAGCACCCAGCCCAAGTCGACGTTCGATGCGCCGAATTGAAACCAGGGGAAGGTGACGATCTCGCGCGTTGCGATGCCGGTCATCCAGTCGCTGAGCACATGGGCAAATGCAAACAGCGAGAGCAGCAGCGAAAAACCTAGTGAGCCGATGGCTAGGGTCGCAGCGGTTTTTCGTCCGGATCGCTTCAGCAATGCGCCCAGGCCCGCAGCCACGATGGGAACAGCAGGAATCAGCCAGAGAATCTCCGCGATGGGAGAAACCGCTAACTGCGGAGCGACTGAAATTGCTTCCTGCATCAAACTCTCACCCCTTCATCCTGTTCATCTGGTCAAGGTCTGTCGTCTTGGCGTGGCGATGAATCTGAATCACCAGCCCCAGTCCTACCGCAGCCTCGGCTGCTGCCACGGCAATCGAAAATATCGCGAACATCATTCCAGTAAGCGCCTCGGGATGCGGTCCGTAGCGCCAGAAGGCAATTAAATTCAGGTTGGCTGCATTCAGCATCAACTCAATGCCGATTAAAACGAGAATGGCGTTGCGCCGTGTCAGCGCGCCGGCCAGGCCGATGGAAAACAACAGCGCGGCCACCAGAAGGTAACCAGTCAACGGAGTCACTTGCTCTCCTCTTTCTCGTGCCAAACTGTTTCGTGCATGGCCACGATGACCGCGCCAATCAGCGCGGCGGTCAACAGCACGGCAACAATCTCCAGCGGCAAAACGTAGCGGCCCACGAGCGCCACGCCAATTTGTTGCACTGTCACCACCGGTACGGCCGTTTCATGTGGCAAAACACGCGCGCTCTGCATCACCGCCCAACCCAGCACCGCAAAGACCGCCGCGGCGGCGGCGAGGCCAGCCAGCCATGTCCGGCTGAAGACGCCTTCTTGCGGTGTTTCCGAGCCGCGTGTAAGAAGAATGGCAAAGACCACCAGAATGGCGACCGCGCCAATGTAGACCAGAATCTGCGCAAAGCCGGCAAACTGCGCGTCGAGATCCAGAAACAGCAGCGCCAATCCTGCGAACGCGACCGTCAGCGCCAGCGCGCAATGCACCGTATTCTTCAGCAGCATGGCCGCCAGGCCGCCAGCCACGGTGAGCGCCGCAAGTAGATAGAAGACAATGCTCATCGATTACTCCGCATAGCGATAACTCCTCGGGCCGAGGCGCTGCTTGCGCATCTCCGCCAGGCCCATGCCAGCATAAGCCGCAATAAGAATCGCCGAACAGACCGCCCAGCGCAGCCATCCCTCGCCCATGAAGCGCCACAGCCCGGTGACCAGCAGGTTCACCAGGCACATGGGTAAAACAAACTTCCAGGCAAAGTTCATCAATTGATCCTGTCTGAGCCGCGGCAGCGTTCCACGCATCCAGATGAAAACGAAGATGGAGAGCATCAGCTTGGAGAAGAACCAGATCCACGACGGAACCCAGGTCAGGAAGGAAAACGGCGCGGACCATCCGCCGAGAAAGAGCGTGGTGCCCAACCCGGAGATGGAAAACATGGCCACGTATTCGCCCAGAAAGAAGAGCGCGAATTTGAAGCCGGAATACTCGGTGTGATAACCGGCCACCAGCTCCGATTCGCCTTCGGGCAGGTCGAAGGGAGAGCGGTTAGTCTCCGCCGTGGTGGCAATGGCATACATGAGGAAGCCGGCAAATCCCCACGGCGTGAAGATGTACCAGTGCGGCAAGCCCCAGGTGTAATGGTTCTGCGCTTCCACAATTTTGGTGAGCGAGAGCGAGCCGGTGATCATCACCACCGCTACGCTGGAGAGCAGCAGCGGCACCTCGTAGCTGATCATCTGCGCCACGGCGCGCATGGCGCCCAGCAGCGAATACTTATTGCGGCTCGACCATCCGGCCATGAAGACCGCCAGCTCCGAGGAGGCGCCCATGGCGAAATAAAACAGCAGGCCGGCGTCCAGGTCCACCAGCACCATGTTGCGTCCCATGGGCAGCACGGCAAAGCCCATGAAGACGGTGATGACCAGCAGTACCGGAGCGAGAAAATGCACTACTGCATCCGCGCTTAGCGGGACAATGTCTTCCTTAGTCAGCGACTTGATGCCGTCGGCGATTGGCTGAAAAAAACCGAAGGGTCCGACGCGGTTGGGGCCAAGGCGATTCTGAATGCGAGCCAGTCCCTTGCGCTCGAAGACCGTGGTCAGGGCAAAGAGCGCCGGAAAGAGGCAGACAATGGCCGCCACGCTGAGCAGCACGCCGGCCGCCGGTTGCCACGACGCCGGCAAAAAGCTAATCAGCCAGTGCTGGAGCAGAACGAAGATCTGGTCTAGATTCTCGATCATCGGTTACGCTCCCGCTCCGGCGATTGCCGCAGTCTTAGCCTCAGCCGTAATCTTTACCTTGGCGTCGGCCTTGATCTTCTCCGCTGCCAGCTTCGCATCCACTGCGGTTGCTTCGGCGGGATGAATCTGGTGGTAGTACTGGTTCGATTTTGCCAGTTGCTTGCGATCGAGCAGCAGCCCGCCAAAGCGGTCGTCCGTGCTCAACTCATACTCCGTGTCCATCTTGATGGCTTCAAAGGGACAGACCTCCACGCAGATCTGGCAGCTCATGCAGACCGAGATGTCGATGTCGAAGCGCGCCGGGTAAAACTGCGGCCTGCCCAGCGCATCCGGCTTCTTGTCCTTAGATTTTTCGATGAAGATGCACTTGGGCGGGCACTCCTTCTCGCAGATCTGGCAGGCCACGCAGCGCAGCCCGGCCTCCCAATCCGCGCTATCAAAAACGAGAAAGGGAAAAACGCGCGCCGCTTCGAAGGGGGCAATCCGCTGCTCTGGATACTCTACCGTTGTCAGCCGCGCGGCGGAGAAGTAGCTGCCGAAGAAATTCTTCGCCGTCTCCGCCATGCCCTTCAGTATGCCCTCGCCTAACAATGCAAACTCCACTTCGCCTTATGGCTTGGCCACCAAGGTAAAAGACTTGAGGTTGAACGTCACCTGCAACCCTGCCTGGGGCACGCCACCAGTCGTTCCGGAGCCATCGCTGCCCGATGCCACGGCGTTTGCCAGGGTCACGTTCTGAAATGTCCATTCCAGGCTTTGCAATGTCTTACCCGCGCCATTGCCAGACCGCACGACTACGCCGCCACTCTCCGTCTCGGTCAGCTTGCAGTTGCTGATCGCCTCGTTGGTGTCCATCGCCTGCAGAAAATTAGCATAGGCCTGCTGCACCGGTATGTGAACAATCAGTTCGTGGTGCGCCGCACCAGTCGGCAGTCCGGATTGTGGATCTCTTGGCGAGCTGATCGCGAACTGGAACGAGCTCAACTGCGCGGTGATCTTGCCTTGCTTCAACGCCTGGCACTCCAGTGTGTAGGTTGCCGCGACAGCTTGCCTGCACGCACACAGCGAGAGAACCAGTGTCAATGCCGCACATCCGTTTTTCCAATACATCTTCATTTCGTACCTCCTTTTGATTTCGCCTATTAGGCGGTCCCAAAATTCTGTTTTACCGGTCCACCTCACCCAGCACAATATCCACGCTGCCGAAGATCAGCACCACGTCGGCCACGTTGACGCCCAGGCACATATCTTCCAGCACCGTCAGGTTGATCAGGCTCGGCGGCCGCACGCGATAGCGATACGGGTTCGGCCCGCCGTTGCTGATCAGATAAAAGCCCAGTTCGCCCTTGGGCGCTTCAATCCGTCCGTAGGCCTCGCCCGGCTTGGGGCGGAAGCCGCGAATCTTCGCCGCCGGGCTCATCACCGGGCCAGGTTGGATTTCTTTCAGCGCCTGCTGCAAAATTTTGATCGACTCGCGCATCTCCAGCATGCGAATCATGTAACGGTCGTAAACGTCGCCATGATCGCCCAGCGGCACGCGGAATTTGAAGCGGTTGTAGATGCCGTAGCTGTCCACCTTGCGAATGTCGTAGTTCACGCCCGAGGCGCGCAGCATGGGCCCCGTGACCCCGGCGTTCACGGCCAGCTCCGGCCGCAGCACGCCCACGCCCTGCGTGCGCGCCATCAGAATTTCGTTCGTGCTAAGCAGCCGTTCGAATTCGTCCACAAATCCGGCGAGACCGGCCACCACCTTGCGCGTCCGGTCCAGCCACCCCGGTGAGGCATCCACGCGGCAGCCTCCGAAGCGCATGTAGTTCACCATCATCCGCGCCCCAGTCAGCTCCTCAAAGAGGTCGAGAATCTTTTCCCTCTCGCGGAAGGCGTACATCAGCGGCGTGCCGCTGGCACCCATCTCTTGCAACAAAAAGCCAATCGTGGAGGCGTGGTTCTGAAAGCGCGTCAGCTCGCCCAGTATCACCCTCAGGTATTCGGCGCGTTCGGGCACCTCCTGGCCGGTGAGCTTTTCCACCGCCAGCGCGTAGGCCCAGTTGTTGGTGATGGGGCAGATGTAATCCAGCCGGTCGGTGTAGGGCATGGAGGCGAGATAGCTCTGCCCTTCGGCAAGTTTCTCGTGGTTGCGATGCAGGTAGCCGAAGACCGGCCTCAGCCGGATGACCCGCTCGCCATCCAGCGCCACATCCATGCGGAAGACGCCGTGCGTCGAGGGATGGTGCGGCCCCATGGCCACTTCCAGCAGCTCTCCCTCGCTCTCCGGCTCTATCACCTCCGGGCGATTCCAGCCTTCCGGCCTTTCGTTTTTAGTCTCCGCCAAGCTCATGCAGTCGTTGGCCCCTGTTCCCTGATCCCTGCCAGGATCCCCGGCGAGCGGTCGTTGCTCGCTGGGGTGGTTGTTCCCTGTTCCCTGTCTTTGTGCGCCTGCGCACGCTTCAGCACTTCGTCGTGCGCTGTCGGCTCATATTCAAAATCATCCGGAGCAACGTAATCCCGGCGCATGGGGTGATCCTTGAAACCCTCCCACATCAGCAGCCGCCGCAGGTCCGGATGCCCGGTGAAGACAATCCCATACAGATCAAAAATCTCCCGCTCCTGGAACTCCGCCGAGCGCCAGACGGGCGTCAGCGAGGGCAGCTCCACCTGATCGGTGCGGTTGGCGGTGTGCATGCGGAGGATCACCGGCCCGTGCTTTTTCTCGACGGAATACAGGTGATAAACCGCCTCCAGAGAATCCGGCCAATCTACGCCGGTCACGTTGGAGAGGTAATCGAGCTTGAGCTCCGCATCGTCGCGCAGGAACTTCGCCACCGCCAGCGCATGGCTGGATGCAATCCGCAGTGAGGGCTGCAAGGAGAGGTTGGGGTTGGGCGCAATCTCCACCGCAGCGCCCGGTATCGCCGCCTCAATTGCCGATTTAATCTCTTCAACCGTCTTCAATCCGCTTGCCTCACAGCTCTTGGCTAGTCCCTAGTCCCTCAGTCCCTATTCCCTATCACTTAATCACCACCGGCACAGGCCACACGACGGGATTCGACGCCGGTTCCAGGTCGTGCTCTCCAAAGACGGGCACAGGAAACTCGCCTTGCGCTTCTGCATCCAGGAATCGCGGACGGTCCTCACCGGTCAAATGCTGGCCGTCAATCTTCTTCTGCAAGGTCATAAAGGCCTGAATCAACGCTTCGGGCCGTGGCGGGCAGCCGGGAATGTGAACGTCCACGGGAATATAGCGGTCGATCCCCTTGAGCACGTTGTAGCCCTGCTTGAAGGGCCCGCCAGAAATCGCGCAGGCCCCCATGGCAATCACGTAACGAGGCTCGGCCATCTGGTTGTAGAGCCGGACGACCTGGGGCGCCATCTTCTTTGTTACTGTCCCGGAGATAATCATCAGGTCGGCCTGGCGCGGCGACGGCCGGAAGACCTCGCCCCCGAAGCGCGCCAGGTCGTAGCGCGCCATGGTGGTGGCGATCATCTCGATGGCGCAGCAGGCGAGGCCAAACTGCATGGGCCAGATCGAGTTCTTCCGGCCCCAGTTATACAGCTCCTGAATGGTCGTCACGAAGACTCCCTGCTTGCCCAGTTCGATCTTCAAGCCCTCGTCGACAGCCATCGTTTGCTCCGTAGTTTTCTAGTCCCTATTCCCTAGTCCCTATCGTCATGCCCACGTCAGCACGCCCTTGGCCCAGGCCCACGCCAGGCCCTCGACCAGCAGCAGCACAAAGACCAGCATGGCCCCGCAGGCCGCGGCAGTCAGCCCGGTAAAGGCCACTGCAAAGGGCAGCAGAAACACCGATTCCACGTCAAAGATTAAAAAGATAATGGCATACAGGTAGTAGGCCGAGTGAAATTGCAACCAGGCGTCGCCCTTGGACTCCAGGCCGCACTCGTAGATGGCGTTTTTCACCGCGTTCGGCTTGGGCGGCGAGAAGACCTTTGCCCACAGCCATGCCAGCCCCAGCGGAGCCAGACCGAAGCCCAGCGCCGCTACAAACAGTACGGCCAGGGAAAAATAAGAATTGGAGGCCATCATCAGAAAAAACCTTCAGAATCAACGTACCAGTTCAAGGCTGGTTTTGGCCAAAAGATGCGTCCCGGCGGCGCCTGCCCGTTCCATTTTCGCCTATTCGTCTCATTCTGTGAACCGGAACCCTGCTCTTATTCGAACTCTGCAGCATCCTCAACCGGCGAAATCGCCTTTCCCGGAGCCACAATTCCATACTTTCGGTCCAGAAACTCCTGCAAACCCTCCGGCAGTACCGCGGCCAGCTCCTGCCAGGTCAGCACCTTCAGCCGCACCCGCATTTCAGCAGACTTTACCGCCGCCATTACCTCAAACCAGGCCTCCCGCAGATCCGGCCGGCGTTCGTCATGAATCACGCAAAAGCTGCATCCATGGGCATGCGCGGCCAGCACGTTGCGAATCAGCTGGTAGCCCGCATAGGCGCTTTCAGTCCCTAGGGCAGGTCTGGCTTTGGCGATGGGTGCGGAGAATCGGGCCGGGGCCGGCAATTCGAGGCTTCCAACAACGGCAGACTCCCCGGCCTCTTCAAATTCCTGTGAATAGTTCTCCGGGAACTCCGTTGCCTCTCTTTGCCTTGTAGTCGCCAGTTCTACCCGCGGCAACAGCTCCCGGTCGAAGACCGCATCGAAGTCCCGGTACGCCTCCACAACCGCCGCTGCCTTGATTTGAAAGTCGCTTTCCGTCAGCTTGGCCTCGACCAGCAACTCGCCCCATCGCATATCGACCTCGGTGCGATCAAAGCGACCGCTCCTGAGTGGTACGCGCGCTTTCCAGCCGAAGACCGGCGGATCCTCCCCTTCCACTCCCAGAGTCTGCCGCACCGCGGGCGCCTCCGCCACGCCCGGCGTGCAGAAGACGTTCATCAGCAGGGCATCGGAGCTCATAGACGAATCCAGCTCCCGCCAGCGTCGTCCCGACTCCGCCTTTGGCAAAGCCCGCCCCTGCGCATGAATCTTGTCGAAGCGCCGCATCCACTCCGGCCGCGCTGCTATCGCCGCATAGGCCGCGTCGAAGAAGTTGCCGTGGCGGCCGGTTTCAGGTGGATAAACAATCACCGGCGGATTGCCGTAGCTCTCCACATGCGCCCGTTCCCGAGCCCAACGCCGGTTGCGCAGTCCAAGCTCCCGCCGCAGTTCACTCGCAAACCAGCCTGATTGGATCGTCATATCGAGCAGCCTACACCGCGCGGTGCGAGCCCGCATAATCGCGCCAACCCCTGAAAACGGCAAAGGGCGGGGAAGCCCCGCCCTCTGTGCCGCATCCGCCTGACTCTAGTAGCTCATCTCCAGCACGTTGATCGAGTAGGGCGCGAACTTCTGCTTGAACATCGGCCCGGCGACTTTAATCTCGCGTGTGACCGGCACAATCGCATCGGGATGCGTGATGCTGTTGGTGGCGTTGGGCGTCTTGCCGCTCAATGTGATCAGCATTGCCTCGCGCTTTACGCCGGCCACGCCATGGAGCGCAATGCTTAGCGTCGCCTCCTCCGAGGCAGCATTCACCACCTTGACGTAGAGCTTGCGCTGCTTCTCGCCGCGCGTGACCGAGGCATACACCCGCGGGCCAGCGTTCACGAGCGTGGCCGCGACAACCTCCGTGCCCAGGTATTTGCCAAAGAGCACCTGCGCCCAGTAGCTGGGCGAGCCGTAGCTGGAGATCGCGTCGTAGCCGATCAGGTCCGTCGCCCATTGCATCCCTCCGGGATTCACATTCACCAGCAGGGGCGCGTAGCTGGCCATGATGATCAGGTCGGCGTTGCGCTCCATGCCCGTCATCCAGGCGGCGTCGCCCAGCGCTGCCTCCAGGTTGGGCGTCGGCTCGCCCTCGCGCGTTGCCCACTCGCCCACAAAGATCTTTGGCCCGGTGCGGTCGTACTTGTCGTAATAGCTGGCGTTGGCAAAGGACTTCTCCGCCGACATATAAAAATGCTCATCCAGCACGTCCGGCTTCACGCTCTTCACCGGCGCGGTGGCAATCAACTGCAAATCCGGGTAACGCTCCTTGACGGCCGTGAAAAACTGCGCAAAGCGGCCGTCGTACGAGTGGGAATGATCGAACTCGTCTTCGTTGCCGATCTCCACATAGTGCAGCGGGAAGGGAGCCGCATGGCCGTTTTTCACGCGTTCCGCGCCCCACCTGGTCTCCGGCCCGCCGGTCACGTATTCGATCTCATCCAGGGCGTCGTCCACATAGGGCTTCAGCGCCGGCCCCGGCTCCACATGCTCCTGCGCCAGCGAGTAGCCGGCATAGACCGCCAGAACCGGCTCGATCTTCAGGTCCTCGCACCACTCCAGAAACTCCAGCAGGCCCATGCCGTCCGTGGAGCGATAGCGCCAGGGGCTGGGATGCGTCGGCCGGTCAACCCACGGGCCGATGGTTTTCTTCCAGTCGAAGCGCTCGGCAATGTGCTCTCCCTCCAGGTAGTTGCCGCCCGGCAGGCGCAGAAATTTGGGGTGCATCGCCGCCAGCTTCTCCATGATGTCGATGCGGTTGCCAAACGGCCGGTCATGATAGGTGGGCGGAAAGAGCGAGACCAGGTCAAGCCAGAGAGTTGCCGGCCGCGGAATTGTCAGGATCAGGTGATTGTTCGCTGTAACCGGAATCTTTCCCGTCTTGAGCGTAAAACTGTATTGCTTCCACTCGCCCGTCACTCCGGCAACCGTCGCCGTGGCCGCTGTCGCATCCGTCTCATCGTTCACCAGGCTCACGGTCACCGGGATGCCGGCGCTATCCGTCTTGGCGTAAAAAGACCCTGTGTAGGTGCTCTGTGGACGAACGGCAATGCCCCAGAAGCCGTCGTTCTGAACCCCGGCAGGCGCGGCATCAGAGGCTGCTGTCACGCTGACCTTGAGGCTGCGCGGCTGAGCAGCGCTGGGGCCGGTCGCGTCGTCGATGGAAATTCTGGCCGCCGAGTTTCCCCGCGCCACCATCGTCCAGTGGAAGAGCGCGCCCCAGCCGTGGCCGATGGCGCGGTCGCGCACCAGCTCCGGATAAAGCCCGCCGTCATAGGAGAAGTTGATCTCTTCGGTCATCAGCCCATAAAGCGTGGGGCTGACCTTGGCCGTGGCATGATCCACCTGCACGTCAAGGGAGGGCGCCTGGGCAACCAGGCTCAAGGGCATCAGAAAGGCGAGCGACAGGGCGAGAGAAATAGAAAGTTTTCGCATACGAGAGCCAGTCTATCGAATGCCGCGTACGGTGACAACGACTATCCCACCCAGTGCCACATGGAGCAATCCTCATAATTTGCCGAGGTATACTCCCCTTCCGGCTGATTGGCAAGAATATGATGGTCGGCAATCGCATCGGCCCGCGAGCGGCGAATCTGGCCTAAAAACAGCCTCGCAAATCCAGCCTGCCGTTCCAGCATGCGCTCCTGCTCGTTATTCACGTAGAGAATGTCGAGTTGCGCAGGGTACACTGCAAGGCCCTTGGACAGACTTTTCTTCCACGCACCGAGCAGCCGACGCATCACCAGCGCGCCAAAGGGATTAAACAGGAATGCCAGGCACGGTCCCTGTGGAAGCCGGAACTCGACTGCATCGCGACAAACGATGCGCATCGGCGCCCGCGCCCGCCCGGAGGCCCGCCAAATGGCCAGATTCTTCCGCGCAATCCGCGCCAGCGTGGGATTCAGCTCCACCCCCACCACCTGGCGAAAGGGCATCTCAGCAGCCAGCAACATCGCCCGCCCCATCCCCGCGCCCACATCGACAAAGCTGACCTCTTCCAACGCCCAACCCGGCCGGCTTCTCTGCCAGCGCTTCAGCAGCGTCCGGAAGACCGACGGCGCAACCCCGTAGTACGCCGTGGCATGGCGGTCGTGCAGGTGCCCGCTCTTCAGGTGCCGCCCGGCAACCAGGCCGCTGGTCCGCACCCCGAACTCCTCGTCAAACGGGTGCGCCGTAAACCCCTCGCCAACCTTGAGTCCCGGCAGCCGCCGCCGTCCTGCAACCTTGCTGATTGCCATTCAGAAAAATCCTATTTTGCACCGGAAACACAAGAGCCTCCCGCACAGGGAGGCTCTCAGGTTTGTATTGACGAACTAGGGCCTGTTAACACTACTGGGGTGGATGGCGTTGCGTGCCGAAATCCGGCCAGACGAGGCGGAGCCCGCAGGGTTTGGTTGTTCCAAGCACAAGGGCGACAACGAAGTATGGCCTGATTTCCGCCGCAACCCGAAGGGACGGGGCCGGCTTTCCCCATTTCGTTGTCGCTCGTCGCTCCAGTGATTGACCACAGTTCGCTTCTCGCTCCTAGAACTGGGAAAAACCGGCTCCCGTCGCCGCCATCCCAGTAGTATTAGCAGACCCTAGCTCTAGCGCGAACGCAGCGCCTTGATGGCCTCGGGCAGCCGCTCTTCAATCATCCGGGCGCGCTCCACAGCGATGCCGCCCAGGTACGACGGGGCCGGCGTAGTCGTCAGCACCAGCGCCAGCAATGTCGCCGAGAAGATCAGCCCCGCAACGCCCGCCGAAACCAGCATATGGTAGGTGTCTTCAATATCCAGGCCGAAGAAGTTGAAGGCCACATGCTCCAGCGGCTTGAAGTGATTGAGAACTAACAGCGCGAAAAGGAAAAAGAAGACTGCCAGCGAAGTTAAAATCGTCAACGTCACATCCAGGCTGCGGTGGAACTTCTGCCGCGCGCTGCAGTGGGGACATTCGGCAAAATGCTGCTCGTAGTCCTTGCGCATTTCCGGAGAAATCCCGGAGATGTCATAGCGCCAGCTCGCCAGAATGGATCCTGCGACTCTGTCTGTACATTTGGTTGTTGCCATAATTTTTTAGACTCACTTTGCAAAGGATTTGTTAGACCGCTCCAATCTTTCGCGGCTCACGTGGCCGGGGAGGCTTTAACCCCTGAATGCTCAGCCTTCCGGGCAAAATTCGCTTGCGCCGCCCGGTCTGCTCTGCATCTTCCAGGGCGGAATGCCCTGGCGTCTCCCTTGCCAACCTACCTGGTACAGAGTGATTCCCGTGTCTTAACCTATTGTAACGTACGTCACCTAAAAGTAAATAGAAGAAAGTGGTTCATGTTGAGCAGCCAGCAGCAGCATATTGGCCAATAGGCTCGTCCGGCCGATGAGTGCACGCTCTGCGGAGACCCTCGCCAGCTCGGGAAGGTTATTGCTTTCAGAGAGATGCGCCAGAATCACGTAGGCCGCCTGGCCGTCGTAATCATCCTCCAGAAACCCCGCCGCCGCCTCGTTGGAGAGGTGCCCTACGCGCGACATCACCCGCTGCTTCACCGCCCAGGGGTAGGGTCCGTCGCGCAGCATCTCCAGGTCGTGGTTGGATTCCAGCAGCAGCAGGTCCAGGTCCTGAAGCTGCGCCTTGACGTTGGGCGAGATGTAGCCCAGGTCGGTGACAAAGCCCATCCGCACCCCTTCGGCGCCGAAAACAAAGCCCACTGGGTCGGCGGCGTCATGGGGAGTGGTGAAGGGGCTGATGCTGAGGTCGCCGATTTCAAACGCCTCCCCGGCGGCAAAGTACTCCACTGCCGGAAGCCATGTGGGGTCCTTTGCGGTGTCCATCTTGTCCGGCGTGGCAGCATTTTGTGTATCGGCCGGCTCGGCAGCCTCGGCCCACTCCTTGTTGTCATCCTGAGCGGACCCTGACCCTGAGCTTTGCGAAGGGGAAGGGGGAGTCGAAGGACCTGCTTCTTGCACTTCCGCCTCCACCAGGTCCGTCTCGTCCGGCTCGCCCTCGTCGCTCACCGCCTCGGCTTGGCGCTCTGCGGCCTGCCTGCGAATCTGCTCCAGCCATTGCTTGTAGCTCATCTGCCTGCGCGGTTGCAGCCAGCGCATCCATGCGCGGTGCGTGCCTTCGGTAAAGTACACCGGAATCCCCAGCTTGCGCGCCGTCACGGCCACGCCGCCCACGTGATCTGAATGTTCATGCGTGATGAGGATGGCGTCCAGCGTCTCCGGCTCCTCGTCGGCCAGCTTCATGCGCCGGAAAAGCTCCCGGCAGCTCAGCCCGCAATCCACCAGAATCCGTGTGCGCCCACCTGTGACAACCGTTGCGTTGCCTTTAGACCCCGACGCCAGCACCGTGAATCGCACCATGCTTCGAGGATAGCGCGTGGGGCTGTGGATTGCGTCGCACCTCAAGCAAACCAACAGATATACAAATGAACATTTGCGCAGCTCCTGAATTATTTTCATTGACAGGCCAAAATTAAAATGGAATTATGGCTCAAACTCATCTGCACAAACTGAGATCGGTATGAAAGTGGAGATACGGAGGATGTGATGGGGATTTTGTCTCTGGTTAGACTGCTTGCAAGGTTTGTGAAGCCTGCAGACCTGATTGCATTCGCCGTCTCAGCCATTCTTGCATACATGGCGTCAACCCTTGTGCCAGAAGGGCCGTGGGCCAATTACACTTTCATCCTTGTCTATTACCACCTCTTTCTCGCATGGCTTCTGATCGACGCCGATTACAAAACGGGTGTCTCCCTGTCGATTATTTCGACCATCCTGACCCACCTGGCCTGTCTCGCGATCATCATCTCCTACGGAATGGGGCAGAATGCTATCCCGTTTTATCGAGTACTTCGCTACGGCGTCATTGCGCTGGCAATCTTTGAGCGGAATTGGCTTTTCAGCGGGGGTAAGAAGAAGCAGGAGCTACCAGTAGAAACCCCGATCAATCCTGTCATCGCAGAGGCCACTGCGGATGATTACGAAGCTTGGCTCAAGCATCTTGCCACGCGAGATCCTACATCCCGAAAACCGGGGATGTCCGTCAATGAGGAGTATCAACAGTGGCTTGTCGCCCGTATCAAGAGACGGATCGCAAATTCATAAAAAACAGATTCCCGCCTACGCCGTTTCCGCCAGCTCCGCCGGAATCTCAATCGTGACCAGCGTGCCGCGTCCCGGATTGCTGACCACGCTGAAGCTGGCCTGGTTGCCGTAGAGCACTTCCAGCCGCTCCTGCACGTTTTTCATGCCGATGCCGCTGCCCGAGCGTTTCAGCGCCGAGGTCGGGCGGTTGACCATGCCCACGCCGTCGTCGGCCACCTCGATGCGTACGCGGTCGCCTTCCAGGCGGCTGCGCAGCGTGACGGTTCCGCCGTGAATGCGCGGCTCCAGCCCGTGCTTGATGCTGTTTTCAATCAACGGCTGAAGCAGAATGCTGGGCACCAGAACCGCCAGCGTCCGCGGGTCAATCTCCTTTTCCACTTTCAACTTGCCGGCTCCGTAGCGGACGACCTCAATGTCCAGGTAATCGTCTGTAAATTTAAGTTCCTCGCTCAGCGGCACGTAGCTGTCGTGCTCCTTGAGCAGGGCGCGCAGAATGTTGCCCAGCTTGACGATCATCTCCCGGGCCAGCTCCGGCTTGACGCGCACCAGCGAGGCGATGGAGTTGAGGGTGTTGAAAAGAAAATGCGGATTGATCTGGCGTTGCAGGGCGTCGAGGCGAGCCTCGAGCAGCAGACGCTTCTGGTCCTCAAGCTTGAGTTCGATGCGCAGCGCATTCCACACCTTGAGTGCGATACCTACCACGATGGGCGCGCTGAGCCAGACCAGCGCCTGCAGCCACCATTGGCTGGCAAGCAGCGCAAAGAGGCGGTGCGGGAATTCGTAGGCAATCCAGTCCCGGATCATCTCCATGGCCGCAATGAGAACCAGCATCAGAATCTGGCGGTCCATGCCCGGCTGGGGCAGGTTGCGGCGCACCCAGCGATAGAGGCTCAGGTCGACGAAGGGCGTGAAGGACCAGATGTCTTCCTTGTCGACAAGGCGTCCCAGCAGGCCCGCCGCCAGGCCCAGCGCGGCATTAAAGGGCAGGGCCAGGAACTCATGGTGATAGACAGCCGGCGCCGAGAGGACGGCTCCGCCCAGCATGGCCCACTCCGGACCCAACAGCAGGCCCAGCAGAATGATCGTTTCAAAGGAGATGTCGGCGGCCAGGAAGTTGGGCACCGCGATGCGAATCCATACGCCCAGCGTCAGCGGCACCAGGAAGAACGCCAGAAGGGCCAGGGTCTGGGCTGGGCGGCGCTGCTCGGCAAAGAAGAGACGCCGGAAGGTGGTAACCCGCGCCAGCACGCTGGCCACCGAGGCCACTACGCCCAGCTTCACCAGCAGGGTAATCAGAATGAGATTGTCGGTCACCGCGGCGTATCCCGGTGCAGCGCTTTGACTTGGTAGCCGGCTTGCTTCAGTTTCGCGGCAATCTCCTCGACCATCATCACGCTGCGGTGCTGGCCGCCGGTGCAGCCAAAGGCTACGGTCAGATAGCTCTTGCCCTCCTCCACGTAGTGCGGCAGCAGGTAAAGCAGGAGATTCGTGACCCGGTCAAGAAACTCCCTGGTCTGCGGAAACTTGCGCACATATGCGGCCACTGCGGGGTCCAGGCCGGTGAGCTTGCGAAACTCCGGCACAAAGTGAGGGTTGGGCAGGAAGCGCACGTCGAAGACCATATCCGCGTCCAGCGGCACGCCGTTCTTGAAGCCAAAACTAAGACAGGAGACCAGAAGGCGATTCTCCTCTTCGCCGTGGCCAAACCGTGCCTGAATGCTGGCGCGAAATTCATGCACGTTGTAGTTCGAGGTGTCGATCAATGTGTCGGCAACGTTGCGAATAGGGTCCAGCAGTTGCCGCTCCTCGACGATGGACCGCTCGACCGTCTCCTTGCGGCCCAGCGGATGCGGCCGGCGGGTCTCGGAGTAGCGCCGCACCAGCACCGCATCCTGCGCGTCCAGAAAGACCACGCGAGTGTTCAAATGCGTTTTCACGCTCTTGAGAATCTCCGGGAGACGGTCAAGGGTCTGACCCTCGCGGACGTCCACCACGATGACCGCGCTTTGAATCTCGGCAGATTTTTCCACCAGAGCTGCAAAATCTGGCAGCAGCTCCAGAGGCAGGTTGTCCACGGCATGATAGCCCAGATCCTCGAAAGCCTTGAGGGCCGAGGCCTTGCCCGCCCCGGAGATTCCGGTGACAATGACCAGCTCCTTGTCAGGGGCTTTCCTGGCGGGTTTTGCTGCCTGACGCGCACTGGCAGCACGGGGGAAAGGCTTGGAAGGCGTCATGGGAAACATCCTACACCGTTGGACGGCCTTTGCGTTCTGCCAGACTACTGAAGCCATAAGCTGAAACTTCTGGTCTGGTGGCCGTGTCAACCCTGTGAAGAGAAATTCCAGCAGCCCTGCTCGGCCAGCTTTTGAGCCTGCGAGGGCTGCAACGCGGGCGAAAGCAGCGGGCCCTGACCCAGCTCGCAGCCCAAGCGGACGAGCGCATCCAGCTGTTCGGCGCTCTTGATCCCCTGCGCTACCACCTGTACGCCCAACTTTAACCCCAACTGAATCAGCGACTCCAGAACGGCCACCTGGCGGCCTGCGTGGGTAGCGGCCGGGGTCAAACCAGGGTCCAGCTTCAGCACGTCGATGGGCAGCCGTACCAGGTGGTTCAACGGCGCCAGGCCGGAGCCGAAGTTGTCCACCGCCAGACGCACATTGCAACTCAGCAGCAGCTCAAAAATGGCGAGGGCCGCAGCGGGGTTCCCGCTCAGCGCGCTCTCATCGATTTCAAATAAAAGCCGCGCCGGATCAGCCCCGCTGGCCGCCAGAGTTTTTTTCACGTGCGCAATCAAATCGGGAAGATAAAACTGCCGTTGCGTCAGATTGACGGTCAGGGTCAGGTTGTTTTCCGGCAGAACTTCAGTCCAGTTTTTCAACTGCCTGCAAACCACCTCCACTGTCTCGCGGCCCAGTCCGATGGAAAGCCCTGTCTCCTCGGCCATGGGCAGCAGGTCGCTGAGATTCGCCATCGAGCCGTCTGCCCGCCGCCAGCAAAGCACGGACTCGAAACCTTCCAGTTTTCCGGTCTGAAGCCGGAAAATCGGCTGATACCAGATCTCGAACTGGCGCTTCTCCAGTACCTGACGCAGTTCGCGCTCACGCTCCTGGAGGCTGGCGACATGCACCTCCAACTGCTTGTCGAAGATCTCGAAGCGTCCTCCGCCATCCTGTTTGGCGCGATACATGGCAAAGTCGGCGTCGCGAATGAGCAGTTCGGGGACCGCGTGATCGGGTCCGGCTATGGCCACGCCGATTGATGCGCCGGCGTGGATGGTATGCCCACACACTGCAAATTCGCGTTCCATCGCCTCCAGAACACGGGTGGCCACAATTTCAATGCCTGAAATGGATTGGATGTTCTCCACCAGAATGGCAAATTCATCGCCGCCCAGGCGGGCAGCCGTATCCTGCGGGCGCAGCGCGCCGCGCAGCCGCTCGGCCACGGCAATCAGCAACTCATCGCCCGACGCGTGGCCCAGCTTGTCGTTAATCTCCTTGAAGCGGTCCAGGTCCATAAAGAGCACGCCGCAATTTTGGCCGCTGCGGCGCAGCCTTTGGGTAAACGCCTGGCTTAGCCGGTCCAGAAAGAGCGCGCGATTGGGCAATCCCGTCAGACCGTCGTGCAAGGCATCGTGTTGCAGCCTGGCTTCAGTCCGCTTGCGGTCGCTAATATCTCGGAAAGCGAAAACGTAGCCTGTCTTTTCTCCTTTCTCCACCAGTGCTCTGGCTTCAAGAGCCACATCCAGCAGGCCGCCATCTTTTTTCATACGCAACGTTTCAAGCGATGCGGAGCCAAACTGATCCACGGCGTCACGAACCCGCGTAATCTCGTGCCGGAGCGTCTGGGGCACAAGGAACTCCCGCAGGTTGCGGCCGATAACCTCCTCGGTGGTATAGCCGAAGATTCGCGTGAAGGCCGCATTGACATAAATCGTCTGAGTACCGCGCACCACGGCCACGGCTTCGGGAATGCAGGCCAGCAAATCCTCTACCGTAAGCCGCAGCTGTGCGGTCTCCGAGTTATCAGGAAGATTCAAACGTACGCCCCCAGGGAATAACCACAGATTCTAGGGTATCTCCACCAGCTCCAACTGGCCGTCGCGGCGGCGGTGGAGCACGAAAAGTTCTCCGGCCGGATTACGAAAGACCAGCAGGTCGCGGTCACGGAACTCGGCCTCCTTCACGGCCTCCTCGATGGTCATAAGCTTCGCGACAAAGGCCTCTCCGCTGGGGACGATGCGCGGCTCTACGGCCGCCTCAGGGGCAGGGAAGGGGTGCATGGAGGCGGCCGAGCGGGCTTTTCTGACGGAGCGGACGGGTTTCTCCTCAGCTGCCTCCGCCACGGGCCGGCCAGCGCGCGCCTTTGGCCGGGCCGCCGGAGGCGCGGTGAGCGACTTTTCCTGCTTGGGCTTCCGTTTGATTGTCATTCTCCGGTCCCGATGGCGGTGCACTTGATGTTCTGCATGATCGATGGCCTGGCGCAGCGCCGACTGTTGCGTGCCGGCCTTGCCCGCGGCCACTATGGTGTGTTGCCGGGCCTGAATAGTCACCTCGACAATCTGCAGATGCTTCTGCGCGCTGAAAACGATGCTGGCGCGCGCGCTCTTGCCCAGAACGCGGGCAATCCGTTCCATTCCATCCTCGGCCAGGGTGCGCAACCCCCGGAAGATCCTGACTTGCCTGGCGGTGTATTCCACTTCCATGGTCGGCCTCCGTTCCTTGTTCTCGCAGCAGGATCTACCGGCTGGAGAACTACGGATTCTATATCGAACAGGGTTCAGTTGTCAGTTTTCAGTGGTCAGTTGGATTGTTTGCGAAGTTGGTGAACTGTCTGGCGATATGATTCGGTCGCTTTCGCTTGTAGATGGATTGTGAACAACGGTCACTGTTCACGATAACTGTCCTCCCTACACGTCACGCTGGCGGCGCTGGTGAGTGCTGGGGATGTTCATGTCTTCGCGGTACTTGGCAACGGTGCGGCGCGTCAGTTGGATGCCCTGGGCCTGAAGCGTGGCGGCAAGCTGGTCGTCGGTGAGCGGATGATGCGGGTCTTCCTCGGCGATCAGTTTGCGAACCTTGCGTTTGAGCACCAGCAGCGGCGTGTCAGCGCCCTCGGGGCCGTTCGATCCCTCGGAGAAAAAGAAGCGCAACTCGAGGACGCCCTGCGGGGTGTACGCGTACTTGTTGGCCACCGCACGGCTGACCGTAGAGGGGTGGACGCCGATTTCCTCTGCCACCTCCTTGATCATCATCGGCCGCAAGGCCTCGATTCCCCGCTCAAGAAAATCCTGCTGGCGGCGGACGATTACTTCACAAGTGCGCAGGATGGTGCTCTTGCGCTGGGCGATGTTGCGCATCAGTTGCAGCGCGGAGCGGAAGCGCTCCTTTACGTACTCCTTTACCTCTTTGTCGGTGTTTTCGGCGGTTAGCATCTGCCGATAGCGCCGGCTGAGCCTCAGGCTAGGCAGATCCTCCTCGTTCATGGAGACCACCCAGGTGTCGTCGCGTTTGATGAACATCACGTCGGGCTCTATCAGCCGCGACTGCTCGCGGTTGTACTGGCGGCCGGGCCGGGGGTCAAGGGTGCGGATAAACTCGATTCCCGCATGAGCCTCGGCGGGGGTGATCTGGGCTGCCCGCGCCAGGTCTTTTACATCGCGCTTCTGCAACAGGTGTAGATGCCGGTCTACAATCAGCGCGGCCACTTCGATGCTGCGCCTCCGTTCCTCGATGCGCGCCTCGGCCTCAGCGCGGAAGCTGCGGTGGATATCTTCATCCTGCTTGCCCGCAACAGCCTCGTGACGTGCAAACAGATGGGCAAACTCATGCTGCTGGGCGGTAATCTGAATCAGCAGGCACTCGCGCAGGTCGCTGGCGCCCACCCCGGCCGGGTCAAGCTGCTGCACCAGTTCAATGCCGCGGCGCAGCAACTCCAGCGCCGTCGCCTGATCCGGTTCCTCCTGGGATTTGCTAAAAGCTGCTGCCAGTTCGTCTTCGCTGCCGGTCAGGTATCCATCCTCGTCCAGATTGCCGATGATGAACTCCACGGCCTCATGCAGGCTGGACTCCAGGGTCAGATCTCCCAACTGCCACGCCAGGTGATCGGCCAGAGTCGTAGGCTGGGAGAGAAAGTTCTCAAATGAAGGTTTTTCATTCTCTTCGTACTCCGGCTGTGTGCGGTAGCCGGGGTCCAAATACTCCTGGAAGTACGATCCGAAGTCGATCTCGTTGAAAGGATCCTGGGGCGGGGCCGCGGGCTCCTCCGCGCCGTGCTCCTGAACTCCGCGCTCCAGATCGCGCTCAAGGCGTTCCTCGCGGCCGGCAACCTCATCCAGCATCGGAACCGTCTCGTCAATCTCCTCCAGGACGGGATTTTCCACCATCTCGGCATCGATCATCTCCTTCAGTTCGAGCTTGTTGAGCGCAAGGACGCTCACCATCTGCATCAGTCCCGGAGTCAGGATCTGGCGTTGTGATAGCTTGATGTTCAATTTTGGTTGCAGCATCGCCATACAATGGAACCCGATTTCCGTTTGGACTCAACGTCAGTGTACTGAAATGATAAAAAAAGCTAATGGTCAAAATGCCGCACAACGATACAATCGTTCCGGATTGGGCAGTGCTCAATCCGGGAATCTTTCTGGAATGCAGTGTACCGCTTTAGGAGTTGAGAGACTTAACGGCAGGCAAATTGCCATCAGAGTGCCCGCATCCTTGCCCACCGGAGGCTCTTATCACCCCAGCGTAAAACCCTCCCCCAGGTAAACCCGCCGCACCTCGACGTCATTGCCCAATTCGTGTGGCGTTCCAGAGCGGAAGATTCTCCCTTCGGCGATGATATAAGCCCGGTCGGTTACGCTCAAGGTCTCGCGCACGTTGTGGTCGGTGATGAGGACGCCGATGCCCCTGGCTTTGAGGTCGAAGATGATCTTCTGCAGCTCCAGCACGGCGATGGGGTCGATGCCGCTGAACGGCTCGTCAAGCAGGATAAAGCTGGGCTGGATGCACAGCGCGCGCGCAATCTCCACGCGTCGCCGTTCGCCGCCAGAGAGCGCGTAGCCCCTGGTGGTGCGGATATGGCCGAGATTGAGCTGATGAATCAGTTGCTCCGTCCGCGCGCGGCGCTCCCGGCTGCCCAGCGGCTGTGCCTCCAGCACCGCCAGGATATTCTCCTCGACGGTCAGCTTGCGGAAGACGGAAGGCTCCTGGGGCAAATAACTAATCCCAAAGTTGCGTGCGCGCAGGTACATCGGCATCCCGGTGATCTCAGTGGAGTCCACCAGCACGCGCCCGGTCTCCGGCGCCACCAGTCCCACGATGATGTAAAAGATGGTGGTCTTGCCGGCGCCGTTCGGTCCCAGCAGGCCCACCACCTCGCCGCGCGAGATCTTCAGGTCCACATTGCGGACCACCTGCCGCCCCTTGTAGCTCTTGCCGATTCCTTCGGCGATCAATGTCTCCATCAAGTGGGTCATCCTATTCATTCATCTTACTTCAGCAGCGAATCATTTCTTCGGCGCCGTGGTCTCGGTCGTGGTCTTCTGTCCACCGCCTTCGACACTGACGCTGTCATCGCGGCTATGGAAGATCAAAGCCTCGCCGGTTACTGTCCCCCGCGACGGGTCAGACATCATGGGCGGCACGGCGGCGGTTCCAGTCAGAATGTACTCGCCCGTTGCGCTGGTGTAAACCAACTGCTCGCCGGTTCCGCGCCGTCCCTCGCTGGTCAACACCACGTGGCCGCGGGCGGTCATCTTGTCTACCTGAGCCTGGTCGCTGCCCTTGTCCGCGGCTTTGCCCGCCGGCAGCAGCGTCACCTCAACTTCATTGGAGACCGAGGTCGCCGTTCCGGTCTCGGTGACCACCCTGCCCAGAATGCCAGAGTGCATCACCGCTTTGCGTTCGACATCGGAATATTTCAGGTCGCCGCCGCGCACACGGATCACGGAAAGCTGATTTTCTTTTCCTTGCACCTTAGCCGAGTCTGATCCCGGCGCAGCGCCGCCCGCGCTGAGCAGCACGGCCCGCACTGGCTCAGAAGCATCCGTGGTGCGCGCCAGCAGCGTTTGCCGCTCGCGGTCGAGAACGATGACCGGCGCGGCGATCGAGTTGGCCTGCTGCCACAAGCGCGCATGGCCGCGGAAGGTGGCCTCGCCGGTCGTTCCGCCGACGGCATGGCGCAACTGCGCCTCGGCGGAGATCACATGCGACGGCCCCTGCCCGCCCAGAGCCAGGCTGCCCTGGCCAGGGGATGGCCTGCCGGGCTGGTTGTTGCCGGCAGAGCTTGCGTCCATCCAACTAGCCTTTACATTGCCGTGCGCAAAGGCATCGCCCGAGGCTCGCGATACGTCCACCTTGTCGGCGGTAAGTTGCAGGGCGCCGTCTTCTACACGCGGCGTTAAGGTCAAATGCAGCCACTCACCTTGGCCTTCGTAATCAGCGCGGCCTGCTGTAGCGTGCATCGGCGCCTGCGGCGGCGCGCCGGGCCTGGCTGCCGGCGTCTGCGTCAGCACCACATGGCCCTCGACGGTGGCCGACTGAAGCTGCGCCTCGGAACTGGACCCGCGCCTGGCGGATGGTGTTGAAGCCGCGAAATGCGCCGTAAGCCGGTCGCCGCTGGTGGTCTGCAGGGTTCCAGTCTCGGTGGTCTCCTCGACACAGGCGTGGCCAATCCCACTCAGGCCGGTCAGCACCGAACCCGGCCCTAACTGTCCCGTTAAGTCGTCCGCCGATAGCCGCGAGGGAACAACTGCTCCCTGGCCGCGCTGGTTCTCGCCCGTAACCACCACGCCGCCGGTTCCGTGCACCACGCTCAACTCGAGTTGTCCGCGACCGGAATCGCGGAATTCAATATCAGCGACAGGCGAACGCCAGTGGCGGCTCAAGCGCAGCGGCTGGCCTGATGGCTGGCCTTGCTCCTGATTCTGCTCCAGGCTGTCCATGGTCACGCCCTGCTCCAGGTGCGCGTGGCGCAGCTGGCCCTGCGCGTTGAATTCCAGTTCCGCCGTGGGAGAGGTTCCGTGCATCTGTCGCGTCCGTCCGGCTGACTTACTCACCGAGTCCATAGTCACCCCGCCCTCCAGGTGGCCGTGGCGAGGCTGGTTGTGCTCGTCAAACTCCATGTGCCCGGTGGGCGCCTCCAAATGGCTGCCGGACACGGTTGCCAGCGTGAACCCATTCATCGCATCCAGCCGCACCGCTGACCCGTCCTCGCGGAAGAGCACCTTTGCGTCGCCAGCCGTTGCTTCTCCGCCCAGGTAATCGGTCGTGGCCGTGCGCAGGCGGCACAACTGGCTCTGGCGCTCGAACTCCGCGTGCTGGGAATGTATCTGCACCGTCTGCGCGCCGCGCTGGGTGGTCAGCTCCACCGCGCGGTCCAGCACCAGCAGGCCCTGGTCGGAGTCGTAGGTGGCTCCCATGGAGCTGCCCTTTCCCTGCACCATGGAAAAATCCACGTGCTGGCTAGTCCTGGCCACACCGCTGTTCTGGTTGAAGGTGAGGCCGCTGGTCTTCACGTGAATCTCGCCGCGCGCGGCAATCTCGGCCACGGAGGCCACTGGAGCGCCTTTCAGCTTTTCGCTCACCGCCGTGCCAGTCGCCGCCTTGGGCGCGATGGCCGGCGCTACTCCCGGCCGCATCAGCGTAATCTCCACCGGCCCGGCGGCAATGGCAATACCCGTTCTCTGGTCGTACAGAAACTCGTTGCCCTCGATGCGATCCACGCGGTTGCCGTCTTCGCCATACAGCTCAATCTTCACATCATGCAGCAGTGCCGTTCCTTGCTTGTACTGCACCACCTTTGAAGCGTGAATCTTGAAGAGCGTGCGTCCGCCATGCGCCTGCGTGTAGGTGACACCGTTGCCCTCCTGCTGAACTTCAACGCCCAGCCGCTGGGGCAGGTCGCGCCGATTGAAGGGATTCTTGCCCTTATACACGGTCAGAAACACCACCAGCGCCACCAGCAGCAGAACTGCCGCAACCAGCACCAGCGTACGCATCTTCTCAATGGTCAGTCGCACCGTCAGTTTGCTCCCCGAAGCCTTGCCGCCAGCCGCTCCGCCAGGCTCTCGCCCAACTCGCTCCACAACAACCGCGCCGTGGCCCCGGATGCCTTCTCAACGGCCGCGGTCAACTCCACCAGCTGGCGCACATTTTCTTCCACGTAACGCGCGGCCACGGAGTCCAATTCCAAATCTTCTTCCAGGAAGGGCGTATCTGAGCCGAAATCGATCCGGATGTGGCCATCGGATTCATAAGTCGCTTCGTCAAAGAGCGGCCCAAAGCCGACTACCCTCACCAGGCGCGGCTCCCGCGTCCAGCGCGCGTTCTGCGATGGGGCCTGTTCTTCCAGTTCCCACAAACTCCAGCCGATCTGGAATTCATAGGCGTAGTCGTCGTGCAGCAATTCCAGCGCATCTTCAACTGCAAGGCGCGGCTCAACGCCCAGCTCAACGGCGTCGTCGCTGCCCGCTCCGATCCTGCGGCCATAGACCTGCTGAAGGACTGGTGATTCATTCCAATTGATTGGCCAAACGGTTGCCGAATAAACCAGCTTTTCGCCGCCATGCGCGGCAAAAGCGCCCAGCACCGCCGTCAGCTTGGCCGCCAGAGCGTCCAGGCGCAAATTCGGATACCACAGGCTCAGATAAAGCGTGTCGGACATCTCTACTGATTGTAGACGGGCGATGCGAGCCGGGGATGTGGGTTCCCAAACCCCAATTTTGAGGTTTGGGGACAGATTCACGCCGTCACAATCTCGCTGAAGTCGGCGATGTCAGAGAAACGGCGTAGCACCTCGTCAATCACTCCCAAATTACCTGCGCGAACATTTGCGTCGGGATCAAGCACCATCACCTTATCAAAGAAGGTGTCCACCACCGGGCGGAGCGTGGCGATCAAGGCCAGAGCCTCGCCGTAGGCCCGTTGCTGGCGTAGCTTTGCCACTTCTGGTGCAAGAGTAGTAGAAGCATCCAAAAGCCTCTTAGCCTCCGGCCTGAGCGGCACCAAATGGGGCAAGGCTTTCACATATTGTTTTTCTTCTGCCTGGCGCAGAATGTTTTTGATGCGCTTGAAGGCCGTGGAAATTGCGGCAAAATCCGCGGATTCGCGTGCAGCTGCCAATGCTTCGGTTCGCGCAATGGCATCGCGCACGTCGTCGGCTTCAGCAGCCAGGACGGCGTTCACAACGTCGTAGGCGAAGCCGCGCACATCTTTGAGATAGAAATTAAGCCGTTCGGTAAAGAATGACTTTATATCAGGCTGAGGTTGCTCTATGCGCGCTACTCTAGCGGCTTCTTCGTATAAGTTGCTGAGTGTGAACGGCAACTCAGACTCAGCAAGTATCTTGACCACAGCATTCGCCGCACGGCGTAAGGCGAACGGGTCTTTGGACCCTGTAGGCGAGTACCCAATGGAGAACATTGTCACGATGGCGTGGATGCGATCGGCAAGGCCAAGTAACTGGCCTTCAACGGTTTTAGGAATCGCATCTTCGGTCGATGCGGGCATGTACTGCGCGTAGATGGCTTGCGCAACGTTTTCGCCGAGTCCCTGTGCTTTGGCGTAGAGGCCGCCGATTATTCCTTGTAACTCGGTAAACTCCTTCACTAACTCGGTGGTCAGGTCGGTCTTGGCTAATTCGACGGCCTTGAGCAGCGCGGATTCGTCGAAGGTGACAGCCGCCGCCTTTACTACCGCAGCCAGAGCACGCGTCACAACGAGATTTGCTTCGGTCTTCCAGTGATAGCTGCCCAGATCCTTCTGGAAGGTGACGTGTTTCAGGCTTTCGACACGGTCCACGAGCGGTGTCTTCTGGTCGAAGTCCCAGAAGAATTGAGCATCCTTGAAACGTGCTTTCAAGACGCGAGCATTGCCATGGCGGATGATGGCCTCGCCCTCTTCGTCTACCTCGATATTCAAGACAGCGAGAAAGTGCGGAAGCACCTTGCCGTCCGCGCCTTCGACGGCGAAATACTTCTGGTGGTCGCGCATCACCGTGACCAAAACCTCTTCGGGCAGCGCCAGATACTCCGGCTCAAAGTCGCCCAGAACCACGGTCGGCCACTCGGTCAGGTGGACTACGGTTTCGATGAGCGGCTCATCCTCGCGCCAGCGGGCTCCGGCGACCGTACGGGTGGCCGCATCGAGCGCCTTGCGTATCGACTGTCTGCGCTCGGCTACATCGACGATAACTTTGGCGGCGCGAAGAGACTCTGCATAGTTTGTTGCTTTGGCTATCACCACCGGCTTTTCGCCATGCAGCACACGATGGCCGCGGCTTGCATTGCCTGCCTGGATGCCGGCAATCTCCAGCGGAACAACGGAGGCATCGAGCAGGGCAACAACCCAACGTACCGGGCGCACAAAGCGCTCCGGCTTGCCCGTGCGCCAGTACATATTTTTGGCCCAGTAGAGGCCGAGAACTTCTTTGGGCAGCTCGGCAGCCATCAGCTCCGCTGTTTTGCGTCCCTGTCGTTTAGCTGTGGCTCCCACGTACTCGCCTTTGGCGTTGGTGACCTTCTCCAGTGCCGCAACTGCGACGCCGGCCTTCTTTGCAAAGGCCTCGGCAGCAGGTGTGGGCTTGCCGTCCTTGAATGCCACCTTCCAGGATGGGCCGGTCAACTGCTCCTGGGTATCGGCCTGGCTGGCGAGAACGCCCTCGATCAGCACGGCCAGGCGGCGTGGCGTGGAGTACGTGGTCAGTTTAGAGCCAGAGGCAAGCAGACGCTCGCGCGTGAGCAACTCGTTGACGCGGCGGCCCAACTCGGCCTCAGCTCCGGCAATCATGCGGGCGGGAACCTCTTCCAGCCCAATCTCCAGTAAAAAGTCAGCCATAACGTGTATTACTTTCTGCTAAAAGCATTTAGAAAAAAGGGAACAGGGAACAAAAAACTCCGCTGATTTGCTAACTCAACTGTTGCAATGCGTACGCTTTTGCCACGCCCACCGCCAGCGCGCGAATGCGGGCGATGACGCCGACGCGCTCGGTGACGCTGATGGCTCCTCTGGCGTCCAGCAGGTTGAAGAGGTGCGAGCATTTGAGCGCCAGTTCATAGGTGGCCAGCAGTGGAAAGCGCCGCTTTTCAACTGCGCTGGCGGTTTCTTTCGCGAACAACTCGTTGGCTTGGGCAAGCATGGTTTGCGCCTCGGACTCAGAGAGGCGAAAGTGCTCCCACAACTTGTCGACGTCAGCAAACTCGAAGTTATACACCGAAAACTGCAACTCCTCTTGCAGGCGTACATCTCCGTAAGTGATTGTCGTGCCAGTATCCGGATCGATGGCCCAGACGATCTCGTAGATCGAGTCCTTATCCTGCAAAAATGCGGCGATGCGCTCCATGCCATAGGTCAGTTCGGCGCAAATGGGGTCCAGCTCCAGGCCGCCGCACTGCTGGAAGTATGTGAACTGGGTGATCTCCAGGCCGTCGAGCATCACCTGCCAGCCGACGCCCCATGCGCCGATGGCCGGCGACTCCCAGTTGTCTTCCTCGAACTTGAGGTCATGCTGCGAGAGGTCGATGCCGATGGCTTCGAGGGATTCCAGATACAGCTCCTGCACGTTAACTGGCGGCGGCTTGAGGATGAGCTGAAACTGGGTGTGCTTGAAGAGCCGGTTGGGATTCTCGCCGTAACGGCCGTCGGCGGGACGGCGCGAGGGCTGCGCGTAGCCGACTTTGTAGGGCTTGGGCCCCAGTACGCGCAGGAAGGTCTCCGGCGCCATGGTGCCCGCGCCCACTTCCACGTCATAGGGCTGCTGCAGGACACAGCCGCGTTCCGCCCAAAAGCCCTGCAAGCGGAACAAAAGCTCCTGAAAGGTAAGCGGAGCGGTCTTCGTTTTGGATAGAACCTGGGATGAAGGCACGGGCAACTCTCTCTGGTCGGGACTGGCTCGATTTTACCAGCCTTTCAGCCCTGTTCGGGCAGTCAGATCAGCTTTACAGGCGTGCCAGCGCCTCCGCCGAACGCAGTTTACGCTCCAGATGGCGCTCCAGGGCTTGCAGGGTGAAGCAGCGCAGGTCCTCAGCGCGGCGGCGGGGCCAGGGCTCGGCGGCAAAGGCTGAGACGGGCGCTCGCAACATGCGCTGCGCCAGTTGCCAGGAGTCGGCAGAGAGGCCGCTGGCGTTGCCGTTGCGATGAATCTGACAGAACAAGCCGTCGCCCAGCGCGTCGAAGCTGGCTTCGCCGGCGGCCAGCAATTCGCCGCAGGCCGTGCAGTGGGCAATGTCCGGCAACAGGCCCATCAGCCGCGTCATCCAGAGCTGGAAATAAGTCAGCGGCATCCACGGCTGCTCGACTGTGGTTTGCTCCAGCACGGAGCCGACCAGGCGGAAGATTGTCTCGTGGGGGTCGTGGTCGGGCAGTGCCTCGTCGAGCAGCTCGGCAAAAAAGCTGAGCACGGTCATGCGCACAGGGTCGATAGGGGAGGAGAGCGGGGAACGGAGGATTTCCAGCTGGTCGAGGCGAACCAGCTCCTGTCCATGGCGCTCGGCAAACCAGGCGCGGGCCAGCGTCATGGGCTCCAGCGCGCCCCCAAAGCGCTTGCGGCTCTTGAGCGCCGACTTGGCCACGCCGCGCAGCCGGCCGTAATCGCGCGCGAAAAAGCTCACAATCAGGTCGGCCTCGCGGACCGGCCAGGTGCGCAGAATCACGGCTTCTGAGGAGAGCACGCTCATGTGATTCTATCTTCGCATTTTCCGGCAACCCTAACCTGCACGCAAACACAAACGCGCACCCATTGCCGGGATGCGCGTTTGGAAAGCGGGATGAAAGCCAGGAGCCGCGGAGCCGCTTAGTGGCCGAAGTGCTTGGCGTTCTTGGCGGCAAAGCTGGCCCACTTCTCCGGCAGGTCGTCCTGCGCGAAGATGGCCGAGACGGGGCAGGCCGGGACGCAGGCGCCGCAGTCGATGCACTCGACCGGGTCAATGAACAACTGGTCGGCGTTACCGAAGGCGTCTTCGTCCTTTTTGGGGTGGATGCAATCGACCGGACAGGCGTCCACACAGGCGGTGTCCTTGGTGCCGATACAGGGTTCTGCTATGACGTATGCCATTTCTGATCTCTCCCGGGGAACTAAAATCCTCGATGCTGATAGTAGCACAGCAGGCTGGAGGTTGACTCCATCCCCCTCGCAGCATATGCGTTACGGGAATTGGATGCAGGTTCTTCACGTATCGATTCCAATAGCGAACCGCAATGCGCGACGGAACGCGATAGCACTCAGCCGCTCTTTGCCGACAGCGCCGCGCGATGGGCTGCAAACTCGCCGCCAAACGGGTTATTGGGCCAGTTTGAACATACTCAGCCCCTGATGATGGCACAAACCCCGTTTTTCAAGGTCCACGGCATGGCAATTGGAGTTGCTGGTGCGAGGTAATGTCCGGATTGGCGACAAACCCTCTCGGAACCGAAAACACGCAGAATACATGCTTATATGAACGCTATTTAGCACCTGCTTGCACCAGCATGGCTCCTATATCGTCCCAGCCTCCCGCCTTCGCATAATCCAGTGCGGTCTTTCCATCATTCGTTTTGGCGTTTACGTCTGCACCCTTTGCGAGGAAAGCCCGCACAATCTTTTGGGAGGGGCCAATCTTAGAGGCCCACATCAGGGCTGTCTCTCCTTGGCTATTTTTGGCGTTGACGTTCGCTCCCTTGGATAGCAATAGATCGACTACATCCGGGTGTGGGACGGAGGCAGTAGCCTCCATCAAAGCCGTCCAGCCATAATCGTCTGATGCGTTGACATTTGCCCCTTTAGATAGCAATTCCTGCACCACGTCCAAGTGGCCAAGCAGAGATGCCACCATCAATGCGGTCCCCCCATTGTGGGTCTTATGGTTGACATCCGCTCCCTTGGCAATTAACAACTGAAGTACATCGAGATGTCCTCCCTGAGAGGCCAAGTTGAGTGCAGTGAACCCGTCGTTATCTTCTGCCTTGACATCTGCCCCGTTCGCAACTAAAAACTGCATTACTCCAAGTTTGCCTTCGCCTGAGGCCATCTCCAGCGGCGTTTCACCTTTGCTACTCCTGTCGCTCACCTTGGCTCCATTGGTGAGCAATTCCTTCACAACATCGAGGTGACCCTGCTCAGAGGCTTCTAGCAAGGCACTCCACCCGTCGGCTGTCTGTGCGCGGACGTCTGCCCCTTTTGCCAGGAGAGCCCTCACTATATCAAGATTTCCCGTGGAAGAAGCCGTCATTAGCACTGACCAACCGTTTTCCCTTGTGCCATTCGCGTTGGCGCCGTTCGCTAACAACTGGCTAACCTGGTGCAGATCGTTTTTCTCAGCCGCTGCAAATAAAGCTTTGTTTTGAATGTTGGCTTGCGTGCGTTGTGCGAAGCAGGAGCCGCACAAAATGCACCAACTCAAGATCAGCCATACTCCGCCACCGGCAATTTTGTTCTTCATGCTTCCACTCCAAACACTCAGGATCGGCTCTATCTTAATGCAAGACGGGTTCTGAGCGTATCACCGGCAAACCGGCGATTACCCTGAAATGCCTGTGAAGGCTCATTTTCGATAACTTTGCCTATTTCATCAGACTTGACCTGCTGCCGCCGCACGCGCCGCCCGCCGTTGGGCAAACTCCTGGGGGGTGAGGATGGGCGAAAGATTGCGTCCGGCAAACATATCCGCGAACAGGCCCATCAACTCGGCGTGGATCAGCCCGTTGGAGGCAAGAATTTCACGGCTGTCCAGCCGAAATGGCTTTCCGGAGAAGCCCGTCATCTGCCCGCCGGCCTCCTCGACCAGCAGATAGCCGGCTGCCGTGTCCCAGGGATTGATGTTGAACTCCCAGAAGGCATCCAGGCGGCCCGCGGCGACGTAGGCCAGATCGAGCGCGGCAGAGCCGGCCCGCCGCACCCCATGGGAGCGCATGCAGAACTCATGGTAGAAGTGGATGTTTGGACTTTCGTTGCGCTTGCGGCTGGGGAAGCCGGTGGCCACCAGCGCCTCGGCCAGCTCCGGCGTGCTGGAAACGTGCATCGGCCTGCCGTTGAGCCTCGCGCCGCGTCCCCGTTCGGCGGTAAAAAGATCGTCGCGCAGGGGGTCGTAGATAACCGCGGCCACCATCGTTCCGTCCTCGTCTGGTGCAAGGCCTTTGCACCGCTGTTCCAGTCCCATAGAAACGCAAAACTGCGGAAGCCCGTGGGCAAAGTTGGTGGTTCCATCCAGCGGGTCCACATACCAGCGAAACTCGCCATCCAGCCGGTCGCGCGTGCCCTCTTCGCCGAAGATGCCGTGCTCGGGGAAGGCCGCGCTCAGCCGCTCGCGGATCAGTTTTTCCGCCGTCCTGTCGGCCACCGTCACCAGGTCCACATCGCCCTTGTACTCGGTGGCGACGCCCTGGGAAAAGAACTCGCGCAGCCGCGCGCCAGCCTCGCGCGCAATGGCCGTGGCCGCAGGAACCCAGACCCAGTCTCTCTGATCGCCGCTTGTCACATCCGAGCCGCTCACTGGGTCTCTCCGTTCTCCGCCGATTCGTTCGCTTTGGGAGTTGCTGCCTTGGGGCGGCGTGGATTCTGCTTGCCCACTTCCGTAATGGTGCTGATCTGGTTTTTGTAGATGAACAGGTTGGGCTTGCCCTCGCGGGTCAGGCGCAACATTCCCTCGTCGAAGTACTCGATCCAGCCGCGCACCGCTTCGCCGTCGCGCATCTTGACCTGAATGTTGACCTGGCGGTCGCAGAGAGAGCGCAGGTAGAGCGCCTCGTGGCCGGTTTCACCCGGCGGAGGCGCCTTGGAAGTGCGGCGCTTGGGCAACGAAGGGGACATGTTGCCATTTTAGATGCAAAACATGCCCGGCGAGGATCAGTTTGTAAGGCCTTTATGAAATTCAGAGTGTTTTGAGGGGGATTCAGCTTCTACCCCAGCACCTGCACGGAGCCTTTGCCCACCAGCTCCTCGACCCGCTCGACCCAACCTCGATCGGCCGACACGCTCATCCCTTGCGGCTCCAGGATCACCGAGTACTCGCCCTTCTTGTCCAGATGCAGCATCACCTTGCCGGGCCCCGGCGCCGCATCCGCCGCGCTCTTCAGGCCGGCCAGCATCTCCTCCGTTGCGCGCTCCACGTTGATGCGAATCCGCACCCCCGTGGGCAGCTTCACCTGCACCTCTTCCAGCGCCTGAATCGAGTTGATCGCAATCTTCGGAGCAGCGTCCTCGTCGCCCATCAGCGTGCCCCGCACCAGCACCGGCGCCTCCATCTTCAACTGGCCTGCAAGCCGCTCGTAATCCCGCGAAAAACAGATCAGGTCGATTTTGCCGGTGGCATCCTCCAGCGACGCCTGCGCATAGAGTTTTTGATCCCGCTTGCTCTTCTGCACCCTAAGGCCCAGCAGCATCCCTGCCACCCGAATCTCGTCGGACGCCTCCGCCTGCTGGCCCCAACGCCTCTCCGGCGGCTTGCGCTCCAGTGCCTCGGCCACGGGAATCACCGCGACCAGATTGCGCAGCTTCTCCGCATATTTATCCAGCGGATGCCCGGAGACAAAGAACCCCAGCACATCTTTTTCATTGGCCAGCCGCTCGCCCTCTTCCCAATCGGCTGCCTTGGGCAGATCGTCGCCGCCCACGGACTTCGGTCCCTCATCAAAAAGCCCGAAGAGGCCTGTTTGCCCCTGCGCCGCATCCCGTTGCGCCTTCTGCGCCCGCTCCATGGCTTTATCCACGGCGGCCATCAGCGGCCCGCGCTTGCCCAGCGAGTCCAGCGCCCCAGCCTTGATCAGCGACTCCAGCACCCGCTTGTTCATCACGCGCAGATCAACCTTCTCGCAAAACTCCCAGAGGCTTTTGAAGCGCCCGCCGGCCTCCGCGCGCGCCTTGAGAATCGAATCAATGGCATTGCCGCCCACGTTCTTCACCGCCGCCAGGCCAAAGCGGATCGACTGCCCATCCCCGGTCACATGCGGCGTAAACTGCGCTCCGGAAACCTGCACATCGGGCGGCTCCACGCGGATGCCCATCTCCTTGCACTCGGCGATGTACTTCACCACGTTCTCGGGTTTCGAGGTCTCCGAGGTCAGCAGCGCCGCCATGAACTCCACCGGGTAATGCGTCTTTAGATAGGCCGTTTGATAAGCCAGCAGTGCGTAGGCCGCCGCGTGCGACTTGTTGAAGCCATACCCGCCAAACTTATCCATCTGGGCGAAGATCTCGCTCGCCGTAGCCTTAGGATGACCCGCCGCCACCGCCCCGCTCACGAAGCGATCGCGCTGCCGGGCCATCTCATCCATGTTTTTCTTGCCCATCGACTTACGCAGCACATCCGCCTCGCCCATGGAGTAGCTGGCCAGCACGTTGGATATTTGCATCACCTGTTCCTGATAGACAATCACTCCCAGGGTTCCCTTGAGAATCCCCTCCAGCTCGGGCAGCAGATACTCCACCTTGCGCCGCCCCAGCTTGCGCTCGATGAAGTCGTCCACCATTCCGCCCTGGATCGGTCCCGGACGGTACAGCGCATTGAGTGCCGTCAAATCCTCTACCGTATCCGGCTTGTAGCGCCTCAGCACATCGCGCATTCCGCTCGACTCAAACTGAAAGATCCCCGAGGTCAGCGCCGCGTGAAAGACCTTCTTGTACGTCTCCGGGTCTTCCGGCGGAATCGCTTCGATGTCCAGCTTTTCTCCGCGAATCTTCTCGATCAGCTTCAGGCAATCGTCAATCACCGTCAGCGTCGTCAACCCCAGAAAGTCCATCTTCAGCAGGCCCATCTTGGCGATGGCGTCCATGTCGTAGGCGGTGACGATTTCGTCGTTCTTGGTTTTGGCCAGCGGCACCAGTTCGGTCAGCGGCCGCGGTGCAATCACCACCGCCGACGCATGAACCCCCGACCCGCGCACCAGCCCTTCCAGCTTCTTCGCCGTATCGATCAGCTTCCTTACCTGCTCGTCCTTCTCGTAGGCCTTGCGCAGCTCCGCTACCTCGTCCAGCGCCTTGTCAATCTTCATGCCCACCGTGGCCGGAATCAGCTTGGCAATCCGGTCCACGTCGCCATACGGCATATCCATCACGCGCCCGCAATCCTTGATGGACGCCTTGGCCGCCATGGTGTTGAAGGTGATAATCTGCGCCACCTGATCGCGCCCATACTTCCGCGTCACATAGTCGATCACCTCGCCGCGCCGGTTCATGCAGAAGTCCACGTCGATGTCCGGCATCTCCTTGCGCTCCGGATTCAGAAACCGCTCAAAGAGCAGCCCGTTCTGCATGGGATCGATGTTCGTAATCTCCATGGAATAAGCCACCAGCGAGCCGGCGCCCGAGCCGCGCCCCGGTCCCACCGGAATCCCGTGCTCCCGCGCATACTTGATGAAGTCCCAGACGATCAGAAAGTATCCCGCGTACTTTTTCTCCTCGATGATTCCGATCTCATATTCCAGCCGCGCATCGTACTCATGCCGCGGCGTGCGCAGCACTCCGCGCGCCTCCAGAGTGCGCACCGTGGTCTCCAGCCGTTTCTTGTATCCCTCGCGGCACACCTGCTCAAAGTAGCTGTTGATGGTGTGCCCCTCCGGCACGGCGAACAGCGGAAACGGATCGTCTACCGGCTTGAGCTTGAACTCGCAGCGCTCGGCAATCTCCATCGTCCGCCGCAAAACTTCCGGCGAATCCGCAAACAGCCGCGCCATCTCCTCGGCGCTCTTCACATAAAACTGGTCGCCGTCAAAGCGGAAGCGCTCCGTGTCGCCCAGTTTGGCGCCGGTCTGCACGCACAGCATCACGTCGTGCGCGCCGGCGTCCTCGCCGCACAGGTAGTGCGAATCGTTGGTGGCCACCAGCGGAATTCCCAGCTCCCGCTCAAGCCGGAATAACGCCTCGTGAATCTGCCGCTCCTGCTCCAGCCCCTGGTCCTGAATTTCCAGATAAAAATTGCCCTTGCCGAAGATGTCCTCGTACTGTTGCGCCACGCTCTTGGCTTTTTCGTAGTTGCCCGCCACCAGTTCCTCGCACAACTCCCCGCTCAGGCAGCCGGAGAATCCGATCAGGCCCTTGGCGTTTTCGGCCAGGTAGCGTTTGCTCACCCGTGGCCGGCGATAGAAGCCGTGGAGCGAGGCCTCCGAGGTAATCCGTATCAGGTTCCGATAACCCTCTTCGTTTTCGGCCAGCACCAGCAAGTGGTTGTTGTCGTCTCCCTCGCCGGGCTTCGTGTGGTCCTCGTTTTTGGAGATGTACAGCTCGCAGCCCAGAATCGGCTTGATCCCCTGCTTCTTCGCCGCCTCAAAAAAGTGCACCGCCCCGTAAATGTTCCCGTGGTCGGTCATGGCGACAGACTTCTGCCCCAGCGCCGCCACGCGCTCCATCAGCTTGGTCAGGTCGCAAGCCCCGTCCAGCAGCGAGTACTCGGTGTGCAAATGCAGATGCGTAAATTCAGCCATGGCTGACTATAATTCTAGCTGCAAGCCGATTCCGCGCCCTGTCCAAAACCCGGTCGAAATTCCGGCCAATTGAGACAAAATCAGAATTGAAGCAATTTTAGTTGAGTCTTACATAAATGAACTTTTCTGCTATCATTTTCTCTATGAAATCTGAATCAGTTTGTCTCACTCTTAAAGCCGCGAAACGATTTACCATCTGGTTAATGGTCCTGATCGCTTTGACATCAGTGGCTATTGCGGAGACGTACCAGGCATATTCAGGTCCGACCCTTCCAAGACAGAATGTGGCCGTTCTTAAACTCAGTCATGTTTGGGTGGCGACAGTGGATGGGACCCCAGCTTCAGTCTGCAAGGACTATCATTACGCCTACGCTGTTCGTCAGCGCACCCGATACTTTTGTAAGTCGCACGACCAGATAGACACGATAGAATTACTTCCGGGCAATCATACGATTACGTTTAATTTTGGGATGATTCCCGCGAATACTTGGGCTAATGTTAATAGTACTGATACCGTTGCTGATATTAGTGAAAATATTTCAGTTGAAGCCGGCAAGAAATATAAGGCCCAACGTTGGTGGAATAAAACCGGTCAATATAATAGAACAGGCCAAAACTCATATAATATGGGTATAGATTGGGGTGTTAGTATAACTGAGGAACATTAGATATAGGACAGTGGCGGGTGACACAGATCTGGCCATAAAATATAGGTGTCCCAAGTCCCGCCTTTGGAGCCTGGGAGTGTAGTCAATATGTATCCTCCCGCCACAGCCCACAATACAGCAGCACCACCTCGCGCTCCTCAATGTCATAGCGAAAACGAAATCTCCCCGAGCGCAGCCGGTACTGGCCTTATCCCGCATGGATCCCGTGCAGCTTCTTGATCGGGTACATTCTGCTCTTGTTATGCGGGTCCATGGAGAGAACCGTGATCGCCTCTTCAAATCGCTCCACAAGCCCGGGATGCCTGACGGCGAGCTTCTTCATCAGCCGGTCGAAATGCGCGGTGGTGAGGATGGTATATGTGGGCGTATCCATGGATGGACTATGCCGTCTTGCGAACGGTGCTCCGCTTCAATTCAGACAGCAGCGCCCCGGCGGGACGGGTTTTGCCGGCCGAGCGGTCCTTGCGGCTGGCCGCAATTGAGGCTTTGACTTTAGGGTTGCGTAGTTCGAGATAATCTTCCAGTTCATCGGCTGACAGGATGCCGATTACGGGAATCCCGTCCTTTTCCAGGATGAAGTACTCGTTGTTGTTGTGCGCTCGCCGGGCGATCTGGCCCAGGTTGATGCGCGCCTTGGTGATAGGGAGCCGATTGATCGTGTCCATTGATGGGTATTGATTAACCTCAATCAAAGTATAACACGAATCAATTCGGGTGCCCCGTGTCCCTCGCATTTGGGGACCTGGGAAACCACGAACCCCATGCGCGAAGCGCGGCTGACGCACCGCAGGTGCCGCGCAAGCGCCGTCTGCCTCGATGCACAGTCCCCGCACCGCTTTTTCAATCTCATGCACAGGCCTTCTGCGAGCGAATAGCGAGCGTTTGGCCGCACCGCAGGTGCCGCCGGTTAAGGCGCTACGACGGACGTATCCCGCTCCCAGCCTTCATTTTCGAGCTTGATGCGCTCCACGGCTCCGGCTGCGCCGCTGGCATCCAGAGCGGGCAGGGCCTGATACTCCGATGGCCAGCAGCGGTAGATCTTGTAGGCGCGAACGAGCTGGCCGGCCTCGTTATAGAGCTCCAGGTAGATGTCCTTGCGGAAATCGTTTACTGAGGATTCAGAGCCCAAAGCCGCGCCGAGCTGCCAGACCAGGTTGACCCAATTCTCAAAGGCGGTGTCGCTGGAGACGCCGCGTTCCAGTGTGATAGGCGCAAACTGGGTGAGTCCCGGCGTCTTCTGGCTGGTGCTGGGATCGCCTCCCGCGCGGGATGTGACGACCTCCGTGGTGCGGTCAAGACCCGTGATGCGTGAAACTCCGGGGATATATTTGCCGTCCCACTTCACGCGGAATTTAAAGCTGTTCTCGTAAGCCGGCCTGTTTGGCGATGAAACTTGGGGAGCGGTCGGGGCTGGGGCTGGAGCCGGAGCCGCGGTTTGTCCCGTGTTACCGCTGGTCGTTGGCGATACTGCCGCGGACGGATTTTGCAGAATCGCGGTTATTACTTTTTCGCTGGCCCCAGCGGTCTTCAGCGCAATGATGCCATTCGCGGAGATGTCGTAGCTTCCGGGTTGAGTGTTGATGGTGGAAATAATCTGATCCTCCGGAGACCCGGCCTTGATCAGCTTGATGACTGCCTCGTTGTTCAATGCCTGAGCGGCTGCAATCACAGGGCAGAATGCGAAAACTACCAGAATAAAAAATTTTCTGCACATACGATTCACCTCTTGGAAGAACATACTGGAACAGGTTGTCAACGATAAGATCATCAACCCAAACCCGGCCATTGCGCAAGTGGGCATTGAGCGCGATTTGGTTCAAACTCTACACGGCCTTAAAGCGTGACGACCTTATGCCTCGCAACATACGCCGGGTCGATCTCTACTCCCACGCCGGGTCCAGTGGGGATTTGCAAGACCCCGTTGTCGTCGCTGCGCAGGGTTGATGTAGCGCAGGTATAGGGCAGGTCGTTGTTGAATTCCTTGAACTCGTGATACGGGCCGGAGTTAGGAATCGCGGAAACGAAATGCATCATATATAAGAAGCCGAGTCCGGTGTTCGAGATGTGTGGAATGCACTGCTTCCCCATCACGTTCGCCATTCTCGCCACTCTCATGCAGCGAACCATGCCGCCGAAGTAGAACATATCCGGCTGCACAATGGAGAGCGCGCCGTTGGCGATCAGCCAGCGGAAGTTGTGGGTGCTGGGTTCCTGCTCGCCGCCGGCGATGGGAATCCGCAGCGCATCGGCAACCTGCTTAGTCTCCTCGTACCAGTCGAAGGGCACCGGCTCCTCGAAGAACGCGTATTTGTACTCCTGCATCAATTTGCCGATGGGGATTGCCTGCGCGGGCGTATAGGAACCGTTGGCGTCGGCGGAGATCACCATCTGGTCGCCAAAGGTCTTGCGTACCAACGGGATCAGCTTCTCGCTGCGCCCGGCGGGATATTCCGGATGGCTCATGCGCCCGCCCAGCTTGAATTTGATGGCCTTGGCCTTGGAGATGGCCACGTCGCGTTTGATGTGCTCGATGGTCTCTTCGGCGCTGATATCGCGCTCGCCGTTGGCCTGATAGACGGAGATGTGCGTGTTGTGGATCTCGCCGATGAGCTGGCCGATGGATTTGCCGGCCATCTTGCCGAACATGTCCAGAATGGCGAACTCGATGGTCGCCAGCGGCACCCAGATCGCCAGTCCCTGCGCTTTGTAGTTGCTCTGGTAAACCGTCACTTCTTCAACCAGCGCTTCGATGTCGCGCGCATCCTTACCGATAAAATACGGCTCTATCCGCTTAACAAAAATCGGATAGAGCACCGACATCTGTGCGGAATTGCTGATGGAGATGCCTTCTGCTCCATCCTTCGACCGCACGCGGCAAAGGTAGGAATCCTTGTAGCGCAGCAGCTCGAGCGTCTCGATGATTGCCGGGGCAGGGAAGAGTTCCCGCTTGAAGACCGGCTGCTTCAAGGCTTCATCCAGCTTTGCGTAGCGGGCCTCCAGTTCTTCGGGCCGGATGCTGGATGAGGATTTGCGGCCAGCCCCGCGCGCAAACAACGGTAAAGTGGCGGCTGCACCACCGGATAAGGCGGAAACGAGAAAATTGCGGCGGCTGGCTTTCATCATTTGAATGCTCCTCAAGGACATTATCCTGCAATTTCTCTTCAAGTATCTCGCATGGAAGGGCGTTTGCCTGCCCATTCTTCGATGATGAAAGCCAAGTTTGGCGATTAGGCGCCAAACGATCAATGTTCTCGACCGCGGCGCCGGGCGATTGACCCGGCGGGCACGCCGAACAAGAAATTTGTGCCGGAAAGCAAAAAATTCGTTATATTAAAGACTCCGGCACTACCCCAGACGCGCTCGGGCCTGCTCCATTTTATTAGGCCTTTTCATGAAGCACAGGGCGATTTCCTTGAACGGAATCGCGCGGCATTTGTGTATTTTGGGCCGGAAAAGGCATTCTGCACGGAAATTTTCATCGAGAAGGTTGCCATGCAAACTTCACATATTCGTCTTCATACGCCGCATCCGCAGGGGCTCTACCATCCACGGCACGAGCACGATGCCTGCGGGATGGGGTTTGTCGCCAGCATTCGTGGAGAAAAAAGCCACGGCATCATTCGCAAGGGCCTGGAGGTGCTCATCAACCTCACCCATCGCGGCGCGGCGGGTTGCGATCCGGATACGGGCGACGGCGCGGGCATTCTGATCCAGATTCCGCACGTCTTTTTTGCGCGCGAATGCGGCGAGCTGGGGATGCAGTTGCCCGAAGCGGGCGCGTACGGCGTGGCCATGTGCTTTCTGCCCGTTGACAAGCACAGCCGTTTGCAGTGCGAGGGCGTCTTCGAGCGCATCGCGCAGGAAGAGGGGCTGACGGTAATCGGCTGGCGCGATACGCCAGTGAACGGCGACGCCATCGGCCGCGAGGCGCGCGCGTCGCAACCTTATATTGAACAGCTGTTCCTGGGCCGGCCCGCGGGCCTGGATGAAGCGGCCTTCGAGCGCCTGCTCTACCGGGTTCGCCGCCGGATTGAGAATGAGATGGCCGCTGCGGAGATCGAGGGCAAGGAATTTTTTTACGTTCCTTCGCTTTCCTGCCGCACCATCGTTTACAAGGGCCTGATGCTGGCGCCGCAGATTGAAAAATTCTACTTTGAGCTGGCCAGTCCACTGGTCACCAGCGCGCTTTGCCTGGTGCATCAACGCTTTTCCACCAACACCTTTCCCAGTTGGAAGCTGGCGCATCCTTATCGTTACGTGGCGCACAACGGCGAAATCAACACCATTCGCGGCAACATCAGCTGGATGAACGCGCGCCAGTCGGTGCTGGGCAGCTCCCACTACGGCGGCAAAATCATCGATCTCTATCCGGTCATCGTCCCCGGCGGCAGCGACTCCGGCTCGCTGGACAACGCGGTGGAGTTTCTCTACCAGTCAGGCCGCTCGCTGCCCCACGTGATGGCCATGCTGATTCCCGAAGCATGGGCGGGCAACCCCGATATGGACGAGGACAAGCGCGCCTTCTACGAGTACCACGCCTCACTGATGGAGCCTTGGGATGGTCCGGCGGCCATCGCTTTTACCGACGGCCGCGTGGTTGGGGCGACTCTCGACCGGAATGGATTGCGCCCCGGCCGCTACATCGTCACCAAGGACGATCTGGTGGTGCTGGCCTCCGAGGCCGGCGTGCTCGACGTGCCGGCCAAGGATATTCGCAAGAAGGGCCAACTACAGCCCGGCCGCATGTTCCTGGTCGATACCGTTGAGAAGCGCATCGTCTCCGACGCCGAGATCAAGAAGAAACTGGCCGGCCGGCAGCCTTACGCAAGCTGGATTCAGGAGCAGCAGGTAACGCTGGAGCAGTTGCCGGAGCCTTCGCGGATGATTGCCTCCAACCCCGAAACCCTGCTGCGCCGCCAGCGCGCTTACGGCTACAGCGAAGAAGACTTGAAAATCCTGCTGGCCCCGATGGCCGCGCGGGGCGAAGAACCGGTCGGCTCCATGGGCAACGATGTGCCGCTGGCCTGCCTTTCCGACCGCCCGCAGACGCTGTTCAATTACTTCAAGCAGCTCTTCGCGCAGGTCACCAATCCGCCCATCGATCCCATTCGCGAAGAGATGGTGATGTCGCTGATCAGCTACATCGGCACGGAGCGCAACATTCTGGATGAGGCTCCGGAGAACTGCCACACGCTCAAGCTGCCGCATCCCATTTTGTCCAATCGCGATCTGGAAAAACTGCGCCGCGTCTCCACGGGCGATCTGCTGGCCACCACGATTCCGGCGCTCTTCCGCGCCGCCGATGGCGAGCAAGGCCTGAAGCACTCGCTGGAAGACCTGAGCGCCCGCGCCTCGCACGCCGTGGAATCCGGCTACACGCTGCTGATTCTCTCCGACCGCGGCGTCGATCCAACCTACGCGGCCATTCCCAGCCTGCTGGCCATGGCCGCTGTCCACAACCGCCTGGTGCAGGAGAAGACCCGCACCCAGGTAGCGCTGATTATCGAGAGCGGCGAGCCAAGAGAGGTGATGCACTTCGCCCTGCTCATTGGCTACGGCGCCAGCGCCATCAATCCTTACCTGGCCATCGAATCGCTGCACGACATGAAGCGGCGGGGCCTGCTGCCGCACAGCCTTACCGCCAACCATGCGGAAAAGAACTTCATCAAGGCCATCAACAAGGGCCTGCTGAAGACCTTCTCGAAGATGGGCATCAGCACCCTGCAAAGCTATCGCGGCGCCCAGGTCTTCGAGGCCGTGGGGCTCAATCAATCGCTGGTGGATGCATACTTCCCCGGCACCGCATCGCGCATCGAGGGCGTGGGGCTGGGCGTTCTGGCGCGCGAGGCGCTGCTCAAGCACGCTTTTGCCTTCCAGCCGCTCAGGGAGTCTGAAACCGAGCTGGTGGTCGGCGGCCAATATCAGTTTCGCAAGGACGGCGAGTATCACCTGCTGAACCCCGATACCATCAGCAAGCTGCAACATGCCGTGCGACAGAACAATCCGGCCACCTTCCAGGAATACACCGATCTGCTGGACGATCAGAATCGACACCTGTGCACGCTACGCGGACTCTTCCAGCTCAAATACGCGGAACATCCGCTGCCGTTGGATGAGGTTGAGCCGGCCAAAGAGATCGTGAAGCGCTTCACGACCGGCGCAATGAGCTATGGGTCCATCAGCAAGGAAGCGCACGAGACGCTGGCCATCGCCATGAACCGCATTGGCGGCATGTCCAACACCGGCGAGGGCGGCGAGGACGAAGAACGCTTCAAGCCCGACGCCAATGGAGATTCGCGGCGCTCGGCAGTCAAGCAGGTGGCCAGCGGCCGTTTCGGTGTGACCACAAATTATCTTGTGAACGCCGACGAAATTCAGATCAAGATGGCGCAGGGCGCCAAGCCCGGCGAAGGCGGACAATTGCCTGGTCACAAGGTGGATGCGATCATCGCCAAAACGCGCCATTCGATTGCCGGCGTGGGGCTGATTTCTCCGCCGCCGCATCACGACATTTATTCCATTGAAGACCTGGCGCAACTGATCTACGACCTGAAGAACGTCAATCCCCGGGCGCGCATTGCCGTCAAGCTGGTCTCCGAGGTAGGTGTGGGAACGGTGGCCGCGGGCGTCAGCAAGGCGCATGCCGACGTGGTGCTCATCTCCGGCGACAACGGCGGCACCGGCGCTTCGCCGCTCAGCTCCATCAAGCACGCCGGACTGCCGTGGGAACTGGGCCTGGCCGAAACCCAGCAGGTGTTGCTGCTGAACGATCTGCGCAGCCGCATCAAGGTGCAGACCGACGGCAAGCTGCAAACCGGCCGCGACGTGGTGATTGCCGCGCTGCTGGGCGCTGAAGAGTTCGGCTTCTCCACCATGCCGCTCGTCAGCATGGGCTGCATCATGATGCGCAAATGCCACCTGAATACCTGCTCGGTGGGCATCGCCACCCAGGACCCGATCTTGCGCGCGCGCTTCAAGGGCCAGCCCGAGCACGTGATCAACTTTTTCTTCTTCCTCGCCGAACAGGTGCGCCAGCACATGGCCAAACTCGGCTTCCGCACCTTCGACGAGATGGTGGGCCGCGTGGAAAAAATCGACGCTGCCATCGCCCAGGATCACTGGAAGATCAAGGGCATTGACCTCTCCACGATTCTCTACTCGCCCACGCTGCCATCGCGCGTCGTGCGGCATAAAGTCCAGGCTCAGGATCACGGCCTTGACAAGGCGCTCGATCACGTTCTTATTGAGAAGGCCGGGCCGGCGCTGGAATCCAGAACGCCGGTGACGGCGAGCTTCGCCATCCGCAACGTGCATCGCACCGTGGGCGGAATGTTGGGCGGCGAAATTGCCCGCCGCTATGGCTCGGCCGGATTGCCGGACGAAACCATTCACTTCAAATTCAACGGCTCGGCCGGCCAGAGCTTTGGCGCCTTCGTTCCCTCGGGCGTCACGCTCGAGTTGGAAGGAGAATCCAACGATTATTTGGGCAAAGGCCTCTCTGGCGGACGCATCATCGCCTATCCGCCGAAGGACTCCAGCTTTTTGCCCGAAGAGAGCATCCTGGTGGGCAACGTGGTGCTTTATGGCGCCACCAGCGGCGAAGCCTTCCTGAACGGTATTGCCGGCGAGCGCTTTGCCGTCCGTAACTCCGGCGCAACCGCGGTCGTTGAGGGCGTAGGCGACCACGGCTGCGAGTACATGACCAACGGCATGGTGATCGTGCTCGGAAAAACCGGACGCAACTTTGCCGCCGGCATGAGCGGTGGACGCGCCTTTGTTTACGACGAGCAGGGAGATTTCTCCACGCGACGCTGCAACAAGACCAGCGTCGATCTGGAACCGCTGGTGTCCGAGGCCGACGTTGCCGAGGTGCGCGGCCTACTGGAGCGCCATCGCGACCTGACCGGCAGCCCGCGCGCCGCCTGGATTCTGGAACACTGGGCCGATGCGCAGCCGTTCTTTATCAAAGTCTTTCCGCACGAGTACAAGCGCGTGCTCGGCGTTCAGCAAGTCGAGGCAGTATATTCTTCTCCCGCAATTTCGTCGCCCCTGGTGGCGGCAGCCGAGGTGCACCATGGGTAAGACGACAGGATTTCTGGAAATCGAGCGCGAGCAGCCCGTTCGCCGTGAAGTCAAGGAGCGGCTCCAGGATTGGTTTGAGGTTTACCAGCCTTTTCCCGAGGAGAAGCAGCGCGAGCAGGGCGCCCGCTGCATGGATTGCGGCGTTCCCTTCTGCCACACCGGCTGCCCGGTCAACAACCTGATTCCCGATTGGAACGACCTGGTATACAACGGACGCTGGGAGGCCGCTATCCGCCAACTCCACGCCACCAACAACTTTCCCGAGTTCACCGGCCGCATCTGTCCGGCACCCTGCGAGGCCGCCTGCGTGCTGGGCATCGATCAACCGGCAGTCTCCATCAAGCTCATCGAGCAGAACGTGGTCGAACGCGCCTGGAAGGAGGGCTGGATTCATCCTGAGCCGCCCGAGCAGAACACCGGCAGGCGCGTGGCCGTGGTGGGCAGCGGACCAGCGGGTCTGGCCGCCGCGCAGCAGTTGCGCCGTGCCGGACATTCCGTCACCGTCTACGAGAAGAGCGATCGCATCGGCGGCCTGCTGCGTTACGGCATTCCCAACTTCAAGCTGGAAAAGCACGTCCTCGACCGCCGCCTTCAGCAGATGCGCGCCGAGGGCGTTACCTTTGTCGCCAACGCCCACGTGGGCGTCAACCTGCCGGTCGAGAAGCTCACCGAGCGCTATGACGCCATCCTGCTTTGCGGCGGCTCCGAGCAGCCCCGCGACTTGAAGATTCCCGGCCGCGAGCTCAAGGGCATTCACTTTGCCATGGAGTTTCTGCCGCAGCAGAACCGCCGCTGCGAAGGCGATGCCAGCGATTCATTTCTTGGTGATCCCTCCATCTCCATCAGCGCCGAGGGCAAACGCGTGGTTATCATCGGCGGCGGCGACACCGGCGCTGACTGCCTGGGCACCAGCCTGCGCCAGCGCGCCTTGAGTGTCCACCAGTTCGAGATCATGCCCCGGCCGCCGGAGAAACGCGCCGCGTCCACGCCCTGGCCCCTGTGGCCCATGCAGTTGCGCACGGAAACCTCGCACGAAGAGGGCGGCATCCGAGACTGGGGCATCAGCAGCACTCAGTTCGTTGGCGACCAGCAGGGCAACGTCAGGCAGTTGCATGCGGTGCGCGTCGGCCCGCCGCCGGACTTTGAACCCATCCCCGGCTCCGAGTTCACCCTCGATGTCGATCTGGTGCTGCTGGCCATGGGCTTCCTGGGGCCGGTGCGCCCAGGCATGCTCGAGCAATTTGGAGTGGCCTTGGACAGCTGCGGCAACGTAGCCACCGATGCCGATTACCGGACCTCGATCGACAACATCTTTGCCGCCGGCGACATGCGCCGCGGCCAATCGCTGGTAGTCTGGGCTATCAGCGAAGGCCGCAGGGCAGCCGCATCCGTTGATCGCTACCTGGCCACCATCGCCGAGCCCGTCTCCCAGCATCATCGCGCCCTGGCCTGAGCAGGCGGTCGCCGGGTGGCAGGCGTGGTGATGAATGCGTACAATTCCATAAACCGCAGTGGTTGCGGCGATGATGTTGGCTACGCGCGGATATGTAAACAAATCAATCGAAACCTGATTATCCGCGCAGGCGGGTAATCAGGCTAGTCTGCGAGGCTTTTCTTTGCGCGTTTTGCCAATCGGTGCGCACTTGTGAGCTGGCGTAATCGACCATGCCTGAAACGGTCTGAAGCGCCAGTCCCGCAGCGACCCGGTTGTGCGCTCGGAGCAGAAGTTTGGCGTTGCGGATAGCCTCGGCGATCGCTCGGTCGGCCGCGGATCGCGCCCTGGCGCCAAAGGCGTCTGCCATGGGCGCGAAGAGCGAGGAGCGGCCCGCAGCCGCCACGGCGCGCTGCATCACCGTTTCGCCCACGGAAAGATTGCACTCCAGTGCGGCATACGCTCTGCCCAGCGTCCGGTACAGGGCTTGCCGGCGCTCATCTTCGAGCGCGGCTATTGCTGTTTGCACGCGCTCAGCACGCAGCACGGCGGGCGGTTCCTTTTTTAGAAACTCCAGAGCATCCTTCTGCTTTTTCGCAAGAACCAGGTTCACGGCCGAGGCCAATACGGCATCGATTTGGCGGCGAAGGGCGTCGCGGCCAGCCGAGGCCTGGTCGAGGAGCAGGCGCATCGCATTGTCGTCGATCTGCTGAAGCGCATCTTCCAGAAACGTAATGGCTTCCTCGTAAGCCGAGTCGCCAATCAACGCCTGCGCATGGTCAAGATTGTTGCGCAACTGTTGCTGACGCCGGCTCTCCAAATCCTCGCTGCGGGAAAAATCCAGCAAAGAGAGAATTTCGCCGTTGGCGATCCCTTCGGTCTGGCAAAGCTCCAGTATGCGAACCGCCTCGGCATACAAGCCCTTTTCGAGATTCTCTCGCGCTCTGGCCAGGTAATCGGCGCGGCGCTCTTCAACGGTTTGCTGCCTGACCCGATCGGCAAACAGCGCCTCCATGGAGAGCAGCCGCTCCTCGCCCGGCAACCGCAGCCGCGCCTTGCGCACCAGCTCCAACGCCTCACGAGGATTAAGGCTGCGGCAGGCCTGAACCGTCTCGTCCACCAAAAAACGATTCTCATATTCCTTGATCTGGCGCTCGACCAAGGCGTTCAGCCGAAACAGCGCCGAATCGGAAGGCAGGCCGGTCATTGCCTCCTGAATTGACCGGGCGGCCTGCTGAAGCTGCTCATAGCCGGTTGCCTGGGCAACTTCTTCCTCCAGCCGGGAGACCACTTCCCTGCGCCGTCCCTGTTCCAATCCGGAGTTGGCATCCCCAAGAAGCAGCGGCAGCTCGGGGTTGGTGGGATCGACTTCCTCAACCTGCTTCAGCAACTCGATTGCTTCGTTATAGCGCCGGGAGCCGATCTCCGCGCGGGCGGAGTCCAGCAGCGCCTTGGCTTGCGCGCGCCGCTGCGCCTTTTCCGCCTCCTTGGTAAGAACATTACGGAGCGCGATGATTCTGGGATTCGACTTATCGACCTTGAGCGCCTTCTGCGCGGCCGCCATCGCCGACTTGAAGTCGCCCTTGCGCCGCGCGGTATCAATCTGATGGAGAAACTCGTCAATGCGGTTCTGCTTTTCCTTTTCCCTGCGCGCCCGCTCCCGCAATTTCACCAACTCGGGATTCGAGGCATCGAGATCCAAGCCGCTTTCCAGCACGGTAAGGCTCTGGTCATAGCGGTTATCGCTGAGGGCGTCTTCGGCCTGCTGGCGAATCTGCTGGATCTTATCCTCGCGCTGGCGCACGGACAACTGACGTTGAATCTCGCCCAGCAACGCCCTGGCCTCCACGTGCTTGCTGTCGATCTTCAGCAGTTGGTGAAGCACAGCACGCGCGCGCGGGAACTCCCCGGCTTCCATCAAGTGCTGGGCCTCGGGAAGCATCTCCAGAACCTGCTCCTGCTGTAGTTCCGCAATGACTGCGGTGAGATCTGCAGCCATTTCCTCGGCCGTTGGATAACGGTCGTCGAGAGACTTGGCTAGGGCACGGTCGAGGATCAGTTCCAGGGAAGCGGGCAGGTCCTGGCGGATGCTGCTGAGCCGGGGATGCGGCTCATTCATAATCTTCTGCATCAACACGTTGTCCGCGCCGCTGAAGGGAAGCTGTCCGGCCATGAGTTGAAAAAGGACCACGCCCGTGGCAAAGATATCCGATCTTCCATCCACGGCCTCATTTCGCAACCGCTCCGGAGCCATGTAGGGCACCGTGCCGATGAGGTGGCCGGTCTGGGTAAGGCTGTTTTCCTGATCCCGCTTTTCCAGCCGCGCGATGCCAAAGTCCAGCAGTTTGGCCGTTCCGTCGGGCTGCACAAAGATGTTGGCCGGCTTTACATCGCGATGGATGACGTTGTTACGATGGGCATATCCGAGCGCCGAACACACCTCCACTAGGATGCGCAGCCGTTCGGGGAGGGGAAGCTGTAGTCCAGAGCGAATCATCCTGTCCAGCGGCTCGCCCTCGACGCACTCCATCACAATGTAGGGGGTACCGTTGTCGTCTCCAAGATCGTAAACGGTGACTATATTGGGGTGCTTCAGGCGGCCCGTTCTTCGCCCTTCTTCGTAGAAGCGGGCCAGCATGTTGGTGTCGCCCAAGAAACCCTGGGTGAGCGTCTTGATCGCCACCTCGCGGCCAATCTGCTTATCGATGCCGCGATAAACGACGCCCATGCCTCCGCGCCCCAGCACATCGAGAATCTCGTATTTGCCGATCCGGGTTACTTCGCCGTCCGGCGTCTTCCCATGGGAATCCACGATCTCGTCTCGCCTCTCGCCAACATTCAACCACCCACGCTCCGGCCGAGCCAAAACCACGAATACTCCCCATGGCCGCCGCGCTCTCCTCGCCAGCAGCGGAGAAGAGCATTGACGCCACGCATTACGGAGTGCCGTTCGATTCTGGCCGCATATTAAAACTGTCCTGCAGATACTTCCTGGCATGAACGCGTTCCGCCGAATTGTCCTCCCGCGTCAGGTTCAGATACCGCAGGTACAACTCGCCAGCACCGTCCAGGTCGTCTTCTTTCTCCCTCTCACTGGCGTTCTGGTACATCTTCCCCGGCAGTTCTTCCACCCTTTTGCGTACCGCCGCAATCAGCTCATTGCGCGCCGAGTTCTCCAGCTTGGTCATGAACTCGGCCGGATCGGTGGTTGTCCCGGCGCTCTTGATCCCCAGCGTGTCCTCCGGCTTCACGTCCTCCAGCAGTACGTCCTGCCAGTGCTCCTCTCGTGTAATAGGCACCAGGTCCGAGCGTTGCTCGCTGAGCGAGTCGCCGATGCGGAATTGCAACTGAATCACGCCGCTGATATTGATGACTCTCCTGTGATATGTGTACGGCCGGATGATGTCCCGGGTCACGGTCCTGGGTGTCGCATCAAGCTGAATATGCGCATTCACGACACGCTGTTGGGCATCCGCTACGGACGCATTCAGCTCCTTAATCTCCCCCTTGTTGCCATGCGCTTCGGCGCCCTGCAGCGCGGCCTGTGCAGTTTGCAATTCCAACTGCGCCTTCTCGTAAGCGCGATTGACCTTGTTCCACGTCTCACTGGGAATTTGCTCTTCCCCGGCCCGGTACTCGGACTCCTTGGGCTCGATGGTGGGAACCACCGACAAATGGTGGTCCAGCACATCGCCGGCCAATTCAAAATCCGGCTGCACTGCAGTCGCTTCTCCGACGCGAACCACCTTGACGGGAATTTCCGAACTCTCCAACCCGGTAATAATGGCGTTCTCCAACTGGCCGGCAACTCCCTGGCTGTCGCGTTGCGAAGTCTGGTCGCGGAACTGCACGCGGATCGACAGTTTGGAGCGCATGGCATGGGCCGGCGACGCTGCAACGATCGCATCGCGCACTGCATCCAGGTTGGAAGCCTTGTACTGCCGGGCCTCCTCCAGATACGCCCAGCCCAGTTCCGTGCTGCTGCCGCCGGGCTTTCCCAGATAATGTTTTGCCTGTTCCAGAAGGTAGGCGCTTAGCTCATTGGCATCCAGATCCATCTTGTCCCGGTACGAATCGTTCTCACTGAGCCGATAGGCTTTGTCCAGGTACAGGTACGCCTTTTCGATCCCGGTTACGTCGGCCGGGCCGCGAATCGGGCTGTGCGTTTGGTGAAGGTTTTTGGCCTCCTGAACCGCGGCCAGAACATAGGCCTGCTCCAGCGCCTTCATCTCATCGGCAACCAGCGCCTGCTGAACAGCCGACAGGCTGGACAGCACCTCGTAGGCCCGGACCACGTTGTGCTGCTGTATATAGTCTTTGCTGCTTCCGAGCGCCTTGTCGGCCGCCGCCCTGTCCAGGGCGATTACCAACTGCTTCTGAGCGTTCACCGCCGCGTCTCGTGCCTCGGAAGTGTCTTTGATGCTGGCCGCCTTCTCGAACTCCACGATGGCGTCTTTCCATACTTGGCTCTGTTCCAGCTTTTTGCCGCGCTCCATGTGATAGCCGTAGGCCGCATCAACTATCGCCAACACGCGTGGCTCTTCCTGCGCAAATGCGCGATAGGGAAGAACGAATGCGTAAGCCTGGTCGAACTGCTTGGCGGCTTGGGCGGAACCTGCCGACTGCAACGCGTCCTCGAGCGCGTTGCTCTCCGGCAATACTTCTCCGATCAGCGCCTGTCCAGGAGAAAAAAACGGATCAATGTCAGCCACCGTGTCGCAGAATCTCCTGGCATTCTGCAAGTGGGCATAGCCGGGAGCGTGGGAAGCCATTGCCGCACGGTATGCATCCAGTTCGCTTCGCCCCTGCCCCGTGATGACCGCCAACCGGACGTGAATCTCCTCCTCAAGTTTCTTAAAGGAATCCAGGTCCGGCGCGAGTGCATATGCCTTGTCTGCCTTGACCCGGGCGGTCTTCAGAGCGGAATACAACGGCGATGACGCCACCGACTTGTCGTAGTCCTGGAGAGAGGCCTGTCCGGCGTCGACAAACAGCAGCGCCAGGGCGCGTTTCGCCTCCACAGAGCGCGGCGAAGCCGGATACCTGGAAATATAATTTTGCCAACCTTCTATTTCAGAGGCCCTTTGCGCGCGCAGGAACTCGGCAAGCTCCAGATTGGGAGCGACGACAAAGACCAGCTTTACTCCTTTGCGGATGGGCTGCGCAGCCGAAGAACTCCCGCCGCCCACAGGAGTGCCATGCAAAACGGCTTGATCGGCCAGATCGGAGAGCGAATAAGACCCACTCCGCTCGAACCTGGCGTTGGCCGGCGCCACGCAAACGCCCCGCCCCGCGCCCGCAGAGTAGCGCATCACGCCGTCGGCGCCGCGTTCCAGAACCCCGCCCGCGCCCAGCATCACCTTTCCCATCTTGCCGTAAGAGGATTTGTCGACTACCCCGGCCTGAAACGAAGAACAGTCCCGCATCTCCGCCTTGCCATTGATCAGCACATCGGCCAACTGCACGTACGCGGCTCCGGAGGGTCCATCGTAGAGTTCGATAGCCGTCAAAGAAGTCTCTTTGGCCGAGGCCAGCGGTGCATACCCTACCCGGCAGAACACTGCCAACACAAGAATTCCCGCCAGAAGACTCCTCAAACCTGTCACTTTTTTTACTTTTTGAACCAACGGGCGCGTTGTCATGATTTCCCCAGAGAGCTGGCTAGACAAGCAGATTTCCCCGGCTATGAAGGATTCGACCAGCGCTTCAAACAAATCGCAAGCCGGACATTTCTTGAGCCTGACTCAGCGTCGCCGAGGGAGTAACGCTCAAAAAGCCGCAACACAAATTTTACGCCTGCTCGCGTTTTCTGCAAAACTAACACTTCTCTCAGTTAAATGCAATTATTTTTGCCGGGACCGAGCCGGAGACTGTAAAGTGGCCTTAATAGAAGAAATGGCCGCGCCGACGCACACACGAAAGCCTGAACAGGCAGCCACACAGAGTTCTTCCAGGGCTCAGGGAGTCCCCCCCTCTACTGATGCCACCCTCCGCCAAGCCAACCTCTCCCTTCGCCTGTGGGCCGCCTCCGGCGCCGCCGAGCTCACCCCATCGAGCTGGGAGAGCGAAAACCCGGCAGTGTGCCTGACACTCGACTTTATTGCCGCTTCAGAGGGCGCTGTGGTTGCCCTGCAGGGGGGCGATCTGGTTGCGGCTTTTCCCTCCCTTCCATCGGCGATCCAGGCCGCACGGCGTCTCCAGTGGGCGTTTCAAGGATACTCCGAAACCGAAAACGCGCAGACTGCCTCACTTGCGATTCTGATTCACTCTCCGGAAGATGTGCCCGACCAGGCGGACAGCGGCAATGTTGTTCATCTAATGGAACAAATCGAACAAGCGACGCCGGGCATGATTCTGCTCACAGAAAAGGCCAGCCAGCCATTTGAAAGACTCCCCGGCTTCGTTTTGAAGGCGGCCTCTGGGGATGGCTTGCGGGAACTTTTGTGGCGCGGCCCTGAGAGTCAGTCGAACCGCTCCTTCGACGAAGAAATTCTTACCCAGCTCATCGAACAGCAAGGCTCGCAGACCCATCCTTCGGAGTTACCGGACGACCAGAATGCGGATCTCTCCGCGACTGCCGGGACGGAATACCTGGATAAGCGTCCTTCCTCAGCGGTACGCGGGAAATCACGCCGGCTGATAGGCGGCCTGCTCCTGGCGGCTCTGGTGTTGGTGACCGCGGCTATCCTTTTTCTCTTCCGTGAAAAGCTGAATCTTGTCCCGGCCCAGTTGCATCCGGCCTCGGTCCAGACTCAGGCTCCAGTTCAGAGTCCAGCGGCGGCACAATCTCCCATAGCTTCACAGCCAGCTGCTCAAGGTAGTCCGTCCTCGCCGGCCGAAACCGCAAATCCGTCCAATCCCGTCAGTACCGAAACTCCTGCGCCAGCCAAGGCCGCGAAAAATAAGCAAAAGGGAGCGATCAAGCCCCTCGAGACGAAGGCCATAGAGACCACGCAGGCTCCGCCCCCACCCAAGGCAGTCGAACCTCCGCCCGCGCAACGCGGCAAGTGCGATCTGGAACCGAGCCAATACTCTGGACAGATTGACCAGGCAGAGAGAAACCTGGCTCGAGGCAAATACGCGGACGCAGAGAGGCAATTCAGTGCCGTGCTGGCCTGCGATCCCAGCAATGGCCGCGCCAAAGAAGGCTTGGAGCGCGCCCGTATGGCGGCCCGTGAGTCTGAATGAAAGCCAGCCCGAGAATTGAGAGCCTCAGCCTGGCGCCGATGTGGATGCTGACGTGGCAGTGTTCCCCGCGCCCGGTTGTGTCTCGCCAAAAAACCATCCGGGAGCATACGCCTGGCTTGATTCCTCGTTCTTGATCTGGATGGTATGCTGGAGCGCCTTACGCACGGATGCTTCCGTGGGATACTTTGTACCTTCAAAGTAGAGCGCCTTGTAGGTCTGCATTCCGTCCACTTTTCCTGTCGAGGGGCGTACCTCCTAGGCGAATCCACTGACTCGTGGAACACGTCGAATGCCACCCTGTTAATAGCGTGATCTCTTCGTCTTCATCCCGTTCCTATCTAAATCTATGGAAATAGCACACTGTTACTCCCATGGATTCATATGGACTGGACAAAATTTTTTATCGCAGCAAACGGGCGATCCTAAACGTGGCCCCGTAGTTCAGGTGGATAAAGCAGCAGTTTTCTAAAGTGCCTAAGTCGTTTATTATAAACTACATAACGCGCAGTGAAGAGGATGTTTATAGAAGGAGAGTTTTCTTTTTAAGATAGGTCTTTCCTGGTCGGATGTGTTCCATTCTTTACGACTATCCCTCTTTAAGCCTTCGGCCCCCTCTACACACAACCCAGACCCCCTCTCTACCCCGCCGGCGCGCTCCACACGCGCTCGGCTACAGTAAACAGGCCGTAACAAACCCAACTGTAACTCAACAACACCACGCCCACTCCCACGCCCTGCCGAACGGTTCCCGGACTCAGTCTCAGAGTGAAAGGTATGGTTTGCCGACCAACTGCCCGGAACAGGGAATATTCATGAAGACCGGATCGTTGAGCGCATCAGACCGTTGGCAACAAGTGAGCTATCACCGGTGTTGCCGACCTGCAGCGGATAAAAGGTTTTTGGGGGAAACGGAGACAAGAAACGGAATGGCAAATTCTCCATTCCATTTCTATGCTCAACCTTTTGATGTTTCTCTACTGAATCGTGATGCTGACAGTGCCCGAACTCACCGCCTGATAGGTCTGAGGAGGTGGTGTGGAACTGGACCCACCTCCTCCGCCACCGCAGCCGCAGGTGTATGCTGCCGCAGCTAGCAGAGCCAGTCCCAGGCAAGCCGACACCCAGACGTCGCGCGCGGCCAGTTTCTTCCTCAAAGACACAAGAGGAAGCAGAAGAATGGGCAGCAGAATCCAGCTGGGGGCTGTGCCGGAGACAGTCTCAGTAAAGACGACTGTGATCTGATAGGTTCCCTTGGGCGTTGACGAGGATGTTGTGATGGTCAACGTGTTGGTTGTTGCTGAATAGCTGCACGTCGCTCCCGTGGGAAGATTCAAGCAAGTTACGGAGGCGCTCTCAACAGAGGAAGGCAAAGTAACCGGATAGCTGGCCGGAGAACCGGCTGTTACGGTTGCTGCTGTTGAGGTGAATGTTGGCCCGGTTGCCGTTGCAGAGGCGGAATTCACCTCAAACTGGAATGTGTTGGAAGTGCCACCCCCTGGAGAAGGCGTTTGCACCGTAACAGCAGCTGTAGCCTTGGCGATCACCTAAAAGCGGCCATACATTATCACTTCAAAACCGGCCATAGAGAAGCGGCCTGAGACATTCTGTCCGACGGGAGCAATTAGCCTCTGTTGGCATGGGTAATGTCTTGGA
>JBEKOC010000008.1:0-171786 GCA_049522175.1 Occallatibacter sp. | reverse complement strand
GCTGTCGACAAGAACTGGCAGAAGAAAGGCGTGGGACGCGCTCTGCTGCGGGATGCTGTGCTCAGAACCATGCAGGCCGCCGATATCGCCGGCATTCGCGCGCTTGCTGTCCATGCAAAAGACGAGCAGGCGCGGCGCTATTATGAGCAGTTCGATTTTGTTGTCTCACCGGCAGACCCGCTGCATCTTCTGGTGCTGCTGAAGGATATTCGTCGGCGCATGGGCATCTAATGGGCTGTCGCACCGGCGCCAAGTGTTAAACCGTCCCCTACACACTCTCGCTGCTAAACTAGCATCACATGATTCTCCCGTTCGTCCGCGAAATCTTCGCAGAGCTGGAGCACACTTCGGGATTTGAGCGCGTACGCAGGCATCTGAGCCTGGGTGCGGGGCGGAGACGTGTGTCAGGATTGACGTCCACGGCGCGGGCGATCTACCTGCCGTTGATGGCACGCGCGGCTCGCCAGCCGGTCATTGTTGTGGTGGCCGACAACAAGGCCGCTGAGACGCTGGAGCCGCTGTTGCGCGCCGGGTGCGAGTTGACCGGCGCTGTAGACCCAACGCAAGTTGTCCGGCTGCCCGCCCACGATGTGCTCCCCTTTGAAAATTTATCTCCTCATCCCGATGTGCAGGAGCAGCGGGCGGCCGCGTTATGGAAGCTGGCCACCGGCGCGGTCTCGATTCTGATTGCGCCGGTGGAGTCGGCGGCGCTGAAGCTTTTTGATCGCGACTACTACGCGGGGCTCGCCCTTACGTTGAAGCGCGGCGAAGAGGTGGACGTGGAGATGCTGACCGCGCATCTGGCCAGCGTCGGCTATACGCAGATGGACCTGGTGGAGATGCCGGGGCAGTTTACGCGGCGGGGCGGGATTCTCGACGTGTACTCGCCGGAGGCCGACCGTCCGGTGCGCATCGAGTTCTTCGGCGACGAGATTGAGACGATCAGAAAATTTGACCCGGAGACGCAGCGCTCGCAGTCGGCACTGGACGAGGCGCTGCTGCTGCCGCTGACCGAGACGCCGGTGACCGAGCGGCTGCTGGCCGCGGTGCATGGGCGGCTGAGCCGGCAGCGGGTGGCGCTGGAAGGAACCGAAGACGATGAGGAACTGGCCGCCGAATTGGCCGCTGCCGGCGGGGTGAGCGTTTTTCCGGGGTGGGAGTTTTTCTCCGCTGTGGCCGGAGCGGAGAAATCGCTGCTCACGCTGCTGCCCAGGTGCGCGCTGTTTGTCGAAGAGCCGGCGATGGTGCGCAACCAGATCGATCGCTGGTGGAACAAGGTCGAGCAGCGGCATGAAAGATCCGGAATAGGCTCGCTGATCCGGCCCGAGGATATCTATCTTCGGCCCGAGATATTGCAGGCGCAGTTGGACGCGCACATGGGGCTGGACCTCGATCAACTGGGCGTGGTAGACATTCTGGATCACGACGCGACGCTGGGCGAGATCGAGTTGAATACCCGGCCGACGCTGCGCTTTCATGGATCCATTCCGGCCCTGACCGAGCAGTTGCGGACGCTGATGGCGGCCGAGTCGCGGATCGTGCTGGCCGCGCCGCACCAGGGCGACGTGGAGCGGCTGGCCACGGTGCTGCGCGAGTACCAGATTCCGTACCGGCTCGGCAGCCGCAATCCGCATCCCGGCGAGACGATGCTCGACGAAGGTAGTTACCTGGCCGGCGACCTGCGCGTGCCGGTGATCGTGCGCACGCCTGTGGCCTCGGGAGTGAGCTTTCTTGATTCGAACCTGATTCTCTTCGGGGCCAACGATCTCTCTGATGACGCGGACGTGGCGGCGCGGCCCGAGCCGAGGCGTTCAAAAACAGCGGCCTTCGTCTCCGATTTCCGCGACCTTGCCATCAGCGATTACGTGGTGCACGTGGAGCATGGCATCGCGCAATACCAGGGGCTGAAGGAAATTGTGCAGGACGGGCTGTCGATTGAGTTCATGGTCCTGGAGTTTGCTGAACAAGCCAGGTTATATGTGCCGCTCACCCGGTTGGATTTAATTCAGAAGTACCGCTCGACGGACGCTGGACCTGCGCCGGCGCTGAACAGGCTTGGCTCGCAGCAATGGACCAAGACCAAGGCGCGAGTGCGCAAGGCCATGCAGGAGATGACCGGCGAGTTGTTGAAGTTATACGCCCAGCGCGCTACCGCGCAGGGAACCGCTTTCTCCAGGGACAACGAGTTTCAAAAGGAGTTTGAGGACGCGTTCGATTACAGCGAGACCGACGACCAGATCTCGGCGATCCGCGCCATCAAGTACGACATGGAGTCAACCACGCCGATGGATCGGCTGCTATGTGGCGACGTAGGCTACGGCAAAACCGAAGTGGCCATGCGCGCGGCCTTTAAGGCGGTGCAGGACGGCAAGCAGGTAGCGGTGCTTACGCCGACCACGGTTCTGAGCTTTCAGCATTTTGAAACCTTCAAGAAGCGGTTTGCGCAGTTTCCCATCAACGTGGAGATGATCTCGCGCTTCAGAACCCAAAAAGAACAAAAAAACATTATCGAAAAGGTAGAGGCCGGCCAGGTGGACATTCTCATCGGCACGCACCGGCTGCTCTCCAAAGACATCAAGTTTCAGGACCTGGGCCTGCTGGTGGTGGATGAGGAGCAGCGCTTCGGCGTGCGCCATAAGGAACGGCTGAAGCAGTTGCGCAAGGAGATCGACGTGCTGGCCATGAGCGCCACGCCCATTCCGCGCACGCTGCATATGTCCCTGGTGGGCCTGCGAGACATGAGCGTAATCGAGACGCCGCCCAAGGACCGCATGGCCATCCAAACTGTCGTCGCCAAGTTCGACGAGAAGATTGTGCGCTCGGCCATCGAGGTGGAGCTGGAGCGCGGCGGTCAGGTGTACTTTGTGCATAACCGCGTGGAGTCCATCTACCAAATCGCCGCGCGCATTCAAGAATTAGTCCCGGCGGCGCGCGTTGCCGTCGGCCACGGGCAGATGAGCGAGACGGAGCTGGAGCGCGTAATGCTGGCCTTCATGCGCCACGAGTACGATGTGCTGGTGGCGACCACCATCATCGAGAACGGGCTGGATATTCCGCTGGCGAATACCATGCTCATCAATCGCGCCGATCGCCACGGGCTGGCTGAGTTGTACCAGTTGCGCGGACGCGTGGGGCGCTCCAACCGGCGTGCGTATGCGTACCTGCTGATTCCTCCTGAGAATGAATTAACGGAGATTGCGCGCAGACGGCTCGCCGCTCTGAAGGAGTTCAGCGACCTGGGCGCGGGCTTCAAGATTGCCGCGCTGGACCTGGAGTTGCGCGGCGCGGGCAATATGCTGGGCGGCGAGCAGAGCGGGCACATCGAGGCGGTGGGATTCGAGCTATACACCTCCATGCTGGAGGCCGCGGTCAAGGAGATCAAGGGCGAATCGCGCGAGGAGCAGCCTGTAACGCAACTGAACCTGGGCATCGCTCTGCGTATTGACGAGAGTTATGTGCCGGAGGAGAACCAGCGGCTGCGCCTCTACAAAAAAATTGCGGGAGCCAGGAGCGAGGCGGCGATTGCCGAGGTGCGCGCCGAGATGGAAGACCGCTACGGCGCGCTGCCCGACGCCACGGTGTACCTGCTGGAGGCGGCGCTGATACGGCTCGAATGCGAACAAATCGGCATTGCGCAGGTGGATCGCAAGCGCGCCGAACTGCACATTCGCTTCATGGAGAATGCCGACATCGATCCGCGGTGCCTGATGCAACTGGTGGAGCAAAACGCCGGTCGCGGCGCGCAGTTCACGCCGCAAGGTCTGCTCAAGTTTCCTTTGGCTGCCACGCGCAGCGACGAGGTTCTGCTGGAGATTCACCAACTGCTTGCTGACTTGGCGCCGGCTGCGGTGAATGTTTAAGAAACGAAGGATGGAGTTCGCGCAAACCAAATGCTAACTCCGCAAACACCGCTAACTCCGCTTTCTTATGCCTTCCACTTGATGTTGCAGCCGATGGAAGGGCGCTGCTCCGTGGGCACCGGCTTGCCCGCTAGCACCAAGTCGATGGCAGCGCGCAGGTCTTCGCCGGTGACCGGGATGCCGTTGCCGGGGCGGCTGGAGTCAAACTGCCCGCGATAGACCAGGCGGAAATTCGCGTCGAAGAGAAAGAAATCCGGCGTGCAGGCGGCCTTGTAGGCGCGCGCTACGGCCTGCGTCTCGTCGTACAGGTAGGGAAAGCTGAAGCCGAAGGTTGTCGCCTGCTGCTTGAGCCCGGCGGGGCTGTCGGCGGGGTGTGTTGTTACGTCGTTGCTGCTGATGGCGATTATGCCGATAGGCTTGCCGGCATAATCCTTGCCCAGCGCTGCCAGGCCCTTCTCGATGTGCTTTACATAGGGGCAGTGGGCGCAGATGAACATCACCAGCAGAGCCTTGTGTCCGTGGTAGTCATCGCGGCGGACTGTCTTGCCTTTCACTACGCAAGTGAGTGCAAAGTCGGGGGCGGTGGTGCCCAGTTCCAGCATGGTGGATTCGGTCAGTGCCATTTCATTTCCTCCAATCTTGTTGAATGAGCCAAACTAACTCCGCTAACACCGCTGACTCCGCTGTCGTTCTAAAACAGCGGTGTCTGCCTGCCCGGCACAGTCAGGCCGAAGTGTTCATAAGCCAGGCGCGTGGCCACGCGGCCGCGCGGCGTGCGGTCAAGGAATCCGATCTGGATAAGGAACGGTTCGTAGACCTCTTCCAGCGCGTCTTGCTCCTCGGCCAGGGTCGCGGCCAGCGTGCTCAGGCCGACCGGGCCGCCGTCGTATTTCTGGATGATGGCCAGCAGCAACCGCCGGTCGATCTCGTCGAAGCCGTGGGCGTCTACTTCAAGCATGGTGAGGGCGGCTTTGGCGGTGGGGTGGTCAATCACGCCTGTCCCGCGCACCTGGGCGTAGTCCCGCACGCGGCGCAGCAGGCGGTTGGCTATCCTTGGAGTCCCGCGCGAGCGCAGGGCGATCTCTGCTGCGCCATCCTGGTCGATGGGAATCTGCAACACATCGGCGGAGCGCGTGACAATGACGCGCAGCTCTTCTTCGCTATAAAATTCCAGGCGCAGCAGAATGCCAAAGCGCGAGCGGAGCGGTGAACTGAGCAGGCCGGGCCGCGTCGTGGCGCCGATGAAGGTGAAGGGGCGAATCTCCATTACGTGGGTGCGCGCCGCCGGACCCTGGCCGATGATGATGTCCAGTTTGTAGTCTTCCAGGGCGGTGTAGAGTTTTTCCTCCAGCACCGGCTGCATGCGGTGTATTTCGTCCAGGAAGAGCACCTGGCGCTCGCGCAGGTTGGTGAGGATGGCGGTCAGGTCGCCCTGAATTTGCAGGGCCGGGCCGGAGGTCTGCTGGAAGCTCACATCCAACTCATTGGCAATGATGGTTGCCAGCGTGGTCTTGCCCAGTCCCGGAGGGCCGGAGAGCAGCACGTGATCCAGAGCCTCGCCGCGGGATTTGGCGGCTTCCAGGGCGATGGTGAGCTGCTCTTTGGCTTTGGACTGGCCAATGAACTCGCCCAGCCAGCGAGGGCGCAGTTTCAGTTCAAAACCCTGTTCTTCGTCGGCGCGCATGGCGCTGACCAGCCGTTCCGGGGTGTTGTCGCGGGAAATGGCCATCCTGAGGAGAAGTGTAGCCGGTGCAGGGTGCGCGGGGCAAAAGCAATTAGCCGCCGGACTTGCCGTTTTGCTGGTTAACCTGTGCTGAAAACGCGGCAGAGGATGAGCGCGCGAGCAGCCCGTGGAACGCTTATTAACTGTTTTGATTCCGTATGTATAGGGACTCTTTTATGGTGTAGGCGCGCGGTTACTTGAGGGCCTATAGTCGAAAGTGGACGATAATCTCCGGTTTCGCCAAGGGATGGCGGAGCCGAGGCTGCTGGAAACGCCAGGAGACCCATAATGTTGAAACGCTTCAGCTTCGGAGCGCTATTGATTGCCTGCTTTGTTGTGCCGTTTACCGGTTGCAACAACAGCCCATCGCTGACCACCATCGTCATCAGTCCCACCACAGTTACGGTGACGTTGGCGCCGCCGGGTTTTCAGCAGGGGCAAAGCCAGTTCAAGGCCATTGGATACTATGGCCACGCCGGTCACCAGACGACCATGGATATTACCAGCCAGGTTACGTGGTCTTCCAGCGCCGCCCAGGTGGCAACGATCAACAGTTCAGGTCTGGCCACGGCTACAGGATTCAATCCGCTTACCGGCGAGGGGTGGACGGGGAATACGAATATCACAGCCAGCGCGCCGGGGTTCAACGGCACTATTGTCAGCAATTCCGCGACCTTCACCGTGACCGCATGCACATCTTGCGCAGCAGACGATATCTCTTCGGTCACCGTCATACCAGTTTCACAGACTGTTGCAACAGTGGGTATCCCCGTACAGTTTGAAGCGATCGGCATGACCGTCGGCGGCGCCTCGGTGCCACTGACGAATGTATCAGGGATTCAATGGACTTCCAGCGTCCACTCTGTTGCCACGATATGCACTGTTAATTCTGCAGCTCCCTGCACGAGTTCGACATACGGGTTGGCCACCACCGCCGGATCGGGTACAACCACCATTACGGCTACCTTCACCAATCCCGATGGCTCCGGCGCAGCCGGAAGCGCAACCCTCACAGTATCTCCGGCCGGCTCGTCTGAACCTCTGGCTTCACTGGCAGTCTCGCCATCCTCGCAGACGGTTCAGGCAGGCAATCTGACCGCGAATTTCATCGCCATCGGTACCACCGGAACGGGCGCCACGGTGAACCTGACCGATCCAAATACATATACCGTTCCGGGAACGTCGCCTGCCCAGACGATTCAGTGGGCGCAGTGGAGTTCCAGCAATCCATCTGTAGCTTCTATTGATCCAAACACCGGCATCATCTCGGCAAAGGCCGCCGGCGTCACAGCTATCACCGCCATCGCCAAAAATCCCGACAACACCGTGGCGGTGGGAAGCGCGCTCTTGACGGTGACCGCCGTATCGGAGCCTTTGGCCTCGCTGGCTGTCTCGCCATCCACGCAAACGGTTATGGTAGGCAATCAGACCGCGAACTTCATTGCCATCGGCACACTGGGAAGTGGCGGCACGGTCAACCTGACCGATCCCCAAACGTATACCATCCCCGGAACCTCGCCTGCCGAGACGATTCAATGGGCACAATGGAATTCCAGCAATCCATCCGTAGCTTCTGTTGATCCAAACACCGGCATCATCACGGCGAAGGCTGCCGGCGCCACCGCCATCACCGCCATTGCCACCAATCCCGACGGCACCGTGGTGACGGGTAGCGCGATCTTGACCGTGTCCAGCACATCGGAGCCTTTGGTTTCGCTGGCCATTGTTCCCTCCTCGCAGACCTCCCTGACAACCGGTACGGGAGCCAATGTCAACTTCATCGCCCTCGGCACCACTTCATCGGGGGCTACGGTCAACATGAATCTGCCCTACATCATTCCGGGAACGTCGCCTGCTGTAACGATTCCCGCGGCAACCTGGACTTCCAGCAACTCAGCGGTGGTAGCCACCATCACGGCCACCGGTGTTGCCACGCCGAAAGGCGCCGGCACAACCGCCATCGTCGCCATGGTTACCAATCCCGACGGGACCGTGGTGGCGGCCAGCGCGGCTTACACGGTGACAATTCCCACTGTCACGGAGCCCTATGTCTCGCTAGCCATCATTCCGGCATCGCAGACGGCCACGACGGCCGGTCAAACCGCGCAGTACATCGCCATCGGAACCACCGGAACGGGTGCTACGGTGGACCTGACCAGCGTGGCGACCTGGAATTCCACCATCGGTTCCGTGGCCACAATCATCGGCCCCGGGATGGTCCAGGCAGGCGCCATCTCCGGCGCCACGGCCATCACCGCCAAGGTTGCGAATCCCGGCGTCGGCGGAAATCCCCCGGACGGCACCGTGGTGACGGCCAGCGCAACCTTTACCGTCTCCATTACTGGCACTTCTGAGCCGCTGCTCTCGCTGTCGATTCTTCCCAGTTCGCAATCGGTTGCGGGAGCGCCCCAGACAACGCAATTCCTGGCCATCGGAGACTTCTCGGCGACTTCATCGACGCCGGGCAACCAGAACATGGCGAATATCTCCACTTACACGGTCAACTGGCATTCGAGCAATCCGTCGGTGGCGACCATAGGCCTTACCACCGGGCTGGTTACAGCGGTGGGTCCAGGCACGTCTGCTATCACGGCCATCGCCACCAACAACTCCGACCATAGCGGGGCAACGGCCGCCGCAAGCTTCACGGTGACGGGAGCACAGGTGGAACCGATCTCCGCGCTGTCCATCTTCCCCGGCTCCCAGTCGATTACCTTGCCGCTTCCATCGATGACCAACCAGACCGCCCAGTTTATCGCGATTGGCACCAATGGAACCTCCGGGCTGCAGACCGATGTCAGCTCTCTGGTCTCCTGGAGTTCCACCAATCCGCTGGTGGCCACCATCGATACCACGGGCATGGCCACGGCGATTGGTCAGGGCTCGACCACCATCACGGCCAAATATACCAATCCTTCCGGTGCGGGATCGGGCATAGTGACGGCGACGGCAACCCTGACTGTTGCGAATGTGGCCTCTGAGCCCCTGCTTTCAGTTGCCATTCTGCCCACATCGCAATCGCTGGCATCACCAAACCAAACCAGCCAGTTGTTAGCTATCGGTACTTTTTCGTCGGCCCCTGTTACGCAGGATGTGACCAAGGGCATCAGCTCCTACCCGATCACCACTAAGTGGAGTTCCAGCAACCCGGCGGTGGCCACGGTATGCAGCCCGGACGTTCCTTCGACATGCACAACAAGCCCTGTTCATCCCGGGTTGGTAACCTCTGTCGGCCAGGGCACGGCCGCCATCGTGGCCATCTCGTCCAATCCAGACGGCTCATTGGTGACCTCCACGATTCCCTTCACGGTGGTGGGGGGAACTTCGGAGCAGTTCACCTCGCTGACCATCTATCCGAACAATCAAGCGGCCTCGGCAGCGTCTCAAACGAGCCAATTTTTCGTGATAGGCACCGCGGGCTCTTCGGGCCTTCAGTACGACGTGACCAACCTGGTCCAGTGGTGTTCCGGCAACCCGGCGGTAGCCACCATTGGCAGTGCGCTCGCCGGCTCGGCTACCTGCTGGAATGTCACATCAGGAGCCGGATCAACTCCCGGCCTGGTCACGGCTCTATTCTCGGGCGCTACCACGCTTTCGGCGACGTATACAAACCTGGACGGCAGCAAGGTTGTGGGGACCGCGACCTACACGGTTACCATTGGAGCGGCCCCGGAGCCTTTGCTTTCCATCACGATTATTCCGACCGCTATTTCCGTGAATCAGATTTTGGATTCCGGAAATTTCCTGGCTTTCGGAAACTACTCGAGCACTCCCACCATCCGCGATATCACAAATGAGGTGACCTGGATATCCTCTGCACCGGATGTCTTCCCCGTCGAGACTGCCGGGGTTTCCGGCGCCCAGGCCGGGATTGTCACGGCCTACGGTGAGGGCGGGGCTGTCATCATTGCGGAAATGGTGCGTCCAGCGAGCTGCGCGTCCAATCCCTCCCAGTCCATCTGTACGGACAGCAACCCGGACGGCACGGTCGTGACTGCCCAGGGGACGTTTACCTGCCCCATAGGCCAATGCGGTAACCCGGTAGCAGCGCAACTGGCGACGCTGACCGTCTATAACGCGGGACAAAACAACTCGTCGTGGCTGGTTACGGCTCCCTCCAGCACCGGTGTGCCGAACCTGATCCATTGTGGTCCAAGTTCGCCCGGCCTTGGTCTGGGGTTCTCTGTTTGCGTAGGGACTTATCCCATTGGCTCTACGGTGACGTTGACTGAATCTCCAGCGGGAAGTTCCTTTGGAGGCTGGTCGGATAACTGCGAAACTGCATTGAATACGCCCAACACGACGCCAACCTGTACAGTTACGCTCACCAGCAACTACACCGTGGGAGCCATCTTCAACTAATCTCCAGCCATCACCGCGAGAGCCGCTCTTTGGAGCGGCTTTCGAGTCTTTGGCGGCAATGGTTGATGCTGTTTGTGTGCTACTGCGCGTCGATTCCCGGCGAGTAGTAAAGCAGGTCAGCCGGTGTTCGCGCCGGAAGGGCAAAATGCGCGTCCAGATCGGCGTCCAGGACGGTCGAGACTTCAGGGTGGCCGGGCTTATAGTGAACGCGGATGTGCTTGTTCTTCAGCAACTCCAGCCACTCCCATGCCCGCTCTTTATCTGGAAAGGGGCGAAAATAGTTTCCGGAATAATGGCTGACCTCGCTGCCATCCTGGACGGTATAGGCGTATTTAAAGGTTGCGTTGAATCGCCGCTGGCTGCCGAAGTATTTGGTTCCCGCGCCTACATCGATGGATTGAACCAGCCCGTCCGTGACGGGCCAGTGTTGCGCCAGGCGGGCGTTGCGGCGCTTGATCCACGAATGGATATACTTGCCGATCACCGCCGCAACAGGCGCAAGAAGATTATGCAGCGAGGTCCAGAGATGAAAGTGATCCCAGTGAACCCGCTTCAACAGATCGATGAGGCCGTGGTCTGTCATAAAGTAGAGCCTCGATTGGGGGTTATTTACCAAGATACAACAGGCGAGTGCGGTTCGCCGGTTTACACGGCTGGTGCGTTGACCTCCGGCCAGTAGCGGAAGCCGCGGAACGTTGCCTGACCCTGGCCGCAGGCGTAAACGGCGGGGCGAAGATCGAGAAAGCCTCCCAGCACGTTGTGGTGCAGGCCGGAGACCTCAGCCGAGGACTCGGTCTTTTGCCACTTCTGGCCGGGCAGGCGGTAGTAAAAATCCACCTCCTGGCGGTCGTTGACGACGCGGAAGGTGGCGCGAGTGGCGCCCTTTTCCGTGCGGTTCTTCACCGAGCCGTTGGGAATCTTGATCTCGATTCCCCCGGGCGTGATGCGGATGCCGGCCACGTAGCCGGGGTTGTAGAAGAGCATCAGGCCGGCTTCGCAGCCGGGCGAGGCTTCAATGTCCATCTCCACGGTGTAGGAGTGGCCGCCGACGGCGGTGGTCAGAGCGCTGGAATCGGCCAGAGAGCTGCCGCGCGCCTGCAGGGTGAGGGCTCCGTTGCCGGTGGTGAAGCGGGCGGAATCGTACTCCCGCCAGAAACCCCATTGAAGGCCGAGTCGGGGAGCCGTGAAATCGTCGGAGGGGTCGGCGAAGGGCTGCTGGCTTGTTCCTGGAACAGGCATGGGAATCGCCGCATCCGCGGTGACGCTCTCTGGCACGCGGAACCAGCCGTCAGCGGTCCACTCGATAGGCAGCAACAGAAGTTGGCGGCCCAGGGTTCGGTAGCCGTTTTCATAGGAGTGAACCGTGATGTACCAGCGGTCGTCCGGGGTATCCACCAGCCGCCCATGGCCCAGCGAGAGCCAGCGGTCATCGCGCGAGGGCGTGTGCACGACGGGATTGTAGGGCGAGTACTCCCAGGGGCCGTCGGCGTGGCGGCTGCGCGCGGAAATCACGCCGTGGCTGGTTCCCGGGCCGCCGGTGCCGCCTTCCGCCACGTTCATATAGAACCAGCCATTGCGCTCCAGCAGCTTCGGTCCCTCCAGGCAGGTACATTCCATGCGAATGGAGGCGGGCATGGGCCAGGCGTCGAAGACCTTGCGCGGAGCTGTCTTGACCGCCAGGCCGTCCGCGGTGAGCTCGGCCATGCGTCCCCCAGCCATGTGCAGAAAGCGGCGGCCATTCTCGGCGATGTGCGCGGGGTCAATGGCTTTGATGCCGAGATTGATGGGCTCGCTCCACGGCCCGGTAGGGTGGTCGGCGTGAACCACATTCAGAGTCCCGGCAGCGGGGAAGTAGATGTAAAAGTGTTTTTGATATTCACAGAGATAAGGCGCCCAGACCGTGCCGTAGTAGCGGTGCAGCGCGGCGGATACCGGAAGCCAGTTGATCAGGTCGCGGGAGTGCCAGATGAGCAGTCCGGGCGCGTAATCGAAGCTGGAGTGAGTGAGGTAAAAATCGTCGCCCACGCGGATAGGGCTGGCGTCAGGATGGTCGCCGCCCAGAATGGGGTTGCGATAGACATTCGCCGTTTGCGCCAGGGCAAAGCGGGATTTGAATGTGTGGGCGAGGGCGGCGCAGGCAGCAGTGTTCAGAACGAATCGGCGGCGAGTCAGCATGGCAGGGCCAGTGTAGCGTCGAGAGGATGGCAGAGTAAAGTGAACGCGCCACCGATCAAGGTTCGCCGTTTAGACTAATAAGGTCGCCGGAGCCTGATGACCCGCCGCCTTCAACGAATTCGCCGCTTCCAGTTCAATCTGCCGCAGCGCATTGCCGCGGGGCTGCTGCTGTTGTTTTTGGCGCAAGGCCTGTGGCTCACCAGCCGCCAGACGCTGACCGATCGCGATTACCGATATGCGCGCTGTGGGCGCGAGATGTGGGAGCAGCCATCGCCATTGGCCGGTTACTTCACCAGTTGCGGCAACATTCACGATGGCATTCTGGCCTACCGGCTCGCCGGGCTGCCGCTCACTCTAAATCTGCTGGCCGAGCGCGTCCTGGACCACTTTCGCAATCCAGAAAACCGCGTGGTGCAGACCAGTGGCGAGCTCTCGGCCTGGGAGTTGCGCCACCAGCTCCGGTACACGCTGCTTCTGCTGCGCCTGCCCTTTCTCGCCGCCGGATGCCTGCTGGGCGCGGGCCTGTGGTGGGTGACGCGGCGGCTCTACGGCAACCTGGGCGGTTACACGGCGCTCTCGCTCTACTGCTTTTCTCCCGCGATCCTGCGTGCCTGCGTTGCGCCCAACCCCGAAATCCTCGCGGCGCTCGGCGTCTATGCCGGCGTCTACACCTGCATCGGCGTGGCCCATGCCATGCAGGGACCGGTCGCCAAGTGGCGTCCGCGCATCCTGCTGCTCACGGCCGCCTTCGGCCTGGCGGCGGCTTCGCACATTGTTGCGCTGCCTTTGGTGGCGCTTCTAGGCTTGGCGGCCATGTTGTGGGTTGCCGAGGGGCGCAGAAGCCAGACGCTTCCAGTGGTGCTCACCGCCGCGGCAGGTGCGCTGGTCTTCGTCTTTGCCTGCTACGGCTTCTCTTCGGATGCCTTCAGCTACTTCTTCCGATCATCGGCGGGTTTTTTGTGGATCTCGCTCGATCCTGCGCGGCGCTTCTTCTCCGCGCTGCCTAACGCCGGGATCACGGTGGCTGCCGCCGCGGCTGTAGCGTTGTTCCTGGGCCTACGCCGCTCGCGTTACTTCGGGAACTCCGTTCCTCTGATCTGCACTACGATCCTCGCAGTTCTGACAATGACCGGCGCTCCCGGCAGCCCGTGGCTGTGGGCGCTGCCGTTTCTGCTCACGTTTGTGGGCGGGGTCTTCGCCGACGCCTATGAAGGACCGCGAGGCCGCCTGGCGCTGGGCGCTGCCGGCGCCATTGTGCTCTTGCAGGCCGCCTTTTGCGTGATGAGTCTGCCAGGGCCGCTATGAGGGGCATGAGCGGAAGCAGAGCGAAATAACTCCGTAAACAGGGCTGAATTGAAGCCCGGAATCGGCTGCGCGGCAAGAGCCATAGCCGGCTTCAGGCCTGATGTCTCCTGACAGCCATAAAATCAAGCATAATAAGGACTTATTTGCTGGTTTTTGCCTTGCCGTATCCCTCTTTGAAGAGGTAAAATAAAGGCATAGCCCACGCCAGGCCGGCCCCGCTTTTCCGGTTCCTTTTCGCCGCCTTCCGGCGGGCCTGAAAAGACCTCTTATGCCAGACGATCAGAATCCCCAGCTCCCTCTTGAAGGGGTTACGCCGCCCCCCAGCAGCGGCAACCTCATCCCCATCAATATCGAAGAGGAGATGCGCCGCTCCTATCTCGACTACTCGATGAGCGTCATCATCGGGCGCGCGCTGCCCGATGCCCGCGACGGCCTCAAGCCTGTACATCGCCGCGTGCTCTACACGCTCAATGAGATGGGCCTGCAGCACAACAAGAAATACACCAAGTGCGCCAAGGTAGTGGGCCAGGCCATGGGCGTATACCATCCCCACGGCGACTCAGCCATATACGACACTCTGGTCCGCATGGCGCAGCCCTTCTCGCTGCGTTATCCGCTGGTTGACGGGCAGGGCAACTTCGGTTCCGTGGACGGCGACCCTCCCGCGGCCATGCGTTACACCGAGTGCCGCATGGAGCGCATTGCCGGCGAGATGCTTGCCGACATCGAGATGGAGACTGTGGACTTCGTGCCCAACTACGACGAGTCCACTCTAGAGCCCACGGTGCTGCCCACGCGGATTCCCAATCTCATCGTCAATGGCTCCAGCGGCATCGCTGTGGGCATGGCCACTAACATTCCGCCGCACAACCTGACAGAAATCATCAACGCCGCCATCGAGCTGGTGCAGAACCCGCAACTGGCGCAGAACCGCGAAGCGGCGCTGGCCATCGTGATGAAGCATGTTCAGGGGCCTGACTTTCCGACAGGCGGCTTTCTCTACGGCAAGGCCGGCATTGCTCAAGCCTACCGCACCGGTCGCGGCCGCTTCCTCATGCGCGCCCGCACCGCGCTCGAAAGCCTGACCAAGGAGAAGCAGGCGATCATCGTAACCGAGATTCCCTACCAGGTGAACAAGGCCAAGCTCATTGAGCGCATCGCCGAACTGGTCAACGACAAGACCATTGACGATATCGTTGATGTGCCCGATCACAGCGACCGCGACGGCATGCGCATCGTCATCGAGCTCAAGCGCGGCGCGCAGCCGGAGATTGTGCTCAACCAGCTCTACAAGCACACCCAGTTGCAGGAAAGCTTTTCCATGATCTTCCTCGCGGTGCTCAACGGACAGCCGCGGGAGCTGGGCCTCGACCAGGCGATCAACTGCTTCATCGATCACCGCATCGATGTCGTCCAGCGCCGCACCGTTTTTCTGCTGCGCAAGGCGCGCGAGCGCGAGCACATCCTGGAAGGCCTCAAGATCGCGCTCGACAATCTCGACACGGTCATCAAAATCATTCGCGCCTCCGGTTCGCGGGTTGAGGCGCGCGAGAATCTCTATGCCTGGGGCAAGGGCAAGGAGATTGTCATCAACCTGGACCGCGAGCGCCTGCCGCACGAGGAAAAAGGCCTTACCCTCCGCCAGATCGACGCCATCCTCGAGCTGCAGCTCTACCGGCTCACCCAGCTCTCCATCGACGAGCTGCTCAACGAGTTGAAGGAGTTGCGCAAAAAAATCTCCGAGTACGAATCGATTCTGGCCAGCGAGAAAAAGCTGCGCAAGGTCATCGTCAAGGAGCTGGAAGAGGTGCGCGACAAGTACGGCGACGCGCGCCGCACGCAAATCGTCGATGAGTCCGCCGAGTTGCAGCTTGAAGACCTCATCGCCGACGAGCAGTGCGCGGTCACCGTGAGCCACCAGGGCTACCTCAAGCGCACGCCCATCAGCATCTATCGCCAGCAGCGCCGCGGCGGCACCGGCCGCACCGGCATGAAGACGCGCGAGGAGGATTTCGTCGCCCAGTTGATCGTCGATTCGACCCACGCCTTCCTGCTCTGCTTCACCAACTCCGGCCGCGTCTACTGGCTCAAGGTCTACGAGATCCCCGACGTGGGCGCGGCGGGCAAAGGCAAATCCATCCAGAGCCTGCTCGATCTCCAGCCCGGCGAAAACGTGCGCGCCATTCTGCCCGTGCGCGACCTCGAGGAAGAGGGCAAGTTCATCTTCTTCGCCACGCGCAATGGAACCGTCAAGAAGACGCCGCTCAAGGACTTCTCGAACGTCATGTCTCGCGGCATTATTGCGATTGGGATTGATGACGGCGACGAGTTGGTCAAGGCGCGCATCACCGACGGCTCGCAGATTATCTTCCTCGCCACCCATCTGGGCCAGGCCATTCGATTCGACGAAAGCGATGTTCGCTCCATGGGCCGTCCTGCCTATGGCGTGCGCGGCGTCGAGTTGCGCAAGAACGATTACGTCGTCGGCGTCGCCGTCACCCCCAAAAAGCACAAGCCCGGCGAGTACCTGATTCTCTCCGTCACTGAAAACGGCTTCGGCAAGCGCACCAACGTGGAAGCCTACCGCCTGCAATCCCGCGGCGGCAAGGGCGTCAAGAACGTGGCCGTCACCCCGCGCATCGGCCGCGTCAGCGGCATTCAGCTGGTCGACGACACCAGCGAGCTGATGGTCATCAGCCAATTCGGCAAAATCATCCGCATCGACACCAAGACCATCCGCGCCGCCGGCCGCGCCACGCAGGGCGTCCGCCTGCTCAACCTCGAGGCCGACGACAAGGTCGCCGCCGCCGTCATCATCCCACCCGAGGAAATCAACGGCAACGGCAATAATCACGACGAGCCAACGCTGCTGCAATGAGGGACTATATGGACAAGACACTTCGCCGAGTGACTGATCTTGATGAACAAAAGGCCGAGACGTATCGCTATTGGCAAAGCCAACCAATTGGCGCGCGCCTGATTGCCGTCTCGGAATTGAGTCAGGAAGCTTATGCCTTCGCAGCCGCCTTCAAAGGAGCGCCAGCCCATGATAAGCAAGGACTTTCAAGATATCCTGCGCGCATTCAACGACCACAAAGTTAAGTACCTGGTCATTGGGGGCTATGCTTTCGGCGTGCACCTTGAACCCCGCACTACGAAAGATATTGATCTCTGGATTCGCAACGATCCGGAGAACGCCAAGGCTGTCTTTCAAGCGCTCGCTGAGTTTGGCGCTCCGATAGCTGGAATGACCCCTGCAGATTTCATGGACGGCACGGTTTTTCAAATGGGTCAATCGCCGGAACGCATTGACATATTGCAGCAGGTTTCAGGACTGGATTTTGACAGCGCCTGGGAGCATCGATTGGAGGGGTTCATCGATGAACAAACTCCGGCGCTGGTTATATCTAGAGACGATTTGATCCGCAATAAGCTGGCCAGCGGACGCGAACAGGACCTGCTCGATGTAAAGAATCTGCGGGCCGCCGAGAAGGCCATGCGGAAGCCGTAGCAGTTAACATTCCGCCCGACGAGTTAAACGGAAACAACCACGACGAGCCGACGCTGCTGCAGCAGAGGAACGGCGCGCCACGATTGCGTTCCTTAGTGGCTGACTGATGTTTCACCCTTACCGTAGCCGCTGTCCCACTCGCCGCGCTCGCGCAACGCGGCAATCCCCTGCCGAGCCATCTCCTGGGCGCGCACGTAATCCGGTTTTGCCACGCGGTTCAGCGGCATCTGTCCGGCTTCGAGAATGATCCAGTGGCGCGGCCGCATATAACTTGCCAGCGAACGCGCGTGCCGGTCCAGTTCCTGCCGGCTCAATTCCACTCCGGGTCGCTTTTCCACCACGGCCACAACCGCTTCAGAAACGACGGCATGCGCCACGCCGACCACCACGCAGTTGGCCACCTTTTCCGCCAGCGTGCAGATGTGCCGTTCCACATCGCCGGGAAAAATCTGGTAGCCGAACGACTTGATCACCCATTTCTCCCGGCCAGTCAGATGCAAGCCGTCAGCGTCCTTGAATCCAAGATCGCCGGTATACAAATAGCCGTCGCGCGAGATTGCCTGAGCGGTGGCCGCGGGATCGTTGACATAGCCGAGAAAGGTCTGCGGCCCGCGAAAGCACAGGTGGCCAATCTCGCCCATGGGCAGTTCATCGCCGGCATTGCCATCGGCGCGCATGGGCTTGCGAATGGTGCAGGGATAAATCGGCATGTCCACGCCAAGCCCGGTGAGAATCGTCTCCCGGTCGTCCGCATTCGCCTGGATGTAGGTGCAGAAGCCGGCGGTTTCGGTAAGTCCCAGTCCGGAACCGATTACCGGCGCCATGGCGGCCAGTTGCTCTATGAATGGCCGCGAGACCGAATGTCCGCCATAGGCGGCAACTTTCAGACTGGAGAGATCGTGGCCAACATAATCCTTCAGCATCCACTCCAGGTTGTACATGGCCGGAATCTGGGCCAGGATCTCCACGCGATGGCGTGCAATGGCGCGCAGCGAGCGGCCGGCGTCAAAGATCTCCACGAGGACCGCCGTGCCGCCTCCGAAGAAGGTGCTCATCATCGCCTCGGTCTGTCCGCCGACGTGCGAAGCCGGCAAATTGACCAGCGTGCGGGTGCCACGGTCTCCGCCAAAAAATGCACCGCAGATGCACATGTTCTGTACCGTGATGTTGCGATGCGAAAGCAGGGCGGGCTTGGGCGAGCCGGTTGAGCCGGTGGTAAAAATGACCAGCGCGCCGTCATCCTCGGTCACGGCGATTTTTAAGAGGGAACCGGAATCGGCATCCGTCGCGGCGCGATTCGCCGCCTCGGCAATCGACGCATAGGATTGTGTGCCTTCAATCGCCTCTTCAGAATCCGCCACGATGAAATGCTGGATCCATTTGCAACGCGCCTGCACGGCGCTCCACAGCGGGCGGAGATCGAGCGGCCCTTTTACGCCCAGGCTGGCAAACCCGCGCGGCCGAAGGATTTCCAGTGCGTGCAACACCTCTGGCGGCGACAAACGCAGGTCCAGCGGGGCGACGATTACGCCGATTTTGAAGCAGCTGTATTCCAGCAAAACGTGATCCACGGTGAGCGGCAGCAAGGTGACCAGGAAATCGCCTTTGGCAAAACCCAGGCGCAACAACTCCCGCGCCAGCGCCGTGGTGAGGCGGTCGAAATCGCTCCAGCTGACCGCGCGATCACCCTCCGCGCTGAGAATGGCGGCAGCATCCGGCTTGGCCTTGGCCCACTTTGCTACGACTCCATGCAACAGATGGCGATCGGCAAAATTTCGTTCGTAATCGTCGAGGGTATATTGAGGCACGTCCATGGGTTCACCCGGTTCTGTTCCTGAACCAGTCGAACATTCGCAGCGGCGCGCGTCAAGGGCTGAGATGAACGGCCATGAAAGCGCCAATTATCAGACAAAGCCGCACCTTGCCAGGTACTCGGAAACAAAGCCGAAACCGCTTACACTGGAGTTGCTCTGGATTCTCCGCTCACTCCTTGATGCGGCGGACCCTTCTCATCACTTTTGTGCTGGCGGCGCTCTCAGCGAGCGCGGCCAATGGCTCGCCAGCAAACCCTTCGGCAAAGTCGCGGAAGAGTACGGCGGCCGTCTCTCACAACTCCGCAAGCTCCTCCCACAAAAAAGTTCGGCATACAGCGGCCCACACGACTGGGCGCACGGCAGCGCATCCGGCGCAGGCAAAGCAACCCTCTCGCTCCCATCAAGCGGCAAGGCCGCATCCGGCCGCAAATGCCTATCCCGCGACTGAAGCTGTCTCGTTGCGCAAGTCGCGGACGGTGATGCCGCCGCCGATGCGCGGGTCGCATGAATCCCTGGTGCGGCAAAACGAAAAGACGGAGTTCGACAACCTGGAACGGATCGAAGACGACGACGATTTGGCCGACCGCATTGCCCGCAAGATGCTGGTTCCGCTGCCGGTCTCGGCAACGCTTACCGTGAACGGCAACCTGCCGGAGAATCGGCGCTATTGCCGGCCCTGGACAGCGGCGTTTCTTACCGACCTTGCTCGCGCCCATGCGGCCGCGTTTCATGGGCCGTTGGAGGTCAGCTCCGCAGTGCGAACCGTGGCTTACCAGAAACAATTAATGAAAATCAACGGCAACGCGACCTCGGCCGAGGGCGACGTTGCCAGTCCGCACCTGACCGGCGCCACCATCGATATTTCCAAGCAGGGCCTTAGCCGGCAGGAGATTGGCTGGATGCGCGCCTGGCTGCTGCCGCTGGAACAGGCCGGCAAGATCGATGTGGAGGAGGAGTTCCACCAGGCCTGCTTCCACATCACCGTTTACAAGAGCTATGTGCCGCCCAGGCCGGCGCGTAAAAAAGTGGCGCAGGCAACGTCAGGGCAAGGCAGGTCAGGGTATTAGAGCGGTTCTCCAATTCACGTGCTCCAACAAGCTCAGTGAAAGGTGGCTTTTCTTGAGGAAAAAGCCACTCAGCGTCGTGCTTCCAGGGTATAGCTATTGGAGAACCGCTCTAATCCAGGCATTCAATGAATTTTGACTGTGCCGGGAAGCCCCTTCGAGGTTACAATCACGGCCATAGCCAAATGTGGCTGAGCGAGGGGGAATATGAACGAGACGGGAGTGCAATCTGCGGCCCAGGCAACCAGCCTTTCCCAGTGGCAGCGCGTTGCGAATACCTTCACAGCGCCGTCGAAGACCTTTGAGGACATCAAACGCGGCAATCGGAGCTGGTGGCTGCCGCTTGTCATCATGGCATTGGTTAGCTACATCTTTTTTGCTGCCGTCTTTGTCAAGATCGGCATGCAGAACGTCGTGGACAACCAGATCAAGCTCGATCCGAAGACAGAAGAGCGGTTGGCGCAGGCCACTCCAGCCCAGCGCGAAATGTCAACCAAGATCTCTCTTTACGTAACGGAGGGTGTTTTCATCGCCCAACCAGCCTTGATACTGGCGGGAGCGGCGCTTCTCTCGCTCGGGTTGCTGGGGACCATCAACTTTGTCTTTGGTGGCAAGGCTACCTACGGCAAAATCTTTGCTGTATGGATGTTTGCGAACCTGCCGTCGATCTTCAAAGCCTTGCTGGGGACTGTTGTCATCTTCGCGGGAGGTGAGCCGGACACCTTCAATATCAAGAACTTTGCGCCCACGAATGTGGCGGCCTTCGCCTTCCCTAATCCGGCGGAGGCCAACAAGGCGCTCTACACCCTGGCGAATTCGCTGGATGTGGTCACCATCTGGACGCTGGTGCTGCTGGCGATTGGAACGGCCACTGTGGCGGGAGTAAAACGCGGCTCTGGCTACATTGCGGTCTTCGGATGGTGGGCGATATTCGTCCTGTTCAGCGTAGGCATGGCGGCTGCCTTCAGTTGAGAGGTTGATTAGCTGAAACAGCAAACGGCGCACATCTTGTGGATGCGCGCCGTTTGCATTGCACTTAAAAAGCTGTCAGCTGCCTTATTCCGTCCAGCGGCGCAGAATCAGCGAGGCGTTGATGCCGCCGAAGCCAAAGGAATTCGACAGGCCAATGTCGAAGCTGTGGGCGATGGCCTTGTTGGGCACATAGTCCAGGCGGCACTCGGGGTCGACATTTTCCAGGTTGATGGTGGGTGGCAGCATCTGGTGCTGGAGCGCCAGCACGGTGATGCCGGCCTCCAGTCCGCCGGCGCCGCCCAGCAGATGCCCGTGCATGGACTTGGTGCCGGAGATCTTGAGCTTGTGGCTGAGTGCGTGCTCGCCGAAAACCGCCTCAATAGCCTGCGATTCATTGCCGTCGCCGGCAGGGGTCGCGGTGGCGTGGGCGTTGATGTAGCCCACCTCTTCCGGCTTGATGCCGGCGTCCTTGAGAGCGGCCCTCATGCTGCGCTGCGCGCCCTGGCCCTCGGGAGCGATGGCCGTAATGTGATGTGCATCGGCGCTCATGCCGTAGCCAATCACCTCGGCCAGAATCTTGGCTCCGCGCGTCCGGGCGAACTCCAACTCCTCAAGGATGAGGATGCCAGAGCCCTCGCCGATGACGAAGCCGTCGCGATCCTTGTCAAATGGCCGGCTGGCGCGGGTGGGCTCGTCGTTGCGCTGGGAGAGCGCGCGCATGGCGGCGAATCCGCCCACCGAAAGCGGCGTGACCGCGGCCTCGGCGCCGCCTGCGATCATCACATCCGCGTCGCCGTGCGCGATGATGCGCACCGAGTCGCCGATGGCGTTGGCCGATGTGGCGCAAGCCGTGGCCGTGGCTGAAATCGGCCCCTGCGCGCCATAGCGGATGCTTATATCGCCGGCCGCCATGTTGACGATGGCCGCGGGGATAAAGAAGGGAGAGATCTTGCGCGGGCCGCCCTGCATCAGGTTGGTGTGCTCGCGCTCGATGATTTCGAAGCCGCCGATGCCGGAGCCGATAAAGACACCAACCCGATCGGCAATCTCCGGGGTGATCTGGAGACCCGACTGGGCGATAGCTTCCTGGGTGGCGGCAAAGGCAAAGTGGATGAAGCGCCCCATTTTGCGCGCTTCTTTCTTGTCCACGAAGTTGAACGGGTCAAAGTTCTTGACCTCGGCGGCAAAGGTGGTGGTGAAGCCAGTGGTATCGAAGCCCTGAATGGGCCCCATTCCGCTGGCGCCGGCCATCAGCTGCCGCCAAACCTCGGGCACGGTATTGCCCAGGCCGCAGACCAGCCCCAGGCCGGTGATAACGACTCGGCGGGTCACTGGCTACTTGCCGCCTTTCGCATTCTTCTCGATGTACTCGATCGCATCCTTGACGGTCTTGATCTTTTCGGCGGCCTCGTCGGGAATTTCGATGTCGAAGGCCTCTTCGAACTGCATTACCAGCTCGACTACATCCAGCGAATCCGCGCCCAGGTCTTCCTGGAAGCTGGCGCCGGGGGTGACTTCGGCCTCGTCCACCTGCAACTGTTCGACGATGATTTGTTTGACTTTTTCTTCAACGGCCATGCGTGTTTCTCCTCGTGATTTACAGAACTTGGGAATCTCTCCGGGGCTTGCCTGCTCAGGCTCCGCCTGCCCAGCCTACCGGGTTACGGCAGGGGAGCACAACCACTACGCCCGAAATAATGCGCATGGCCCCGAAATTCAAGTCTATCGGGCGGATGGGGGTGTGTAAAGCGAGGGACTAGCAGGGCAATCGCATGAAGGGAAGGCAGTTCATCCACGGTTTGACAGTTGAGGGCGAACAAACGGTGAACCGACCCCCGGGGGGGTGGGTACATTAAAAGTCCAAATGCAACAAATAACGTGAACAGAATCAAAGAGATCGCTGCAGTTGTGCCGCGCGAAAGCGGAAAAGCGGGAAACACTCTTTGTTTTCCATCTTTTTCATGGCTTCATACCAGCTATTTCCTGTCGGCTCTATCTGATCCGTTGTTGCACTTGGACCTTGAATCCGTCCAGGGGTACATTCTCCGGTGCGGAACGGGCTGACCCGTCTGTGAGTGCCGACCCAACTTCAAGGTAGCAGGATGGCGGAAATAATCTGCAAAACACCTTCATGCGATTGCCGTGGAGGGACTGGGTACCAGAGAACAGGGAATAGAAAACAGGACGAAATTCGCAGGAAAACCACAGTGGGAAGGCGTACATTAGGCGAAGAGGGTTTTTCCAGTGGGATACTCTGCCATCGTCTTTGCGCTGGTCGCCGTAGCCGTCTTTCTCTTGGGTCTCTGGTTGGGATTCCGCCATGGCCGTTCGAATGTCCAGTCCTTGCCTGGACTTGACGCATTCAAAGGACTTGCCGCCGATGCTCTCCGCGCCAACACAGAGTCGTTTTTAGACCTTGCGAAGGAGCGGCTTGGCGGACAAGCCCGCGAGGCGGAACTGACATTGGAGGCCAAGGAACTGGCGATTAAAAACCTCCTGGACCCTCTTGGAGCTGCGCTCAGGAGCCTCGACGAGCAAGCTCGTGCCATGGAGACGCAGCGCTCGGGAGCCTACTCCAAGGTGGAAACCCTGGTCGAGAATATGCAGAAGTCGATTCCCGCTTCCCTCGACGCGCTGAAAAACGAGACTGCGCAGTTGATTACGGCTTTGCGCGCTCCCAAGACGCGCGGCAACTGGGGCGAACTGCAACTGAAGCGATGCGTGGAATACGCCGGAATGGTGCAGTACTGCTCCTTCTCCGAGCAGGTGACTGCGCGCGACGAGGACGACAAGATGCTGCGCCCGGATATGACCATTCAACTGCCCAATGGCCGCGAAATCGTCGTAGATGCCAAAACTCCCCTGGATGCATTTCTCGATGCCAGCGGCTCGCCAGATTCAGCCGCGCGATTCACGGCTCATGCGCAACGCGTCAAGGCGCATCTGAAGGACCTATCAAGCAAGGCGTACTGGAAGCAATTCGAGAAGGCTCCCGATTTTGTTGTCTGCTTCCTGCCCAGCGAAGCGTTGTTCAGCGCGGCTCTGGAGGCCGACCCGTCGCTGATTGAGTTCAGCGCGCAGAACCATGTGGTGATGGCGACGCCGACCACGCTGATTGCCCTGCTGCGGGCCGTTGAGTTCGGCTGGCAGCAATCGGAGATCACCAAGAACGCAAAAGCTATCCACGAGATGGGCCGCAAGATTTACGAGAAGCTGGTGGTCGCGCAGGGACACGTGACCAAGCTCGGCAACGCGCTGGCCAGCAGCATGGATTATTACAACCGGTTTCTCGGCACCATCGAAGGCAAGGGCGGAGTCTTCTCTTACGGCAGGCAGTTAGGCGAGCTGGCGCACTCCGATGGCGAGTTAGACGAGATCGTGAAGCTGCAACCCGATGTGCGCGAGATGGAGTCGCCGGAGTGGTCGCAGCCGGGACTGTCGCTGGCGGCCGGGGCGGACGAGAACGGCGAAGAGAACTAGAGCGCGAAGGCTCTTCTGCCTTTCGTTAGACCTTACGCAAAACAGCAGCCAGATTGCCGCGCACAAGCAGCCTTTCAGAAAGGCCAAGGCTAGCCTTACGCGCCGCCTCCAACTCAGCATCAAACTGCTCTGAATTTACATGACCTGCGGGTTCCACTAACAAGAGCAAGCCGCCTGACCGGAGCGCAGCCGACGCTTCAGCAAAAAACACTTCCGCGGAGGGAACTTCATGCACCATGGCGAAGGCCAGCACGAAGTCGACCGAGCCTTTGAGGTCATCGATCTGCATGGAATCCTGCTGCGCCAGCTTGGTCTTAATACGGGCCTGCAATCCAGCCTTCAATGCCCTTCCCTGCAGAACTTCCAGCATTTTGGGTTGAATGTCCACCGCAACCACGCGCCCTGTCGAACCTACCATCCTAGCCAGTAACAGGGTGAAGAAGCCCATTCCGGGCCCTGGTTCCAGCACCGTCATCCCTTCCCTGACGTAGGGAACAAGCAGCTTCTCCGGACTCTGCATAAACCACCGCCGAATCGGACTAGCCAAAAAATAACCCAACCACCATGGACACACGTGTTTCGCCATCTCTCTTCCTTCATATTAAAAATTATCGGTGAGTTAGCCTAATGGTAGGGTCTACGCATTGGAGATATTAACAGTTCTATTACAAAGCGGACTCAGTCAACTCCGCAAACGCCGCCCGCATCCGCTTCCACGTCGTATCCAAATCTTCCGGCAGAATCCGCGTCTCGGCAACCGTGGTCATGAAGTTGGTGCCGCCGGAACAGCGGGGCAGGGCGTGCAGATGCAGGTGTCCTTGGACGCTGGCATTGGCGGCGGGTGCGGATGAGAGCAGGAAGACAGAGTAGGGAATTGATTGAAGGGGTTTGTAGTTGCATTTCTCCCGAATAATAATATTTGCCGCAATGGGCGTAGCGGAGTACACTGCTCTCCAACACCCATCAGAAGAGAAATAGGAAAACCGATGTTATTCTTCCGCAGAAATGCTATCTTGATGGAGCATCCATTGCTCGCATCGCTATTTCTGTTCACCCTCGGTGGTTTCGGTATTCACTTTGCAATGCAGTACGCTGCCCTCGCGCAACGCGAGAGGACAACAGAGGCCGACGTAACACGCTACCGAAGCTCCATCCATACGAAAGGCTCCCAAAATAAGAGCATTAACCTTTCCAATTTTTCCACAAGATATGGTTGCAGTTATAACTTTAGTGTTGACGGAGAATCATACAGCAGCTCAGGGAATATTTCGGAACTTAGCGTCGATGATTCGATCAAAGCGGAACTTCAGAAATATACGGATGTGCCGTTGAGATTCAGTGCAACTGTTTATTACGATCCATCGAATCCATCAATAAATAGCCTAACCGAATACGGCGCGATGAGCGTGGACCAATATCGAATGGCGACGATCTTGATATGTATAGGGGTAATCTTCGACATTTTTGTTGTTTTGGGGGCGGTGCTTACCAAAAGAAGCAAAATGGGGAATCGCGGGATCGTTGTCGATGCCGAAGGAACAGTTATTTATCCAGATGAGATAAATTCCGGACAGCAAGAGATTGCAGATAACCCAACGCAGATCGGCTCCAGGGATCAACAATCAGATCATTCACAGAATCCTATAATCCGGCGTAATTGAGTTGAGACAATATAGAGCAGAGTAAGAGCGGCTGACTCGCTAATTCGCCAACTCCGCAAACGCTGCCCGCATCCGCTTCCACGTCGTTTCCAAATCTTCCGGCAGAATCCGGGTCTCGGCAATCGTGGTCATGAAGTTGGTGTCGCCGGACCAGCGGGGCAGGGCGTGCAGATGGAGGTGTCCGGCAACGCCGGCGCCGGCGGCCCGGCCCAGGTTGATTCCCAAGTTGAAGCCCTGCGGGTGATAGAGCTTCTCCAGCGCCTGCTCGGTACGCTGTGCCAGTTCGATCAGTTCATGGGCGGTCGCGGCGGGCAGGTCGGCCAGCCGGTCCAGATGGGCGTAGGGCATCACCATCACGTGGCCGGAGGTGTAGGGAAAGGCGTTGAGGCAGACAAAGCAGTGCTCGCCGCGCTGGACAAGGCCGCCGGCGGCCTCGGCCTCATCCCGGCTCATTCCTTTGGCGATGGCGTAGTCGATGGAGGCCATCAGGTTGCAGAAGACGCAGCGATGGTCGCCCGGCCAGGCCGCCAGAAGCGCGGGAACGCCAGGGCGTACATCGCTGTCCGCCGTGGTGACGTAGGCAAAGCGCCAGGGAGTCCAGAGAAGGTCCATGGGTTGGATCCTGTCTGCATCAGTATAGAAGGTTGTTGCGCGGGAGCGCTGGCAGTCGCAAGTCTATTGTTTTTTGGCGCGGCACGCGGGAAAACACGCTTGACCTGCACTTTGGCCAATCGGTTGCATTGACGGGTGAAAGCGACGGTTGCTACACTGGTGGCGTAGCTTCCTGCGCGGATTCCAGCAGTGAGTTGCGGCCGCCCTCCAGCAAGCCGTTGCCTGCCGTGTGTTTCCCAAGGAGACCAGACGCCTTTCACGCCAGCTTGAAAAGGCTGGAGGGGCTGACTGTTCCTTGTGAAGACGCCTCGGTCACAGGCGCGTGTTTACAGGCAGGGAGATGGCCTACGGAACCCCTCAAAACAATCGTGTTAGAGGGACCGCCACCCAGCGGCAGGCAAGATTGAGTCGCGGGAGCAAGGAATCCCGGAGCTGGCAGCAATGGCAAACGTCGTCAATCCCGAACCCGAGAGCACAACCCTGAACACCGAATTGGAAGTCCCAACCCACGAACCTGCGACGGAGCAAGAGCAGCCGTTGCCAGAATCCACGTCCAACCAAGAAACCTCCCATGCGGTCGAAATTTCCGCACTGGACGCCGATGCCCTATCCAAGCCTGTAGCTCCTGTAGCCGAGGCCGTGCCCGTGGTGGAAGCCGCCGCGGAACCTGCCCCTGCAGCCGAAGTTGCAACGGAAGTTCCCGCGCCACCCGAGCCCGCTGCCCAGGCTGAACCGGAGATTGAAGCCGCGGCAGCTGTCGAAACGACTCCGCAAGCCAAATCCGAACCGGAGATTGAAGCTGCGGCAGCAGTCGAAGCGGCTCCGCAAGCAGAAGCTGTACCGGTTGTCGCGCCGCCAGCCAGGACCGCCGCGCACCCACCAGAGCATGGGCTCGAATCCATGGACGACTTTTCCGCCGCCCTGGAGGCATTTGAACGCGAGCAAGCTGCCGAGGCCGCCGCCGTTGAAGCCTATGGCGACAAGATTGTCTCCGGCACGGTGATCAAGCAGACGGATAAGCATTTGGTCATTGATGTGGGCCTTAAGTCCGAGGGGCTGGTGCCGCTCGAACAGGTTCTGGACCACACCGGAGCCGTCAAGTTCCAGCCCGGCGACCCGATTGATGTGGTGATCGAGCGCGAGGAGCCGGAGGGCGGCTACCTGGCGAGCTACGAGCGGGCGCAGCGCCTGCGCATCTGGGACACAATCGAGAAGGCCGCCGCCGACAAGACCCCGATCATGGGCACGGTGGTGAGCCGCGTCAAGGGCGGCGTGACCGTGGACATCGGGCTGAAGGCGTTTTTGCCCGGCTCGCAGCTTGAGATTCGTCCTGTGCGCAATCTGGATGGCTATATCGGCCAGCAGATTGAGGTCCGCGTCATCAAGCTCAATAAAAAACGCGGCAATGTGGTGGTCAGCCGCAAGGAGATTTTGGAAGAAGAGCAGAACGCCAAGCGCGCCACCACGCTGGAGCAGTTGGGCGAAGGCGCGGTGCTGACCGGCACGGTGAAGAACATGACCGACTACGGCGCGTTCGTTGACCTGGGCGGTATTGACGGACTGCTGCACATCACCGACATGAGCTGGGGACGCCTCACGCATCCCCGCGACCTGGTCAACGTGGGCGACGAGATCCAGGTGAAGGTGCTCAAGTTCGACAAGGAAAAGCAGCGTGTATCGCTGGGCTTCAAGCAGTTGACGCCCGACCCATGGCTGGACGCGACGGAGCGCTACCCGGTGGGCGCACGCGTTCATGGGCGCGTGCTTTCGGTCACCGACTACGGCGCGTTTGTCGAACTGGAGCAGGGCATCGAAGGCCTGGTTCACCTCTCCGAGATGACCTGGTCCAAGCGCCTCAAGCACCCCTCGAAGCTGGTCAAACCGGCCGATGAAGTGGATACCGTTGTTTTGAGCGTGAATCCGGCCGACCGGCGCATCTCGCTGGGCATGAAGCAGTTGATGGAAAACCCATGGGAAAACCTGACGGAGAAGTATCCGGCTGGAACGGTGGTCGAAGGCCGGGTGCGCAACCTGACCGATTTCGGCGCCTTTATTGAAATTGAGGACGGCATCGACGGACTGGTGCACGTGAGCAATTTGAGCTGGACCAAGCGCGTCAAGCACCCCTCTGAAATCGTCAAGAAGGGCGAAAAGGTGAAGGCTGTCGTTCTGGGCGTGGAGCCGCAGAATCGCCGCCTCTCGCTGGGCATCAAGCAGTTGCAGCCCGACGTTTGGGAGAGCTTCTTCGCTACCCATCGCGTGGGCGACATGGTGCACGGCAAGGTGCTAAGGACGGCGCAGTTCGGCGCCTTTGTCGAGATCGCGGAGGGCGTGGAAGGTCTCTGCCACATCTCCGAGGCCGGCGAAGACGCAGCCGCCAAGCTGGAAACAGGCTTGGAGCACGACTTCAAGATCATCAAGATCAACGTGGAAGAGAAGAAGGTGGGTTTGAGCCTGCGCGCCTCCTCGGGCCACGAAGCCAGCCGCGCCCAGGTGGAGAGCTACAAAAAAGAGAGCCACAAAGCTCCCGTCTCCAGCTCCACCACTACTCTAGGAGACCTCATCAACCTGCGGAAGAGCGAGAAGAGCGAAAAGAGCGAATAGTAAGGCGCTTTTCTCAAGCAAGACAACAACGGCCATCCGAAAAGGGTGGCCGTTCTGCGTTGGAGCAATTGGAACCAATCGGGCTGACAACGGAGTTATCCGGCTAGTGACCTGAGCCTATACGTTGCCATCCTGGATAGGTGCTGTAGGACCCGCAAGTTGCTGATTTCAGGTTAAATGTACGCAAGAGCCTGCATATTCTCAATCCCGTTTTCCATAACATTAAAAAAAGTCTGGTCAATCTGTTTTTTAGAGCATATTCTATGTAACATAATTTCTGCGAGTCAGAGGATTGTTATCTGGCATAACCAGGCGCAATCTCATTCGCAGGAACGCGCTTCGCGGCTTAACATCGTATCTGATGTTCATCTGGGCGGGCGCATGGTGTATGAGGAGGTATCGAACCATGAGCCGAAAATATTTTGGATTGGTTCTTATTGCGGGTTTGCTGCTGCCCGCTGCAGTCTGGGCGGATGATTATACCCCGTTGACGAATGCGCCCGCCTGGGAGTACACCAGCACCGGCACCACTGGAAACAACGGTTTAGGCTATACCTTTGGAACCGTCTTTGTGCCGACCCAGAATCTCTTCGTAAACCTCCTGGGCTACTACTACGACACGGCGACGGGAATGAATCAAAGCCACTGGGTGGGTTTATACGACCAGTACGGCGATTTGCTGGACTGGACGACCATCACCAGCGCTTCGCTCTATTGCACACCCTCCCTGGCCGCTCCGATAGCCTGTCCCGGCGCTCCGGACTCGCCGCACTTTCTCTACAATGGAACCCAGACGGTTGAGCTGTATACCAACCAGACCTACGTGCTCGAAGGAACCAGCGGCACTACCGATCCCTACAACTGGAATGAAAATGGCTTCGCCGTGCTTTGGCCACTCAACATCACGGGCGGAAACTATGTACAAAACGGCGGTTTCACCCCGGACACCTTCAACGGCATCGGAGTGAACGACGAAGACGCTGGTCCCGGCGGCGATCCCGGTAACATCGACAATGGCTATTGGGGTCCGGACATGGGCTATCAGACTCCCGAACCGACCAGCTTCCTGCTTCTGGGCAGCGGGCTGGCAGGGCTGGCTGGGCTCATCAAGCGCAAGCTGGCGTGAAGGCCGCATTACGGTTGATCAACCAGATGTGAGAGCAATTTAGCGATTCTCCTCAAGCATGAACTCCAGCGGCCACCCTTCAAAGGTGGCCGTTTTACGTTGGGAGCGATTGCAGCGAATCGAGGCTTCAAGCTGCGATCTCCGGCAGAGAATCGATGCCTTTGCGTCTCCATTCCTGAGTGACAAAGATTGCCTCCTGCGGGTTCTGAGGGGATGAATAAGCGAATATCCGTAGTTTTCATTCTCCATACGTTTGGGTTAAATTTTTCAAAATAAAGCTTGTCAAGGGCTAATCCAACTGCATATATTGGTTGCATATCGTGTCGTCTGGGTTGTATCCCCATACTTCTTTTTCAAGATTCAGAGACCCGCGAAAGCGTTTCCGTTGCTCTCCAGAGCACGGCTACAAATTGACGCTGTGAAGATGAAAGAGGAACAGCATGAGGAAATCGGTATTTTTCTATGTTTTGGTTCTTGGCCTGGCAGCCGCGCTGGCCGCGGTTCCCGCATTTGCCGCCCCGTATTATCTGTACAACAACACCAGCACAGGTTCCTTCTTAACTGATGGTTGGAGCATTAACCAGGGAATTACGGATTCGTTCACGCTGGCACAGGATTCTACGATCACCGGCGCGATGCTTGGTCTTTGGCTTAACTCCGGGGATACGCCGTCGTCTGTGACCTGGGAGATTACAACTGTCCCGAATCCCGATATTGTATCCGGGCCAATGTTAGGACTGCCCGCGGGAGCAGTTTCATCGCCTATCTTGTTCACCCTCGGCGCGGGCTCGCTCTACGGGGACGACATGTATCTGGCATTTTTCTCCATTCCAGACCTGACGCTCACCGCAGGTACCTACTGGCTAGAGCTTGATTACGGCACCACGGCATTAGGCTATAACAACATCAGTTGGGATGAGAGCGACGGTCCTTCACAAGCCTATGGAGGAGACAGCGGTCCGATGAACTCCGAGACCTTTGGAATCGAGGGCTATGAAGGAGGAGGACCGGTTGTGCCGGAGCCGACCAGTTTCCTACTGCTGGGCAGCGGACTAGCGGGACTGGCTGGCCTGATCAAGCGCAAGCTGGCGGCCTGAAGGCCGCACACGGTTGATCGATTCGAAAAGCAAGCGGTTCAGCGCGATTCCCAAACGAAACAAACGACGGCCGCCCGAAACGGGTGGCCGTTCTGCGTGTAGGGCATCTCCCAAGGATTGTGGAAGGAAAGGAACTCCGCTCCTTCGCATGTCCTTGAAATATTTGGTGGCGGGAGGCAGGATCGAACTGCTCTACTGTGTTGATTCCATTCAAGTTACTGGAAATAAAAGACGCTCGATACGCATCAAACGTCAGATACGCGGGTTCCAAGTACACTACAAGGACACGAAGAAAAGCCCCGCTTTCGCGGGGCCTCTCTCAAGAAGTCATATTGGCTCGGGTGAATCGGTCCAGTTCCCCCTCGGAGATTCGGAAGCAGTCGTAAACCCGACGCCTCTTATTCGACCGACCAGGGAACTTGAACGCCCGCACGAATCCTCGCTGTATCCAGCGGCGCACCGTAGAGCGCTTGTCGCGCCGGAGCACCTGCATTGTACGCAAAAGCCCTGGTGCGATAGTCACTCTGCTTTCAGTTTCCTGCCGGTCTTGGCGCATGAGTAGTTTTATGAGCAAGGGATCGCCGGTAATCCGCCAGCAGCTTTTCGCGGTTCTGGCGCAAATCCTTGCCGGTTGGCCGGGAGGGATAAGGCCGGTTGCCCATCATTCCCCTCCAGAGAACGCGGTTGAAGGTGTCGTCATCGACGCGATCCGCATCGGTGAAGTCCATCCCCTTGGTGACTCGCGACCAGTAGGCTACATCCGGCGTCGGGCTGTTGCAGGGCAGTGCTGGACCCGGCAGTGGCAGACTCGTGCAGTAGAGGATTGCTGAGGGCGTAGCAGTATAACTCCATGCGCTCGGCGTGGTGTTGAAGATGTCGCTCATGGGCGTGGCCAGCGCGTCATTCAGGTTCATCGGCGGCAGGCCCATGACCTCTTCCATAGTGCGGATGAAGTCCAGTGTAGTGTAGGCCGTGGAGACCACTGCATTCTTCACGTAGGCGCCGGCGATGTAGGCCGTGGTGCGGTGCGAGTCGACGTGATCGCCTCCATCCTGCGAGTCGTCTTCCACAATAAAGATCAGCGTGTTGTTTTTGTAGATGGGGCTGTTAGCGATTTTCTGCACCACGAGTCCTACTGCGTAGTCGTTGTCGGCCACGTCCCGATCCGGAGTATTCACGCCGTCGATCGCTGTAGCGAAGCTTCCGGTATGATCGTGCATGAAACGAATCAGAGTCAGATTCGGCAGTCCGCCGGTCGCGTAGTTAGCATCAAAGTCCCGCTGCCACTCCGTGAAGCGATAGTAGTCGGGGAACGCGGGATCGAAGCCGCGGAAGTACGGGTCGGTAAATGGCGCCAGAGCTACATTCGCGGAGGGAGCCACGATAGTATTCGTCGAGAACGGGTCATGCGCCAGCGGAGTCTGGCATGCGGGCTCGTTATAGCAGGTCGTGTCGATGTAGAAACCATAGTCGCGAACCGTGAGGCCCGAGCGCAGAGCGTTGTTCCACAGAAAGCCGGTATTGATTTCGTCGTTCGGTCCATCCGGCGAGTCCGTGTCGGTCTGGCCCGGCAGCAGGTCCTCGCCGCCCGTGACATTTGGCGAAAGAGCCCCGCCCGGCATCAGTGGATTGGAGGCTTGGCGCTGAGCCAGGGTCGGCAGGGCTACGTTCACGCTGCGATTTAAACCCCCGTCCAGAGCCAGGCCGCGTTGCCCGTAAAAGACCGGATATTGGTGTTCAACCACGTCTGGGGTGCGAGCCGAAGTACTCCACGACCATCCGTCGTAGCTGACTTCAGCGGTGGCGCGGAAGTTGTCAAGGGTAACGAATTGCTGCGCGAGGTTATGCTGATTCGGCGTGATCGCCTGGCCGAACAAGGTCAGAGTGGGATCGCCATTACCGCGTCCCAAATCGCCCAGGATCTGATCGTAGGTCCGGTTTTCCTTGAGGATGTAGATCACGTGCTGGATGCCGCTATGCACCGAGGCCATGATGGAAGCCGCGCTAGGGTTCTCAATACTGGCGAACCGGTTGTTCGTGGTTACCTGCGCCGTCAGCGCCGGAAGCTGCGTCACAAGGCCGGCTACTGGGAAACTGAGCAAGCCGGCTTTGGTCAACTGCGGATTGTACTCATTAGCCGGAGCGCATCCGGGGTAACCCGACGGCCCGTAGTTATAGCACCAGTTGGGATTGGCGCCCGTCGGCGACTTCATATTGACCACATACGCCCAGCTTCCATCGTTGCTGAGGCTAATCGAGTTCGGATACCAACCAGTGGGAATCAGGCCGATCACCTGATCGCCATGATTGGTCCCGGTCAGCGCCACTACCGCGATGTTATTCAGATTGCCATTGGTCACATAGAGATACTTCCCGTCCGGGGAGAGTGTCACGCTGTTGGTATTCGCGCCGGTAAATTGTGTCAGCGAAAAAGACGCCAAATCTGCCGCGGGTGCGATCACCGGGATGGTTTCGACGACCGTGTTCACCGTGGCGGGCTGGTTCTGGCTGGGGCTGCCTTTGTCCTGCGGGTTGAGGTCGATCACGTCCACTGTGTCCGACTCGTCTTCGGCCACGTAAAGAATTGTCTGCGCTATGTTCAGCGCCATCTTGTTAGGCTGGCCTTTTACGGAAATACGGGCTGATACAACTGGCGCTGCTTTTGCAACCTGACAGGCGGGCGGAGCAGTGGGACTCACGCATGTCTCCCCCAGACTGACGACGTCGATCTCGCGATCGCGCAAGCTCGACACATAGGCTGTAGCGTGCGGACCGCTGCTCCCCGCCAGCACCACCCAAAACGGATACTCTCCGCCCGGAATGCCGGGAGTGGGCGATGAAACGGCCTTGCCGGGACGCAGATCGAGTTCCGTCCCTTGCAGCGTTCCCTGGCCTCCTTGTGCCGAACCGGGATCTGCCACCCATTGGCTTAACCAGGCGCTCAAGCCACCGGTAAAGACCGTGATCGAGTCATTGAAATAATTCGCCACCACCAGCGTCTGGCCATCGCTCGAGATAGCCAGGCCGGCAGCCATCGGAGCTACGAAAACCGCGGCGTTGACAGAGGCGAATTGATTGTTGGGCACTGGAAGACCGTTCCCCGAAGGATGGCCAAGAACAACAGGGGCAGGGCTTTGGCCCAGGTCAAGTTCGGCGGTATTCACCCAGATTCCGTTTTTCTTCGTGATGATGTGGACATTGTCGCCGTTGTTGGGCAGGGGATAGGGAATAGGGTCGGTGCCGAAGGGAGCATCGCCCATGCCGCCGGAGACGTAAAATGCCGTGCTGCTCGGATCCCAGACAATTCCATGGTAGGCATTGGGAATTGGAACCGCTTGCTTAAAGAGAGGCGAGTGATTCGTGATGTCGAAGATGAATATGTACTCGCTTGAGTACAGCGGGTCAAATAATGGAAACGGGCCCTGAAAGACTCGGTTGTACCCGCTGGTCAGAACCAGCAGGGTATTGCCATCCGGGCTCACCGCTGTGCTGACCGCTTGCCCAGCCAGCCATTCCACCGGGAGTACCGATGGGTTGATCGTATCGGTCACCACCATGCCGGTATCCAGAAATTGAAAACTCGAACCTGTGGTTGCCAGCGGCGTAAGCGACTGGCTCATGTTAGGAACGGCTTGGGGCGCGTTATAGATTGTAATCGTCAGGGGCGCAGTGGTGCTGCCAGCCAAAGTGAAAGCGGTTACTGTATAGGTTGCCGTAGAGGGCGGCGGGGGCACAATCGTGGAGGGAACAGCCGAGGGAGTTCCGGTAACGATTCCGCTGACGGAGTTCAGGCTCAGACCCGCGGGAAGATCCGGGCTCACGCTGTACGAGGTTGGCGTTGCACCGGTGGCGCTGGTCGACGGGACGTCCGGCGTAATCGGCGTCCCCACCGCATAGACCGGAGCGGGCGCGCTATAAACCAGACCCGCCGGAGACGCATCCGCGGCATTGACAGTGATGGCCAGGGTTGCGGTAGTGTTGCCGGACGCGTTATAAGCCGTTACCGTATAGGTGGCCGTGGCAGTTGCCGCCGCTGGCGTTCCACTGATGATGCCCGTGGCGGCGTCGCCGAGGGTGATCGGCGTGGCGCTCATTCTCAGTCCCGCCGGAAGAGCCGGGCTCACACTGTACGAGAGCGGCGCTCCGCCAGTACTGGTCGGGACGTTCTCTGGGATTGCCACACCAACGGTATAAACCGCAGTTCCGGGGTTGTAGACCAGACCCGCTGGGGCCACCGGACTCGTAGGGACCGGCGCGGCGTTCACCGCTATGGTCAGGGGTGCCGTGGTGCTGCCGCCCGAGTTGGTCGCCGTTACCGTGTAGTTGGCTGCCGCGGTCACTGCCGTGGGATCTCCGCTGATAATTCCTGTTGTCGTGCTCAGGCTCAGGCCGGAGGGAAGGGCCGGATTTACGCTGTAGGAGATTACCGTTCCGCCCGTGTTGGTCGGAAAGTTTTCCGTGATCGGCGAATTGACGATGTAGTTTGCCGTGTTTGTGGCATAGCTGAGGGCCGTGGGCTTTTGATCGTTCACCGTGATGGAGAGAGAGGCCGTTGCGTTGCTGTCCGAGCCGTAGGCTGTAACCACGTAGGTGGTATTGCCGACCACAACCGTGGGAGTTCCACTGATGACTCCGGTCGAGGAGTTCAGGATCAATCCCGCGGGAAGCGGCGGACTTATGCTGTATCCGTACACAACTCCCCCGCTGGAGGCCGGGGTGTCGGCGGTGACGGCTACACCCTTGACGAATACCACTGTGGACTGCGAGTAGCCAAGTGTGATCGACGCCGGCCCACTGCCGCCGCCTTGCCCGCATCCGCAAAGAAGAACCAGAACTGCCGTTAGAGGAAAACCAAGACTACGCATCGACCGCATGGAACCCACCCTTTCGCTTATCGCCTGATACATTGCCTGATCGCTTGCGGACAAGCACCCGAACAAAAACGGTTGCACAGTCAGAATTTCACTGTCTGGTTTCGGTTCTTAGAAAAAGCGCATGACTTTATTCGAGGAGTAAAGAAGACGGAACGCAGTACCAGAGTGGGAATTTAAGCGAGAAATGAGGCCCCATCATTCGCCGAACCCGATTCTGTGCCACATCGTAAAAACATCGGCCCAGGCTGCTGATGCAGATGCCTCGTGTGCCGATGAAAGCAGTCAGAAATATGAGCGGAGGAGAAGTAATCGTGCCCATACTTTCACGTCGTACATTTCTTGAGCTGGCAGGCTTGGCAAGCGCCGGCCTCCTCGGCGGATGCAGCGGAGACAACCAAGGCAACGGGATTATCGGGTCAGATCACTTTTCGGTACCCGTATTCTCCGATGTGCATTTCCAGCCATTTATCGATCCGTTTGCGGCAAATGGCACATATCCGAATCCTGCAACATGGGTGGCGAATATAGCGCTGGTAGCACAGCTTGATGCGGCGGATCCCTCCGATTGGCCGGCGATCTTTGAGGGCGCGTTGAATGCGACGAATAGTGCGCCTTCCCCCCTTGGCGCCGACACCAACTATGCGCTGCTCACCCTGGCGCTCGCAAGCATCAGGCAGAATCTGGGAACCAGTCCGGCGGTCCTGTTTACAGGTGACTTTCTTGGCCACGGCGTGGACCAGTTTTACTCGGCGTATTCGATGAACAACCCAAGCGCCAATCCAACTGCGTTTGTCGACAAGACACTCACATTTGTCTTGCAGCAGATCAGAGCAGCGGTGGGCACGATCCCTATCTACTTCGCGCTGGGCAACTGCGATTCCTATACCGGTAATGGGCCGGACCCCGTTTTTCTTGCCAACAATGCGCCGCAGTTATACACGCTCGCTTTGAACGGGTCAGGGAATCAGGCGGATGTAATCAGCACCATTACCAATGGCGGATACTACGCCGTAGAGCCTGCGGGAATGAATCTGATGATCGTCGCGCTGAACACATTCGCGCTTTCCCCAGGCATTACTGTCGAGCAGACCATGATTCCAGATCAATTTGCCTGGTTTAACGCCAAACTTGCAGAAGCCAGCGCGGCCGGCAAGAAGGTGTGGCTGTTAATGCATGCGCCTCCTGGCGCGGTTGAGAGCACAACCGGCGGGTTGCCCAATGACAATGGCCAGATCGCGGCAGCCACGATGATGTGGGCTGAAAACTATCAGGATCAGTTCATGGGCATCATTGAACAGTATCCCGGCGTCATTGCTATGTCTCTTGCCGGCCATACGCACATGGACGAATTCCGGCTGATGTCGCCGGGCAATGCGCTGGCAATTACCGCGGGCATCAGTCCGTTCTTTGGCAATTATCCCGCCTACAAAATCTTTACTTTGGATGGCGTGAGACTTGCTCCGACCGACTATTCGGCTGTGAACTGCAACCTGGCGACGCCTGCTCAGTTCAACAACTATTACACATTTTCACAAGCCTATGACCTCGAAGGCCCTCTCGCCACTTCGTTCGCGGAGCTGTTTCCCCTGCTGCTCGCGTCGAACGCGGCTCAGAATCAATACCGGAGGGCATTCTATTCCGGCAATACTACCGGAAATCCCATCACAAACCTCAACTGGCCGGTTTACTGGTGCGGCATCGGATACATGGATGAACAGGAGTTCTTCACGGCCGTGAACGCTTTCTGACATTTGCCGGCACACGCCGCAGTTTCTCCGTTCTCTGTGCGTTCTTCCTGGAGCTGGCATCCGCTTGAATTCCAGTGAAGAACAAAGAGAAGAAGCGATTTGGACCGCGATGGGAGAATATTCTCCAGAATCTGGCAGGTGGGGGATTGTGAGATTGCCAATGGATAGCCAATTGCGGGGATAATCAGGGGGAAGGATTCAGGGATACCTCCTAAACCATTGATTTTATGGTGGCGGGAGGCAGGATCGAACTGCCGACCTACGGGTTATGAATCCGTCGCTCTAACCATCTGAGCTACCCCGCCGGAAGAGACAAACGAGACGCAGGCCGCAAAGGCCCTGCCGGGGAGGGCCACCGCGCGCAACTCCCTCAATCGATGATACGGGCGGCTGGATTCGAGGTCAACCCTAGTGTTCCATAGCCGGTGGTAATTCTCTGCAAGGCAGATGGCCGGGATGAACTCTGCCGCTCCGCTCGTGTAAACTCGGCTGCATGAGCATGTACCGCATTGCCGGCGTGATACCGGCCCGGCTCAGTTCCACGCGGCTCGGCCGCAAGGTGCTGCGCGACCTCGCAGGTCATCCCATGGTCGAATGGGTGTGGCGCGCGGCTCGGGCGAGCGGGCTGATGGACCCCGTAGTAGTGGCCACCGATTCGGAGGAAGTTGCCGCTGTTTGCCGCGAGCGCGGGATTCCCGTGGCGATGACCTCGTCTACCTGCCCCAGCGGGTCAGACAGAGTGAGAGAGGTGGCCCGCCAGATCGACGCCGAGATTTACGTCAACATCCAGGGCGATGAGCCGACGCTGACCGCGAAGTTTTTTCCGCCGCTGCTGAATCTGTTTGCGCGGCCGGAGGTTGAGGCGACCACGCTGGCCGTTCCCTGTCCGCCGGAGGAGATTGACGACCCCAATGCGGTCAAGGTGGTCACGGCGCTGGACGGACGCGCGCTCTACTTTTCGCGGGCGACGATTCCCTTCGACCGCGATGGAGCCGGCTTCAGAGGCTACCGCAAGCACCTGGGAATCTATGCCTATCGCAAGGCCGCGCTGGAGCGCTTTGCCGCGCTGCCGCTCTCGCCGCTGGAGCTGACCGAGCGGCTGGAGCAGTTGCGGCTGCTCGAAAACGGGATTGCGCTTTACGTGGCCGAGGCTCCGGCAGACACCATCGGCGTGGATACGGAGGCGGATTTGCTGAGAGCGGAGGCGGTGCTGCGCGCAAGAATCGGGTAGCGCGACGGAGCGCTGATCAGCGAGGATGGTTTCCATGAGCAGCAAACCTGATCTGGACATGATTCGCGCGTACATTGAAGCTAACCACGACCGTCCCGTTCCACTGGCTGAGCTTGGGCAGCTGGTTCGCATGAGTCCCTTCACCGTGCAGCGGCATTTCAAGCAAGTGCTTGGCGTAAGCCCGCTGCAATATCAACGCGCATTACGCGCGGCCCGGCTGCGCGGCGCGCTCAAGCAAGGAGAGTCTGTGACCAGCGCCATCTACAACGCCGGATTCGGTTCGTCGAGCCGCGGCTATGACGGCGCGCAACTGGGCATGACGCCGGCGCGCTTTGCCAAGGGCGGGAGCGGCGAGCAAATCGGCTGGTGCTCGGCACATTCACCTTTTGGATGGGTGATTGTGGGAGCGACCGCACGCGGGCTTTGCTGGCTGTCGCTGGCCGGGACAAAGCATGAAGCCGAGGCCAGTTTGCGCGAGGAGTTTCCCGCCGCGACACTGAAGCGCGATGCGTCGCTGGAGGCGATGGTGGAAGCGGCGCTGCGAACGGTTGACGCTGAATACTCATCCAAAATGTCCGCCGCATTGCAAGTTGACTTGCGCGGGACGGTGTTTCAGTTGAAGGTGTGGCAGGCGCTGCGGCGGATTCCGCGCGGCGAGACCAGAAGCTACAGCCAACTGGCGCGGGAGTTGGGCGATCCAAAGGCGACGCGCGCCGTGGCCCGCGCCTGCGCGACGAATCGCGTGGCGATTGTGGTTCCTTGCCACCGCGTAGTGGGCGCGAGCGGTTCGCTGACCGGCTATCGCTGGGGAATCGAGCGCAAGCGGATGTTGCTGGAAGCGGAAGGCGCGAGACGATAAAAGTAACTCCGTAATTATCTGTAAGGGGTTTTAAACAGGCAAATCACGAATCTCACATCCTGATACGCAGAAAAGAAGGCAGGCGAGTTCTATCTGTCGCTCAATATCCATGTATCTAGATGATAATAAAATACTTATCCGCATAGTCTTTGCAATAAGCGGAAACAAAGAATCATAGATTACTGAATTAATCTGCAAGGAATTGAGGCCAAAAAAAAATATTGGGGGGGTAGGGGGGGTACCTCATGTGGCGGCTGTTTTAGGAGGCGCGGATTGGCTGCGGACCGTTGAATAAGCGATTTGGGCGGCGTAGAGAAGTTTGGGGCCGGTCTTGTTATTGATCGCATCGATGAGCAGCCCGTAAGCGACGCAGGCGATGAAATCGCGGATATTATCCTGCCCGGAGAGCGGAGGCAAGGCGCGGCGATAGGCCTGATCGGCGTAATGAGCGGCCATGCCTTCAGATTTTCCTTTGGCAAGTTCTCTCTGATTAACATGCTTCCAGGCGCTCATGCAGCGGGCGACGGCAGGGTTTGCGGAGGCGTCGATGGGTTCGCTGGCCTCGATTGGGGTGGGGATGGTTTGAATGGCTTCTGTCATGATGGTTCACCTGATTTGATTGTGCGCGTAAAGGTCGAAATTATCTGCAAAGGACTTGCCGCCCGGGCGGAGGGCTTCGGCAAGGCCAGAGCAGGCTGTCCAGGCGGGCGGCGCTTGCGCACCATGGAGTTCGTGGTTTCCCACCCTAGCCGCAAAAACAAGAACGCGGCGAGGGTGGGGCACCCCGGATTTTAGCCACAAATCCCGCGAATGATATTCTCAAAGGGATAGGAGCACAATCGACTTATGGCAACTGCGACGCTGGAAACTATTGCGACGGATTATAAAGTGGCCGATCTCAAGCTGGCCGAGTGGGGGCGCAAGGAGATCGTCATTGCCGAGCAGGAGATGCCGGGGCTGATGGCCATCCGTAACAAGCACGCGGCAGCCAAGCCACTGGCCGGAGTGCGCGTGACCGGCTCGCTGCATATGACGATTCAGACGGCAGTCTTGATTGAGACGCTGGTCAGCCTGGGCGCGGAGGTCAGGTGGGCGAGCTGCAATATCTTCTCGACACAGGACCATGCGGCGGCGGCCATTGCGGCTGCCGGGGTTCCGGTGTTTGCGTGGAAGGGCGAGTCGCTGGAGGAGTATTGGGATTGCACGCTGGCGGCGCTCAGCCACAAAGGCGGCAAGGGGCCACAGTTGATTGTGGACGACGGCGGCGACGCGACGCTGCTGATTCACAAGGGCTATGAGCTGGAGAACGGCGACAAGTGGGTGAACACGCCTTCCGGCAATCACGAAGAGCAGGTCATCAAGGATTTGCTGAAGAAGGTTTTTTCTTCGGATCGTCAGCATTGGCATCGGGTCGTCGCTGATTGGCGCGGGGTGAGCGAGGAGACCACGACGGGCGTGCACCGGCTGTACAAGATGATGGAGCAGGGCAAGCTGCTGGTTCCGGCGATCAACGTGAACGATTCCGTGACGAAGTCGAAGTTCGACAACCTATATGGTTGCCGGGAGTCGCTGGCCGACGGCATCAAGAGAGCGACGGACGTGATGGTGGCGGGCAAGGTGGCGGTGATCTGCGGCTACGGCGATGTGGGCAAGGGATCGAGCCACTCGCTACGGGGCATGGGCGCGCGGGTTGTCGTTACGGAGATCGATCCGATCAACGCGCTGCAGGCGGCGATGGAGGGTTTCGAGGTGACGACAGTGGAGGACACGCTGGGGCGCGGCGACATCTACGTGACCTGCACCGGCAATGTGGACATCATCACGCTGGAGCACATGAAGCGGATGAAGGACCAGGCGATTGTGTGCAACATCGGCCACTTCGACAACGAGATTCAGATGGACCGGCTGAACGCGGACAAAAGCGTGAAGAAGCTGAACATCAAGCCGCAGGTGGACAAGTACACCTTTCCGGACGGGCACTCGATTTTTGTGCTGGCCGAGGGAAGGCTGGTGAACCTGGGCTGCGCGACCGGGCATCCGAGCTTTGTGATGAGCAACAGCTTTGCCAATCAGACGCTGGCGCAACTTGACCTATGGACCAACAGGGACACATATAAGGTTGGCGTTTATGTGCTGCCCAAGAAGCTGGACGAAGAGGTGGCGCGGCTGCACCTGGAAAAGATCGGCGTGAAGCTGACGACGCTGAGCACGAAGCAGGCGGAGTACCTGGGCGTGGCGGTGGAAGGGCCGTACAAGGCGGAGAACTACAGATACTGAAAGACAGGGAATAGGGAATAGGGAATAGGGAGTAGGGAATAGGGAAGGTTTTCCAGGTTTCGAGGGCGAGACCTGGGAAACCCGTTTTTCCCCCTAATCTCTAATTTCTGATCCCTGTATCAACTCCGCTTGCCATGAACCAACCGCTGCCAGAGTCTCCAGAGCGAGCCATGGAGCAGGTGGGTCTGGCGGGCTTTAAGGGCGGCGTAGGAGCGCTCGACGTAGGCGTCGAACTCCGGCGGCCAGCCGATGGTGGAGCGGCGCTCAGAGTAATCGCCCTCTTCCCACTTGGCCAGCACCGCCTTGTAGCCCACCACGTGGGTGACAAAGTCCAGCAGGCAATGGGGCATCTGCTCCTCGACGATGAGATAGGCCTTCTCGATGATGATCTTTTCGCGAACATCGTTGAGGGGCATGAAGATGGTGGTCATCCACAGCATCCACTCCTCCATCTCGCTGTCAAGAATGGGAAAGCTCTGCGTCTTGCCCTGCTTTTTGAGCAGCGAGCGGTAAGCAATGTTGCCTGCCTGGGAGGCGACGTAGAGCGGGCCGTAGAACTCGTTGAGGCGGCGATTGACCAGCTCCAGCTTGTCCTTGCGGCGAGCCAACATGCGGGCGCTCCAGGCGGTGGCCAGATAGCCCACAAACGCCAGAACAATGGCCTGCGCCGTCGTGTTTTCGAGAAATCTTTCGAAAAAATTCATGGTCGAGTCCGTGTGTTTTGCTGTGAACGAGTATACCGCTGCCCTTACGGCGAATCAGGACGGTCCGGCAGAAAAATGCAGCTCACAGCCCGCCATGGAAGCGACCGAATGCGCGGGCCAGCATGAGCGACATGAGCAGAATGCCCGCGCCGAGGACAAGCACGTGCCGGGTGTTGCGCAGATTGAAGCTGCCCACGCGACAGACGAGCAGATAGCCGACGGCGAGGTTGAAGAGACCCCAGAGAACATTGACTGTCGCGGAGGACAGGCCTATACCCGGCGGCGATGCGAAGGGGCTTTGAAAGGCATGGCCCGAAATTCCATTGCCGAGATGGGGTAGGCAGTTGGCGAGAAATGCGCCTCCGAAGAAATACGCAAGATAGTGATACCAGCGCATGATGGCTCCTTTCTGACTTACAGGCCGATGATAGCAGGGCGATAGAACCTCTAATCAAGTCTCAAATGCGGATTGTATCCCCTCAGGGGCTAAAGCCCGCGTCAATTTTGCATGGTTTATGTACGGGCTAAAGCCCGTACCCTTCAATCATCGACTAATTCAGAGAGTTTCTAACTCGCTCCGAGGTAGATGAAGCGGATGAGAAAAAGTGCGGCCAGCAGATAGAGCAGCCAATCTTGGCGGCGGATTTTGCCGGCGGCCAGATGGAGCGTGGCCCAACTGATGACGCCGAAGCCAAGGCCGTTGGCGATGGAGAAGGTGAAGGGGATGAGCACCAGCGTGAGAAAGGCGGGGACGGCGACGAGCGGCTCGCGCCAGCGAATTTCGCTGATGGTGGAGAGCATCATGGAGCCGACCAGGATGAGCGCCGGAGCAGTGGCGGCCGGGGGGACGATGCCGACGAAGGGCGCCGCGCCGATGGCGGCGACAAAGAGCAGGCCGGTGACGATGGCGGTGACACCGGAGCGGCCTCCGGCAGCTACGCCGGCGGTGGACTCGACGTAACTGGTGACGGTGGAGGTTCCGGTGAGCGAGCCGAAGACGGTGGCCGTAGCGTCGGTGAATAAAATTCGATTCAGGCGGGGGATGGTGTGGTCGGCCTCGATAAGGCCGGCGCGCTTGGTGACGGCGACCAGGGTGCCGAGATTATCGAAGAGGTCCACGAAGAAGAAGACGAAGACGATCTCCAGCAGGCCCTTGTTGAGGGCGCCGCGAATGTCGAGCTTGAGGGCGGTATCAGAGAGCGAGTGAAGGCCCCCGGCTGCGGGCGTCCAATGGGTCAGGCCCAGCATCCAGGCGAGGGCGGTGATGGAGAGGACGCCGATGAGGATGGCGCCGCGGACTTTTCTGGCTTCCAGAGCCACCATGAGGAGCAGGCCGAGGAGGGCCAGCACGGCGGTGGGGTTGCGGATACTGCCCAGGTTTAGCAGGGTGTTGGGGTCGGCAACCACCAGGCCGGCATTGTGAAAGCCGATGAGGGCGATGAAGAGGCCGATGCCGCTGGCCACGGCGGCGTAAAGCTCGTGGGGAATGGCGCGCAGAATCATCTGGCGAATGCCGGCGGCGGTGAGCGCGAGAAAGAGGACGCCGGAGAGAAAGACCGCGCCGAGGGCGGTTTGCCAGGGGACGTGGAGCTTGATGCAGACGGCGTAGGCGAAGTAGGCGTTGAGGCCCATGCCGGGAGCGAGGGCGATGGGATAGCGCGCCACGATGCCCATCAGGATGGAAGCAAAACCAGCGGAGAGGCAGGTGGCGGCGGTGACGGCGGCCAGCGGCATTCCGGCGGCGGCCAGGATGGCCGGGTTGACCAGCACGATGTAGGCCATGGTCAGAAAGGTGGTGACGCCGGCCAGAATCTCGATGCGCCAGCTGGCGCCGAGGCGCGCGAATTCGAAGTAGGATTCGAGGCGTTTGAGCATGGGTGAGTATTCGTAGGAAAGCATACCAGAGTATGCGCGTCTATATGGTCTCCCGGGCGGGAGCGCGAAGCCGTCATAAAGGCCGTTTCATTCAGGTGGGCGCGGCCCACTTGAATTTTATTCCCACCTATGCTAATCTCCCCCTATGGCGACATCAGCGGTCATCAAAGATACAGATTTCGAGTTGGTCAGCGAGTTCGCGCAGCCCGATGCGAAGAAGCGGCTCTCGCTGGGGGCGGCTCTCAGCGATGCAACTGCCTATAACATCTACCGCAATCCACTTGGGCAACTCATTCTCGACCCGGTCAGGACCATCCCGGTTTCTGAGATGTGGCTCTACGAGAACCCGACGGCGCTGGCCAGCGTGAAGCAAGGCTTGAGGGAATCGGCTGAGGGGAAGCGCGTCTATCACGGCTCGTTTGCCAAACACGCCAAGGCGTAGAGATGGAACGGAAGCTCAAGTTCACGCCCACGGCAGATGCGCAGTTAACGGCTCTGGAAAAATCGCCGTCCACGGCGGCGCTTCTCGCGCAGGTTCGCAAGGCGCTCGGGTACCTCGAAATCGATCCGCGCCACGCGGGCCTGCGCACGCACGAGTTTACCTCACTTACTGGTGTTCACGGCGAGAAGATCTTCGAGGCCTACGCGCAAAACGACACCCCCGGCGCCTACCGCATCTTCTGGCATTACGGTCCCGATGAAATCAAAGGTAGGAAACGAATTCCGGTGATCACCGTGGTGGCGATTACACGGCATCCGTAAATCCATGCGTCTTCATGCCGTCGATCCCCTTTTCCATCCACGGAGCTTGTTGAAATCATAACTCGATGTAAAGGAATTCGCCCTCAGGGGCTAAAGCCCCAATCATTTTAGGGTCATTTGCGGCACGACTAAAGTCGTGCCCTGACGCTTCTTGCTCCAACAGTTGCATTTTCCGCAAGCTGTAAAGCCGTGCCCATTCAAAACCGTTTATAAGATAGCTTCTGGGTAGCCGCCAATCAATTTGCCGGAGCCTCGCCGCGCCTCACGGTCCCTCGCCGCGCCTCATTGGAGGTTGCGCAGATACATGCAGGCCTGCTCGACGCCGCCGTCGCAGGCTTTTTTATAATATGCAGCCGCCTGCACGGTGTCCCTGGTTACCCCCTGGCCATATTCGTAGAGAAGGCCGAGATAGTAGCAACCGCGCATATGATCGCCGTCGCAGGCCTTCTGATAGAACGCGCGCGCCTGGACAAAGTCCTGCTTCACGCCCTGGCCGATCCTGTAGAGCGAGCCGAGCGTGTAGCAAGCGATGACTTCTCCGCCGTCACAGGCTTTTTGATAGAACGCGCTTGCCTGGGTAAAGTCCCGCATGACGCCCTGGCCGTTCGAGTAGAACTCGCCGAGGCTGTAGCAACTGCTGGGAAAACCATTCTCGCAGGCCTTCTGGTAGAGCGCGCGTGCATGGGCATAGTCCCGCGTGATGCCCTGGCCGTTCTGGTAAAGCGCTGCGAGATTGTGGCAGCCCAGCATGTCACCGCCGTCGCAGGCCCGCTGAAACCACGCGCGCGCCTGGGCATAGTCCGGGGCCGCGCCCAGGCCATTGCTGGAGAGATAGCCGAGACCGGTGCAACTGCTAATGATCCCGCCATCGCAGGCCTTCTGATAGAGAGCGCGCGCCCGGGCGTAGTCCTGATCCACGCCCTGGCCATTGGCATAGATGACGCCGAGATTGTAGCAACCGATTAAATTTTCGCCGTCGCAAGCCTTCTGGAAGAGCGGGCGGGCTTCCACGTATCGATTCTGCTTGTAGAGAGCCTGGCCCTGGTTGGAGAGCTCGGCGGCATGATCGCGCAACTGCTGGAGCGGGTCAGAGACAACCCGCGCAGCTTGCTCAGCCTTGAGGCGGGCATCGCGCACCGGCTGGAGCGCGAGATGAACGATGGTCTGGCCGGGGGTTTTGATTTCAATTTCGCTCTGAACTTTGTCGAGGCCGTCGAGGGTAGTGGCGCTTGCCAGGTGCTGGCCGAGCGAGAGCGGCGCGGAGGCCGAGTCGCCTGCCGCGATGCGCCCGCGCGGCTTGCCGTCCAGCTTCCAGTTGCAGGCCAGGTCGCAGATCACCATCAACGTGGCGCTCGCCGCCGGTTTGGGCTTCGGTTTCGGAAGCAGAATCGGCCCCTCTTCCTGTTGCGCGAGAGCAGGCAGTACCGTTGCTGCGAGAAACAAAGCCAACAGCCAGGCGGTATTTATTCTATGGCGCATCGTTTTGCGCGGCAGGCCGTGGGCGAGACAGGCAGTTTCACTGCCGGGATAGCCGGTTGAGCGCCGCGGGCTGTGTGTCATGCGATTACCCTAGCAGATATTATTCCGCAGAGTATTTATTTTGACATAACGCGGCGCCCGGGAAGGAGACGAGGGTTGGCGTGCGCGGCAGCCTACTCTTCAATCACCCCAATGACGAAGCTGTCGCCAGGAAGCAAAAAACGCTTCCTCAGGACCCCGGCTGCCGGGGACCCCGATAATCACCCCAAGGAGTAAAAATCGCTCGTTGGGGGCCCCGATGTTGCATAGTACACAAAAGGCAGGGCCGCCATCCAAGCGGCGCGACGCCCTAGGGCAATAGCTGAGGCTCGATCTTGCCGTAGATCTCGTCGGAAGCGTTTTTAATCTGGGTGACGATATCGTGAAATTCCTGGGCATCGTCGATGCGCAGCGGGGCGTCGATGCGGACGGATAGGTCGTCATCCGCGTCGAGGCCGACCTTCACACGATCGTACTCATGATTCTGCTTGAGCAACAGGTGCAGGAAGTCGGTGGTGACCGGCATACGGCGCTTCTCCACCACGGTGACAAAGATGACCATACTGTTGTTGGAAACATCCAGTGCCAGGACAACTTTAATGTCCTGGAGGTGGGTTCCGGTGAAGTGAATAACCCAGACAGTGGGCGATTTAGTGGTAATGAAGTTGTAGTTGTTGGCCTGCATGAGGCTGACCATTTTGGCGGCGCCTTCAGTGCTCGTCTGGGCTGTCATGGGCAGGACGAGCGAGAGCAGAAGGGCGGCGTAGAGGCAAAATCTCACCCCAATGACAAAGACCTGTCGTTGGGGACCCCGATGGCGAGGGATAGCTTGTGCGTGGCGCATGGTGTGACCTCCTTGTTGTACCAGCCGAAGTGAAAACGGCTGGGCGTTGCAGGGGTTTCCCCAGGGGCGGGGAAGAACAGTTGCTACACCTACATCAACATAGATTCGATTTGTAATCAAAATATTCAATATATATCGATAAAAACTTTAGTTATCAATATCCCGCCTTCAGTTCGAGGCACAAAACAAAGACATGCCGAAGGCGGGTTTCCGCTCTTCAGTTCAAGCCAGCAGTTTGGCGGCGTCCTTGGCGAAGCGGATGACGATGGGGCCGGCGCCGGCGCGGAGGACGCAGCTATTCCCTAAGAGTTGCCGGTCAGCAAAGTCATCTCGATCTCTTCGAGGGTTCTGCCCCTGGTTTCAGGCAATTGGAAGAAAAGAAAGAGCAGGCCGGCCAGACAGATGGCCGCATAAGTCCAGAAGGCTCCAGCCGCACCCAGGGCTGAATTCAGGAGCGGGAAGGTGTAGGTAAGCAGGAAACATGCCGACCATAGAGCAGTAATGGCGATGGACATGGCGCTGCCGCGGATGCGGTTGGGAAAGATTTCTGCAATGACCACCCAGGTGACGGGGGCCAGCGACATGGAGTAACAGGCGATGGCGGCAAGAACCAGCGCCAGCATGGGCTTGCCCTGCAGATGGATGCGGTAGAGCAGGCCGAGAACAGTGTAGATGAGGGTGAGGCCGGAGACGCCGGCCAGCAGCAGAAAGCGGCGGCCGTAGCGGTCGATGGTGAGCAGCGCAACGACGGTAAAGGCCAGATTGACCGCGCCCGTGACCACAATGTTGAAGAGAATCTCGGATACCTGGTAGCCGGCCGCGGCGAAGATCTCCTGCGCGTAATTGAAGATCACGTTGATGCCGCACCACTGTTGAAGAACGGCGAGCACCACGCCGAGAACAAGGATCTTTGCCACGCCCGGCGAGGATAATCCCCGCCAGAGAGAGCGGCTGGGCTGAACCATGTCCGCAGCCGCAAAGTCCTTCATTACCCGGGAGGCATAAGCGCGGCCGCCAAGGCGCTCAAGAATCGCAAGAGCTCGTTGATTGAGGCCTTTCGCGGCGAGCCAGCGCGGGCTTTCCGGAATCAGGAAGGTGGCGACGAGGAAGACAAGGGAGGGAATAGCCGTGACCGCGAACATCCATCGCCATCCCCACTGGCCATTCCAGGAGAGAAGAATTTCGTGAGCCGTAGCCCCCGGCGGCACGGGACGGGCGATGAGCCAATTGGTGATTTGCGCCAACAGGATGCCCAAGACGATGGCCAACTGGTTGAGAGAAACCAGACGGCCACGCAGATGCGCCGGAGAAACCTCGGCGATATACATGGGGGAGACGCCGGAGGCCAGACCAATGGCAAAGCCGCCCAACATTCTCCATGCCACGAAGACGGCGAAATGCGCGGCCAGCCCCGTTCCCAGCGATGAGAGCGCAAAGATAAGCGCCGCCAGGGTAAGCAGCCGCCGCCGGCCGAAGCGATTGCTCAGAACTCCACAGGAAAGCGCGCCGATAAGGCAGCCGATCAGGGCGCAACTCATCGCCCAGCCCTCGATGGGAGGCGAATCCAAGTGAAAGTAGCGCTCATAAAAGGGTTTTGCGCCGCCAATCACCACCCAGTCGTAGCCGAACAACAGGCCGCCCAGCGCGCCTGCCGCCGCGGCCATCCAGAGATAAGCGGAGCGGAATGAGTCTTGCGGTTCTGTGTTGGATTCAGGCGTGGGTACGGAGGCAATCATAATATGGACAGAATTCTACAATTGAGCAGCTCCGTTTGGCTGTTGGTTGGCGCACGGACACAGCTTTGCGGGTTTTACGCGGCAGATCGAAGTTCACACAAGTGCGGGGTGCCGGACTATTTACCGCCGTTTTGGGCTGTTCGTGGAGAGTGAATCAACTCGGCGACTTTCTCCGCGCACCAGAGTTTGATCAGCGACTGGTAGGGCACATCCAGGCGGCGCGCGTGGCTGCGGATGGTGTTCAGAACATCCTCGGGCATGCGCAGGGAGATGGTCTCGGTGGAAGGGCGCAACTTGGGAAAGGTCACCAGCTTGGCCTTGCTCCAATCGACATACTCCGTACTGTCGTTTTTGGGAGACTCCCAGAAGGCGCGCTCCTCGGCCTCGCTGGCGAACTTAGGAATGGGCTTTAACGGCTTGCTCATAAACGGCTCTCTCCTTCCGGTTCATGACCCGCGCCGAGATGGGACGAATGAGCGTTCCATTGGCCCGCTCGGTAAAGGTTACGTGCAGCCAGCGATCCTGATCGGTACGGCCCAGCGCATGAAATCGCCGTTCGCGCTGGCTGTGCTTCACATCATCGGCCAGCAACAGGGGCTTGTTGAGGAAGACCTGCTCGACTTCGGCATTGGAGACGCCATGCTTCTCGTTCTTCCTAGCGTTGCCTTCGTCCCAGTCAAACCCGGTATAGAGCATGGGCGGCCTCTGTATATGTTTGCAATATACCACAGCATCTGCAGTGGGGCAAGCGGCCTTCGGCTAACGGAATGAAGAGTTTTGGATTTCCACCCTTCGCAAAGAACGCGAAGGATGGGGCACCCAGGCTACTTCAATTGGTCTAGGTCATCAAATGAGATGCGGCCATTAGCAGAACGAGTGTATGTCAGTAAGCGAATTCCCAGCTTTTCTTTCATAAGGCTGCATAAGCGTTTGTTCGGTAGATCTGGAACGACCATTACTCTAATAAGATTCTTTCCAGGTGCATATTCGGCAACGATTGGGGTGTGGGCGGTAAGCTGCCCTATAGCGGTATAGACACTCTGCGGATCGGAGGATGTCTTTACCTCAAACAGATAGATTCGTTTCGCCAATACAATGGTTAAGTCGATGACCTGGCTCTTAAGGGTTTCAGTCGCGTCCTTGAAGGCGTCCCTGATTGTCCGCACGACCGTGCCATGATAGCAATCGGCGACGAATCCCCTTCGACCTTTGAGCTGTCGTTTGCCACTGAACTCGTCGAAATACTGGCGGAGCCTTCCGGAAAGCGTAGTGGAGATCCTTGCGGAGCCTACTGCCCTCTTTTCCACAGTCCTTGTGGCATTCGCCTTAATGGCTCTAGCAGCCCGACGCAACTCCGCTGCGAATTTAGCGATCTCGTCAATGAGGGTTGGCGAATCAAGCTTGCCAATGAACAGGTATTTACCGATGCCTCTTCCCGTGTAGGCCTCAAGCACAGTTACATCTATCTCAGAAAGCAAATCGACTTTATTAGCACGGCCATGACCGATCGTTACAATGCCTCGGTGGGCAAGAACTACGCTTTTCGTAGGAACATGCTGGAGAAAGGTACCACCCGATTTGCGCGAGAAGCGAACCACCGGAACACTGAAATGTACGTCAATATAGAGAGGTACTTTAGCTCCCGGTATGCCATGTCCAAAGTAGTTACGCTCGATGAGTTTGTTATGTGATAGATGGTTGCTCCAGTAGAACACTTCCTCGCCTTCGCCAGGGAAAAAGCGAACTTGTGCTGGAAAGCTTCCATGGGGAGTCCCAATTGTTCTGGTCTCCGCATGAGGCAGGGCTTTCTTTAGTTTCTCCGATAAAAGTTTGTTGAGGCGGCGAATTTCCCTTGGGCTTTCGATTTCAACATATTCAGTCATATTGGTCTCATTCACGTTTTTTCAGTTCGGAATTCTCGATCAGCAGTTTGGCGGCGTCTTTGGCGAAGTAGGTGACGATGAACTCCGCTCCGGCGCGGCGAATGCTGGTGAGCGATTCGAGCATGGCGCGGTTGGGATCGAGCCAGCCTTTGGCGAAGGCGGCCTGGAGCATGGAGTACTCGCCGGAGACCTGGTAAGCGCCGATGGGCACGCCGGTCAACTCGCGAGCGGCGCGGATGACGTCGAGGTAGGGCATGGCGGGCTTCATGAGGATCATGTCCGCGCCTTCTTCGAGGTCGAGGGAGATTTCGCGCAGGGCCTCGCGCAGGTTAGCGCCATCCATTTGATAGGAGCGGCGGTCGCCAAACTGGGGCGCGGAGTCGGCGGCCTCGCGGAAGGGGCCGTAGAAGGCGGAGGCGAACTTGGAGGCGTAGCTGAGGATGGGCGTGTCCTTGCAGCCGGCGGCGTCGAGTGCGCGGCGGATGGCGGCGACGCGACCATCCATCATGTCGCTGGGGGCGACGACATCGGCACCGGCTTTGGCCTGGCTGACGGCGGTGCGGGCCAGCAGATCAAGCGAGGGGTCGTTATCCACGGTCCAGCCGTCGGGGGTTTCGATGACCTTGCCGCAGTGGCCGTGGCTGGTGTACTCGCAGAGGCAGACGTCGGCGATGAGGACCAGCTTTTTGGCGGCCGCAGAGGCTTTGAGGGCGCGCAGGCCCTGCTGGACGATGCCGTTGTCGTCGTATGCGCCGGAGCCCAGCTCATCCTTGGATTCGGGCAGGCCGAAGAGCAGCAGGCCGCCAAGGCCGAGTTGCGCGGCCTCCTCGGCCTCGCGGACGGCTTCGTCGATGGAGAGGTTGAAGACTCCGGGCATGGAGCCAACCGGGCGGCGCACGCCTTTGCCGGGGCAGAGAAAGAGGGGGTAGATGAGGTCGCTGGGGGCGACGGCGGTCTCGCGGACGAGGGCGCGGAGGGATTCGGTTCGACGGAGGCGGCGCATGCGGGATTGAGGAAAGCTCATGGTTCAAATTGTACTTCGTTCTTCCTCGATTGGCAGCAACTCATCTTTGCGTATAGGATAAGAAACATCTTTTCTTCAGAACATAAATGTGAAGGTCATTTTGGTATGAATTTCAAAGATGGAATTTCGGCGATTTGTGCAGTCATGTTGTGCGCGCTTCTCGCGCCCCGGTTTTTCCGGGCGCAACAGGCGCCGGCGATGAGCAAGGACCAGCAAGAGATGATTGCCGTGATATTGCGCGAGGCCCACGACGAGGTCAAGAAGCACTACTACGATGCAACTCTACATGGCCTGGATTGGGATGCCCGCTACAAGCAATACACCGACAGCATTGCGAAGGCGCGCAACTTAGGCGAGGGATATCGAGCCGTCGCGGCCTTTCTTGAAGGGCTGAAGGATTCTCATACCTATTTCATGCCTCCCTGGAGTCCCATCCACATCGATTACGGATTCCGCTATGCGCTGGTGGGAGATACCTGCTACATCACCCAGCTTCGGCCCGGCAGCGACGCGGCATCCAAGCTGCACATAGGCGATCAGGTGGTGAAGATGAGCGGCTTCACGGTGAATCGCGGCGATTTTCACGATATTCAGTATTACTTCAACTTACTTGTGCCCCAGACGGCAGTGAGCTTCGAATTGCTTTCGCCGGCGGGCGAGGCACGCCATGAGTTCATAAATACCAAGGTGGTCAGCCGCAAATTGATCCTGGACTTGAACAATGCCTCGGACTTATGGGAGTTTGATCATATGAGAGAAGAGGAGGATCTTGCCTCGCAATCCCGCCTCGTCGAACGTGGAGATATCGCCATCTGGAAGCTGAAGGAGTTTAACTTGGACAGCGACCAGACCGAAAAAGCGTTCTGGATTATCCGCAAGCACAAAACGCTCATCCTTGATTTGCGCGGCAATCCCGGAGGCACGGTCACTTCGCTGAAGTTAGTGGCAGCCGGGTTGTTTGACCACGATGTCAAGATTGGCGACCGCGTTGGGAGGAAAGATAACAAGCCGATAATTGCCAAGCATGACGGAAAGCCGTTTGAAGGTAAGGTGATTGTGCTGGTAGATGCGGCTTCGAGCTCCTGTTCAGAGCTGCTGGCGCGCATTGTTCAGATCGAGCACCGGGGCACAGTAATCGGAGACAAGACCGCTGCGGCAGTCATGGAAGCAAAGTTCTACAGCGAAACTCAGGGAGATGCCGCGAAGATCTCCTACGGATTCAGCGTTACCGATGCGAACCTGATCATGAGCGACGGACAAAACCTGGAGAAGACGGGCGTTACGCCGGATGAATTGTTGCTGCCGACCGCGGCCGACCTGGCGGCGGGCCGCGACCCGGTGCTGGCACATGCGGCGGAACTGGCCGGCGTCAAATTGGACCCCGAGGCGGCGGGCAAGCTGTTTCCGTACGAGTGGCGGCCGCTTTAACTTAAGTCAACTGCTCGTAGAGGGTGGAGTTGCGGTAGCCGAGCAGCACGATCAGGGTCCAGATACCCATGGCGGTTCCGAAAGGGAACTTGAGCTGGCTCAGGCAGGCCGCAACGATGGCCACAATGCGCCCCGACCGCGTACGCTCCAGCAGACCCCAACCAGCCAATGCGGCCAGGCTGACGCGCACCAGGGCCCGCAGGGATTCCGTACGCCGCAGGCGGCGCATCCGGGTTTCAGAAAAGCTCATGGAGACGAATGTAGGCCATTTTGGCCAGACCGCGCAGACCGGCCGGAAGACTGGCAAGCCCGACATCAGGCGCGCGCGCGAAGGGAGTTCACGCGCTGCCTGGACCAGCGCGTCAAGGGCATTTCGATGCACTTGGAAAGAATGAAGCCGCCCAAAATTATAGAAGTGATAAACAGCGGCACAGAGATCCAGAAATTGACGCCGGACATCCTGCCCGCCGTTTTACTGATAACCAAGGCATACGGTTGAATCAGGTACATGGAATAGGAACAGTCACCCAATGAGACTGCCCACTGCGGCCAACGGATGAGTTGCAAGTTATCAATAGAAACAGCCAGAGTGACGAGCGTCGCGCCGAAGCCGCCCCAGATGCAAGCTCTCTCGAAGCCGAGCGCGGGACTGGCGAGAATGTTGGCGTGCCAACCCAGGATTTGAGTCTGGAGTGTCATCCAGCCAAGCACCAGCATCAGGAGCGCGGCAACCGCCATGGTTTTGGCTCCGCATAGCTTGCGGACTTGATAGAGAACGATGCCCGCCGCGAACTCCAGCGTCAGGGGGTGAAAGAGAAAGCATGGCGTGAACCATGCTCCCCGGTAACCAAACCCCACGATGGCGCAAAGGATGGCCAGCAGCGGAGCCATGACAACGAGGGCGCGCGCCCCCAATATGGCCATCATGATTGCAAAGAAAGTATAAAACCAGAATTCAAAGCTAAGCGTCCAGCCGAAGCTATTAGCAGGAAAACTGAATTTATGAAAGTCCAGCAGCGGAATGAACGCAATGCTGTTGAGAAGCGATTGCCATGTCAAGTGACGAAAGAAAAATAAATAAACGGCGAGAGGCGCGGACATCAACCAGTAAAACGGAGCGATTCTGCACAGGCGGTTGGTGAGAAATGAGCGCCAGTCAAAGCGCAGTCGTTCGGCGCTCATGGAAATGACAAATCCGCTGATCACGAAGAAGACATCGACGCCAGAGGCGCCCGCGGCGGTTTTGAAGAAAGGATTGGGGCCAAAATCGGCAACAAATTTCAGGTGGGCCCACATGACCAGAAGAACGGCAAAGGCCCGCAAACATTGAATCCCACCATATCTCACCAGGCACTTCCTCCACGTGTGATTCTAATCCGTGGGGTTCCCCGGGCCCTGCCGGCGATTTTCTACAACTGCTCGTAGAGGGTGGAGTTGCGGTAGCCGAGCAGCACGATCAGGGTCCAGATGCCCATGGCGGTGCCGAAGGGGAACTTGAGCAGGCTCAGGCAGGCCGCAACGATGGCCACAATGCGTCCCCACTGCGTACGCTCCAGCAGGCCCCAACCGGCCAACGCGGCCAGGCCGACGCGCGCCAGAAGAAAGACCCAGGCGAAGCGCAGCAGCGCGGGAGCGAACCAGAACGGCGGCATGGGACCGTTCGCCCAGGGACCGTTCATCCAGGGGCCGAAGTGGCCGGAGAGAATAGCATTGGCGAAGGCCAGGCCGGCGATTCCCGTGACCAGAGCAACGGCGGCGTAGATGAGCCAGACGACGCCCAGCGCCTTCACCTTGCCGGCGTAGCTCTCCAGTTGGAAGGCGAGGCCGGGCACGGGGGGAATGGGCGGCATGGCCGGCCGGCCACACTGTGGGCAGACCGCCTGCCCAGTCGCTAAAACCAGACCACATCCGCTGCAATACATGATTGCCTCCTTGCAGAAACTGTTGTGGTTTTTACTACGCAAGCGGGGCGCGCCCGGTTCCGTGGATTCATGCACCAGCTTCTAGTTCCTAGCTCTTCCGCGGACAGGCGACAAACGATTGAAGGCAGGCGATTCCGCCGGCCCATCAGCATAACGGCTAAAAGCTAGAAGCTAGTAGCTGTGTCCATTTTGCGTTGTTTTTGGTCAGATTGTTTCATGTTTGGCCGGAAGTCAGTTCCAGGCGCGGAAATATTCTAATGTTTCAAGTCCGGGCAACGATAAACAGGATGGGAGATTGTGTTTATGGCGACGCACGCCAGGGCGGCAAGTGTGGCCGGGGCGGCTGAGGAGCAGGCGGGAGAGCTGCGCTACGTGGCGCGCCAGCCGATTATGGACCTGCACGGCGAAGCGCGGGGCTACGAACTTCTGTTCTGGAATGGGCGCGGGCCGAGCAATGGCGCGAAGGGCGACCTGGCGACCCGCACCATGCTGGACAACACGGTGGTCTTCGGGCTGGAAGAGCTGACACGAGGATTGCCGGCCTTTGTGAACTGCACGCCGGAAGCGCTGGCCGAGGATTGGGTGGAGGTTTTGCCTCCGCGCATGACGATACTGGAACTGCCCTCGAGCGCGGAAGCCACGCCGGAACTGCTGGCCGCCTGCCGCAAGCTGAAAGCGTTGGGCTTCCGGCTGGCGCTGACGGACTATACCGGCACAGCGGAGTCCGGGCCGCTGGCCGACCTGGCCGACTACATCAAGGTTGATATTCTCAAAGTCAACGCCGAGGAGCGCGCGAACCTGCTCCGTCAACTGGTGGGTTCGCCGGCCTGCCTGGTGGCGCAGAATGTGGAGACGCAGCAGCAATTCGGGCAGGCATGCAAAGAGGGCTTCGACCTGTTTCAGGGATACTATTTCTGCCGTCCGGAGCCGCTGGAGAGCCACAAGATACCGGGCAACCGCCTGGTGCATCTGGAGATTCTGGAGGATCTGCAAAACGACCCACTGGATCTGCAGCGCCTGAGCCAACTGGTGATGTGCGACGCCAGCCTGACGTATAGGCTGCTGCGGCTGGTGAACTCGCCGGTGTGCGCCATGCGCCAGGAGGTGACCTCGGTTCAGTCGGCGCTGATGCTGGTGGGCGATGCGACCTTCCGGCGCATCGCCATGCTGGCCATCGCCAGCGACTTCAGCACCGACCAGCCGGAGGAGATACTGCGCATGGCCTTTGAGCGGGGGAGATTCTGCGAATTAGCTGCGCCCCTCTGCGGCCTGGCTTCCAATGAGCAATACCTGATCGGCATGGTCAGCCTTTTTCCGGCGATGCTGCGCATACTGATGGAGGACCTGGTGCGGCAACTGCCCCTGCGCGAGGCGGCGCGCGACGCCTTGCTGGGCAAGGACACCCCGGAGGGCATGCTGCTGCGTTGGATTGTCTGCCAGGAGAACGGGAACTGGGCGGAGTGCGATGCGATTATCCGCGCGAGCGGCATGAGCCATGAGCAGGCGATGCGCTGCCATGCGCTGGCAGTGGAATGGGCGGAGGCGGCGCTCAGGACGAATGCGTGAGCGGAAGTAGTTGCGCGGAGACGGCTCCCAGGGCCTGAAGATTGAGGCCTGGGAGCCGTTTTGCATCGGAGCGGGGATCAGTTCAACGGAGTGATTACGATCTCGCAGCTTTTAAACATCCATGTCGCGTTGGAGCTGGATACATTGATATGTAAATTTCCTTTATTGCTGGCAGTGAAGGCATAGGCGAACTCGGCATCTCCCGGGCTTACGGTAAAGGTTTCAGGGGATTGGCCATAGCTGACGATGGTGAATTGCGGAGACTTCGCTAAGGCCGTCACTTTAAAGGCGAGAGTGTATACGGTATTTGGCGCCACGCTGATGTTGAAGACCATGCTTCCTTCGTTGCTACCGAAAATAATTAAACCATCGTACGGAGCAACCTCAGCCGGGTGATCCGCAGCCGCAAATGCGACGTCGTTTTTGTACATCATGTCCGGGGTGAGCGTGATCGGGCCCGCGGGCGCGGAGGACGCCGGGGGTAGCTGTATCTTCGGCCCCACGGGCAACTTTAACCCGGTGGATTTAACGGACTTCAGAAGCTGTTGTTTGTCATTCTGGGTGATGGGCTTGCCGGTGTTCAGAAGAATTGGCTTGGCGGCCGGAGCCACGACGGGAAGCCTGGGCTGCGGGTGCGTGCCTTGAAGGGTTGGTGTTTCGGCGAAGGCAGGGCTGACGAGTGCAACTGCCATGAGCAGGGCGGTAAACATTTTCATGGGGCATTCCTCCTGTGGTTTGGTGATGGGCAAGCTTAATGTTGAAGCCAGCCTCATTGATTAGAAGGTGGTTGATGTGATCTCGCAGTTGGTGAATGACCAAAAAGAGTCCGCGCTGTAAATCGTAACAAGGATGTGTCCCGTGCTGTTGGATACGACGCCATAGGCAAACTCGTTATCGCCCTGACTTCCGGCAAAGGTATCGGGGTTCGTGGTCGGGCCTCCATTGGACGCGCCGGTATAGATGGTGAAGTGCGTAGCTGGATAGACGGCATTCACCTTAATGGCGAGGAGGTATGCGGTATTGGGTTGGGCAGTGATAACGAAAAGCATGTTGCTCGTAGACGCATAAAGGAATTGAACTTCGCCATGCGTGATATCTACGTAGCTCGGATTCATCAGAATAAAGTACGCATTGCCCTGGGATAGCTGGCTAGGGGAAAGTGTGGTAATGCTGGGCGGCGCAGCGGACTCCTGGTGCTTCCTTGTGCTCGCCGGGGCAGTCTTGATGAGGGCGGCGAGGAACTGATTTTTGTCATTCTGGGTGAGCGGCTTGCCGGTGTGCAGTAGCAGCGGCTTGGCGGCGGGAGCCACAATGTGAAGTTTCGATATTGCTTGCGTGAATTGAGGGTTTGGTTTCTGGGCGAAGGCGGGGACGGCGAGCGCAACTGTCACGAGCAGGGCTGCGAGTTGTTTCATGACATTATCTCCTTTGGTTTGAAACCGGCATGGAGTATAGCGCGTTTGCGGGGCGCTGGTCACGATGAAAATTTGCAGAGCTGTGCAGGAGCGGCGGGGAACATGAGAGGGGATTGGGCCGGCGGATGGGCAGGTTCCGCGGTCGGGGATGAGGAGTATTTGTTATGGACCAGTACAGTCCGAAATTAGTATGGTATCTTGCTATATTAGCCACTGGATTTCAGGTGTTGACGCAGGGCGGCGAGAAAACCGGATGGTTGGCTTCCCCACGGCAGTAGCTGCAAGCAGTTTCTTTTCAGCGAATTATCAGATTGGTCGGGACGATTATACTGGAAATTGCTGCCGCATCCGTTTCTGGATCGGGTTGTTTTCGCCGAGTCTGTACGCACTGCGGGGCTGTCCGCCTCCCGGGCGGTCAGTATCCAAACGAAAGTTTTTTACACAACAAATGTGACCGCGGGAACAGCGCGCGCATCCAAGAAAAGAAACCCAGGCAAGGAACGAACGCATGGCGCAAATCTTTGACCGCAGCTCCAATGCCCTGGCACGCGCCAGCCTGGTATTGTCAGGGCTGATGGTGATCGTCCTGGGGGTGACGCTGAATGAGTTGCAGCGCTCGCCCTGGGTGACGCGTCAGGGTCAGCGGCCGGACCAGCCGGTTCCTTTCAGCCACAAACACCACGTGCAGGGACTGGGCGTGCAGTGTCAGTACTGCCACACGACGGTGGAGAAATCGAGCTACGCGGGGATTCCGCCGACCAAGACGTGCATCAATTGCCACGCGCAGATCTGGACCAACGCGCAGTTGCTGGAGCCGGTGCGCGAGAGCTGGAAGAATGGTGATTCGCTGCCCTGGATCAAGGTGCACGACCTGCCGGATTTCGTCTACTTCAACCACGAGATTCATGTGCACAAGGGCGTGGGTTGCGCCAGTTGCCACGGGCGCGTGGACCAGATGCCGCTGATGTATGCCGAGAACAGCTTGCAGATGGAGTGGTGCCTGGATTGCCATCGCAACCCGGCGAAGAAGCTGCGGCCGACCAGCGAGATTTACAACATGGCATGGGAATCGCCGTCGCCGGATCGGCCGGTGTGGTGCGCGGTAATGGATGAGCAGAGCGGAAAGCCGACGGCGCAAAGCGTGAAATGCGTGACGAAAGATCCGGTGGAGCAGAACGCGGCTTATCAGAAATTCAGCCGCCAGGATGAGTTGGGGCGGTTTCTGGTGCAGCATTACAAGATTCGCACGCCCAATGAATTGTCCAGTTGCGAGGTCTGCCACCGATGAGCGAGAAAAAGAACAATCTGGTGACAACGATCAAGCCTGCGCCGATGACGCTGGAACAGGTGCGCAAGAAGCTGAAGAATGTGCGGGGCAAGAAATACTCCACCCCGCAGACGGAGACCAGTCTGCGGGGGCCCCGGTACTGGCGGTCGGTGGACGAGCTGGCCAACACGCCGGAGTTTCAGGCGGCGGTGGAGAAAGAGTTTCCAGGTTCGCCGCATGGGTGGGGCGATGAGGTTTCGCGGCGCGGATTTCTCAAATTCATGGGCGCGTCAGCGGCGCTGGCTGGCCTCGCCGGATGCACCAAACAGCCGGATGAGCCGATTTATCCATATATCAAGCAGCCGGAAGATCTGATACTGGGCAAGCCGAATTATTTTGCGACGGCATTTCCGTTTGTGACGGGCGCGGTGCCTCTCTTGGTGAAGAGCGATCAGTACCGGCCGATCAAGATTGACGGCAACCCCGAGCATCCTTATAACCAGGGCTCGTCGGATGTGTTCACTCAGGCGACATTGCTGGATTTGTACGATCCGGACCGTTCGCAGCACGTGACCTTTCGCGGAGAGAATCGCGAGTGGGCGGAGTTTGCGGTTGAGTTTCGCAATAAAGTGATTGCGTCCAAGGACGGGACGGGGATTTACTTCCTCAGCGAGACGATTACTTCGCCTACACTGGCGCGGCAATGGCGCGAGGTGCAGGCGAAGTGGCCGAATGCGAAGCTAGTGCAATACGATCCGGCGATTGCGGGGACGGCGCTGGCGAATGGGCTGAATGTTCAATACGATTTGGCCGAAGCGGATGTGATCGTTTCACTCGATGCCGACTTCTTGTCGGGCGCGAGCTTCCCCGGCTTTCATAAATTAGTTCGCCAATATGCGGAGCGGCGCAAAGACCCAACGAAGCTGAACCGGCTGTATGCGATTGAGAGCACGCCAACGACGACGGGGTTGAAGGCGGAACATCGTTTGGGATTGCGGGCGAGCGAGATTCCAGCTTTTGCGGCGGAGTTGGCGTCAGCGTTGGGTGTTGGCGGCGCATTTCCTCCTAAATACAAGTGGACCGATGAACAGAAAAAGTTTCTGGCAGTAGTGGTAAAGGACATGAAGGCACACGCGGGAAAGTGCGTTGTAATTCAAGGACTCAATGACCCGTGGCTGGCGGTGCTCGTCTTGGCTATCAATATCGCACTAGAGAATGATGAAAGGACTGCGTTTCTTTCACCTGACCCGGCAGTTCCAATACCGTCTGACCAAATTGCGGAGCTGAAATCCCTTATTACCGATTTAAATGCAGGTAAAGTTGATTGGCTAATTGTTTTGAATGCCAATCCGATCTATAACGCACCTGCTGATCTGAATTTTGCGGCCGCATTTGAAAAAGCGAAGATGACGGTGCACCTCGGTTCGCATGTGGACGAGACCGGGCAAAACGCGCAATGGCACATTCCAGCAGCGCACTTTCTGGAGTCATGGTCGGACGTACGAGCCTATGACGAATCGGCTTCTATTATCCAGCCTATGATCGATCCGCTCTATGGCGGCAAGACAGCGCACCATTTCTTTCAAGCACTATTGGATGAACCTGGACTGAGTCCTTACGAAGCGGTGCGTGAGACTTGGAAGCCGGTCATCAAGAGCGATTTCGAGACAGGATGGCGGAAGGCGCTTCATGCGGGATGGATAGCGGATACGGCGTATGCGCCACGCTATGCAGCGCCATTTATCCCGCGTTCGATTTCGCTGTTACCGAATGTTCCCGCACCATCACCGAACAATTCGCTGGAGATTATCTTCCGGCCGGACCCGAATGTGTATGACGGGCGGTGGGCGAATGTGGGGTGGCTGCAGGAGCTGCCCAAGCCGGTTACGAATCTGAGTTGGGATAATGCGGCGATCATCTCCGGCGCGACGCTGACGAAGTATGGCCTGGAAGAGGCCGACATCGTCGAGCTGACGGTGGAGGGGCGCAAGGTGAATGCGCCAGTGATTGTTGCGCCGGGGCATCCCGATGATTCGGTGACGGTGCATCTGGGCTATGGGCGGCAGACAGGACGCGTCGCAGGCGGCGCGGGATTCAACGCTTACCTGATTCGGACATCGGACAAGCCGTTTTACGCCGTGGGGACGATGCGGAAGCTGGAAGGCAAGTGGGGCGTGGCGGTGACCAAGAGTCACTTCCAGGACCATAGGCCGAAAGCGTTTGGCGCAGCAGGCAACGGCAATAACTCGCTGGAGGCGGATGAGGCTCTGGGCGAGCGCGGGATTATTCGCACCGCGACGCTGAGCGAGTACAAGGCCAATCCGGGATTTGCCAACGAGGGCGAGACGCACCCGACGACCGACAAGAGCAACACACTCTTCCCCAACTGGGAGTACAAGGACAACGCGTGGGGCATGTCGATCGACATGAACAGTTGCACGGGATGCAACGCGTGCATCGTGAGCTGTTATGCGGAGAACAATATTCCCGTGGTGGGCAAGCAGCAGGTGCGCATCGGGCGCAATATGCAGTGGCTGCGGATTGATACGTACTTTGAAGGCGACCTGGCCGCGCCGCGGGCGCACTTTCAGCCGATGGCCTGCCAGCATTGCGAGAACGCGCCCTGCGAGCAGGTTTGCCCGGTAGGAGCTACGGTGCATACGCCGGAGGGCTTGAACGCGATGGTCTACAACCGCTGCGTGGGCACGCGCTACTGCTCCAATAACTGCCCGTACAAGGTGCGGCGTTTCAACTTCCTGCTGTACTCGGACTTTGAGACGGAGAGCCTGAAGCTGATGCGCAATCCGGACGTGACGGTGCGCTCGCGCGGGGTGATGGAGAAATGCACCTACTGCGTGCAGAGGATTTCGGCGGCGAAGATTGAGGCGGACAAGGAGAATCGCGCGATTCGCGACGGGGAGATTGTGACCGCCTGTCAGCAGGCGTGCCCGGCCCAGGCGATCAGCTTTGGCAACATCAACGACAAGCAGAGCAAGGTGGCGAAGCTGCAAGGCGATGAGCGCAGCTACCAGGTGCTCGCCGATTTGAATACGCGCCCACGGACAATGTATGTAGCTGCGGTGACGAATCCGAATCCGGAACTGGAAGCGGGACCGGTGGAGCATGGGCCGGCGAAGGGGTGAGTGAATTGCGGTGGAATTGAATCCCACCCTAGCGACAAAAACAAAAGCGTCGCGAGGGTGGGGCACCCAGTTGAGGGATTTAGCGAGTTAGCCTCCGCTACGCGGAGTTAACAGGTTAGTGGAACCAGGATGGCGACCAGAGAAGTGAAAGACAATCCGAGACGTGATCCGGCGACGGGCGAGTACAGCGTGATAGCGCCGGGGCAGACGTTTTTGTCTGTCACCGAGAAGATCACGCGCATTGTGCTGACGCCGACGACGCCGCTGGGCTGGCTGGCGATCTTCGGCATAGGCGGCGCGCTGGCGACAATGCTGATGGTGGCGCTGACCTGGCTGTTTCTGGAGGGCACGGGGATCTGGGGCATCACGCAGCCAGTGGCCTGGGGCTTTGCGATTATCAACTTCGTGTGGTGGATCGGCATCGGCCACGCGGGCACACTGATCTCGGCGATTCTGCTGCTCTTCAAGCAGAGCTGGCGCAACTCCATCAACCGGTTCGCCGAGGCCATGACGATTTTTGCCGTGGTCTGCGCGGGAATGTTTCCGCTGATTCACGTGGGGCGGCCGTGGCTGGCTTACTGGATGCTGCCGCTGCCGCTGACCATGACGGTGTGGCCGCAGTTCCGCTCGCCGCTGATGTGGGACGTTTTTGCGGTTTCGACCTACGCGACGATCTCGATCGTCTTCTGGTACATCGGCATGGTTCCCGACTTCGGCACCATGCGCGACCGCGCGGAATCGAAGTTTGCGAAATACGCGTATGGGTTGTGCTCGCTGGGGTGGAGGGGGTCTGTGCGCCACTGGGCGCGCTACGAGACGGCCTCGCTGCTGCTGGCCGGATTGGCCACGCCGCTGGTGCTCTCGGTGCATACGGTGATCAGCTTTGATTTTGCCGTGGCCGTGCTGCCGGGCTGGCACACGACGATTTTTCCGCCGTACTTTGTGGCGGGCGCAATTTATTCCGGCTTTGCCATGGTGCTGACGCTGGCCATTCCGCTGCGCAAGTTCTATCACCTGGAAGGGCTGGTCACGGAGCGGCACATCGACAACATGGGCAAGGTGATGCTGGCGACGGGCTTCATTGTGGCCTATGGGTACTTCATGGAAGTCTTCATGGCGTGGTACTCGGGCTCGCACTGGGAAGCCTTCATGATGTGGAACCGGATGTTCGGGCCGATGGGGTGGTCGTACTGGGTTCTGGTGACGTGCAACCTGGCGATTCCGCTGACGACGCTGTGGTCGCGCAAGCTGCGGACATCGATTCCGTTCATGTTTTTCATTTCGATTGTGGTGAACACGGGCATGTGGTTTGAGCGCTTCGTGATTGTAGTGACCAGTTTGTATCGCGACTTTTTGCCCTCGGCGTGGGGGACTTATCGAGCGACTAAGTGGGACTACATGACTTATGTGGGCACTCTGGGATTGTTCACGGCGCTGTTCCTGTTGTTTGTGCGCTTCCTGCCCATGATTCCGATGAGCGAGATTCGCATGATGCTGCCGGGGGCAAAAATTACGGCCAAGAAGGCGGCGGAGGCGGGTGACTGATGGCCGCGCGCGAAGGAATCTACGGCCTGCTGGCCGAATTCAAGACGCCGGGCGAGCTGATCCGCGCCGCGCAACAGGCGCACAAGGACGGCTGGCGGCGCATGGATTGCTACACGCCTTACCCGGTGGAGGAGGCGGCAGAGGCCATCGGCTTCCATCGCAACAAGGTGCCGCTGCTGACGCTGATCGGCGGGCTGATGGGCCTGGTGGCGATGTTCCTGCTGGAGGTGTGGATCTCGGTGTGGGCGTATCCGCTGAATATCGGCGGGAGGCCGACATATTCCTGGCCGGCGTTTATTGTGCCCGCGTATGAGTGGACGATTCTGTTTGCAGGATTATCGGCGGCCTTCGGGATGCTGGCGCTGAATGGATTGCCGGCTCTCTATCATCCGCTCTTCAACGCGCCCAACTTCCGCGACGGGGCGACAACGGACAAGTTCTTTCTGTGCCTGGAGGCGCTGGACCCGAAATTTGATTTGGCGGAGGCGAAGAAATATTTGGAGAGCTTTGAGCCGATTTCGGTGGTGGAGGTGGAGTACTGATGCGCAAGCAGCTTTCAGCTCTCAGCTTTCAGCTTTCAGCTTTCCGTGCTGCGCGGCGCGGGTTGGGTTCGTGGATTCCCACCCTAGATCACCCCAGCGAGCAAAGATCGCTCGTTGGGGACCCCGAAGCCGCAAAAACAAGAACGCGGCGAGGGTGGGGCACCCGGGCTGTAGTGCTGGCGCTGCTGCTAGTTGCCGGATGCCGGCAGGATATGCACAACCAGCCGAAGATTCGCTCGCAGCGCGGGTCGGAATTATTTGCCGATCATCGCGGCGCGCGGCCGCAGGCGGCGAACACCGTGGCGCGAGGACAGTTGCACGAGGACAGCTACTTTTATACCGGAGTGGTGCAGGCGGCGAACGGCTATCGCGAAGAAAAGGATGAGATGCCGTTTCCGGTGACGATGGGGGTGCTGCAGCGCGGGCAGGAGCGCTTCAACATTTACTGCACGCCGTGCCACTCGCGGGTGGGCAACGGGCTGGGAGAGATTGTGGAGCGGGGTTACAAGCCGGCGGCCAATTATCACGACCAGGTGCGGCTCTCGCAGCCCATCTCGCACTATTTTTACGTGATGAGCCACGGGTACGGGGCGATGCCGGATTACTCTGCGCAACTTGCGCCGGAGGATCGCTGGGCGGTGGCGGCGTACATTCGCGCGTTGCAGTTGAGCCAGGCGGCGAAGGCAAGCGATGTGCCGGCGGGCGTGCAGGTGAAAAGCCTGAAGGAGATTGCCGCTGAGAGCGGGCACCCGGAGTTTGCCCAGCCGTGGACGCTGCCCGCGACGGCCATTCTGGCGAACCCGAACGATATGAAGCAGGGCAACCCGGCGCTGGCACCGGCCAATCCGGCGCCTCCGGAGATCAAGATTCCATTGAGCAAGCCGGAAAAGCATTAAGAACAGGGACTAAGGGACTAGGGACTAGGGACTGATGGACTAGGGATTGAGGGACTAGGGACTCGGGACTGAGGAGTAAGGACGCAGAGAATGGCTCACGCGATGCACGCAAAGACACTACCGACCGACCTCAGCGCTCCGGCTTTTGTGGGCGGCTGGCAGAGGCGCGCGCTGGCTGCGGGGCTGGCGTGCGCGGCGATTGCCGTGGGGCTGGGATTTGCGGATGGGCGCGGCTTTGATGTGGACCATGTGCTGAGGGCGTGGCTGCTGGGGCTGATGCTGACCTTTGGCTTCGCGGTGGGGGGACTAGCTCTACTGATGGTGCAGTACGTATCGGGCGGCAAGTGGGGCTTGCTGTTGCGCCGGCCTCTGGAGGCGATGAGCCGCACGTTACCGCTGATTTTTGCTTACTGGATTGTGGTGGCGCTCTCGCTGAAAAAACTATATCTGTGGGCCGCGGTGAAGGATGTGGGCGCGGCGCTCAAATCGGGATGGATCAACGAGGTTCAGGCGCACGCCATCGAATTTAAGCAGCCAATGCTGAATGCGGGGGCTTTTGTCTGGGTAAGTTTGCTGTGCTTTGCGATCTGGGGATTTTATGCGTGGCGGCTGAATGCGCTGGGACTGAAGCGCGATGAGGAGACGCTGGCGGAGACGCCCAGGTGGATCAAGCGGATGGAAAACATCAGCGGACCGGGGATTGTGATTTACGCGATTACCATGACCGCTGCCGCCATTTATTGGGTGATGTCGCTCGATCCCACGTGGTACTCGTCGGTCTACGGGCTGCTGTTCCTGGTGGGGCAGGCGTACCAGGTGCTGGCGCTGTCGATTATCGTGGTGATTTCGCTGGCGCAGGGCGAGCCGTTCAAGACGATTCTGCGGCAGACGGAGCAGCACGACCTGGGCAAATTTACTTTTGCCTTTGTGATGCTGAACATTTATCTGGCCTTCTCGCAGTTCCTCATCATCTGGTCGGGAAATCTGCCGGAGGAGATTCCCTGGTACCTGGATCGCGTGACGGGTGGATGGGGTGTGATCATCACGCTGGATTTTATTTTCCACTGGCTGATTCCGTTCACGTTGCTGCTGTCGCGTGATTTGAAGCGCAATAAGAAGCGGTTGCTGCGGGTGTGCCAGTGGATGGTCTTCGCCAAGGCCTTCGATTTGTTCTGGCTGATTGAGCCGAACTTCCGGGATGCGGCGCGGAATCTGCATTTCAGTTGGGGAATTCTGGAGTACGCGGCGGTGCCGGCGGCGATGACGGCGATCTGGGTGGCGTACTTCTGCAAGCAGTTGAAGTCGCGGCCGCTGGTGCAGACAAACGATCCGCACCTGGCGGAGATTTTGGAGGCGGAGCATGCACACGCATAAACCGCACGAACCGGAAGATCGCAACGCGGAGAAGGTTGACGCATCGAAGGGCTACGAGGCGAGCGATGTGCGCGTCTCCGGTGTGGTGATTTTTCTGGTGGCGCTGACCATCTTTGCGGTGGTGACGGGACTGCTGGCTTACGGAGTGGGCAAAGTTCTGAATGCGCGCATGACCAGGCAGGACGGGCCGCCGAATCGATGGGCGCGTCCGGTGGATGTGCGCCCGCTGGGGACGATGCCGTCGAATCCCGAAATGCAGAGCAAGCTGAGCGAGATGACGCAGAGTTTTCCCGCGCCGCGGGTGCAGACGGACGACGGCAACCAGGACGTGGCAGACCTGCACGCGAGAGAGGATTTGCTGCTGGACAACTACAGTTGGGCAGACGATGCGCACAGCAAGGTGAGGATTCCGATTGAGCGGGCCATGATGCTGATTGCCGAGCGGGGATTGCCAGTGGCGAAGGCGGTGGAGCAGGGGCCGTTGATGACCGGGGATACGAGGCCGGCGATTGCCGTGCCGTTGACGAATGGATTTGCGCGGACGGCGTATGAGTTGGAACAGGCACCTGCGGTGCGGCCAACCGCGGCACCTGCGGTGCGGCCAACCGCGCCTTCGGCGCACAAGGAGTGAACCGCACAGCCGCAGGGACTAGGTTTATGGTTTCCCACCCTAGCCGCAAAAACAAGAGCGCGGCGAGGGTGGGGCACCCAAAGATTTGTGATTTCCCACCCATTTCGCATCTTTTCCTTGAAAAGCCGCGAAATGGATGGGGCACGGGGCATTTGTGCGGAACGAAAGGCGGCAGGTTGAGGTTTAGATTTCCCACCCTAGCCGCAAAAACAAGAGCGCGGCGAGGGTGGGGCACCCAGAGATATGTGGTTTCCCACCCATTTCGCATCTTTTCCTTGAAAAGCCGCGAAATGGATGGGGCACGGGGCATTTGTGCGGAACGAAAGGCGGCAGGATGAGGTTTAGGTTTCCCACCCTAGCCGCAAAAACAAGAGCGCGGCGAGGGTGGGGCACCCAAAGATTTGTGATTTCCCACCCTAGCCGCAAAAACAAGAGCGCGGCGAGGGTGGGGCACCCAGAGTTTAGTGGAAGGAATGCAAGGAAAGAAGGCAGTATGCAAGGCGCACGAAAAATCCGGAGAGGGTGGCGAGGGGCGGCGGCGGCGGTAGTGGCGCTGGGTGCGGCTCTGCTTGCGCCGTCAATAATCGCGCAGGTGTCGCGCTACGACGAGAAGCAGATGGCGCCGGTGAGCGACAAGCCGCCGGATATTCTGAGCAAGGTGGGAATTGCGCAGCGGCTGAATGAGCAATTGCCGCTCTCGCTGACCTTTACCGACGATGAAGGCAAGCAGGTGCAACTGGCGAGTTACTTTGGGAAAAAGCCGGCGATTCTGGCGCTGGTTTATTACCAGTGCCCCATGCTCTGCTCGGAGGAGTTGAACGGGCTGACAAGCGCGCTGCAGATGGTGAGCTTTGTTCCCGGCAAGGACTTCAGCGTGATTGTGATCAGCATCGATCCCACCGAGGGAACCGACCTGGCGGCGGCCAAGAAGCGCACGTATCTCAAGCGTTACGGGCATCCGGAGACGGCCGCTGGCTGGCACTTCATGACCGGCACGCAGGAGAATATCGACGCGATTACCAAGGCGGTGGGCTTTGGCTACGTGAAGATTCCCGGGCCGGACGGAAGGCTGACGCAGTTTGCCCACGCCAGCGCGATTCAAATTGTGACGCCGGAGGGGAAGCTGGCGCAGTATTACATGGGCGTGGAGTACTCGCCCAAGGATTTGCGGCTGGGGCTGGTGGAGGCCTCGGCCAATCGCATCGGCTCGCCGGTGGACAACATTCTTACCTACTGCTACCACTACGATCCGCAGACCAACAAGCACTCGCTGATTGTGGCCCGGGTGGTGCAGCTGGGCGGGTTGATCACGGTGTTGCTGCTGGGCGGATTCATGCTGGTGATGTTTCGCAGGGATGCGCGGAAGGACGGCAAGCCGGGAACAGGCAAAAGGTGAACGGATAACGGAATGGACCATCTCAGCCCAGTCATCTGGCAGTTTCTCGTCAAGTGGTTGACGAACTTCGCGCTGCTTCCGCCGGAGGCCTCGAAGATTGCGCCGCAGATGGATGCGCTGCTGTTCTTCATGGTGCTGGTGAGTTTGATCGGGCTGACGATCGTGGTGCTGCTGGTGGCGAGCTTCTCCATTCTTTATAGGAAGAAGCGCCATCCGGTGGCGGTGCAGGTGGAGGGCTCGACACTGCTGGAGGCTACCTGGACGATCATTCCGCTGGGGCTGTTTCTGGTGATGTTCGTGTGGGGCGCGCTGATTTATTTTCGCGTTTTTACGCCGCCGGCCAACGCCATGAACATTTACGTGGTGGGCAAGCAGTGGATGTGGAAGGTGGAGCATCCGGGCGGGCAGCACGAGATCAACGCGCTGCACGTGCCCACGGGACGGGCGGTGCAGATCACGCTCATCTCGCAGGATGTTTTTCACAGCTTTTCGATTCCCGCCTTTCGCGTAAAGCGCGAGGCGATTCCCGGCCGCTATACGACGGTGTGGTTTGAAGCCACCAAGCCGGGGACCTATCACCTGTTCTGCACGCAGTACTGCGGCACGAACCACTCGCAGATGACCGGCGACGTGGTGGTGATGACGCCGGAGGATTACAGGAAGTGGCTGATCCGATCCGACAGCGGCGTCTCTCTGGCGCAGAACGGCGAACGGCTGTTTGCGAGCCTGAGTTGCGCCGCATGCCACAATGCGCGGCCGGATGCGCGCGGACCGTCGCTGGCCAATGTTTACGGGGCGAGACTGGCGCTGGCATCAGGCGGGACGGTGATTGCCGACGACGCTTACCTGCGCGAGGCGATTCTGAATCCCTCGCAGCATGTGACGCAGGGATACGCGCCGATTATGCCCACCTACCAGGGGCAGATCAGCGAAGAGGGAGTGATCTCGCTGATTGAATTCATCAAGAACCTCAACTCCGATTACCGCGTGGAGCAGACGGTGAACACTACGGAGATGCCGCCGGGAAGCGAAGTCGCGACGCCGGGCGGAAAAACTCCCGCCGCGAAAGGAAAGGTGAAGCCATGAGCGAGCACACCATTGTCAGCCTTCCCGATCAGGCGACGGCCAAAATTCCCAGGGACAACTACATCACGCGGGAGAACGGGTTGCTGAGCTGGCTGCTGACCAGCGACCACAAGCGGATTGCGATTCTGTATCTCATTTCGCTGAGCTTCTTCTTTTTCATCGGAGGGGCGCTGGCCGGGCTGATCCGGCTGGAGCTGCTGACGCCGCAGACCGACCTGATGGCCACCGACACCTATAACAAGGTGTTCACCATGCACGGCGTCATCATGATCTTCTTTTTCCTGGTGCCGTCGGTGCCGGCCACGCTGGGCAACTTTTTTATCCCGATGATGATCGGGGCCAAGGACCTGGCGCTGCCCCGGATCAACTTGCTGAGCTGGTACTTGTACATGGCGGGCGGGCTGCTGGCGCTCTACACCATGGCGGTGGGCGGCGTGGACACGGGCTGGACCTTCACCACGCCGCTGTCAACGCATTATGTGAATACCAACGTGCTGACCACGGGACTGGCGGCGTTTATCGCCGGCTTCAGCTCGATTTTTACAGGGCTGAACTTCATTGTCACCATCCACAAGATGCGCGCGCCGGGGATGACATGGTTCCGGCTGCCGTTGTTTATCTGGGCAAACTACGCGGCCAGCATTCTGATGGTGCTAGCCACGCCGGTGGTGGCCATCGCCATTGTGCTGATCGCTCTCGAGCGCACGCTAGGCATCGGCGTTTTCGATCCCACCAAGGGCGGCGACCCGCTGTTGTTTCAACATTTGTTCTGGTTCTACTCGCATCCGGCGGTGTACATCATGATTCTGCCGGGCATGGGAGTGATCTCGGAGGTGATCTCCACCTTCAGCCGCAAGCGCGTCTTCGGCTACACGGCGGTGGCGTTTTCCTCGGTGGCCATTGCGGTCTTCGGATTCTTTGTGTGGGCGCATCACATGTTCATCATGGGCATCTCGAACTATGCCGTGCTGGTGTTTTCGCTGCTGACCATGCTGGTGGCGGTGCCCTCGGCCATCAAGATCTTCAACTGGACCTTCACGCTCTACAAGGGGTCGATTACATTTGAGACGCCGATGATTTACGCCTTCGGATTTCTCGGATTGTTCACCATCGGCGGCATGACCGGAGTTTTTCTCGGCTCCTCGGGTACCGACATTCACCTGACGGAGACGTACTTCATCGTGGCGCATTTTCATTTCGTGATGGTGGGCGGAATGCTGATGGCGTTTCTGGCGGGGATTCACTTCTGGTGGCCCAAGATGACGGGGCGAATGTATCCGGAGAAGCTCTCGCAAATGGCGGCGGTGATCACCTTTGTGGGATTCAATCTGACATTCTTTCCGCAGTTCATTCTGGGGATGCTGGGGATGCCGCGGCGCTACGCATCGTATCCGCCGGAGTTTCAGATTCTGAATGTTTTTTCCACGGCGGGCGCGACGATTCTGGGCGTGGGGTACCTGCTGCCGGTGCTTTATCTCGTTTGGTCGCTGCGCTACGGCGCGATTGCGGGTGACAATCCCTGGCAGGCGACGGGGCTGGAGTGGCAGACGCAGTCGCCGCCGCTGACGGAGAACTTTGCCGAGATGCCGGTGATGGATCACGAGGCCTACGATTACGAGTGGCTGGAAGCGCAGCAGAAAAAGGAGGCGCACCATGCCGGATAGCCCCGCTAACATCGCTCCCTCCGCTCACGAGGAGCACCCGGCCTATCTGCGCCATCACTTCAGCTCCGCCGAACAACAGGCCGACGCCGCGGGCTTTGCGATGTGGCTTTTTCTGCTGACGGAAGTGATGTTCTTCGGCGGCTTATTCACCGCTTACCTGGTCTACCGCAACTGGTATTATCCGGCCTTTGTTTCCGGTTCGCACCAGTTGAACGTGGTGTGGGGCGCGACCAACACGGCGGTGCTGATCTTCTCCAGCTTCACCATGGCCATGGGCGTGTGGTGCGCGCAGACGCGGCGCAGGCGCGGGCTGGTGATCTGTTTGGCACTGACTTTTTTCCTGGGGCTGGTTTTTCTGGGCATCAAAACTGTTGAATACCGGGAGAAGATCGAGATGCATCACGTTCCCGGATTTCACTACAGCCTGCAATCGTTTCTTGATCCGCAGTCGAACCCCGAAGTCTATGCGGAGTATCACGACAAGCCTCTCGCGCCGGACATGGCGCGGCACACCGAGCTATATTTCTCGCTTTACTTTCTGATGACCGGGATGCACGCGCTGCACATGATTGTCGGCATCGGGATTCTGGGATTCATGATTCTGCGCGCGCACGCCGGGGCTTACACGACGGGGCACGAGACATTTGTGTTGAACTTCGGGCTGTACTGGCACTTCATCGACATTGTGTGGATTTATCTCTTTGCGTTGTTGTATCTGATAAGCAGACATTGACGAAGAGCAGGGACTAGGGACTGAGGGACTAGGGACTAGGGACTAGGGACTAGGGACTGAGAGACTAGCCGAAAGATTTCGAGGAATCATCACATGAGCGGACACAACGAAGAAGCGCGGCATATTGTGGGGCCCGGGGTCTACCTGGTGATTCTTTTTGCGCTGCTGGTGGGCACGGCGCTCACGGTGTGGGCTTCGTATGTGGACCTGGGCTTGTGGAATCCCGTCATCGCGCTGGCTATTGCAACTACCAAGGCGGTGCTGGTGGTGCTGTTTTTCATGCATGTGTGGTACAGCACCAAGCTGACCAAGCTGACCATTTTTGCCGGCATCTTCATGTTCCTGGTTCTAATCTCGATGACTTTGACGGACTACATCAGTAGGGCGTGGGGAAGCTGGTAGAGACAGTGGTCAGTGGTCAGTGGACAGTGGCCGCCAAGCGATACAGATTCAAACTATATGAATGAGGGGTGCCTGAGGTGCAGCCCTTTTTTCTGGCATCAAAATCGAGACTTGGAATTCGCGCTCGGCTTCATTCCTTTGCCATAAAGTTAATTTCTGCTATTGCCGGATATTTTTGCAACTTCCGTGTCTGCATGATCCGTGCCGTAATCAAGTTCCTGAATTGCTCCTGATCTTCAACAATCATCGAAAGTTGTTTGGCATATATACGTGTCTCCTTGACCCATTGAGGATCATCTTTAGCCTCATCGTCCCACCTACCGAAGAGATGTTTGGCTGCCTCAATGCGCCCAGAGAGACCGTGAGCCACAGCTGCATTGAAACTAGGCCAGCCTATGTTAGGGATGTTTTTTCTGTAATAGTCGGAAACATTGCGTATGGTTGGAAACAATTCGCGATAACGTATGACCTCCTTTGCCGCGCGCCGTGCTAGCTTCTCGGCAATGGGGCCGAACTGTTCCGCGCTCTCAAAATGGTAGAACTCTTCAACTCGATACCCCAGATCAAAAGAAATAAACGGCTGAACGTTCCATAGCCACATACAGCCGACGTTCAGATATGACCCTCGGGACCAACTGCTGGGCTGAAACTCAACCGCGATCATCCACCAGCCTTGATCCGCAAACCATGTTCGAGAACGGCCTTTTTGAAAAATTCCTAGAGGACGAAGAATTTTTCTAGCTGCCTCTGATAGAAGCATTGGATGTATTCCGGCACGCGCTTTCATGGAACGATGGTATACGATTCCACCAGATGAATCCTGTGCTACATGCTGCTCAGATGGCAACGGAGCTTGCCCGGCTGGCTGACCAGCCTCGCGTCCAGGTCCGTCGCGGATGCGCGCCGCTCAAGGGAGGCAAGTGCGTCGTCTATTGGATGCAACGGGCGATGCGCATCGTGGACAATCCGGCGCTCGATGCGGCCATCGAGGCAGGAAACCTGCTGGGGTTGCCAGTGGTGGTTTACTTTGCGGTAACTCCGAATTACCCCCATGCCAATCTGCGCCACTACTACTTCATGGCCCAGGGATTGCGGGATGTGGACGTGGATGCAGCGGAGCGCGGGGTGGGCTTTGTGGTGCGGCGTCCGCCGGATTCTCTGGCGGCGTTTCTGGCGGAGGTGGATGCGGCGCTGCTGATTGGCGACGAGAACCCCTGCAGAGAGCCGGAGCGCTGGCGTCGCGTTTTGGCGAAGAAGCTGAAGATTCCGTTCTGGACGGTGGACGCCGACGTGGTGGTTCCTTCCGCGATCTTCAACCGCAGCTTTGTATTGCTGCACCACTTCCGGCCGCATCTGAAGGCGCAATTGCCCAATTACCTGGTTACGCCGCCGAACATTGCTCCGCTGCATGGGTGGAAACCGGGGAGGGCTCTTCCGGGCTTTCCACTTTCTGAAGACATTACGAAGGGATTCCGCAAGCTCGACCGCCGGGTGGGGCCTGTGGACAGCTTTACCGGGGGAACGCACGCGGCGCTCAAGCGGCTGCGCGAGTTTGTCGGGTTGGAATTGAAGGACTACGAGGAAACACGCAATCACCCGGAGATGAAGGGAACGAGCCGGCTGTCGCCCTACCTGCACTTCGGCAATATCGGGCCGTTGACGGTTGCGCTGGCCGTGGAGAAGGCAGTGAAACAGGGCAAGGCATCAGCCGCCGCACGCGACAGGTTTCTGGAACAGCTGATCGGCTGGCGGGAGCTGGCTGTTCTGTTTGTGCGCCATGAGCCGGAGTACGACAACTGGGAGTGCGCGGCTCCATGGGCCAGAAAGACGCTGATAGAGCACGCGGGCGACCCGCGCCGTTACCGCTACAGCTTGGAGCAACTGGAACGTGCCGAGACGGCGGATGAGCTGTGGAATGCCGCCCAGCGGGAGATGGTGGAGACGGGCTGGATGCATGGGTATATGCGGATGTACTGGGCGAAGAAGATTCTGGAATGGGCGCCGGACCCGGCCCGCGCCTTCGAATGGGCGGTCGAGTTGAACGACCGCTACGAGCTGGACGGGCGCGACCCGAACGGCTATGCGGGAATTGCCTGGGCTATTGTGGGCAGGCACGACCGACCCTGGTTCAACCGGCCGGTATTCGGGCTGGTGCGGACCATGACGGCGACTTCGACGGCTAAGAAGTTCGATGCCGCAGGGTACATTTGCCAGAACAGCGGCTGAGAAGAGCAGCAGCTACTTTGAGGAGGCGGGTTTGAGGAGGCGGGCAAAAGAAAAAACGCTTCTCGCCAGCGTAGTCCAGCCAATTGTCTAATGAGAGGTCTATAATCCAAGCAAATTTGTTCCCGTAAGCTGCGTGTTTCGCACGTTGCAGGCTACAGGATTTCGATCAAGTCCTTCTCAGAGTTTGCCGATAAATGAGAGAGGAAGCCGGAATCGCAGTCAGGACTGCGTGTGAGCATTTGGGCAATCGAGCGGCCTTACGGTGAAGCTGCCCCCGGCGGCAGGGCGGGGGATTGTGAGCGGCCATGTGCGGCGGCGGGGCGGGGCGCTCACAAGGCCGGCAAGTGGCTGATAACACTAGCTTTGACGGCGATAGCGGCTGCGCCTGGCGTACCCCAAGAGACAAGAACAACTGAGCAGGGAACCGCCGCGACAGATGCGGCGAGGGCGGCGGCGCGGCGGGCTAATCTGCCTCCGCGGGTGGTTCAGGCGGAGCGGTTCCTGGCACAGCGTGGCTGGAATCGAGACCAGACGCGAGATTCGTCGCACGGCGGGGCGACGGCCTGGGCGGGTGCGGGAGCTTTCCGGCGGAGCGCGCAAACGGCAGCGGCCGAACCTGACGCGCAGGCAATGGCGCAGGGAAGTGAAACCGCAACCTGGCTGCCGATAGGCCCCACGGCCGTGCAATCGCAAAATTTTGGCCTGGTCACGGGGCGCGTCTCAGCGCTGGCGCTGGACCCCTCGGACACGACTGGCAACACTCTCTACGTGGGAACCACGGGCGGCGGGGTGTGGAAGTCGCAGAATGCGGATACAACCAGCACCGCCAACATCAGCTTTATCCCGCTGACCGACGAGGCGGCGGGGATGGGCGGCGCGGCGGGCACCTCCATCAGTATTGGAGCGCTGAGCGTGCAGCCGGGCGGCACGGGAGTGATATTGGCCGGGACCGGCGACCCGAATGACGCGCTGGATTCTTATTACGGGGCCGGAATCCTGCGCTCCACCAACGGGGGAACCACCTGGAGCCTGATCTCGACTACGGTGGACCAGTTCTACAGCTTTGTCGGGGAGGGAACTGCCGGCTTTGCGTGGAGTACGGCCAACCAGCAACTGGTGGTGATGGCGCTCTCGCAGGCCTATGAAGGCACGCTGGTGAATGCGGAGTGGCCGAGGCAGAGCTACGAGGGGCTGTACTACTCCTCTGACAGCGGAGCCACCTGGTCGCTGGCGCGGATTACGGATGGCGCAGCCGGGGACGTGCAGGGGCCGAGCACGAGCGACGCTTTTGTGCTGCCCGACGGAAATGCGGCAACCGCGGTGGTGTGGAACCCGGTGCGGCAACTGTTTGTGGCGGCGGTGCGCTTCCACGGCTACTACCAGTCGGCGGACGGCATCACCTGGACAAGGATTGCGAATCAGCCGGGCGCGGGCTTGATGACCAGCGCGGGGCTTTGCCCCACCACAAATTCCGGCTATGAAGGGTCAATCGGCTGCCCCATCTTTCGCGGCGCGCTGGCGGTGAATCTACAGACCGGCGACACCTTTGCCTGGACGGTGGACTACTACAACCAGGACCAGGGAATTTGGCAGGACCTGTGCGCGGCGAGCGCGGGCGCCTGCGCCAACCAGACGATCACCTTTGCCCAGCAATGGCAGACGGCGGCGCTGGAGACCAGCACCTTGCAGGGACCGGCCACGATTTTGAACGGCGACTACAACCTGACGCTGGCCGCGGTTCCCTCCGGACAGACGACCAACCTGCTGGCCGGGGCCAACGATCTGTGGAAGACGGCTTGTCCTTATTCGCAGGGATGCAGGTGGCGGAATACAACCAACTCAACGGTTGGATTCTGCGCCGAGGTGGGCGAGTACCAGCATGCGCTGGCCTGGAATGCGAGCAATCCGCTGGAGATTTTTGTGGGCAACGACAGCGGGTTGTGGCGCTCGACAGACGCCATCGGCGAGACGGGAACGGCGTGCAACGCAAGCGACGACACGCATTTTCAGAATCTGAACGGAAGCCTGGGCTCGCTGGCCGAAGTGGTCAGCATGTCGCAGGCGGGGGCGACGCCCTACACGATGATGGCCGGACTGGGAGCCATTGGAACCGCCGGGGTCAAGAGCACCACTGGGACGACGACGGACTGGCCGGAGATTCTGAGCGGCGAGGGCGGGCCGGTGGCGATTGATCCAGTGACCACCACGAACTGGTACGTGAACAACCAGGAGGGAGTGTCGATCTACCGGTGCTCGCAGACGACTCCCTGCACGCCGGCGGCGTTTGGAACAACTCCGGTGGTCACGGATGCGGATGTGGGCGGGGATGGGCTGAGCATGAGCGCGCCGGCTCCCTTTCTGGTGGACCCGCTGGACGACAGCAAGCTGCTGATCGGCACGTGCAGGATGTGGCGCGGCCCGGCCAGCGGCGCGAGCTGGAGTTCCAGTGACGCCATCAGCCCCATTTTTGATGACCATGCGTCGAGCGGCCCGTGCAGCGGCGACGCGCTGATCCGCTCGATGGCGGCGATGGCGCTGCCCGTTTCAGCGGCGCTGCCTTCGGGCGGCGAAGTGGTTTATGTGGGCATGTACGGCTCGGCGAATGGAGGCGCGGCGCTGCCCGGCCATGTGCTGAGCGCGACCTACAACTCCGCCACCGGCGCGTGGTCCGCGTGGACGGACGTGACAGCGCTGAATGCGGTGACCAACAACACCCACGCGATGAACTACTACGGGTTTGACATCTCCAGCCTGTATATTGACCCGCACGACACCAGCGGGCAGACAGTGTATGCGACGGTGGCGGGGATTTCGGTCCTTTCGGAAATCGTGCAGACGGTGTACCGCTCCACCGACGGCGGGGCGCACTGGACGGCGCTGACGGCCAACCTGCCCTTGACTCCAGCCAATAGCCTGGTGGTGGACCCGCAGGACGCCAACACGGTGTACATCGCCACCGACGAAGGAGTCTTTTCGACGCGGCAGATTGCAAGCTGTGCCAGCACGCCCTTCGATTGCTGGTCGGCCTTCGGAAGCGGGCTGCCAGATGCGCCGGTGGTGGAACTGAGCGCCGAGCCGGCATCGGCCAGCGTGCATGATCTGGTGGCGGCGACCTACGGGCGCGGCATCTGGGTCAACCCCTTGTGGACGGCGACGGAGACCGTGACGACGGCCACCGCGACCCCGTCCACGCTGACCTTCGCGAGCCAGGTGTACGGCACCTTCAGCAGCGCGCAGACGGTGACCCTGAAAAACACGGGAACCATTGCTCTGACGCCGGGGGTGATCACCGTGAGCGGGGACTTCAGCGAGACCGACAACTGCCAGGGCGCCACGGTGGCCGCGGGGGCAACCTGCGCGATTCAGGTCACGTTTACGCCCACGCAGACGGGCAGCCGGACGGGAGAGTTGACCGTCAACGCCAATGTCGCCGGAGGAGCGGTGACGGTTTCGCTGAGCGGAATGGGCGCGGCGTCGGGCGTGATGAGCCTGAGCCCTTCCACTCTTTCCTTTGGCGGCTGGCAGGTAGAGACCACTTCGACGGCTTTGCAGGTGACGGCCACAAACAGCAGTTCGACAGCCATTTCGTTTACCAGCGGCCTCACCGGGCCGTTTACGATTGCCAGCAACGCCTGCGGCAGTTCGGTGGCGGCGAACAACTCCTGCAATTTGACATTGACCTTTACGCCTGCGCAAACCGGAGCGGCCACGGGCGCGCTGACCTTTACCGATGCGCCGTGGACGCAGAGCGTGGCGCTGAGCGGAACGGGGCTGGCCGCGCCCACCGATGCGCTTTCAACCACCACGCTGACCTTTTCCGGAACGGTCACCGGGCAGCTATCGAGCGCGCAGACGGTGACGCTAACCAACAGCGGCGGCGTGCCGCTGGCTTCCATTGTCATCTCAGTGAGCGGAGCTTTTCAGCAGACCAACAACTGCGCCAACAGCCTGGCGGCAAACTCCAGTTGCGCAATCAGCGTGCAATTTGACCCCACCGCGACGGGCGCGCAGACCGGCACGCTGAGCATCATGGACGCAACGCGCACCCAGCCGGAGACGGTGGCCTTGAGCGGGACGGGCGTGGCTGCGCCGGCGCTGGGCGCAAGCGCGACCAGTTTGATTTTTGCGGCGGTGACGGTGGGCCAGTCCAGCTCGGCGCAGACGTTGACCGTGAGCAACACCGGCGGAGCGCCGCTGGCCAATGTGGGCTTTCAGATCAACGGGCTCTCAGCGAGCAGCTTCTCATGCAGCCCCAACGCCTGTAGCGCGACTACATGCAGCACGCTGGCCGCGGGCGCTTCCAATTGCACGGTGCAGGTGACTTTTACTCCCACGGCGGCAGGCGGTGCATCGGCATCGCTGGTGGTCAGCTCATCCACCTCCGGCGTTGCGCCGGTTACGGTCACTCTGAGCGGCACCGGGCAGACTCCGGCGGGGCTCAGCGTAAGCGCGACGCAGCTTGTCTTCTCCATCGTGACGCCGGGCCAGCAGAGCCCGGCCCTGCCGGTGACGCTGACCAACAACGGAGGCTCCGCGGCCACTTCACTCACGCTGACGGCCACGGCTCCCTTCAGCCTGGTGCAGAACACCTGCGGCACGAGCCTGGCCGCCGGAGCAAGCTGCTCCACCGGGGTGATCTTTTCGCCCTCGCTCAAAGGGCCGTACACCGGCACGCTGACCATCGCCTCGCCCTCGCTGACGGCTTCGACCGTGATTCCGCTGAGCGGGACGGGCGGAACGCCGGGCTCGGTGCAGGCTCTGCCCAGCGTCGTCAACTTTGCTGATCAGTCAGGAAGTTCTGAAACCGGGGTGGGCCTGCTCAGCAGCCCCGTCACGGTGACCCTGACCAACCCCGACAACGTGAACAGCCTCGGCAGTCTCGCTCTCGCGGTCACGGCGGGATTCAAACTGGTGAGCACGAGCTGCACTTCGACGCTTGCCGCCGGGGCCAGTTGCACGGCGGTCGTGGAATTTGCGCCCACCAGCGCCGGAGCGCAGAGCGGGAGCCTGATTGTGACGAGCAGCGCGCTGCCGACGGGATCGTTTGTGCCCTTGTCGGGGATGGGCTTCGATTTCGGCCTTGTACCCTCCGGCTCATCCAGCCAGGCCGTCGCCAACGGCCAGACCGCTTACTACACGTTGCTGGTTACTCCGCTCAATGGCTCCCATGGCGTCTTCACCTTCCAGTGCGGCTCGCTGCCCCCTGATTCGGCGTGTACCTTCAACCCCACCAGCGAGGGCATTCCCGCCAACACGACGGGGAACGAAGAGGTGGAGATTGCCACCGGGCTCACCACGGCCTCGGTCAGCTCCTCGCCCCCGCTCGCGTGGCCTGCTCTTCCGCTGGCCTGCGGGCTGGCGCTGATTCCATTTGCGCGGATGCGGAGGCGCAAGGCGTTGCTGCTGGTTGCGCTGCTGGCGATTTTTGCCGGGGGTGTCTCCAGTTGCACCTCCTCGGGAGTCATCTCGGGAGGATCCGTTCCGGGCGCCGGCTCCGGCACCACTTCGTCGGGGACTTATTCTGTGGTCGTCACCGCAACCTCAAACGGCGTTCCGCACCAGATCACACTCACGCTCATTGTGGACTGAGCCGGCGCTGGGGCGGAAAGACAAACAAAAAAAGTTATACTCTATCATCGGGCCTTCACTGGAGACGCGTTCCGAAGGCCGCGCATGGGGATTGCAATGACCGCCAAAGTGACCGTGGAAGACGTGCAGCGGGTGGCCGAGTTGGCCCACCTGGAACTGAAGCCAGAGGAGACTCCGGCGATGCTGCGCGATTTGAACGCCATTCTGGACTACGTGGCGCAGTTGAACGAGCTGGATACGAAGGGCGTGACGCCGCTGGCCCAGGTGAGCGAGTTGCAGGAGGGATCGGTTGCGAGCGAACTGCGCGCCGATCAGCCCGTGCCCTCGCTGGATCGCGCTGTGGTGATGCCGCAAGCGCCGGAGAGCGACGGGGTCTTCTTCAAGGTTCCCAAGGTGATTGAGCGGTAGGCGCTGCACATCCCACCCTAGCCGCAAAAACAAGAACGCGGCGAGGGTGGGGCACCCGGAATTTGTCGTGCAACAGGTGAAAAACAGGCTGCAATCAAGGCCAGGACAGGCCAGGAAATGAGGAAGATTCCTTTGGACAGCGAAGCCAAACCTGCCGAGAATTTTGTGGAGAAGCCGAAGACGCTGGCGGAATTGCGCGCCGAAATCACCTCTGGCCGCACCAAAGCCATTGATCTCGCCGCCAGCTATTACGAGCGGATCGAGAAGAAAAATCCGCGGCTGAACGCCTACCTGTGTCTGACCAAAGAGCGCGCTCTTGCCCAGGCCGCGAAGGTGGACGATGCGGCGGCCAAGGGCGACCCGCTCGGAGTTTTAGCCGGGATTCCGGTGGGCATCAAGGACGTTCTGGTGATGAAGGGCGCTCCGGCGACGGCTGGGTCAAAGATTCTGTATGGCTATCATCCGCCCTACGACGCAACGGCAGTGGCCAAACTGGAAGCGGCGGGCGCGGTGCTGCTGGGCAAGCTGAACTGCGACGAGTTCGCCATGGGCAGCTCGACAGAGAACTCGGCCTACGGGCCGGTAAGAAATCCAGTAGACACGGAGCGGGTTCCGGGCGGGTCTTCGGGCGGCTCGGCGGCGGCGGTGGCGGCCAACCTGGCCGTGGCCACGCTGGGCTCCGACACGGGCGGCTCGATTCGCCAGCCGGCCAGCTTTTGCGGGGTGGTGGGCGTGCTGCCGACCTACGGGCGCGTCTCGCGCTACGGGCTGATTGCCTTTGCCTCTTCGCTGGATCGCGTGGGGCCGTTTGCCTCGAACGTGCACGACGCCGCAACAATGCTGGGCGTGATTGCCGGGCACGACGCGCAGGACGCGACCAGTTCGCCGGCCCCGGTGCCGGACTATGCTGCCGAGAGCGATAAAGGCGCGGAGCGACTGCGCATCGGCGTTCCGGCGGAATACTACGGCGAAGGACTTGATCCCGAAGTGCGCGCGGCCATTGAAAAGGGCATTGCCGCGCTGAAGGCGGCGGGCTGCGCAATCAAGCCGGTCTCGCTGCCGCATACCCGGTACGCGATTCCGACGTATTATTTGATCGCCACGGCCGAGGCCAGCGCCAATCTGGCGCGTTTTGACGGCGTGCGCTACGGACTTCGCTCAAAGGACGCGGCGACTCTTGCCGACATGTACCGGCACTCGCGCGAGGAGGGCTTCGGCGCGGAGGTCAAGAGGCGCATCCTGTTGGGAACCTATGCACTGAGCGCGGGCTACTATGACGCCTACTACCTCAAAGCGCAACAAGTCCGGCGCCTGCTGGCCGAGGAATTTTTGCGAGCCTTTGCCGAGGTGGATGCGATCGTCACCCCCACCGCGCCCACCGCGGCCTTCAGGCTGGGCGAGAAGACGGACGACCCGCTGGCCATGTACCTGGCTGACATTTACACGGTGACGGCCAGCCTGGCTGGAATCTGCGGCGTGACGGTGCCGTGCGGCGCGACGAAGGCCGGTTTGCCGGTAGGAATGCAAATTTTGGCCGCGCATTTGAACGAGGCAAAGGCGTTTCGCGTGGCGCGGGCGGTGGAGAGAGCAGGGAACAGAGAATAGGGAACAGTTCGCCGAATGGGGTTCGTGGTTTCCTACCCTTCGCAAAAAGCGCGAAGGATGGGGCGCGCAGCCTTGGCTATATATGAGCTAACGGGCTCAGCCTTGACACTGTCAGGACAACGTGCCATTATCCTTATGTTTTGGAGGGTATTGATCGATGGACATCGCGCAACGGATTGTATTTGACGGCTATACCCCGTCAAAGGGAGCTAACCTCGAAACAGACAAATCACAGATGGTGAATGTCTTCAATGAGGCGTTTAGTCGTAGTCGTTATCGGCCAAATATAAAGGAGAATGGGAAAGTAAAAATTATTGAAAACGGCACGATGTTTATGGTTGATGTGTTATTTGAGGGATCCTTGGAAGAGAGCGCGAAATTCCAAGTTGACGTTGACCGGATATTCAGAAAATATGGCCTTAGGTAACGAATTATTATAAGGATAGTCTGAGGAAAGAAAAGACAGAGTACCTTAAGACCTTGTTGCATAATGTATAGGTATTGGCAAGGTGTAACCTCGGACATTGAACCTCGATTGATTCTAATCGATTTGGGTATGCGTTACAGCACGTACCGTTTTTCTCCTGCAGATTTGTGTTTACTACCATGGAGGGAAACTCATGAGAGTCGGCGAACGGATTGTAGTTTTGGCAATTCTTGCGGCTTTTTTTGCCGCTATTCCGGCGTTTGCGGCTGCCCCGCAACATAAGGGACACATAGTTGTGCTGGGGGCGGCGCGGAATGTGCCGTACTCCAAAGCTGGCGACCCGGCCGGTGCGGCTGCCGGCGAGAACGAGCTGAAGGTCCGCGCCCTGCTGGTGGACGGCGTTGTGAAAGAGTGGACCACCGGCGACGCTCACGACGTGACCGACCGCAGCTTCGTGGTGCGGAGCGCGATCAAGCTGAATGATTCTTTGCCGAGCGATGGCTCCGCGACCGCTGGCAAGACTGGCGATAAAGCAACTGCCGGCGTCAAGCCGGCGCCCTCCCCTGCGGCCAGCAGCGCCCGGGCGGCAAGCCCCTGGGTGTGGCAGCGCGGCCCGTGGCTGCTGGTAGACCGCGTGACTGGCCGCGCGGCCCCCCTGAAACTGCCGGACTACGCCCCCGGCGTGAGCCAGGTGGTATGGTTCCGCGATTACGGGGCCTATTGCGGCGTGACGGCCAGCGGCAAGAGCCTCTACGCCATGGTGGCGCAGGTGGCGGTGCGCAAGGCGCTGCTGGCTAAAAAGCTGGCGGCTTACGACCCCGATAATCACCCCGACCCAGCCTGCGGCCTCCCCGAGTGGCAGCGCGAGCCGTTGCGCGTCACCTATCACCCCACCGGCAAAGAGCCGGTGAGTTTCGACATTGTTCCCGGTTCGGTGGTGCTGGTGAAGGAGGCAGGCGACGAGGCGGAGACGCCGGTGGCGGCTCCGGTACCCAAGCCGAAATAGCGCGTTTGGATACGTTAGGATTATGACCTTCGGATATACTACCGTTCTCGCTCGGCCTTGTGGAAATTCCACAGCACCCAGAGCATGAAAGCCACAGACAGCCCCATCAGAATCAACCCGATCAAATTCGAATCCGATGTGTGCATCGCATGAACTCCTGTTTCTGCTCTCCGGCGGCCAAAGCAAGGGCGGCTGGCGCATCCAGAGCAGAAAGCCTTCTATTCCCAGCAGAAACCGGCGCCGGTAAGAATGGAGTACGAAATTCGTAAGGGTTTTATAAATGTCCGGAAAGGGCTTGAAATGCAGGGATGAGTGGTCAGTGATCAGTGGTCAGTTTGAGAGCCAGGCCGCTTGCCAGGGCCGAAACCGCCCAATGTCTGGCGGCTGAAAACGGAAGGCTTACCGCGGAATACTGACCTCTTAAACTGCCCGCTGTCCACTGTTCACTATTCACTGTCCACGGTCCGCCTTGACAGGCCCCGGTCGGCGCGTATCTTATCTATGAAGGCACTCCTTTGGATTCCGGGCAGGTCTGTGCGCGAAATTTGGCGCGGCCTTGTGATGCGGCTTCCAAGGGATGGCTGTGTCGAACAGGAAGCAGACGGCAGTTGGGTCGCGGGCGGGTGCTTGGCAGGGTGGTGTTTCAATCCACAGCGAGCGGCAGCCGAACCGGCGATCTCGATGATTGGCCGCGTGTCTGGGACTTATGCAATGAACGGCCCGGACCAGTCTGGAAGATTCCCGGAGACAAAATTTTTCGCGGGCGCCCGGCAGATGGCTGGGTGTGTCTGTGCCCTGAAGAACGGAGCCGTTTTGTGGCTCCAGATTGAGCAGAGGGGCGAGTAAAGGATGAGCGTGGCAACGAGTTTAGCTTTGTGGGTGTTCGTGCAGGCCGCAGGAGGCGGAGGCGGCTTTGCGATGCTTCCCATCCTGCTGATCATTCCGATCCTGTACCTGGTGATGATCCGTCCGCAGCAGAAGAGGCAGAAGCAGTGGGCGCAGATGCTGGCCGCGATCAAGGCCGGCGACCGGGTGACCACGGCAGGCGGCATTCGCGGCATCATCCTCTCCATCAAGGACGATGTCATCGTGATTCGCGTGGCGCCGGACGGCGTCAAGCTGGAAGTGGCCAAGAACGCGATTGCCTCGGTAACCACGCAGGATGTGCTTTCAGGGTCGTAAAGGCAGGAAACAGTGAACAGTGTTCACTGTATCGAACTAGAGAAACGGGACGATGAAGAAGAATCTCAATAACAAAATTCTCCTGATAGTTGCGGTTTTGGTGGTCTGCGTCTACGGCATCTTCGGGGTGCCGTCGGGGTTCACCGGCAAGGCCCTGATGGATGACATGACCAAGCGCATTCATCTTGGCCTGGACCTGCGCGGCGGCGCTCACCTGATCTTGCAGGTCAAGGTAGAGGAAGCGGTCAACGCCGAAACAGACAACACCGTGGCGCTCATCAAGCAGGATCTGAATACGGCCAGCCTGAGCTATTCGCAGGTTTACAAGCCCGATCCGGCCAAGGCCACGCTGATCAAGGTGGAGGGCGCGCCGGCGGACAAGTCCAATGACGTGCGCCTGCTGCTGGAGTCCAAGTACACCAACGAATACGACGTGGCCGGAGGCGAAGAAGCGGGGAGCTTTACGCTGACCATGAAGCCGTTGCTGGTGACGGCGCTGGAGAAGAAGACTGATTCTCAGGCCATCGAGGCCCTCCGCGACCGCGTGGACGCGCTGGGCATCAGCGAGCCGCAGATTCAAGAGTACGGCCTGGGAGACAACCAGATTCTGGTGGACCTGCCGGGCGTGGAAAACGAAAGCCAGATCGAGGGCATTATTCAGGGCACGAACCGGCTGGAGATTCACGCGGTAGTCGGCGGACCTTATAAGGACGAGCAGGAAGCGGCGGCCAGCGTGGGCGGCAGCATTCCGGCGGACCAGGAACTGAAGAAGTTTTCCGGGGTGATGGAAGGCGGTTCCATGGCGGAGAGCGTGTATGTGTTGCAGCGCGCCTCAGTCGTGGCCGGCAACGACTTCCGCACCGCCGATCCGGGCATCAATCCCAACACCGGCCAGAGAGAGGTCGAGTTCACGCTGACCAACGAAGCCGGGGACAAGTTCTACGACTACACCAGCAAGAACGTAGGCCGCAACATGGCGGTGGTGATGAACGACCGCGTCCGCGAGGTGGCGGTTATCAAGAACGCCATTCGCGACCGGGGCGAGATTGAAGGCACCTTCACGCCGGATGAAGTTGCGGCGCTTTCCAAGCTGCTGCGCACCGGCGCCCTGCCTGCCTCGTTGCAGCAACTGGAAAAGCGTTTTGTGGGCGCGTCGCTGGGCGCGGACTCGATTCGCCAGGGAATTACGGCGGCCATCGTGGGAATTCTGGTAGTGATGGCCTTCATGCTCTTCTATTACCGCGGCTCGGGCATCAACGCCGATTTGGCGCTCATCCTGAACCTGATAGTCCTGCTGGGGTTCATGGGGGCGTCAGGGGCCACACTGACGTTGCCGGGCATCGCCGGAGTGATTCTGACTATCGGCATGGGCGTGGACTCGAATGTGCTGATCTTCGAGCGCATCCGGGAAGAGGTGCGCGCCGGCAAAGCGGCGGCGGCGGCCGTGGAGCAGGGCTTTGCCCATGCCTGGGTCACCATCGTCGACACCCACGTGACCACCATCGTCTCAGCGGCCATCCTGTTCATCTTTGGCTCCGGGCCGGTGAAGGGATTCGCGACCACCCTGACCGTCGGCCTGGCGGCAAATCTGTTCACGGCGGTCTTTGTTTCGCGGGTCATCTTCGATGCTCATTTGAACAAGATGAAGCCCGGAGAACTGGTGTCAATCTAGGGATTAGGGACTAAGGGACTAGGGACTAAGGGACTACGAGAATTGAGTGCTGGAATCCACAGGGGTTTCAGCCTCCCAGGAAGCGGAGAGAAGCGAGTGGAATTATTTCGTGGCGTGAATGTGGATTGGCTGAGGCTGAAGTGGTATTTCCTTGGCTTTTCATTGATTTTCAGCGTGGCCGGCCTCATCTCGATGGGCATGCACATGCGCACCATCGGCAGCCCGGTGCCGCTGGGCGTGGACTTTCAAGGCGGCACGCAGGTGCAGGTGCGGTTTGACAAGACCCCGGATACCGACCGGATTCGCCAGGCCATGTCGGCGGCGGGCATCAAGGATGCCAGCATCCAGACCTTCAAGGCCGTAGATGAGACCAGCGGGAACGAGGTGCTCATCAGTTTGCCTGAGCAGCAGGATGAGAGCTCGCTGGATGCCGGCCGCCAGCAGATTGTGGGCGCGCTGCAAGCGCACTACGACAATCCCTTCGCCGTGCGGAATGTGCAGGTGGTCGGTCCCACGGTCGGCAAGCAGCTGGAAAAACAGGCTTTGTTGGCTACGCTCTACTCGATGGCCGGCATGCTGGTCTATCTCTGGTTCCGCTTCCAGTTGATCTACGGGGTGGCGGCGGTGGTGGCCTGCTTCCATGACACGCTGATCACCGTGGGCGCCTTCGCGCTGCTGAACAAGGAGATCAGCCTGACCGTCATCGCGGCCATCCTGACGCTGGTTGGCTATTCGATGAACGACACAATTGTCGTTTTTGACCGCATCCGGGAGAATCTGCGCCTGAGCCGGCGGGAATCGCTGCCCGACGTGGTCAATCGCAGCATCAACCAGACCCTGAGCCGGACGGTTCTGACTTCGGGGCTGACCTTCCTGACGGTTCTGTCCCTGTTTATTTTTGGCGGCCAGGTGCTGAACGGCTTTTCTTTTGCGCTGGTTGTGGGTATTCTTATCGGGACGTACTCTTCGATTGCCATCGCCGCGCCCATGCTGGTGGCCTGGCAGGAGTGGCGTACCCGGCGGGGCAAGGTGACGGTGCTTCCGGCCGCAAAACGCCCCAGGGTATAGGTGGGGGGCGGCATTTTGCCACCTTTTTGCAGGCGTTTTTTCAGGGAAAGCGCAGTTCTGGTCGTGATGGGCCGCGCTTTTGTGATAAGGTTGATAAGGTTTTGATACCGGGAACATTTTGGCTTTGCCCGGTGTCTAAGTAGAGGTAAGCAAACACTCGATTCGAGGCTGGCCATGTTTGAAGACTCCACGTTTGAATCCGGAGGCAAAATCAAGAGCAGGCTCGGAAAATACATGGTTCCGCTGTTTATCGTGGAAGGTGTAATTCTGATTCTGCTGATTCTGATACCTCTGATCTATCCCGAGGCGTTGCCCAAGGCGGCCATGCAGATGGCGCTGACGGTTCCGCCGCCGCCCCCGCCGCCGCCCCCGCCGCCGCCGCCGGAAGTACACCAAGCCCCGGTGAAGTCGGAGATGATGAACAATCAGCTCACGGCGCCCACCCGGATTCCGCACGAAATCAGGATGGTCTCCGAGAAGGAGCCGTCTCTGGCCGGGTTCGGTGTGGCCGGATCGGACTTTGGCAGCAGCGGTAATGTCATGGACAGCATCTTCGGCGACAGCGGGCCCAAGGTAAAGGCTGCACCGGTGAAGAAGCTGGTCATCTCCAGCGGCGTTATGCAGGGAATGTTGCTGCAGAAACCGTCGCCGGTCTACCCGCCCATCGCCAAGGCCGCGCGCGTTTCCGGCACGGTGGTGCTGCAGGCGACCATCTCCAAGACAGGCATCATCGAAAATATGCGCGTCATCAGCGGCCCTGCCATGCTGCAGCAAGCCGCTCAAGACGCCGTCAGGCAGTGGCGTTACAGACCTTACCTGCTCAATGGGGAGCCAGTGGAAGTGGAGACCACGGTGAATGTGATCTTCACCCTGGGCGGATGAGGAATGTTTATGGCGCTTTCCGCCTGTAGGGGGGAAGGGCATCTCTTTTGACCTGAATGCGGATCCGCAAGGAAGCGCGTTCACAGCAGCCGCAAGGCAGTCGCAGTCTACAAGAAAACTCCTTAGGAGGAACGATTCAGTGATTCTCGCTCAACTCACACACTTCGCTTCGCACACGGCCGCCAATCTGGCATTCATCTTCCAGGAAGACCAGGGTGGGACAGTCAGCTTTACCGCCCAGGGGCTCTGGGAACACATGGGAATACTGGCGCGCATCATCGCCTGCATTCTCTTTGTCGAGTCGATCTGGTCATTGGCCGTCATGATCGACCGCTACCTGTACTTCTCCGCTGCCCGCAAGCAGTCGCGCGAGTTCGCGCCCAAGGTTGCCGGCGCTTTGAAGGACAGCAAGCTCGAAGAAGCGATCAAGATCGCCGATCGCAACAAGAAGTCCCACCTGGCCGAGGTAGTGACGGCCGGCCTGCAGGAGTTTCGCGCTTCCGCCGGCGCACCCACCGAGCAGTCAATTGCCAGTTCGGGCCGTGCGCTGGAGAGGGCTGAGGCCATCGTTCACGCCAAGCTGAAGAGGGGCCTTGCCGTGCTGGCCACCATCGGCGCCACCGCGCCGTTCGTCGGTCTTCTGGGCACCGTCATCGGCATTCTGAATGCCTTCCAGCAGATCGCGCATGCCAAGTCATCGGGCATCGCCACGGTTGCCGGCGGCATTTCGGAAGCCCTGGTCACCACCGCCGCGGGCCTGTTCGTGGCCATCCCGGCCGTCATGGCCTTCAACTACTTCACCGGACGTGTCGAAGCTTTCGACGTGGAGATGGACAACTCCTCCAGCGAACTGATCGACTATTTCATCAAGCAGAGCCACAAGCGCTAAGCGAAGCGCCGGTCGGCGAAAGCGGGAATCTGCGGGGGGCGGGAGAGCGAGCACTCTCTCCTGCCCGCCGGTTTTAACCGCGCGCCAGGCGGCTGGTTCGCAGCGAAATGCCGGATGCCATCCGGGACAAACAAATTCAGTGGCACGGAGTCCTAGCAATGGGAATTGCAGTTCGTAACGAAGGTCAGAAGGTCAACTCGAACATCAATGTCACCCCCATGGTGGACGTGATGCTGGTGCTGTTGATCATCTTCATGGTCATTACTCCCATGCTCCAGAACAAGGTGGTCATCGATATGGTGGAGGTGGTCAATCCTATCGCCATGCCGGACGCCGACAAGGAAGATGCCATCGTGGTGGCCATTACCCGGAGCGGGGATGTGTTTCTGGGGCAAAACAAGTCATCCATCGAGGTGCTTGGCAATCAGGTTCGCGACAAGATGGCCGACAACCCCGGCAACAAGACGATCTTTATTCGCGCCGATGCCCGCGCGGAGTACCGGGCCGTGGAAGACGCCATTGATGCCGTGCGCACCACCGGCGTAGACGACGTTGGCTTGCTGACGCAGAAGCGCGAAGGCAATCCTGCAGGCGGCAATTAACGATTGTCTTGCGTAGTCTTTTTAACGATTTTGAGCATTACGAGGAGTTTTAAGCCATGTCAATGACAACTGGAGGCGGGGGAGGCTACTCATCCGACATCAATGTTACCCCGATGATCGACATTCTTCTGGTGCTGCTGATCATCTTTATGGTCATTGTGCCGGTTACGCCCAAGGGGTTAGACGCGCTGGTGCCTCAGCCGCCCAAGAACCCGCAAAAGGATACGACTACCGACCGCACCATCGTGGTGCAGGTTCTGTACCGTCAGGGCGCGTCTCCGCTGTACAAGATTAACGAAACCGACGTGACCAAGGCAGAGCTGTTGCCGAGGCTGACCGATATCTACGCCAACCGCGCCGAGCGCGTCATGTTCGTCAAGGGCGACGACAAAATCGACTTCCGCTATGTGGCCGAGGCTATCGATATCGGGCGCTCCGCGGGCGTGGATCACATTGGACTGATGACCCCCAAGATACTTGCGGGCCAGTAGCAGGCAGTTCCGGAGCCGCTTCCCTGAAAAAGGGATGCAGCCAGCGCGATGGGAGTTTGCCTCAGGGCTGGCTGGATCGCTGCTGAGGCGGCCGGGAAGAACAGAATTCAGGCTGGCCAGCTGGACTGCCGGGCAGATTCGGGACCCGGGCAATTTCAAGGGCTGCCAGCACCGTTGGGAGGCAGTTTATCCGGCGGGAAAAGGTGGAGTACAATTTTTTCATCCTGGTTTTGACAGCTCCCGCCCGCGGCCAGCTGTACTTGAGAACCCAGACGCGCGGCAAGCAGGCGCTCGTCTGAAGGAGAAGGATACGAACATGAATAGATTCGCACGTATTATGGCGTTCGCGATTGTTCTGGCCGGCATGGTGATTTCCATGAGCGGGTGCGACAAACTTGCAGCCCGTGACCAGTTGAACAAGGGAGTGGAAGCATACAAGAGCGCTCACTATGAGGACGCGATCAACCACTTCCAAAGAGCCACGATGCTTGATCCGAACCTTCCCATGGCGAAGAGCTACCTGGCTACCGCGCTGGGTCAGAACGTGGTGCCCGGACTGACTACCCCGGACAACATGAAGACCGCGCAGCAGGCCATAGACATCTTCCAGGATGTTCTGGCCAAGGACCCGCACGATGTGAACAGCATGAAGCAGGTCGCAGGCATTGAATTCAGTGTCAAGAGGCTGGACGAAGCCAAGGCGTGGCAAAAGAAGGTGCTGGTCGAGGATCCCAAGGATCCCGAGGCAGCCTATACAGTCGGCGTAATCGACTGGATGCAGGCGCACCAGAACACTCTGGCGGCGCTGGCGCCGGCCGGCCTGAACGACGATGGCGCGGGGAACATCAAGGCTCCCAAGAAGATCATGGAGCCGCTTAAAGACCAGAATACCCCGCTAGTCGAAGAAGGCTTGCAGTATCTCAACCAGGCGCTGGAGAACCGGCCCAACTACGACGATGCCATGGCCTATCTGAACCTGATCTACCGGCGCAAGGCCGATCTGGATTGGGGCAACGATGCAGCCCGTAAGGACGATCTGGCCAAGGCCGAGGAATGGCGCACCAAGGCGATGGGCACACGCAAGGCAAACGAAGCCAAGAAGGCCCAGGGCCCCGGTGGTATCACCATGGGCGACAACGGCGAAATGAAGTAAATTTAAGCTTGCAAGCGCACGAGGATACGGCCTCCGCCACCTGCGGAGGCCGTATCGTTTTTACGAATAGAAATCATTGCACGGAGGACGCCATGTTCAAGACGAATCGAATCCGGTTCATTTTTCATGTTTCCGCTTACCCTGCAGTTGCGATGTTTCTTCTCTCGCAGGCTATCGGCGGACGCGCGGCTGGCCAGGATTTTACCGGAGAAATCCCGGTTCCCGCCGCGATGCAGGCGGCGCAAACTCCCGCCGGTCTGACGGCCCGCAACAACCGCGAAATGCTTGAAGTGACGGTCTGCAGCGACTCGCTGGTCCACGTAGTTGCTCGCCCGCTGGCGGCGCCTGTTACGGCAGCCGCACAGCCCTGGATGCTGGACCCGGCCGTTACCTGCCCGGGCGCGGCCTTCCAGTTCAGCCAGGATGATAAAAAGGCCACGCTCACCACCGCACGCCTGGCAATCTCTTTGTCATTGGAGAGAGGCGCCCTGAGCTTTAGCATCCCCCAGGGAGAGAGCTTTTTGCGGGAGAATGGCAATCTGCCGCGGACCTACGATCCCGCACCCGGCCCGGCCGGCTCTCTTTACCGGATCGAAGACCGTTTTTCGCCCGACTCGACCGAGGCCATCTACGGACTCGGCCAGCACCAGAGCGGGCTGTTCAACTACCGCGGCAGCATCGTCGAGTTGGCGCAAAATAACACCGATGTCGCCATTCCGCTGCTGGTCTCGAGCCGGGGCTATGCAATCCTATGGAACACGGCCTCCTTCAGCTACATGGACAACCGCTTTCCCCTGGAGCTTTCCTTCGAGTCGATGGCCGCCGGCCAGGTGGATTACTACGTTCTCTACGGTCCGGAGATGGACCGGATCATTCACCAGTACCGCTCCATGACCGGCCACACGCCGCTGCTGCCGCAATGGGCCTATGGACTGTTCCAATCCAAGGACCGCTACGGATCGCAAGCCGAAATTCTGGAGGTGGCTGCCCAGTACCGGGCGCGGCACATACCGCTGGACGCCATTGTGCAGGACTGGTTCTGGTGGAAGCAGGGCGGAGAGGGCGACCCGGAGTTCAACGCCAACTATACCGATGTGCCAGCCGAGCTGAAGACGCTGCATGAAGAGCACATCCACGCCATGATCTCGGTATGGGGCATGATGGATCCCTCCACCAAGACCTTCCAGGAGATTCAGCGGCAGGGCTTCGAGATACCCGGCACGCACGTCTACGACTCGACCAATCCTCCGGCGCGCGATCTCTTCTGGGACCGGCTTCCCGGCAAGCTCTTCGCGCAGGGATGGGACGCCTTCTGGCTGGACTCGGCCGAGCCGGAGGAGTACTGGCCCCACGTGGGCGATGCGGTTCTGCGCTATAAGCAGTTGCACATCGGCAGCGGCCTGGAGTACACCAACATCTTTCCCTTCGAGCACACTCTCGGAGTTCAGGAGCACTGGAAGCAAGCCAACCCCGATAAGCGCGTCTTTCTGCTCACGCGGTCGGCATTTATGGGCCAGCAGCGCGTCGGGGCCACGGTGTGGTCAGGGGATGTGTACAGCACCTGGTGGGCGCTGCGTCACCAGGTGGCCGCAGGCTTGAATTTTGCCCTCTCCGGCTATCCCTATTGGACCACAGACATTGGCGGCTATCATCAGTCCTTCAACGGCGCCGCCAACCAGCCTGCCTATCAGGAACTCTATGCTCGCTGGTTCGAGTACGGCGTCTTCTGCCCGATCTTTCGCACGCATGGCCACCGCGACCACAACGAGATGTGGACCTACGACCGCGTCTTTCCCACGCTGCTGGCCTTCGACCGGCTGCGCTACCGGCTGCTGCCTTACATTTACTCGCTGGCCTGGAAGGTGACCAGCGAAGATGCGACCATCCAGCGCCCGCTGGTGATGGACTTCCGCGAGGACCGGGCCACCTGGGAGATCGGCGACGAATTTCTCTTTGGGCCGGAGATCCTGGTAAGCCCGGTGACCAAAGAACACGCCACCCAGCGCGCGGTTTATCTGCCCACCGGGAGTGATTGGTACGATTTCTGGACCGGTGAGAGGATAGCGGGCGGTGTGGAGGTGAACCAGGCCGCGCCCATCGAAAGGATTCCGCTGAACCTGCGCGCCGGTTCCATTCTGCCGCTGGGACCGGCCATTGAATACGCCGGTCAGGCCGCCGATCCCATCGAGCTGCGCATCTATCCCGGAGCCAATGGAGACTTCACTCTCTATGAGGACGAGGGAGACAGCTATCGCTATGAGCGGGGCGTGCACGCCATCATCCCGCTGCACTGGGACGACGCCGCACGAACGCTGACCATCGGCGCCCGCGCGGGAAGCTATCCGGGCATGGCCGCGGGGCACACCTTCAACGTGGTCATCGTGGCGGACGGGCACGGAACCGGAGCAGAGCCTGCCCAGATTCCGGACAAGGCCATTCAATATTCAGGAGATAAGATAGAGGCGAAGTTCTAAGCAGAGATCAGAGAACAGAGATAAGGGATCAGACTCCGGGCTTTTAACTGATCACTGATCACTGTCCACTGTTTTACTGTCCGCTCTGCTTGAGAATCTCGTCGGCGAAGTAGTTGTGGACCTTAGCCTCGTTGTGGAGTATTTCGAAGTAGGCGTTCCTGAGCAGTTGCGCGTGGTTCTCGCGCAGCCCCTGGCGAATGACCTGCTGGACGCTCGGATCGTTCAATTCGCGCTGTCCGGCGGGCTCCCGTGCAATCAGCTTGAAAATTGCGTACCCGACGACGCGGCGTACCGGGCCGGCGCCGGCATTGATGGGAAGAACATCGGTGATTTGTCCCGGCTTGAGCTTGCTGATGGCGTTGTAGATGTCCGGCAGATCGCCACGCAGTTGCGATTCCGGAATGAAGCCCATATCGCCGCCGTTGGAGGCGGTGCTCGGATTCTCAGAGAAGTTCATGGCCACGGCGCTGAAGTCCTCGCCGCCTTCCAGCTTGCTGTGCAGGGTTTGAATCTTCTTGCGCGCGTCGGCGTCCCCCGAGGCCTTGTTGTTCTGCAGATTGCCGGTTTGCTGCGCGGGTCCGCTGGTGACCACGATCTGCGCCAGGTGGTACTGGGGCTCAATCAGGTTGTACTCTGCCTTGTGAGCCGCGTAATAGGCGCCTATCTCCGCGTCGGTGATGTTAATCTTCGATTCAATCTCCTTGTTGAGGAGCTTGGTCTTGGTCAGCGAGCGGCGCAGTTCGCGCTTCAAGTCGTCAAGGGTGAGGTTGCGCGCCTGAAGCTGCTTGTCGAACTCCTCCTGCGTATAGGGGGCCTTCATCTCCGTCAGCTTGGCGTTCACGTCCTCGTCGCTGGCGGCCAGGTTGAGCTTGGTGGCGCGCTGCCAAAGGATCTCGTCCTCGATCATTCCGCGCAGGATATTGAGGCGAACAATGTCGGCCTGCTCGGGGGAGGGCTTCTGGGTGCTGTCGCCCAGATTGGCCTTGTAATACTTCTCCAGCTCCGAGCGCAGAATATCCTTGCCATTTACGGTCGCCATCACGTCCGGCGAGGGCGAGCGGTGACATCCGCTCACGGCGGCAACCAGTGTTATCCCACAAAGAATGAGGACTGTCAGGCGGAAAGGCGTGCGGTAAAAAGCTTTGATTTGCAACCTGGTATCTCCTGGGGGAGGCAAAGCTCCCCGGCATTTAAGGATAAACCCCCAAGCCGGGGTGGGGATATGAAATTTCACATCCCTGACCACTGGCCGCCCCGGCCTTGCTTTGAAGGGCATAAGCGAGGGTGCGAGGACCGGCCACCTATTTGCCTGTCCCCGCGGTCTGGGCGGGCGTGGGCTGGGCGGGCGTGGTCTGGGCGGGCGCCGGCTTGACCGGGAGGGGCGGCGGCGCCACTCCGGCAGCACGCAGGGCGCGGTCGATCACGATCCACACCTCATCCTGGGGCTGGGCGCCGTTGAGACGCTCCCCCCCCACAAGCAGGGCGGGCGCGCCTTCAATTCTTAGCGACTCGGCTATGTTCATCGAATTGCGCACCGGGGTCTCATCCTGGCGGGCCAGGCAGGCGTCTAGCGCGGAGGAGTCAAGCCTGTCCAGCGTGGCCATCTGGCGGGCGATGCGATTCAGAGCGTCGAAGCTCTTGGCCATAGAACGATCCTGGCCGTTAATCTCCTGGCCGTGCGCGTGGATGTAATCCACGTAAGTCCAGTACTCGTCGCTTTTTTGCGCGCCCAGGCAATTGGCGTTCACGGCGGCGTGCATGGCCCAGGGGTGGATCTCGATCAGCGGGTTGTCCATGTAGATAATGCGCACCATGTCCTTGTAACGCTCCAGAGTCGCCGGGAAAAGCGTCTGGTGCATCGCGGTGCAGTAGGGGCACTCCAGATCGTCGAAGCTGACGACCGTGACCTTGGCAGCGGGATTTCCCCGGATGGGCCGGCCGGCTACATTAATGGAGAAGATCGGGTCGTTGAACAGGTCAAACTTCTCCAGGCGGGCCAGGGTCTTGTCGTCGGCGGAGATCTGAAAGTCGATCACCTGCGATTTGCCGCCACGCGAGAGCGTGATGGGCAGTTCTTCATAGCCGGGAATCTGTCCGGGTTTGCGCGAGCCGAGGGTCACGGAGACATCCGGCGGCAGATTGTACTGGGAGCGCACCATGACCTCGATGCGGCGGTTCAGCGTCAGGTCCGGTGATCCTTGCGAGGCGGGTTGGGCTTTGCAGCCCACGGCCATGCCCAGTGCGAGAAGGGCGGCCAGAAAGTGAGTACGTGTCAAGATGAAATCCTCTCAGAAAAGAATACTCTAGCCACCTGCTGTGGGGGACTAAGCGAGCATGCCATGAGGTTCGTAGCATCCCACCCTCGCGCCTGAAAAAAACGCACGGATGAGGGCACGGCAGTTTTTCTATTCCCCAGTCCCTATTCCCTAGTCCCTGTTTTCTAGTACGCGGGTGGCAGGCTGGGGTCGCGGAAGGCGGAGTTGGAACGGCGGATGTCGCCCACCGAGCCAAAGTTGGCCAGGGTAAAGCTGTAGAGCCACTGGGTCTCATTGCGGATTGTGCCGAGATTGAAACGCCGGTAACCGAAGGAGAGGCCGCAGCAGTTCCAGTTATAAACGGCCTGTACGCCGGCGTATTGCAAGGCATTCAGGGTATAGTCGAAGCCGCCGTTGGCGGCCAGGTTAAAGCCGTTGCCGCTGGGCTTGCCAATGGTGAGGAAGGGCTGCAACAACTGGCTTTTGATGGTGGAGGCGGCGCTGCCGTTCTCATCGACGGCGTTGAGCAGGGCGTGGCCCACGCCGACAGTGGTGCGGCCCCAGCTGTAGCCGGCATAGAGGTTGTCGACGTCCAGTTGCCCGGCCTTGGGGTCGTAGTCCATGTCCCACTCGATGCGCAGGTTGTCGATGGCCTCAAAGCGCAGCCGCGAGGTAATGGGCGACAGGTTGCGTGCAGAGGTCAAAAAAGCGATTCCGCTCAGGTCGAGCGTGGAGTCGAAGACATTGCGGCGGTTGGTAATCAGTGCCCCGCCGAAGTTCGAATCGATGTAGAACTTCTGTGCAATCTGCCAACTGGCCCACTCGCGCGCCTGCGGCGGGCAACCCTTTGGAGTAGCGTCTTCGCCAGTGGCGGGGCAGGGCTTCTGTTCGGTGGGGCGCAGATAAAAACGCTGGGTGAGCGAGTAACCCACTTCGTTGGTGTTGGTGGCGATGTCGGCGGTATCGATCAGCAGCACGTTCCTCTCCTGCGTACCGATGCCGGTCACGTAGCGGTAGGTGAACTCCGGCTCAATGACGTGGCGCAGTGTGCGATTCCAGTGGGTGAGCGCGAAATCCCGCTCCACGACCGGCGCCCGCACGTCTACCGAGGCTTCAAAATCGCTCCGGTTGAGCGGATCGTGGCTGATGGTGGGAGTGCCGCCGTTGGCGCCCGTCAGATCGGGGGTCTGGCTGATGGTGTAGGCGGTTTCGCGCACTGCGGCTTCGGCGGCCAGGCTCCATCCACCGCCCGAGAGCGGCAGAAAGAGGTGCGGATAGAAGTCGATGCGTCCGGCGTTGCGGGCGTGAAAGCTGGTGCCGAGGGGGCCTCCGGACGAGATTGGCTCACCGGGCTCAGAGCGCGTCAAATAGTCAAGTGACGAGCCCATTCCCCAATAAAGCACGGACGCGCCCAGCGGCCGATTCAGCACATCGAAGCGCAGGTTGGGCAGGTGGAGAATTCTTGCTTGATTGGCGTTGATGGCGGTGGTGGTTTCGTTGCTGCCAGTGGTTCCGGCAAAGGTCTGGAAACGCTCCAGCGAAAGGGAGGGAATGAAGCCCTTGTGCGCGTTGGTGACCGAGATGCTGCTGCGCACATCGGAACTGACCGCCTCCCAGAAGTTATCGTTGAAGACCAGCCGGTAGATGTAGCTCGACAGGTAATCGATGTTAGTGGCCAGGCGCGTCTCTGTAGTGAGGTCCTTGCGGCCCAGGACATGGATGTCCACGCCGCCCTGGTTGGTGAGTGTCGTGCCTGAACCAGTGGCATTGGGCAACTCGACGCCGCGGTCCAGCAAGGCATTCCAACGCACAGTAGCGTGGTCGAGTCCGGGGCCTTTGTAACGGAAGTCGCCGTTGGGCGCCCAGCCGCGCTTGCTGTAGTACTCCGCGCCGGCAGTCATGTCCATGCTGCGGTTGATTGCCCAGTAGGCCTGCTCGCCGAAAGTGTAGCCGCGGATCGACGAGCCGGTGCTGGCGACCGGGACGAGTAACCCGCTCTCGCGGCCGGTTTCGTCCACCGGATGGCGCAGGTAAGGAAGGTAAAAGAGGGGCACGCCGAGAAATTTGAACACGGCATTGGCCGTGGAGGCCTTGCCGTCCTGCAGCTTGATGGATCGGGAGATTACCTGCCAGTCCGGCCGGGGCATAGTGCAATTGGTAATGGTGCCGTCGATGATCCGGTAGTGGCCCTCGCCGTTCTCCAGCACCACCCTGCCGGTAAACAAAAACGGATTGATCGTGGAAAACACCGTTTTGCGGCCGAGGGTGCGAACTCCCTGCGAGCCGTGCACGTTGATGTAGCGCGCGGTGTGCGTATTCAGCCGCATTTCTCCACGCTCGGCGTAAATCAGCACATCGTTGGGTCCGCCGGCCACTTGCAAATGGCCTTCCGCATCCAGTTGCGTAGTGGATTGGTCATAGACTACCCTGTCGGCGCGCAGAATGTAATCGCGGTAGTGGACCACGACGTCGCCGGTGAGGGTCCAGGTGTCGCCCACGCGGCTCTGGTTGCGGGCCTCCCACACCACCGGCACGCCGCCGGCTGGCCCCGGCTCCAGTTGAGCTACAGGCAGAATTTCCTGGCCGGGGTCGTTGGGCAAGGAAGAAGGCCCGGCGCCGCTCTGGCCGGGGCTATTGGCGGCGAGCGCGCCCGTGCTGCCAGCCTCTTGTCCAGCCGGGGGTGCCGCATTGGTCAACGCCTGTCCCCGAAGTAGCAGGTGACAGAGGGCCAGCATCGTGATAAACACAAAGTTGCGTGGGCGCATTCCGGGACCAAGGTCAGCATAGCAAAAGAGGCCGCCCGGGCATCAGGCAAGCGCCGCGCAGCTCTGGCAGCAGGCAACAAACCGGTTGTTTCCGCCGCGCTCGGATACCGCGATCCGGCCTGCGTTTTACTGCGTGACACGCGTCTGTCTTGAAAGCAATGCCCTGAAACCTCTCACCGGGTTCAAAGGCAAGAACTGCCGGTCCGGACGCCAGGAATCGGTCCGGCGGGCGCATCTTGAAGGGACACTGGAGCCTTGAGCACATCGTTAATCCAGCCTGATGCCACATCTTCCTGGAAGCAGGAGTTGAGCTGGCGCATCACCGCGCACCGGGGCCGGGGAGGCCTGTCCGCGACGAGGCCGGCTGTAATCGCTCAAAGCCGTCCTGAGCCCGGCAGCCGCGCCGCCCAGGTGGCCGCTCGCGTGGCCGCGCGTTATGCCCAGGCCCCCAGCTATAGCCAGAGGATGGCCGAAGCCTACGCAGCCTCGCTCGCTGCTCCAGAAGCCTCGCCAGGGCCGCTGGCGGCCTCTGTAGGGCCTTTTCTGCGGGAGATCGAGGCGATACGGGCTGCAACGCCTGTGCCGCGCCCTGCGCAGGCCTGGGAGCCCGCCGGCCTGCCGGTCCTGCCTGCCGCGCCTTCCCCGCTTGAAGCTAGGGAAAGTCAGAACTCCCGCCTTGTCAGGGAGCAGAATTTTGCCTTGCGCCCTTCCGAGCCGGCCACTGCACGCGCGCCGCAGCTGGCGAGGAACGATGTCCCCCCGAACGAGAACCGGGAACGGCCGGCGCCTGCCGAAGATTCAGCGGGCGACAATGACTTTGAGCTGACCGAGCCAGTTTTGCCTCTCCGCGCCAATCTCATCGAGTTTCCGCGCGAGCTGGTTGCGCCCCGCAAAAGGCGTCCCCGGCGGGCCGAGGGGCCATTGGCGGCGCATGCTCTGGAGAGGCAGTTAAACATCTTTGAGGTGGACCCTGGCGCTTTCTTGATGGAGCCTGGAGCGGCTGGCCGCGAAACTGCATGGCCGGCGCCCGCGTGGTCGGGCATCGCGCTGGAGGCTCAGCCTCAGGCCGAACCGGAGCCTCAGGATGCGTCCGCCTCGCTGCCTGCCCTGCGACTGGCGCCCATGGGACTCCGGCTGGCAGCGGTCGTAGTAGATGGCGCGCTGATCGCCGCGGCGCTCATGGGGGCTGCACTGGTAGCCGCGGCCAACATCGGATACCCACTCCCGGCGGGAATCGCAAGATTCAGCGTCCTATTGGGATTCCTGCTTGCCTACCTGCTCTACCAGACGATCTTCCTCCTCCTGGACGAGGCCACGCCGGGCATGAGATGTGCTGGCCTTTTTCTGTGCACCTTCGGCGGCCAGAGCCCTACTCTTGCCCAGTTGCGCCGCCGGCTGGGCGCGCTGCTGCTCTCCGTGCTTCCGGTGGGGCTGGGCGTAGCATGGATCCTGTTCGACGACGACCACCTCTGCTGGCACGACCGGCTCTCGAAGACTTACCTGTGCAAGGGCTGAGAACCTGACGGGAAACCCGCTTGAGAGCGGCCGTGACACTCGACACAAAACACCACCGGCACCGGTCCCGGCAGCGTAAAAGAAAAACGGCGGCAGCCTGGGAGCCAGAGATGAGCTTTGATCACTGGACTCCGCAGATCTGGGCGAGGCTGCCGCCGGCTGTTAAATCTTTACGAGTGCGCGGCCCGCAACACGGGCTGCCTGATCGACTGGCTCGTGCCGGAAAATTTTGCGCCACTCTGCTGAACGCCTTCCAGGCGGAACTGGCGAATTATGCCATCCAGGTCGCTGGCCAGCGAGGCCAGGTTCTTAAGGGCTTCAACGGCTTCTTCGGCGCCCTGTGCATTCTCGACCGACAACTGAGATATTTGTCCGGCGGACTCGGATATCTCACCCGAGGCCGTGGTCTGTTCGGTGGCGGCGGAGGCGATCAGATGAATCTGATGCTCCACCTGCCTGGAGGCCTCGATGATGGCCTCCAGGCTCTTACGCGCGTGGGCGGTCTCTTCCATGCCGGTTTCCACGGCCGCGCGGCTCTCCTGCATCACCTGCAGGGTTTCGCGCGTCTCTTCCTGAATGCTGCGGATGGTGCCGGAAATCTCCTCGGTGGCGCTTTTAGTGCGCTCTGCCAGGCGGCGAACCTCTCCGGCGACGACGGCAAATCCGCGGCCGTGCTCCCCGGCTCGGGCCGCTTCAATGGCCGCGTTCAAGGCCAGCAGATTGGTCTGCTCGCTGATCTCCTGAATCACGCTGACCACCTTGCCGATCTCCTCGGAACGATGGGCCAGCGAGGTCATCTTGTCCGACACGGTGCTGGTGGCCGCGGCAATCTTTTCCATGGTCACAACCGCGGCCTGCATCACCGTTCCCCCCTGGTTGGCAGTCTCGGCGGACTCGCGGCTGGCTTTGGCGGCGCTTTCGGCGTTGTGGCTGATCTCGCCGATGGTCGCGGTCATCTCCTGGGCCGCTGCGGCAATCTGGTTGGTCATGCTGGACTGGGTATTGGCGTTGCCGGAGCTCTGCACCGCGCGGGCGCTCATCTGGGTAGTGGCCGCCGACAGCGTCTCCGCGCCCTGAGCCACCGATTGCAATACACCGCGCATCGAAGCCACGCTGGTATTCAAGGCTGCCGAAAGGCGGCCCATCTCATCGCTTCCCAATTCATTCACGCTCACCGTCAGGTTCTTCTCCGCCATCTGTTCCAGCGCGGTCGTGGCTGCTTGCAGCGGCGGGGCAATCAGCCGGGTGAGAATGAAGCCGGTCAATGCGCACAGCAGAACAATCAGCAGCGTGGCTCCCGGCCCGATCAAGGTGGAGCGGTTGCTGGAGTGGGTCGCGGCTTTGGATTCCTCCGTGCCGTTCTTCGCATTGAGGTTGAGATCGTCGGATACCGCCGCCAGGGTGATACTGAATTGTGTCAACAACGAGTCTGAAGCGAGCAGGTCCAGCGCATCGCCGATCTTGCCGGCGGCCAGCAGCGCGCTGGCGCGATTGCTGGCGTTCGCATATTGTGCGAAGGCCGTTGTGAACTTCCGGTAAAGCTCGCGCTCGCCCGGATTGGTGATGGTTGGTTCATACAGCTTGACAGACGCTTGATAACCGGCCAGGGCATTCTGCCGCCTAACGCCATGATCGGCTGAGCACGCGGCTGTCTGGCAGAGCAGCAGCTCCAGGTCTTCGCGCCGCACCGTGTTGACCGATCCGCGCACATCGGCCAGGGCAATCACGGAGGGAAATGCTTTGTCGCTTACATCCAGGTTCTTGTCCGCAATGTCCCGGAAGGTAAAAAACGTGTATGTGCCCAGTACGATGCAGAGACCGCAAACAATGCCAAAAGCGACGAAGAACTTGCGGGAGACGGGGAGATTGCGCAGCCATTGCATACCGGTAGTCCTTTCTCGAGTGACTCGTGGATTTCATCGGCAAAACCCGGGCTGACTTGAGTACTTCCGTACTGAGGGGAAGAGCGGCGACCGTCTGGCCGGGGACAGTGCCTGCATCTTGCCCTTCGGTTTGCGCATTGACTCCCCCGCTGCCAGCACCGTAGGCTCGAACTATGGAATTCAAATTAAGCGAACTGGAAAAAGAGCCGATCGATTTTGCCCTGGAGCTGGCTCCGGGTGCGGTTGATCTGGGCGAGGAGGCCGCGCAGCAGGGGCCTATGGCTGCCAGCGGCCATGCCGAGGTGCTGCATGAGCATCGCGGCCCCAGGGATATCGTCGCCGACATCCGGCTCAAGGGCCGCTTTGCCGGCAGATTCCAGGTGCCTTGCGCGCGCTGCATCGAGCCGGTGGAGATTCCGCTCACCGCCGATTACGACCTCATCTTCCGTCCCGCGGCCGCCGATGCCGACAGCCCGGAACGCTCCATTACTGCGCCGGAGACGGAAATCGGTTATTATCAAGGAGACAGCCTTGCGCTTGAGGATGTGCTCCGCGAGCAGGTGCTTTTGTCCCTGCCGCTCAGGACGCTGTGCAAGCCGGACTGCAAGGGACTTTGCCCGCGCTGCGGCGCAGACCGCAACCGCCAGCCCTGTACCTGTGTCGGGGAGGACCCCCGCTGGGAAGCGCTGGCCAATCTTCGCGGCCGGATCGAGTCCAGGTAAGTTCCCAGAGTCCATCTGGATCAATTGAGGGTGCCCAAGCCTGTGCCGGAAGGCAGCCAGGATGTTGTACGGCCTGAAGCCGGCTGGAACCGGGCTGGGCCGCCTGAAGCGGGCTGAGACACGAAAGGAATTCTTGATATGCCTAATCCGAAGAGGCGCCACTCGACGCGCCGCACCGCCAATCGCCGCGCACACGACTTTCTGACCGCCGTGGGCGTCTCCGAGTGCCCTGCCTGCCACGAGAAGAAGCTACCCCATCGTGCCTGCCCCAAGTGCGGCGAGTACAAAGGCCGCGCCGTGGTCGATGTGAAGGAAGAAGCCAAGTAGTTTTCCGCGCCCATGCTCATCGATATTGCGCTTGATGCCGTAGGCACCGACAAAGCTCCCGAGGCGGAGATTCGCGGGGCCATCCTCGCCTGCAGGGCTCTGCCTGTCCGCGTTCACCTGGTTGGGCCGGAGGCGGAGCTGCGCGATTTGCTCGATGAAATGCTGGGAAACGAAGACCTGCCCATCGTCATTCACCATGCCTCGGAACGCATCGGCATGGAAGAGAAGGCGGCGCACGCGGTGCGCACCAAGAAAGACAGCTCTATCCGCGTGGGGCTCAAGCTGGTGCGCGAGGGCGCGGCGGCGGGTTTTGTCACCGCCGGCAACACCGGCGCGGCCATGGCCACCGCCAAAATGGTGCTGGGCGCCATGCCCGGCGTAGACCGTCCGGCTTTGGCCAATCCCATGCCCAGTTCCACGGGGAATCCGTGCGTGCTGCTCGACGTGGGCGCCAACGTAGACTGCAAGGCGCAGAATCTTGCGCAGTTTGCCGTGATGGGCGAGATCTATGCCCGCAGCGTGCTCAAGATCGAGTCACCGCGCGTGGGCCTGCTCTCCATTGGCGAAGAAGAGACCAAGGGCAACGACCTGACGCGCGAGGCCTTTCCGCTGCTCAAGGCGCTGCCCATCCGCTTCATCGGCAACGTGGAGGGGCGCGACATTTTCAGCGGCCTGGCCGACGTGATTGTCTGCGACGGCTTCGTGGGCAACGTGGCGCTGAAAACCAGCGAGGGCGTGGGCCGCTTTGTGCGCGAGGTGCTGCGCGAGTCTCTGAAGCGCACCGTCACCGCCCAGGTGGGAGCGCTGCTCTCGCGCAAGGCCTTCAATGAATTCCGCCACCGGCTGGATTACAGAGAGTACGGCGGAGCGCCGCTGCTGGGCGTGCGCGGCGTGTGCATCATCGGCCACGGATCATCCAACGACCGCGCCATCTACAATGGCATCCGCGTGGCTTACGAGTCTGCCAAGGCGGGCACCATTAAGAGCATTGAAGCTGAGTTTGCCAACCACCCCAAGCTGGTCAGTCAGTTGCCCAGTCCCTCCGCCGGCCAGAACACCCCCTCCGATCCAGCCGCCAACTCCGGCGCTACCATCCAGTAAAGCCACATGGCTGCCGATTCCAGAGACCTTTCCGTCTTTGACCCGTCCGTATTAACCCAACTGGCATGCCCGGCCTGCCTCGGCGCTCTTCGTTTGGTAGAAACGCAACTGGTCTGCGCGCAATGCAGCCGCACCTATCCGATTGTGGATGGAATTCCCGCGTTGATTGCCGGACACGAGACCCCGCAGACTTGATAGAAAACACCCTCAGAATGCCTATTTTCCGCTCGTCAGGTTGCGAATAATCTCCACCTCGCGCTCCCGATACGGTTTGCCGTCGGGGTGGAATACGTCGTGGAACCAGATCATGGGCTGCTCAGTGACATAAGGGCGCTGCCAGGAATCCCAGGGCAGCCAGGTCTGGCTCTTGCCGGCCACCAGCCCCCAGTTGATGGCCCCCACGCGATGCTGGCGGGCGATGGGCAGAACCGTGTCGAAGGTGCTGCCGGCTCCGCGGGCCATGTACTCGGTGCAGAGCAGCGGGCGGTGGAATTGTTCCAGCAGCTTGACGTGCGCCTCGAAGTCCTCCGGCCAGCCGTAGTTGTGAAAGCTGAGGATGTCCGACTGCCCGGCCTGAATGCGGGCTACGGGCGGCATCGCGTCCAGCGAAGTCCAGTCGCCGTGCCAAAGGCCGCTGGTGAGGGGCTGCGTGGGGTGCGCGGAGCGCGCCCAGGCAAAGACCTGCGGTAAAAGCTCCAGGACGATCTGGTTCTTATTGCGGGGATCGCCCTTGGCGTACGAGCTATCGTTGCCGTTGTCCGGCTCGTTCCACAGGTCCCAGGCCAGGATGCGCGGATCATTGGCAAAGGCGCCTACCACGCCTTTGACGTAGCGTTCCATGCGCGGGTACTGCGCGGGGTCGGAGAGAATCTCGGCGCCCGGCGCCTGCACCCAGCCGGAGTTATGCACGCCGGGAATAGGCGGATGCTGGGGGCCAAGTTTGGGGTGAGGATCCCAACAAGAGTCGAAGAGAACGAAGACCGGCCGGATGTGATGGCGGGCGGCGATGGCCAGGAAGGTATCCATGCGCTGCTCGAAGCCTGTGGGGTCCTGCTCCCAGACAAGATTGTGCAGGAAGACCCGCATGGTGTTCATTCCGATGCCTTCGGCCCATCCCAGTTCGCGGTCGATGGTGGCGGGGTCGAAGCTCTCGGCCTGCCACATTTCCAGCTCGTTGATGGCCGTGGAGGGCAGAAAGTTTGCGCCCACGGGCCAGGGCTGCTGTCCGTACCATGCGTTGGCCTGCGTTTCCGTCCAGCGCTCCTGCGCATGGAGGGCTGGATGAAAGGTGAACATGAGCGCCACAGCGGCAAGCCAGTGGCAGGATTTCGGAAAGGCCAGGTTCATCACAGCTACCTCAATTGACAATCAGGAGCATTTTACTTCTCCGGCGCAAGGCTCGTCGTCAGGCTACGCACCCATCGTTATCTGCGGTGATAGAAAGGCAGCACAATCAGCAAGGCGAACCCGATGGCGGCGGCCAGGGCCAATGCCAGCAGACTGAAGAGCAGCGTAATGCTCGGCCCCTGGGCGGGCTTGTCTTCTTGACGCGGCTCGCCGCCGGGGACGGGCTGCGGGTGCTCAGGCTTGCTCATCCCTCGTCCCGCAGCGCTTCCACCGGGTCCATCTGGGCGGCGCGGGTGGCCGGCATGGTGCCGAAGAAAACGCCCACCGAGGTGGCCGCGGCCAGCGCGATGGCCACTGACCAGCCGGAGATGGGCAGGTCAAAGTCGGTGAAGACGCGCACCGAAAGCGGCACGGCCAGCCCCACTGCTGTGCCGACGATGCCGCCGATCAGCGAGATGATGACCGCCTCGGACAGGAACTGGAGCTTAATCTCGCGATTGGTGGCGCCCAGCGCCTTGCGGATGCCGATCTCGCGCGTGCGGGCGCGCACATTGGCCAGCATGATGTTCATAATGCCCACTCCACCCACCATCAGGGTGACGGCGGAAACCAGAAACAGCACCGCGGTCAGGATGTCGGCCACCCTGGCGGCCGTGGCCAGAACCTCCTTGAGGGTCTGTACCGAATAAACCGAGCCGGGCCGGTGGCGCGCCTGGATGATGCGCTTGATCTCGCTGGCGGCTTCCGTCACCTGGTCCATGCTGTGCATGGAAAAGTAAATCTGCTTCACGTTTTCCGTCCCGGTAAAGTAGCGCTCCACCGAATAGGGAATCAGTATGGTCTGGTCCTGGATCTCCGACATGCCCATGTCGTCCACGCTTTGCCGGAAGACGCCGATGACCGTAAAAGGGATGCCGCTGATCTCGAAGCTCTGCCCCACGGCGGAATCCACGCTGCCGAAGCGGTCATGGGCGAACTTCTCGGTGACCACGGCGCACTTGATGTGGGCGAAGTCGTCGGTATCGTCCAGGAAGCGGCCCGCGGGCATGATCAGGTTGCGGATCTGCTGATACTGGGGGCTGACGCCCAGCACCAACGTATCCTTCACCACGCCCCGGCCAAAGCTGATGGGGGCATGCATCTCCATCACCGGCGAGGAGTACATCACGCTGGGCAACTGGGCCAGCACGGCCTTCTCGTCATCGCGCGTCAGGTAGTCGTTGAAAAGGGTGCGCTCCACACCCATGGCCCCGCCGCCGTTGTACTCCAGCTCCACCGAGTTGGTTTCCAGCTTCTCCAGCTCCTGGAGGATGAACTGCTTGCCGGTCAGACCGATGGTTACCACCAGGATTACCGAGGCGGTGCCGATGACCATGCCCAGCGCGGTCAGCGCAAAGCGGATCTTGCTGGCGCGGAAGCTGTCCACGGCCAGCTTGAGAATCTCGCTGAGCACCATGGTGCGCCGGGCGCTCAGAAGCGTCTCCTCAAAGGTGTGGCTGCGGGCATGATCGGTCGGATTCATCGCTTCCTTTACAGATTACAGCTTTTCAGCCGTCAGCCGGTGCCATGAACCGGCCGGGTGCCCAACCCTCGCCGCGTTCTTGTTTTTGCGGCTAGGGTGGGATTTACTTAACTCAAAAAAACAACCCCGGCCGGAGCCGGGGCTGTCACTGGAAAAAAGATGAAGCGGACTACGCCTTGGCCACTACGCGGCCCACTTCCTTCAGGCGGGCCGCCTTGCCGCGCAGTTCGCGCAGGTAGAACAGCTTGGCGCGCCGCACCTTGTAGCTGCGGATCTTTTCGATCTTGTCGACCACTTTGGAGTTGAACGGGAAGATGCGCTCCACGCCCTGGCCAAAGCTCATTTTGCGCACGGTAAAGGTGCCCTGGGGGCCCTTGTTGATGGCGATGACCAGGCCCTCAAAGGCCTGCAAGCGCTCCTTGTCGCCTTCCGTGATCTTCACCTGGACGCGAACCTGGTCGCCAGGCACAAACTCAGGGAGGTCGGTACGCTTGAGCTTGTCGGCCAAGCGCTGCATTACGGGATGTATGGACATTGGATTTTTCCTGCTGATGGACTCAGAATATTCAGTTTACTACAGATCGGAGGCTTGGCGCTGGACACCGGCGATAAGGCTGGGCAATCGTGAGAATGCTTATTGTTTTTCGAGCTAGTTCGATTTTGTGACAACAACAAGGATCAACCGCCAAATGCGTATGCCTGGACGGCCAGTCCTTGCAGATTATTTCCGGCATCCTGCTACCCTGAAATCGGGCTGGCTCTTTCGGGCGGCGCGTACGGGAAGAATGCACCCCCCCTACCCCCCTATTTCCTGTGAAACTGTGAAACTGTGGTGAGATTAACCGGCAATTACCCGGCCTGCTCGCTCAGACGAAGGCTCTGCGCTATAGTTCCCTGTATGGACGAGAAACGTGAAATGCTGCGCCACACGCTGGCCACCGTTGCCTACCGGGCCGCACGCGCCCTGGAAGGCGCCCCCGATCACTTTGCCGGTTTTGCCGCCGCCGGCCGCCTGCCCGTGCAGATTCTGGCCCACATGGGCGACCTCTTCGACTGGGCTCTGAGCACGGCCATCGGCGAGGAGCGCTGGCAGCCCGCCCAACCGCGCCCCTGGGGCGAGGAGCAACAGCGATTTTTCCAGTCTCTCCAGACCCTGGACGCCTTTTTGGCCTCCGATGCGCCGCTGCGCGCCCCGGCCGAGCGACTTTTTCAGGGTCCCGTGGCCGATGCGCTTACCCATGTGGGCCAGTTAGCCATGCTGCGCCGCCTCTCCGGCAGCCCGGCGCGCGGCGAGAACTTTTTTGTCGCGGAGATCAAGGCCGGCCAGGTGGGCGCGGCTCAACCTGCGGCGGCCAGGCCCTTCAAGCAGAAGTAGCGGGTAGTTTAGATGAATGATTGGTGCCCCAGGTCCCTCGCATTTGGGGACCTGGGAATCCACGAATCTCCTGGCGCGCAAGCGCCGGCTGCCCCACTGCAGGTGGTTATTGGAACGCCAGCGGCGTCCACGCGCCGTTGTCCTTGAGAGCCAGTTGCAGCGGCCGGGGCGGGCCCAGGGGCGGAACGGTGACCTCTATCCATAGCTCCTGGCCAGTCTTGAGCGGGGTCGGGTCCGCGGCATGCTCGGCGATGTAAAAATCTACCGGCTCGTTGAGGCGCATCGCATCGCAGGATGTGTCCGGCAGGGCGGTTACTTCCACGCCTTTCGAGGTCAGGTCGGCCTCCGGAATCCGGATGGCCAATAGCTTGTTGTTTTCCACCTTGAGTTTGGCGCGGAATCGAACGGCTCCCTGCCAGTTGACGTGAAAGCCGCTCGGCTTTGTGGTGCCGTCGGCGTTGCGCGGAAAAGTAGCGTGCAGGGCGCTGGGCAGCGTGCTCTGGCAGCCGTCCACGGTCAGCCGCAGGCTCAGGTAGCGCCCGCGCATCGGCAAATCCGGGTCGTAGGCCGCCGTCCGCACCCAGACGCGCGGGCAACTCCGGCGCTGGTAGAGGTACTTGGCCGCGATGGTGGAGACCAGCACCAGCTGAATCAGAAGCAAGACGATGGAGGTTCCAGAAAACGAAATCTTGGCCAATTTCATAGCTCCTCCTCCTCTTCGGAAATGTCTGCTTTTCCCATGCCGGCCAGGAGTTTGCGGCGCCATTTTTCCAGCGCCCATCCTCCGGCCAGAAAGAGAATGCCCAGGCCGATTAATCCCAGCGAGCGGCCTATCTTGTCGAAGATGTCGCTGAAGTAGAACCAGCCCACGGCGATGGCGAAGCCGACAATGCCCAGGTTGACCAGCGCCTGCGAAACCTGCCGCACGCCCCACCAGATGATGAAGACGGCGAAGGCCGCAACCAGCGCATGGGCGGCAAGGTTGGGTTCGTTGCGATAAGCAGTGCCGTTGTTATAGCTCTCCGTCCAGTATCGATGGCACCAGGGCAGCGCAATCGAGAAGCAGATCGCGACAGCCACGGGAATCACGCACTTGAAGAACTTGAATACGGCAAAGAGCAGCGGAATCGCAGCAATGAAAACCCAGCCCCAGGTGCGAAGTCCGAGGGACAGATAAGTCTGGTCTCCCCAGGAACTCCAGCCCTCCAGCAGTACGACAACTCCCACCACGGAGGCAATGGCCGCAACTGCGAAGAGAATCCCCTGGACAATTTTGCGTTTGGAGCCGAGGAAAAATGTGAGATAGAGAACCGCCCAGGCGATCAGGAATCGGCCCACGTAAACGTTCTCGCCGATGTGGCCTTCGGCGTAGTAGGAAAACTCCGAGAGCAGCCAGGCAGGGAAGAGCAGAAGGGTGAGTGTCTGTTGCGCTTCATCGCGGAGAAGAATCCAGCCGGCCAGTGCGGCCAGCGCCCACATCAGCACTGCCGCCGGCCAATGCTCCTCGATGTTGAAGATCTGGCCCACAAGAGCGATAGCCGCGCCGGTGGAGAGGGTTCCCACGGCGTGCAGGGCCGTCGAAAGCACGCGGAAGCGCTTGCGCGCCCAACTCCCGCCGAGGTGGAAGACGCTCACCATCCCCAGCACCACGGCAAAGCGTGCGCCAGGGCCGATCTTGTCCCAGTGGGCGGAGACAAATAGCGCCACGCCGCAGGCCAGCAGGATGGCTCCCAGAATCAGTACCACGATGACCTGCCAGCGCAACCCGGCGGGCTTCTTCTGCTCGGTTTCCCAGGCGCGGATGTGGCGCACGGTGGCCCCATCCAGGATGCCGGCCGTTTGCCAGCGGGTTAAATAGGTTTCAAAGTCAGCCATAGCTATTGGCAGAAGTAGAACACATTTTGGCGCCCTTTGGGCGCGAAAAACTTTGCTGATGAAATCTCTGCTTATGCTTGGCTTTGTATCAGGGCACGACTTCAGTCGTGCCGTAAACGCATCAAGAAAGACGTTGGGCTTTAGCCCCTGAGGCAATGTGGCTTCACACTAAAGACTGTGCGGAGTTTCCCTATATCATCAAGGAGTATGCGTTTCGAGATCATCACCATCTTCCCGGAGTTTTTCACGAGCATCTTCGAGAACGGGATTCTGCGCCGGGCGCTGGCCGAGGGGCTGGTGACGGTGGGGGTGCACGATCTGCGCGTCTTCACGCACGACCGGCACCGCACCGTGGACGACCGTCCCTTCGGCGGCGGCGAGGGGATGGTGCTGAAGCCCGAGCCGCTCGCCGAGGCGCTGGCCTCGCTGGGCATTCAGCCGAAGGCGGAGCGGCTGGCATCGAATGCCGTGCAAGCGGGCCCACCGCAGGTGGTTCTGCTTTCCGCGCAGGGACGACCGTTTACCCAGGCTTTGGCGCGGGAGTTGGCCGCCACCGAGCGCATGGTGCTGGTTTGCGGGCGCTATGAGGGAGTGGACGAACGCATCAACCAGCTTTACTGCGACATGGAGCTGTCCATCGGTGATTATGTGCTGAGCGGGGGCGAGCTGGCCGCCGCCGTGGTGGTGGATGCGACCATGCGCCTGCTGCCCGGCGTGCTGGGCAACGAGGCTTCCGGCGACTTTGAGAGCTTTGGCGTGGCCGACGCCGAGATTGCCGCGGCCGAGGATGGGGTTCCGCGCTCGCAGCACGGCGCGGGCGGCCTGCTCGACTATCCGCACTACACTCGCCCGGCAGAGTTTGGCGGCCTGCGCGTCCCCGAGACCCTGCTCAATGGCGACCACGCTGGGATTCGCCGCTGGCGCCGCGAGCAGCAGCTGCGCAAAACCCTGGCCAACCGCCCGGATTTACTGGAGGGAGCGATGCTGAGCGCAGAAGATCGCAAGCAGCTGGAGGCGATCCGGCAGGAAATCGAATAGAAAACTAAGGAGTCTTCCCCGGCGCGTTCAGCTCCGCCAGCCCCTCGGGCAGGGCCATTTCCACGCGTTTGGCTTTCAGGTCTATCTTTCGTAAGTAGTTCTTGGCAAAGGGGATAAGAACCTCTCCGGTCGCGCTCTTCACCACCAGCAGAGCTACCGGGCCAACCGTCCGGTCCACGCTCTCGATTTCGCCGACGGTTACCGGCTCAGTTCCGGCCACGTCGATCAGCGCACAGCCGATCAGGTCGCCGGTGTAGACCTCGTCCTCGCCTAGAGCAGCCCGCTCGGAGCGAGGAATGGCCACGATCAGCCCCTTGAGGGTCTCAGCCGCCGAGATCGAGTCCATCCCGGCAAAGTGCAGCACAATGCCGCCCTTGTGCAGCCAGTGGGCGACGAGTTCGACCTCGCGCGGAGAGGCATTTTCCGCAGGGGCTAAAGCCCGAGATTTGTCTTGCGAGGCTTGCGGCACGACTGAACTCCCACCCCATCGACGAAGACCTGTCGATGGGGACCCCGGAAAAGTCGTGCCCTGACGCTTCGTGCTGCTCTGTATGGATTTTTTGGCAGGAGAGGTGGCCAGCAGCCAAAGCCGCTTGCGTTCCGCGAATTTTCCCGGGAAATCGGTGAGGATGTCGGCGAAGACCTCGCCTTTGCGCCCCTGCGTGTGGCGAATGCGCGCCAGCCAGACCCAGTCTTCAGGCGAGGTCATCGCTGCCTCCAGTAAGGGGCCGGATGCATCGGGCGGGGACCTCTCAGGGCTCGTCTTCTTCCAGGATGTCGAGCGTGTAGCGGTGATGCAACTTCATGCTGACAGCGCCCAGAATGGTGCGTACCGAACGGGCGGTGCGCCCCTGCTTGCCGATGACCTTGCCCACATCCTGTGGGGCCACGCGGAGCTTGAGAACCGTGTTTTCGTCGCGGCCCACACTCTCCACCTCAACGGCATCCGGCTCATCCACCAGGGCCCGCGCAATCTCGCGGACCAGTTCTTCCACTTGGACCATAGCGTTTTGGGTCATGCTCTTGCCCCTGACCAGTGCGTTCAGGAATTGGCTCCCAGAATTAGGCGACCAGAAATGAACCACATAGACCGATGGGCGCATAGTATCAGCCCGCACCCATCGCCGTCAGCAAATAAAATACGCGCAGGCTCGGGGAAGCCCGCGCGCACTGTGAGGAGAGGGCAAAAATCAGGCTGCGGCGGTTTCGGCAACCGGTGCGGCGGCAGGGGGCTTGGCAACCAGCTTTTCGACTCTGGGCGACAACTGTGCGCCCACACTGCGCCAGTAGTCGATGCGCTCGCGCTTCAGGTCGACCGTGGCCGGGGTGGTGCGGGGGTTGTAGGTGCCGACGACCTCGATGGAACGGCCATTGCGGGCGCGGTCCTTTTCGATGACCACGATGCGATAGTAGGGCTGCTTGGGAGCGCCAAAACGCGCTAAACGAATCATTACCACGGCGATACGGTTCCTTTCAGACTGCAAAACTATGTTGTTGTCTACAGGGGCCTTCCCGGCCGGCGGCAGCCTGAACTCAGGCGCGCCCTGCCGAGCATTCCGGATAGGGGGCTAGGCAGGATCGCCCGACCTTATAAGACACAACACCTAAGTATCGCCGATAGCGGGCAGTTGAGGCAAATGGACCTCCCGTCGCCAGTAACAGGCCGCTGAGCAGCGGTCAGGGCAGGCGCGCTATTTGCCCTGCTTGCCCTTCTTGCCGCCAGCCAACTTGGCCGCGGCCTGCTGTGGCTGGTCTCCGCTATGGTGCCGTTTATGGTGGGCCAGAGCCTTGGCAATCTCTTCCGGGCTCAACTTGCTGCCGCCCAGATGCAGAACATCGCTGGCAATTGCGGGGTCGGTTTTGGTCGGTTCCATGGATTTCTCCTTTTCAAGGGAGGGCGCGCGAAACCGGGCAGGGCTGGTTCCCTCCCGCTCTACAGCATAGTCCCATTCGGCAAGAACGAACAGAATCTCTTCTGCCTGGGGTGCCGGGTCAGCTATGAATCTTTTTCAGCAGCCAGGCCATGTTCTGGCCCAGGGTTTTCATGGTTTGCATGCCCTCCTCGTCGCGCTCCACGTCGCCGATCTCGCGGCCTATACCGATGTTCCAGTAGGACGAGCCGGGGATGATCATCTCGCTGATCAGGAAGAAATGGTTCAGGGCGTCGAAGGCGTGGATTGCACCGGCGCGGCGCACGGCCACCACGGCAGCGCCCACCTTGCGGCGAAAGAAACCTCCGTTGGCCCGGGAAACCAGGCAGGCACGGTCCATCAGGGCTTTGATCTCGGGTGAGATGTCGGCCACGTAAGTCGGCGAGCCCAGCAGAATGCCGTCGGCCTCCGCCATCTTGTCGATCAGGGCATTGCCCATGTCGTTCTTCTGCGCGCACCGCCGGTCCTTGTTCTGCGAGCACTTGCGGCAGGCCAGACAGCCGTGAATCGTGGCCCCGCTCAGCTCGATGAGCTCGGTTTCGATCCCTTCGTTTTCCAGTTCCTTCAGAACGCAGCGCAGCAGGATGGCCGTGTTTCCGCCCTTGCGGGCGCTGCCGTTCAACGCAACAACCTTGATACGGGTTCCGTTCATGGTCTGTCTCCCTTTACGGCCATCCCGGCAAGCGTCCGGATGGCCATGATTCCCAACCCCCTATTATGCTTCCTCGGCGGCGTCTTGCTGCTCTTGCGGGAGGCCTTTTGCGCAGTTTTTTCGAACCCCGGTAAGGAGCGCGCTGGTTTGACCGGGCTGCACAGGATTATCGCGGTTGGTTTCCGGCACGGTAGTTATAAAGCACGAGAGTAGGGAATTCGTAAAATCGCTGGAAGTGTGGATTGGCATCGAGCCAATCCAGGCGGGGCCCTCCAAGAGTGTCTCTGTCCTTGTAAGCGATGTAAACGCCGTCGCCGGGAAGATGATCGAGGACGTCGTACAATTCGGCGCCTGTCCCGAGTACGGGACGGACCTCAAAATTCGAGTAATAGGCAAAGTCGGGGTAATCGACGGTCGCGTACAAGATGGTAGCGGGCGGGAGATTGTGCTCCAGATAATTCGAGGCCAGCATTGCGTCGCTCACTTCGTCATCGAGAAAGGGATATTCAAACAGCCGAATTGTGGGCAAAAAAGTGCAGGCGAGCCCGCCCGCAAGGAGGGCGATTCCGCCCAGGCGAAGCGCCTTTCGGCGGCCTTTCACAAGCACGCCGAGCCCAATGCCGGCGAGCAGAAACAACGGAGGCGCGAGGGGGATGACGTAGCGCGGCTCTTTGTGGCGCATGATGCTGAAAAAGACCAGCAGGGCCGCTGCCCAGAGCCATAGAAACCATTCAAACCGGCGCTGATTCTCTCCGGCAGCGCTCTCGGCCGGGCCATCTCCTCTTTTTAGCTTCCATCTCTCCCATACCCAGTTGCCGATCCACAGCGCCAGTCCGGCGAGCGTGATCCAGGTAAAAATATTGGCAAAATTTTTCAGATAGAAGAACGGCGATTCCTCTGGGCCCTCGAAGTTTACCCAGCCTTCGCGGAAGGTGGTCAGGAACCCGCCATAGGCAAAACGCGACCAGCACAGGTAAGGCGCCATGCCGAGGGCAAATCCCATACCGCACGCCGCGGCGGCCCGCCAACGCCGATTCGCCGTGAGAACCAGCAGCGACAGCATTCCAACACTCGACAGGGAAGCGAAGCGCATCAACACGGTCAGCGCCATGACCAGGCCGGCAGAGGCAAATCGAAGGCCGGTTTGCTTATCAAGCGCGCGGAGAAGAAGCCAGAGAGAAAGCAGGATCAGAGTGAGGGCCGGGCAATCGGTGAGCAGGCTGTTCCCGGTGTTGTCGCTGACTAACCCGGATGGAATAACACCGACAAAAAAGGGAGTGAAGGCAAGCAGCAGCGAGGCGATGGCGACGGGGACTGCGCCCGCAATTCTGCGCCCGCAGACAAACAGCAGCGCCGGCCCGAGCGCGTTCAGCAAGGCGGTGGCAATGCAGGCGGCATAAATGTGGTTCCAGAAGTGAAAGAAAAATGCAAAGAAAAGCGAAAGCAACGGCGGGCGCGAACCCAGTTCGGAATAGTTGGTTTTACCGCAGCAGATCACTTCGGCATTCTGGAGGTAAACCGTCTCGTCCCAGAAATGCATCTTCGACAGGCCCCACAAACGCGCCAGGAATGCCGCCGCTACAAGCAACAACACGAAGATGGTCCACAGGACGGCCTGCCGCCGGCGCGAATCAGGGCCGTGTGAAGCTATAGGATCGATTAATTTCGACTTCTTTATGTGCAAGGCAGGCCTCAATGATCGATCTATGGTTGAAGGCTACCATCTCAATGAACTCCGATCAAATAATCTCCGGCGGAGCGTGAGCCATTTTGCCCGGGTAGTGGTCGAAAGGAGTAGCATTCTGTTGGTTGGTCCAAGGAGGATTTGTGCGCCGAATTCTAGCCGTTTTCTGTCTTGTTGTTTTCGCAGTGACCCTTGCCGCGCAATCGCCGGCCGGGACCGCTGCCAAGCCAAAACAAACCCCGCCGCAGGCCGTAAGGTCAGCCGCACCGCAAGCGCCACCGCAGGTGGTCAAAGATCTGCCCGTGCGCAAGGTGGTGCTCTACAAAAACGGCGTGGGCTACTTTGAGCACGCCGGCTCGGTCACTGGGAACCAGCGCGTGGCCATCGATTTCACCTCGCCGCAGTTGAACGACGTTCTGCAATCGCTTACCGTTCTCGACGAGGGCGGAGGACGGATTGCCGGGGTCAACTATAACTCCACCACGCCGCTGGCCGAGCAGTTGAAAACGCTCTCCATGGGCATGACCGACGACCCTACTGCGACCATGCTCTTCCAGGCGCTCAGGGGCCAGCGGGTTGAGGTCACGGGAGGGCCGGGCGGCCCGATCACCGGGCGGTTGCTTGCCATCGAAACACGTACCGAAACGGTTCCTGGCAGCGACACTGGCAAAACGATCGACAAGTTTTATCTGACGCTGATTGCAACGTCAGGAGCGGCGCGGGTCATCGAGCTGACTCCCACGCTGAGCGTGCGCCCGCTGGACGCCAATCTTCAGGGCCAGCTCGACCGCTATCTGGAGCTGCTTTCCACCACTCACTCCACCGGCCTGCGCCACCTGACGCTGGACGCATTGGGCCAAGGCCAGCGCGAGCTGCGGGTGAGCTACATCAGCGAGGTTCCGGTGTGGAAGTCCACTTACCGCATCGTCTTTCCGCGCACGCCCAATGGCAGCGCGACGATGCAAGGCTGGGCGGTGGTGGACAACACTGTGGGCGCGGACTGGGACAACGTGCAGTTGTCACTGGTGGCCGGAGCGCCGCAGAGCTTTATTCAGCCGCTCTCGCAGCCCATCTACGTCAAGCGCGTGGAGATTCCCATCGCCACCGAGGCGCAGTTGACGCCGCAGACCTATGAGGCGGCGGAAGACAAGCGAGCCGAGAATTTAGAGGCGCAATCGGAGATGATGAACAACCAGCTCGCTGCGCCTCGCGCCATTCCGAGGATGGCTGCCAAAATGAAAGCGCCGTCTGGGGGCGTTGGCTCTGGTGCTGGGGTGGGTTCCGGCTCGGGCCATGGCTATAGCGCAGGCTCAGGTGGCAATATCGGCGGAGGCGTCATGCGCGTTGGCGGCGTAAACCGCGCCAGCGACGCTTACAAAGAAGGCGACGTCTCCACCAATGCCTTTGACGACTTCTTCGAGTACGCGCTTACCCAGCCGGTCACCATCCACAAAAACGAATCGGCCATGGTGCCCATCCTGCAACAGGAGTTGCCCGCCGAGCACGTGACGCTGTGGAGCGCGAAGGAGCCCACGCCGATGCGCGCGGTGTGGCTGGAAAATAAATCCAAATTGACGCTCGACTCGGGCAGCTTTTCCATCTTCGAAAGCGGCGAGTTTGCCGGCGAGGGCCTGCTTGACCCCATACATCCCGGCGAAAAGCGTCTGCTCTCCTATGCCGCCGACCAGGCAGTGAAGGTGCGTCGCGCCGCGCCCGCCTACACCACCACGCTGCGCCACATCGCGATGCACCAGGGTGTGCTGGTGCAGCAGACCAGCCAGGTCACCGACAGCGCCTACACCGTGACCAACGCGGCGGACGAGGCGCGGGAGGTACTGGTGGAGCACGCCCGTATTCCCAGTGCCGAACTGGAATCCGAGCCCAAGCCGGCGGAAACCACGGCCACGGCCTATCGCTTCCGCATGGCGGTCACGCCGCATGAGTCCGTCGATCTGCATGTCCGCGAGCGCGCCTTGCTCTCGGAAACCGTTCGCATTGATCCCAGCGTGGACCGTAGCGAGTTTCTGATTGCGATCAGCAAGCCTATCCCGTCTGTTGAGGAAAAGCTGAAGCCGCTCATCGATGCCGAGACCGCGCTCAGCGGCCTGAACGCCAAGATTGAGGAGAACGAGGCGAAGGAAACAGAGCTGACCGGCGATGAGGCTCGCGACCGCGAAAACCTGACCGCCCTCAAGGGCAACGATGCTGCCAAGCGTTTTGTGGAGGAGCTGAACCGCGCCGAAGACCAGTTGCAGGCCGCGCGCAAACAGGCCACCGACCTTGAACAGCAGAAGAACGCCGCGGTGGAGAAGCTCAACGCGCTGATTGCCGCACTGAGCTTCGACTGGGATGTGAAATAGGGCAGGGAATTAGGGAACAGGGAACAGCCTCCCCGGCGACGAAGGCCTGTCGCCGGGGACCCCGGCAAGGGATCAGGGACTTGACATCTTAGCGAGCAAAAATTGCTTCCTTCGTCCCAGCGAGCACAAATCGCTCGTTGGGGACCTTGGCAGTGAAGAGAAATAAGGAGTTAGAATGCCCAAATTGTTCCACGTGGAACTTGTTCATTCTGTTGAGCTTGTCGCCATGTTTACCACATAATTAATAGCAGGATTTTGAAAATATATTTGGGTTGGGTAGGGGCCTCAGGGAACAGCCACCCTAGCGACGAAGACCTGTCGACGGGACCCCCGGCAGGGATCCGGGAGAAAATCCTGACCGGTCCCTAATTTTGTGCCCGTTCGGTGATGGCATTGAGAAACACGCGTGCGGCAACGTCCCTCGTCGCGGCGAGTTGATTCTCAGGCTGCGGGGAGGTGAACTGCCTGCCTGAGCCGCGAAGCTGTGATTTATGAGTTATTTGTAATGAACACGCTGGATACCTGCGCCCTTCTCCGCGCCTGCCTGTGCATGGGATAATCTCGGTTACTTTGTTGGTAACTTTCGTGCTATGGGAGTTTATGTAAAACTCCGGTAGAGTGGTTATGGCCCTTTCAGGGCCAGGGATGCCGTCTATGGAAACTTCGAAGTCCGCGTTACCTCTCTCGTCTGACATTTCTCAGCCGGCCTCTCAGCGGCAAGAAGTGCGCTGCGCGGTGCGTTTTCCGCTCGCGTTGCCTGTAGTGTTGGCGTCCGGCAAGGGAGAGATTGCTGCTGTGACCCGGAATGTATCTGCCAGCGGCGTGGTTTTTGAGTTGGATAGCCCGGTTCAGGCAGGGCTGGAGATCCGTTTTTCCCTGCGTATGCCCGGTGAAGTATTAGGCACCCCTCACGATGTTCTGGTTCATTGTCAGGGGCGTGTGGTACGCTGCACGAGGAACCAAAGTAACTATCTGGCTGCTGCTACCATCGACGAATACCAATTTGCCGAGCAGTAATAGCCGGAATGGGCTTGGCGACAACCATTTTTCTTGGCGTACCCATTATGGATTTTCTGGAAGATTCTACTGAAGGCGAAATCCACGAAGCTCCGATCCCGCCGGGGACCATCCGCGTGATTCTTGCGGATTCCCAGGCAATCTACCGCGTGGGTATTCGCAAGATTTTCGCGCTGGAAGATGATCTGCGCGTCGTGGCCCAGGCCGATTCCCTGGAGAATCTGCGGGCGGCCATCGAGCGCTATCCCACAGACATCGTTCTCCTGGAGGGCAGCCTGCTGGTCGGCACGGCCAACGTCATTCCAGACCTGCTGCGCATTGCCCCCGATGTGAAGCTGATTGTGCAGGCCGTGGCCACCGACGAGAATCAGACCGTGGAGCTGTACCGGCGCGGCGTGCGCGGCATCGTCAGCCGCTCCATCTCGCCCGACCTGCTTGTCCGGTGCGTCAGGCGGATCGCGGCTGGCGAAACCTGGATTGACAACCAATCGGTCAGCTGGGTCATCGAGGCGTATCGCGCCCAGGCCGCCGCCCTGGTCAACCCCCGCGTCCAGCCCAAGCTCTCGCCCAAGGAGATGGCCATCATCACCTGCATTACACAGGGCAAGCGCAACAAGGAAATTGCCTACCAGTTGGGAACTACCGAGCAGGTAATCAAGAATTATCTGCGCAAGATCTACGACAAGCTGGGCGTCAGCGACCGGCTGGAGCTGGCGCTCTATTGCCTGCACAACAAGATTATCCATACCGATGAGGATGAGGAATTGACGGCTCAGAAGATTGTGGGCAAGTAGCTGGATTCTATTGATCTACGGCAGCGGCCAGCCCAAGGGCTGGCCGTTTTGCATCACCACAGAAAAAGCAAATCCAACCCGCGACAACCGGCCTCTACTCGTTCTCTGGCCTTTTGTAAGGCTCTTGCAGACCTTGCCGAGCCTCGTTGACCGCGCCCTGGCTGTTGTCATTGGTCTGCACCGCCAGCCGGTACTCGTTCACTGCCCGGTCGCGCTGCCCGGTGACATCGAAGATCTTGCCCAGCGCAATGTGGCTCCAGACCTCGGTCCAGCGCGGCTCGCCGTCGCCGCGCAGCGCATCCCGGTAGGCGTTCACGCTGGCTTGGTAGTTGCGCTGCTTGAAGAGCACCTCGCCGATGCGGAAGTTGGCCAGTGAACTCTGCGCATTGGCTTCCAGGGCCTTCAGGTACTCGGCCAGCGCGCCGGCCATGTCGCCCCGGGCCGCCAATTGCTGCCCTTTGAGAATGTTGAGGCGCACCTGTACGTCGGGCGTGGACTTGAGCACCCAGCCCTGCGGGTCGATGCTGATGCGGCGGGGACGCCCGAAGGTGTCCACGGAAAATTGCGTTTGCGTGCCCACCACCTCGATTTTTTGCGTCTCGGTCTTGCCGTCGGTTTCCACGCTCAGCTCCACCGGCATGCGGAACAGGCCAAGGTCCTGCTCAATCTCGCCGGTGGTGCGGAAGCCCTTATTGCTGCCCAGCCGGTAGATGGCGTACTTGTTCTTGAACTGCGGCGCGCCGGTGCTGTCGACCCATTGTGCAAAGAAGGCGGTTAACGGTTGCTTGCTCTCGGCTTCGGCTGCCTTCTCCAGGTCGGCCGCGCGCATGGAGCTACCGTTAAACTGGCTGAGCGCGCTCCTGAGCATGGCTAGGAAGGCCGTGTCGCCAATCTCCCCGCGCAGCATGTGGAAGATCGTGGCGCCCTTTTCCATGGTCATCGACTGAAACTCGGGCGAAAAGGGGTTGAGGCGGCCGGCGCTCGACAGGGGAATGGTGTCGTAGGCCAGCGCGCCTGCGGAAACATCCAGCAAGGCCGCCTTCAGGGCGTATTTGCCGCTATGATTCTCGACAAACATCAGCTCGCTATAGCGGGCCATGCCGTTGGTGATCCATGCGTCGTTCAGCGTGCGCGGGCTTACTTTGCAACCCCACCACTGGCGGGCAATGGTATTGGCCAGCAGGCGAACGCCGCTCGTGTCGTCCATGCGCGCGCCGGGAATCGCCGCCAGCTCCGGCGCATAGACGGATTGCAGCGTATCGTCCGGCAGTTCGACAACATTCAAGCGGCTGGACTCGGCCTCGCCAAAGCTCGCGGTGAAAAATTCGTACTCTTTGGCCGCGGTTTGCTCCAGTTCGCTGGCCGACTGCTGGTGACTCGCCGTCCTATAAACCGTCACGTTGCCCGTTCCTGCCGGCGCCGGGTCCACGTAGCGCCCGGCAATCACCGTGCCGGCAAAGCTGGGCCTCTCCCAGTTGAAGAAGAACTCGTCGCCAGGCTTGCTGCTGGCCAGAATCACCGGTTTGGCTCCGCCCTGCGCGCCACTCGAAAAGACCCGCATTCCGTGAGGCACGCGGATGTGCATCTCTGCGGTGAAACGGCTGGTCAAATCACCCGTGGTGGGAAACCAGCGCGCCGGGTAGAGCAGGTAGGTGATGGGCTCCTGGATGGCGGCCAGCTTGACGCCGTCCACCGGACCGTCGTTGTTGCCGGTGATCACGCCCTCGTATTCGAAGGTCCAATGCACGGCCTTCCCATGGACAAAAGGCGTGGCCGGGGTGATGCGAATGCTACCGTCCGCCGCGCGCTGGCCGGTGAGCACTGTGCCGGCCTCATCGAAGATTTTGGTCACCTTCAGCGCCGGGTGCAGGCCGAAGCTGACAGACTCGGCTTGTTGGGGCTCGGCATTTTCCGGCGCGATAAAGCTGACCACCGTTCTGGCTGACAGGTGGTGCGTCTCCGCATCGATCTCGGCGTCGATCACGTAGCCCGTGATGGCCGGCGCGGGCCGCTCCGGCCGTTGGGCGGCGAGCGTAACAACCAGCACCAGTGCGCAGGCCAAATAGGCCAAGCCCGCCAGCAACGACCTTCTCGTCTTCATGCGCACGCAGCCATTATCGCAGCCGCCGCCATGGCCTTTCACCCCGGCCTGCACTGGCCGGCCGTGTTTACTGCTTGATGATCTCAATATCGATGGTCAGCTTGACATCGTCGCCCACCATAAACGCCGGGAAGCTGGTTCCTATCCCGAAGGCCGTGCGGCTGATGGTGGTGGTGGCGGAGAAGCCGGAATGCGTCTTATGGTCCATGCCCTCAAGCGGAGTGCTGGGGCCTTCCACATCGAGCACTACGGGCAGGGTGACGCCATGCAAGGTCAGGTTGCCGTTCACCGTCAGCTTGCTGCCGTTCTTCACTACGCTGGAGCTGGTGAAGGTTGCCGTGGGGAATTTGGCCACGTCGAAGAATGTATCCGTTTTCAGGTGCGCGTCACGCTTTGGCTCGCCGGTGTCCACGGTGCTGGGGTCGATGGTGACCGTCACGGTGGATTTGGTGACGTCAGCCTCGTTGTAAACCAGGGTGCCTTTTACCCCGCCAATGCGCCCGTGCACGTTGGAGACGCCGCCGTGGCGAATGCTGAAATCGACTTCGCTGTGGGCCGGGTCGGTGGCCCAGGCGGAGGTTTGCGCCATGGCCAGGGGAGCTGCCAAAGCCAGAATGCCAGACAGAATTGCCAGTTGCTTCATCGTAGATTTCCTTTCGGTTCAGGGCCGTTATGCCGCTATGGTGGTTGGGGAGAGGGAAGCTTCTTATCGAATGCGTAAAAAATGGGGACTGTTTTCCGCGCGAAATCTCCTCATAAAATTTCGATGCTGATCGATTGTGATTTGTTGCAATAATTTTGTCTGTTTCCAATAGACCAGCCTTGGAAAGGAAGTCCGAGTTCCGACTCTCTTTTCCCTAAACCCTCGTCCCTGCTATTCTCGCGTAGATGTCCGTTCTGAATGACTTCCGGCGACTTTCCCCGGCCCAGCGCCACACCTTTCTGGCCGCCTTCCTGGGCTGGACCATGGATTCGCTCGACTTTTTTCTGCTGGTCTTCTGCGTCAAAGCCATCGCCGCTGACTTCCACACCCTGCCCTCGGCGGTGATGGGCGCGGTCTTTTTGACCCAGTCCTTCCGGCCGTTAGGCGCGCTGCTCTTCGGCGTGCTGGCCGACCGTTACGGCCGGCGCCCGGTGCTGATGGTGAACATCCTCAGCTTCTCGGTGATCGAGCTGGCCTGCGGCTTTGCGCCTACGCTCTTTGTGCTGCTTGGGCTGCGCGCCCTCTTCGGGTTGGCGATGGGCGGCGAATGGGGAGTGGGTGCGGCGCTGGCATTTGAGTCTTTGCCCACTGAGGGCCGCGGCGTCTTCTCGGGAATTTTGCAGGAGGGCTACGCGCTGGGCTCCATCCTGGCCGCAGGCGCCTTCGCTCTCTTTTTTAACGACTTTATGCTGCCCAGCCTGCACTTCCATGGCCTCGTCCTGCCGGGCCTGCACGTCCCTGGAATCGGCTGGCGGGGGCTATTCATCCTGGGCGCACTGCCGGGCCTGTTTGTGTTCTTTTTGCTGGCGCGCGTGGCTGAGTCGCCGGTCTGGCTGGAAGGAAAAAAACAGCGCCTCCTGCGCTCTGTCACGGACGTCCGCAGCGCCAAAGCGCGCGAGTTCGCCAACCTGCGGGCCTTTCTGCCCACCTTTGTTTTCCTTATTTTGCTGATGACCGCTTTCATGAGCTTTTCGCACGGCACGCAGGATGTGTATCCCACCTTCCTGGCAAGCTATGCCCGGCTCACGCCGCGGATTGTCGGCCTGATCGGCGTCTTGTATGGCATTGGCTCCATCGCCGGCGGCATTGCCTTCGGGGCGCTCTCGGAGAGGTGGGGCCGCAAGCGGGCCATCGTCATTGCGGCTCTCCTGTCGCTACCGGTGATTCCGCTTTACGCCTACGGCCACTCGGCCCTCACGCTGGGCATCGGCGCGGTGCTCATGCAGTTCATGGTGCAGGGAGCGTGGGGCGTTGTGCCCGCCTATCTCACCGAGTTGTCTCCGGCTCCGGTGCGGGCCACGGCTCCCGGCCTGGCCTACCAGTTGGGCGGGCTCATCACCTCGTGGAACGGCAAGGCGCAGGCACTCATCGCCGAGTACACCGGCAACTACCCGGCGGTGCTGGCTGGCACAGTGATCCTTGTGGCGTTGACGCTGGCAGGATTAGCGCTCGCGGGCCGCGAAGCCAAGGGGCAGGAGATGACGGCGGCGTGAAGAAAGGTCTGTGCCCTACCGCTGAAACAACCCGACCAGCCTGCCGCTCGCCAGAATGTGGCCCTGCATGGCGGCTTCGACCTGCGCGCGCGTTGCTCCCACCGGCAGATTCAACTTTGAGTCCAGCGCGTAGAGTGTGAAGATGTAGTGGTGCGGCGAACCCGGCGGAGGACAGGGCCCTCCATAGCCGATCTCGCCGAAGTCGTTGCGCCCCTGGAGCGCGCCGTCGGGAAGCTGACCCAGCGCCGGTAACCCCTCGGGAAGCGCGCGCGTCCCGGCGGGCAGGTCATAGAGCACCCAGTGAACCCAGGTTCCGCGGGGCGCGTCCGGGTCGGTGACGATCAGCGTTGAACTTGCCGTCCTGGCCGGCGGCGCGCTCCAGGCGAGTTGCGGCGAGATGTTTGCGCCGCGGCACGTATACTTCGCCGGAATCCAACTTCCATCCTGAAAACTGGTACTGGTTAAATTCATCGTTTGCCCCCTTGCTGCTGAACTGTGGCAACCCGGAAGCGCCACAGCCAGAAGCAGAACCCCCGTCGCAACAACCCTCGCTGCCTCTCGCAATCTGCCGCCATGTCTTGCCCAATAATTAGTGATGGTCGAGCGCATTCGTGCCTCCAATTTTGAAAACCTATCAATGCACCGGAATTTTAGACCATTTTCACGGTTTCTGGAATGTATGCCACTGTCTATTCTCTACTCCCTACTCCCTATTTCCTCTCCTTTCACTCCGGCCGGATCAATTCAAAGCGGTCGCGAGTGCGGACCCAGGTGTTTCCGGCCATGCGGCCCACCGCGTCCAGCTCCGCCGGATCGACGCGAAAATCCTCCACTAACTCTTTGCGCAGGTGAAAGCGGACCACCTCACCCAGCACGATGACGCCGCTCGCCAGCGCGTGGCCGGTGTAGATGACCTGAAGCAGCTTGCACTCCATCTGCGCGGGCGACTCGGCGACGCGCGGCGGCCTTACAACTTGGCTCGGAACCGGCGTCAGCCCGGAGAGCACGAACTCGTCCACCTCCGGCGGAACCTCGGCAGAAGAGGCGTTGGCCGCGGCGGAAATAGCATCGCTGACCACGTTGATGACAAACTCGCCCGTTTCTTCCACGTTGAACAGCGTGTCCTTTGGCGCGACAGTTCCGGCAGCAGCGCCGGCGCGCAGCGACGGGCAAAAGAGCACTGTGGGCGGATTGGAGCCTACGCCACAGAAGAAGCTGAAGGGCGCAAGATTGGCCACTCCGTCGCGGCTCACGGTCGAGACCAGAGCCACCGGACGCGGCACGATCATGCCGGTCATCAGCTTGTACATCTGCCGGGGTTGGCACTCGGCCGGGTTGAAGCAGAGCATGGGGCTTGCGGAAGTATGTGTGTGATCCATGCAGATAGCCTAGACCATTGCGGCGGCGTCTGACAGTCAGATACGTGTTACTAGGTTTGAAGAGACACTATTCGAGGCTGCGGAAAATGGGAAAATTCGAGGTAAATTACCCGGAAAGCATACCTCAGGGGCTAAAGCCCGTATCGATCTCGTGACATTAACGGCACGACTGAAGTCGTGCCCTGACACTTCTTGCTCCACCATATACATTTTTCTGCAAGCTGTACAGTTGTACCCTTTCAAATCCGTGAGTTATTGCGCAGCTAGCATTAGCCTGGCATACTTACTTTTCTGTTTGCTCTGAGAGCCCGACCTCGGCCGGCGGCGCCAGCGTGTGCGTCTTCCACCACTGCTCCAGCACCAGGCTCCAGCGGTCGCTGCGGCCGATCCACAGTTCAGCGGCGCGGTCGTAGCGGGCCAGGTTGTTCTCCAGCCAATAAGGCCGGTTGTCGCGCAGCCAGGCTTGACGGTAAAGCCCGCCCAGCAGCGCGTAACCGTCGCGCATGTCTTCCAGCAGCCCGTTGTTTGCGCCGATGGCATACAGCTTTGCCTCGACGTCATCCTTGCGGCTCCTGTCGCCGGCCAAGGCGCGCGCCTGCTTGTAGAGGGCGACGGATTCGTCGGCTACCTGAAATTTGAGGCCCACAAAATCGATGCGGCGGGCTCCCAACTCCATCGCGTCCAGCGCCTCATTATTTTCCAGAACTCGATTCTCCTGCTTCGCCGCGGCCCTGGCTTCGGCGATCAACGCAATGGCGCGCTCGGCGTGCAGCCGCAACTGGCTCACGACAGGCCGCAGCTTTTCGTTTACGCGCTCACCCTCCGGCGAGAAGGGATCAACCCAGAAGTAAATGTCTCTGGCATCGTGCAGGTCTGCCTCTTTGAACGCGTCGTGGGCAGCCATCAACTCGCGTTGCGCCTGATCGATCTTGCCCGTCGGATCCTGGTGAAACGCCAGTCCAAACGAAGACGAAAAAGCCGCCTCCGAGCTTTCGCCTGCCTGCCATCCGGCTGCCGCGCCAAAGAGCACGCCGAACCAGTTCTCGTCGAAGATGCCCTCGCCGTCGTCATTCCACACGGTGTTCAGCACGCCGGTCGCGCCCAGCGCCTGGCCGTCGCGCACAAAGGCGCGAATGTTAGCCAGCGCCTCGTTGTTGTTGGGGTAGAGGCGGCTCCAGTTGTTCACACCCGGCGCAACCCACGTCTCCAGGCCCGCCTGGGTAAACGGCTCGATGATCGGCTTGAAATCCGGCCGGGCTCTGTAATCCCAGGGCACGGCGATCATGTCTTTGGGCAGGGTGCCCACCAGCTCCGGCGATTTGACCGCGATGTCGCCCCAGAAGAGCAGCCGCTTGTGGTTGGGCTCCAGCGTGGCGTGAATCTGCTTGAGAAAGTCAATGTACACCGCGCCCAGTCCCTGCTTTTCAACCTGCTCGCGTGTCTTGCCCAGGCCCAGCTCAAAGGTTTCGTCGGCGCCGATGTGCGCGTAAGGAGCGGGAAAGACCTTGGCGAGTTCGCTGAACCAACTGCTTATCAGCGGCAGGGAGGCAGCCTCGCCAGGCGCCAGCACCGAGCCGTGCGGCGTTTCGCCCAGCGTGGAGAACTGCTCAAACTTGAGCAGATGGTGCAGGTGGCCGAAGGACTCCTGCTCGGGAATGACGGTGATGTGATACTGGGCGGCATAGGCCACCAACTCGCGGGCCTCGTCGGGCGTCATGGCGCCGCCGGGGAAGGCCGCCACCGGAGAGACATCATAGGCGAAGGTGTGCTCAAAGTAGGGCGAGAAGATGTTGATCTTGTAGGCCGCCAGGGTGCGAATCTCGCGCTTCAAAAAATCCATGTTGGGCAAAGGGCCGCGCGACCAGTCATCGGAGAGCCCGCGATTGGCCATCGCCGGCCAGTCGCGCAACGTGGGCACGAGCAGCACCGCGTCCTGGCCGCTGCCGCGAATCAACTGCTTCACCGTTTGCGCACCATAGAAGATGCCGGCGGAGGTTTCGGCAATCACCGCCATGCCGCCCAGCCCGTCGGACACAATGATGTAGCCCTCGTCATGCATTGCCGGGTCAAAGTTCAGGTGGTTTGCGGCCAGCAGCGCCCGCGCCGGCTCGCTTTCCGCCCTCTCCAGCCGGATGAAGGGAGCATCGCTGCGCACGGTTCTTTTTCCCAGGCGATCCTCGATCAGGTCCTCGACGGCAAACTGATCCTCGGCATTCTTCTCCGATGTGACCAGAAACCCGATGCCGCCGATGGGAATCGCCTGAACGGCGGTGCACTCCTGCGGCGCGGGCACCAGGCGCAGATCCGCACAGGAGGGCGCGGCGGATTGGGCATACGCGCCGGCTCCGGCGCACAAAACAAGCAGGGAGAAAACAAAGATAGAACGGCGCATCAGGGCAGCCTCGAAGATCGGGTTTCGTCTACAAGGCTAACGCATCGCCGCTGCTGCTGTGAAACGGTGTCTATTGGGATGACATTCTGTAATCACATAGTGTAAATACATATTGCCGGTTGATTTATCCCATGCATTGGTTCTGAATCGGAACCAAATGCGCGGGAGTCGGGCGGCGCTATTTCACCATGCAGTACACAATGCCGAAGTGTGACCCTTAACACAGGCACAAACTGGCTGCGGGGCGAGAATAAACCTGTAAGGTCAGCCAGCCATCGGCTGCGCGGGCCGGGAGAAATGTTTATGAGTGATCTTGCAGGGCTGGCTGAAGCCGTTGCCGTTGACCCGTTGGTCGGTCATCCCGCCGACTACCACGTCTTTCACAAGTTTCTCGCTCGCTGCAAGGAACTGCCAGCTATCACCACGGCGGTCTGCTGGCCGATGTCAGATGTGGCGCTCAGGGGCACGGTGGAAGCGGCGGACGCGGGACTCATCAAGCCTACGCTGATCGGCGACAAGGCCGGGATGATGGCTCTGGCCGCTAAGATCGGCCTGGATATCTCCGCCTTCCCGGTTGTTGACGCGGACACCGAGATCAAGGCCGCCGAGTTGAGCGTGGCCATGTGCCGCAGCGGCAACGCCCAAGCCATGATGAAAGGCAGCCTGCACACCGATGAGCTGATGAAGGTGGCCATGGCCCGCGACACCGGGTTGCGCACCAGCCGCCGCATTTCTCACGTTTTTGTGATGGATACGCCGGCCTATCCGCGCACCCTGCTGATTACCGACGCGGCCATCAATATAGAGCCCGAGCTGGAAGACAAGATCCACATTGTGCAGAACGCCATCGACCTGGCACACGCGCTGGGCATTCCCGAGCCCAAGGTGGCGCTGCTGTCGGCCATTGAGACGGTGAACACGAAGATCAAGTCCACGCTGGACGCGGCGGCGCTGTGCAAGATGGCCGACCGTGGCCAAATCACCGGCGGCATCCTCGACGGGCCGCTGGCCTTTGATACCGCGGTCAGCGTCAAGGCTGCCAAGATCAAGGGCCTGGTTTCGCCGGTCACCGGCCAGGCCGACATCCTGGTGGTTCCTGACCTGGAAAGCGGCAATATGCTGGCCAAGCAACTGGAATATTTGGGCGGAGCGCAGTTGGCCGGCATTGTGCTCGGCGCGCGCGTTCCCACCATCCTTACCAGCCGGGCGGATTCGGCCGAGACGCGGCTCACAAGTTGCGCCGTGGCGGTGCTATTGCACTATGCCGAACATCCGTTGGGCAAGGCCTAGTTTTTCATTCATTCACGGAATCTAATGGGCGCCACCTTCCCTGGGGAATGGCGCCCGTTTGCGTCTTGCCCGGTTTGGTTCCGAAGACGATATTCCTGCGTTATTTACAAGCATCTTAAAGAGATTGCAGGGAATTTCCGATAAAAGACGTATACCGGTTGAAAGGGGGAAACTGCGTCTTGAGGGATTCCGGGCAAGCAGCTTCTGCTGGCTGCGCCCGACGTATGCATTGCCCCTCAAGAAGCGCGTTTTCCTCAATGAGGCGGAAGACCGCCAGGGCCAGAAAGGGCCGATATGCGCATTGAAGCGGAAGCCAATCTTTCGGCATTGATTGAAAGCACCGAAGACCTGATCTGGTCGGTGGACCCCCGCTATCGGCTGATTACCTTCAACCACGCGTTCAGTCAGTATTTCGAGCAATCTTTTGGCGGTCCAGTTGTCCCTGGGATAAGTCTTCGGGAACAGCTTCCGCCAGCCTACGCGGCGATGTGGCCTCCGCTTTTTGACCGGGCGCTCCAGGGAGAGAAGTTTCGCACCGTATTTTCCCTCGTCGATGGCCGAATCCTGGAACTTGTCTTCAAGCCCATTATCGTCGATGGTATAACGACCGGGGTTTCGGTCTTTGGCAAGGACATCACCGAGCGGGAGAAATCAGAGAACGCGATCAAGAAGGCAGAAGCCAATCTCTCGGCCTTGATTGAAAGCACCGAAGACCTTATCTGGTCGGTGGACCTCGACTACCGTTTAATTACATTCAACCGGGCATTGCAGCAGAACATCCTGAATACATATGGCGTCCATATAGCGGTGGGGATGTGCTTCCACGAGGTGCTTCGCCCGGATAAAGCAGCGCTTTGGCCTGTGTTCTATGAACATGTTCTTTCACAAGGCACATTTCGAGTTGAATATACCCGGATGGATGGCGGCGCCATGGAGTTGGCTTTCAATCCCATTGTCGTCGATGGAGAAACTACGGGCATCTCGATCTTTGGAAAGGAGATCACGGAGCAAAAAACAACCGAGGAATCGCGCCGTTTTCTTGCCGAGGTGGTGGAGAGCTGCGAGGAAGCCATTATCACCAACGCCCCGTCCGGCGAGATTCTCACCTGGAACCACGGCGCAGAGACCATCTACGGCTACTCCGCCGCCGAGATGATCGGAAAACCCTTCTCCATGGTCATTGCGCCGGAACTCAGGGCGCTCGCGGATCGACAACTTGGGGAGCTTTTGGGCGGGGCGCCCCTGCTCGAAACTCAGGGAGTGGCTATACGCAGGGAAGGGAGCAGGGTTCATGTCGCCGTGACAACCTGGCCCATCCGCAACTCCGCCGGCGAAGTAACGGCTATCTGCACCATTGTTCGCGATGTCTCCGCCCGTCATGAGGCGGAAAAGAGTCGGGCTTTGCTGGCCTCAGTCGTTGAGTCTTCCAGCGACGCGATTCATGCCGTCAATCTGGATGGGACTGTCGTCAGTTGGAACCGGGGGGCCGAAGCACTGTTCGGGTATACAAAAGAAGAAATTATCGGTAGAAGCATCGCCATTCTCGCCCCGCCCGGCCGCGTGCAGGAAGTAGCTTCTTTCATGGGGATTGTAGCGCAGGGAGAATATATTACTCCATTCGATACATTTCTTTGCCACAAGGACGGGCGCGGCATTGATGTTTCACTCTCCATATCCCCCATACGGAATTCGGACGGGCAGGTGGTGGGCGCCGCCGCCGTTGCCCGCGACATCAGCCAGCGTAAGCAGTCTGAGCAGGCGCTTCAGGAAGCCGAGAAAAAGTATCGGGACATCTTCAAGGGGGCTCTGGAGGGGATATGCCAGGCAACCCTGGAGGGCAGATTTCTGGCCGCGAATCCGGCCTTAGCAAGAATGCTGGGTTACGATTCGCCGGAGGAACTCATTTCCATGGTCACAGACCTGGCCTGGGATGTCTGGGTGAACCCGGAGACTCGCGCGCAATATCTGCGGCAGCTGGAAGAGCATGGATCGGTTCGGAGGTTCGAGTGCCAGTTTAAGCGCAAGGACGGCAGGCACATCTGGGTTTCGCTGAATGACCGCGGTGTGTACGGGGCCGATGGGAGCTTGCTTTATCTTGAAGGCTTCATGGAGGACATCACCGAGCGCAAGCGGGCGGAGGCAGAGCTGCGCGAAAGCCTGGATACTCTCAAGGACGCGCAGGTGATTGGAGGGCTGGGCAGCTACGTTCTGGATATCGGAACCGGCGTGTGGATCAGCTCGGATGTCCTGGATGAAATCTTCGGAATCAGCAAGGAATACGAACACACGGTTAAAGGGTGGACAAACCTCATTCATCCAGATGATCGCGTCACGATGGCTGCATACTTCTCGGAAGAAGTTGTCGGCAAGGGCCGGAAGTTCAATAGAGAATACCGAATTATCCGTCAGACAGACCAGGCGGAACGCTGGGTTCATGGGCTCGGCAGGCTGGAATTCGGCGGCAAGGGCCAGCCGGTGAAGATGCGAGGCGTCATTAAGGACATCACCGAGAGCAAGCTGTCGGAGATGCAACTGCGCGACAGCGAGGAGCGCTACCGCGCAACCTTTGAGCAGGCCGCTGTGGGCATCGTTCACGCCTCACTCGAGGGCCGGTACCTGCGTTGCAACGCGCGTTTCGCGGAGATCATCGGCTACCCGCAAGAGGAGGTTCCCAGCCTCAGCTTTCAGCAGGTCACGGCCCCGGAGGATCTGAAATCCAGCCTCGGGCTGCACCGTCAATTGCAGGAGGACGTTGCGGAGAGTCCCAGCATGGAAAAGCGCTATGTGCGCAAGGACGGCAGCCTGGTCTGGGTCAAGGTGACGCTTTCCTCGCAATGCGATGGCGAGGGCCGGGTCCTCTACTTCATCGCCATCGTTGAGGAGATTCAGGCGCGCAAAGAGGCGGAGGAGCGGCTGGCTGCTGCCGCAAATGCGCTGCGCAGCAGCGAAGAACGTTATCGCACCGCCTTCCAGATGAATCACGATGCAATTGATATCTGCCGGCTGGAGGATGGCCGGTTCATTGAGGTTAACGAGGCCTTCGTCCGATGCACCGGCTTCCCGCGCGAAGAAGTAATTGGGCATACGGCGCAGGAGATCGGTATATGGGTCAATGCCATCGACCGGCAGATACTGCTCGATGAGCTGTGCCGGAATCAAGGTAACTGCAACTACGAGGCGCGGTATCAAACCAAAAACGGCGATTTGCGCTGGAGCATGCTCTCGGTGGCGGCCATCGAACTGGACGGTGTGCCCTGCATTCTATCCATCACCCACGATATTACCGACGCCAAGGCGTCCGAGGAGCGGCTGGCCGTTGCCGCGAATGCGCTGCGCAGCAGCGAGGAACGTTATCGCACCGCCTTCCAGGCCAATTTTGACGCCATGATTATCAACCGTGTCGATAATGGGAGATTTATCGATTGCAATCAGGCTTTTCTCGACACCTCGGGATATACGCGCGAAGAGGTTCTGGGACGATCCACACTGGAACTGGGAGTCTGGGCGGATGCCCGCGACCGCACGGCCGTGAAGGAAATGTTGCACCGGGACTCAGGTTTCCGCGGTTTGGAGGTTCAGTTCAGAAAGAAGAATGGGGAGGTTATCTGGGGAGATATGTCGGCGACGTTGATGGACGTAGACGGCGTTCCCTGCATCCTTTCCGTTACCCGGGATATCTCCGCTGCCAAAACAGCGGAGAAAACCATCCGCAGCCTCGCTTTCTATGACCCATTGACCGGCCTGCCCAACCGCCGGCATCTGATGGAGAGATTGCGCCAGCCCCTGGACGCCGGCGCCCGCAGCGGCCGTTCACAAGCGCTCCTGCTGGTCGATTTGGATCACTTCAAGACCCTGAACGACACCCTGGGCCATCAGACCGGCGATCTTTTGCTTCAGGAAGTCGCGCGGCGCATCCTTGCCTGCGTCCACGAAGCCGACACCGTGTGCCGGCTGGGCGGCGACGAATTTGTGGTGGTGCTTGAGGACCAGAGTAAAGTTGCCGAGGAAGCTGCCGCTCATGCCAAGGCTGTGGGCGAAAAAATTCTGGCTGCGATTGACCAACCCTGCATGATCGATGATCATGAGTGCCTTTTCTCGGCCAGCATCGGAATCGCCGTCTTCGGAGATCGGCAAGACAGCACCGATGAAATCCTGCAGCAGGCCGAGATTGCCCTCTATCAGGCCAAGGCCGCGGGCCGCAACACCATGCGCTTTTTCTCCCCTGCTTTGCAAGCGGCCATCAACGTCCGCGCCACACTGGAGGAGGACCTGCGCCAGGGGATCAAGGCAAGGCAATTCCTGCTTTACTATCAGCCGCAGGTGGAGCGGGGCCGATTGACGGGCGCCGAGGCTCTCATCCGTTGGAAGCATCCCAGGCGCGGCCTTGTACAGCCCAACGATTTTATTCCACTGGCCGAGGAATCCAGGCTGATTCTGCCGTTAGGAGGTTGGGTGCTGGAAACCGCCTGCGCGCAGATTGCGCTGTGGGCAGGCCGGAAGGAAACAGCCCATCTATCCGTCGCCGTCAACATCAGCGCCCTGCAGTTCCGCCAGCCGGCGTTTGTCGAGCAGGTGCTGGCAACCCTCAGCCGCAGTGGCGCCAATCCCGGAAGCCTCAGGCTGGAACTCACCGAAAGCATGCTGGTGGAAAATCTCGAGGACATCATTGCCAAGATGACCGAACTCAAGTCGCATGGCTTGCGATTCTCCCTGGACGACTTCGGCACTGGCTATTCGTCCTTGACCTACCTCAAGCGCCTGCCCCTGGACCGCTTGAAGATCGACCGCTCGTTCGTGCGCGACATGATGGTGGATGCCACCAGCGGGGCGATTGCGCAAACCATTCTTTCGCTGGGCCGCGCTATGGGCATATCGGTCATCGCCGAAGGCGTGGAAACAGAGGAACAGCGGGGCTACCTGGCCGGTCTCGGTTGCCACTCTTTTCAGGGGTTCCTGTTCAGCCGCCCCCTGCCTCTGGGCAAGTTCGAGGCCTTCCTAAAGAGCTTTGCAGAAAGCGGCGGCCCAGGCTGAACCGGTTGTGCCTGGGTGTCCTGTATATTCGAGAGTGTCCTGTAGAATAGCTGCTTTCGTGGGAGAAGACGTGAAGAGAACCCTGCCTGGAATTATTCTATTTTGTCTTTTCATCTTCCTTGGCCTTCCGGCCGTGGGCCAGAGCAGTTCAGATGAGCAGCCACACCGCGCGGCCACGCAAAGCCGATGGGCGGTGATGCAATCGCTTCTGAAAAAGGGCGCGAAAAACGAGGCCACGGATGAAAACAAAGACGCCGCGCTGATTGCGGCTGCCGGGAACGGCAAGATCGACGTGGTGACGCTGCTGCTGAAAAAAGGCGCCAACATTGAGGCCACGGATGACCACAAAGACACCGCGCTGATTGCGGCTGCCAAAAACGGCGAGATCGATGTGATGCTGTTGCTGCTGAGAAAAGGCGCCAATATAGAAGCCGCGAATGACTCCAGCAACACCGCTTTGATTGCAGCAGCCGTTCTGGGCCAGACCGAGGCTGTCAGGTTGTTGTTAAAAGAGGGCGCCAGCATCAACGCCGAGGGCGATAGGGGAGAAACGGCGCTGGCTTCAGCCGCCGAAAAAGGCAAGACGGATGTTGTGCAACTGCTGCTGGACAATGCCGCGGACATCGAGGCCACCGGAAATATCGCCAACGGAACGGCGTTGACACTGGCTGCCAGCAACGGCCATGCGGAGGTTGTGCATTTGCTGCTGTACAAGGGCGCCAGGATCGAGCCCGGAGGTTCTTCCGGCTACGAGACGGCGCTGACCCAGGCCGCCGGCAATGGACATACAGAGATTGTGCGGTTGCTGCTGGGAAAAGACGCCAACATAGAGGCCAAAAATAATCTCGGTCAGACGGCGCTGATGGAGGCCGCTGCTTCCGGCCACTCAGAAATAGTAAAGATGCTGCTGGAGAAGGGCGCCAACGTCGAGTCCAGGAGCAATGACGGACGGACGGCGCTGCTATGGGCTGCCCTTCGTCATCGCACCACCGTGGCGCGGTTGTTGCTGGGCAAAGGCGCCAATCCTGATGCCAAAGCCAACGACGGCGACACAGCGCTGATTGCGGCAGCCTGTTCCGAGACAGAAGCAGATAAAGATGGAGCCGAAAAGCCAGGGCTGGTGCAGTTGCTGCTGAATAAGGGAGCCAGCATCGACGCTGCAAACAAGGATGGCCTGACTCCCATGACATGTCCCGGTCGAATCAAGCCGCCCGCGGTGGCCGCTCTGCTGGAGCAGGCCAGCCGAGAGAAAAAGACGGCTGCCGGAAAACCGCAATAGGCAAAATCAACGCCCGCGGAAACCGTACGCGATTCATTGGCCTCTGCTGCTGATTCATTGCCTGGCTAATTCAGCGTCACCTCCGCGTTGAGCGACGTGTTTTCGCTGGAGTCGCCGGCACGGACCATGAACTTACCGGGATCGATGGTCCACTTGTGGGCCGTTGAGTCCCAGTAGCTGAAAGCGCGGGCATCCAAATTCAGAGTCACGTGCCGGGTCTCACCGGGAGCCAGCCGCACTTTTTCAAATCCCTTTAGCTCGCGCTCCGGGCGGCTGACCTTGGCGGAAGGGTCGGAGACGTAAACCTGCGCCACCTCCGCTCCGGCCACGCTGCCGGTGTTGGTCACGTCGAAGCTGACCTGCACCGTCGAGCCTGCGGCAGCCGTGACCGGAACTTGCAGATTGGCGAAGGTGAAGGTGGTGTAGCTCAGCCCGAAGCCAAAGGGAAAAAGCGAATGCTTGCCGGTGGTGGTCCAGTAGCGATAGCCCACCATCAGGCCGTCGTCATACTTCACGTGGCCGATGACATAATCCACCGGCGGCCTGCCGTTTTCAGTCACGTGCAACTTTGTATCCGCGCCCTTGTTGGGGTAGTAGTACGGCGCGGATGGGTTTTCCTCCCAACTGCGGTCGAAGCTGACCGGCAGCTTGCCCTCTGGATTCTGCTTGCCAAAGAGCACCTCGGCGACGGCCGTACCGCCCTCTTGGCCTGGATACCAGGTGTGCAGCAGCGCGGGAACCTTGTCCAGCCAGCGCCGCGTGTCAGCGCCGCCGCCGCCAGTCAGCGTGACAACGGTGTGCGGATTGGCCTCGGCTACGGCCTCGATCAGCGCGTCCTGTCCCCAGGGCAGCGCGAAGGTGCGGTCGAATCCCTCGCCCTCGGTGGCGGGCGAGAAGCCGGCAGCCACCACGGCTGCATCGGCTACGGCCGCCATCTTACGGGCTTCGGCGGAGACCAGATCGGCCTCAAAAGCGATTCCCAGCCCAAAGCGCGTGCCGGCCGAGTAGGGAAGGTAGTCGGCTGTCACGGTTATAGTTTTTCCCGCGATCAACTCCAGCGTTGTCGATTGCGGAATCTGTCCCTCGGCGTGGACCTCGGCCAGAACCTGGTTGCCATCGACGAAAACCTTGAAAATGTCTTCGCCTGAGGCCGCGCCGAGAATCAGGTATTTGCCGCTTTTTGCCGGCGTGAAGCTGGTGGTGTAGCGAATGCTGCGTGGCGTAGTGTCCTCCGAACCCCACATCTCCCGCTTCCAGTCGGCGATGGTCTTCGCCGAGCTGGTTTCCGGCGTGCCGGTGAAGTTTTTGCTGGGGTAGACAGCCACCTTAACGCCGTCCTTCCACCGGGTATCCCTGAAGAAATCTTTCATATCGGGCAGTCCGCGGGCATAGAGCACGCGCACGCCGGGCCCCGCGAGGTTGGCGATGCCGGTGACGATGCTGACAGGCTCGAAGGCCTGTGCCTCCGAGGAGCCTCCGCCGCCGGTTACCGCCGGATAAGCGTCAGGGCCGAGAACGGCGATAGTCTTGATCTTGTTCGCATCCAGCGGCAGCAGGTGGCCGTCGTTCTTCAGCAAAGTCAGGCTCTCGCGCGCGCCGTCCAGGGCAAGAGCGCGATCGGCGACGGAGTAAGTGGAGTCGGCGGGATCGAATTGTGGGCGGTCGAGAAAGCCGTAGCGCAGCTCGGTTCTCAGCAGCCGCAGCACTTTATCGTCGATGGTGGATTCCTTAACCTTGCCGTCTTTGACCGCGGCCAGAAGAACTTTGGCGTTCATGAAGCGCGCGCTGGGCATCTCCAGGTCCAGGCCGTTGTTGGCCGCCGCCACGCCGTCATAGGTAGCGTCCCAGTCTGACATGAGAATTCCCTGGAAGCCCCAGTCGCCCTTAAGCACCTTCAGGTTCAGGTACTCGTTCTGGGTGGCGTGGTCGCCATTGATCAGGTTGTAGGAGTTCATTACCGCGTCCACGTGAGCCTGCGTGACAGCGGCCTCAAAGGCTGGCAGATAGATCTCGCGCATGGTCCGTTCGTCCACGTCCACGCTCACGTTGTGCCGGTTGTACTCCTGGTCGTTCAGGGCGTAGTGCTTGGCGGTGGCGATCACTCCCTGCGACTGGACGCCCTCGATATAAGGCACTGTGATGCTTGCGGCCAGAAAGGGGTCTTCAGAAAAATATTCAAAATTGCGGCCGGCCAGCGGTGAGCGTGCGATGTTGACGCCCGGGCCGAGCAGAAAATGGACGCCGCGCGCGCGGGCATCGCGGCCCAGGCCCTCGCCCACCCTGCGCGCCAGAGCCGGGTCCCAACTGGCGGCCAGCGCGGCTCCGCCCGCATAGGCGGTGGTCGGTCCCCAGGTGCGCACGCCCTCCGGGCCGTCGGACATCTTGAAGCGCGGCAGGTCAATTGCCGGAGCGGCCTGCGTGAACATGCCATCGACGCCGCCCAGCAGCACAATCTTCTGCTCCAGAGTGAGTTTGGCCAGCAGTGCATGGGCTTTGGCCTCAATCTGCGGCGTGTCTGGTGCGGGAGCCTGTGCGCTGGCGATCAGGCCGCAACTCAGGAGGCTGAAGAGAAAAATAGCGATTCCCATCGAAAAAAATGGTTGCGAGGAGAGTTTCTTTGTGTTTTTCATATCGCAGAAAGCCTATCGCATTTGCCTGCCAGTGTGCATCTTTTCGCGTTTTGACCGCTTGCCGGACGTGCATCAGCGAGCAAATTTTGAGCGTTTGCCGGGACGTGTGTTGTGACCACAGTCACAGTGCGGGGTGAATGAGGTCACTGTCTATGCCAGTGCCGGAAGCGCAGACTCAAAGTCCAATAGGCAGAAAGCAGGCATTTCCCCGGAGGCCTTCATGAGCTTTGCAAGCGGCTTGAAGACGATTGTCGTTGCCACCGACCTCAGCGGCCGGTCGGAAGCCGCGCTGGAGTATGCCCGCAAGCTGGCCACGGCCTATGGTGCGAAGATTGTGCTGGCCCACGGCATCGATCCCCTGGAATATGCCGAGGTGGATAAGGTTCCCGGCCAGGTTCTGACCGGACTCACCGAAGAGGCGCGCGCGGTGCTGGACAAATTGTCCGGCGATCTGCTGCGCGAGGGCATCCACAGCCACTCGGAGATTCGCCAGGGCGAGGTGGCGCGGATGCTTCTGGATGTGGCCCGGCAATACGAGGCCGGACTGATCGTGATCGGCACCAAGGGCATGGAGGGCGCCGGTCCGGTGATTGTAGGCGCCATCGCCGAACAACTGGTGCGGCTGTCCCCGTGTCCGGTGCTGGCGGTGGCGGCGGATTGGAATGCGGGTGCGTTTCGCCCCACTCCGGGCGGGCCGGTGCTGCTGGCCATGGAGCGCAACGAGGCGGTATCTGCCGCGGCGGCCACGGCATGTTCGCTGGCACAGACCTTTCAGCGCCCCTTGCTGGTGCTGCATGCGCGCACTGCGGCCGAGTCCGCGGCTTTTCTGAACCCTTGCGGCGCAACGCTGGAGGAGTTTGACGTCCAGGCCAGCGGGAAGTTTCCAGTGCGCTGCATCGTCAAGGACGGCAATCCGGTGGACGCCATTGCCGAAGGGATCGAGCAAAACCATCCCTGCATTCTGGTGGCTGGCGTCAAGCGCGCCAGCGGCACGCCGGGACCGCATGGCACGGCATTCGCCTTGCTGGCCCGCTCCCGTGTGCCGGTTCTGTGCGTGCCGCCAGAGTTGGCGTCCGCTGGAGATAAGCCAGGGGCTCAAGCATTCGCAGAGGTTCGATAGTCAGGGCCGCCCATGGAGGCGCGGCTTCGTTTTTCACGCAAAATCGGCAGGCGGCAAGAGAAATCCTGACCGCCCAACCAAATCTTTCATATTTGTTGCATTTGGAACGATTTGCCTTCTATGGAATTCATCTTGCCGCAAACTCGCATTACCAAACGCGCTCGCACGCAATCGGCTGGCATGCCGGGTGCGGCCTCGACCCGACGCGGGACCGGAGTTCGGGCGGAGACTGTGGGAGATGTCATCATGACACGTGAGGCAAGATCCAGGGGTATGGAAGCTGTTCGGGCGCACCCCGTAGCAGAGCTGATGGAGTGCCCTCCGCCCATCGGGCTGCTGCTGAACCGCGCGGCTCAGTGCCTCAGTTTTGAGGCTGGGGAGATCATCTTCCGCCAGTCAGAGATCTGCCGAGGACTCTATCTGGTGGTTACGGGCCAGTTTCTGCGCCGCGCCGAACGTCTGGACACGCGGCTGACGCTGGGGCCCGCTCGCGCCGGTGATCTGGTGGAGCTGGCTGCCGCTCTTGGCGACCGGCATCACACCTACACGCTCGCCGCGCAGACCGCCGGTTCAGTCCTCATGCTGCCCATAGAAGCGCTCAACAAGGCGTTTCAGGGCTTTCCACCCTTGCGGATGCGGTTGTTGGAGGAATTGGCCCGCGAGGTTTCCCGCGCCTATAACACCTGCTGCTCCAGCCGCGTGGTGAAGCCCAGAAGGGCAAGCGCCGCGGCATAGGGTCTGACCCTATCGAGCCGGAGGGCGACAATATAGCCTTGGTTAGCCTTCGTGCCGGGGACTTCCCGGGGCCGGAGGAAGGAAAATCCCTGCCTTGCTGCACTTGCACCCCGTCCCAATAAGCTATACTGCAATTGCACAGCAGCGGACCCATGGCATCCTACCATCCCCACCACCCTCCGGAAGATTGCGTTAACTGCGAGCATCGCCATCTGCGAATGTTCTGCAATCTCACACAGGAGGCACTCGCCGATTACGACGGCATTGGCATCATGATGAGCCATGCCCGTGGAGCCAAGCTGTTTTCAGAGGGCGACCCGGCGCGCAACGTCTTTGTTATCTGCTATGGACAGGTAAAAATCTCCTCCACCTCTCGCGACGGCAAAACCATGATCCTCAAGATTGCCGGTCCCGGCGACGTGATGGGTTTGAGCGCCGTGCTGGCCAATGTTCCCCACGAGGTCACCGCCGAAGCTATCGAGCCCTGCCAGGTGAAAACCGTGCGCAAGCAGGAGTTTGTTGACTTCCTGTCGCGCCACGGCATCGCCAGCATGCACGCCGCGCAATCGCTCTCCGGTGAATATCTGACGGTTTTCCACGATGCCAAGCGGCTGGCGCTCTCCGGCTCGGCTGCCGGAAGGCTGGCACGCCTCTTGCTGGACTGGGGCCGCGCCTCGGGCAACGGAAAAAACGAAATCCGCTTCACCATGGCCCTGACTCACGAAGAGATTGCCAACATGGCCGGCACTTCGCGCGAAACCGTCACCCGGCTGCTCAACCAGTTCCGCCGCGACCATTGGATTACCATCAAGGGCTCCAGCCTGACCATTACCCAGCCCGAGCAACTCGAAAAGCTTACTGCGTAAACCTACCCCCTGGAATATCTTCCGGAAATCTCCTATTCCATAGTTCCTGTTTCAACCGGTTCGATGGTGAGCCTTGCCGCAAGCACCACCAGCGCGGCCCAGAGGGAATCGGCAGCCAGCAGATGAGCCACCTGCACCCAGACAGGTGCCAGCAGCAGCACGTCCAGCAAACCCAGCAGATAGACCGCAGCCAGCAGCAGAAGCACCAGCGCGGAGAGGCTGCGATTGTCCCAGTGGGCATTGCGCCGCGCGGCGCGGACAAGGAGCCAGATGAGGAAGAAGCTGGCCGCGAAGGCGATGCCCGGATGCACCCAGCGCCAGCGCACCAGCCAGCCGCTGTCAGGAGAAAAGTCCTGGGCCAGCGCCAGGCCGAGCGAGCTTGACGGAAAGAGCGTGTCACCCAGGGCGGCCAGCGAGCCGGTAACGCCGACGCTCATGACCACGAAGATGCCGGCGACGGCGGCGAAGGGCGCTCGCAGACGAACAGCTTCGCGCAGATAGCCGCGCTTCCGGCTGAGCAGGTGCGCGGTCAGGGTGAGTGCGGCCACCAGCAGCAGCGTATTCGTCAGGTGCAGCGCCAAAAAGGCCGGCCGCAGAGGCGACTGGCTCTGCGCGGTGTATCCCAGCTTGACCAGAAGCGCGCCCAGCAGCGCCTCAATCAGCGTGAAGACGACAGAAGCCACGGCTGCCGCGCGCGCCAGGTGGCCGCGAAGTGTGCCGGCAAAGGTCCACGCCATGAGGCCCACGACCGCAAAGAAGGAGAGGCCACTGGTGAGGCGATGGGTAAACTCGATGAGCGTGTTGACGCTGGCCGAATGCTGGATCACGGTGCCGTTGCACAGCGGCCAGTGGTTGCCGCAGCCCGCGCCGGAGCCGGTGGCGCGCACCAGAGTACCCCACAGAATGACGGCGATGAAGTAAGCCAGCACGGTCCAGGCAAAGCGGCGCAGGGCGGGCGAGGGCAGGCGTTGGGAATCGGCGGAAATAGACATAAAGGCGGCTCCGGATGGAACACATCAGTTTAGTACAAGTAACCCCTACTGTCGTCGGTTATGCAAAAGCTCAGTTTCCGGTTTGCCGGTCATTCATGCGAAACGTTTAAGTCAATCTTCAGACGCTCGATTAATGCCTAGGCATTTTTTCGTCAACTGCCCCTCCACGAGCGTATAGTATGTTGGCATGTCAAATCGGAAGGTCATTGCTCAAATCGCCCTCACTCTCTTTATTCCATGTCTTATGATCCAGCCCGCACTCTCACAAGCCAAACCGGCAAAGTACACCCTCACCGAGTTTCAAACCCTCTGCATGGCCAAATACCGTATGCAAGACTGTCCGCCGGGATCGGTGACGCACCAAATCCTTGCCGACGGCAAGAAAGCTATTCCTATTCTGATTTCACAGCTCACCGAAACGGCGCGAACGAAATATCAAATCGCTGACTTCTGGGGCGAAACCAGTTCCGGCGATGTCGCTTTCGTTGTACTCAATGATCTGTTTACAGATGACGATTTGCGCACATTCGAGATGCCCGGCGTACCGGATTGGTCTGCTGTCCAGAAAGGATGCAATCAGGCGGCACAAGCCTGCTGGAACGAATATCTTCGCAAGCACGGCAGAATGTGGGTAAGGGAATCATGGCAACGTGCATGGAATCTGCACAAAGACGAAATTCATTGGGATGCCAAGGCGAAGTGCTTTCGAGTATCCAAGGATTAACCCCATAGCTGCTGTAAACAGGCCAACGCACTCGTTCTCCGGGGTAAACGTACCCCGCCTATGCAACCCAAGACAAACGACAGCCTTCCGTAATAACTATTCGCCCATCAGCCTCACCACGTGGTTGACGATCATCAAATCTTCAGCGGGCGGGATGACGCGCACCGTGACCGGCGAGTTTTCCGCGGAGATGATTGCTTCGCCGCGGACGTTGTTGCGCTGGGGGTCGAGGACGATGCCCAGAGCATCGAGGTTGGCGCAGATTTCGGCGCGGGCATCGATGTCGTTTTCGCCGATGCCGCCGGTGAAGACCAGCATGTCCAGCCCATTCAACTCCGCTACATAGCTGCCGATCCAGCGGGAGATAGTCCAGCAGAACTTATCCACGGCCAGCCGTGCCTTGGCGTTGCCGGCGTTGATGGCCTCGCGCAGCTCGCGCATGTCGTTGGAGAGTTCGCTGACTCCCAGCAGGCCGGACTTTTTGCTGACGACGGTTTCCAGCTTGTCGGCGGCGTCCAGCGCATTGGGCGTCGATTCGGCGATCTTTTTGAGGATGAAAATCATGATGCCGGGGTCGATGTCGCCGGTGCGCGAACCGGAGATGATGCCACTGGTGGGGGTGAGCGCCATGGATGTATCGAGGCACTCGCCGTTGCGGATGGCAGAAATGGAGGCGCCGTTGCCCAGGTGCGCGACGATGAGCTTTTCCGGAACGCGCGGCTGCAACTGGTAGACGATGGACTCGTAGGAGATGCCGTGATAGCCGTAGCGGCGCACGCCCATGGCCACATATTCGGCCGGAATGGGCATGTGCGTGGCCACCTCGGGCAGGGTGCGGTGAAAGTATGTGTCGAGCACGGCAAAGTTGGGAATGCCGGGAAAAAGCTTGAGTGCCTCGCGCATGATGTAAACGGCGATGGGCGTGTGCAGCGGCGCGAGGGCAGCGTAGCTTTCGATCTCGTCGATCAGCTTCGGCGTGATGAGCTGGTTATCGCGGACCGTGGGCCCGCCGCAGACGGTGCGATGGCCGATGGCCAACGGGTCAGGGAACTCGTCGGAGTGGAGCGCGTCGGCCACCATTTTGAAGGCCACGGCGCGGTTGGGCAGCGACGGGGTCTGATCCACCAGCTTCTTGCCCGCTGCGTCCTTGATCCAGAATTTGCCCAGATCGGTGCCGATGCCATCCACAGCGCCCTCAAAGAGCCTGTCGCGCCGGCCGTCACCGGCCTCATAAACGGAAAATTTGATGGAGGAAGAACCGCTGTTCAAAACCAGTATGGGCAAGGAAGACATGAAGAAAGACCTTTCAGGTTGGGGCTGAACGAGTCAGCGAGTTAGCAGCAGTTTATGGTTTCCCACCCTAGCCGCAAAAATAAGAACGCGGTGTGGATGGGGCACACAGATCGGTCAGCAAGTTAGTCCTTCGGCCAGCGCCAGTTGCGAATCTCCGGCAGGTCGTCGCCGTTTTCCGCCACGTAGAGCTTGTGCCGCTGAATTGCCTCGGAGTACCACTGCTCGGCCGCGTCCACCTGGCCGGCCAGCCGCGGCACGCGCTTGACGGCGTCGAGCGCCAACTGGAAGCGGTCAATATTGTTGAGCACGCACATGTCAAAGGGCGTGGTCGTAGTGCCCTCTTCCTTGTAGCCGCGCACGTGAAGGTTGTCATGGTTGTGCCGCCGGTAAGTGAGCCGGTGGATCAGTGTCGGATAGCCGTGGAAGGTAAAGACCACCGGCGTTGCGCGCGGGAAGATCTGGTCGTAGTCCTCATCAGGCAGGCCGTGCGGATGCTCGGACTGCGGCTGCAGAGCCATCAGATCCACCACGTTAACCACGCGGATTTTCAGATCAGGCGCCAGCGCGCGCAACAGAGTGACGGCGGCCAGCGTCTCCAGCGTGGGAACGTCGCCGCAGCAGGCCATCACCACATCCGGCGAGCCCGCGTCGTTTGAGGCCCATTTCCACACGCCCATCCCCGCAGTGCAGTGAGTGATCGCCTCGTCGATTGTGAGCCACTGTGGTGCAGGTTGCTTCCCGGCGACGATCAGGTTGATGTAGTTCTTGCTGTGCAGGCAATGGTCAGCCACGGAGAGCAAGGTGTTGGCGTCCGGCGGAAGATAGACGCGCACTACCGTGGCCTTCTTGTTGACTAAATGGTCGATGAAGCCGGGGTCCTGGTGGCTGAAGCCGTTGTGGTCCTGTCGCCAAACGAGTGAAGACAACAGGTAGTTCAGCGAGGCAATCGGTTTGCGCCAGGGAATCTCTCGCGTCACCTTCAGCCACTTGGCGTGCTGGTTTGCCATTGAATCCACGATGTGGATGAACGCTTCGTAACAGTTGAAGAGGCCGTGTCGTCCGGTCAGCAGGTAGCCCTCCAGCCAGCCCTGGCAGCAATGCTCGCTCAAAATTTCCATCACGCGGCCGGTCTGCGAGAGGTTTTCGTCCACCGGCAGAGTCGCGGCCATCCACTCCTTGCCGGTTCCGGTTATCACGTCCTGAAGGCGGTTACTGGCCGTCTCATCGGGGCCGAAGACGCGGAAGTTTTTCTGCGCCTTGTTGGCCTCCATGATGCCATGCAGCAGTTGCCCCAGAATCCGCGTGGATTCCACGTCCTTCTGTCCGCGCCCTTCGATCTTCACCGCAAACTCGCGGAAGTTGGGAATCTTCAGCGGTTCCAGCAGCAGGCCGCCGTTGGCGTGGGCGTTCATGCCCATGCGGCGGCGGCCTTTGGGGGCAATAGCGGCCAGCTCTGCGCGGAAGGCGCCCTTTTCGTCGAACAGCTCCTCGGGCTTGTAGCTGCGCATCCACTCATCGAGCATATGCAGGTGTTCCGGCTTCTCGAAGATCTCGGTCAGCGGAACCTGGTGTGCGCGCCAGGTACCCTCCACCGGCTTGCCGTCCACAAACTTCGGCCCGGTCCAGCCCTTGGGCGTGCGCATGATCAGCATTGGCCACGCGGGGCGGCGCTCCGCGCTCTTATCTTTTCGATTGGAGTTGCGGGCGGTTTGCTGGATTTCGGCGATGCGGTCGAAGATTTTGTCGAAGACGGCGGCGGCCTGCTGATGCATCACCAGCGGATCGTCGCCGGAGAGCGTGAACGGCTCGTAGCCGTAGCCGCGCATCAGGCTTTCCAGCTCGGCGTGCGGAATCCGCGCCAGCACCGTGGGGTTAGCGATTTTGTAGCCGTTCAAATGCAGGATGGGCAGCACCGCGCCGTCGGTGGCGGGATTAAGAAATTTGTTTCCGTGCCAGCTGGTGGCCAGCGGGCCAGTCTCAGCCTCGCCATCGCCCACCACGCAAGCCACAATGAGATTTGGATTGTCGAAGGCCGCGCCATAGGCGTGCACCAGCGAATAGCCCAGCTCGCCGCCTTCATGAATCGAACCCGGCGTCTCCGGCGCAACGTGGCTGGGAATCCCGTAGGGCCAACTGAATTGCCGGAAGAGCCGCTTGATGCCGTCGGCGTTCTGCTCGATGTGGGGATAAATCTCCGTGTACGAGCCTTCGAGGTAGGTGTTCGCAACCAGCCCCGGTCCGCCGTGCCCCGGACCGATGATGTACATCATGTTCAGATCGCGCTCGCTGATCAGGCGGTTCCAATGCACGTAAAGAAAATTGAGTCCCGGCGTGGTGCCCCAGTGGCCCAGCAGGCGCGGCTTCACGTCGTCCAAGGTGAGCGGCCGCTTCAGCAGCGGGTTGTCTTTCAGATAAATCTGGCCTACGGAGAGATAGTTGGCGGCACGCCAGTAGGCGTTCATTTTGGCCAGCAACTCCGGGCTCAGGGGGCTATTGTTCGTGGATTCGGACATTTTGCACCTCGCAAGGGGAAGATTGCGCGACACGTCCAGCGTAGCAGCCGGCGGGAGCAGATTGGGGTGATTGATGTCACAAGCGGATGAGATGCCGGCCCACAGTGTGGAACCGGCCAGAGCAAATGCCCTTCCCGGAAAACAGCGCGGATGCTCTAGAAATACCTCTTCAATTTGAGGATTTGGGCTTCAAAGCCGTACCATAGCGCGGCGGCCAGCGCGGTGGAAACGGCGAAGCGAGCGGCCACCACCGCCAGGTTGCCTTCCATGCCGTGGCCCGCCATGCGCAGGTCGAACCAGCCGATAAAAATGAAGGCCGCGATGTGGATCATGTACAGGCCATAGCTGATGCGGCCATAAAAAGCCAGCGGCCCGCGGCGCAACAAAGCGTTGACGGGATTGCGCGCGCCGGTCGATGCCATCAAGGCCAGCACGGCTCCGGCAAAGCCCGTGGACAGCGCGGTATCCAGCAGCGAGGTTCCGCCGGCCACGGTGGCCGCGGCGGCGATGCCCAGCACAAAGGTTCCCAGGCCGAGCCAGAGACAGACGCGGCGGCTGAGTTGAATTGTGTAGAGCCCCAGAGCCATCAGGCTGCCCAGCGCGATGCCGTCCAGCTTGATCAGCGTGTGGGACGATAACCCCCACAACCATTCCGGATTCAAATGGCGCAGCAGCGGCGACGAGATCAGCGCGGCAACCAGAACGCCGGCCAGCATCCACGGCCGGCGCAGCCATCGCACGATCGGAGCCCAGAAAAAGTAGTACTGCTCCTCGACAGCCAGAGCCCATGTGGGGCCGAGCGCCGAGGGCAGCGAGAGGTGAAAGAGATTCTGGACGAAAAAGATGTAGGCCAGCCAGGGCGCAGCCTTGATCGCGCCCAGCACGCTGACGTTGGGGTAGATAAACCATGGCGCGTTCAGGTAGACCACCGCCAGCACCAGCACATAGACCGGCCAGATGCGCAGCGCCCGGCGGGCATGGAAGTTGTGAAAATAATGCGGCTTGTCCCGCGCCCCCAGCAGGTTAGCGGTAATCAGAAATCCGGAGAGGACAAAGAAAATGTCAACCCCCGCCCATCCCCACTCGGCGACGCGGTGCATCCATGTGCCTTGGAGCAACGGATCGCAGTGGTAGAGGACCACCCACAGAATCGCCAAGCCGCGAAGGCCGTCGAGTTCCGGCAGATAGGAGGGGAGCCAGGTTGGGCGTTGGATGGGCAAATAGCAGGTTAGCAGATCAGCGGGTGAGTGAAAAGTAGATTCGAGATATGGTAATGTCTCAGTTTGCTTCTTTATCTCTCGCAATAAGCTCAACATTCACTGCATGAATCCTTGCCTTAAAACTTAGGTTACGTTTATACACAAAGGCGAGATTTACAACCAATCCTATGGCGACTATCGCAATGATGACGACGAAGTATTTTCCCGTCATGAATCCAGGATGACCATGGGCCGAGGAAGTGAACATATATATCAGCGATATGACTATAAGCCAGAGCGTCAAATGAATCTTTAGCAGCCCGGCACGAAAATTTGATCGTTCATCCTCCAAATCCATTTTGAGCCATTCAAGTTCCTTTACATTCATTTCTTGGATGGATTTCGGTTTAAATTGAGGGGCCATGTATTTCGCCTCTTTCCGTTAACTTGTCAGCGCCACGATCACTTCATAGAACTCAACGTGATCTGAAATGTCAGCAGCTTAGTGAGTTTACATGGATCACGCGGACGATTTGCCATGCCTACAGTATCCTGCCCGGTTCCATCCTGTCGCAAGGGCTGTGAAAATCAAATTGAGACACTACCCGAGTTTCCTACCCCGCCGCCAGCTGCTTGGCCCGCTCCGTCGCCCGCATTACGGCCTTAATCAGCGTGACGCGCAGTCCGCCTTCTTCCAGTTCCAGAATGCCGTCGATGGTGCAGCCCGCGGGGGTGGTGACGGCGTCCTTCAGCAGGGCGGGGTGGTAGCCGGTCTCCAGCACCATCTTGGCTGCGCCAAAGGTGGTTTGCGCGGCCAGTTCCGTGGCCACGTCGCGGGGCAGGCCCACCTTGACGCCCGCCTCGGCCAGAGCCTCGATGATGATGTAAATGTAGGCTGGTCCGGAGCCGGAGAGTCCGGTCACGGCGTCCATGTGCTTTTCTTCGACGATCACGGTGCGGCCCACGGTCTGGAAGATGCGCTCGGCCAGCTCCATCTGCTGGACGGAGACGAAACGTCCGCGGCATAACGCGGCAACGCCCGCGCCCAGCGTGGAGGGGGTGTTGGGCATGGCGCGAATCACGCCGATTTCCACTCCGGCCGCCTCTTCAATGGCGCGCGTTTTGACCGAGGCGGCAAAGGAGATGAGCGTTTTGGCTGTCGAGAGCGCGGGGCGAATCTCGGCGATCAGATCCTGTACCTGAAAGGGTTTGACGCCCAGCAGAATTAAATCAGAGTTCCGCACCGCCTCCAGGTTGTTGGTCGATACGTCCACGCCCCACTGCGTGCTTAGCGCAACTGCTCGCTCGGCATGGCTTACGGTGGCGCGAATCTGGCTGCGCGCGAACAGGTTCTGCTTCAGGAAGGCCTGCAACAGGATGCCGCCCATCTTTCCCGCGCCCAGAACCGCCACGCGCGTCTGGGGCAACTGCGCCGCTACTTCGGTGGCCTCAACAGCTATCTCCGCCATCTGTTTCCTTTCCCTGGATGTGAGGGTTGCAACCTATTTCGCACGCTCTGGATGCCCCATCCTTGAGGTCATCCTGAACAAAGCGCGGCAAAGTCGAAAGCCTGCCCTGAGCTTGCCGAAGGGGACCTGCTTCTTGCAAACTTGCCGCGAGAATGGGGTACCACGAACCTCTGGGTGCTCCAGGCCTCCTTGGTGAGACCTGGAGACGCAACCCACCTGGGGGCGCATTTACCTGTGGAGAAGCTCCTCGGTCAACAGGAAGCCCTCAATCGCATCGATCACATTCTTGTTGATGCTCTCCGGCGGCCAGGTCTTGTTCCAGACCAGATAACCTCCGGGCAGCGTCATCGTCTTCTGACCGCTGCCGACGCTGTCCAGCGTCGTGATCGACAAGGCATGGGCCTCCAGCTCGTAAAGTCCTTCGTCCGCCTCGTCCGGCGCCGGATTGCGCAGGTAGGCGACATTTATACCGGCAAATACGACAGCCCTGCTCTCGGCATCGCCGGGCAACCGGTTCTCGTTGATCGTGCAAGTGAAGAGCAGGCCGTCCGCGGAATCAATCGTCCCCTTGTCTTCGAACCTTGCCGAGGCTTCGTTGCCGGTCCCGTGCACGATCACAACCCCGGTATTGTGCTCGTTCTTCTTGCCGAACGCATTGACGGCCCTTGTAAGCTGCTGCCCCTGCTGTGAGTCGTGGGCATAGGAGCCAGCCAGCGCGCGCGCGGCGTCCAAAGGATCCGGGCTGACCTTATCAGACATGATGTCGTCCTTGGTTTCAGCCAGCGCCTTCGAGTAGTCGATCTCCTTTGAAGTGACATCGGAGACCGATTGCAGCACCAGGCGTGCGGCATAGGCGTTCATGTGCCCGAAGCCGCCGAAGCCGATGATCTTGCCTGTCTTGTCGCGCTGCAAATCTGCCTTATCGACGGCATCCAGCCGCCCCACCATCGTGGCGCTCACCAGGAATTTATTGCATCCCAGGCACATTCCGCCTTTCCTGTACTGCGTGGCCAGCTGCGAGTCGAACAGCTTGAAATCCTTGTTGTTCTTGTCCAGCGTGACGGGTGTCCGCTGCACCACCGGTACCTCCCCGGCGAAGTTGTGCGCTGGCTGAACATGCACCTGCACCGCCGGGCCTGCCTTGCCTTTTGTGCCTTCCGGATAAGCAAGCCAGATGTTCCGGTTGGTGTTGATGCTGCAGTCAGCGCCCTTAATGACAAATTGATCAAAAGCCGCGACCGCCGTGCCTTTAATGCGGACAATCTTTCCGTTGAACGACTGTGGATGGTCCAGTATCTCGCAGACCGTTGTATCCACTGCTTGCGCGTGCAGGCAGCAGGAAAATCCGAGGACAAAAGCAAATGTAAGTGCGCGTTTCATGCCAATCTCTCCAATCGATGCAATAGCCCGCAATCGCAGCACAATTGAGCCGGAAAGCTGCTGAAATGGGACATTACAGGTTATCACGTTCTTTGTGGTCATTCTTGCTGCTTATTTCTGCCCCACAATCCAAGCGTCGATGCGGTCCGTCAGGACATCGAGCGGCAGGGCGCCGGAGTCCAGCACCTGATCGTGGAAGGCGCGCAGGTCGAACTTGTCGCCCAGGGCCTTCTTTGCCCGGTCGCGCAGCTCCAGAATCTTCAACTGGCCGATCTTGTAGGCCAAAGCCTGCCCCGGCCAGCCGATGTAGCGGTCCACCTCGGTCTGAATCGTAGTCTCATCGATGGCCGAGTGGTCGTGGAAGTAATCCACCATCTGCTGGCGGGTCCAGTGCTGCGAGTGGACGCCGGTATCGACCACCAGCCGTATGGCGCGCCAGATGTCGTCCTCCAGCCGCCCGTAGTCCGAGTACGGGTCCTGGTAAAATCCCACCTCCTTGCCCAGCCGCTCGCTGTAGAGCCCCCAGCCCTCGGTGTAGGCGGTATAAAACTCGTGCTTGCGGAAGGTGGGCAACCCATCCAGCTCCTGCGCGATGGAAATCTGCAAGTGGTGGCCGGGAACTCCCTCGTGGCAGGCGATGGCCTCCACTGCGTACAGATTGCGGCCGGTCGCGTTCCAGAGGTTGACGCGCAGGCGGCCCGGACGGCTGCCGTCCGGCGTGCCCGGCTCGTAGTAGGCGGGGTACATATTCTTTTGCAGGTAATCGGGAACCGCAGCTACCTCCAGCGACGCCTTGGGCAGCCGCCCGAAGAGCATCGGCAGTTTGGCCTGCATCTGCGCCACATCGCCGCGATAGGCGTCCAGCAGCGCCTCGCCTGATGCCGGATGCAGTTTGGGATTGCTCTTGAAGCTTGCCCGGAAGCTCTTCAAGTCCTGAAAGCCCAGCTTATGGGCAATGACCAACATCTCCGCCTCGTCGCGCTTCACCTCGTCCAGGCCGATCTGGTGAATCTGCTCGGCGGTCAAATTGGTTGTGGTCTCGCGGCGTATCTGGTAGGCGTAGTATTTTGCGCCGTCGGGCAGAGCCCACGCGCCCGGCTCCGCGCGGCCAGCGGGAACGTAACTGACCTCAAGAAAGCGCGCAAAGCGCAGGTAGGCAGGCAGGACTTCCTTGCCGATGGCGTCCAGCATTTCGGTCCTGATGCGCTCCTGCTCGGCGGGCTTGACGGCGGCAGGAAACTTTTTCAGCGGCGCGGCCAGCGGCGAGTCCTCTGGTTTTTGATTGGCCAGCAACTTCACCTGCTCCAGCGCCTTCTCCAGCAGATAGCGCGGCGGAACGCGATGGTCGTCCATGCCGATGGACATATTGGTGGTCACCTGGTTGAAGGCCTTGGGAATGGCGTGCAAACGCGCGATCCAGTCGTCGTAATCCTTCACCGACGTGAAGCTCAACTGGGCAGCCAGGTTGGGATATGCGGTATAGATGCCGCCCAACTGGTTCAGGGGCATCTCCCAATCCTTGAACTGAGCCCCCTCCGCATCGTCGGCAAACTGACGCAGCAGCAGCTCGCGGCTGATCTTCTCCTGATCGGTAAGCCCCGCCGTGTCAATCACCGCCAACCGCATCAGGAAGCTCTCTTCACGTTCCAGCCAGTCGTTCTCCGCCTTCACTGAATAGTCGTCGATACGGTCGTTGTAGCGCGTATCGCCCAGCATGGAGGCAAACTCCGGCGAGCGCTCCAGCGTTGCCTGCCAATACTCCTCAAAGAGGTCGTTGAGCGCCTTGCGGCTGGCCTCCACTGTGGCGGGCAGAGGCGCGGCGGCAGGCGGAGCCTGAGCGGGGACTAGGGCAAGCAGCAACAGCAGAGATGCAGCCAGGAGCGGGAGACGGAAACTGCGCACGTGGAGTGGGACCTCGGAGTGAATTGGTCTTTCCCTGTTGAGTTTAGAGCATCCTCGTGAATGATGGAATGTGAACGGATGTATCTTCGCTGGACAAGAACTGCGATTTAGCCAAGAGAAAGGGCGGCTGCGTAAACGCGGCCGCCCGGCTTAACAGCTTGTAGCGAAAGTGATTTCGTGAAAGGGCGCGAGTTCAGTCGTGCCGTAAGAGCCACAAAATCAACGGGGCTGTGGCCCCTGAGAAATAGTTTTTCCAAAATTCCGGCCTTCACCACAGGCTGTTGTGTGAGTCAAGACTACTTCCTTTCCAAATTCTCCACTGGCTTGATAGTGATTTTGGGCGCAATGGCGTGGGTGAAGGCCTTCACCGCCACAGTATCCTTGAGAACAGCGGCGTCCACTGTACAGGACTCCAGATGATTCAGATCCGCGATACCGGCCTCGATACAGGCGGCGCGCGCTTTGGCGGCGGCCCCGGGTTCGAGGTCGGCGGAGGTGAAGACCTTGGCCGGTTCGGCGAACTCGACCGCGTGCTCGGCGAAGAGCGACTCGTTCGGCTGGACCAGCCAGCTTTTGGCGTAGCGCTGATAGAGGTCAGTCTTGGAGACTGGCTCGTTGAGCCGGGTGCCGTCGCGCATGGATAGCGCTGTTTTTGTGGGGCTGGCCATAATGCCTTTGGCGCTGGAGCGGGCGCGGTGGCCGAGGCCGACGGTGAGGTCCATCCAGCCGTTGTTGAGCTGCGCGCGAACCAGTTCGCCTGTGTCGCGCGTGACGACATAGAGGCTGCCCACGCGGTAGAGAGATACGCCGCCGGGCAGGGTCATGATTTTGTTGTCTGCCAGGTCGATGGTCTTGCCGTTGAGCACCACGCGCGTGGGGCTGTCGTAGATGGCGATGCGGCTGGTTCCCATCTGAACCGCGACGGCGGTATTCATGGTCACGTTCGGATTGTTGAAGACCTTCGCGCCCGACTCCTGGCGGGCATGGACGATGAAGTCCGGGCCGGTGTCGGCGAGCACATAGTCGCCGGCAGCGTAGAAGTCATAGTAAAGTCCGTCGAAGGTGGTGATATGGGGGTCGCCGACGCTGGTCGAGCAGGAAGCCGTGGAAGTGGAGACGTTGCTCTCGTCGAAGACGATGGAGGGATACTGCGCCTTGGGGACGTTGGTGGGCGTGCTGACCAGGTTCAGACTGTTGGTCTCGAGCGTCGAACCGCCGGGGACGCAGTCGGGGGCAATGTTGGTTCCGGTATCGACCTGGGTGCGGACCGTTATGGATACGCCGGGGTTGAAGACGGCCTGGCCGCCACCGCCATTGCCGAAGATGTTGAACTCGGCGGTACCCCAGCCGGATGCGAGATCGGGAATGACGTTGTCGGCCGGGGAGGAGATCATGTTGCCGCCCCAATAGACCGAGACGCCAGAAGTCTGACCCGTGATCTTCAAGTCATGGAGGTCGGTGGCGCCCGGGGCCGTCATGAATGGATTGGAGGCCGTTGGGGTGTTGACGCAGTAGCCGTAGGCTGCTTGCCAGCCGCCGCTGGGGCAGGAGTTGGGGTAGCCGGGGAGGGGATTGTTGTCGGTGGTGGCCAGCCAGTATTGGACGTAGGCCTGCAGCGATCCGTTGTCGTAGACGAACTGGGCGACACCTCTGCACCTGGAGCCGACGTTGAGGCCGTTGGTGTTGCACAGCGAGGTATTGAAATAATTCGAGTTGAGCTGGAGCGACCACTGGTTAGGGCCGTTATCCCCTCCGGCGTCGGCACCTTGCGTGGTAATGCTCGTGGCGCCCGTGACGGGGTCAAAGGAGCCGTCCGCGAGCGCGATCGTGCTTGCAGGCTTAGCGAGGTAGTCGTGGTTGGCGCCCACGGAGTCGGTGGTTGCGCCGCTGGAGTATCTCGGCGCGAAGTAGTGCTTGGGCGGGGTTTTGCAGGGAACCTCATGCCATTGGGTGTCGGGATAGGTTGCCGTAAAGCATGCCCGCTCCTTGCGCGGCGTGCGCACCATATTTAAGCGCCAAGCCTCGCGTTGCTCCTTGGTCGACTTGGCAATGGCGGGCGGGATCACTCGCATCTCAGCCGCCACGGGCTTTTCCACCTGCGTTGGCTTTGCGGCCGGCTTAGCCTCAGACTGCGCCGCCGCCTTATGTACAGCTATCGAAACCATGCCCAATGCCAGGCAAAGGGCGCACGTGCCTGCGAAATACATCCTGATTTGCTTTCTCATGAGTCCTCTTTTCATCAGGAATCCCCCTTTTCAGCAGAGATTCGCTGCAGTTATCAACGGAGATTTGCTGTGGTTGTGGCGTCTCCCATCAGAAGAATCCGAGACATCCGTTTTGCACCGGCAGACATCAATGATGTCATCCGAGACCTCAAATAGCCGTTTTGATTGTTACCAATTTGCTGAAATGGAACTATTATCCGTTACCATTTTTCGGGAAACCGCATTACCACTACGCCATAGAGACGATATTTCTGTCAAGATAATTTCTGTATACACAGTATTCGCTGGCTGTTCGCCCACAGTGCGAACTCAGGTTGGGAGCGGACCCAGGGTTGCACCCTTGGCTATTATCGCGTTCTCCCTCCGGTAGGGGCGGCGGCGGGGTCAATGCGCCAGGATGGCTTCGTTGCCGAGAATGCGATAGAGGTTGGATCGGCTGTTCCTCAGGTCGGATCTCACCCTCTTCGCTCCGCTTTCCTTACTGCTGCAAAACGACCTGGTCGCCTTCCTTGAGGCCGCTCAGGATTTCGGTGACCGAGCCGTTGGAAAGGCCGACCTTGACCGGGACCTTGCGCGTGCCGTCCTTCTTGCTTTTGTCGGGGACATCGACGGAGGCATTCTTATCCTTGTCGTAGCTGACGGCGTTTTCCGGAACGGTGAGCACGCCCTTGTGCTCGTCGAGCATAATCTCGGCATTGGCGGTCATCTGCGCCTTCAACTCTCCGCCGGCATTGTTGATGGAGACGCGCACCTCGAAGGTGGTTACGTTGTCTTTTTCGACGCCCATGGGCGAGATCTTGGTTACCTTGCCGTTGAAGAGGCGGTCGCGGAAGCTTTCCACCTTGATGCGCGCAGGCTGGCCCATGTAAACGTGGGCGATGTCCGCCTCGTCGACCTTGCCCTGCACGTAGACCTCGCTGGTGTCGCCCTCGGTCATCACCAGTGTGGCCGTGGAGCCGAGCACCAGGATGGAGCTGACGGCGGCGCCAACCTCCACGTCGCGGGAGAGAATTTCGCCGTCCATGGGCGCGACGATGGTGGTGTAACTGAGCTGCTCCTCCAGTTGCTTAAGGCTGGCTTCGGCCTGCAAGACCTGGGCCCGCGCCTGCTTGAGACGGGCGGTGTCCACGCCGATCTGCGCTTTGGACGAATCGCGCCGGGTGAGCGCCGCCAGGTAGTCCTTGTTGGCGTCGTCCAGCGCCTGACGGCTGACCACGCCCGCCTTCTGCATTTCCAGGTTGCGATCCAGGGTGGACTTGTACATAGGCAGATCAGGGGCTGCCGCGTTCACCTTGTCCTGCTCGATGTTGGCCTCGTAGGAGGCCACATTGGCCTCAGCGGCGTTCAGTTGCGCGCGCTGCGCGTTCACCTGCGCCAGAATTTCCACCTGGTCCAGTTGCGCCAGAGGCTGGCCCTTCTTCACCCGGTCGTTGATGTCCACGTAGAGCTTTTCCACGATGCCAGAGGCTTTGCATTTGACCTCTACCTTGGTGATGGGCTGAATTTTGCCGGTGGCTACGACCGAGCGCGCCACGTCGCCGCGCGTGACCTTGGCCAGCTTGTTGGGGTCGATGGAGGTGCCCTTGACCAGCCGCACCAGTGCATAGCCCAGAATGAGCACCACCACGGCGACTCCGCAGCCCAGCCAGATCCAGAAACGCCTGTTCTTACGCGATGCAGCCACAAATCCTCCCCGGAAGTGAAGAAAGCCGCCGCTTTCCCGGATGCGAGTAAATGGTTAGTGCAGAGAACTGTATATCCGACGCTGCCTGCGCAATACTGTCACCCGATGCTGAATCTTACGCAACGGGTTGCCGGTTGGTTCCAGCCGCCGTGAATTTTTAGGGGAACTGGAAGACCGTACGCGGCGTATCAATCACCAACACCCGCTCGCGGTGTCTAAACGCCATGCAAAGTTTCTCCGACACGCTCGGCCAGGTTTTTCGCGCCATCATGGCCAACAAGATGCGCAGCTTCCTGACCATGTTCGGGATTGCCTGGGGGGTGGGTTCCCTGCTGGTGCTGGTAGGCCTGGGCGAGGGCTTCCGCTCCGGCCAGCAAAAGCAATTCGCCACCCTGGGTAACGACGTAGTCTTCTTAAACAACGGCACAATTCCCGCTTTAGCCAACCAGCACACCGGCATGCGCCCTTACCAGCTCACCCTGGGCGACGCAGCCGCCATCCGCGCTCTGACCCAGGTGCGCGCGTCCACCGCCGCCCTCAGCCGCAGCGATCTCTACGAGGTCAGCGCCTATGCCAATGCCTCTGGTCCTGTGTTGGGCGTGGAGCCGAACTTCCCCGAAGTGCGCTTTGTGCCCATCGAAGAGGGCCGCTTCATCAACGATCAGGATCTGGCCGAGCGGCGGCGCGTCGTGGTGCTGGGCTCAAAGAGCACACATCTTCTTTTTCCCGGCCGTCCCATGCTGGGAGAGACCATCACCATCAACGATGTGGCCTTTACAGTAATCGGCCGCGTGCAGCCCATCAGCCGCGGCAATAACGACTACGACAATCAAAAGGTCTACATCCCGCTCACCATCATGCAGGAACTCTTCGCCATGAAAGGCGACAACGTAGCCCGCGATGCGCTGACAGCAATCAATTATCAGCCAGCAATTAAGGGCGACGCCACCGCGGCCAAGATTGCTGTACACCGGGTGATTGCCGAGCGGCACGGCTTCGACCCCGCCCTCAAAGACGCTTTCGAAGAATTTGACACTATCGAAGAAGAAAAGATGATCGGGGCAATCTTCAGCGCTATGGATGTGTTTCTGGGCGGGGTGGGGATCGTGACGCTGGGACTGGGCGCGGTGGGCATCATCAACATCATGCTGGTGTCGGTCTCAGAGCGCACGCGCGAGATTGGCGTGCTGAAGGCTATTGGAGCCACAAAGCGCAGCATCATGTGGCAGTTTTTCTGGGAGGGGTTGCTGCTGACCGGCATCAGCGGCAGCATCGGCATCCTTGTTTCAGCCGGTTTTATGTGGCTTTTGCAGCAAGTTCTCACCGGGAAAATGCCTGGCTGGGACCCGCCGCGGCTTGTTCCCTGGTCAGCCGCGCTGGCCTTAGGATCGCTGGTACTGTGCGGCGTCGCCGCCGGACTCTATCCGGCAAGCAAGGCCGCCGCGCTGGACCCGATTGAGGCGCTGCGCCGGGAGTGAGAAGAACAGCAATCAGCCGTCAGCTGATAGCTGAAAGCTGATAGCTGCCTTTGGAAGGAAGCACCATGCTGAAAGACATACTCGCCCAGGCCTGGGAGGCGATGCTCTACAACCGCCGCCGCACCACCATCACCATGGTGGGCATGGCCTGGGGCATTGCCACGGTAGTGCTGTTGCTGGCCTACGGCGCGGGCTTCAGCCGCGCCGTCGAGGCTATCTTTGCCCAATGGGGAACCAACATGATCGGCGTCTTTCCCGGCCGCACCAGCGAGCAGGCCGGCGCGGATAAGGCGGGCGTCAAGGTCCGCTTCACTCTCGACGACGTGGACCGCGTCTCCAACAGCGTACCCGGCATCTTCCATATCTCGCCCGCCGCGTACCAGAACGTGACCGTGCAGAACGAACTGCATACCTACACCTGGGAAGTCACCGGCGTCCGCTCCGTCTTTCAGGACATCTGGAAGCTGGATACCGATGCGGGCCGATTCTTCAACGGCGCTGAGGACCAGCAACGCGCCCACGTCTGTGTCATCGGCTCGGAGTCCAAGATCAAGCTATTCAGCGGCGGCTGGGCGCTGGGAGAAACCATCCGTCTCAACGGCGTCCTCTTCACCGTCGTCGGCGTGCTAGTGCCCAAGATGCAGGAAAATGGCGACGATAACCGCAACACGGAGATCTACGTGCCCTTCAACACCATGAGTGATCTCAAGGACACGCATTACATCGACGGCATCTGGTTCAACTATCACGGCGACAACGAGCTGGCCGAAAAGAATCTGCGCCAGACCCTGGCTGCGGCCCACCACTTCCGCCCCACTGATAAAAGAGCCATCTTTGTCGCTAACCTGCTCACCCAGCTCAAGCAGTTCCAGATTCTGTCCATCGCCTTGCAGGTGCTGCTCTCCCTGGTGGGCGCCCTCACCCTGGGCATCGCCGGTGTCGGGCTGATGAACATCATGCTGGTGGCCGTGCAGCAGCGCACCCGTGAAATCGGCATCGAAAAAGCTCTGGGCGCGCGCAAGCGCCACATCCTCACGCAATTTCTGGCCGAGGCCTTGGCCATCACCACTGTGGGCGGAGTGGCGGGCATCGCCCTGGCTTACCTGATCTCCGTGCTGGTGGGGCGCATCCCGTTTTACAGCGCCGTGGCCAAAAACGCCGCTGACGCCGACATCCAGCTCATCATCTCGCCATCCTCGGTGATTATCGCCACGGTGATTCTAGCGCTTGTCGGCCTCATCAGCGGCATGATTCCAGCCATTCGCGCCGCCAACCTTGACCCCATCGAGGCGCTGCGCTACGAGTAAAAACAGCTTTTAGCTTCCAGCCTTTTTTTGTCATGGCGATGACCTTATTGCCATGCCCAAAGCGGTCTTCAGTGCGTGAGGATATTTTCGTTGCCGAGGATGCGGTAGAGGGTGGAGCGGCTGATGCCGAGCTGGCGGGCGGCACGCAGCTTGTTGCCTCGATTGAGGTCCAGGACGTACTGCACGTGATGTTGAATGATGGCGTCCAGATTGAGGCTTTCAGTGTGCATGGCGGGGCGCGCATCAGAGGGAGCTTCTATGCCGGAGGGGAGGGCCAGATCGTCGGGGCGGATGATGCCGTTGACGGCCTCCAGCAGGGCGGTTTCTAAAACGGCGGCCAGCTCGCGCACGTTTCCCGGCCAACTGTGCTGGAGCAAGCGGGCCAGGGTGCCGGGGGCCAGAACGACGGGGCGCTGCTGGTAGCGGTTGCAGATGCGATCCAGAAGGGTCTGGGCCAGCACGGCGATGTCTTCGCGACGCTGGCGCAAGGGAGGAATGGCAAAGCGAACGGAAGTGAGTCGAAAGGCCAGATCGGGAAGCAGAAGGCCCTGGGCGGCCATCTGTCGCAGCGAGGTCTGGGAGGAGGCCAGCAGCACGTTGCGTCCCGGGGGACGGTCCTGGAGCGACTTGATGACGCCCAGCAACAGGCCTTGGCCGGGCGGCGCGAGCAGGTCCACACGATCTAGATAGAGGAACCCGGTGAGGGTGGCTGGATCGGCGTCGGTTACCAGCCATTCACGGGCGTCGCGGCGCTGAAAGGAGCCTGCCGCCAGCGGGGAGCGTTTGAAGAGATAGCGGGCCAGGGTATGCTTGCCGGAGCCGTGTTCTCCTTCGATGGCCGCCAACTGCACATAAGGCGCGGCCATCTCCGCCTGCATCAGCAGCTTGCGCCATGCAGCACTGACTCCGACGGGCTGCGACTCGGGGGGCGATTCCACATCAACAAGGGTCAGGTGGGAGATGGGAGGCGGGTACTGCACGGCGCTCTGCATGGCTCTCAACGTGCCTCGCCTCCATGGCCCCAACAGTGATTACAAGGCCGATAGAGAGTTCATCGGCGGAAGGGGAAAAAACATGAACCGGAAAGAGAGGTCATCTTTCCGGTTCGGCAGGGGGCGGGATTTGGAGCTGGTTTTGGGGGATGGGAGGGCTTACCGGTAGCGCTTGGAGGGTTCGTCGGAATAGATCTGGCCGTCGCGGATATGCACCACGCGATGCGCATATTCGGCAATGTCCGGCTCGTGGGTGACGAGCACAATGGTGTTGCCGTTGGCGTGCAAGGTATCGAGCAGGGCCATGATCTCCAGTCCGGTTTTGGAGTCGAGGTTTCCGGTGGGCTCGTCGGCCAGGATGATGGAGGGGCGGTTGACCAGCGCCCGGGCAATGGCCACGCGCTGGCGCTGGCCGCCGGAGAGCTCGTTGGGCTTGTGGTACATGCGCTCCGCCAACCCTACGTCAGTGAGCGATTCCCTGGCCCGCTCGATGCGCGCAGCAGCCGGGGTGCCGTTATAGATGAGCGGCAACTCCACGTTGTGCAGGGCAGTGGCGCGGGCCAGCAGGTTGAAGGTCTGGAAGACGAAGCCGATCTCCTTGTTGCGGATGCGGGCCAACTGGTCGTCGTCCAGTTCGCTGACCAACTGTCCGTTGAGCCAATAGCGGCCTTGCGAGGGTGTGTCCAGGCAGCCGATCAGGTTCATCAGCGTGGACTTGCCGGAGCCGGATGGGCCCATGATGGCCACATACTCGTTGTGCTGGATGCGCAGGGAGACGCCACGGAGCGCGTGCACCTGCTGCTCGGAGCCCATGTCGTAGGTGCGCCACAGATCCTCGACGATGATCATGTCGCCGTTGGGCGGAGCCGCTGATGAGGCAAGGTCTTCGGTACTGGTGTCGATCAGAGCCATTCGCATCTCTTTTCTGGGCGATGGTTAAGAACTTCCGCCGGATGCCGTGGTAACCGGCTTGGCGGTATCGCGCTTGACCAGCGCGTTGTTTTTGAGGCCGCGCAGCGTCTTGTAGGGGCCGGTGGCAATTTCCTGGCCTTCGGTCAAGCCGCTGAGCACTTCAATGTCGGTGGCCCCGGTGATACCGGTGGTGACGGGGACGAACCTTGCCCGCAGCTTGCCGCTCTTGTTATCGATTACATAGACGCCCTGCACGGGTGCGCTTTTCGCGGCGGGATGAGCGGAAGCAGCCTGCACATTGCCCTTATCCTTGCCGGGTGCTTTGTCATCGTCGGGGTTGTGCATGGTGAGCGCCTGGATAGGCAGCGTGAGGATGTTCTGCTTGTGCGCCGTGGTGATCTTGGCAGTGGTTGAGAGTCCGGGGCGCAGATCGTTGGAAGGCTCGTCCAGCGTGACCACCACCTTGAAGTCCTTGGCCTCTTCGGTGCCGGTGGTGGATTGCAAAGTGGCCACGCCGGTGGAGCGCAGCAAGGCCTGATCGCCAGCCAGGGTTACATGGCCCTTGAAGACCTTGCCGGGCAGCGCGTCCACGGTGACTTCAACCGGTTGGCCTTCGCGGATGTTGACGATATCGGTTTCATCCACCTTGACCTCGGCGGTGATGACGCTCATATCCGCCAGGGTCATCAGCGTTGAGCCCACGGTGTTCTGGATGCCCGGGACCACCGACTCACCCTCGCGGACGGGCTCGTTGGTGACGATTGCGTCGAAAGGCGCGACCAGGATGGTCTGGTCGAGTAGGTCCTGATTGGAGCGCAGGGTGGCCATCTGGATCTGAAGATGGCCGCGCAGGGACTCGGTTTGCGCCTTGGCCTGATTCAGAGCGGCGACACATTGATTGAGCGTGGCCACGTCGGTGTCATAGGCCGCCTTTTTGAGGTCGTAATCCGATTTGGCAACGATTCCGGCCTTGTAAAGGGGCTGTTCACGCTCCCAGTCCAGCCGCTTCTGCTCCAGATCGGCTTTGGCCTTCTCGACGTTGGCTTCGGCGGTCTTTTCGTTGGCAACGGAGGCGGCAATATCGGTTTTGGCGGCGGAGATGGCGGCCTGCTGGCCGGAAACTCCTGCCTGCTGCTGCACATTCTGGATGGTAGCCACGATCTGGCCCTTCTTGACCAGGTCCCCTTCTTTCACATAAATGTGAGTGACGCGACCCATGGAGTTAGCTCCCAGGTTGGCGTAGGTTCGGGGCTTGATCTGGCCGGTGCCGCTGACGACCGTGGCCAGTTCCTGGCGCACGACCTTGGCGGTGAGCACCTTAGTGTAGCCGGCCTGCTGCCTCCATATGAAGACGATGACGAGGACCACAACGGCAACGGCGGCGAGAATCATCAAAACTATCTTTTTCATGCGAGAAGCGTGCTCCAAGTATCCTCAATTTCAGTGTACGCAATCGGCTAGGGTCGAGTTCCCGGCGGCTGCCAACCGGCCCGCCGGATCCGCATGAGTGCTCATCCTGTGAGCTGGGCCAACTCATAAGGATGCGAAAGCGCCGCAAGTGCTTCAAAATAAGGCGTCAGAGCAGAAGTAACAGGCCAGAACAAAGGCATCTGCCTGCGGCGCGCGGGCACTGCCGGACGGGTTTCATCACACGTCCTGCAAACAGTTTAGCAGTTCCGCGGAAGCCGTTTCCGTGCTTACCCTGGCCAGGTATGGGCGTCCAACCGGCAACCGATCTCTTACGGAATCTTGCCCAGCCCTCTCCGGACCCGTAGAATGAAGGAATCGCAGGAGTTTCAAAGGCAAATGATGCTCAATCGTTCTCATCTTCTCTTTGTCGCACTGGGTTGCGGCCTGTTTTTTATTCCCGCTGCCGGAGTTCTCGCCCAGCAGGCGGCTAACCCGCCGGTCCAGGCGCAACCGGCCAACGGCCAGAATCAAGGGCCGGATAAGGAAGTGGACCCTCTCAAGCGAAAACGCTCTGACAAGGCGGAGTTTGCCGCGCAGAAGGCGGTGCGCCAGGAGATCAAGGGCGCTTACAAGTCCTGGCTGGAGCAGGACGTGACCTACATCATCTCCGATGAGGAGCGCAAAGCCTTCAGAAACCTCTCGAACGACGAAGAACGCGAAGCGTTCATCGAGAACTTCTGGCTGCGGCGGAACCCCAATCCGGATTCACCAGAGAACGAGTTCCGCGAAGAGCACTACCGGCGCATCGCCTACGCCAACGAGCATTTTGCCGCCGGCAAACCCGGCTGGAAGACCGATCGCGGCCGGATTTACATCTCCTGGGGTCCCGCCGACTCCATCGATTCCCACCCCTCCGGGGGCATGTACCAACGGCCCATGGAGGAAGGCGGCGGCTCGACATCCACCTTCCCCTTCGAGGTTTGGCACTACCGTTATCTGGAGGGCATCGGCGAGAACATCGACCTGGAGTTTGTTGATACCTGCCAATGCGGCGACTTCCACTTCACCATTGACCGCAGCGAGAAGGACGCTTTGTTGCACGTCCCCGGCGCCGGCGCGACCCAGTACGAGGAGATGGGCAAGGGCACCAAGGCCGACCGCTTCAAGAACGGCTTTGAAGCCCTGGGCACGGGCCCAGAGTCGCAAGGGCAGCAGAGCAAGCAGTTCGACCGCATCGAGCTGGCCGCCAAGATTTTCGCGCCGCCGCCGGTCAAGTTCACGGATCTGGACAGCTTCATCGCCGAGCACCAGCTGCTCTCCGGCCCGATCTTTCCCTTTGACGTCCGCACCGACTTCGTTAAGGTGACGGAAAGCACGGTTCTGGTTCCGATCACAATACAGATGAGGAACCGCGACATCACCTTTCTAACCAAGGAAGGCGTGGCTAAGGGCGTGGTGAACATCCTGGGCAAGGTGACCACCCTCACCCATAAGACGGTGCAGACCTTCGAGGATACGGTGGAGGTGGAGGAGCCGGCTGAGTTGCTGGAAAAAACTCTCGATGGCCAGAAGGTCTACTGGAAAGCGCTGCCCCTGTTGCCCGGGCTGTACCGACTGGATATTGCCGTCAAGGACGTGAACAATCCCGACCACAAGGGTTACTACGGCCGCAGCCTTGATGTGCCAACCTATCGTGACGAAAAACTGGGCACCTCTTCGCTGATTTTGGCCGACCAGATGAACAGGGTCGATTCCCACTCGATTGGCAGCGGCAACTTCGTGATCGGCAACACCTTTATCCGGCCCCGCGTGAGCAGTTCCACCCCATCTAACCCGAATCCCCCGGTCAAATTCAGCCGCAAACAGCTACTCAACTTCTGGATGCAGGTCTACAACCTGGGAGTCGACGAGGCAACCAAGAGCAACCAGGCCACGGTGACCTACCAGATCGTCAAGACCAGCACCGCCACAGCCACTACCCCCGCTACGGACACGGTAATTCTTGAAAAACAACTGGATTCAAAGGATCTGGGCTCGCATAGCGACCAGATGACGGTGGAGAAGACCTTGCCCATCGCAGGGCTCGAACCAGGGAAGTACAAGGTGACGATCAAAGTCAATGACGCAATCTCGAAACAAGAGATTGCGCAATCGGCGCCTTTTGTTGTGGAATAATGGCATATATCCCGCACAACAAGGCTATCGGACGCCAGATCCGGAAGTCCGCGCGGGTTTGATTCGAGGTTTCATTGCCAGAGACGCCGTCAGGTCGCCAACGACATTGATGACGCGAAGGTTCCATCTCGTTGTTTTCGCGGTGCTGATAGCCTTGGGCAGCAGCCCGGTGAGCGGAGCCGTCCCCGCGACGGTTTCCGGCCTGGTGAGCGACTCGGCAGGCGTTCCGCAGATCGGAGCCGAGGTGCAGTTGCTACGCCCCGATCTGACCGTCGTCGCCAGCGTATATACCGATTCCAGCGGGCGTTATGCCATCTCCTCGGTTTTGCCGGGCCGCTATGCGGTCAAGGCCATGGGCGCATGGTTTCTACCTTCTCTGCGCGAAAACGTACGCGTCCGCGCCAATACCATCGTCAACCTCACGTTGAACAGCCTGTATGAGGCGATGCAGTGGCTGCCGGCCGAGCCGCGCGCGGGCAACTCCCAGAAAGACGATTGGGCCTGGACGCTGCGCTCGGCTGCCAACCGCCCTCTTTTACGCTGGCTGGAAGACGGGCCTCTGGTGGTTGCCGACGATGGCTCCGGCGCGCATCCCCGGCTGAAGGCGCGCCTGGTGGCTACCGGCCAGGAGGGGGCCTTCAGCGAGAGTGGCGAGCGCATCTCCGCGGCGGTTGAAGAGACGCCCTCCGAAAGCCGCGAGCTGCTGGCCCGCGTTGATTTTGATCCCAGTACCGATGCCGGCATGGAGTCCATGCTGGGTTTCCGTCAGGACCTTGGATTTGCCGGGTCAGTGCAGTCGGTGGCAGCCGTCGCGCTCCGCCCGGAGGTGACGGCAGGCGACGCCACGGGGCTGGACGAGGCGGCCGTCCGCGCTTGGGAAATAATCCATCTGGGCGATGAGTTCGAGGGCGAGGTGGGCTCCAGCGAGGTAGCGGCCAGGCTCTCCTCGACCTCTCCGCAGACCGTGGCCAACGTGCTGCCCTTTGCCTCCATGGGCTGGCAGGACGGCAACTTTGCCATTCGCTATCGCATGACCACTTTTCTGCCCGGATCTGCCGATGCTGAAGATAGTGAAGCCCGCTCCTGGCTGCCCGCCCTCTCCGCCCGCCAAGGCGAACTGGCCATCGAACACGGGCTGCACCAGGAACTAGGCTGGGAGTGGCGAACCGATCAGTCCGGCGTTGCCGTGCTGGTCTTCGACGACCGAATCGACAATCCGGTCATCGAGGCCATGAGCCACTTTGTGGCTGGTAGTTCCAGCTCAGCCGCTGTGCTACTGGATCCTGTCAGCGGCCTGCTCCACGCTGCCGGCCCGAAGTTTTCCACCACCGGAATGGCGGCTTCCGTTGAGCGGCGCCTGCCCGGCGGTAATCATCTCCGCCTCAGTTACGCCAACGGCGACGCTCTAGTACTTACGGCCCCTTCATCGCAGTCCGCGTCCCTGGCGCAACTGCTGGCAAGCGCCACTCCCCGCCGCGCGCAGACGTACACGCTTTCGCTCTCCGGCACGCTGGACGGCACCAAAACGCACTGGCGGGCCAGCTACCGGTGGCAGCCGGAAGATACCATCACCCAGGTTGCTCCCTATGGCATGGACAGCGCCGCACCGTGGTTCAGTGTGCGCCTCCGCCAGCCCATTCATTTTTGCAGCGACGGCTGTGGCGGCTTCCAGGCGCTGTTTGAGATGAGCAACCTGCTGGCCCAGGGGTATCGCCCGTATCTGTTGACCGACGGTTCCCTGCTGATCTTCGCCCAGAACCAGCGCAGCTTTCGCGGCGGCCTGGCCTTCAATTTTTAGAGCTGCCCGTATTACTTCCGCATTTTGAACCGGACCCGCTGCTGTGCTATATTCTTCAAGTGGCAGCATAATTTTCTATCTGCTCGCACCGTGTGAAAGCCTCATTGCCGCACGGTTTTCTGGTGGTATGGACGCGTAGCTCAACTGGCAGAGCATTCGGCTCTTAACCGACAGGTTGTAGGTTCGATTCCTACCGCGTCCACCATAACATCAATAAAATAAGCACTTTACGAACCGCCCCAAAAGGCGGTTTTCTTTTTCTCACGCGAATGGCTGTTTTGATGGCTGTTCTGGAAAATATTTATATTTTTGCGGAGAATCGCACTAGACCAGCCTCCAACCGGCACCCGACTCTCGCGAAGCGATCGCGAACGCCCCTTTGGGTATCCACCCTTCGGCGCAGACGTTCCGGCGCCAACCCTTTTTCCTTCGTTTATGGAGAAATCGCTTGGCCACGGCGGTGGATATGCTTCCGAAGGCCGCTCGCCTGGGCAGCGTAGAGCAGCCCTTCCCGGTGAATATCGGTATCGGCCTGTTCAGCGTTCGAGTTCGGCTGATTGCCTTCTCTTATAGCGCGGGGCCTGCTTCGCGGGTACTTCGACGGCTTCGCCGAGGGCGTCATCGACGCCAACCTGAGTTGGAAATCGGTCTTCGACGGGTTCCTCGGGAACTCGTTCTTCGCTTTCCACGGATTCACGCTCGGCCGACAGGCTCTTATCAGACGGCAGTTCTTCCGTCTCTGCATCGACAAGCTCCTCGACCTCTTCCGTCTTACCAAGCAACTCCTTGTCGATCACGGCCAAACGCTGCTCATACTCTTTGAGCTTTGCCTCGTAGGGACTTTCATCGTCCAAAGCGGTGTGCAGGCGGGCCAGCGTTGCCTCGTTTCCCTGAATGGTGGCCTCCGTTTCAAGGATCTTCGACGGCAGGTCGCTGCCACGACGCAGAACGGACGTGAGCAGAGATTGGGCTGAAGGCAAACCCATGTGGGCTTCCGAGCGCGGAACATCGAACCACTCGCCAGCCAGGTTGTAGCGGACAGCCGTGATGTCCGTGATGGTGCCGAGTTCATCCTTGATGAGGGCGTCGCTGACTGCCAGGGGAATGTCGAGGCCGTTGACGGTGAGCTGCGATGTGCTGTCGAGGGTCACCGTTCGCAAGTATTCGTTGGCGTCCTTGAGTTTGGAGAATTCAAGCCCGTTGAAACGAACCTGAAGGCTGAGGAGTTTGCCTTCGTCGTCGCGGCGTTCATGCGATTGGAAAGTCTCGCTGGCCTTCTTCAGTTGTGGCAGCCTGTCTTGAAGATGCGCGATCCGGTACTCGACATTGAGCAATTGCTGGCGGTTGTTGTAGTGGTCGAGCCGATTGGAGCGCGCAAGCAGGGTCAAGTTCTTGATCTCGTATTCCAGCTTGATCTTTTCGAGCGCAAGCGGGTTGCCGGTAGCCTGAGCCTTGGCCAGTGCGAATATCTGAGGACTCAACCGCGTCTCGCCGGCAATGTCCTCTATCTTTCGGCCCATGCGGCCGCCAGATTTGAACTGTGATAGAAACGTCTGCTTGCGCTCCAGGAGTTGAGCGCGTTGAAGATCGTGCGCCTTCGGCGAGGCCACGTCGCGCGGTTCTGAGATCATCCGGTAGAACTCGACTTCAGAGAAGGTATTGCCTGAGCGGCGCATTCGACCGTGACGCTGCTCCAACTGGTCGGGCCGCTGGGGAAGGTCGAGGTCGATCAGAGCCTTGAGGCGGGTCTGAATGTTGACGCCGATGCCGCATTTCTCCGTGGTCCCGAGCAGGACGCGGACGCGGCCCGCGCGCATGGCCTGTTGAAGGCCGAAGAATTCCTTGCCCTTCTTGTAGTCGTGAACGATGGCCACCTGTTCTCTGGCCACTCCGGCGGCGATGAGCTTCTTCTTCATATCCTCGAAGAGATTGAATTCGCCGCGCTGGTAGCGGTCGGCGAAAAGAATGACAGTCCCGCGTTCGGCTTCCGTGCGGCGCAAGACATCGAGCGTGGTGCGCACGGCGGTATTGGCTTTGCTGTCGGGATCGTCAGGGCAGGTTGGATCGTAGAGGCGCGCATCGAGCGAGATGGCGCAGGCGTCAGAGTCGAGTTTGAGCCAGTTGTCTTCTGTTGGGTCAGGCCGCTCTGGATCGCTCATTGGAAGGCTCAACAGTTCGCCGCGTTCGGCGATGCTCTGGAGCAATGGCTCCTGGGCCGGAGTCACTTTGACGAGCATGTCTTTGCGGACAGCTTTGGGCAGAGTGATGTATCCGGCTTCCTCGGCCTCGTCCTGCATCATTACGTCGGCAAACTGGGACCAGATGGACTGGAGTTCGGGAACATTGACGTAGTTCGCCAGCGCGGTCTTCGGCTTGATGGTCACGCCGTCGGTGGCGTATTCCATGCGCGTAACAGGCTCGGCGAAGTTGGCCGCCCAGTCATCGAAATTGTTGATGGCGCATTTATTGAGGATGTCGCGGGCCAGGTATCGCGTCATCACGAATTGTTCACCGAGCGTGTTCGTGATCGGCGTGGCGGTGGTGAAGATGACTCCAGCGCCGTTGTGCGTCTCCTGCATGAACTCGATCTTGGCGAGGATGCGCTGTGCTCGCTGGGACTCGCGGGTGCTGATGCCAGCGATATTTCCCATCTTCGTGACGATGGCCAGAGCCTTGTATGCGTGGGCTTCATCGACGAATAGACGATCAACACCCAAATCGTCGAAGTAGATGGTATCGTCCTTCCGGCCCTGAGATAGCTCCTTCAGCTTCTCCTTGTACTTCTGAATCTTGTTCTCGATCTGGCGCGTGGTTCGTTTCTCCGCTCTGGTCTTGGTGCGACCGTTTTCAGAGCCTTCGCGCAGCAGGTCTTTCATCTCTTGTATCTGAGCACTGACTGTCTTTGCTTCCCGCTCAGGCGAGATGGGCAGCATATCGAACTGCGAATGGGGAACGATGACAGCATCCCATTCGTTGGTAGCGACACGGCTGAAGAGGCGCTTGCGGCTGAGTGGCGAATCGAAGTCCCGTTCGGTGACGGCCAGAACATTGGCGGAAGGATAGGCTTTTTTGAACTCCTCGCGCCATTGCTGGATCATGTTGTTCGGGACGACGTAGAGATTCTTGCGAGAGATGCCGATTCGCCGCGATTCCATGCCAGCAATAATCACGGAGAGAGATTTCCCGGAGCCGACGAAATGGTCGAGGAGGGCGCGGCCTTCGACCATGACGCGCCATGCTCCCCGCATCTGATATGGCCGCGGATTGATGGTTGGATTCAGCCCTGGAAACGTCAGGTGCCCGCCGTCGTAGATGCGGAGGCGGTTGGCGTTGAAGGTTTCGTTGTAAATGCGCTCGATCTGAGGATGAATGTCGGCCTGCTTGTCGTCTTTGACCCATTCGGTAAAGGCATCTTTGATTTCGCGCAGTCGGGCGCGCGCCGCGATGGTCCGTACCGTGTCGATGACCGGCTTACCATCGGCGTTGTTCTCGTAGAGCGTCGGCTCCTGGAGGTTGAGACCATACTCAAGCAGCTTGTGTCCAGACATTCCGCCGCCCGCCCACTTGTGAGTCAGCTCGAAGGTGTTGTAGCAGGAAGGCAGATCAACGCTCCACCGGCCATTGAGGTCTCTGGTGATGGAGGGCGCTCGGTCGCCGGATGCTGGACGTTGCTCAGCCAGATGCCGGTTGAGGAACGCAGCGTAAACCTCGGTGGGAACCCAAGTCTGTCCGAGACGCACGTCGATGTCGATGAAGGGTACGATCT
>JBEKOC010000007.1:0-307677 GCA_049522175.1 Occallatibacter sp. | reverse complement strand
AGTTGCCGGAAGCGTACCTCGTCCATGAACGCCCGGATCAGGAAGATGCCGCGCCCCGAGCCGCGCAACAGGTTCTCCGGCGCGCGCGGGTCAGGCAGCGCCTCCGGGTCCAGTCCCTTGCCCTGGTCGGCAATGATAATCACCAGCGCCGCACCGGTGTTCTCAAAGCTGGCTGTAATCTCTTTGGCCGGGTCGTATGCGTTGCCGTGCAGCACGGCGTTCACCGCCGCCTCGCGCGCCGCCATAGTCACGTGGAAGCGCTCGTCCTCGTCCAGTCCGGCCTCGGCGGCCAGCTTCTCCGCCGCCGCTTCAACCGCGGCCACGCTCTCCATCGTCGAATTCAGCCGCAGACTCAACCGCTCTGCCTTTGCCTCGCTCACCGGCCAAGTCTCCGCATTCTCCGGAACGCTCCCGGAAGCATTTGTCCGCCGCCATCAGCGGCCTTAAGGAAGTTTCAAGGCTGCGTAGGGTTGTGTCAAGCGGCGCTATTTCGCATCTGTTTCAGCCAATCTCGCTTAGAATCATTACATGTGTGGAATAGTTGGTTATGTCGGTCCCAAGAAGGTCGTCCCGGTCATTATCGAAGGGCTGCGGCGGCTCGAATATCGCGGCTACGACTCGGCGGGCATCGCCGTGGGCTCGCCCTCCAGCAAAACGCTTGAGGTACGGCGCGCGCCGGGCAAGTTAAGCAATCTGGAAGAAGTTTTGCGCGAGCATCCGGTCGAGGGCACCTTCGGCATCGGCCATACCCGCTGGGCCACGCATGGGCGGCCCACCGAAGAGAACGCTCACCCGCATCGCGATTGCACCGGGTGCATCGTCGTAGTCCACAACGGCATCGTCGAAAACTATCTCGAGCTGAAGCGCGAGCTCACCGCCCAGGGCCACAAGTTCGTCACCGAGACCGACACCGAGATCATCGCCCACCTCATCGAGCAAGTCCAAAAAGATGCCGAAAAAGCCGGCAAGCCGATTCCGCTGGAAGTCGCCGTTCGCCGCGCCGTCAAGCGGCTCACCGGGGCCTTTGCGCTGGGCGTGCTCTCGGCCGCCGAGCCCGACAAAATCGTCGCCGCTCGTTTCGGCCCGCCGGTGGTCATCGGCGTGGGCGAAGGCGAGTCGTTTGTCGCCTCCGACGTGCCCGGCATCCTTCATCACACGCGCAACATCTACTTCCTGGCCGACGGCGACATGGCCATTCTCACCCTGGCCGGCGTTGCGCTCACTGACTTTGACGGCAACCCCATCCAGCGCAAGCTCACCCACATTCAGTGGGACCCCATCCAGGCGGAAAAGGGCGGCTACAAGCACTTCATGCTCAAGGAAATCTGGGAGCAGCCGCGGGCCGTTCGCGACACCACGCTGGGCCGCATCTCGCTGGACTCAGGCAAGGTCTTCCTGGGAGAGATGAAGATTCCCGACGAGGAGCTCGCCGCCGCCACCAGCATCAACATCGCCGCCTGCGGCACCAGTTGGCACGCCGCCCTGACGGGAAAATACATGATCGAGCGGCTGGCCCGCCTGCCCGTGGACGTGGACTACGCCAGCGAGTATCGCTATCGCAATCCGATTCCCGACGCCAAAGCGCTGGGCCTGCTCATCACCCAATCCGGCGAGACCGCCGACACGCTGGCCGCGCAGCGCGAGATGATCTCGCTCGGCTCAAAGACCGTGGCCATCTGCAATGTGGTGGACGCCATGGTGGCCCGCGAGGCGCACGGCGCGGTTTACACCCACGCCGGCCCGGAGATCGGCGTCGCCTCCACCAAGGCCTTCACCGCGCAGTTGACCGCGTTGTTTTTGCTGGCGCTCAAGCTGGGGCAACTGCGCGGGCATCTCGATCAGAAACATTCGGTCGCGCTCATCGGCGAGTTGAGCCGCGTCCCTGGCAAAATCGAGGAGGCGCTGCGCTCCTGTTCCGCGCAGTGCGAGCAGTTGGCCCGGGATTTTTCCACCTCGCGCGACTTTCTCTACCTGGGTCGCGGCATCCACTTCCCCATCGCCCTCGAAGGCGCGCTCAAGCTCAAGGAAATCTCTTACATCCACGCCGAGGGCTACCCGGCGGGCGAGATGAAGCACGGGCCCAACGCTTTGATCGATGAAACTCTGCCGGTGGTGGTACTGGCCACGCGCGACGAGTCCGATCCCGCGTCAAAGTTGCGCTACGAGAAAACCCTCTCCAACATTCAGGAGGTGACCGCGCGCTCGGGCCGGGTGATTGCCATCGCCACTCAAGGCGACTCGACCATCGGCGGCCTGGTGGAGCACGTCATCCCCATTCCCCCGGCCATCGAGCTGCTCTCGCCGCTCATCGAGATTATCCCCTTGCAGTTGCTGGCGTATTACATCGCCGTGCGTCGCGGCTGCGACGTCGATCAGCCGAGAAACCTGGCCAAGTCGGTCACCGTCGAGTAGGTTTTCCGGGCTTTTTTCAGTGGGTGATTGCTGCTGGAGGAAGGCGAAAGTTGTCAGAGATTGCGCAACAAGACGTCGTTCTTCCCTCGGGTGGACTAGGGAGAGACTGCGAGCCGGAGAAGCAATTGGCGCTCTGGTGGTTTGCCGTCTACACCTCGCCCCGCCATGAGAAGCGCGTCAGCCAGTACCTGTGCCAGAAGAATATTGAGCATTATCTTCCCTTGTATCGCACGCAGCGCAAATGGAGCGACGGCTCGCGGGTCACCCTCGATCTGCCGTTGTTTCCCGGCTATCTTTTTGTCCACATTGACGCGAGCCAGCGCGTGCAGGTGTTGCAGGTGCCGGGAGTTTTGAGCTTTGTGGGCGGCACCGGACGCCAGCCCGCCTCGTTGCCGGAGGCGGAGATTAACGCGCTGCGCTCCGGCCTTCCCCTGCGCCATGCCGAGCCGCATCCGTTGCTGACCGTGGGGCATCGCGCGCGGATTCGCTCCGGCCCCCTGGCCGGAATGGTGGGCGTCGTGGTGCGCCGTAAAAACAGCCTCCGCGTCGTCCTTACCATGGACCTCATCCGGCAAAGCGTCGCCGTGGAAGTAGACGAATCGGAGCTGGAGACCCTCGACTCGGCAATCCCCAGCGCCTGATTTCAATCTCTCTCGTAACGCGTTACTTTTTCTCCGCTGCCGCCGGCGTTACCGCTCCGGGGAAGATGCCTTCGAGTGGCGCGCGCTTCTTTTCTTCCCGGTCGGGCTGCGGCAGGGGCTTGCGCGGCAGCATTTGGTCGCGCTGCGCCGCGTTGTAAACGAAGATGGCCTCCACCGTGGCAATCTGCTTCAGGTCCGCCGGTTGCAAGCGCTCGTACACGTCCTCGTTGGAGTGGTGGCTGCGCGATTCGTAGTCCAGCATCTCCTGCACAAACTGGAATCCCGGAATGCCCACCGCGTCAAAGCTCAGGTGATCCGTGCCGCCGGTGTTGCGGTTGGTCACGACGGTGACGCCCAGATCCTTCAGCGGAGCAATCCACTGCGCGAAGATGGGCGCAATGGCCGCGTTGCCCTGCGTGTAGATGCCGCGAATCTTCCCGGTGCCGTTGTCCACGTTGAAGTAGGCGGAGATGAGCTTCTGCTCCGGCTTTACTTCCAGCGGCCCGGCAGGACGGCGCATGAACTCCGGCAGTTGCAACTGGTCGGGCGCGGTGGAGAGTTTGGCCGAGCCAAAATGAATTGTGCAGTAGCCCTTGGAGCCGTATATGCCTTCCTCCTCTCCGGTCCACAGCGCAATGCGGATGGTGCGCCGCGGCTTCACGTCCAGCGCCTTCAGAATGCGTACGGCCTCCATGGCCACAATGGTGCCCGCGCCGTTGTCGGTGGCGCCGGTGCCGGCCGTCCAGCTATCCAGGTGGCCGCCCACCATCACCACCTGCTCCTTCAGCTTGGGGTCGGTGCCGGGAATCTCGGCCACCGTATCGTAGCCGTGCTCGTGCTCGCCAAAGAATTTGGTCTCCACGTCGATCTCCACGCTCACCGGAGCGTGCGCCTGGGTCAGCCGGTAGAGCCGCCCGTAGCTCTCGATGGCCGCTACCACCACCGGAACCTTCATCCGCTTCTCGGCGAGATAAGGTGTGCGCCCCAGCGTGGCGCCGGTGTCGTCGAAGATCGTTCCTCCCGAGCCGCCGCCGTTTTTGCCGTCGCGGCTGGGCTCAATCACCGCGGCCACTTTCTCGCCTGCCAGAAACTGGCCAATCTTTTCGAGCAGTTGCGTCCGTTCCTGGCGTTCCCTGATGCGCGCCATCATCTCCGCGGGAATCCCCGCCGCGCCCGCGTTGACCGGAAACGCGGCTATGTCGTCCAGGTCCTTGTCGGTGTAGCGCTCAAAGAGCGCCTTGTCCACCGGCGGAACCTCGCGCATGGCGCCCAGCAGAACCACCTTGCCGGCCAGCTTGCCCTTGTACTGGTCAAAGTCCTTCTCCGTCTGGATGTTGACGAAGACTACGTCGCCGGTGACTGGTCCGGGTGTCGCAGGTGACCATGGCGTAGCCTGCACAATCAGCACCGCGGTGTCCGGCGTAACCATGCGCGCCCACGTGTTCAACTGCTGCCAACCCATGCCGAACTCGCCCCAATCCTCCAGGTGCGCGTTTTCCAGGCCGATCTTGGTCAGCGTGTCGCGGGTCCACGCGTTGGCCTTGGCCAGGTTCGGCGAGCCGGTCAGCCGTGGCCCGATTCCGTCCATCAGCGCGGTGGCAAACTCCATCACGTGCGAGTGGTTCAGCCCCTCGTCGCGAATCCGCTGGTACATGGCCAGATCGAGCGTCTCGGTGGCGGGCTGCACCTCGGTGTAGGGATCAACAGCCGCCGGAGCGGGCGGTGCGGGCTTGGGCTTGTGGGCGGCGTGCAGGCTGAGCGAGGCGGCCAGCAGCACTGCAGGGAGGATGCGAAGGCTTTTCATGAACATTAGGTTCTCCGGTCAGTCGTTCTCTGCGTTCGATAGTGAAATTGTATGCCACGGCTCCATGGCGCGCATCATCCTCAGATTTTGAAGCGGCGGAAAATCGCACCATCCCTGGATTCCAGAATTGCAAGAACGCTCTATTCCAAGCCGAAGAGCACCTTCTTACGGGGCGTCAACGTCGCCACAATGGGCGTGTTCAGCGCCTCCACCACCGGCGCGGCCAGCCGGAAATGGCGTGCGATCACTGCCGCAAATCCCGGTTTCAGCGCCTCCGATGCGGGCAGCGAGGTGCTCAATCCCCACTGCCGGCAGCGAATCAAATCCATCGCCGGATGCTCGCACGGGAATCCCTTCGGTGGCCGCGTCAGCGCGTTGCCTTCGAACTCCCCAAAAACCTTCTGAATCGCTGCCGTCCGCAGGACCTTGCGAAACTCCGCGTGGTGCTCCAGCAGCCAGTGGCGAATGGCCGCCAGTTGTTCTTTTTCCGGCATCCAGGCTCCGGCGGCGATGATCACTTCCTTGGCGTCGATATGAAAGTAGTACCCCGCGCCGGAGGTCTTCTTCAGCCCTTCCAGCATCCACCATGCGGCAACGTGTGTCTTGTAAGGCTTCTTGTCGGCGCTGAAGCGCGTGTCGCGATAAATCCTAAACAGGCATTTTTCCGCGGGCCTCACAAAGCTGGGCGCAAAGGTAGCCATCGCCTCCGTCACCTTGCGGATGATAGCCAGCATCGGCTCCTTCAACTCCGCTTCAAAGACCGCCTTGCGCGGCGTAAACCATTCCCGGTCGTTGTGGCGCTTCAGATTGCGCAGAAAGGCGAGCCCCTCGGGGCGAAGATGCGCGGGCGTTTCAGCTTTACTCAGTTTAGAAACCATGGCAAGAAAAGTGTAACGCGAAGACCGTCCAGAAGGCTCTAAACAAACCCAATGCTAGCGCCTGCCCGCCAAGGCCGTTAAGCCGCACATCTGGGCCTTTCTGTATCCCAATGCGATCATCTCGGCTGCCCGGTTGAACTCCAGCGTCTTACATGCGCTCCTGGGGATGTCGATGACCACGTCCGGTGGATAGGCGGCCAGCTTCTGGCGAGCTATGGTGCTCTGCATAGCTTCGAAGCCCTGAATGGCGATTTCGTACGGCCCCCAATCCCGGCTGCCGCCGCCTGGCATGGAGGGTTGCAGGCGGCTGATGAAGCGATTGATTTTCTCACGGATGGGAGACAAAGGGGACTGCGGAGCAGCGCTCGCCTCAACCGGTTCTATCGGACTTTCAGCGAGCCCGTTCAGATTCACGGCGATGGTCATGTCGGTTTCATCGCCGGATGTTGGCGCGATGGGCACGGGGTTCAGAACCCCTCCATCAACAAGATCGACTCCCCTGTACTTGAACGGGGTGAAGAAGAGAGGTATGGCGAACGAGGCGCGCATGGCATCGAAGAGGCTGCCCGTCCGTATCCAAACCTCCTTCTGGCCTCTTAGGTCGGTGGCGACGGCGGTAAATGAAATCGGAAGGTCCTCGATTTGTTTCTCCCCCACCAGGCCGATCAGGGCGTTGATGAGTTTATCGCCTCTCACCAGTCCGCTCTTATCCCACGAAAGATCGAGCAGCGTGACGATGTCGACTTTTGTCAGGCAGCGCACCCATTGCTCATACACATCCAGTTTCCCGGCAGCGTAGATGCCCCCGATGACTGCGCCAATGGAGCAGCCGACGATCGACTTGATCTTGAAATCATTTTCTTCCAGCCAATGAATGACGCCAATGTGTGCCAATCCTCGTGCGCCGCCGCTTCCGAGTACCAGGGATACGGTCTTGCTGTTCGTCGTCGACATCTTCTCACCGCAGGCCTTTCACTGAGGCGCCGGCATGTGCTTCACGGACAACTAACAGGCCCATCCCGGCGCATACTATGCTTGGATGGTTCAATGCGTATCAGTGTAATTGATTTGACTCTGCGCTCGATCTGGTTTCGCTCCAGGAATCCTTTCCCCGCGCCTCGAATCAAAAGTACAGTTCACTCTTTCATACGGAGTATTCCCCATGACCTTATCCGCCGCTGAAGTCCATCGCTTGAAACAAGCTCCCGTGGTCGACGGTGTGCTGCCTGCCGTTCTGAGCCGCTGGAGCGCGCGCTCCTTCGATGCGCGCGACGTAAGCCCCTCCGACCTCAGGAAAGTTTTCGAGGCCGCCCGCTGGGCTGCCTCTTCCAATAACGAGCAGCCTTGGCGCTTTCTCGTCGGAATTCGCAATTCATCAACGCATCAGAAAATATTCTCGACGCTGGTTGGCTTTAACCAGAGCTGGGCGGGTGCCGCGCCGGTGCTGATTCTGGGCGTAGCCAGCAGCAAATTCAGCCGCAACGGCTCCCCCAACGCCTACGCGCTCTATGATTTAGGCGCCGCCGCCGCCGCTCTCTGCCTGCAAGCCGCCTCGCTCGGCCTCACCACCCACTCCATGGCCGGCTTTAACCACGACGCTGCCCGACAGGCCTTTGGAATCCCGGAGGATTACCTGCTTGGCGCGGTGATTGCCCTCGGTTACCAGGGAGAACCCTCCGCCCTCGCCCACGAGAAACTAATTGCACAGGAAACCGCGCCTCGCACGCGCAAGCCGCTGACCGAGTTTGTCTTATCTGCCTGGGGCGAGCCGGCAAACCTGGGATAATCCCGCCAATAGCGTTACAGTGAAAGCGGGAGGACTTGCCTGTGCCCGGATCGCGCCCAATCCGCAGCAAGCCCGCCCGGCGGGCCGGCAGCCAGCGTACCACCCGGCGGAAACTGCGTCTGGGCTGGCGCAGCCGCCTCATTCTATCCGCTATCTTGTTGATTCTGGGACTTTTTTGCTGGGGGTGGCTCGCCCGCCTGCTGGCCCCTATCACCAACACTTCACTCACTCGCTTTGACGCCATCATCGTGCTGGGCACGCCCGCTGACAGCGATGGCAACCCCACGCCGGAGATGCTGGCCCGCGTGACCGAGGGGGTCCATGAGTATGAGCGAGGTGTTGCACCCCGGCTGATTCTCTCCGGAGCAGCCGCGCACAACCAGTTTGTGGAAGCGCAGGTGATGACCGCAATCGCCCACGCGCAGGGCATTCCCGAGTCCGCCCTCTTTGAGGAGCCCCAGGCCATGGACACTATTCAGAATGCTTGTTACTCCGAGCGCATCATGAAGGCGCATGGCTGGCAGTCCGCGGAGGTGGTTTCCAGCGCCAGCCACCTGCCCCGCGCCGGCATCATCTTCAATGAAATGCCCCTGGAGTGGCGCACCCACGCCGCGCCGCCGCTGGAACCGGAATCCGCTCCGGGGCACGCGGCATATCCCTGGACCGCCGCATCCGCTGAAATCGTGAAGACCGTGCGCCTCATGGTCTGGTCGCGCTGGAGAGAGCGCTGCCGGCCCTGACCCGGTAATTACGCCCCGCTTGCGTTGTCCCTTGCCGGTATCGTCCTGTAAGCTTGAATACAATGCGTATTTCAGTCAGATTTCCCGCCGCTCTTGCCGCTCTAGTCCTCCTGGTTTTGTCCTCCGCAACCCGCGCCCAGGCGCCAAGCACCGCCAATCCGACAGCCGGCGTTGGCACATACATTGCCATTGATCCGCTGGCCAATGTGCGCTATAACAACCGCTACGATCTCTCCCTGGGCATGGCCTACGACCATATGAAGGCCGGGGCCAATGTGTTACAGGGAGCCAATCTGGGCGGGCTCGATCTCTCCGGCTCCTATTGGTTCGCCAAACATTGGGGCCTCGAAGGTTCGGGCCGCTGGTATCTGGGCAGCAGCGGCGCTGGCAGCACCAACCCCTCGGCTGTCCACGGGCCGTTCGTCAGCCAATCCCTGTTTGTCGCCGGACCCGAATGGCTGGGACCGCACAACAAGCACGGCGCGCTAATTGCCCACGCGATGTTTGGCGGCGCGTACTTCGATGCGCATCTGGGCAACGTCTCCTCGCAAACGGAAAATTTCTATTACAACCAGGTTGCTCCGGCGGCTATCATTGGCGGCCACATGGACCTGAACCGTTCGGCGCACTGGGTCTTCTGCATCACGCCCGATGCAGTGATGACGCACTACAGCATGGACACTTCTCCCAAGACCTCCCAGTATGACGTCAACTTTGCCATCTCGGTGGGTCTCGAGTACAAGTTCAATAAGAAGCGGTAAAAAAACCGACGCACCTAAACGGCATTTTTCCCAAAATCCGGGGTCCCCGGCGAGTGATTATTACTCGCTGGGGTGGAGATCTGGAGTCCTGCCGCGAAGATACAACTGCGGCAGCGCCGGTTTTGTCTTTGGGCGGCCATCTTCGATAAAGTGAGAGATGCTGCCGGGGTCGCGGTGGATATGGTATTCTCCACCCCTCGACAATGCTCGGGTAACCGTGTCTCCGGAGTTTCCTGGCGGCGCTTGCTCTCCCGGGCGAAAACAGGATTGGACTGCTATGAGAGACACTCTTGGAGTCTTGCTTGCCGGCGGAGCGGGAGAACGGCTCTTTCCCCTCACCCGCGATCGCGCCAAGCCGGCCGTGCCCTTCGGCGGGCACTACCGCATCATCGATATCACCCTCTCCAACTGCATCAACTCCGGCCTGCGCAAGGTCTACATCATGACGCAGTACAAGGCGCTCTCTCTCAACCGCCACATCCGCGAAGGCTGGACCGGCATCGTGGCTCAGGAGCTGGGAGAGTTCTTTGAGCTGCTCCCGCCCATGCAGCGCACCGGCGCCAACTGGTACATGGGAACCGCCGATGCGGTTTACCAGAATATTTATTCCATCGGCAGCGAGCAGCCTAAGTACATGATCATCCTTCAGGGCGACGCCATCTACAAGATGAACTACAACCGCATGCTGGATCAGCACAAGGAGACCGGCGCGGAGGTGACGCTGGCTACGCTGCCCATCTCGCCCGACGAATCGAAGCGCTTCGGCGTGGTCGAAGTCGGTCAGACCGGCGAGGTGCTGGGATTCCAGGAGAAGCCGGCCTCCACCAGTTTCCGGTCGCCCTTCAACCCCAACGCCGTGGACGCCTCGATGGGCATTTACATCTTCAATACCGAGGTGCTGCTCAAGGCGCTGATCGCCGACGCTGAAGATGCAGAATCCAAGCACGACTTCGGCCACGACATCCTGCCCAAAATGCTGGGCAACAAAAAGATAATGGCCTATAACTTCGTCGACGAGAACAAGCAGAAGGCGCTCTACTGGCGAGACGTGGGCACGCTCGACGCTTATTACGACGCCAACATGGACCTGTGCGCCGTTTCGCCGGTCTTCAACCTCTACGACAAGAACTGGCCCATCCGTACCCGCGTGCGCCAGTATCCGCCGGCCAAGTTCGTCTTTGCCGAGCCCGGCCGCTCCGGCATGGCCGTCGACTCGGTCATCACCGCCGGCGTCATCATCTCCGGAGCCACGGTCTCCAACTCGGTGGTCTCGCAGGATGTGCGCGTCAATTCCTACTCCACCGTAGATTCCAGCATCATCTTCTCGCACGTCAACATCGGCCGCCACTGCCGCATTCGCCGCGCCATCATCGACCGCCATGTCCACATTCCCGAGGGCACAGTCATCGGCTACGACCCGGTGGAGGACAAGAAGCGCTACTTCGTCACTCCTTCGGGGCTGACCATCGTCACTCGCGACGCCTCGCTCTTCGAGAACCCCGTCGATCCCGAGTTTTCGCTGCGGTATTGAGGACCATGTCCACCCTCACCCCCCAAATGCTCTCCCTGCTCTCCCGCTTCCGCGAGCTTGCCTCAACCGCGTCCTCTCTCGACGCCCTCGAGAACTCCATCGTCGAAGCCATCGCCGGCGAACTACCTCATTACAACTGGACCGGCTTCTACATGCTTGATCCCGCCGACCCGCAAATCCTGCTCCTGGGCGCATTTGTTGGCGAGCCAACCCCGCACATTCGCATCCCCGTCACGCAAGGCATCTGCGGCGCCGCTGTAGCCTCCGGAGAAACCGTCATCGTGGACGACGTAAATGCCGACCCCCGCTATCTCTCCTGCTCCCTTCGCACACAATCCGAAATCGTTGTTCCCATCCGCGCGCATGGCAAAGTCGTGGGCGAAATCGACATCGACAGCCACACCCCGGCCGCCTTCTCCGAGGCCGACCGCAGCTTCCTCGAAGAAGCCGCGCGCATTGTCGGAGCCTGGATAGAAAAGCACGGAACTAATCCGTAAAAACCTGCGTACTAGCGCAATATGCCAGGTGTGGGTACATTAAGCTGGAGCGAGGTTGAGCTGGGAACCCCGGCTCACCGCCCCATGAATGGCCTGTCCGCGGGTGCCCTGGCTCACCACCCCATGGACGAAGACCTGTCCATGGGGACCCCGGCTCTTGCGCCAGCCGTTCGTCCGGCGCGCAGTGAGGCAGCTGCTCTGGAGATTGATTGGTCCCAAATCGTCCGCCGCTGCATGGATGGCGATTCCAGCGCCTGGACCGAGCTGGTCCGCGCCCAGCATCGGCGCGTCTACGGGCTTTGCTACCGCTTTACCGGCAACCCCACCGACGCTGAGGACCTCACCCAGGACGTTTTCCTGAAGATTTACTCCAACCTGGCCAGCTTTGACACCGCTCGCGGCTCCCTTCAGGTATGGATCACTACCATGACTCGCAACCTGCTGGTGGACAACTACCGCCGCACCAGAAATCAACGGGTAACTTCTTCATTAGATGATGGTTGGGAGTCGGTTGAAGAACTCAAACCGATTGACCGGCTCACCGCGCGTGGACTCTCGCCGCATGAGTCGGCGGCCAGCAAAGAACTGGCGAAGATGGTGCAGGAGGCCCTGGCCCGCGTCCCGGTTGACCTCCGCGAGGCCGTCATTTTAAGAGATTTACAGGATATGGACTACAAGGAGATCGCCTGCGTGCTGGGAATTCCCGAAGGAACGGTCAAATCCCGCATCAGCCGGGGCCGCGCGGAACTGGCGAGGCTCCTGGAACGTAATAGACGGGAGGTAATGTAATGGCAGAGCGCAATCACAATCCGAACTCCCCCGCCTGCGGCGAGTGGGAGATGCTTTTGGCGGACTCTCTGGATGGGGTGCTGAAGCCTGAGGACGAGGCCCTCTTTAACGCCCACAAGGCCGTCTGCCCGGCCTGCTCCGCGCTCTTTGAAGAGGCGCGACGGGGCCGCGAGTGGCTGGAGTTTCTCTCCCCCGAGCCGGAGGTTCCGGCCGGGCTTCTCGATAAGATTCTGGCGCACACCGGTCCCGGACAGGTAGCAGGGAACAGGTTTGCCGCCGCCGGCGGCAACGTGGTTCCCATCCGTCCAGTCTCAGTTCCCGCATGGCAGCGCCCCGGCCTGGTGGCCCGCATCCAGCGCTTTGCCGAACCCCGACTGCTGATGACAGCCGCCATGGCCTTCTTTTCCATCGCCATGACGCTCAACATCACCGGCGTCAGGCTCAGCAACCTGCGGCCCAGCGCCATCAGTTCGTTTATGGAGCGCCGGCTCACCATGGCCTCCACTCCCATCATCCGCTACTACGACAACTCGCGGCTGGCCTACGAGGTGCAGACCACCATGCGGGAACTGCGCCAGACCACCGGGGTTGGCGAGCAGGGTGAAGGCGAAGAAAACCAGCAGAAGCAGCAGAACCTGGCGCCCGGTGAATCAAAACAGCTTCCCGTACCTGGGAATGAGGGCCGGCAGACAGATTCTCCGCAACAACTTGACACTCTGGCTGCCGGCCCTGCTGTTCAACCACATCTCTACAACTCGGCATTTTTAGAATCTTCCCCTGTATTTCAGCACTGGTCCGCGCACTCCGGCGGCTCTCGTAAAGAAATTTGGGAAAGGAGCACAGTATGGACTGCGTAAATCACAGTGGTATTACCGCAACGGCTTACTGCCAGAGCTGCGGCAAAGCGCTCTGCGCCGGTTGCGTGCACAACGCGGCTGGAGGTCAGCTTCTCTGCGAGCCCTGCTTGACGGCGTGGCAGAGCTATCAACAGCCGTTCATTTCTCCTCCGGCCCACGGGCCTAACCCCTCGTCAGCCGCCGTGCTGGGACTGATTCCCGGCGTGGGCGCCATGTATAACGGCCAGTTCATCAAGGGGTTTATTCATGTGGTCGTCTTTGCCGTGCTGGTCAGCCTCACCGGCTACTACGGCGTCTTTGGCTTCTTCATCGCCGCCTGGATCTGCTACCAGTCCTTTGAGGCCTACCAAACCGCCAGGGCGCTACGCGATGGCCTCCAGCCGCCCGACCCATTAGGGCTGAACGAATTAAGCAGTTTGCTGACCCTGGGTACGCGGCCGCGGAATCCGGGCCAGCCCGTCGCCGGTCAGCCTGCGGCAGTGCCGCCAACCGGGGGTTATCAACCTCCGCCGCCTTATCAGGCACCGTTCACGCCGCCGGCAGCCGGTTTTGTCGATCCTGCCGCGCCGCCTCCCCCGCCCCCCATGTACTGGCGGCGCAGGGAGCCTGTGGGCGCCATCGTGCTGATTGCCCTGGGCGTCTTGTTTTTGCTCGGGCAGTTGGATGTCTTTCGCGCCCGCTTCTTTGGGCTGACCTGGCCGCTGTTGCTGATTGCCCTCGGCGTCTGGCTGATTATTCGTCGTTTCGAAGATTCACAAGGAGGTTCCAAATGAGCCATTACATCATGATTCGCCGCCTGCGCGGCCCCGCAATTCTGTTGTTGATCGGTGGAGTTTGGCTGCTCCATGCAACAGGCGTGATTGACCACCCCTGGCATTGGTTCTGGCCGCTGCTGCTGATTATGATCGGCGTGTTTATGCTGGCCGAGCGCGCGGCGCTGGCCGCCGAGGGCGACTATCCGCCAGGCCCATATTGCGGCCAGCCCTATCCCGGCGTTTATCCAGGCGCTTACCCCGGCGCAAATCCTGCCGGCGCTCCGCCGTCTCCAACCGCTGAAAGCTCGGCCACTGCTTCAGCTAGCTCGCAGGAGTTCGGAAAGAACTCCCAGGGAGGACAATCATGAGCAGCACACCCCCGAATATGCCCCCTACCCCGCCCCCCGGAGGCGGAATGCCTCCCTTCCCGCCCTACGATCCCCGCACCCAGTGGAAGGCCTACCGTGAACAGCAGAAGGCCGCATGGCGCGCGCAGCGTGATGCCTGGAAGGCCCAGCAACAGGCACAGCACTACGCCTGGAAGGCCAACCGTATGGCTGTATACGGCCCGCGCGTTCCCTCCGTCGTCGGCCCCGTCATCCTGATTGCCGTCGGCATCATCGCTCTGTTGTTGATCACCGGCCACATCAATGGCGGTGAGTTCTGGAGCTGGTATGGCCACTGGTGGCCGCTGCTATTGATCGTCGCCGGCCTGGCCCTGCTGGCCGAGTGGGCCATGGATCTGCACCGCGAAACCCCTGTCCGCCGCGGCGGAAGCTATGTCGGCATCCTCATCTTCCTGGCGATTGTGGGAATCTGCGCTGCCGGTTGGAATCACGCGCAGCCCTGGTTCAACTGGAACAACGATGGCGACGAATTCTTCAACTCCTTCGGCCTGCCGGAGCACGCCATGGACCAGCAGGCGCTCACCCAGCAGATTCCAGCCAATGCCGCCATTCAAATCGAAAATCCCCGCGGCGACGTGAGCATCACCTCCGGCGACGGCTCCGCCGTTCAGGTGCAGGCGCACGAACTGGCCTACGCCAGCTCCGACGCCGACGCAAAGAAAGTCTTCGATGACGAGGCCGTGCGTTTGATTCCCAGTGGCAGCTCGGTGCTGGTCAAGTCGGAAAGCAACTCCAACGGGCGGGTGAACCTGACCATCACCGTGCCCAAAACCGCCCGGGTGACGGTGAACGCCGGCCGGGGCGACGTGACCGCGGCCAGCCTGGGCGCGGGTATCACCGTTACCGCCCGCGGAGATGTGCAGCTCAACTCCATTGTTGGCTCCGTCGAAACGCACTTTCCGCATGGCCGTCATGACTTTTCCGCCCACGATATTCAGGGCGATCTCTCCGTCGACGGCAGCTTGAGCAGCCTCACCCTCTCCCAGATCAAGGGCAAGGTATCGCAGAGCGGGGAAATCGTGCTCGGCGATTCGCATATGGAAGGCATCACCGGCCCGGTGCGCCTGCACACCTCGTACACTGACATCGAACTGGCCGAGTTGCCCGGCGACCTGACCCTCGATTCCGACGACCTGCGCATCAACCAGGCCAAGGGGCAGGTGCGCGTGGTCACTCACTCCAAGGACATCGATCTCAACCAGATCTACGGCGACGTCTATGTCGAAACCCGCCACGGCCACATTTCGGTTGAACCGGCTGGCGCCTACTCGCTGGAAGCCAAAAATAACAGTGGCGGCGTCGAGGTTACCCTGCCGCCCAACGCCTCCGCCACCGTGAATGCTCACACGCACAATGGCGACATTGTTTCGGATTACCCCATCCCCGCAACCCAGGGAGAGAACAAGCTGGCCACATTCACCATCGGCTCCGGCGCTTCAAGAATCGTCCTCAACGCCAGCAATGGAGACGTAAACATCAAGAAAGGTTCGGGCTTCCCCTCCGCGCCTGCTCCGGCTACTCCCAAGGTGCCCATGCTGAATGTTCCGCCCTACCACCCGATTCCGCCGGGCTTTGAAGGAAAAAAACTCAAGGAGCCCAAGGTGCCGCCCCCGGCTCCGGTCAAGCAATAACAGTCTGTCAACCGGAATGAACAAATGAGGCGCAGGAAAATCACTTTCCTGCGCCTGCTTTTTGTTTGTGGTTGAGATAGCGTCGCTCAACTCTTACCACACCAGCGGTATCAGCCGGAATCGCGTGCGCCGGCAATACTCCGAATAGCCGGCCAATTGCGCGCGCAGCACCGTTTCTTCGTTGCGCAGGCGAATGACATAAAACGGGATGAGCAGCACAAAGGCTGGCAACGCAATCCACGAACCCAGCGCCAGCGGCGTAAAGAGCCATAGCAGAACGGTGGCAAAATAATACGGATGGCGAACCACGCGATACGGGCCGTGGGAAATCACCGTCTGTCCGTCCTCCACCTCCACGGTACGCGAAGCAAATCGGTTCACATACAACACCCGGAAGATCAACAGCAGGCTGCCCAGGATCATGGCCAGGGAAAAAACCGTGAGCCAAGGCGGCACATCGCCCACCAAAGCCTGCGACCATCCCCAGCGCTCGTCGCAGCCGGGAAGCAGAAATGCCCCCAGGTAAAACGGCTTGCCCCATCGCAGTAACAGCTTCTGTTCCTCGCTCCGCTCCTTGTTGCGCAACCGGCGTTCCAGAAACTCCGGATCGTGTTTCAAAAAATAAATGAACGTAAAGGCGTTGGGAACAAAAAATACAACAAGAAACGCCCATCCCTGCCAATAGTTCAGCGTCCCCGCCGTAACAAACAAAACAGCAAATGCAAAAATCAAGCCCAGCGTCAAGCCAAGTCCCAGTCTCAGCCCGAGGCTCATCTTCGCTCGAGTCGGTTTTGCAGCATGGGCATTTTTCTTGCGTTGCTGCGTCTTCGGCATCGCTGCTTATCTCCTGACTTCGTTTCTTTCAACGCGTAGGTCAATGGATGCGCTCTCAGACCGCAATCCGCGGCACGCGCGCCCCAATCCGCGTGAAAACCTCCCAGGGAATCGTGCCCGTTGCCTCGGCGTGGTCGTAGGCGGTGATGCGTTCGCCGCCCTGCTCGCCCAGAATCACCACCTCGTCGCCCGGTTCGACCCCGGGAATCTCCGTCACGTCCACCACCGCCGTGTCCATGCTCACTTGGCCCACCAGCGGCGCGCGCATCCCGTGAACCAGCAGGCTGAAGCGGTTGCCCAGCCGCCGGTCAAGTCCGTCGGCGTAGCCCGCCGCCACCAGCGCCAGCCGCATCGGCTCGGTGGCCACAAAAGTTCCGTTGTAGCCCACCACCGCACCGGCTGGAACCGCGCGCACCCCGGCTACGCACGTCTTCCACGCCATCACCGGTTGCAACCGCGCCCGCGCTGCTGCCAGCGACGCCGGCTCCGGAGGCCCGGACGGTTCAAAATCCGGATTGAACTGTGGCGTCACGCCGTAGAGCGCGAGCCCCGGCCGCAGCATCGCCTTCATCCCGTAGCGCGCAGCGAGCGCGGCAATCCGCCCAGTCTCCCCGGCAACCAGCGCGGCGGAGTTGCCCGCGTGTAGCCACTCCGGATGCAACCCGGCGACCTCAATCCTGCGCAGCACCTCTTCCAGCAGGGTCATTTGCGCCGCGGTCACCCTACCGTCCGCCTCGTCGGCCGCGAGCAGGTGGGTCATCACGCCCTCCAGCCGCAGCGGCGATCCCGGATGGAATCGCGCCAGCAGCGCGCCCGCGCTTCCGCCCTCTGGATTGAACTCTTCCAGCGCAATCCCCTGGCGGCTCATGCCGGTATCAATTTCCAGGTGAATGGGTAACGATCCGGCCGGAACTCTCGCCGTGCGCGCAGCACCTTTCAGTTCGTCCAGCTGCCACGGTTGCCAGGCCACTACGCTCAGCCGGTGCTCCACCGCCGCCGCGCCCTGCCCGGCAAATGCGCCGCACAGCACCAGCACCTTCGCCTCGGGACATAGCGTCCGCGCCGCCACCCCCTCTTCGACTGTGGCCACGCCCAGCCACCGGGCCCCGGCGCGCGCTACTGCCGGTACGCACAACGCCGCCGAGTGGCCGTAGGCGTCGGCCTTAACCACCGCCATCAGCTCCGCATGGGGAGCGGCCAGGCTCAATAAAAACCTGAAGTTGTCTTCAAGGAAACGGGTGCGGATCTCCACCCGGCAGGGGCGTGTTGTCATCGGCCTATCCAACCCTCAGTGTAGCAACTGACAACTGATCACTGACCACTGACAACTGTCTTTTTACTCCAGCAGCGCGAATGCCGCCACCGTCTGCTCTTTCGACGGAATCTCGCCCAGCAGTTCCGTCTCCAGATCGGACGGGATGGTCATCTCGCACGCCGCCACCTTCTCTTTTTTTGCGCCCACAAAGCACAGCTCGCAGTGGCCAAGCTCCTCGCCGTCTCCCATGCGGACCGGAGGACCGAAGACGCGACAGGTCATGGGCCGCCAGGCGTAAAGATCGCACTGGCCGGTCTCCGGGTCCAGCACCGGGCAGGCCGCATCGTTGGCGAAGTCCTCAAAACGCTCTTCCTCGATTTTGGAATCGCCCAGCACGCCCGTCTCCAGGTCGCCGGGGAACTCCGCCCCAAACTCGTCAATCCACGCCCGCGCCCGCTTCTCTAGCCGAGCCGCGCGTGCCGGATCGGTGGCCCGCATGGTGTCCATGCCGGCTCGTAACCGTAACGTGTCCAAAGGGTTAAGGACAAATGCTCCATGACAACATTGGCTGCAGCCCGGCTTGCAGACCAGCAACTTGCCCGCGCTCTTCGCTGCATCGGCAAACGCGGTGTCCATGATTTGCACCAGTAAAGAATCTCCCGTGGGCAAACGCATATCGCACAGGATAACCGATTGTTCGTGGGAAATGTAAGCGGATATTATTGTCTCGGAGGTTTCCCCTTGCCTGATTTCCACAGCACCATCATCCCCGGCCATCGCTATCGCAACGCCCCCGCCGCCATCGACTGGCTCTGCCGCGTCTTTGGCTTTGAGCGCCGCGCCGTCCATGAAGGCCCAAACGGCGTCATCCTTCATGCCGAACTGACCCTGGGCAACGGGATGATCATGCTCGGCTCGGGAAAGGACGATGAGTCTGGCGGCGGCCTCAAATCCCCAGCCGAACTGGGCGGCGTCGAGACCTGCGCTCTCTACATCGTCGTCCCCGACGCCGATGCGGCCCATGCCCGCGCCGTGGCTGCCGGAGCCAGCGTCACCAGCCCGCTCCACGACACCCCCTACGGCAGCCGCGACTTCACCGTCAAAGACCCCGAAGGCCACTCCTGGTACGTCGGCACCTACGACCCCTGGAATCCTCCGAAGCAGGGTTGAAGACGATGCGGCGTTTTGTTACTTTCTTAGCGCTTCTCGCCGTCTTCGGTATTCTGTTTGCGCCTGCCCAATCCGCGTCCCCGCGCCTGATTGCGCCCGGCGTCTGGTTCCTTCTCGGCGATGCTTCCCAGGGCTACAGCAACACCGCTGTCATTGAGATGCAGGATTATCTCATCGTCGTCGATGCAAATTATCCTGCGCGGGCGCGAGAGTTGCTGGCGGAGGTGGAGACGCTCTCGCCCAAGCCCGTCCGCTACGTCTTCGATACCCACGCCCACGGTGATCATTCCTACGGCAACTCGCTGTGGACAGCGGCTGGCGCAACCACCCTCGCATACTACAAAATCCTCGCCGAGATGGATCGCTACGAGCCCGCGCGCTGGCAGGCCGCCGCATCAAAGCGCGCCGACGTCCGCGATCTCCACGAAAATAACGTCCAGCGCCCTCGGCAAACCTTTCGCAAATCTCCCTTCATCCTGAAAGACGCAACTCGCGAGGTTGACTTCCTCTACCTCGGCTGGGGGCACACGCCCGCGGACGGCTACGTCTGGCTGCCCAAAGAGCGCGTCCTCTGCACCGGCGACGCAGCCGTCAACGGCCCGCGCAATAAGCTATGGGATGCGAATCTCGCCAACTGGCCGCGCGTATTGTCCAAGGCCATGCGCCTTCAGCCGCTGGCTGTTCTGCCCGGTCACGGTGATGCGGGCGGCATCGAGATTCTCTCCAGTCAGCGCCAGTTTCTTCTTGATCTCTATAGCGCCGTCGCCGCGCAGGCCCGTGAAGGAAAATCTCCGGCAGAAATGCGCATCCAGCTTCCGCCCCGCGACGCCAACTGGATTCCAAAGGATCTTTCCCAGGACATTCAGATTACTTACTCGGAAATTTCGCAGCACAAGCCCGCCGGCGCACTTCCTCACGAATGGAAATAATCGAGAGTGCCATCTTTGAAGCACTGGTCGAAGCACGATCCACGGCGCGTCTATTCTTCTTGACATCGCTCCAACAAATGGTTTCACATTGTTGGGCAATAGCAATATGGGAGGAACAGATGCGGTTGATTTTTCTTGCTTTCTCTACCGTGCTCCTGCTCAACCTCTGCGCCGTTGCACAATCCCCGGCAAGCCATGCCATCACTCCCGCCCCCACGGCAAAGTTGGAGATTCGGCCTCTTCCTCCGGAGTTATTGCAGCGCGCCTCGGCCCTCCACGCCTTGCTCCAACCCTCCGCCAAGGCATGGATCGATCAACAGGCCAAGATCGAAGAGAAGCGGCCCTCCTTCAGTGTGGATGAGTTGCGGTCAGCAATTCGCCAGCGCTTTGCCGCCTCGTTATCCTCTGCTAAGTCCGGCAAATCGGGGCCGGCGACGGTGCTCCAGAGCAATAACGCCGTCGATGGGGCCGCGGTCATGATCATCCTGCAGATGATTCAGGACGGCGACAAGGACCTGCAAGCGCAGATGCAGAACGCCTACGCGATGATGCAGGTGAAGCAGGCGCTGCGCAATCTTCTCGATCAATTGGATCAGGAGATGGCCGCCGGCAATGTTAGCCCACGCAACGCTCCCTGCACAACTCCGCTTTGCCGTTCGCTTCCCGCGAAGCTCTCTCAATTGGCCGCTGTCAGCGCCAATACGCCGCGACCGATCCATCTGCAGGCACCGGCAAACCTCACCCACCAACAGCTCGCGATGGTGCAGGCAAATGTCGCTCGTGAGCTCAATAATCTCAATGAAAACATCCAGGCTGCGTCCGAGACCGTTCAAAATAGTAGAGGTTTAGCATCAAATCAAGTTCAGAGTGACAATCAGAATGCCAACACAATGTGGAGTCAAATTGCTTCAATTCTCAATGCCCTGAATGAAGAGTTAGAGGCGCCTATTCATAACATGTTGTGAGAGCAAGTATTTGGTTACGGCTTTGGGATTTGGTGCGAGATGCAAAAAGCCGCTAAACAACAGCACGAGGAATGTGTATCGTTCTGTCGTGCAAACAATGGTATCGGAGGTATCGATGCGCCCTATTTTTTTTGCTTTCTCTACCGTGCTCCTGCTCAGCCTTGCCGCCGTTGGACAATCCCCTGCAAGTCATGCCATCGCTCCCGCCCCCGCGGCAAAGTTGGAGATTCGGCCTGTGCCTCTGGAGTTGCTGCAACGCTTTGAGCCGCTCCACGCAGCCCTCCAACCCCCCGCAAAAGCCTGGGTCGATCAGCAGGCAAAGATCGAGACGCAGCGGCCAAAGCCCGATCTGAATGCGCTGCGGGCGGCGATTCGCCAGCGCTTCCCACGCTCTCTAGCTTCACCGGCTCCGGGCGTATCGGTTGCGGAAAAAAACCGCGATGTTGATGTGGTCGCGTTCCTGGTTTTGACAGAGTCAGCGCAGCAAACGCAGGCAGATCAGGCGTTACATCTACAGAAGTTGCAGGAGATGAACACTATTGCGCAAGCTCTGAACCAATACCTCAAACAAGTGACCCAGGCAGCCGAGCAACTTCAGCCAAAAAATGGTAACGATGACAATGGGCAGGTTGTGGCGCTAAATAACAAGCCCTGCCAGACCGCATTTTGCACTTCACTGTCTTCCCGGCTGGAGTCGCTGAACCGCGCGAGCGCAACCCTTCCGCATCCCCTCCATCTGCAAGCGCCGGCGAACCCAACCGTCGCACAATTAAAGGCGCTCGTCAACCAGATGGAGGGCGCGCTGAACACCGTAGGCGATGACTCCCAGCTGGCCAACGTCGATCTGCAAAACATCTTGCAGCACCAGCAGCAAACGCTGCAAACGCTCTCCGACATTGAAAAGTTGATGAACGACACGGCTATGTCGGTCATCCGGCATATCGGCAGCTGAGCCGGTGGGCCGCCTCAGCCAATCGGCTTGTCCCACGTCTCCAGCGCCCGCTTGAACGCGCCCATGAACTTACCCGCATCCGCGCCGTCAATGGTGCGGTGATCAAAGCCCAGGCAGAAGTACTGCACCGAGCGAATCGTAATCGTGTCGTTGTCCTCGGCGTCCGTCAGCACTACCGGCTCCTTGCGCAATCCGCCAATGGCCAGAATCGCCGACTCCGGCTGGTTGATGATCGGCGTCCCAAACTCCTCGCCAAAAATTCCTGAATTGGTTAGCGTAAATGTGGACCCCGAGGCCTCCTCCGGCAGCAGCTTCTTCGCGCGCGCCCGTGCCGCCAGGTCCGCAATCGCCCGCGCCAGGCCCGCAAAGCCGCGCGTCTCGGCCTGCTTCACCACCGGCACAATCAGCCCCCACTCCAGCGCAACCGCAATCCCCAGATCGATCTTCTGGTGATATTGAATCGCCCCATTCACCAGCGACGCGTTTACAATTGGATACTTCCCCAGCGCCTCAATCGCCGCCGTTGCAATGAACGGCATATACGTCAGCTTCACCCCGTGTTGCCGCTCAAAGCCGTCCTTCTCCCGCTCGCGCAAGCGCACGATGCGCGTCATGTCCACCTTGTACACAATGTGCACATGCGGGCTCGTCTGCATGCTCTCCACCATACGTTGCGCAATAATTGCCCGCATCTTCGTCAGCGGCTGCGGCTCTTGCGGCACCACCTGCGCTGCGGCCGCCTGCTGATGGGGCAGCGTTGTCGATGAAGAGCCCGCCGCACCGCAGGTGCCATGTTGGCTCAGATGCCGCAACACATCTTCCTTGGTAATCCGCCCCTCCGAGCCCGTTCCCGCAATCCGGCTCAGGTCGAGGTTGTTCTCCCTGGCCATGCGCCGTACCAGTGGCGATGTGCGCTGGGCCGCCTGTGCCACCTGCGGTGGGGCTGACTCAATAGATTGCGCGGCGGGTACTGTGTGCGCCGCTGTAATGGAAGACGTTGGGGTTGATCCCGGCAGTGTTGACGTCGGCAGAGTCGTATCACTTGCGCCAGAAGTGCCGCCGGAGGCGGAGTTGGCCCCACCGCAGGTGGCCGCACCGGAGGTGCCAGAAATCACCGCCACCACCGTATTGACCTCGACAGTTGCCCCCGCTGTAATCTTGATTTCGGCCAGCACGCCCGCCACAGGCGAGGGAATCTCCGCGTCCACCTTGTCGGTGGAGATCTCAAACAGCGGCTCGTCCTTTTCCACCCTGTCGCCGGCCTTCTTGAGCCACTTGGTAATGGTGCCCTCAAAGATCGACTCGCCCATCTGGGGCATGATTACGTCGGTTGTCATGGAGTTTCTCCGTGATGCGGGGCGCTTTCGTGTGCTTAGGGAAGGTTTTCTGCGAGCTAGGGGAACTTTCCAGTGCGCGTCCGCTTCAAATCAGATTATAAATTGCCATTCATCCACTAACCGAATTGGATCGAATTCGTTGGGTGCCCCACCCTCGCCGCGTACTTGTTGTTGCGGCTAGGGTGGGAAACCACAAATCTCGTTCGTCCCGTCCCTCACGTTCTGACCGGTCCTTCGCCCCTGCCGCGCAGCCGCTCCACCTCTGCTGGAACCCGTAGCGGCGTGTCTTCCGCTGGAATCTGTGCCGGAGCCTTCGCCGCCTGCTCCCTCAATCCCGCCAGGCTCTCCACCTCCACCACCGCCTCGCCGAAGACCTCCCCAAACTCCCGCGCCGCTCGCTGGGCAAGCTCCTCCAGCCCTGGCAGCTCCTCCGGCTTCTCAACCTCCCGCGCCAGGCTGGTAACTGCGTGATCGGCAATCCCGCAGGGAACAATCAAGTCAAAATCCCGCAACTCGGTCGTCACGTTAAAGGCAAATCCATGCGACGTAATCCCTCTCGCCACGTGTATCCCAATCGCCCCAATTTTCTTTTCCTTTCCACCGCTCTCCCCCAAAAGGCTGCCCTCCGCAGGAGCGCACCACGCCCCGGTCAATCCGCAAATCCTCCCCGCCTTCACCTCAAACTCGCCGCATAGCCGGATCAGAGCCTCCTCCATCCCGCGCACAAAATCCACCGGCCCCATCCGCCCGCCGCTCGCCGTCCTCAGCGTACGCAGGTCGAAGATGGGATAGCCCACCAGTTGCCCCGGCCCGTGATAGGTCACGTCGCCCCCGCGATTGATCTCGTGCACCGTCACTCCGCGCCGCCTCAACATTTCGTCAGAAGCCAGAATATTCGCCCGCTTCGCATTGCGCCCCAGCGTCAGCACCGGCGGATGCTCCAGCAGCAGCAGCACATTCACGGCGCGCCCCTCCGCCACCAGCCCGGCCACTTCCGCCTGCACGCGCAGCCCCTCGTCGTAGCCCACTCTGCCGAGATAGAGGTACTGAATCACGTCTTTGATTGTAGCGACGCCGGTGCCTTGGCAAGTTGAAGCCGCAAGCGTATTGAATCTGCGCTACACTAGCTACTGGCAGGAGGACCGGGCGGTCGCTGCCATGCGCCCCAACTACTGCTTTCGATTTTCTGATTTATCCGCTCACCGCGCGCTTTCGATCTGCCGGCTGATCCAACGGTTCAAACTCACGCCTTCAATCGCCGCGCGCAGCGCTGCTTTGCGGTGCAACTCCGGTTCGGTGCGCACCAGAATTTTTCCGTTGAAGGGGCGGTCGGGCTGCTGGCCTCGCTCAGCGCAAAACTCCAGATAACTGTCTATGCTACCGCGGAAGGCGCGCTCCAGCTCCGTCGCCGTTCTTCCCTCAAAATGAATCACATCACGAAGCCCTGCCACCGTGCCTGAAAATGTCTTTTCCTCTGGATCAAAATCGATGGGTCCAGCGGCATAACCCTTGTATTCCATCATGACTTCACCCCCGCATTTATAAGAAACTGGCGAACTGCTTCAACCGCGCCTTTTTTGGTTTCGGGCCGAGGGTGTGGACGATGAAAAACGGCGGTCACCCCGTTCAGTCTCGCCGCCACCCGGCTTCCCGCGCGCTCCGTTACCTCGCCTCCCAGTGCGCGAATCAGCGATTCAATCGCTGTCCAGCGGATGTCCGCCTTGGTTGGGCGGGCAAAAACGGCGTTCAGCGTAGTTTGTCGCGCCTTGTTCATGGCAAAGGAAACCGGCCTTTCTGGCCCCAGAGTGCCAAGATAATGATAGCACTTTCCGCTATCTCTCGCCTGGAACGAATCCGGCAAATGGTTTGGTAAACCAAATCTGCGCTACACTAGCTACTGGCAGGAGGACCGGGCGGTCGCTGCCGGAGGACGTGCGCAAGCATCGTCCCCGGGGGAGGAAAGTCCGAACTCCGCAGGGCAGTGTGCCGGATAACATCCGGGACGTGGGCCTCAAAACCCATGGACGGCCAGTGCCACAGAAAATATACCGCCGGATGCTCGTGCTTCGGCGCGCGCAACTGGCCCCAAGGGCGATTGCCTGGACGGCCAGTCCGGTAAGGGTGAAATGGTGCGGTAAGAGCGCACCGCTGCGTCGGCAACGCCGCAGGCAGGGTAAACCCCACACGGAGCAAGACCAAATAGGGAGGGAAGCGCGAGCCGAGAGCCAGGCTCCGCTGCGCATCGGCCCGGCGCGCCCAGGCGGCTCTGAACGATCTGCGGATACCCCAGCCCTGCAAGGGGCTGCCGTCCGCAGGACGCCGAAACCTCCGGGTAGGTCGCTGATGAGCGTCCGCGGCAACGTGGCGCCTAGAGGAATGACCGCACACGACAGAATTCGGCTTACAGGTCCTTTTGCCGAATTCGAAGTCCTCGACGAGCAATTTTTGCTCGTTGGGATAGCAAACGACAGCCCCGGCCGGGAACACTTCCTGCCGGGGCTGACCATTTGTGAGCAGCGTGGTTAGCGGAGTTAGCGTTGTTAGCGGTGCTCGCTATGCGTAGCTCCTTTTAAGCAGGTGAGGGCATGGCTAGCTCCGCTAACAACGCTAGCCCCGCTGTTACCATCAATCCATGCTGCTCGTAAAACTCCTGGTCCCCGGCGCCCGCGCACCAGTCGTCGCCCATCCCGGCGAAGACCTCGGCTACGACCTCTTTGCCCTCGAAGCCGTCTCGCTCGCCCCGCACACGACCGTCAAGGTCCGCACCGGCATCAGCGTCGAGGCCCGCCATCCCGCCACTGGCGCTCCGCTTGGCCTTCTGGTGCGCGACCGCTCCTCCATGGCCGCGCGCGGCGTCGCCACCACCGCCGGGGTCATCGATGCCGGCTATCGCGGAGAGATTCTTGTCCTGATGACCAACCTCACCGGAGCGCCCGTCGAACTCAAGGCCGGCGAGAAGATCGCCCAGATGATTCCTATTCCAGTCCTGACGGGTCTGGTCCAAGAGGTTAAAACACTGGAAGTGTCCGCCCGCGCGGAAAAAGGCTTTGGCAGCTCCGGGCGCTGAGATCAGCACCACTCCGACTTTAGTCGGATGCTGGCGCGCATCGTTGCGCCTAGGATAGATGTGCAGGTAGGAATACCGCCATGGCATACGTGCGCAAACTCCGCTCCTCTCTCGTTTTCCTCATCGCCTTCCAGGCACTCATCCTCAACGGCTGTGGCGGTTCTTCCGGGTCCAGTTCGCCCACAACCCCAACACTTCCCGCGAATCTTACCTGGACTGTCCCCGTCGTTGGAGCCGATGTCGGATGGCTGACCCAGCTGGCGAGCATGGGGTATACCTGGACCGATCCCGCCGGATCAGCCACAAGTACCACCGGCGCATCCGCAAACGCGCTGCAGATTCTGAAGAATGTCGGTGTTAACACCATCCGCATCCGCACTTTTGTGAATCCCACCATCACCGCCGGCACACTGGGTGTGGGCAACAACGATCAGGCAGGCAGCATCGCGCTGGCCAAACAGGCCAATACGATGGGCTTCAAGATCATGATCGACTTCCATTACAGCGATACCTGGGCCGATCCCGGCGATCAAACCATCCCCGCCGCATGGTCCACCGATACCTATGCCCAAATGCAAACCAGCGTCTACAACTACACCTTTAACTTCATGACTGCGCTGGTGGCGGCGGGAGTCACTCCGCAATATGTGCAGGTCGGCAATGAAATCAATTCCGGAATGCTTTGGCCCATTGGCTCAGTTGGCGCCACAACCTCAAACGGCAACAACTTCACCCAGGTCACCGGCCTCATCAACAGCGGCTATAGCGCCGTGAAGGCGGTCAGCCCCACCACGAAGGTCGTCATCCATATTGCCGGAATCAGCAATCTCACCGACTTTGAGTGGTTCTTTGACGGGCTGACGGCCGCCGGCGGAAATTTCGACGTCATCGGTGGCTCCTATTACGACGGCCCGTCAAACAGCTCCACGGTCGCCGCCAACCTGCAGACGCTGGCCGCCCGCTATAACAAGCCGGTCATGATCTGCGAAATCGGCTACGCGTATAACGATCCAACCACGAGCTACACCGATATACAGGATGCCTTCCAGGCCGTCCAGGCCGTGCCCAACAATATGGGGTTGGGAGTGATCTATTGGGAGCCCGAAGCTCCCGACGACGCCTCAACCGGCAATTACACCATGGGCGCCGTCACCGAGGGCACAGGAAAAGTGCTGCAATTCACCAATGCTATTTATGCGTTTTGAATGGATACCCCGTCTTTCGCGTTCTATGCGAAAAAGATGGGGTATCCCGTTAACTTGCTAACCCGCGCGTAGCGCGGCTAACTCCGCTTTCTTCCTACGGTGTCCCCAGCCTATCCCCCTTGTGATAATTCGGGTATGGTGGAACAGGAATCGCCGGCACGGGATGCGCTTTCAGATCCTCCAGCACCATCCGCACGCCGGTTTCCAGTTGGCGGTCGTGGCCGGCAGCCACATCCTTGGGCAGATCCTCGACCACCACATCGGGCGCAATGCCGTGATTTTCCACTTCCCACTCGCCGTTGAGGCCGTAGATAGCGAAGTTGGGCGCGGTCACCCCGCCACCGTCAATCAGCGGCGGAAATCCGCCGATGCCAACCAGCCCGCCCCACGTCCGCGTGCCCACCAGCTTTCCAATACCCGCCTTCCTAAAGTACCACGGCATGGCGTCGCCGCCCGAGCCGGAGTTCTGGTTGATCAGCATCACCTTGGGCCCGAAGATCGCGCCCACCGGGTCACGTATTGGCTTACCGTCGCGTCCAATTGCTCCGGAAAGCGGGAAGCGCTTCAGTACATCCACGACGTAGTCGGCAATGAAACCACCCTCGTTGTAGCGCTCGTCCAGCACCAGCGCCTGCTTGTCCAGTTGCGCATAGAAGAAGCGGTTGAAGTTGGTATAACCTGAGCCGCCGGTGTTGGGCATGTAGACGTACGCCACCTTGCCGCCTGAGAGTTCGCTCACCTTCCTCCGGTTTCCTTCAATCCAATCCAGGTTACGCAAGCCGTCCTCATTGCTGATGGGAACCACCGTTACGTCGCGTGCGTCCTTGCCGTCGGCATTCGCGCCCACATGCAGCACGGTCTGCTTGCCGGCTGTCGCGTCAAAGAACTGGTAGAGGTTGTCGCCTGCCTTCAATTCGCGGCCGTTCACTGCCAGCAGGTATTCGCCCTCCTTCACCGAGACTCCCGGCAGCGTCAGCGGCGATGCCAGTCCCGGCGTCCAGTTCTCGCCGCCCAGGATCTTCGCAATCCGGTACCGCCCGTTCTCCACCTTGTAATCGGCGCCCAGCAGGCCGGTTTTCGCATCGTGGTCCGGCTGGTTCGGCGACCAAATGAACATGTGCCCGATCGTCACCTCGCCCAGCATCTCCGTGGAGAGATAGCTGAACTCCGAGCGTGATGCCAGCGCATCGAGATAGGGCTTGTACTTGGCCTCGATCTTGGGAATGTTCAAGCCGTGCGTGTGTGGATCGTAGAGAAAGTCGCGCTCGATGCGCCACGTCTCGTGATACATCTGCCGCCACTCGGCGCGCGGATCGATCACGGTTTCCAGATTCCCCAAATTCAGCGCCTTGCCCGGCGTGTCGCTGCCGGGCTTCAGGTCGTCCGCGGGGGCGATGTTACAGAAAACATCCGTGCGCGCGTAGAGAACCTTCGACCCATCGAACGAAACGATGAAAGTATCCACATCGCTCAGCACGATCTCCGGCTTGCGTTTTTCCAGCGTGAACCGCCAGATCGCGCGAATTCTCGGTCCACCGTTCGGGTTGCTCCAGCGGCCAAAGGGAGCGCCTTCGCCAAGATAAAGCACGCCGGTCTTGCCCATGGCGATCCCGTGATAGTTGCGCGCCGGAATTGGCAGCGCCAGAATCCTGTCGCCGATCTTCTCTAAATCCACCTTGACCACCACCGGCTTGTCGGCCTCTTTCTTGTCTGCGTCTTTCTTCTCGCCGTCTTTCGTCTCCTTGCCGGCATCCTTGGCGGTTTCGTCCTTCTTGTCAGCGTCCTTTTTGTCGGCGTCCTTCTTATCGGCGTCTTTCTTGTCGTCGTCTTTCTTTGTCTCGTCCTTGATCTTCTCGTCGTCGCTCTGCGGAGGCACCGGCGAAGCCCCGTCCGCCGCCAGCACCACCACATACGTCGCGTTGGTCTGTGCACGGTCCAGCGAGGAGAGATCGATGCCCGCGTTCGAGGGGCCATCGTCCGTGGACGCCAGGAAGTAGAGATACTTGCCGTTGGGATCGAAGACAGGGCTCGAGGCGTCGCTCATCCCATCGGTCACTTGCGTCGATTTGTGCGTTTCCATCGAGTACAGGAAGATGGCGTCCAGTTGATTTTCCAGATCGCGATGATAGGAGATCCAGTTCGAATCCGGCGACCAGACGGCGCCGAAGCTGCAGCCGTAGATACACGTATCCACCAGCACCGGCTTGCCCGTCGGCACATCCACAACCCATAGCCGCTGGTGCTTGTCGCGGTAGACGATGTGCTTGGAGTCGGGCGACCACGTTGGGCTGTAAAAGAAGCTCGGCTCCGGCCCCAGGTCGATGATCGTCGGCGGCTTGAATCCCGTCTGCTCCCTCAGGTAAAGCTGGTACTCGCCGCTGGCGTCCGAAAAGTATGCAATGGTCTTGCCGTCCGGGCTCCACGCCGGGTCGCGCTCCGCCACGCCGGGCGTTTGCGTCAGGTTGCGTGTGTCGCCTTTTTCAGCCGGCACGGTGAAGATCTCCCCATGCGCTTCAATAACGGCGCGCGCTCCAGTGGGCGATAGGTTGATGTTCTCAATCTCCCTCGGGTTCAGGTTCACCCGGTGCGGAACCAGCGGGGCCAGCTCCCCGTGAATCGTAATCGAGACCGGCATGTTCATGCCGTTCGTCGGGTCCACCAGCAGAATGCGGCCAAACTGCTCCACGATCAACGCGCTCCGCTCCGACCCGTCCGTGCCCTTCGCTGGTCCCGCCTGAAAGGACTTCATGTCCAGCCCGTTGTTGGCCATCACCTGCGTCACCTGTTTGCTGACGGTGTCGTAACGATAAAGCGTGACTGGGCCGTTGTTGGTTCCCGTGCTGTCGCGGTCGCTCAGGAAGTAGACCTGGTCGCCCACCCACACCGGGTTGGAGTCGTTGGAGTTCTCGCGTGGCACCTTCTCCAGCTCCAGCGTCTTCAGGTTGACAATCCAGATCGGCGAGGTCTGCCCGCCCACGTAGCGCTTCCACGCCGCTTGCCACTTATTGAAGGGCTGGTAGGCAATCGACTTACCGTCCGGCGAGAACGAGCCCTCGGCGCCAGAGGGCAGCGGCAGCGGCTCGGGAACTCCGCTCCCATCGGCATGTACGCGGAAGAGCCGTGCAAAGTGCCGGTAGCTGGCCGCGCTGCTCAGGATCAGCAGGTCTTTGCCGTCCGGCGACCAGCCCACGACCCGGCTGCCGGTCGGGTGCCAGGTGATGCGCCGCGGAACGCCGCCCGATGCCGGAATGATGTAGGCGTCGGTGTTGCCGTTCAGGTGAGCGGAGTAGGCAATCCACGCGCCATCCGGCGAAAAGTATGGGCCTGCGGCCACTTGCCCGTTCGACGTCAGCCGCTCGGCCTCGCCGCCGTTGCGGCTCACCGTCCAGATGTCGTCGGCGTAGCGGAAGGCAATCTTGTCCTGCGAGAGCGCGGGGTAGCGCAGCAGCAGCGGCGCAACTGTGGTCGCGGCCGCCGAAGGAGCCTGGGCAGCGGCAATTACGGGCAGAAGTGCGAACAGCGCCAGTAGTACGGGCGCAAGGCGGGAGTAGACGCGGTTCATCGGGCCTCCTGATTCTGGTGATTGTGGGTTCAGTTTAATAACAGGCGCAAAACTGCGCGCCCTCTCATGCTACGTCAGACGGTGGCCAAATGGTTCCGTTAGATCGCCCGGTATTCGTCTTTTCTTCGTCTATTTTCGGGTGCAGGAACCTGCCGGCGCCCCTTTGCGTATCAAAATGAGCGCCCTCCCCTGGGCTGCGGCAGTTTTTCGCCTGCCTGTAGCGCCCGGACGGACGGCCGAGTGTTTAGGTCAGTGCCGGTGATTGCGTACACTGGAAAAGACGGGTTGGCGACCCAAAATACACCGTGCCCTGTCATCCTGAGCGGAGCGCAGCGGAGTCGGGGCCCCCGGTGCACGATATTTGTGCGCTGGGGTGGGGAGTCGAAGGATCTGCGGTTGCTTTTCAGGCAGAATGAGTGGGAAACCGGGATCCTTAATCGGCCCCGGCAACAGAAAGATGGACCATGCTCTTCAGTGAGGCAATCAAACTCGCGCTGCAATCCTTGTGGGCCAACAAGATGCGCTCCATCCTCACACTGCTGGGCGTGGTCATGGCTGTCTCCTCGCTCATCATGGTCGTCACCCTGGTCGACGGCGCCAACAACTACGTGGCCACCAAGCTCGTCAGCCACGGCGCTGATGTTTTCAGCGTGGGGCGTTTTCCCGCCGGATGTTGTTTCTCCGCCGAAGAGTACTTCAAGTATCAGAAGCGCAAGGTCCTGAAATACGAGGACTACGAGACGGTACGCGACGAGTGCGCCGAATGTACCGAGGTTGGCTCATCGATGAGCCGCACCACCAATGTCTCCTTTAACGGCCACTCCAGCACCGATACCGAATTGCGCGGCATCACCTGGACCATGGTTGATCTCAGCAATCTCGACGTTGTGATAGGACGCGGTTTTACACCCACCGACGACGACGTCGGCACTCACAATGTCATTGTGGGCTATGACATTGTGGACAACTTGCTGGGCGATGGCGACCCCCTCGGCAAAGAGATTCGCGTCGACGGCATTCCTTATACTGTTGTCGGCGTGGGCGACCGCCAGGGCAAAACGCTGGGCCAGTCGCAGGACAACTGGGTGGCCGTGCCCATCATCACCTACCTGCAGACCTACGGCCACAACGACCCGATGGGCATCTACGTGCGCTCCAGCGGCGGCGCCGTCTCCATGGAGCGGGCCGAGGACGAGGTGCGCGTCATGATGCGCGCCCGCCGCCACAACCGCCCCGGCCAGCCCGACGACTTCGAGATTCAAACCAACGACACCTTCATGGACATCTGGAAGCAGTTCTCCGCCTTATTCTTCGACGTCATCATTGGCATCTCCTCCATCTCGCTGGTGGTCGGCGGCGTCGTCATCATGAACATCATGCTCGTCTCGGTCACCGAGCGCACCCGCGAGATCGGCGTACGCAAGGCCCTGGGGGCCCGCCAGCGCGATGTGTTGCTGCAATTCCTCATTGAAAGCGCCACCATGGCGCTGGTGGGCGGAGTGATCGGCGTGGCGATCGGCGTTCTGGTGGCCAATTTGGTTACCATTGTCCTCGGCTTTCCTGCCACCGTACAGTTGTGGAGCGTGCTGATGGGCTTGTTCATGGCCGGCGCCGTGGGCGTCTTCTTCGGCGTCTATCCGGCCAGCAAAGCCGCACGCCTCGATCCTGTGGTGGCCCTCAGAGCGGAGCTGTAATGGCGCAAGGTCAAACTCGCGAATCCGTCAAAATGGCCCTCAATACACTCCGGGCCAACAAGCTGCGCTCGGGCCTCACCATCCTAGGCATCGTCATCGGCGTCACCACCGTCATCGTCATCTCCTCGTTCGTCAACGGGCTCAACAATCGTGTCGCTGAAATTGCCGACTCGCTGGGTACAAATGTCCTTTTGGTCACCCGCCTGCCCTTCGGCATTGGCCGCCCCACCACCGAGCAGCTCACTCGCAAATACCTCGCCTTAGAGGATGCGATGGCCCTGCGCGCGTTGCCTCACGTCGTGACCACGAATGCCAGTGTCCGCTATACCAAGCAGTTCGGTGTCGGCAACGTGAGCGTAAAGTACCAGGGCCACAAGGTGGCCGGTGCCATCATGGAGGGCGACACAGCGCAGGTCGCGGATGTATCTAATCTGGTCTTGCTGTCGGGCCGCGTCTTTACCGATGAGGAGGACAAGCGCCATGCGCAGGTGTGTATGCTGGGACACGACACCGCGGAACAGCTCTTTGTGAACGGAGAAGACCCCATCGGCAAGGAAGTCAACGTCGAGACCGGCCTCTACACCGTCATCGGCGTGCTCGACAAGCGCAAACAGCTCTTCGGCAGCGGCCAGAACCCGCAAGACAACGCCATTTACTTTCCCATGGGTACATTCCACAACCTGCATCCCGAAGCCTTGGAGATGTTCTTTATGGTGAAGTATGACGATCCGGCCAACAAGTCATTGGTCGAAGAGGAGATTCGCGAGCAGATGCGCATCCGTCGCAAGATTAAAATCTCCGCCGACGATAACTTCGATATCTTCGGCACGGACTCTATCAATAAGCTCTGGGATCAGATTACCGGCGGTTTGTTTGGGCTGATGGTCGCCGTCTCCAGCGTCGGCCTCATGGTGGGCGGCGTCGGCGTCATGAACATCATGCTCGTCTCGGTCACCGAACGCACCCGTGAAATCGGCATTCGCAAGGCCATCGGCGCAACAAAAAACACCATTCTCGTCCAGTTCACTACCGAGGCAGTTACCCTGTGCGCCGTGGGAGGCATAGTCGGCGTCATCCTAGGCGCCGCGCTTACCGGCCTCATCTACGTCTTGCCCATCGGCCTCTCGCCCGCCTTGTCCACCATGTGGGTGCTCACTGGCTTCGGTGTCTCCTGCGCCATCGGACTGCTCTTCGGCATCTATCCCGCATGGAAAGCCGCAAACCTCGACCCCATCGAAGCGCTCCGCTACGAGTAACAGCAGTCAGCTATCAGCTTTCAGCGGTCAGTACGGTGTTCCAAAGCTCGTAAGTCTGTCGTGAAATTCGAGAATTCGATTGACTAAGCCAGATAGCGACACCGGTCTACACTGTTAACTGACGGCTGACGGCTGTAAGCTGTTCTATGTGACTCCCCACGCCCTGGCCCAATTCGTCGCGCTTCTCACCACGATTCTGGCCATCGCCGGAATGGGCTACTTCTTCGCCGCCCTTATCGCTGCGCGCGTCTTTTTATCCCAGCGTCGCAAGCCCTTGGCCCCCTATGCGCCCGGCGTCAGCATCCTCAAGTCCCTCAAGGGCCTCGACCCCGGCATGATCGACGCCTTCCGCAGCCACTGCCGCCAATTCTATGCGGGCGGCTTCGAGCTGCTCTTCGGCGTCGCTTCTCTCTCTGACCCTGCCGCCGCGGCCGTCCAGCAGTTGATCGCCGAGTTTCCCAGTCTTTCCATCAGGCTCATCGAGTGCCCGCAGCGGCTGGGAACCAACGGCAAGGTCAGTACGCTGGTCCAACTCCTTCCCCACGCCCGCCACAATTTCCTGCTCATCAACGATTCCGACATCACCGTCTCGCCGCGCTACCTCACTCGCGTAATGGCCTGCTTCGCTGAGGATTCCGCCGGCAATGCAGCGCAGGAGGTCGGCCTCGTCACTGCCCTCTATCGCGGCCGCGCCCACCACACGCTGGCCTCCCGGCTTGAGGCTCTGGGCATCGCCACCGACTTCCAGGCCGGTGTTCTGCTCTCCAAATGGATCGAGGGCGGCCTGCACTACGGCCTCGGCTCTACCTTGGCCATCCGCCGCTCGGCGCTCGACAAAATTGGCGGACTGGAAGTCTTGGTCGATCACCTCGCTGACGACTACGAGCTGGGCGCGCGCATCTCCGACGCCGGCTATCGCGTGGCCCTCTCGCCCGAAGTCGTCGAAACCAACATCGCCGCCTACGGACTTCGTGGCTTCCTCGATCACCAGTTGCGCTGGGCCCGGACGGTCCGCGACGCGCGCCCCTGGGGCTACGCCGGCCTCATCTTCACCCACGGCCTCTGCTGGGCTCTGCTCAATGTTGTCGCCAGCGGTGCCAGCCTGCTCAGCCTCTGGCTGCTCGGTTTGAGCCTCTGCCTGCGTCTCGTGCTGGCCATGTCGGTAGGCGCTGAAGTGCTCTCCGACCGCGTGGTCCTGCCCAATCTCTGGCTGCTGCCGTTGCGCGACCTCATTGCCATGGCTGTCTGGATCGCGGGTTTTGCCGGCAACTCCATCGTCTGGCGCGGCGAGCGCTTCACGCTCAAGAATGGCAAACTGCACAAAGAAGACTGATGATAACGCGCCTTAATCCCCCGTCGTCGTCGCCGTAAAGTCCAGCTTGCTCATCGCCGCGCAATCAATCGAAAGGCAAGCGCCCAGCTCGTTGAACTTCTTCTCCCAGCGCGGGCGGTCATCGCTCGCCAGGTTGGTGAGCGCGTAGCTCGAGGTGCGCAAAATGTCGTACCAGATGTTCTGCGCCTGCCACAGGTTCAGCTCAAAGGGCAGCTCCACCAGCGTGCGTGCCAGCGTGAGCGCCCGGTCCAGCGACTCCGGCGATCCCGCCGACATCTGCAAGTCCACCATGGCGCGCTTCATGCGCTGGTCGGTAATGTAGGAGAGCGTCGCCGTTTCCAGCTGAATCTGGTCGGCCTTGGCCAGCGATAAAAACGTGCGCATCTGGACCTGGTCGACGGGGTTGGCCTCCAGCGCCTTCCGCAATCCCGCATTGATGGCAAAGCCCGCGGCCAGCGTAAGCGCCGGCGGCTTGGGCAATCCGGCTGTAAATAGATAGTGCAGCAGGCTGGCGTGGTCTTCGTAGATGGCGGTAAGCGATTTCTCGATCTCCACCAGCGTGGAGCCCAGAATGATATGCACGATGCGCCGTTGCTCGTCGGTAAACAGCGAGGTCAGCGAGTAGCCCACGTGGCCGTAGTAACGGTCGATCAGCCGAATCACCTCGGGGAAGTCGGCGCGATGCACATCTTCCACGGCCTCTTTGCAGAAGGCCCCGAAGGCGGCTGCATCCTCTGGCGCGTAAGCTTTCACCGCGGCGGTGATGTTCTGGTCGCCAAAGTGCAGCACGGCAAACGAGAAGCTCTGCTGATTGCCGGTAATCGCGCTGACCACCTTGACCCTGCCCAAAGCTAGCCGTCCACGCCCGGAAGAATACGTTTCGAACGAGTCGCGCCACACGCGGAAGCAGAACAGGTCGGTCTCCTCGGCAAAGGAAGAAAAGATGGAGCTGATGGCGTAGTGCGCCGCCACTTGTTCCAGGCCCAGCTCCTTGGTGCTCACCTGCTCCTTGTAAATTTTTGCTCCATCGCCCGCCGCCGCCACGTTGGAGCGCGCTTCGGCCATGCGCGTCAGAAACGCCGGCTCCAGCGGCGCGGCGGCTACGCCAAAGATCTCCCGCGCCAGTTGCAGCACTCGCGCCGCATAGGCAATCACCTGCACAGTCTCGATTCCCGAAATGTCGTCGAAGAACCAGCCGCAACTTGTGTACATCAGTTGCGTGTGGCGCTGCATCTCCATCACTTCCAGGGCGCGCACGTGCTCTGGCGTGGTGAGCGCGCGCAACTGGTGCTTGCGCAGGAATCCCTCCACCGACTGCGGGCTGTGATCCAGCATGGCCTCGATGTATCCGTCGCGGGCCACCCATACGTCTTTGAAGAGCTTTCCGCCTTCCTGCTCAGTCAGCGGAATCAGCGCGTCACGCAGCTCGTCCAGCGCCTTGCGCAGCGGCGCGCGCCACGCCTGGTTGTAGCCTGCCTTGCCGCCGTTGCAGCCGCAATCCGAACGCCAGCGTTCCACTCCGTGCGTGCAACTCCACGAGGTGTTTTCCACGATCTCCGCCTCGTACTCGGGAGGAAACTGCTCCAGGTAGCAGCCGTAGTTGGTCAGCTTGACTGCCTTGTCCTCTTCCAGCATGCGCAGTGCGTAGGCCAGCGCCATCTCGCCATACTTGTGATGATGGCCGTAGGATTCTCCGTCCGTCGCCACATGCACCAATTGCGGCTGCGCATTGTCCTTGAAGCCGCCCTTGAGCCGCGCTACGAGAGCCTCGCCGGAGTTCAGCAGCCCCTCGAAGGCAATCGCCCGCGACGCCGGCCCATCGTAGAAGAACACCGCAATCGAAACTCCGGACTCGAAGCGCACCAGGTAGGGGCGCGTGGTGTCCACGCTGGCGTTGGGAGTCTCTGTCCAGCTTGCGCTGCCTTTTCCCCCGCCGTCCTTCAAAGCCCGGATGTGCCTGCACTGGTGCGGCGCCAGCACCGTGAATTTGATGCCGTGCTGGGCCATCAGCTCCAGCGATTCGTTGTCTGCCGCGGTTTCCGCCAGCCACATTCCCTCCGGCGGCGTGCCGTAGTGGTGCTGGTAGTCGGCGATGCCCCAGCGAATCTGCGTGATGCGGTCCCGCCGGTTGGCCAGCGGCAAAATCATGTGGTTGTAAACCTGCGCCATTGCCGAGCTGTGCCCCTTGTAGCTCTTCCGGCTGCGATGCTCGCCTTCCAGAATCATGCGGTAGGTGCGCGGAGCGTTCTCCACCAGCCAGCTCAGCAGCGTGGGCCCGAAATTGAAGCTCATGCGCGCATAGTTGTTCACAATGCGTATGATCTGGTTCTTGTTGTTCACGATGCGCGCCGCGCCGTTGGTGGCGTAGCACTCCGCGCAGATGCGCTCGTTCCAGTCGTGATAGGGAGCGGCCGTGTCCTGCGTCTCCACCGTCTCCAGCCACGGATTCTCCCGCGGCGGCTGGTAAAAATGACCGTGAATGCAGACAAACCGTTTACTGACCGCCATCAAAAAAGCTCCTGGCTGTGCATTATTGTAGGCTGGCTCGCCCCGTGGGCGCAGTGCTTTTTGCCAGGTCGCAGGCCTTCCACAGGTACCAGCTGGCCACGGAACGGAACGGCGTCCAGCGTTTTCCTCTTTTGAGCAGAACCTCCGGCTTAGGCAGGTCCTTTGCCTCCAGCGGCCGTATTTTGGGCGCTTTCAGAAAGGTCAGCGCAAATCCCTTGCGCACCCCGTAGTCGCTCACCGGCAAAACATCAGGCCGTCCCAGCCGAAAGATCAACAGCATCTCCACCGTCCACGGCCCGATGCCGCGCACCTCGGTCAGCCGCTCCACAATCTCCGCGTCTGTCATTTTGCGAATGGCCGCATGGCTGGGCACGGTGCCGTCCAGCGTCCGCGCCGCCAGGTCCTTCAGCGCTTTGATCTTGTTGAAGGAAACTCCTGCTGCCCGCAGCACTTCATCGGGCGTGTCCAGTAGTAGTTGCGGCGCTGGGTCGCCGCCATAGTACTCCCGCACTCGCCGGTGAATCGTCGCCGCCGCCTTGCCGTGCAACTGCTGGTAGAGTATCGATTCCAGCAGCGACTCAAACGGCGAAGGCGAGGGATCGAGCCTGAGCGTGAACTCGCCTACCCGCTCAATCAGCGCGCCCAGCTTCGCGTCGCTGGCCTTCAAATGCGCGATCGCCTCCTCGGCGTCAAAGGGAAGTTTGCGGCTCCGCCCGTCATGAATCATAAGGGAATAGTGTACCGTGCTGGGACTTTGTTCCGGCGGAAAGTTGCGCAGACCCCTCTTTAGGCTGCGCCCGCTTGCCAGTTCGCTGTAGAATCCAGGTCAGACGAAAGAGGAGCGCCGACGCCATGAAGATGCGGCCGGGAACACAAACGGGTTTTCTGCTCTGTGGCAAAGAGTGGACAGAGGGCGAAGCGCTGGAGGTCCGCTCGCCCTGGGATCAAGGCCTTGTGGGACGCGTCACCGTCGCCACCCGCGCCGATGCGCGCCAGGCCGTGCATCATGCCGTGGCCAGCCTGCGCCGCCTCCGCGCCCTGCCCCGCTGGAAGCGCCGCGAGATTCTCGAGGATGTGGCCGCCGCGCTTATCGAGCAAAAAGAGCGCTTTGCGCAGTTGATGGTCGCCGAGGCGGGCAAGCCCATCCGCTTGGCGCGCGCTGAGGTCGATCGCGCCGTGCTCACCTTCAAAATCGCCGCCGAGGTCCTCTCGCAATTAGGCGGCGAGACCATTCCGCTGGATGTGATGGAGGGCAACGAAGGTCGCTGGGGACTGGTGCAACGTTTCCCCGTCGGGCCGGTGCTGGCCATTACGCCTTTCAACTTCCCGCTGAACCTGGTGGCTCACAAGGTCGCTCCCGCGCTGGCCGCCGGCTGCCCGGTGATTCTCAAGCCCTCTTCGCAAACTCCTTTTACCGCGCTGGCGCTGGGCGAGGTGATTCTCAAGGCTGGCTGGCCCGGTGAAGCGCTGGCCGTGCTGCCGCTCAGTAACGCCGACGCCTCCTGGCTGGCCGAAAAGGAAGACAGCATCAAGCTGGTCAGTTTTACCGGCTCGGCCCAGGTTGGCTGGGAACTCAAGGCTCACTCTGGCCGCAAGCGCGTTCTGTTGGAGTTGGGCGGCAACGCCGCGCTCATCGTCTGTGCCGATTGGCCGGACCTGGATGAGGCAGCAATCCGCACCGCCCATGCGGCCTTCAGTAACGCCGGCCAGTCCTGCATCAGCGTGCAAAGAGTCTTTGTCGAGCGTCGCGTTTATCAGACCTTTTTGTGGAAGGTGGTCGAGGCCGCCGCCAGGCTCGCGGCCGGCGATCCGTCTGTCGAGGCCACCGAGGTGGGTCCGCTCATCCGGCCCAGCGATGCCGAGCGCGTGGTCTCATGGATCAAAGAGGCCGTCAAGGACGGCGCCAAGCTGGTGGCCGGCGGTGAGCGCCGCGACTCTGTGATCACCCCGGCCATCCTCACCGCAACCAAACCGGGCATGAAGTTGCGCGACGAAGAGGTATTCGGACCGGTCATGGCCATCGAGCCCTTCGACGACTTTGAACAGGCCCTGGCCGATGTCAACCACTCCAGGTACGGCCTGCAGGCCGGCCTGCTCTCCCGCGATGCCGGGCGCATCCTTACCGCCTATCGCGAACTCGAAGTGGGCGCTTTGATTGTGGGCGATACGCCAAGCTGGCGCCTGGACCCCATGCCCTTCGGCGGCGTCAAAGATTCCGGATTGGGACGCGAGGGCATACGCTCGGCCATCGAAGAGATGACCGAGCCGCGTATGCTGGTGATCGCAGGGCTATAGCCTGCGCGGCTCGTGGGGAGGATTCTGTCGAGGCGCGCCGGGAAGAAGTATCTCGACCTCCGCTGCGCTGCTTACTTGGCTTTGGCTTTCTGTGCGGCCCAGCGTTTGCGCTGTGCATCCGCAATCCGCTTGCGCGCATCGGCGCTTAACGCGCGGCGCTTCTTCCTCTTCTTGGGAGCCTTCGCTGCTTTCTCGGTTTTGCGCTCGGTTACTTTGGTGGCGACTTTGCCGGTGCGGGCCAGCAGGGAGCGAGCCTGCGTAAGGCTGGCAATCTCGGCGTCGATTAGTGCAAGAATTGAGTCAATAGCCATAACTCAAGCATAACTCATAAATCCTCTCTTGCACAACCCCGGTGCATTAACTGGCTAACTTATGCGGACGTAACCTTCTGCATCTCATTCCGCCTTACCCACGCTTTTCTCCTTGTAGGCCTTCTGCAAAATAAAATAAGCTTGCTTTTTCTTGCCTTGGTCAGAGACGAGTCCCTTGCGATTGAATTCATCCTGGATCCCCGCCAGTGGCCGGTTCGGCGAGCGAAAATCCATCAGTATCCACGGGCTCATGCCTCTTAGTTGTGGTATCCGGTTCAGCATTTTCAGTTGATGGCGGTAGATGTTGGCCTGATACTCCTCTGTCCAGCGCTCATTTTTCCCGCCATGCAGGCCGGCCTTGGCGTCGCCGCCAAGTTCGCTCATAATCAGGGGCTTCTGGTAATCAATGCGCCACTGGGTAACATCGGCTTTCTCCGGCTTCTTCTCATACCAGCCGATATATTCATTGGTGCCGATAACGTCCAGCGCCTTGCCCAGCGGATCGTCCACAATCTTCGTATCTCCCTCGGCGCGCACCAGCAGTGCTGCGGTAATCAGCCGCGTCGGGTCAAGCTCGCGCGCGTGAGCCGCCTCGGTTGTAATAAATTTCGTCCGCGCCTCGTTGTTCGGCGTCTCGTTGGCCATCGACCACAAAATGATCGCCGCGTGATTGCGCGACGTTCCTATCTCTTCCTCTAACTGTTGCTCGGCCATGGCCAGCACCTTGGGATTGTCAAACTGCAACGCCCAGTAGACCGGGTTCTCCGACCACACCAGCAGCCCCATGCGATCTGCCGCGCGCAGCATGGTCTCATCATGTGGATAGTGCGCCAGCCTCACGAAGTTTGCTCCCAGCTCTTTGGCCCAGCCCAGCAGCGTCTCCGCGTCTTTCTCGGTGTTTGCCCTTCCGGTGCGGTAAGGCGCCTCGGCATGAATGCACACGCCGCGCAAAAAAATCGGCTTGCCGTTCAACAAAATCTCTGTCCCGCGCACTTCCACCGTGCGAAAGCCGATCCGCTCGTCGATCGAATTCTGCCCCGCGCTGATCTTGACCTTGTAAAGCTTCGGCGTCTCCGGCGACCAGCGTTTCAAGCCTTTCACTTCCAGCCGAATCGCCGCCAGCCCGCTATCCCCCACCATCGAGCTGGTCTTTGCGTCCAACTCGGGAATCTCCACCTCCGCCTTTGCGCCCGCCGGGCCGCCCTCCACATGCACCCAGCCCTCAATGACCGAATCCTCCGTCCGGCTCAAATGCACATCGTACTGATCGATGAACACCTCTGGGACTTCGATCAGCGAAACCGTCCGCGTCAGCCCTCCATAATTCCACCAATCGGTCTGCAATGTGGGAACGCCGTCTTCGTGGCGCGTATTATCCACCGCAGCCACCACAAAGTTTCCGCCTGCATGAACCGCCGCCGTCACTTCGCAGTTGAAGCTGGTGTACCCGCCCTCGTGTTCGCAAACCTTTTTCCCGTTCACCCAGAACCAGGAGTAATAGTTGGCCGCGCCCACATGCAGAAACACGCGCGTGTGCTCTTTGGGCTGGTAAGTGAAATCGCGCTCGTACCAGATTGGCCCCTCATAGTAATAAAGCGACCTGCGCTGCATATTCCAGTCGCCGGGAACCTTCAACGTGGATGCCTTGGAAAAATCGTACTGGGTAGGAAACTCATCGCCGGGCTGAGCCTTGCGGTTCAGAAAATAGCCGTCCTTTTTCTCTTTGTGATGAAAGCTCATGAGCCCGGCAAAATATGGATCGACAATGGCCGCCCATTCGCCATTCAGCGAGATGGCTGGCCGCACGTCGGCGCCGGTCAGAATCATCGGTGCCTGCGCGGGCGTCGCTGCCCGCGCGGCAGTCACGCTCAGCAGTACAACGGCAATCGCGGTAAATATCACGCCGTGAACAATCTGTGAGTTCATGTGTGTGGGCACGCAAGCAGGCAGACGCTTCATTTCATCTCCTCGGCATTTAGAAATTAAATTGGGGCCATCCCCGCATTGTAAAGCGCGCCGTTGCGGCCCCGCGCGAACCCCTTATTCTATCGCTACACAGGTCAGCGGTTGGTTCCCCGCAAAAAAACGGCCAGCCCGAAGGCTGGCCGTTTTGTTCAGAACAGATTCACCTAGCCCAAAGTAGCGCTTCTAGCTCTTGCCGAGCTTGCGCCGCAACATCCCGACCATCCCTAATAGCCCTGAGCCGAAAAGGAGCAGGCTGCCCGGTTCGGGAGCGTCATTGACTTGGGCATCGAACGTGAAATCTTCGTAGTACGTGTCAGAATAAGCGGTAGGATATCCCGGGCCGGGATATCCGTTGGGATATCCGTAGAACGTGAAATCGACTACGAATGTGCCCTGCCACAAACCAAAGTCTCCATCGTTAATGCCGCTGAGATCGATAGGGAGCCATGAGATCTTGACAGTATCGCTACTGGTGGCGGAAAGATGCGTCGTGCCGAGAATGGCTGTGCCGCTGACGTATTGCAAGTTCGTTGCTACATCGTCCTGGTCGCCATTGACTGAGGTGAATCCCGTGGGCGTGATGGAGTCGATGATGATATAGTCGTCCGTGTGTGTGAAGTATGTTTGAAGTGCTGGCGGGATCGATATCGTAGCCGTGTCGGTCTGTGTCCCGGAATTCTCGTATGCAGAGTAAGTAATGCCGGTATTGTCGGTGCCTACGTAGATGAGACCGCTGGCGTAGGCCGTGCGGGGAATTCCCAGAAAAGCGATGCCGGTTAAGGCAATCAACAAGCTGGCCATTCCGAAGCGAGACAATTTGGCAGACGGAGAATGAAGAGGAAACGAAATTTTCATTTGCTGAACCCTCAGCTAGCGGATGGATTCATTGATTTCTGGCGCAGACTGACTCCGCTAGCAATAAGCCGCGTCAATTGCCGAAGACAACTCGACAGTGGGATTATAGTCAATGAGTGTACCTTATGAAATCTTTATAATAAATAAGATTTGTGACATTATTTTCCCAAAATATGCAAACTGTTGCATGTTATTTTGCGTTCGTTGGCCCATCCCCCCAGAAAGCCACCTCTTCCAGAAAGTACACGCTGCCCTTCAACCGCTCCGCGTCCAATTTCAGGTCTCATGCAGAACTTCCCAGTCGTAAAACAAAGGGACAGGCGCTCTGCCTGTCCCCTCATTCTTGTTTTCGCCTGCGTGCTCAGGCAGCAACTATCCCAGGTACATCACGTGCACATACGTGCCCAGCCGCACGTTGTACGCCAGGTACCAGCCCTCGTGATCCGGGTCATCGTAGATCACGATCTGGTCGGTGTCCCACAGCCAGCCGTCGCAGAAGGCAACGTCATAGGCTGCTACGCTCCAGCGCCAGCCATGGAACCAGAAGCCGCCTGGACCGCCGCCCTCAATCCGCCATACATGGTCCCGCCCAAAGCCGCCGGTAAAGCGGCCATGCTCGAAGGGATGGTCCAGATGATAGTTTGCATCGCCGCGCCCTGTGTCGTGGCCCACCCAGTTGGTGTGGCTGCCTGTGATGGACCTGCTTTGATCCACGTGCGGAACATTGGGATGGCCGTCCTTGTCGCTATAGTTGCGCTTGGGCTCAGCCGCATGGGGTGTGCCGGTGAACGCCTTCGGCCCTTGCGACGGGATCGCCTGATGCCCTCCGCCGCCCGAGGGATGCGATTGCCCTCCTTGATTGTGCTGCGCAAACGCTGGAACGGAAAGAACCAGCAACGTCGCCAAAGCTATCTGAGTAATCTTCATCGTTTCCTCCGGATGCCCTCGGGGAAAGCAGCGTACCTCGGCCGCTCGTCTTCCCCTGCGGGTCATCTCCAACAACATTAAATACAACCCGGCTCATACAGGCAAGTTGCGTCTTGTAATAAGTAATGGGTGCCCCACCTTCGGCGCGTTCTTGTTTTTGCGCCTAAGGTGGGAATCAAGTGTTGGGTGCCCCATCCATTTCACGGCTTTTCGAGGAAAAGATGCGAAATGGGCGGGATACCACGAACCTCCTGGCGCGCAAGCGCCGTCTGCTGCACCGCTGGTGCCGTAAGCGCCTTATGCCTGGACGGCTAGTCTCTTCGCCACGCATACAGCGGGAAGCGATTAGCCAGCTCAGCCACCTCTATGCGTATCTTTTCGAGAGCCGCGTCGTCCGTGCGCTTCTCCAGAGCCTTCGCAATCCACGCGCCAATCACCACCATCTCCGCTTTTTTCATCCCCCGCGTGGTCAATGCCGGCGTCCCAATGCGTATACCCGAAGCCTTCAGCGGCGGATTGGTGTCGAAAGGAATCGTATTTTTGTTCACCGTGATCCCCGCCTTGCCCAGCGCCAGCTCTGCCTCCGAGCCCAGAATGCCCTTCTGGAAAACATCCACCAGCATCAAGTGGTTGTCCGTCCCGCCGGAGACGATGCGGAAGCCCTCTTGTTGCAAGGTCTCCGCCAGCACCTTGGCGTTGGCCACCACCTGTGCTGCATAGCTCTTGAACTCCGGGCGCAGCGCCTCGCCCAGCGCCACCGCCTTGGCAGCCACAATATGCACCAGCGGCCCGCCCTGCTGGCCGGGAAAGACCGCCTTATCCACCGCGGCGGCCAGCGCCTGACCGCACAGAATCAATCCCGCTCTCGGCCCGCGCAGCGTCTTGTGCGTGGTCGTCGTCGTAATCTGCGCATGCGGCACCGGCGAAGGATGCACCCCGCCCGCCACCAGCCCTGCAATGTGCGCCATGTCGAAGATGTACGTCGCCCCCACCTTGTCGGCAATCGCTCTCATCCGCGCAAAATCCCACAGCCGCGGGTACGCGCTGCCCCCGCCGATGATCACCTTGGGCTTCTCCCGCTCGGCAATGGCTTCCAGCTCGTCGTAGTCGATCAGCTCCGTGTCTTTCCTCACGCCGTAGAACGTCGGCCGGTAAAGCTTTCCGCTAAAACTCAGCTTGTGCCCGTGCGTCAGGTGTCCGCCGTGAGAAAGGTCCAGCCCCAGAATCGTGTCGCCCGGCTGCAACACCGCCGCGTACGCCGCCGCGTTGGCTTGTGAGCCGGAGTGCGGCTGCACATTCGCATGCTCCGCCCCAAAAATCTGCTTGGCCCGCTCCCGCGCAAGGTTCTCCACCACGTCGGTGAACTCGCATCCCCCGTAGTAGCGCCGTCCGGGGTAGCCCTCGGCGTATTTGTTGGTGAACACGGACCCCGCCGCCTCCAAAACCGCTTCGGAGACAAAGTTCTCGCTAGCTATCATCTCCAGCCCCTCGTGCTGGCGATGCGTTTCCTGAGCTAGGGCTGCGGCTACTTCGGGGTCGGCTTGGGCAAGAGTCAAAGACATGCGGTCAGTCATACTCAAATTCTATCCCTTTGACCTTGAGCAATACAGCACATCCTTTCATGAGAAGAATTCAAGAATTGTTCCGCTGACGGTCAACACTGACCAGACATGTATCTATCGCTAAGCTCACAGTGTTCTTTGGAGCACGCGCATCTCCCCAAATCTGGCTCCCGCCCTGCCGCCGTCTTCTAGAGGCGGCAGGGCTGTTTTTGCCCTTTATCATCATTGAACTCCAAACTTTTTCGCCGCCTTCTGCCGGCCCTGCCGCCGTACCGGAAGATCATGTTTGCATGTGGCTTGTGAAGAGGTCGGAGCTCTGCGGCTGGTTTTCTTCGGCCTATGCCTTAAAATCGGGAAGCCCAATCAGCCCAAAATCTGCTATCGTTTTCGTTAATTGGTTGAGGCCGCTATGAGGATCTTGGGAAAACAATCTGTTCTGACCATGGCCTTTTCTCTGGCCTTGATTCCTGCCTTCGCGCAGGCCCCGGCCATCGACCCCACCCTGCTTGCCAAGGCCAACGCCGGCGACGCGGCCGCCCAGGTGCAGTTGGGCGACAACTACCGCGCGGCGGGCGACGCGCTTCCCCATCATCCCCTGGAGTCCGCCGAGTACTACAAGCAGGCCAGCGACTGGTATCGCAAGGCCGCCGATCAGGGTTTCATCCCCGCCGAATTGCATCTGGCCGCGCTTTATCGCGACGGCGGCAAGGGCTTTCCCCGCGATGCAACGCTGGCCGCCGGGTGGTATCGCAAAGCCGCCGAGCAGGGAGATGTCTCCGCGCAAGCCTCTCTCGGCGTGCTCTACTCCATCGGTGTGGGCGTTCCGCGCAACGATAGCGAGGCCTACTTCTGGCTGGACCTCGCGGCTTCGGTTCCGGGGCCAAACCAGCAGAAGTACGCCGCCAACCGCCAGCTGATTGGAACTCACATCACCACTGAAGAACTTGATGCAGTCCAGGATCGCGTGGCTAAATGGCTGGCCGCGCATCCGCCAACCGCCAAATCCGAGTAATTCGAGCAAGTGCTGCGCTTTACTGGCTGTCAAACCGTTCGCTTGACGAAGAGAAAGAATTTTATTAGCTGTTGTGATCTTTATTTGGAACTCGAAGTGTCAGGGCACTACTTTACAGCTTGCAGAAAAATGCAACGGTTGAAGCAAGAAGTGTTAGGGAACGGCTTTAGCCGTGCCGTATAGGCTGCAAAATGAACAGGGCTTTAGCCCCTGAGGTATGCTTTTCAGGGGTCTCGTTCACCGTTCTCGTTTTTTCGTAATCTAAATCGCGTTGTATGCTGAAGAGGATGCAGTTTTCTCCGTTTCTCCGCACTACCCGAAGCTGGCTCGCACTCGCAGGCCTCTTGGCTTTAGCGTTGGCTGCTGCAAGCGCACAATCTCCCGCCGTCTCGCTCACTCCAGCCGTAGTCCTGGCTGGCGCGCCGGAGTTGATTCGCGTTTCTGTCGCCAACGCTGCCGCCATCGACGGCGAGTGGCTGGACCGCAAGCTGGAGTTCTTTCACGGGCATGATGAGCAATCGTGGTTTGCTCTGGCCGGCGTGGATGTCGACGCGCCTGTTGGGCTGTCCGTATTAACGATAACCATCCACGATGCAAAAGGCGGCACGCGTACGCTGAGTCGCCCCGTCCACATTCTTCCCTCCCACTACCGCACCAGCTCGTTAACCGTAGCCCCGCAGTTCGTCCAGCCTGGCCCCGACGCGCTCAAGCAGATCGACGCAGACCAGTTGCTGACGCAAAAAGTCTATGCCTCCAGCGCGCCCAAGCCGCTGTGGCAGGGAAACTTCCGCGCGCCGGTCGACGCGCCGCAATCCGAGCGCTTCGGCACGCGCCGCGTCTTCAACGGAACGCTGGCCAGCAATCACAAAGGGTTGGACTTTCGCGCCCCGCCGGGCACGCCGGTGCGCGCCAGCAACAGCGGTGTCGTGGTGCTCGCCGGCCCGCTCTACTACGCCGGCAACACCGTGATCATCGACCACGGGATGGGGTTCTTTACGCTCTCCATGCACCTCAGCCGCATCTCCGTCCACGTCGGCCAGCACGTCGCGCGCGGCCAGCGGCTGGGCCTGAGCGGAGCCACCGGCCGCGTCACCGGCCCGCACCTGCATTGGGCTGTCCGCTGGCAGGGCGCATATCTCGACCCCGCCAAGCTCCTCCACCTCGACCTCAGCGCCGCGCGTTAGAAAGAATATTTTTGCATTTGGTTCGATATTGAAGCGTGCGCTTCAGTCCCTATTTAGCGTTCCCTGTTTCCTGTTCCCTAGTCCCTTAGTCCCTGCTTTTCCGCATTTCCTTGTACGCCCGGTACACAAACCACCCCATGTACCACCCGTCGATGTATTTGTAGGGCGTCTCACCGGTAGTGTAATGGCCACAAGGCAAAATGCGCCGCTCCAGGTTGAGTCCAATGCGCCGGAAAGCCGCCTCCACCTGATGCGAGTACTCCAGGGGAAAGGTCAAATCGTAGTCTGCGTAGACCAGCAGCGCTTTTTTCCCTGCTCCATTCACCTCAGCGCGCATGAGTTTGTCGTAGTAGCTGCACGGGCTGATGGCTGCCCACAAAGCTCGGATGCGCTCCTGCGAAAGGCCGGCATCTTCCAGCGCCTGTCGCACGTGGCGCGTGCTCTGCCCCGCCCAAGCCACGTCGCCGAAGGCTGTGGACGCATGGTTGAAGACATTCACCCTGAGCCGCGCGTCGTGCGCGCTGGCCAGGAAGGCATAGCAGGAGCCCAGGCTGGTTCCCAGCACGCCGAAGTGCTCGTTGCCCTGCTCTTCCAGCCAATCCAGGCAACAGCGAATATCCACCACCGCCTGCCGGCACGCAGAAATCGTCCGCCCGATATTCGCGCTCACCGCGTAATCCGAGCGCTCCAGCTCCGCCGGCCGCCGAATATCGTGGTAGGGCTTGGAGAGCCGCAGCGCCGAAATCCCCATCTTGTTGAAAATCTCGCACAGCGCATTGTGGCTGAAGGCGTCGGCATTCCACTGTGGCATCACAATGATGGCCTGCTTCGGCCGTTTGGGATCCTTGTGCTCAGGCGCCGGATACCAGCGCGCGTTCACCAGGTTGTTCTCCGCATAGGGCGTCTGCTCCGGCGAGGTGAAGCGCAGAAACTGCGCCTTCTGTAACTTTCCCTCCGCGGCCTGTTGTTTCAACGCCGCGGCCTGGGCCAGCGTCTCCGGGCGCACATTGGTCGGAAACAGTTCCGGGTGCCGCTCTTCCAGCCGGAAGTCGGTGGGTCGCTCGTAGCTGAAGAAAGTATCGCCGTGGCGTATCAAAAACTGGTTAAGCCGCACCATCGCGGCCTCGGCCTGCGCGGGGTCGCCTGCAATCTCCGGCCCCGGCAGCGCTTCCTCAAAGCCGTGCTCGCGTAAAAACGACTCAATCCACTCGAAGCCCCACTCCAGCGGACGTACCACGCGATTCTCGTCGCGCGTGGTCAGCCGCGTCTCCCACTCATACATCCACCGCGCATAGATTTTTTTGAACATGGGTTTCATTCAATTTTAGCAGTTGGAATCGAAGATTCCGGAGGGAGCAATGGGCTTCAGCCCACTGAAAAAAGCAACTTTACGCGCGCCTTTAGGCCCGGGCCTTTGCGGCTTTTCGATGATTTGAAGGAAATACAACCATAGTATTGACTTGGGACGTCACGATCCTCAATCATCGTCACGTTCTGCCGGTCCTATTCGTACTTCGAGCGCATTCCCCAGAACACCACCCACCCCAGACTCAGCGCCGCAATCGCCGCGACAATCCCCAGCGAGATCACGCAATACAGGCACCACACCGTCAGAATGTCTCTCTCGATGTGAGCCAAATAGACCGCGAATCCCAGCCCAATCAATGCTGTAACAAAAACCAGCGCTCTCCGCCGCATCAGCGCCAAGCCTGCCAGCGCCAGGTAGCCGGCAATCCCTATCGCCGCCACCGGCACGCCCGCCACCTCGGAGTACGGGCTATGGTTCACGATCCCGCAGTCCCATTTCTCGTTGATGGAGCAGGGCTCGGTCTCGGTCGAGTAGTGAACGCGCAGAGCCAGTGCGGAAACCGCCACGCCTGCCAGGGCCAGAATTGCAATCAAATAGCGCATTGTTCATTGGACGCGCATCTCAGGCATCCGTCGCAGATTACCATGGACACATGGACCCGCAATCTCGCGGCCGCCGCGTTGCCTTCTTTGGAGGAACCTTCGACCCGCCTCACCTCGGCCATTTGGGTGTAGCGCGGGCCGCTCAGGAGGCGCTCGGCCTGGACCTCGTGCTCTTTGCGCCCGTAGGTGCGCAGCCGCTCAAGCCGCAGGGCACGGCTGCCGGATTTGATGACCGCCTGGCTATGACCCGTCTGGCCATCGCCTCAGACCCCGCCTTTGCTCTCTCGCTGGCCGATGCGCCCAAGTCGTCCGGCGCCCCCAACTACACCTTCGAGACGCTCGTCGCCCTGCGCGCCCAGTTGCCGCCGTCGAGCGTCCTCTTTTGCCTCATGGGCGCCGACTCTTTTGCCGGTTTCTCGCGCTGGCATCGCGCCGCTGATATTCCCTTTGTTGCGTCATTGATCGTCGCTTCCCGCCCTTCCGAGTCTCAGTGGTCGCTGGACAATCTCGACTCCGCCCTGCCCCAGGGCTTTGTGTTGGAGGCTGCGCCGGAGCCGGACGCGGTTGAGTCGGGGGTCGCCCTCCGCCGTTCCATCCTGCGCAATCCCGCCGGCCTCGAAGCCCCCTTCTACCTGCTTCCCGGCCTGCATATCGACATCAGCGCCTCCCAAATCCGCGACCAAATCCATGCCCAGGCTACGCCGTCCATCGCACTCCAATGCCCGGAGAGCGCCCTGCTCCCCGCTCCCGTTCTGGAATACATTCGCGCCCACAACCTCTATCTCTGACTTGCCCCCGTCCCCTTGAAAGGCTACGATGAACACGGAGATCAATCACAACGAATGACAACTGAATCCAAACAGCAAACCCGCATTTACGTCCAGGCCGCCGCCGCGGTCTGTGAAGACAAAAAAGGCATCGACACCCGCATCCTCGAACTGGACCCCATCGACTCCGGCCTCTCCGACTTCTTCCTGGTCACCTCGGCCTCCAACGACCGCCAGGCTATCGCCATCGCCGACGAGATCGAAGACCGCCTCAAAAAGGACTTCGGCGTCTTTCCCAACTCCGTCGAGGGCCGCCGCCTCGGCCAGTGGATTCTCCTCGACTACGTGGACTTTGTCGTCCACGTCTTCCTCGCCGACCGGCGCGCCTTCTACGACATCGAGCGCCTGCGCAAATCCGCCCGCCCGCTCTCCCCGGCCGAGTTCGACGCCGAGCTGAAAGCCGCGCTCTCCGCAAAGACTCTCGCCGCCCGCGGCAAGGCCGCCGCCCGGCCTGAGCCGGCCATCGCCAAGTCCAAACCCGCGCCATCGCCTAAAACGAAACCGAAGAAGTCCGCAAAGAAAGCCGCAGCCAGGCTCCGGCCCGCGCCCAAAACGAAAAAGGCAGCTAGCAAAAAGGCGGTCAAGCCCGCCGCCAGCAAGTTCAAAGCCAGGCCTGTTGCGAAAAAGTTCGCTGCAAAGAAGGCAAAGAAGACTGCCGGCAGGAAAGCGTCCGCAAAGAAATTGCCAGCCAAAAAAACCACGCCCCGCAAAAAATCCTGAAATTCATGCGTCGCGCGCCAAAACCCCCGCCAGCCCATTCCATCTAATTTGCTGGACAAAATAAAGGGCGCCCCGAGGGGCGCCCTTTGTGTTGTGGTCTTCGATTCAGTTAGAAGCTAAAGGTGGCCTTCAACTGGATCAACCGTGGTGAAGCGTCGCCGCCAAGGAACGCGCCCAAAACCGAGGTTGGTGTGCTGGCCGCGCCGTAAAGGGTGCCATCTGCGGATCCGTCATTCACGTCGTCATACGGAAGTTGGAAGTTCGCGTGGTTGAACATGTTGAAGAACTGCGCTGCCACCTTCAACTCGGCCTTATCCCACCGGGGCAGTTTGAAGCCCTTGGAAATGTCCGCATCGAAGTCCGTGTAGTTCGGTCCATATAGCTGGTTGCGCCGCTGCTGGCCGAAGTCGGTCGCGGCTACAAAGTGGGAGGCAAAGGCGCAAGGTGTGGCCACGTGCGCCTTGCCGCCGCAGTGGTGGTCGAAGTTGTTGTCGAGCTGCTTGGCCAGCGGAACTTCTCCATAGGTGGGAGAAGTGCCTCCACTAGCCACGGAGAAGGGATAGCCGGAGTTGTGGAAGATGGTGCCGGCGATTGCCCAATTGTCAACCAGAACCTTCGGCCCGCCAAAATGCGGGATTTTGATGGTGTAGTTGGCGCTGATGTAGTGACGCGTATCGTAGTCCGCGTTGCCGTAGTTCTGCTTCAGGTTATGGGGATTGGTCTGGCCGATGGGATTAAGGCCGAATGCGTCAAAGCCGCCATTCGAGCTGGTGTCCAGCGCGTGGCCATAGGCGTAGTTGAACTGCAGGGTGAGCCAACGGAGGCGGCTGCCTACGGTGGCTTGCAACCCGTTGTAGTTGGAGACCGAGCCGCTGTAGAACTCGGTGACCGAACCCAGCGCGGTGTTCGGCCGGGCAGTCGGAAGCGACGCCATCTTGCCATACGCGTTTGGCATCCGTTGGACAGGCTGATGATAGGAGTGGTTGCCAACGTAGGTCAACGCAACCGTCGTGTTCTTGACAACCTGGCGCTCGACCGCAAGGCTCCACTCTTCATAGGTCGGCAGTTTAATGTTATGCGCAACCGATGTGAAGGTTGGCCGGGTGAAGACTCCGCCGGTTGCGCAATAGATGCTGAGCGAGTCCGGGCAGGTGCCGGCGGAATTCTTGTAGTAGCCGCCCAGAGGGAACAGCGTTTGCAGGGAGGTGTTCGAGGCGACCGCAATAGCGTGGCCGCTTCCTGTCTGGCTGGGGCTGAGAGGAATCACATTGCCCCCTGTACCCATCTGATTCCCGTCATATGCGGTATAGGCCGCACCGAGGACGGTAAACCTGTCAACGCTCGGTACGTTCGCGATCAGGTCGCCCATGATCTGCGCGGGGAAGTAGTCGGCAAACATGCCGAACCCGCCGCGGATTGTGGTCTTGGATCCTGCCCCGCCGGGCAAATAGGAAAAGCCCAGGCGCGGTTCATAGGCAAAGTTCTGCTGTTGGAAGTAGGCCTGCGACCGGCCTGCGGCGATCAGGCTGTTATACGGCGTCGCTTGGCTGGTTGGAAGCGTACTGAAGTCCTGCGATAAGTTCGCCACGCAGTTCGTTTTGCAGAGCGGGTTCGAGTTATGCTCCACTCGCAATCCGGCAGTAACCGTTAAGCCCGCCCACGGCTTCCATGTATCCTGCGCATAGAATCCCTCAACATAAAGCGCAACCGGATTGGAAAGGCGCTTCGGGAAGCGTTCTGCCCACTCATCCGAGTAGCCGGCGGCAAAGTCGCCCGGATCAAAAACAAAGTTCTCGCCGCCGCCGTAGGTGATGTTGTGCTCGCTCGACGTGTAGTCCGTGATATCGTCCCGGCGGAAGGCATAGCCGAACTTCAAGGTATGCTTGCCTTTGGTCCAGCTCAAGTCGTCGGTGAACTGGTAACCGGTGACGTTGCGGCCCTGCGGAAATGCATAGTCCGCGCCGCCGATAAAGTCGGAGGAACTCGCCGAGAGGTCCCAATCGCCGCCAACGCCGCCGACATAAAAACTATAAGGGATCAACGTGTACGGAGTACTGGAGCTTCCCAGGGTGGTGCCATTCGTGTTGGTGAAGATCGCCCTGTAGTAGCTGGCTGCAAAAAGGAACTGGTTGGTGAGATGCGAAGTGAAGGTATGCGTCTCGCCGAGCTGGCCTTCATAGGAAGGCTGCGGGCTTGCCGCGTTGAAGATTGGATTCAGGAAGCTGGTTTGCGTCGGCTGAAGGCCGTGATCCACCTTCGAGTGAATAAAGAGGTGATCTTTGTCGGAGAGATTCATATCCAGGCGGTCGGTCACCAGCCATTCCTGGGCGAAGTTGGTTGCCTGGCCGTTGAATATCCAGGTCCCGATATCGCCTGAATCCACAGCTCCCTTGGAGAAGTTCGGCGCGTGGTTATAGTAGTTGAAAATCGAGGTGTAAGCCCCAGCTTCTGCGGAAAGGCCGTTGGCTGCAAGGTTACCGTAAGGCGCGTACGCATTTGTGGCTGATGCGCCAAGAATAGCGGCTTGCCAGTTGGGGCTGGGAGCATAAACAGGTCCACGCACCGGAATAATGACCCGGATCCCCTCAGTGTTGATGAACCCGAAGATCTTGTTCTTCCTGAGAGGTCCGCCCACCGAGGCGGCCCATTGGTTCGCATTGTCGAAGTTGCGAGGCGAAGGCGTCGTAACGCCGCATGACGTCGTGCACTTGTTGAACCAGCTGTTCGCGTTCATCGCCCGGCCGTTCCATAAGTAAAGAAGGTTGCCGTGCCACTTGTTGCTGCCCGCGCGCGTGATTTCGTTTACCTGCGCGCCGCCCAGGCCGCCAAATGCCGCATCGTAGCTGTTGGTGGTAACCGTCACCGATTCGATGTCGCTGGCGCCCAGCAGCAGGTTGGTGGCGCCCGAGTTGTTCAAGTTCAGATATGGATCGCCCTCGTACCCTCCGTTTACCGTAAAGGTATTCGCAGTGCCCGGCAAACCGTTGGTAGAGAAGTTGCCATATCCGCCCTGCGTATTCATCACCGCGCCGGGTGTGGTTTGCGCCACGAACGTAAGGTCGCCGCCGGGGTTGGGCAGTTCCTGAAGCTGCTCTAAACTGAAGCTTGTCGAGATCTGAGCGTCTTCGGTATGCAATGTCTGGATATCGCCGCTGCTGATCTCAACCGTAGTGGACGCCTTGCCGACGGTCAGGCTGATGGACACTTGCGTAATCTCGCCGGTTAAAACGTCCACGTTCTTTGTCGACGTCTCGAATCCAGGGGCCGTTATCGATACCTTGTACTGGCCCGGCGGAAGCAATGGCACGCGATAGCTGCCCATCTTGTCTGTTACGACCGACTTCACCTGGCCAGTCGCGCTGCTTGTAACTTTCACCTGGGCGCCGGGAAGAATGGCGCCAGTTGAATCCGTTACCGTGCCGACTATGTCGCCGGAGATATTCGACTGGGCGACCGCCACAGGCGCTGAAATGTTCATTACAACGCCGGCCAGCATTACTAGGCCAAGCGCTAATACCACACTCTGCAACCGGATAAATCGCATAGACTTCCTCCAAATTTTCTGTGGGGGCCGGCGCCCATTGCTGAGAGCTTCAAGCCCGCTTTTTGTGCTACTGCGTCTCGTTTGGGGGCGTGTAGACATAATCCCATGAAAGCGAGGCACCACTTGCAGGGATAAACTAGCAGTTTGCGTGCCATTCTCATAAGATGGGGTCGGATATTTTCTTTGTTGAAAATAAAAGACTTATGTTATCTTTCCTATCGCGTTTCAAATCAGAAATATGAAAAATTGTATTGCTTTTGCGTGGAATCCCAAAAATAGACACTTTGGTCAATCTTGACCATAATGTAATTCCATTTTGACCTCAGGTGGCTCGGGAGAGCGCCAACTCCTCCCCGCGGCAAACACACATCCCCTTAGCTTCCAGTTCCCCGGCAGCCTCTGACAGATAGAATGCACTATTTTTGCTCCCCTGGCAAAAAATTCGTTCTTACTCTGCAAGTTTTTTCGCCGCGCGTTATCCTCTCTTTCATGAACCTTACCCTGGCGCATATCGGCGCGCGCCCCTCCGCAAAGGATGACTTTGAGGCTCTCACCGCGCTTTATCTCGGCCGCTGCTCCACCTTTGCGCACTGCAGATCAGAGGCCTTTCGCTCCGAGAAGGCCCTGCTCGAATGGCTCGACAAGCAGCAAGGGCGCACGCCGGGAGTGGCCGTGTTGCTCGACAGTAGCGGCCGCCAGATGAGCTCCGATGTCTTCGCCGCGTGGCTGGGTGCGCGCCGTGACCAGGGAACACAGCACATTGTCTTCGCCGTGGGGCCGGCCAGCGGTTGGTCCGAGCCCGCTCGCAAGCGCGCTCAACTCCTGCTCTCGCTCGGTCCCATGACCATGGCCCATGCCCTGGCGCGCCTCGTCGTGGCCGAGCAGCTCTATCGCGCCATCACCATCCTCACCGGACACCCCTACCACGCCGGTCACTAAATGACAGCGGTCAGCTAACAGCAGTCAACTATTCTGTTGACAGCAGACGCTTGTCGTCTCCATTTAGCGTTGGCGAAATGTAGGCTGATAGCTGAAAGCTGTAAGCTGTTAGCTGTGACCACCGATTCCCGTCGAGGACTGCTCCTCATCAACACCGGCGCTGGCAAGGGCAAGACCACCGCTGCCCTGGGCACGGCCCTGCGCGCCGTCGGCAACGGCATGAAGGTGCTGATGATTCAGTTCCTCAAAGGCTCCTGGCACTATGGCGAGCTGGACGCGGTCCAGGCCTTCGGCGCGAACTTCGTCCTCAAACCGATGGGCCGCGGCTTTGTGAAGGTCGGCGGAGCGGAAACCGATCCCGAAGACATTCGCCTGGTGCAGGCTGCCTGGGCCGAGGCGCGCACCGCCATCGACTCCGGCCAGTGGGATTTGGTTGTGCTCGACGAGATCAACTACGCCATCAGCTACAAAATGCTCGACCCCGCCGTCGTCGCCGATGCCCTGCGCTCGCGCCCGGAGATGGTCCATGTCATTCTCACCGGCCGCAACGCCCACCCCCTGCTCGTGGAACTGGCCGACACGGTGACCGAAATGCGCGAGCTGAAGCACGCTTATCAGAAAGGCGTCCTGGCGCAGCGCGGAATAGAATACTGACAGTGGTCAGTGACTATTTTTCTCTAGTCCCTAGTCACGATTCCCTAGTCCCCGTTTTTAAGAGGTCGCATGTCCTGGTTCAAACGTGATGGAGGAGAATACGGCCCCGGTCTCAGGGGCGCCGCGGCAACGGCGGAGTCGCGCGTGCGCACTGAGGGTTTGTGGATCAAGTGCTCTGCCTGCCGGGCGGTCGTCTGGAAAGCCGATCTGCTGGCCAACCTCAACGTCTGTCCTCGCTGCCAGCACCACTTCCGCATCGGCGCCCGTGAACGCATCGACCTGCTCCTCGAGCCGGGCTACGAATTGGTCGACGGCGGCCTGCGCTCCACCGATCCGCTCAACTTCACCGACGTAAAGCCCTACAAGCAGCGCCTCAGCGCCGCGCAAAAAGCCACCGGCCTCGACGACGCCGTCCTCAACGCCGTCGGCCGCCTCGGCCCGCATGAGGTCGTTCTCAGCGCCATGGAGTACGCCTTCATCGGCGGTTCCATGGGAGCTGTGGTCGGCGAAACCATCGCCCGCGCCGTCGATCGCGCCCGCCTCACCCACAAGCCGCTCATCATCGTCGCCGCATCCGGTGGAGCGCGCATGATGGAGGGCGTTGTCAGCCTCATGCAGCTGGCCAAAATCTCCACCGCCCTCGCCCAGCTCGACGACGCCCGCGTGCCCTACATCTGCGTCCTCACCGACCCCACCACCGGCGGCGTCACCGCCAGCTTCGCCATGCTCGGCGACCTCAACATAGCCGAGCCCGGCGCCCTCATCGGCTTCGCCGGCCCGCGCGTCATTGAGCAGACCATCCGCCAAAAGCTCCCCGAGGGTTTTCAGCGCTCCGAGTTCCTGCTGGAAAAAGGCTTCCTCGACGCCGTCGTCCATCGCCGCCGGCTCAAGTCCTACCTCATCCGCGCCCTCGAATTCCTCCATGCCCCCGCCACGGCGTAATCGGCCTCGCTCGCTGTATCCTTTTGCCCGCAAACACCACGGCCCGCCATCTTCGCCGGGCCGCCGTACTTTTGCTAACCCCGCGAAATCCTCCCGCAGCTCACTGTACCGCGATCGATTCTGCCCAGGCCGCCGCCGTTCCATCGGAAACTTCAATCGCCGGCGCGCCGTTCTTCCAATAACACGCTACGAAGTTCTGTTTTGTGGCGTCCCACTCATATCCTGCTGCGTATACATCGTTGCCGTACACTGCGATCGCGGCCGCCGCCGCATCGTTCGATGCGTCGGCGGGCAGTGCGATGGCTGATCCGTCCTTCCAGTAGTAGGCCCCCTCGTGGCCGGTCGTCGTGTCGCTCAGATAACCCGCCGCGTACACATTGCCCCCGGTGACTGCAATCGAGTAGGCGAATGCATTCCCCGCATGAGTGGTAGGCAAGTAGCTTTCCTCGCCGTTCTTCCAGATAGTGGCCGAGTAGTATCCCGTCGCTGGGTTGTAGGCGGATCCCGCGACGTACACATCGCTTCCGGAAACTGCGATCGCGTAGGCTATGGATGCATTCGTCGACAGAACTGTGCCTGTGCTGCCGTTCTTCCAGAGGGTCGCGTTATAGGCGCTGGTCGTGGGGTTGAGCGATATTCCCGCTACATATACGTCGTTGTTCGTGATCGCCATCTTTTCTGCCCACGCCTGCGTCGTTCCTGTGGGATTGGGGAGTACTGTGGCCGCGCCGTTTTTCCAGTATGCCGCGGTCGTAATCGTGCTGCGTGCCGGATACTCATAGCCCGCCGCATACACATCACTGTTCGAGACGGCGATTCCATAAGCCTCGGCATTGCTTGTTCCTCTGGTGTTGGCCAGCGCGGTGGCCACGCCGTTCTTCCAGGTTGTGGCTTCGTAAGTTTCGCTCGTCGTGTTGTACTCAGATCCGCTTACGTAAATATCGCCGCCGGTAACGGTGATCGAATAAGCTTCGGCGCCGCTTGTTCCCACGGACAGCGCCGTGGCCGTGCCGTTTGACCAGACTGTGGCTACGTAATTGCCAAACAGGCCGTTGGCATTGACGCCGGCGACGTAGACAGTTGGCTCATAGTTACCGGCGTTACCGGCGCAACCGCAGATGAAAAATGTAAAAAGCAGCAGTGCGTTGAAAAATATTGATTCGTTCCTTTTCATGCGCAATTTCTTTCTTGGCGGGTTTTTCTTGTTCGTTGATCGCTTGTTGACCATAACTAACTCGCTGTCTTCTGCGCAGAACCACCTTTGCTCCGCTCGATGCGATTACTGTGGAGATTTGGTAATTTTTGCGTCAGTTACGTGGGTACGTGTCGATCATATTCATTTTTTTAGTTTGTTTGAATTACTTATTGCGGTTTGTTGGCGAAAGACAATTCTTTTGTTTGCAAAACAGATTACTTCATAGCTATCAACCGTGTTACCTTCTGTCTATCTCTTTGTAGGTGTTCATAACTGTCCAGAAACAGAACAGCCCGGCATCGCTGCCGGGCCGTCGCTAACTTGCTTGTCCCGCACAAGCGGGACGCTAACTCGCTGCTTCATATCCGCATCGGCATCAGCACATACCGGTACTTGTACTCCGCGTCCGGATCTTCCGGCCGCATCTGCCCCGCCGACTGCGAGTCCTTGAACTCCAGCCGCACCTCGCCTTCATTCCCCAGCGCCTTTAAAAATTCCAGAATGTACCCCGAGTTGAAGCCTACAGAGATTGGCTCGCTCGAATACGGCGTGTCGATAGTGTCTTCGCTCTCGCCGCTCTCGGTGGAGTTGGCGCTGAGCTTCAGTTCGTTGCTCTCCAGCCGCAGCCGGATTGCCCCGGAGCGCTCGTCGGCAAACTGCGCCACGCGCTCGATTGCCGCTGCCAGCTCGCTCGCCCGCACCACGGCAAACTTGGTGTTGTCGCGCGGCATCACTGCCTCAAAGTTGGGGAACTGGCCGCTCAACTTGCGCGTGCTCAGCGTCCTGTGTCCCACGCGGAAGTAGAGCGTGTGCTCATCGTCGGCAAACTCCACCTTTTCCGCCTCGGTGCTAGAGAGCAGTTGTTCCAGCTCGTGCAGCGCTTTGCGCGGAATCAAAACCCGCTTCTCGCCGCTGATGCCTTCCAGCGTCTCGTTGGTCTTCTCCACGTACGACAGCCGGTGTCCGTCAGTGGCCACCATGGCCAGCGACTCCGCTTTGATCACCAGCAGCGCCCCGTTCAGCGTGTAGCGCGACTCCTCGTTGGAGATGGCGAAGATGGTGCGATTGATCAGCGTCTTCAGCGCCACGGTTGAAATACTCGTCGCCGCTACGGCAGGGAACTCCGGAACCTGTGGGAAGTTGGCCCGCGCCATGCCCACCATCTTTGTGTTAGAGCGTCCCAGCTTGATCTGCACCCAATGATTTTCCAGCAGCTTGATGGAGATCTCGCCGTCGGGCAGCAGCCTCACGTAGTCGTACAGCTTGCGCGCGGGTATCGTGCAGGCGCCGGGCTTCTTTACCTTGGCCGCGGCGCTGGTGCGGATTGCCTGGTCAAGGTCCGTCGCCGTGATGTTCAGGCGGCTGTCCTCGGCCTCAATCAGAAAGTTGGACAAAATTGGAATGGTGGTCTTGCGCTCCACCACGCTTTGCGTCGCGGTCAGCTCCTTGACCAGATCCTGACGGCTTACGGTAATCTCCATCGCTGCCCCCGTTGATGCCGGCTTCTCGACTTCAGTTTCCCCTTTAGCCATGGTCCCACCCTCGCTTTGCCACGAACGAAGAAAATTACATTTAGCCTCTCTCCGCTCTGGCCACACTGTACAACAACTCGCTGGCTGCCGGAAATGGCTTTCTTTTCTTCTCTTTGATTGTATGCACCTTTGCGCTTCCTGGCGCGTGGAAAACTGGGCCGCTTTTCTGGATTCCGGGGAGAATAGTAGCGCCGGCCTCCTAGCTGGGGTCCCCACGGACGGGTCTTCGTCTGTGGGGTGGTTGACCGGCTGTCGCGTGGACCTCCCGGTCCACGCCAAACTCTATACCAATAGTAAATACGCTCTACCCCTGATCCGCGCCTCCGCGCCAGGGATGAATATTAGGTTGAGTATTGAATAAAAAAGATAGTAGTACCCGTAGTTCAGTAAGGAAAAGTGGAAAGTCTGCCGAACTGGTTGCAACAAAGATGCTTGCCATCAGGGAGAGTTTTCTAAAACCAAGCTGTGCAATTGAGGGCATTTTGAAAACCGCTCTAAACCAGGCTTTCGCGGCCTCTGTTTCCCACCACCCCCACAGACAACGCGAAAAGGCCTGTGTAAAGGGGGTGGATTATGTGCATAGCGCGTATTTGGCCGCGCGGGCCAAGGGTTTGCAAGTGCCCTGCGATGCACAGAACACACATAGCTATCGGTGTCAATTCTTTCCGTATGGAGGATGTGAAAATAGCTCTGGATGGAGCGCAGCGCAATCCGGTAGACGAAAGCCGTTGAAGACCTTGCACCCCGGAGGGGTACAGTGAATGCTTTCCGATCACGGGAGTAGATCATTTTCGCTTCCCATTCCAGCACCCCGCGGCTCAAATCCGCGCGTTTCTCTCCGCCATGAGCTGGTCAAGGTCTTAAACTCACCGGGTGAAGGTATTAGGAATGGGTATCGACATAGGCCGCTTGGAAGATCAACTTCTGCAGATGTCGGCAGAGGGCACGCCGGGCCGCGAGTTTTGCGAAGCCATCTCTGAGCTGGCGCAGACCGGCCGCTTTGCCCAGTTGCGAGAGGTGCTCCCTGGCATTGTCTACGATGAGTTGTGGGCGCGCTATCAGCAGGACTCCAAAGCCTTTGTGGCCGGCTGGCGCCTGCTCGCCCAGGAGATGCGCCAGGGCTTCATCCAGCACGCTCGTCAGCGCCTAACTTCGCTCACCAAGCTGCAATATGCCGGCTTCGACGGGCCCGCTCCCGCATGGCAGGAGATTCAGCGCGCCCTCGACGGCCAGCAGAACGACCTGCTCCGCACCGCCTTTGCCCTTGAGTTGCTGGAACTGGTTGAGCCCGCAGTGCAGCGCGCCACCCATCTGCGTGAGTGTGTTGTGGCCGCGCCCAGCTCGGAGGAGGCCGACCGCTATCTCGACGAAGCCACCCGCTGCTATTTCTTCGGCCTCTTCACCGCCTGTGCCGTCATGTGCCGCTCGGTTCTTGAAGAAGCTATCAAGCAGAAACTCCCCTCATCGCTCACCGGCCTGGTTCGCGCCCGCTACCGCAACGCCGCCACGCTCGGCAACCTCCTCCACGAGGTCAACAACAATCTGCAGATGACCGGCTTCGATCCCGACTTCCCCCGCGTCGCCAACCTGGTCAACGACATCGGCCGCAAAGCCGTCCACCAGGGCCTTCTCTCCGAGGACGAGGCCCGCGCCTGCCTGCAAAACGCCCGCCAGGCCCTGCAGCTCCTGCTCCGCTCCTGACGTCATTCAGGTCAAATCAATTTGCTGAATTGAAGCTGCTAAAGTCTATCAATCGGTTGATAGCGTTTTGTTGCGCCTTAAACAACGCGGGCCACGCGCGTGCGCGGCCCGCCCTGTCAAAGTTCTTGCTTTTATCCTTCGTCGCGATTTGCATGCATCTTATTTTTGCATTGATGTATGCCATCCCGTGTTCTGGTTCAGGTTCCCGCAAATGCAATCGCATTCAAAAGCCACGGCAAAGCAGGTTGTGCCTGCGGGACATTTCATGTTGCAATGTTCGCCAGGAGGATTCCCAATCTTCACGCATTTCTTAGTGGTTACATTCCATAATTCTTCACCGGGGCAGGTTGGAATGCACTGGTTGTACTCCGCGCTCCAATTCTCCCCTTTCGGGCAGACGATCGGCGCACATTGGCTGATGGTCGCGGTCGAGCTCCACGTTGAACCGCTCATGCACGCCAAATGATACATCGCGATCGAGTAGTTGGTCGTCTGCGCGTTTACGATTAGTTGATTGGCGTTCGCGCCGTGATTGCCACCCTGCCCGATCACCCACTTATCGAAGATCTCTTTGGAAGGCGTGGGCGGGTTAGTCGTAGGATAAACGGTCGGTGGTTGGTCGGCGCTGATCTGCACGCCGTATTTCGTTGTGTCCACTTCGCCGTAAATATTTCCCTGGGTGGTGTAGCTCGCATTCAGCGCCGGGTCGGATGGAACCGCGACACTCACGAACGTATCGTCCAGCAGTGCGCCTTGCAGCTCGTCGTATTCGTCGAAAACAGCCGCGGAGGAGCAGGTTTGATTGGGTGGACAGGGTCCCGACGGATAGTAATACGCATTCACGACAATCGCCGGATTGGCAATGTTGACGTTTGGCACCTGTATCGAAGCTGGCAGCGGCGCAACGACGTTGATGTTGCCATACCCCCCGCCCGAGATGTTCACATATGCCAGAACATACGTCGGTTGTGACGGAGCTGACGATTGCCATATGGTCGAAATACATTCCAGTTTCTGGGTGGCCGTCGAGCCGGAGAGCGAAGTCGCGCAGGTAATATCGTTGTTGGGGTTCGGTCCGGAGAGGTTTGAAAATTGGCCGCCATTCAAACTGCGTGGCTGGCGGGTGGCGCTGGCCGAGCCAGCCTTATAACCCCACAAGGTGAGTGTGATTTGAGCGTTGGCGCGCGGCTGATCGGGAAAGACAGTCAGCGCTGTGGCGCAGATGAGGATAGCCAATAAAGCTCGCTGTTTCATCGTGTCCTCCTTGGTCCTGCTTCCACACGGCTGGACATGCCGTGCGGGTTGGGGGGAGTTGGGACGCAAGCCTCGCTTCGGGAGTTCAATTCAGGCTCGCGGGCTTGGATTGCTTGCCCGTGTTGATTCCCTGCCGAAGTAAGAGCAGAAAGTTGCGCCAGAATCCCGATTTCGGTTTGCAAATAGTGTAGTGAATATCTGCCGGATTTGACATCAAAATTTTCAGTGCGTTAAGCGAGGTCTCCCGCCCCAAATCTCTCAGATGCCATCCCCATCCCGCCTGCCTTCTATACTGATCTTTCATGTCCTACGCCGCCGCCATCGATCAACTCAACGCCATGGCGCCGGAACTGTACACCCGCCCCGGTCAGCCGCGGCGTAAATTCTCTCTCGACGAAGTCCGCACCCTCCTCGCCGCCCTCGGCGATCCGCATCACAGCTTTCGCTCCGTGCTCATCGCCGGAACCAACGGCAAAGGCTCCACGGCAGCCACCCTGGCCTCCATCCTGACCGCCTCCGGCCTGCGCGCCGGCCTCTACACCTCGCCGCACCTCGAGCGCGTCAACGAGCGCATCCGCATCGGCAACGTAGAAATCTCCGACGACGACTTCGCCCGCCTCTACTTCCGCGTTCACGACGTCGCGCAGCAGCTCATGCAGCAGGGCCGCCTCCCGCAGATGCCCAGCTTCTTTGAAATCCTCACCGCGCTGGCCTTCCTCTACTTCGCTGAATCCAGCATCGGCCTCGCCGTCCTCGAAGTCGGCATGGGCGGCCGCCTCGACGCCACCAACGTCGTCTCGCCGCTCCTCTCCATCATCACCGACATCTCGCTGGACCACACCGAATGGCTGGGCACAACCATCGCCGCCATTGCGCGCGAGAAGGCCGGCATCCTGCGCCAGGGCGGAACGCTGATTACCCTCCTGCAGCTCCCCGAGGCCAATCAAGTGTTGAACGAGGCAGCCGCCGCGCTCGGCGTGCGTGGGATCGATGCGTCTCCTTTTCTGCCGCCCGCCGGAGCAACCGGCCCCTATCTCATCCACGCTCTCGGTTCCTTCGTCAAAGTCCATTCTCCGCTCACCGGCGCGCATCAGCAGCGGAACATTGCCCTGGCAATCACCGCCGCCGTCGAACTTTCCCGCGAGCACAGCTTTCCCATCACGCCGCATCATATCGCTGAAGGCATTCGCAACACCGAGTGGCCAGGCCGGCTGGAATACATCAAGCGCGGCGGTCTCATTTGGGTACTCGACGTTGCCCACAATCCCGCCGGCGCATGGGCGCTCTACTCGGGACTGATGAACTTCTTGAGTAAAAAGCATCCGCGATGCCTGGTCTTCGGTTGCCTGCGCGACAAGCCCCTCGCGGAGATGGCGCAGATTCTATTTCCGCTCTTCGAGCAGGTCATCTTTGCGCCCATCCACTCCGCACGCGCCGCTTCTATTGAAGATTTAGAAGCCGCCGCTCGCGCCACCGGAATCCCATCCCTCAGCGCCGCGTCAGTTCAAGAAGCATTAAAATGGGCCGCGAAGCGCGTGCAAGGCGGCGTGGTGGTGGTCTCCGGCTCCGTTTACCTGGTCGGCGAGGCGCGCTCGCTGCTGCTGGCTGAAGGCGCGGAATTCGGAGGCCGCACCGCATGAAACAGCGCCTCAAAAAACTGCGGCAGCGTTTCAAAAAGCGCCCCCGGCAGCGCCCTATCGAGCGCCCCAATCCGCTTCCCTGGTTCTATCGCTGGCGCACCAACCTCATTCAGGCGCCGCTCTTCGTCTTGCTCACGGCGCTCTGCGGCAGCATTTCGCTCCTCATTTCGTTTGTCGACAAGAAAGGCAACGCGCAGCATCGCATCGCCCGCTTCTGGGCGCGGGCCAGCGTCTGGAATTCATATTCAAAGCTCAAGGTCATTGGCGCGGAGAACCTGCGCAAGCACCCGGTGGCTGTCTACACCTCCAACCACACCTCCTACATGGATGTGCCGGTGCTCTTCGCCGCGCTGCCCTTCCAGTTCCGCATCATAGCCTGGAAGGCCTTATGGCCCATTCCATTTATCGGCTGGTATCTGAATCGTTCCGGCCAGGTGCCCATCGATACCCACAACCCGCGCGCCTCCGTATCCAGCATGGCGGCGGCAGCCAAGGTGCTGCGCGCCGGCATGCCGCTCTTTGTCTTTCCCGAGGGCGGCCGCACCTCCGATGGCGGTCTGCGTCCATTTCTTCCCGGCGCGGCTTACCTGGCCATTCGCGCTCAAGTCCCTCTGGTGCCCATCGCGCTCAGCGGAGTCTACGAGCTCATGCCCATCCACACCCATCACTATTATCCTGGCGAGCTGACGGTGAGCATCGGCGAGCCGATTGTGACCGAGGGAATGACGATGCATCAGGTCGAAGAGCTGACGGCGCGCCTGCGCGAGGCCATCGAAAGCCTGCGCCATCCGCCCAGCGCGTAGCCGCTCGCCAGGCGCCCCCTGTCAGCTTTGCGATGCAAAGCAGCGCAAGCGATGCTATAGTGGCCGGTAACCGGAAAGTTTTCTGAAAGTAGAGTCTGGAAGAATGGCGCATCAGGTCTTCATCTGCTATTCATCAACAAACGAGCAGGTTGCAGACGTGGTGTGTGAAGCGCTTGAAAGGCATCATATCGTTTGCTGGATTGCGCACCGGGATGTCCTTCCCGGCGCCAAGTATCCGGTGGCGGTTATGGAAGCGCTCCATACATGCCAGATTGTTGTGTTGATCTATACCCAGGCTGCCGACGAATCGGAGCAGGTCCAATGCGAGATTGAGAGAGCCGTCAACCACAAGAAGGCCATTGTTACATTTCGAATTGAGAAAGTAACGCCGTCTCCAGGCATGGAGTTCCATCTCAGCAATAAGCAATGGCTGGATGCCTCCACGCCCCCCCTGACAAAACACCTGCCCAAGTTGTGCGATTCAGTGCTATGGCTTCTCGGCAGGCCGGCAGTTGCCGAAGCCGCCCAGGCGCACCCGGCCCCGGTTGTTCAGAGCACTTCAAAGCATGTCGAGCATAAGCCTGCTGTGCAGCCAACCCCGAAGCAGCCTGAAACGAAGCCCTTCTCGTGGTCTGTTCCGAAACAAACCGCGATAAATCCTGTCTTGCTGGAGCCGCCCATTATCGAGCGGAAGCCAGACGCCTCAGCAACCATTCCCCAACCCAAGCCGGCAGTAGCCCTCCCGCCCGCGCAGCGGAGTAAGCCCTCTCTTCGGCAGCGCCTGGTGGGGAGATTGGCAGGCTTGGCAACGAATATTTCTGCCAGCCATGGATCGATAAAATGGCCCAGGAAACTTCTTATCGGATTGGGCGCCTTGATCGCCGCTCTTGTCGTTTTGGGGCTGGTTGCGGGGATGAGCTCTTACGCCTGGGCATCCTTTTTCATAGGCCTGACGTTCTTTGCCGGTGCCCTGTGGGCGACTGTCTATGATTGGTTCCATAAAGGATCTTGGGCCTCCGGTGCTTGGGCTGTACTCTGGGCCGGAGGGTGGCTCTCCATCTCCTTTTTCGCCGTTATTCCAGTCATTATGGTTGTCGGCGCCTATGCGGGAAGGATCCACATGGCAGAATGGATCGTTGGAGAGGAATACTCCACCGGGGACAGCGGTTGGTCGGGGCTTCATCTTCCAGGTTTCGCCCCGAACCCGGCAAAAGCGGAATACTTCCTCAGCAGGGCTTGTGCTAGCGGGTATTCTGAGGGCTGCGTCAGCCTGGGTTACGCATACGATAAGGGCCTTGGAGTAAAGCAGGACGCTCCAACTAGTGCTGGTTTTTACCAGAAAGCCTGTACTGGGGGCAACGTGACTGGCTGCTACGACCTCGGATACGCTTACGAGTCTGGGAACGGTGTCGCCGTCAATTTTGCACAAGCGGCATCCCTCTATAAGCTCGCATGCGATGACGGCAGATTCGACGCTTGCAACAATCTTGGCGTTCTTTACGAGCGGGGACAAGGAGTCGGTAAAGATCCTTCCACGGCTGTGGTGCTCTATAAGAAAGCCTGCGACAACGGCGATGTCCATGGGTGCAACAATCTTGGCGTTCTCTACGAGCGGGGAGGGGTCGGGATGGATCTCTACCAAGCTCCCGCACTCTACAAGAAGGCCTGCGACAATAACGACGCCGATGGGTGCGGCAACCTGGGCAATCTAATCTGGTACGGAAACGGGATAGCTCAGGACAAGGTGAAAGGCCGGGAACTACTCCAGAAGGGCTGTAAAATGGGCAGTAAATGGAGCTGCGACCGGCTCAAGGAACTGCAATAAGCAGGGGCCTTCCTTAACTTGCTTATAAAATTTCAGTGCCCCTGTCATCCTGAGCGGAGCGTAGCGGAGTCGAAGGACCTGTTTTTAGTAATTTGGGCGAAATGGTGGGATATTTCGAATTTCATGGCGCGCAAGCGCCGGCTGCCCCACCGCAGGTGGTTGCCGCTCTGGGTACTTGAGTGTAATTCCCCCGCCTGCCTCCCCTATCCCATCCGCCGCTCCCGTGATTACACTGTGTCCTGCCATGTGTGTCCATATCGCCATTCCCGAGCCCACCGGCGCTGATTCAGCTTTCAACCAGCGCTCCTTGCCCGCCTATCTTTCCGCACTCCGTTCCGCCGGGGCCACGCCCATCCTCGTTCCTCTGCACGAGCATCAGGACCGTGTCGCCCGCCTGCTTGTCGGCGTCCAGGGAGTGCTTCTGCCCGGCAGCAACTTCGATGTTGACCCGCAGCGCTACGGCGAGGCCGCCATTCCCGAATGCAGCGCTTCCGACCCGGCCCGCGCCGCCGTTGACGAGCTCCTGTTGCAGGACGCCTTCAGTCTCCACAAGCCCATCCTGGCCATCTGCGGCGGCATGCAAACTCTGAACGTCTGGCTGAATGGCTCCCTGATTCAGGACCTAAAGACAGCCGTCAATCACAGCCTAGGCCGCGATGTAACGGAAGCTCACCCCGTTCGCGTCGCTCCAGGCTCCCGACTCGCCGCTATGATTCCCCGGGATTCTGCCGCCGAGCCCCCGGTCAACTCCTCTCACCACCAGGCCGTCAAAGTTGTCGGCGACGGCCTGCGGGTAACCGCCGTCTCTCCACTCGACGGTGTCATCGAGGCCGTCGAACTAGACTCGCCCCATCACTTTGTTCTCGGCGTCCAATGGCATCCCGAGCGAACCAGCTCCGAAAGCGCCTTCTCCCGCGCCATCTTCGCTGCCTTCGTGCAGGCCGCAGTCGTATGGCAGCCTCGGCACATTGAAGAGTCCGCCGCATAGGCATTCAACAAATGTTCGGGTGCCCTAGGTCCCGCTTTTGGGACCTGGGATTCACAGATATTCAAGAAGTCAGTTCGGGCGCCCCTCCCTCGCGGCGTACTTGTTTTTGCAGCTAGGGTGGGAAATCACGAATCTCAATCGCTAACTCCGCTAACCCCGCGAAGCGGGGGCTAACTTGCTTCATCCACGGCTACTCTATTTATTAAGATCGAAATTCATGACTGAATCCCCAAATCCCGCCGGACCCCGCCTCAACGCTCTTCTCGCCGAGGCCGCCCAACCCCCGCTCGACCCCCATCTCTCCCAACAATTCGAATCCCTGTTTTCGCTTTTTCTTCGCTGGAGCGCCCGCATCAACCTCACCGCCATTCGCAACGAAGAAGGCATCCTCTCCCGCCATTTTGTCGAGTCCATTGCCTGCGCCCGCGCCCTGCCCGGCGGTATTTCCACTCTGCTCGACTTCGGCTCCGGCGCCGGATTTCCCGGCATTCCCATCGCCCTCTGCCGTCCTGAGATCTCCGTCACCCTGGCCGAGTCGCAGGGCAAAAAAGCCGCCTTTCTCCACGAAGCCGTCCGCGTCCTGGGAATCTCCGCCAAGGTTCACTTTGGCCGCGCCGAGTCGCTCACCACGCACTTCGATTGCGTCACTCTCCGCGCCGTAGACAAGATGGACCGCGCCGTCCAGTCCGCCGCTCCTCTCGTCCGTCCCGGCGGCTGGCTCGCGCTCATGACCACCACCGCCGCACTTCCCGCCCTCAAATCATCCGCCGGAGCTGAGTTCTCCTGGTCCGCTGCGCCTTTGTTTCCCTCCTGCGACGACCGGCTTCTCGCCCTCGGCAAGCGCGCCATCAATTCGCCATCTTGATCAGCGCCAGCTTCTTGATCGCGGCCAGATCTTTCTGCGCCTTCACCATCAATCGCACTCCCGTTCCCTCCGCATAGCGAGGCGCATCGTCGAGCAGCTTCAGCGTGCTCTTCGGCAGATCGCTTTTCCGTGCCGCCGCAACCGCCCTCTCGCCCAGAATGAAAGCAATGCGAAAGTGACCAGCGCATGGAGCTAGGTAGACGATGGTTCTCTTTTTTTGTTTGAGCTTCAACGCCCAGCCGGCTTTTGGCGAATACGAATTCCACTCGCTCTCCGTGACGCCCTGCTCTGCCATCCAATCCACAAGTTGATTCCATAACGCAACCGTTGAGCCCAGAGCCGCCGCGACCTCCGCCCCCGTTGGACTCGTCGTTTTTCCTATAAACGCATTCACTGTTTCCATCTTCCTCCTTCGCCCACCCGTTCAATCCCAATGCTTCATCCGCGGCCAGATCTCCTGCAGATTCCACTCGTATCCCCGGCAGTGGTAAATCGGCTTCCACTCGTCGGGCCGCGAGAGCGGATGCTTGGTATTTCCGATGATCGAGTAGCTTTTGCAGTGCATCTGCATATTGCTCTCATCGCCCTCGCCCAGCACGATAATGCTCTCGCCGGTGTATTCCCGCGGTCCCCAGATCCAGTAACTCTGGTGATTGCCGATCGCCTTCGGCAAGCCGTATCTCGGCCCAAAGAAATCAATCGCTCCGGCGTCCCCATAGCTGTTCGCGAAGATGGCGGCCTTCCGTTGCTCCTCGGGCGATAGCGTGTGGTAGTACGTAGCTACCTGCTGCGCAATCTCCTCCCAGCCGAACATATCCGCGTAAATCTGCGGCAGAACTCCTTCCGGCTGATTCTCGAACCTCTGCTGTCCGATGCCCAGCGCGTGCTCGTAAGCCAGAAAGTTGGGAACGCTCAATATTGGCAGGATGATGGGAACGTAGATGCCGCCGATTGTGGCAATGGCCAGCGCCAGAGCGGGCTTGACCCAGATCCACAGCTTGCGTTCGGTCGCGCCTTCCACCCACACCGCCCCCGCTGCGAACATCATTGGGTACACCGGCGCCAGGTAATACATCTTGCCGTGCAGCGCCATCATCTCCACGAGAAAAATCAGGTAGGCCCACCCCAGCGCGCGAAACGTTCGGCCCTCTTTCGAAAAGAAGAACACCAGTGCGGCAAGCACCAGGAGTGCGGCGGCATAGCCCAGCATCTGGGCCTGGGCATGTAAAAACGGCAGCGGGGCCAGCGTAATGTCGCGGCCGTGCGCGCGAATGTTGCGCATCAACTCAAGAAATGGAAACTGGTGCCGCTGCTGCCACAAAAAGTTGGGCAGCGCAATCACCGCCGCCAGTGCGCCGCCCAGCCAGAACCACCGATGCCGCAGGCTTTTCCGCAGCGGCGTCAGGTACACGCCAACAGCCAGCCCCAGCAGCCAGAACGCCACGCCGTACTTGTTCAGAATCGTCACGCCCGCCAGCGCGCCCATAAAAACCCACAGCGGCTCACGCCCCGTTTTCGCAATCTGCACCACCAGGCAGGCAATCCCCGTCCACAGCAGTGGATCAAAGGCATTCATCGTAAAAATGTGCGAGAAGGCCAGCAAGACGGGCGCCATCAGCGCTGCCAGCGAGGCAAGAAACATCGCCCAGCGCCGCCCTCCCAACTGGCGCGCCAACAACCCCGTTAGAACAATCGTTACCGCTCCGGCCAGCGCCGGCAGCAGCCGCAGCGCCCACAGCGATGTCCCAATCGTGTGCTCCAGCAGCCACGCCGCCCACGCAATCAGCGGCGGCTGGTCCACGTATCCCCACGCCGAATGCTCCCCGCACGCCAGATGGTAAAGCTCATCGCGAAAATATCCGTAACGAGTCCCGGCAATGCAATAGAGCGCCAAGCGCGCCAAGGCAACGTATACGACAATCGCCGTCCCGGAGGTAAAGCTGGACACTCTGCGGCTTTCACTTGCGGCATCAGCAGCGGATGCGTTTGTAAACATGGGAGTCCATACGGATGATAAAGGAAAGCGTTCCAGCAGGCACGAGCATCAGAACCGTGTTGCGCGGCTTTTTTGTATCAGGGTATGACTTCACAGTGGTGGAGCTTTAGTCGTGCCGATTTAGTCAATCAGTCGAAGTTAAGGCGAAAGTGTGCATCGATTTATCCACAACGTTCTATGTTCCACGTGGAACTATTTTAGGAACCGTCCCAAAACGGTCAGTGTTCCACGTGGAACAAAATGAGACAGTCCCAAAACGGGCGCAATCCTAAAACGGGCTCGTCACCAAAATTGCCGGCTTCCAGACAACTTTCTACCCAAAATCACTGAAGTTTTCCACCGAACAGCTTTTTTCATGCACACCCCGCCGCCGCCTGGCTCCTCGCGTCAAACCCCTTCCCCCATATAGGCTTGCTCCCCGCTTGCTCCGCCACGCGGCAAGCGCTTTCCACAGGTTGGCCGGGTTCTCCACAGTGCGGGCGGCTACCCGCGAAGGCCGCTTCCCTTTACTCTGGATTGCCATGGGTAAGATTCTCGGCCTCGTCAATCAAAAAGGCGGAGTTGGCAAGACAACCACGGCCATCAACCTGGCCGCCTGCCTTGCTCTCCAGGGCCTCGAAGTTCTCCTGGTGGACTGCGATCCCCAGGCAAACTGCTCCTCGGGGCTGGGATTCCAGCGCGACGACAACCGCCGCTCCATCTACGATGTGCTGATGGGCGACGCCCCGGCGGAGCAGGTGATCCTGCCCACGGAGATCGATCAACTCTCGCTGCTGCCCGGCTCCAAAAACCTAACCGGCGCCAATATCGAGCTGGCCACGGCCGATGACCGCGCGCTTCGCCTGCGCCGCGCGCTGGAGAAGATTCAGTTGGAGTACGAGCTGGTGATTCTGGATTGCCCGCCGGCTCTTGACCTGCTCACCCTCAACGTCCTGGCCGCGGCCGATACGCTGATCGTGCCCATGCAGGCCGAGTACTTTGCCCTGGAAGGAATCTCGGAGCTGATCTCCACTCTCGAACGAGTGCGCGCCGCTTACAATCCCACGCTGACCATCGAAGGCGTTTTGATGACCATGTACGACGACCGCACCAACCTGGCGCAGCAGGTGACGGATACGCTGCGCGAGTACTTCAAGGACCGCCTCTACCGCACCGTGATCCCGCGCAACGTGCGGCTGGCAGAAGCGCCCAGCCACGGCAAGCCAGTGGCTCTTTACGATCCCCGTTCGCGCGGAACCGAGGCTTACTTCGAAATGGCCGGAGAGTTTCTGGCGCGCAACGGCATCGACACTCCGCCGAAGAAGAGCCTCTTCGACGCCGCGCCGGAGAACGAGGTGAGTGTTTTGCCCAGCTCCTGAGGCCAGCTTCCGCGCCGTCCTCCGCAGACCATTTCATTCCATCCAGATTCAACCCCCCGGCCACTCTTCCGGAAAGAGGAAAATGAACCATGAACTTGACCGCATCCGACCTTAAACGCCGCGCCCTGGGCAAGGGCTTGGATTCCCTGTTGCCGCGCGTTCCTGCCGCATCCGCTCCCGCCGCTGAGAACGAAGGGGGCAAGCCGCTGGAGATCCCCATCGGCCAAATTGATCGCAACCCGTTTCAGACGCGCTCGCAGTTGAACGAGGAGCAGTTGGGCGAGCTGGCCGCGTCCATCACTTCCAACGGAGTTGTCCAGCCGGTGCTGGTGCGTCCGCTGGCCAACGGCCGCTTCCAGCTGATCGCGGGCGAGCGGCGCTGGAAGGCCTCGGAGATGGCCGGCAAAAAGACCGTTCCGGCAATTCTGCGGCGGGTCTCCGACGAGCAGGCGATGGAGATCACCATCGTCGAAAACCTGCAACGGACGGACCTGAATCCGATGGAGCAGGCACGGGCTTTTGAACGGCTATCGCGCGATTTTCACATGACCCAGGAGCAGATGGCGACGCGCACCGGCAAGGACCGGGCAACAGTAGCTAACTTCTTGCGTTTGTTGAAGTTACCATCATCCGTGCAGGCGCGCGTGGAGTCCGGCGAACTGAGCTTTGGCCATGCGCGCGCGCTGCTCGCCTTTGAGCATGCCGAGGACATGGAAAAGGCGGCGCAGCGGGTGGTAAAACTTTCGCTTTCTGTTCGCCAGACAGAGGCTTACATACAAGGGATTACTCACCCCGAGAAGGGCGCAAAAAAAGACGGGAAAGAAGAGCGGGCAATTGATCCAAATATTCGCGCGGTGCAGGAGCAATTGCAACGCGCTCTTGGGCTGAAGGTCCACATCGAAGACCACAACGGCCATGGCAAAGTCATCATCGAATACGCGCGGCTGGAGGATTTCGACGGGCTGTTGGAGCAACTCGCTGGGGAGTAACGGCAGTGACGTGATGTGACCATTAAACGGGACGTCGGTTCTAACTGAACGACTGCAGACTTGATGATTGGCTCACCCTCACTCATCAAGGTCCAACTTCAGTTACTGCACGTCGCTCACCTTTCCGTCCATGAAGATAACCTTCATGACATTGTAGAAATAAATAACCTTGGACCCAATGTTTGCAACTATTATCGGCGGGCCAAGAGCGGCCTGCACCTGATCCCGTGTTTGGCCAAGTTCAATGTATGCGGGCACAGCAGGAACAACGGAAGCAGCACTTGTGGCACCACCAGTGCATTTTTTGTTCCGCAATTCCTGGAGTCCCTGGTCGATCTGCTCCTGTATATGATTCTGCATCTCCTGCAAGTCAGTCAACTGCACCGTCACCGTGCTGGTTTTCGCGCACTCGTTTCCACCCTTGCTTGCCAACACCAACAGGTCCGCCGTTGTTGCGTCATCCGGAGGCGAGCTCATCAGCTCCAGCACATCGCCATCGCTCAGAGCGCACTCGACTTTGTTGGAGTCCACCACATCCAATGTGCTGCTGACCACGAAAATATGCTTATGACCATCGGACAACATACGTTCGATCCCGTCGGGAGTTGGGGGCACATCAGCTTCCTGCGCTTCTTGGTTCTCCAAAGCCAACTGATTCCTAATTTCGTCGGCAATTTGCTGCTTCACATCCGGCGTCAACGCACGATGGAAACGCATGGTCGACTCGTGTCTGTTAGTACGCGAATCGTGGTTGGTGGAGTTAGGTTTTTCCTGAGAGCCGCCCGGGTTGTTTGGATTGACTGGAGGCTGCTGTGCCGCAATGCTGCTGCCCGCGACGCAACAACACAAACATAGGATCATGGCACAGGGCTTGAAACGCATATCAACCCATCCTTCCTTCGCTAGCCGGTACTCCATCCCAAATGCACGAACGCGCTACTCCACTTTGCTGACCATTCCATTCATGAAGGTCACCTTCATATCCTTGTAGATGTAAATTTCATTCACTCCCTGTTTGATAATTTTCACTGGCTGGCCGAAGCCGTTGATCACCTGGGCCTTGCTTTCGCCGACGGTAACAATCGGTGCCGGAGGCGGCGGTAGTGACTCAAGTTCGCTATATTGGCGCGCCGGTGGAGCGGGCGGAGTCACGGCGTCCGGGGCCGGTTCGGGCGAGGGCTGTTCCATCGGCACCACGCTCAGTGCTTCGGCAATCGTTGGCAAAATAGCCTCTGCAGTGGGCGCCTGGTTTTTGTTGGGAAAAGGAAATCTCAGATCCCCGCGATAGCGTATTCCGTTGTCGTCGGGATCGGTGAGGAGCTTGAAAACAACTCCGTCCTTCTGAACCGTAATCGACACAATCCAGCACTTGTCGCCGGCGGCTAATATGCGCGGCGGAGGACCGTTGGGCACAGCCGCTGTCCCTGTAGGGTCCACCGTCGTCACCGCTGTTGCCGCCATTATGGTTCCAAAAGCTCCCCACGCTCTCTTCGCACTCCCTCCCCCGATCTTGCCATCCCTATAAGTGTTCGACTCCGTCAGGACGGCCAACTGGGCAGACAACCGCATTCCATCCTTGTGCAATTCAACTACATCGCCAGGGGCGGTGATGTCCGCCATGTTGGACGTCAAGGTCGTGACTTTGAACATTGAGTTGAGTTTATGTTGCAAGTCTGCGAGGTCGCCTGCGCCTACCGCACTAGAGCTATTGAGAGTAGGGCCATGGGCAGTAGGGCCATGGGAAATAGGGCTATGAACAACAGGGCCATGGACAGTAGGGCCGGGTTTCACCTGAGAGCCGCCCGTGTTGTTTGGGTTGACCGGTGGCTGCTGCGCCGTCAAGCCGCTCCATGTCAAGCAACAACACAAACATAGGATCGTGACATAGGGCATGAAACGCATATTGCCCAATCCTTTCTTCGCGAGTCGGCGCTCCATCCCAGATGCGCGAACGTTCTACTCCACTTTGCTGACTTTCCCGTTGGTGAAGGTCACCCTCATATACCTGTAATAATAGACTTCCCTCACTCCATGCTTGGCAATTCTCATTGGCTTCCCGAAACCGGCGATCACCATATCCTTGGTCTGGCCCAGCTTGATGGTCTGCGAACGAGCACCGGCCGGTTTACTCTGAGTGGGCGCCGGAATGCCACTCGGGACAGGTTGGCTGGCGACCGCAGAGCCACCCGTGTCATTTGGGTTGACCGGCGGCTTCAAGCCACACCCCGTAAGGCAACAACACAAAAACAGGATCGTTGCACAGGTCTTGAAGCGCATATCAACCATTCCTTTCTTCGCAAGCAAGCGCGATCCGCCGCCACTCCAGGATGCGGTCCGTAGAAACATGAATCAGCAGGAAGACAAGCGGGATTAGAAAATCGAAATAGATCCCGAGGTTCTGCAGGAGCACGTAGCCCACTACAATGAAAAGCAACGAAGCTGACACAACAATTGCCAGTTTCTTCCAGGCATTCATCTTGACGGCAAACAAGACAGCCATCGCTAGCAGCACCAGAATCTCCAGGGCGTAGGCGAACAGCTCAGGCGGCGGCTGGTAGTAGTTGCCACCGAGGATGGCTTCAGCATAATTCGCATGCACAAAGACGCCGGAAATTGGACCGACAGGAGTAGCGTGGGAATCGTTTAGCGGACCTGTCTTCCAGCCCAGCCTGTGCCAGTTTGATCCGATAAAAACCAATTGTCCCGCAACCTTATCCTGCAATGAGGTCTGCTCGAGGCTGAGCACTCTTGAAGCGGTAAGCTGAGGGAATTCTTCAGGCTTTAGATATCCGCCGAAGGGATATATGTTAAGTTCTTTAATTCTTCGGACAGCGTCTGTCCGGTAGGCGCGAACGGCCGCCAGTGCAAATGAGTCGATCGGATCGTGCCCTGCGAGAGGAAGCTCCAACGGCACCAGTCGAGCGTCATCGGGCAGTGCAATATGGCCGGTGCTGAAGAAACTCAGTGGAAGATTGGCTCCTGAATAAACACTCGATTGAAGCACCAGCAACCGGGACGGGCCGTAACCAATGGTCGCAGGCAGCACCACCGCATGATGCCCGGAGCTCGCTTTGGTGATAGCTTCAAGTAGTTCGTCCGTCTCGTGCTGGTACACCGGTGTTTCACGGGGATTGCCATCAGGCACCGGGGAACGGAGATCAAAATCGACAGCGATGACTTTTGCCTGAGCATCAGCGAGGCGTGAAATAAGTTGTGCCAGCAGATCGCGCCGAATCGGAGTTCGACGATTGAAGTCACCCTTCCAGTAGTCGTCGTCATCAACTGTCACGACAAAAGTATGCTGAACGTACGGTTTCCGCCAATTGGTTTCCTGCATCAAACTGTAGAGAGAATATCGAGTTTCAAGCCACATATTATGCGCGCTTATGTAGTGACCAACCCAAACACCAATGAGGATTAGCGCAACCGCTTCGACCCAGTAACGGATCGGCTTGGACCTTAAAATGTCGACGATGACAGCCATGGGGAGCGAACACATTCCTCACAAGATCAATTTCAATCGGGCCTGATTATATCGTATTTTCAAGAAAATAGCGGGACTTTCATATAGTACGATTCTTCGTGGGCGAGTACCTGCCAGCAAACAAAAATCGCGTGCCGGGAACCCCGATAAAGCCCGGCCTTCAGGCCCGGCCCTATTCCCGATTCCCTGCCGGGGTCCCCGGCGAGCGATTTTTGCTCGCTGTGGCGGCTAGTCCCTGGTCTTGCCTTTCACCCACAACACGGCAAACACCGGCAGCCCCACCACCAGCACCAGCACTCCCGCCGGAAACCCCGCATACCGGTAGCTCGCGGCGTAGCTCACCGCGTGATGGCCCATCACATTCCACCCCAGCAGCGCGAAGATGGCGATTGTGGTGACCGCGAAAAACGTGAAGAACGCCGCCGCAAAGGCCAGCAGCAAACTGGTAAACAGCCCGAATCCCTTCAGCGGAAATCCGAAGACCGTTCCGCCATCTCTCTGTCCCGTTTGCGCCATCACCGCTGCCTCCAGTTGGTCTAGAATACAGTCTGAATGGCGAGCAGCGCACAAGTCGAGCTTTGGCCGGCCGAGAAGGTCGCCACGCAGGTGGCCATCGCCGAGGCTCCCAACGGAATTCATTACGCCATGTGGGGCGAGACGCGCATCTCCGACGCCGACCTGGAGCGCCTGGTCAGCGCCGTGCCGGCCACCCTCGCGCCCGCGCTCCAGCATCGCGCCTATTACTTTGTCCCCCTGGCCATCGCCGACACCGATGACACCATGGTCGCCCCCGGCTACACCGTCGATCTCGGCGACCGCGCCATCTGCCATCGCAACGCTGCTTTCGGCTCCACTGAAGCGGTCTTTCTTTCCACCCGCCTGGTCGAGGACCGCTTCGGCCTGGCCTTCGAATTCTTCATCAACGTGGCCCACAACTTTGTCGATGCCACCGGCGTGCCGGAGAGCTTTTCCACCCTCGCCTGGCAGCAGGCCGAGGCCCAGGTCCGCGGTGAAACCAGTCAGGACGCCTGGGAGACCCGCCGCCGCGCACAGGATGTTCACGCTCCGGACAGCCGCTCACTCAATGGCAAAACCGCCCCTGTCCCCATCGACGAGCGCGCCCGCAGCGCCTTCTTCGAATCCGCCTTCTCCGACGCCCTCGCCATCTACATGCTCTCTCTCGCCGTCGACTTCGACTATCACGATCTCCGCGAGCGCGACTATCCCCTCCTATCCGCTCCCGCCCTCGCCGAGCGCCTCCGCCATGTCGCCTCCCTCTTCCCCGCCAATCAAGGCTACGAGTTCCAAGTCCTCTACCGCCGCAAAGGCTAGGAACGACGGTAACTTCCTGTAAGTATGAGTTCACTACGTCTTGTGTATCTCCAGCAGTTGAGCCATTAGAGCATCAACGTACCCTTTGAATGTAAGTACTTCTGCGCGTTCGGTGCTGATATGCGTAGCAAGTGACCCGACGTTATAAGCCGCGCGCGCCAGCGATCCGACCGCACCTTCAATAATTGCAATCGCATCTGTTGCTGGCTTTCGCTGAGTATCGTTCAATCCGCGCGCCTTTAGGATGTGAACGGCCTTCTGTTTCATGGTGGGTTTCGTCTGATCCTTTTCGAGCTTAAATCCTGAAGCCTCCATCACGTCTTTGTCAGGCGCGAGATAATCAAGAACTTCGCGATGCACTTCGCGGAATTCAGCGGCTACTCCGCGGTACGAATACCGTTTTTGGTCTGCGAGATCATGAATCGCTTGACGATAAGAGAGGGCCGTTAGCGGGAGGAGTTTGTCCAGCGTTTGAAGTATCGCCGCTTCTATTTGCGAGAGCAACACAGGAGGAGGTGGTGCGTTCTTGGCGTTGGCGCGGATTTCGATTGCCGTCGTCAAAGGTGCGCGTAACATTGCTAGCTCGCGAATGATCCCGAGGTAGGTTGATTTCCGGTTGACGCCTGCGGCGATTTCGATCATATGTTGCATCTTCTGATCGATGATAGAGACTTTCTCTGTCTCAATGCCGACACCCTCGAGTGGACCGCGTACTTCCCGGAAATAGAATTGCACTACCTCGCGCGCATCCTCGCGCACTCGCACGGAGCTTACATTTGTTGCTAGGCGAGTCAGCGCAGCTTTCAGCGAGTCCAGCTTCCGCCACCATTCCGCCCAAGCCTCCGATGCTGGGTGACTCTGTATCATTTCTTGGCGCGTGCTGGCTTCTTTCCATTCTTCTTGTGCGCGGGCTTCTGGCGACGACGAGATTCTGCCTCACCGGATCCCATGCGATGCACAATCAGGTTGTATCCCACAGGATTTAGTTTGTATTGTCCTGCCCCGCTCCCCGCATCGAGATATCCCGCATTCTTCGCGTTGATCAAGGTCTGTCCAGCCTTTGCTGGAAGTTTGAAGGGCGCGAGCTTAAAGTAACGCTCTATGTCCGTTATATCGATCTCCTGCTTCCGCTCGATTGGAGATGCGACTTCGGACAGATAGAACGCGACGAGGGCCGCCATCTCGTTTGCACTCTTAGGTTGCTTTGTTTCCGTAAGAGTGCGGATATCCATCATGTTGGCAGGAGCGCCTGAAGTGAACGCTGTTGGAGGTGCCGGGGTTGTTGGCTGAAACGCCGACGGCGCCGCAGCCACGGGTGCAGCTTGCAAGGCGACAGCGTTGAATCGTCGAAGCACGTATTCGAGAGCCCTGAGCCGCTGTTCCTCTTTGAGAGGATTCAGTGCTGCAACAATTGCGTTAATCGCTTTTAGTTCGGCGTCTTCGTTGGTAGGATTATTAGGGATTGCAGGAGATGCTGTGTGGGTCGGATTGGATGATGTCCCGTTTTCTGGCATATGCACCTCGAAAACAGCAGATTGTCAGAATTATAGTCTCTCGTCCATGATTCAATCCAGAATTTCGGCTGCGTTGCCCGGGATTCCCTAGTTTCACATTTGAAACCTGGGAATCCGGCAAATACCCATTTCACAATCTACACCAACTCCATCCGCACCTTGCGCCCGATAGCCGCCGCGGCTCTCTGCACGGTGTCGAGTTGTACTTTGTCATTGTCCGGGTCCAGCAGCCGGTTCAGATGCGCGCGGCTGGTTCCCATGCGCCGCGCCATCTCCACCTTCGTGATTCCCTGATCGCGCATCGCCTTTTCCACCTGCCAGGCCAGAACCCGCTTGATGGCGTAGTTGGTCGCATCCTCGAAGATTCCCTCTTCGCGCAGAAAATCGTCCAGCGTCGAGCCGATGTGGGGGTTTTTGCTCATAGTTATAGTGTATCTCATAAGGTACAGATAAGCATAACACCCTATTCCTCCTGCGTCTCCTCTACATTCTCCAGCGCCGCCAGCGCCTCATCCGGCACATTCCACTGGCGCAGAATCTTGTAGATCACGCCCGTTGAAAATCCTGCCGCCACCAGCCGCCGCATAATCCGCGCCGTCTCTTTTTCGTTCTGCGGCTTGCGCAGCCGCTTGCGTGCCAGGTGCTCGCGCGCCAGAGCCTCCTCGTTCATCTCGCCGTAGCGCGCGTCGACGGCCTCCTTCACAATCTCCGAAGCTACGCCCTTCTGCCCCAGTGCCTGCCGCACACGCCGCTCGCCCAGCTTTTCATTCTGCTGGCGCAGCCGCGCGTAAGTCTCAGCAAAGGCCGTATCATTCAGGTAGCCGCGCTCCTTCAGCCGCGCCACCGCCGCCGCCACCGCCGCCTCTCCCCGCTCCCCCGGCTCCGCGCGCTTCTCCATCAGCCGACGCAGCTCGGCCTCCGTGCGCATCTGCCGTCCCAGCGCTCTCACGCCGTACTCGTACAGCCCGCCTTCATTCAGAAACGCGCGCGGCTTCGACTGTTTACGTTGAAACGGCATGGCATCCTATTCCCTGTCCACTGTTCACTGTCACTTCGTCCACTCATCCACCCAATCGTTCACCGTCTTCCACCACAGCCTTGCGTTCTGCGGCTTCAGAACCCAGTGGCCCTCATCGGGGAAGTACAGCATCTTGCTCGGCACCTTTAGCCGCTGCAGCGTGGTGAACATCTGGAAGCCCTCGCTCACATCCAGCCGGTAATCAAGCTGCCCATGCACCACCAGCATCGGCGTCTTGAAGTTCTTCGCGGCCAGCGCCGGCGACCACTTGCGATAGGGATTCTCCGCGTCCGGTTTCCCGTAGTAATCCCACGGCTTGCCCTTGAACTCCCACTCGTTAAACCACAACTCCTCCGTCGTCCCGTAGTCCGATTCCGTGTTGAACGTTCCGTCGTGGCTCACAATGCACTTGAAGCGGTCCGTGTGGCCTTCTACCCAGTTGGCCATGTATCCGCCGAAGCTCGCCCCCAACGCGCACTCCCGCGTCTTGTCGATGAACGGATAGTGTTGTTCGGCGTAGTCCAGCCCCTCCATCAAATCGGTAAACGGCTTGCCGCCCCAGTCGCCGTTCACGCCATCCACCACCGCCTGCCCGTATCCCGTCGAGCCGCGGAAGTTGATCATGATCACCACGTAGCCATTGGCGGCAAACAGCTCCGCATTCCAGCGATAGCTCCAGTCATCGCCCCAAGCCCCTTGCGGCCCTCCATGAATCAAAAACTTCACCGGATACTTTTTTTGCGCATCAAAGCCCGGCGGCCGGATAAGAAATCCTTGCAGCTTCGTCCCATCTTTCGCCGTGAACCAGAAGTCTTCGAGCTTGCCTTCATCGAGCTGTTGCAAAAGTCCAAAGTTAAGCCTGGTGATCAAAGGTATCTTTGTGGCAAGAAGATGGTCCGATTTGGCGTCCGATATATCAGAAGGGAGAGAAGGAGAAGTCGCGTGGCTGCTTCCGTGATGGAGTAAATGCCAGACATCGAGCGAAACAACTTCGCTGGGCATCTTGATGCTATTTCTGCTGGCCAGAACCGTATTATTGTCGGGTAATGGGTGGAGATCAGAATAAGTCCCATAATCGGTGACTGGAGCCGTACCTCCGCCGAGCGTTGTTATGATAACCAGTGAATCACCAGCAACCTCCGAAATGAAGTAGATAGATTTGGAATCCAGATCCCATACGAATTCATTAACCCAGTAATCAAACCTTGGCGGTAAGGCCGTGATTGTCTTCTTCCCCCGGTCGTAAATCATCAGCCGGAACTTGTCCGCCTCGTATCCCGCCCGCTCCTGCGACCGCCACGCCAACCACTTCCCATCCGGCGAGTACGCGGGATTGAAATTGCCGCCTTTCGACGTGCTCACTTTAACCGGCTTGGCCGCCATGTTGGTCAAATCCAGCGTAAAAATGCTGGGACTGGTCGAGATCGCCGGCTCCGCATCCAAATTCTCTGTAAACGCCAGCTCCTTCCCATCCGGCGCAAAGGCGCATCCGCACCCTCCACCTTCAAGCGAAAACGGCGGTACGTCATGCACATCGTTGGGCGTCAAATCCCTGATTCCACCGCTCCCAACCGAAAGGTAAAAGAGGTGGAACCTCTTATCGCCGGTGAAGTGATCCCAGTGGCGATAGAGCAGGTGGGTAAAGATCATCGCCTTCACCTTGCTCGCCGCGGCAGCAGCATCGCGGTTGGCATTGCATTTATCTCCAACTCCGCCGTCCGCAGGACTGATCGCCGGGCAATCCGGGTACACCGCCGAAGTAAACAATATCGAATTCCCGTCCGGCGACCAGATTGCGTCTCCCGCCTCCGTCGAAATTGCCGTCAGCTTCTTCGCGTTTGCCGTCGCGCCCGTCGTCGGATCAAAATCCGCGATCCAAACCTGTTGCGAACCACTTCGACCAGAGAGAAAGAGCACGGAGTGCCCGTCCGGCGCAAACTGCACGCCGCTGTCCTTCGGCTGCGCCACGGCCAGCTTTATCGGCTCGCTGCCGCTTCCGGCAGACGGGGCAATCGCCTGCAACCATAGCTCCGGCGTCTTGGTGTTTTGCTCCAGGTCCACGGTCGTCACGCTGTACGCCAGCCATTTTCCATCCGGCGATACGGCCGTCTCCCCCAGCCGCTTCATCTTCATCATGTCCTCAAAGGTCATGGGACGCTTTGCGGAAGCGGGCTGGGCAGTAGTCTGCGCGGTTTGGGCAGCAGCAAACGGGGCCAGAACGAAGGCCAGTGTCAGAGAGACAACAAACGTAATTTTGCGCATTGTGTTTTCCTGTTCGCGCGGCGATAACAACAGCTTCAGCGCGAAGAAGAAGTTTACACCGCTCACCGCTCTGTCGGGCAGGGGGGCTTTCGATCGGGGTTCAAAATCAGGTTAGTTTGAAAATGTTGGGTGCCCCATCCATTCCGCGGTCTTTGCGGAATGGGTGGGATGGCACGATGCTCACAGGTCACGAACTGGAAAGCTATTCGCCCAGCGCCCGCAGCCGTGCCGGCATATGGTCCTTGGCCAGCTCGTGGCCGCACCGCGTGCAGTATTGGTCGCTCGCCCTCACCGTGCGGAAGCAATGTCCACAGTTTGCCGTGAGTTGGTAATTGCACTGCGGGCAGAAGTGGAAGTCGCCCTGCACGTGCGTCGAGCAGGCCGGGCAGCGTGAAACCTCCGGCTGGCGCAGCAAAAAGTAGAGCACCGCGCCGATCCCTCCCGGCATTACCAGGCAGATCACGATCCAGAACCGCGCGCTCATAGCCCGCCGCGGAGCGTCCTTGCTCACGTAGCCCACCATCAGGAAGTAAAGAGAGACCAGCAAGCCGCAAGAAACATTGAAGTATGTGCGCAGGCCAAGCGGTGGTGCATGATGCTGATGTTCCGGCAAAATCCCCCAGAAGTAGTACTCCACCAGCACAAAGGCCGCAATCGACACAACAATCGACCACGCCGGAATCAGGCGCGCATCTTCGTTGACCGAAATGGATTCTGGATCTCGCATAAGCATCCCTCTCCAGAGGGCCTTTCAGGAGATCAAGCCGGGCTCAACCTCGTCTATTTATGGACGGAGAAGGAAACCGGTAAGTTGCGTGTATTTCGTCTATAGGCTGCACTGATTGATTACGCCCTTCAATACGGATACTCCGTGCCCCTGTCATCCTGAGCGGAGCCTCACGCAGCCTTACCGCGAGAGGTGCAGTCGAAGGACCTGCTTCATGTAATTTTGCGTCTAGGGTGGGAATCCACAAATCACCTGGCGCGTAAGCGCCGAACGCCTGGACGGCTAGTCCCTGCGCCGCAGCCAGCCGGCCAAAACTGCCGAGGCCAGCACCGTCGCGCTGAGGAAGAGAATCAGCAGGCTTGCCTGGCCCAGCAGCCCGGTCAGGTGCTCTTCTTCAATCAGCATCTCTGCAATCCACCAGGCCAGCGGGCCCAACACAAGCAGCACCACCAGCGTGGCCGCCAGCGCCACGGCGCGGCTCCGCTGCCGCCCGATCTCCTGCTCATGCAGCACGCCGTGCGAGGCGCTCACCACGCGGCGAGTGCGCCAGGCCACGGCGCGCTCCCGATCCGCTTGGTTGCCGGCTAGCGCTGAAACCAACTCGCGATCCGTGTTGGCGCTCTCAGCTGGATTCATATCGCCCTCAATCCCGCATCTGCGAACGGTGGCCTCACCGCAGGCGCCCAATCGCCGCTGGCCAGTTTGGGCTTGATTGCAACCAGACCACGATAAAGTCTTGATTTAACTGTAGATAGCGGAGCCTTCGTCACCTTGGCAATCTCTTCCAGTGACAGCTCCTCGTAGAACCTGAGCACCAGCACCTCGCGGTAGATCGCGTCCAATCCGAGCAACCCCGCCGCCAGCCGCTCCCGGTCCTCCAGGTTGGCAAAGCGGTCAAAAGGGGTCGGCTCATCATCGGCGACTTCAAAAGCCATCGACCGGTCGTCGTCGCCTTTGCCTTCAATCAGTTCGTCCAGACTGGCCATCGTCCGCTTGCGCTTCTGGTCGATCACCAGGTTGCGCGCAATGGTAAACAGCCAAGTGTCAAAGCGCGCCTTGCCGTTGAACTGCGCTCCCCGCACCAGAACCCGCATCCAGACCTCTTGGAAGAAGTCCTCGGCCTGCTCACGATTGCCGGTCAAATAGAGCAGATAACGCATCAGCCGGTGCTGGTAGCGGACGATCAGCTCATCCAGCAGTCCGGCATCCTGGCGCTTCAGCCCCGCCGATACGGCAAGGCTCTCCTGCCGCACTTGCTCGTTGGCAATGCTGGCGGAACTCATACCCAAATAAGGGCGAATAGATGTGGCGGTACTCATCTCTTTTAATTAGACGACAGAAGCGTCACTGCGGCTTCGAAATATTGGGACGCAGCTCTTCGAAATCCGTCCATATTGGAGAAAATATTGCAGAATCTATCATTTGCGGGGGCATGAATATACTTAAGACATTAGATTACATGCTGAGCCGGTATTCGAAAATAGTGACTTTCAAAACCTGCGCGATAAGCGAATTATTTAACGGTTTTTCCTTGAGTGCACAATTCTTCAATGAACTCAGGGAATGGCTTTCCCTGCAAAGTAATCGTCTCATGCGCGATGAATCCAAGGATTCGTGCAACGGCCTCCCCGCCATGGATAGTTATTGACTTCCCGCTGCTCATTTCAAATGTTGCACGTTCACCACTGAAACCATGAATCATGGTGATTTGATGTAAGTTAATAACCGCCATTTCTTGGCCGTCCGGCACAACAACGAACATGGGTACGTGAGTGTCTGTTTTCATACTCATATCGTTTCACCGAACGTCATCTCATGCACTGTGCATATCGTCGAGATATCCGAAGGTTACCAAACTTGTAAATAGTGCCATCTTTTATTCAATAGAAAACCTGCCTGCTGAGTACTTTACATCTTGATTTTGAGATGTGGGAATCAATGACCCTGACCTAATCCTACCAATCGAATCAACAGCCTGCCCTTTTATGCATCAGACCCCTTCTTGTCACGCGCAGAGCCTCCTCCACGGCTTTGGCCGCCCGCCGCTCCCTCGCATCAGCGTTCTGGTTGTAGAAAATGCTCAGCAAATGATTGCGCCTTTGCACCGGCGTCATCGCCTTCCACCCCTTGCTCGCCAGCGGCTGCCGATGAAAGGCCGCCTGCAAGATCGGCGGCGGCTCAATCTCGCCCTCTAGCGTCAACAGCAGCCGCTCCGCCATCCCTTCCGCGCGCTTCTGCCGGCTCTCGGCGCTCTTCGGCTCGTTGACCCACGCGCCAATCTCGCGCCGCATCGATTCAGACAACCCTGCAAACCATTTCGGCAGCCGTCGGTCCCCTTTGAGCGCCCGCTCCAGCTCCTTTGGAATCACCACCGCGCGCTCCTCCAGGTCCGGTTCCAGCCGAATCCGCACACGCATGCCGGCCGCCGCCTTCGCCCCCGCCTGCATCTTTTTATTCACCAGCAGGAAGTGGCCTTGGCCGTCTGACGCCGCAAACAGCGACGTGCGAAACGCGAAGCCCTCAATCTCCCCGCGCACGCGCAACCGCCGCCGCTCCGGCCACGCCTTCTCCACGTCGAAGGGAATCCGCGCAATCACCCACCCCAGGCCATTGCGCAGCGGCTCCAGCACGGCGTTAAAGGTTTTGATCGTGGGTGAACTCATATCATCGACAGGGGGCCCGGCGTAAACGGATTCTCTTCCTCGCGAACAGTGTGTGTAGATTGCGGTTGCGCCGAACTCTCCTCCTCTTCCGCCTGCTCCGCCCACTGCTTGCCGCACCTCTCGCAGCGCCACGAATTCGCCGGGTCAGCGCTCTCCAGCACCGGCTCCTTCGCGCCGCAACTCGGGCACGCCGGCGGCTCGTAATCCGGTATTTCCATCTCGGATTGCTCGACAATTTCCTTCGGAATCGGCCTGGCCAGGATCGCGCTTGCCTTTTCCAGCTGATCGGCGGCAACCACAATTTGTCGATCGCCGATCCCGGGCGCCTCGTAGTATCCCGGACGATCAATCCAGCTTTCGATTCCCGCCTGCCGCAGCACTTCCTGAATCTGCCATGCCTTTTCTGGACCATCGCACTCGCATAGAAATGTCTTCCAGGTGTAATCGACCGGCGGCTCGCCTTCCTCTGCTGCCTCCTCGCCCTCCGGCCAATCGCCGTGACTATTCCATTCAGGAGCCGCAAAGCGCTCCGCGTGGTTTGCCTCTTCGCTGGCCGCGCGCGGCTTATCCAGCCCGCGCTTCTTCAATTCGTCGCGGAGAACCTGTTGCGCCACTTCGGTCAGATCGCTTTTGTTGGCGTCCAGCTCCTCCAATTCACCGTCGTTCATCTCTCGGTAGAGCTGTGTAAGTCTCTGCCATTCTGCCAATGGGTCTGCTTGCATGGAAAACAGTATACCGGCCACGCGCCCTATCCTTCTTATTCCGTGCCCCATCCATTCCGCGTTCTTTGCGGAATGGGTGGGAAACCATGAAACCAGCCACGCTTCATCCATCTTCTACACTAACAACATGGAAGTTCTCTATGGATTGCATCCGGTCGAGGAAGCTCTCATGGCTGGCCGGCGGCATTTTGACCACGTTCTGGTGGCTCGCGAGCGCTACGATGCCCGCCTGGAGAGCCTCGTTGCCCTCTGCGGCGCGTCAGGCGTGCGTGTTCGCCAGGAGTCGCGCGAGCAGTTGACCGCGCTCGCCAAGACTCCCGCTCACCAGGGCGTTGTAGCCCTCGTCCATCCACAGGAATTTCTCTCCATCGAAGATCTCTACGTCCCCGCAAAACCCGGAGCCACCCGCCTTCTTCTGGCTCTCGATGGCGTTGAAGACCCGCAGAACCTCGGTGCTCTTCTGCGCGTAGCCGACGGCGCCGGAGTCGACGGAGTCGTGCTCACGAACCGCCGTTCAGCTCCCTTGAGTCCCGCCGCCGTCAAGGCCAGCGCTGGCGCAGCCGAGCACCTGCGCATCGCCCGCGTCGTCAACCTCGTGCGCGCCCTCGAAGAGCTCAAGCGCCAGAACATCTGGGTCGTCGGTCTCGACGAGCGTGGCTCCTCAGACTACGACCAGTTCGACCTCACCGGCAACTGCGTCCTCGTCCTCGGACGCGAGGGCGCCGGCCTCCACGATCTGGTCCGCCGCACCTGCGACCACCTGCTGCGCATTCCCATGAGCGGCGGCGTCAGCTCGCTCAACGTCTCCGCCGCCGCGGCAGTGGTTCTCTTCGAAGCCTTCCGCCAGCGCCGCGTAGTTATGCGCGCAGTAGGCGCAGTTGGCCGCGCCGCAAGCGCCCCCATCCCTGCCGTCGCGTCGAAACCAAAGAAACAGAAAGGCCTGGGCTCATGAAGCTCTCTCTTCCCCGCATCGGTGCAATCGCCGCATTCTGCATTGCAACTCTCCCCTGTCCCGCGCAAACCACTCCGCCCGCCCAGCAGCCACCGGCCGCCCAACCTGACCAGCCCCACCAGGGAACAGTTCTCTTCTCCCGCTCCACCGACGAGTCCGGGCAGACCACCACACAGACCGGCCAGGAAGCTCCGCCTGCAATCCAGGCCGTCGCGCCGAAGGCGCAGTCAAACGCACCGGAGGTACCCCCACCGCAGGTGGCCGCCCTCGACCTCGACGTCCATCTTCTCCCTGCCAGCCAGCAGATCGCCGTTCGCGCCTTGCTCACCCTCCGCAACGACGGCCAGACCCCGCTCTCCCTCATTCCCCTCCAAATCTCCTCCTCGCTTAACTGGGAGCGCATTCGCCTCACCACCCCCGACGGCCAGGCTCAGGCCATCCCCCTCCACGTCGTCACCGTCAACTCCGACGCCGACCACACCGGCCAGTTGCACGAAGCTGATCTCCCCCTCGCTCAGCCACTCCTGCCCGGCCAATCCCTCTCGCTCGACGTCACCTACTCCGGCCCCATCGCCCTCTCCACCCGCCGCCTGCAATCCATCGGCGCGCCTGACTCGCTCGCCCTCCGCTCCGATTGGGATCAGATCAGCCTCCCCTTCACCGGCCTGCGCGGCTTCGGCAACGTGGTCTGGTACCCCGTCTCCAGCGCTCCCGTCCTGCTCGGCGATGGCGCGCGTCTCCTCGACGAGATCGGCACTCACAAGCTCCGCCTCAGCGGCGCGCGCTTCCGCCTCCGCCTCACCGTCGAATTCCCTCACGGCCAGGCCCCCACCGTCGCCCTCATCAACGGCCGCTCCGTCCCACTCGCCATCACTGAACCCTCCGGCTCTCTGGACCAGACCCAGGAGGTCGCTAGCATCGCCACGGCCGACTCCGGCCCCACCACTCTCGGCTTCGAGGCCCCCAGCCTCTTTGTCGCCATCCGCGCGTCCCACCCCGGCCCCAACCTCACCGCCTGGGCCCTCCCCGAGAACAACGTCGCCGTCGAATTCTGGACCGCCGCCGCCGCCAACGTGATCCCCTTTCTCAAAAGCTGGCTCGGCCCTGAGCCCCGCTCCCCGCTCACCCTCCTCGATCTGCCCGACCCCGGCGACGTCCCCTTTGAAACCGGCGCGCTGCTCGTCGCCCCTCTCCGCGAGCCCGCCTCCAAAGACAAGTCCTCTCCGCTGAACAGCATTCTGGTTCACACCCTCACCCACGCCTGGATTACAACGCCAAATTCGCCCGCCTCTTCAATTTCGCCAGCACCATCAAATTCGCCTGCTTTTCCCAACTCGCCGCCCCCGCCTCCCGCCTGGCTCAACGAGGGCGTAGCCAACTTCATGGGCACTTTGTGGGCGGAAAGAAAGTACGGGCGCGACACTGCCCTGGAAGCTCTGGAAGCTGACCGCGCCGCTCTCGCCCTGGCCGAGCCCGCCAGCCCTGGTCAAAGCCCTGGCCAACCCCTCGCCGCGGCCATCTCGCCCATCTACTACCGCACCAAGGCGGCCTATGTTCTCTGGATGCTCCGCGACCTGGCCGGCGACCCCGCTCTCTCCGCCGCCCTGAAGGGTACGGGCTTCAGCCCGTACATAAACAGCAAAGATTCAACGGGGGCTGGTAGGGATCGGTTTCAACCCATCCATTCATCCCCTGCGGAAAGCTCTTCCGCAAATTCATCTCTAAATTCCACCACTCCCGCCAGCCCCACTCACGCCGAAGGCGTCTCTGCCCGGACGGCTAGTCCCTTCGAAAAACTCCTCGAAGCCTCCGATTCCCACCCCGACCTCGCCTGGTTCTTTGCCGATTGGGTCGATGCTGACAAAGGCCTGCCCGACCTCGCCATCGACGGCGTCTTTCCCACCTCCGCCTCGGCCGGCAACTGGCTGGTCGCCGTCAACGTATCCAACTCCGGCTATGCCACAGCGGACGTCCCGGTCACTGTCCGCTCCGGCACGGGTTCCGACTTGCGCTCCGTCACCCAGCGCCTCCGCATCCCCGCCCGCGGCAAAGCCATCCAGCGCCTCCTCATCCAGGGCAAGCCCACCGAGGTCCAGGTCAACGACGGCGCCGTCCCAGAAACCCAGGCCAGCGTCCACATCACCAGGATCGAATATCCCGCGGAAAATCCATCTAGCTCAAGCCAACCCAACCCGCAAAAACTTCCCTAACGAAGCAAAATCTTTGCGGGCACAGATAGGGAAACGTGTCGTTGCGTGGTCTTGACTGAGAGCGAATGTAGTTTCTGATCCGGAGCTTGTTGAGGGACAAGACTCAAAACCCACTGTCCGTGAATCGCTGTGAGCAGAGGCGCGACACCATCCTCTAATTCATTGGAGAGGATTACTTTGCCGCCAGTCGGGTTGCTGACATCATTCAAGATAAGCTCCCCACGCCGTTCATAGTTTGGGTTTGGGGTAGCCAGAGAGAAGATCGCAACCCCTTCTGCATTGGCAATTTTCTCTGCTTCTGATTGGTATACACGGCTAACATTATCTCCCCCGTCGGAAATTAGAATAATCACCCGGCGCGGGAAATCGGGATTCTTTGATCTGTTCAAAACATCTCTAATTGTTGAAAAGATCGCGTCATAAAGTGCTGTTCCTCCGCCAAATTGAATGCCGTTGATTATCTCCCGCGCCTCGGAGGTCTTAAGAGGCCTCTTGCTCATCAAAGTGCTTTCATTAAATGAGACGATATACCCCTGATTCCCATTGGTAGCCAAGCCTTGAAAAAGCAACATGGCCGCTTTCCTGATTGACTTCGCTTGCGAGGTTCGCGACGTGCTTCTATCAATCAGCACAGCGAAGAGCAGCTTCTCATCCTTCGCCGAGCGCAGTGAAGTCACTTGAGCTGGTTGCTTGTCAATGGAGACACTGAGTTCTGACTGGGTCATTATCGCTGCGGAATCCGCCTTGCCCGCTGCGGTTAGATAGACCTGGATAGCCTGACTGGCGGGAGGCTGTAATGCGGTTTCTTGCCCTGCCAATTGATTGTGGCTTGCGATGCACATAAATAGCGCATAACAGAATAAATAGAGTCCACGTGGAATCATGGGATGGATTCTAGCACGGAAACGGTCGTATTCTTATCTTCGGGTGCCCCATCCTTCGCGTACTTTGCGAAGGGTGGGAATCGACAAACCTCATGGCGCGCAAGCGCCGTCTGCCTGAACGGCTACAACCGATCTCATAAATAGCTTAGATTCCATTATGTCGGCTGTGAGACCCGCGAACAAACCGGGCCCCCAACGAGTGATTTTTACTCGTTGGGGTGGTCAACGCGGGTCTCATGCATTCCGCGACTTATTGCTGATGGTTTATGAGACCGGTTCTAGTTCCCCGCCACAATCCGGACAAGATTCTTCAGCGGATCGGGCCACGGCGCTTTCATGCCCATCGACCGTACATACGCAATCGCCTGCCCCATATGCTCGTGCGAGTGAGCCAGCATGCGCAGATACAATCTGCGTTGTGTCGTCTGCTCGCCAAAGAAATTCGCCGCTTTTCCCATCGCATCTTCCGTCTCCGCGTTAAAGCAGCGTTCAACCGTCGCAAACGACTTTTCGAGTAACGCTCGCACCGCCGCCTTCCCCGTCACCATCCTCTCCAGCTCAAGACTTCGGCGAATTACCGCCGCCCACTGGGCCGGGGAATCGCTCTCCACGGCGCCGCATATCTCCACCACCTCCGGCGCGCTCACCCCTGCCCGGCAGAGCAGCATCATATTGCCCGCCGCAATGTGTACCAGCACTGCGGAAAACGCGCGCGCATCCTCCGCCGGCCTCCAGCCATACCGTTCCTCGGGCACCGCCTCCGCCAGCGCTAAAAGCTGCACCCGCGGTATGCTCAGTTCCCACAGATACTCCCGTTTGAAATCTCCCTTTGACTCTTCCATATCTTCCCTCCTTGAAAATTGAATCGTTCAACTCAGACTGCCGCATTCATGAATTTTTGTGTTTGTGGGGATTTGTGCGGAAAGAATGAGACCGCACCCTCATTTTTTATATAACCAATGAAGAACCATAGACTTGCAGTAATTTACAGGCCCAATCATCCATAGATTAACACTTTGTACCCAACTTTGCCAGAAATAGGTGCACGTCTAAGCACACCTTTCGCGCACTCAAGAACCCCAAAAATCGCCCAATAAGTCGTCCTATAACGCCACTTATCCGCCCTACTCGCCCTTTTTCTCGTTCCGCGCCTTCACCTTGAACCAGATCGGCGTCCCTTTGAACCCGAAGGCTTCTCGAATTTGGTTTTCCAGAAACCGCTCGAAGCTGAAGTGCAGCTTGATCTCCCGGTCGGTGAACAGCACAAAGGTCGGCGGAGCCACGGCAGCCTGCGTCATGTAGAAGATACGAATCCGTTTAGCCATTGGCACGGGGGCTCTCTGAAAGTCGACCTTCTCCAGAAAGCGGTTCATCTGCCCGGTCGAAACCCGCTTGCGCCGCTCCGCAGCCACGGCCACCACCTCGTGCAGCACGCGCAGCATTTTTTTGGCCTCGGGCCCTGTTCCTTCCAGCGCGGAGAGAAAGATCACCGGCGCGTAATTTAAATATTTCAGCACCCTACGCAGTTGCTCTTCAAAAACCTCGCGGTCTGCCGGCGGCTTTCCGTCCTTGCGTCCCGTGGTCACCAAGTCCCATTTATTCACTACGATAATCACGCTGCGCCCGCTCTCGTGGGCATAGCCGCCAATGGTGGCATCGGCTCCCGTGATGCCCTCGGTCGCATCCAACACCAGCAGCGCCACATCGGCCGCCTCCAGATGCCGCCGCGCCATCACCACGCTCATCTTCTCCGCCATCAGGTGCGTCTTGCCCTTGCGCCGTATGCCCGCCGTATCCACAAACCGCAGTTGCTGGCCTTCAAACTCGATAACCTCATCTACAGCGTCCCTGGTCGTCCCGGCAATGGGCGAAACAATGGCCCGGCTTGTCCCGGTTAATGCATTGAGCAGGGTAGACTTGCCCACATTCGGCCGCCCTATGATGGCCACCGAGGTCTCGTGCTGCTCAAACTCGCCGTGGGTGCGGTGAGGGGACTGCACGTCCTGCGAGTCTTCTTCAGCTTCATCGCAGGCTTCGGCAACAATCTCCGGCGGCGCGGGAATCGCTGCCGAAATCGCTTCCAGCAGATCGCCAATGCCCAACCCGTGCTCGGAACTGATGGAATAAACGTTGCGGATGCCGAGCTGGCGAAAGTTCTCCGCCACCATCGCCATGGCCTCACCCTCGACTTTGTTCACCGCGAGAAACAACGGCTTTCCGCCGCGAGTCAGCATCCGCGCCAGGTCGTAGTCCGGGCTGGCCAGCTCGGTGCGCGCGTCCACTACCATCACCAGCGCGTCAGCCTCTTCCAGAGCCACCTGGGCTTGGGCATAAATCTCTGTGGGAATCAGCTCCGCGTCGTCGGGCACCATGCCGCCGGTGTCGACCAGGCGAAACCGCCGCCCCATCCACTCGAACTCGCCATAGATGCGGTCGCGGGTGATCCCCGGCTCGTCGCCCACAATCGAGCGGCGGCTGCTGGTGAGCCGGTTAAAGAGCGTGGATTTGCCCACGTTGGGCCGACCCACAATGGCCACCAGCGGAAGCGCGCCCGCGCGCGACTTGTTGGGCATTACCGACTTGTGATATTTCGACAAAACTTGTCTCCAACGTGGTTGACCGGCTCGCAACCACTTCTCAAAGTTTAGTCCACTGATAAGGTCAACAGGACGAGACGTTCCAAATAGCCGCAAAATAAGTATTTTCTTATGTTTATGCAATGACTCCGGCCCGGAGATTGCCCTCCCGCCTTGCAGGAGGGAACGATGCATATCCACGGGAACTCCATGACCGTCAACGCGGCCAACTTTTACTCCGCCACCCAGGAGGAGAAAGCAGCCGCTGCGCAACGCGCCGCCAGTGTCCGCAAGAAGTTGATCAGGAGCGCATCGGAGTTGGAGGGCGCGGCAAGCCCCGAAGAGACACTCCTAATCGACCAATGGATGGACTCGCGGCACAGCCAGGTCGCGAGCGAGGGGCAGTATTCCAACAGCGTCTCCGGCAAAGACCCCGACCTTGGATGAGGCATGGGGTTCAGATTCCCGTTCGTGGTGATCTGACCGTGCGGAACTGCGCATCCTGTCCATAAATCAACTCATCTTTGGATAAAGCCTCACCGCATGGACAGTAACCTGTTCAATCGTCACGGCTAACGCCTTACCCTTCAAGAGCTTCAGACGCGCAACCCCGGGGGCGGACAAGCGGTTATTGTCCGGATGAATCTCAGGTGCGGTATGCTGATAGTGTGCGCCCGTAGCTCAGCTGGATAGAGCGAACGCCTCCGGAGCGTTAGGTCGGGAGTTCGAATCTCTCCGGGCGCACCATCTTTCACAATCTGTCCATTCGCTTAACCCACTTTCAACCTTTTGAATTCTGGAGAGATGAGGGATTATGGCAGACTGGAACACCGCCTACAACTGGATGATGGACAATGAGGATCCCGCGCGCGCCTGCGCGCAGGTTCCGGGTGCCTGCCCCGGCGGAGTTGCCGGCCCCTGCTTCGCCATCAGCGGCATCAACTCGGGCGCGTGGCCGGCGGAGTTTGCGGCCATCGCCGCGGCAGACCAGGACAGCCGCGAGCCGCTCGTTCAGCAGTTCTATCAGAAGCACTTCTGGAATGGTTGGCTGGCGCAATTGAATTCCGACGACGTCTGCAAGCGGGTCTTTGATTTTGCGGTCAACAGCGGCAGCGGCATGGCAGTACGCTGTTTACAGCAGGCGGTCAACTCGTTTACCTTGAATGACCCGCTGGTGGTAGACGGCGAGTGGGGGCCAAAAACCGTGGCCGCCACAAATGCCTGCAATTCTCTTACGCTGATTGCGGCCTTTCAGCAGCAGCGGGTGGCTCATTACCAGAAATGCGCCAGTAGCTGAACTGGATAGAGCGATCGCCTCCGGAGTGTTAGGTTGGGAGTTCGAATCTCTCCGGGCGCACCATGCTTCTCGCTCTCTTCTTTCGATTAACCCGCTTTCGTCTTCTTGAATTTCAGCAAATAATGAACTTTATACGATAATAAGCGCCGCGCTTTTGCGTATAATTATCGCCCTTTGTGCAACAGTGGAAATAGGCAATTTCAGAAACAGAGTGTGTATACTCCTCGAACGGCCGGGACGCAGCCATGGGCGTGGTCTGCTATCCCGGCCGTTCGTCTTTTCAGTATCGTGCCTCTCTGTAACGACCCACTCCTTGACCATCGCGCAATGCGGCCTGAGCGTCTCCATCGCGCACCCACCCTCCTCCGAGGACCTATGGCAAACTGGAATACCGCCTACAACTGGATGATGGACAACGAGGATCCCGCGCGCGCCTGCGCGCAGGTTCCGGATGCTTGCCCCGGCGGAGTTGCCGGCCCCTGCTTCGCCATCAGCGGCATCAACTCGGGCGCGTGGCCGGCGGAGTTTGCGGCCATCGCCGCGGCAGACCAGGACAGCCGCGAGCCGCTCGTACAGCAGTTCTATGAGAACCACTTCTGGAACATTTGGTATGCGCAACTGGTTTCCGGCGAGGTTTGCAAGCGGGTCTTCGATTTTGCGGTCAATGGCGGCAGCGGCACTTCGGTGCGCTGTTTGCAGCAGGCGGTCAATTCGTTTACGTTAAGTGACCCGCTGGTGGTAGACGGTGAGTGGGGGCCAAAAACGGTAGCTGCCGCCAATGCATGCAATCCGGCGACCCTGGTTGCCGCATTCCAGCAGCAGCGGGTGGCTTACTACCAGGCAATTGTTGCCGCCAACCCCAGTAAGGCGATCTACCTGGCTGCATGGATTGCCCGAGCCCGGAAGTAGACCGTGGACAGTTAAACTGGAATGAGGCCTGCGACGCTCTTCCCAAGCGGCCCGGATAAGGTTCAAATGCAACTTAGTTTCGATTTTTTTCTCCGCCAGATGGCATCCGTCGAACGAATTCTCTGGACGCTGACCTTTGCCGCGCAACTGGTTTTGCTGGTGGTTCTGCTGGGCCGTGACCGAGCGCGGCGCTATCCGTGGTTCACCGCCGGCATCGCGCTGTTTGCCCTGCGGCTGATGACCGAGGAACTGCTTAATGGCCGGATGGCGAACCTCCCTTATGGCGTGATTACTCTTACGCTGGCAAACCTGACGACGATAGTGGGCCTGTTGGTGCTGGTGGAGATGGCGCGGCGGGCCTTTGCCGGAGTTCAGCGCTCCACCTTCCTCGTAAACACCGTGGGGCTGCTGCTGGTGGCCGGAGGGATACTTACAATTTTAGGACCGTGGCCGGTATGGAAGCAGTTGCCCTGGGGCACGTTATTGGTGAAGCTCTACCTGATGCAACTTGCAGCACAGAAGGGCGACCTGCTGGTTGCCTTGCTCACCGGGGGGCTGGGGCTGCTGGTGTTCCTCTTTGGCCGCCACTACAAGGCCGGCTGGAGGAGCCACACGCAAAGCATTGTGATTGGGCTCTTTGCCTTGGCCGTCTCCTTGCTGGTGTACGAGGTGGTGGTTCTGCGGACGCTTCATTTCACCCCGGCTGAGCAAGCGAGTGTAATGCGCCTGCGGTTCGATTTTGCCTTCGCCCACGAGCTGATATATCTGGCAGCGCTGGTGTGGTGGATTGTGTGGCTGTGGCGGGAGGAGCCGGGAGCGGCTGTCGTGGCCGCAACAGAAGAGAAAGGCTAGAACCGACACCAACGGCGCCCTGTTCCCTAAATGTGGCAGCTTGCCTGGCCGCGTTTTTCGAGGTACTTCTGGTGATACTCCTCGGCGCGCCAGAAGGTCAGGGCGGGCTCGACTTTGGTGACAATGCTCTTGGGCTTGAAGCGGCCTTGGGCGGTTAGCTGCTCGATTTTGGCGCGAGCCTGGGACTCTTGCCGCGGCGAGTGGCAGAAAATGGCCGAGCGGTACTGCGTTCCCCGGTCTGGTCCCTGACGGTTGAGGGTGGTGGGGTCGTGGAGGGCAAAGAAGGCGTCCAGCAGCTGCTCGTAGCTGACCCGGTCAGGATCGAAGTCCACCTCGACCACTTCAGCGTGGCCGGTCTGGTCGGTACATACATCCTGGTAGCTGGGCCGCTCCAGCGAGCCGCCCTCATAGCCAACGGTCGTCGCCGTAACACCGGGAATAGCAGCAAAAGCCGCCTCGACTCCCCAAAAACATCCTGCTCCAAAGGTAGCTTTTTCTGTGCTCATACTGTTAGAGATGCGCGACCGGAACTCCTGGTGACAGTTTCTCACGGTGGAACGATCCGGGTGCTGGTGTCTGACTTGCATCTCTTCCCGATTTGGCTTAACGCGACCATGCGCTGCGCAGCCAGGATGTGATGGGCAGTCGTAACTTGAACAAAACACAATTGATAAAAAGTGCGGATGACTCTGTGCGAACAGGATCAGGTCTACTAGCCGGCAAGTACGGTAATGCCAATGCCCCCCGTTCGTAAGTTGACGGCGGCGTTTACCGTTGTTAGTCTACAACTTAGCTACTGGGGTTTGCTGATGAGGCAGGCAAATCAAGACTATGTAGCACGAATGCCGGAACATACACCCTGTGAGCGATCCAGCTACGAAGCGACCGTCATTTTTCTGGCGGGATAGTCTGTGGAAAACTACCCCACCCAAGTGAGGATAGCGAAGCTTTGCTCAAAAAGTAGCAGGTGAAGACATCTCATGCAGGGTTCCGCGCGGTTGTGTTGCGCCAACTTTCCCGCGCAAATGGAATTGAGCCCAACTCCATGACAAGCCAGCCGAAGTCCAGAGAAGAGGAATCCACTTGATTGAAGAGAATGAAGATCAAACTGGCCTACCCATAGGTTCGTTCCCCGAGAGCGGCCACTTCTTAGATCCCGAGAATGAGGTGTCTCTCCGGGAGCTGGCGCTTGTTCCATGGAAGCGAAGAATCGTAGTAGCTGGCTGCACGATAGCTTGTGTGGCGATGGCGGTCCTCATTTGCGTTTTAATGCATCCGAAATACAGAGCCACCGCCATCATCGAACTCAATGAGGAAAAAAGCAGCGGAGCCTCATTGCTCTCCAACCTTGCCACACTGGCCGGGGGCGGCGAGGATGAGCTGAAAACCAAGGTCGAGACCGAAACGGCGGTCATCGAAGGCGACTCGATTGCTCTGGCCGTGATGGGTAAGATGGGAATGCTCCGCGCTGAGAATCCTGACCGGTTCAGCACGGAGGATGGGCCTATAGTGAGCGCGGAAGCCCTGCCAGCCTTGCAACGGGAAGCCCTGATTGGCAACTTCAAGGGACATCTACAGGTTAAAGAAATAGGCAATTCGCGTCTTATTGCCATTACTGTCACAGACAGGGATCCAGTACAGGCCGCGAAGATTGCCAACCAGGTAGTTGCCGAGTACAAATCTTATCTACTTAGTTCAAACTTCAGTTCATCGAAGGAAGTATCGCAGTGGCTATCCTCCCAGTTGGGTGATCTTTCCGACCAGGTTGCCAAAACCCAGCAGGCCGTAGCGGAGTTCGAACGCTCTCACAATCTATCCGCCGGGATGCTGGGCCTGACTACGCTTGGGGGCGGGTCTACATCCGGGATAAGCGGCAGCAGTGGCGGAGGAGGCGGAGGAGGCTCTGGCAGCATACCGGAGCTGGAACGTCTCACGACATTGAACACTGAGGTTACGCAGGCAGAAGCCGCGCGTATGGCGCATGAGGCAATCTACCGTCTTACGACAACGGGTAATCCAGACCTGGTCTCCTCGCTCGGCACCAGTTCTCTCCCAGGTATCGATAACTCGACCGTCCTCACCCAGGGCGGCGGATTGGAGACTCTCAATGCTCTGCGGACGCAGGAGGCGTCGTTGCGGGTAGCGTATGCCAACGCGGAGACTAAGTATGGCGCTAAGAATCCTCATCTGGCTGAAATAGCCAATCAAGTGAAGTCGGTTCACGACCAGATACAGAAAGAGATGGAGAAGATCAAGCAACGGGCAAAGAACGATCTTATTCTTGCGGAGGAGAATGAAAAGGCGCTGCGTTCCGCCTTTGAAGCGCAAAAGCTGATAACCAGCAAGATGAACGACGATGTTGTGCAGTTGGGAGTTCTGATGGCGCAGGCCCGCTCCAGCCGCGATCTATACGACGCTCTCTATGCCCGGCTGCAGGAAGCTAACATTGACGCGGGCAACAGCGCAACGAATGTGACCGTGGCTGACCCCGCGCGTCCTCCTGGCACACCCTGGATGCCGCAGACTCATCTGTTTATTACTATCGGTTTTTGGGGTGGTCTGATTCTTGGTACTGGCATGGCCTTCCTTCTGGAAAGTCAGGACGATACGCTCACCGACAGCTTCCAGGTGGAGACGTTGACGGAAATGCCTGTACTGGGCATGATTCCATTTCACCGCATGGAAGCCAAGCCGCGCGAAGGCGCCCTGGCGGCGGAATCGAGTCCTTTTCTGGTGTCTCCGGAATGCTCGACGGCCGAAGCGTTCCGCAGCTTACGGTCGGGGCTGACGCTCTCTGGCGTGGGGCGTAAACTGCGGGTTATATCCATTACCAGCGCTTTGCCCGGAGAAGGCAAGTCTTATACCGTCTATAGTCTGGGGCTGGCATTTGCCGCAACCGGCATGAAGACGCTCATCCTGGACGCCGATCTGCGACGTCCCCGGCAGCACGCCCTCTTCCGTGCGACGCGGGAAGATGGGTTAGCGGATGTTCTCGTCGGCTTGAAATCGTTTGATAATGCTCTGATAGTCCATCCCGTGGAGCCAAACCTTACCCTGATGCCCGCCGGACGTCAATCCCCGCTTGCCTCGGAGCTTCTGGGATCGGGCGAGATCGGAAAGGTAATTGAAATCGCGCGGGAGCGGTTTGACCTTGTGCTGGTGGACAACCCGCCCACCTTGCCGGTCGCCGACTCGATTATCGTGGGGGCTCACTGCGATGGAACCATCGGTGTGCTGCGCGCGGGTCGAACGACTCGAAAGGCGTTGCAGCGCTTTATCCAGTCCCTTGCCCGGAACCGCGTTCATATTCTCGGCCTGGTAATTGAAGCAGTGGATATGTCCGCAACTGAATATCGGAGCGTGTATGGCTACAATGTGCAGAGCTATTATGGCGATGAGAAAAAGTAGGCTAACTATCAACCGCGGCCTTCTGTTTTTTCTCGGGGTTGCCTTGCTGCTGGCGACCATGAATATGCCGGCAAATGCTCAGGGATCGCAGGAGGGGTTAGTCTCTTCTGTTCCCGCGTTACATTCGTCTTCCTCCAGCGGCAGGTCCGTGCCTCAAAGTGGTGGACCAACCCTTCTTCCCAAGGACTTTTCCGAGTTGCGCATCGTATCTGGAGATTTGTTGAGCGTCAGCGTCTACGACAATCCCGAGTTAACCGGTTCGTACCGCGTGGACCCTGAAGGAGATCTATCTCTTCCGTTATGCGGCAAGGTAAATCTTCGCGGGTTGACTATGTCTGAAGCAGCAAAGCGCATTGAGGCCGCCTTTAAGGACAGACAAATTCTGAACCAGCCGCAGGTGAATGTTGATGTGTTGCAGTATGCCGGCCAATACGTGACCGTGATGGGAGAAGTCTTAACTCCGGGACGGGTGGCGCTGATTGCTCCCACAAGGCTCGGCGAAATTCTTGCCCAGGTTGGCGGCGTGACCCAACTAGCCGGCGCGCGCATCAAGATTCGCCACGGAGCCGATGACGCTGCGCCAGAGGAGGAGGTTCCATATTCCCGTAGTCAGGGCAACCGAGAGACAGACGCCATTCTGCTGCGCCCCGGCGATACGATCACCATTCCGCGCGTGGGCATCGTCTATGTTCTGGGCGCGGTCAACAGGCCGGGGGGCTACGTGATGCAGGAAGATGGAAAGTTGAATGTTGCCCAGGCCCTGGCGCTCAGCGGAGGAACAGTCTTGCAGGCCAAAACCGGCGGCCTACGGGTGATTCGCCGCAATCCGGACGGAACCGTGCTGGATTTTCCCCTTTCTTATGATTCCATCGCAAAGGGAACTCAGACGCCGCTCCAACTGCAGGCGCAAGACATTGTTTACGTGCCTATGAGCAAAACCAAATCGATACTAACAAGCACGCAGACGATTCTTTCGTCAGCTGCCACGGCGGCCATCCTTCGATAACTCAAGCGCATCCTTTTGGGAGTTCATGCAATCCGACACGGCGCTAATTCTCCTGCTGAAATTTCGGCATAGAGTGTTACAAATCAGCCCCGCCAGTTCAGGGGCTATTTCTTCATAAGCAGCACTGTCGCGCGAGCTGCCTGGAGGCAATCCTGCTAACTGAAAGGTCACCGCAAACCGCACGGCGCAACGCCGATATCACTATGGGCGTTTTGGGGGCGGGATGAGAGCAGAAGCCACACTCCTGGAACGAGTACGGCATGGCTTTTTCCGGCAGTTTCTGGGACGAGAAATCTGGGCGCTTACCGATCAGTCTGTTGTCAGTGCAACAAATTTCCTGACCAATGTAATGCTTCTCCGCTTCATGGGCCTGCGCGAGTTTGGTATCTTCTCGCTTGCCTGGATGTCTGTGTTATTTGTGAACAGCCTCCAGGCCGCGCTGATTATCGCGCCGATGATGAGCATCGGGCCTAAGCAGGAAGAGAAGGACAGGCCCTCCTATTTCGGAGCCGTCGTCTTCCAGGAGTTGGTCCTTGTTTCCTTTTGCTTTGTTCTTGTCTTCGCTGCCCTGAAGGTTTCCAGCCGCTATTTTCTTCATGCGGACCTTCAACAGCTTGCGCTGCCTCTCGCCGTGTCCGCATTTGCATATCAGGCACAGGACTTTGTCCGGCGCTACTTTTTCTCAACCCGCCAGAGCAGCCATGCGCTCGCCGATGACGCCCTAAGCTACCTAACGCAACTACCCATTCTCTTCCTGCTTCATCGGATGGGATATCTGAACAGCGCGACTGCGCTCTGGGTTATGGCGGGAACCTCGATCCTCGGGCTGGTACTTGGATGGTTCTGGATGGAGCCGCTCGAGTTCCATCAGGAGTGGATCAGGACTATTTCGCGACGGCACTGGAATATCTCCCGCTGGTTAAGCGTTTCATCCCTGCTGCAATGGACTTCCGGCAACCTCTTTATCATTGCCGCCCCGGTCTATTACGGCGCTGCCGCGGCCGGTGTTTTGAGGGCCTCGCAAAATCTGATGGGCGTGACCCATGTCTGGTTCCAGGGACTGGACAACGTGGTTCCTGTGGAGACCGCACGTCGCTTTCGCGAAGGCGGTGCGCATAAAATGCTGGCTTACACGCGGTCGATCCTGGTCAAGTGGGGCGGGCTTACTTTGCTGTTCGCCATCGGCATAGCGGCGGCGCCTGGCTTTTGGCTGCGCTTGATTTACGGACCTGAGATGGTTCAGTACAGTTATATTCTGCAGTTCTATGCTCTGCTATATGTCATCGTCTTCATGGGCGGACCGTTGCGTGCCGGCTTGCAGGCCCTGGAGTATACAGTGCCGATCTTCTGGTCCTACCTGGCAATGACTGCTTTTGCGTTTGCTTTTGCGGTTCCGATGGCAAAGTGGCTGGGATTAAGCGGTTCAATTCTCGGACTTATCGGATCACAGATTCTGTTTCAAGGAATCGTTGGCATCTCCCTGCTTCGAAAATCAGCTAACGTCGCGCGGAACCGGTTACCGCACTGCGACCTCCCGCTGTAACAGAGTGAAGTTTTTTCATTGCATAATCTGGGAGGCAAAGTCATTACACTTGAGCGTAAGTTAACATGAAGTTACCTGAAATCTCCGTTATCGTGCCGATCTATAACGGCTCAGCTTTTCTCGCCGAGACGCTTAGCTCGCTGCTTACCCAGACATTTAATAATTTTGAACTGCTTGCGATTAATGATGGAAGCACCGATAACTCGGCTGATATTGTTCGATCCATAAAAGATGAACGGGTCCGGTTGATCCAGAAAGAGAATGCCGGTCTCTGCCACACCTTGAATCTGGGAATTACGGAAGCCAGGGCGCCGTATATCGCACGCAGCGACCAGGACGATGTTAGTTTCCCTGATCGGCTGGAACGTCAATTGCGGGTGATGAAGGATCACCCCGAAGCCATTGGTCTTTTTTCTTACGTTGCAAAGCTAGGGAGCAAACATAGTTGGTCGAATAAAGACAGGGTGGTGATGGCGCCAGGACAATTAAAGGAGTATCAGCCGATTGAGGATGGCTGCCTGCTTTGTTCTACCATGTTTATTAGAACGGACGCACTAAGATACATCGGCGGTTTCAGGCAGGCCTACTATCCGGTAGATGACTGGGATATGGAATGCCGTCTGGCGCAAACCGGCAAAGTGTTGGTTATGCTTGAACCTCTGATTTATTACCGTTTTCAGACAAATGCTAATACATATCGTACGTATGCGGAAATGCGCGAAAAGACAAGATGGACAAGAGACTCTTATTGGAGACGCATGAAATCTCTTCCTGAGCTTACGCTTGAACAGTTCCGGCTTTCTCAACCACAGGATGTATGGTCTCGAATGAATCGTTTTCGCAAAGACTCTTCCAAATTACATATGCGGACAGCTGGAAATAGATATCTGGATGGACATTATATGTATGCAGCGGGCCACTTATGCCTCGGCGTTATACTCAACCCCGCAGACATTTCACGGCGCTTATTGAGATACCTAGCTCACAAGTAAACATTGGCATAGACGTAAGACTTTTGTCTTCCAGCCAGCTGGCAATTGTAATTAAATCGTTCATCATTCCTTTAGGATAAACATGCAGGACAATCCGGCACTGCAAGTTCAGCCGCAATCGATATCGTTGAGCGAGTTTCTCCTGGCGCTGTTTCAGGCGCTTGACAATGGAGGTGTACAATTTTGTGTTTTACGGAATTATGAAGGCTTTCCTGCCAGAAATGTTGGCAGCGACCTGGATATTCTGATTTATCGGTCCGATCTTTCGGCTGCCGTACGCGCACTCCGCTCAATTCAAGGCATTCGCATTGTAGGCTATGCAGAGCGTTATTATGTGGCACACACGTTTGTAGAAGGTGTTTCTCCAGCCGTGGGTATTCGCGCATTGGCGGTTGACTTTATATGGAATTTGAATTGGAAAGGACTCCCGTACCTGAGAACAGATACTGTAATGCAGGAGGCGACTCGGCGCAATGCTGGCAACCTGAGTTTTCTTGTACCTTCCCCGTTTCATGAAGCAATAATATCTCTGTTATCCAGCTTGCTAATTGGCAGGACTATAAAGGAAAAATATTTCCCAAAAGTACAAGAAATATTTGCAGGCCAGAGATCTACCGTGATTACCGCACTAACGCCGAGCTTCGGGCTGAAAGCTGCTACGCGATTAGTAGATTCTGTGAAGTGTGGCGATCGCGAAAAGATACAGGATTGCGTAACCCCGCTTCGTGTTTTGCTAGCTTTGCGTAATCTGCTACGCAGGCCAGTTCACTGCTTTATAGTCGTTTTCAGATATTATATGCGTGAATTGGCTGTGCGCTGTACGCCAAAGACTATCGAATCAATATGCATATTGAGTCCGGTTGGTTATAACAAGACAGGAATTATTGAAAGCCTTGTACCATTACTCCTATACACAGCAAAACTGGTAGAGAGACGCAATTTAGGATCGCAATTTACTTTTGGGCGCGAGTCATTGAACAGAACAACGAGTGTAGATTACCGCGCCAAAGCTCGAAGCAAACCTTCGGTCTCCAAGATGAGAATTGCCAGGTGGTTGCTTGAAGAATGGCTCAGCCAATTCAGAAAAAAGGATAATCTAACACTTCGAATTATCGAAAACGGTTACTACGACATATTAATCAACGCAGAAATGTACCGTGATCGCGTACCAACACGGTTTGCGCGGCTTGTAGTGCAACTGCTTCCCTCATGCGATCTTTGGATATTACTAGACCCGGCCACTGAAGGGTCGCAATCCAGAAATGGAGAAGTTCCATCTTCTGAAACACTCCGGCAGATTGAGTCTTACCGCTCCTTCGTAAATACAAGAAAAAAGTATGTTATTCTGGACGCTAACAAGCCAGCAGCTAGCGTTACAGAAAATGCGTATGCCGCTATCATCGAGGCGATTGCACAGCGCACAGAAAGGCAGCTTAGGAGTCGTTCCGGATTGTCTGTCGTCCACAATATGTAACAGCGCCCGAGAATATATGACCGATGGAGATCGACAAAGTGAAAATAGTTATTCTTGGTCCTGATGGTGCAGGTAAAACTTCTGTTATTCAGGGATTAATGGGCAAGTTGAATCAGGCGGGGCACGTCGCAACTGTGCGCTACCTGAAGCCGTTTCTTATTGCCCGGAGACGTGGCGTCAAGGGAATTAATGTTGTTCCTCACGGCAAACCGCCGCGGTCATCGCTCTCCTCTCTGGCAAAGATAGTTGTCTGGCTCATGGAGGAATGGTACGCAAATCTCTTTCAGGACAAAAGCAAGGCGTTGCTTATTTGCGATCGCTACTATCATGACCTGTTGATTGACCCCAGGCGCTATCGCTACGGAGGTCCGCTATGGGCCGCCAAGTTGGTGGGCAGGATGATTCCTCAGCCGACGCTGTGGGTGCTGTTGGATGCTCCTGCTGAAGTACTGCAAGCGCGCAAGCAGGAGGTTCCCTTGGAGGAGACCATGCGACAACGCCAGGCATACATGGCTTTCGTCAGGGACCAAACAAACCATGTAACCATCGACGCTTCGCAATCACTGGACAAGGTGATCGCAGACACGGAAGACGCTATCACCGGGGTTATGAGCGAGTGAAAAGTCAATTGTGGATGACGTAGGCTTCTTTTACAACAGACAGGACCAAGCCGCTGGAACGCATCTTGCGCTGCGCTGGAAGGGCCGTGTAAGAATTATTGTTCCACGAGAAGTCGCCGCGCGAGAGTCATGCTGGAATATTTTCAGCCCGGGGTGGATTAGGTTTCCCTTGCGCGCCATGACGCGCCTGCCACATCTCTTGGGCGCGGTAAGTTGCGTAGAAGCTGGAAGGCTGGCGTCGATCAGAGAAGCGATCGGAAAAGAGGCAGGGTTATCCTGTTGTCGTGCTGGGGCGCCGGGTCCGTGGACAAAAGACACTATTCTGTTATTAGACAGACAGACCTATAAGCCACTATATATCGTTAAGGCAGGTGCTGGAGAAGCAGTTGACCGCCTCCTCCGGAATGAAGCTAATTGGTTGCGCGCCTTGCAAGATCAGCCGGTGCTTATAGACCACATTCCCGATCTTGTTGCTCATCGCTCTGGAACATATCTCTCCTTTGTAGCAGAATCCCCGCTTCCAGGTAAGATCGAATATCAGTTTGGAGAATTGCATGTCGAGTTTCTGCGGAAGTTTCAAAAATACTCTCGCCAGACTATGTTGCTTCAAGAGTCTGGATTTTACCTGAATATGCGTTCGCGCTTAAAAGATCTTAGCGGCCTGCTTTCCGAAGAATGGTCAACCCGTATGAATAAGGGAATGCGACAAATCGAGCAGTCTTTTTCAGGAAAGCCAATATTGTTAGTTGCTGCACACAACGACTTCACCGCATGGAATATTCGAGTCGAGCGCGGTGTCGCCAGGGTCTTCGACTGGGAGTATGCGGACCATGAGCAGCTTCCCTTGTTTGACCCGCTTCACTTTGCCCTGCTGCCGATGGCATTATGGAGCCGGCCAACGGCCAGGATGGTTCAATGCATGAACCAGGCGCTGTATATGTCACAATCTTGGCTTGGCAAAGAGTTATGCTATGAGGCCCAAACGCAGGCTTTGGCCTACCTGATAAGTCTTTGCACGCTTTATCTTTGCTCTGTGCGCGGAGCATCCAAATCAGATTCCGTGCTGGCTAGTTATTCCAGACTTATAGACCACCTGTGTTTTCATTAAAGCGATCTTTGCAGCGGAGATGAATAGTGATGAATACCTACCCCAGGATAAGTGTTGTGGTGCCATCCTTCAATCAGGCTAAGTTTCTGGAGCTTACCCTACTCTCCATTATCGAGCAGGATTATCCAGATCTAGAGCTGATCGTGATTGACGGTGGTTCAAAGGACGAAAGCCCGGAGATTATCCGCAATTATCAACAGCACATGAAATTCTGGTGCAGTGAGCCGGATGGCGGACACCCCGAAGGACTCATCAAGGGCTTCTCTCATGCCACAGGAGAAATTCTCTGTTTCCTGAACAGCGATGACCTTTTTGAACCCGGAGCGCTGCGTGAAGTAGGAGAGTTCTTTTTCCGGCATTCGGACGTCGATGTGGTGTTTGGAGATACAACGTGGATCGACGCCAATGGAAATATTCTGCGTCGACAAAAAGAAATTCCCTTTAACAGATTTCTCTGGATTTACACTTACAACTATATTCCTGGTATGTCCACATTCTGGAGGCGATCGATCTATGATCGGGTTGGCGGAATTACTAATACCTATCGCCTTGCCTTTGATGCAGATCTATGGATCCGATTCAGCGATGAGCACGCCAAAATTAAGCATGTAAAACGACGGTGGTCTCAGATGCGCTTCTATCCAGAGCAGCGAAACCGGCGTCTGCGCGAGCAAAGCGACCGGGATGATCTGGCTATCCGATCACGTTACTGGAAGAATCACACAGCCCCCAAAACATATTATTTGCGCCACAAGATAGCTATCTGCATCCGCATCTTTTGGAGATTGCTGACAGGCTGCTACAGCTTGAGCTACCCCAGATACATGGAGAAGGTGGAGAAAGTATGAGGGTTCTGCTTTCCGAATACGCTTGCGAGCCGAATCGAGGATCGGAGCCGGAGGTCGGCTGGCAGAGGGCTTTGCATATGGCGCCGTTTGCTGATGAAGTATGGGTTCTCACGCGAGCCAACAACCAAGCAGTAATTGAAGCAGACCCTCTGAGTCGTACGCCGGGACTGCATTTTATCTATTATGATCTTCCAAAGTGGGCTTTGAAGCTTAAGAAACAAGGCTGGTTTTTTCATATCTATGTTTTGCTGTGGCAATGGGGGGCATATCGAAAGGCAGCAAAACTCCATGCTGTTAGGCCTTTTGATGTTGTCTTCCATGTAACTTTTGTCAGCATACGATATGGCTCGCTCATGGGGTGGCTTGGGATTCCTTTTATTATCGGGCCCATTGCTGGCGGCGAGCGCGCGCCCATCCGGTTGCGTCGGGGGTTGCCATTTCGCGGCAAGGTTAATGAGTTGATACGCGATTTGAATATTTATGCTCAACGCTACAACCCATTCGCACATCTCGCCTTCGCTTACGCGGAACACATCTACGTAACAACATCAGAGAGTCTGTGGCTTGTTCCACGTAGATGGCAGTGTAAGGTTACCGTGCATTTGGCTGTAGCAACGCAAAGCCCGGCTGCGACCACGGTCATGCGGAGATCGCCAGAACATCCACAGTTTGTATACGCTGGAAGATTATATTATTTTAAGGGCATTCATCTGGCTATCCGCGCACTGGCTGAAGCTCGTAAGACGATACCCGATGCAACTCTAACCCTTATCGGAGATGGTCCGGCTAAAGGCTGGCTGCTGGCTGTCGCAAGACGATACGGAGTGTCTCATGCTGTGGAATATGTGGGCAATTATCCTCGACAGGATCTCATTGTCGCGTATCGCAGTTACACCGCTCTTGTCTTTCCGAGCCTTCATGACTCGGGAGGACTGGTTGTTTTAGAGGCATTATCTGAAGGCATTCCTGTTATATGTCTGGATTTAGGAGGACCTGGCGTAATCGTCAACGATTCTTGCGGGCTTGTAGTTCCTGTAGCAGACGCCAATGAGGCTCTATTGGTGACAGGCATTGCGAACTCCATGGTCACCCTGGGGACGATGTCTTCAGCAGAAATGGAGAGTCTTTCGTACGGTGCGATCGCCCGGGCAAAAGATCTATCATGGGACAGTCTTACGGCGTGTATCGCTGCTCGCAAGTATTGAATTTTTTGAACATTTGCAACTTTGACCGTACAAATAATATTAGGCGAGGATTGCTCCCTTGGCTGCATGCACTTGTTTATGAATTGCATACTAACGCATTTTATCCATGGTTTGACCATCCTGCTTCTTTACCTGTAGTATTTGTTTAGAATAGCTATTGTGATCATTAATTTCAGGCTTTTTTATTCGCATACAGACATTCATCAAGCTATTATTTCTCGTACTCTATGCAAGATTTCAAAACGAGCATATCTTTGAACTCGTCTAATTTGTGGTTCGGGCAGTATAGAAACTGTTGATTGTACTGCTAGAAAAGGGTAAAGGAACTCCATGATGCTGCCTGCGCGAAGGAAAGTCGTTAACACACACGAGGGACGCGGAGCGGAGCCCTCCAGGCGCTTATCGTTCTTTAAGTTCCTGCAACGGTACCCTATCTTTCTTCTTGCGTTCGGTCCGCCGATACTCAGGCCGCCTAACGATACCATTGATGCCACGAAAGGTATTTTGGATATCTGGAGTTTTATTCAGGTTGGCTTACTCTCGATGATTGCATCCCGTGCGCTTTGGCGCATGGCTACTACTCGGTCTATTGTCATCCCCAAAAGGATTCATACAGTTCTTTTGTTGGCCTTTAGTCTTAATGTGCTCTTTTTTACTTCCTCTATGTACTCTCCCAGCCGCATTGTATCTGCAGCATACTCCATCTTGTATTTTCTAACCCTGATCTGCGTCTATGAGTTCATTCTGGATATTTATAAAAATCCTATGAATTTGTTACAATGCATCTTTCATCTTCGAATGATTGCATTGCTTCTTTTGATCATTGATTTTGCAGTTCTCATTTTTAAACCAGAGTACGTTACGAAGATGTCGGAGGCGGGAGTTAACTTCAGCGGAGGAACAGTGGGACCAGTGGTGCTCATCTTTCCCATGATCGCAATTATTTCAGCATATACATTTCTACATTCTCTTGAATCAAGAGTCCGATCTGCCGTTTTCTTCTTTATTGGTCTGGCAGGCTCTTTTAGCACACGATCAAGAGGAGTTGAACTTGCGCTGCTTTTCTCTCTGGCGGTTCTTGGATATTTCTGGGCAAAGATTGGACGATACACAACGTATATGTTCATTTCAGGATTCAGTCTTACTGTATTACTCATCGGCATGCTTATAGGATCTGTCGGAGGAGGACGCATATGGACCATATTCAACCGCGGGCAGGATATCAGAAGCTTCGAAAGCGCCAGCGGAAGAACCGAAGCCTGGAGTTTTGTTATTCGATATTGCCTAGCCCACCCGTGGGGAATGGGCTACGTTGCAGGCTTTCGGATTTTGTTCAGAAGTCATTTCTCACTTGAATCGGGACAGACTATTAGTCATATTGGCAACGCCCACAACACCTACCTTCAGGTTCTGGCAGATGCCGGATGGCTGGCTTTTGCGATTTATCTGATTATGTTGGTGAAGATTGTCAGGATTGCGTTGCGATTTGCGAATAAACAAATTTATTCGAAGATTGCGCCAGATAGTGCTTATCGTATGACAATTGAGTGTTCGCTCTTAGTGCTTGTCTTTTTCTTGGCGTCGGGTACCACCGGCGCAGATTTTGCCGTACCTTTGAGAGCTGGTTTTTACTGGCAATTTATCATCATCGCAATTATACTCGGCATATCTGCAAAAATGCTTGCACTCTCTCGCACTAAGCGTTATTTTGGCAGTGTAATTGTCCATTCTGGTAAGGGATAGGGAGATGTTATGATAATCACATTACGAATTTATTCGGGGAACGGAGTATTTCGTGTAACTCGGATGTTGCCCGAATAGCAACATCAAACTTTCGGTTTAAGGGTGTATTTATCAGACATGAAATACTGAAAGCTATGCCAACGTATATGATTACCAATGTAGGCTGGAACCGAGTGGATTGCCAGCTAAGAAAGCAGGGAAGCAATGGCAGAAAAGCCAACTGAGATGGAAGGCGACAAAATAGAACTCGGCAGCGCGACGGTAGATCGCACGTGCTTTCAACAAGCTTTAAGGGATTGTGTTCGCGTACAAGGTATCGATCTCCAGTGTAGCGTACTGATTGTTGGCGGAAGCTATGAGGATGCGGTAATTCTGCGCAATGTTGGCTTCCGGAACATGACGCTGACTAATCTTCAGGACTTAGCTGATTTCGAGTTGCCTCCTCTGGAGGGGGCTGAACTAGACGCGGTGAATGCGGACGCTGAAGACATGCAATTCGCTGACGACTCCTATGATTTAGTGCTCGCGCATGAGACGCTGCATCACTGCCGCTCTCCACACAAGGCTTTGCTCGAAATGCTCCGCGTGAGCCGCAGACACGTCATCATTCAGGAGCCAAATGACTCGCTAATGATGCATACCTTTGTGAAGTTACGTTTTTCGTTTCCGTATGAACTGCCGTCAGTTATCTTCCACAATTTCAAGGCTGGCGGCGTTCGCAACACCTGTGTGCCAAACTACATTTATCGATGGAACGCATGGGAAATGTACCAGACAGCAGCTTCGTACATGCCTGAATCAGAATTCGGTCTCTACATCCGCCGATATTGGGACTTCAATGTGGATAAAGACGAACTCGCATTGCGCAGCCAGACACGGATCGGTAGCTTCACGAAGATACTGGGACCCAGCTTGTTTCTGGCGTGTCTTCACGGCTTTCAGGCGGTTATGAACCGTTTACCGTGGGTTGGCGGGCAGGGAAATAAGTTCTTCGGCTGCATTACCAAACTCGATGATCTAAAGCCATGGCTGGTCCGGGATAGCGGTCGGATTGTCTTCAATCAAAACTACGCAAAGCGCAAATAAACCCTCTACGTATCCCAGTCGCCGGCCAGACGCCGCCTCCCCGCGGTGGGCAAACTTTAAGGATTCAGTTTTATCTCGACGGGCATTATCTGTAATATTAATCTGATATTGAGTTTGGAAGGTTCAAGGTGTTGTGATGAATTGGCGCGGTGCTATGTTCGAGTCGTTACATAACATCAACAACTGAGTGAGGTGGGCGTGCGAGTAGCCATTTTAAACACTTCTTACATCAGGGATGGCGGTTCAGAGAGGGTGGATGATGCTTTCGGGCAGCTTTTTCCCGAGGCGGATGTCTTTGTTCTATTTGCAAAAGAGCAGTATATTCCTCCCAGCCTGCGGGGGCGGCGTATTTTCTGCTCACCGTTGCAGCATATACCGAAGATCGACAAAGTTTATCGGCTTTTCTTCCCGTTCTATCCGTACGCTACTGAGAGTCTTGATCTCCGTGGTTACAATTTGGTTATCAGTTCAGATCATGGTGCGATGAAGGGTGTGCTTTGCGATCAGGAAAGCACCCATATTTGTTATTGCCATACGCCCTGGCGGCAAATGTGGGATCTATATAGAACTTCCTTGAAGATTGTACCCGCGCCATTGCGCCCAATCTATGCGATGACGGCACATTATCTTCGCGAGTGGGATTTTCTCGCGGCGCAGCGTGTTGATTCATTTGTCGCCAATTCTCGCTATATTTCCAACCGGATCAAAAAGTATTATCGGCGCGATTCTACAGTTATTTATCCGCCGGTAGAAACCTTCAGAGGGTACTTATCCGGGGACACTGGTGATTATTATCTTTCAGTTGGCCGTTTGTCCCATGCTAAACGTCTTGACATTGTGATCGAGGCATGCAAGCGGATGGGACGCCGTTTGCTGATTTGCGGCGAAGGCCGTGAGGAGAAACGGCTCAAAGCGTTGGCAGGTCCGACGATTGAATTTCTCGGCCGAGTTTCTGACGCGGAGTTGCCCACGTTGTATGCAAACTGCCGGGCATTCCTTTTTGCAGCGGATGAAGATTTTGGAATTGTTTCGGTAGAGGCGCAGTCCTTTGGCCGCCCGGTAATCGCTTATGGGCACGGTGGCTCGCTGGAGACGGTACTGGCTTCTGATACACAGAGACATTCTGACACCGGAATTCTCTTTCCCGAGCAAACTGTCGAATCTATGGTTGATGGAATCCAGCGCTTTGAATTGATTGAAAACCGATTCGATCCAAAAGAGATTCAGAAACATGCGCGCCAATTCGATAGATTGGTATTTCAAGAACAGTTCAGCGCGTTTGTAGATGCGGCCCTGGCGGGAGAAACAGCAGTATGAACTTTGCTATAGTTATTGATCGCGCAGGCCTGCAGTTAAGGAAGAGCCAGCTGGTGCACAAAGCCGGATGGTAATTATCGGGTAAGGTATTACCACTGTCCGCAGGGCGTTTACTTCATTCTGCCAGGCCGGTTTGGCAGAACAGCGTATGAACAGGTGAGGAAAGCATGCGTGTAGTTACCACCGGAGGTAGCGGGTTTATTGGAACACGCGTGATAGAGAGGCTGTTAAACCTCTATCCAGATGCTAAGGTGCTCAATATTGACCGAGAAGAGCCAAAGCTGTCCGGTCATCTGCCTTATTGGTGCAAAGGCGATCTTTTGCATCCGGAATCATTTGTGGATGCTATCGCGAAGTTTCGTCCTACTCATGCGATTCACATGGCCGCCAGAACAGATGATAGCGGACTCACTCTGGACGACTACCGGGTAAACATAGAGGGCAGCGCCAACTTTATCAAGGCAATCAAGGCCGCTGGAAGCGTGGAGCGAACAGTCTATTATTCGACACAGTACGTAGTGCGGGCGGGTCCACTGGCACAGAAGGACCGTGAATATCGACCGGTTAATTTATATGGAGAAAGCAAGTGTCGAATGGAGGAGATGGTACGTGAAGATACATGCCATCCAGGCGTTTGGACAATTGTGCGCCCAACAAATATCTGGGGTCCATGGCATCCTCGCTATGCGCAGGAGTTTTGGCTTGTCGTAAAGCAAGGGAAATATTTTCATCCAGGGGGAGCGGCCGTTGTTCGCGCATACGGGTATGTCGGAAATGTTGCTGAATACACTCTCCGGATTCTCGCGGCGCCGGCTGATGTAGTATCTGGACGGACATTTTATGTGGGCGACCCTCCAGCGGACATCAAGCTATGGGTTTCAGCATTTACAAAGGCCCTTACCGAGCGGCAGCCTCGCGTTGTTCCCAGGCCTGTCCTGCGGGGGATTGCGCTTGTAGGGGATATTATCAGGGCTACGGGAAGGCCGTTTCCACTATTCACCAGCCGATACAGGAGCATGACACAAAGTTATCTTATCGATATGGCCCCAACGATTGCAGCTCTGGGCGGCTCGAAGTACTCCCTTGAAGATGGGGTCAAGGAGACCGTTGAATGGCTCAGGTCTCTCGGTGGAATCTGGATAACTTAAATTTGTTCCATAACAAGCAACTCCGGCCCGCCTAGCCTAATTAACCTCCAGCTTCTTTGCCTGCTCCTCGCCGTTCAAAACGCGGAAAACCCCTTCGGCCAGTGCTTGCAATTCATCCTCGCCAGGATAAACACGGATGGGCGCAATCCAGTCCAGTGCGCCGCGCAGCAAAGTTACCACTTTATCCGAATACGCCATTCCACCGGTCAGCAGGATGGCGTCTACTTTGCCCTTGAGCGCCACGGCCATCGCCCCTGCTTCTTTGCCGATCTGATACACCATTGCTTCGAAGACCCGTGCGGCTTCACGGTCTCCCGCATCGATACGCCGCTCCACCTCGACGAGGTCGTGCGTCCCCAGGTAAGCGGACAGGCCTCCATCCCCGAAGATATGGCGATCCAGTTGTTCCTGGGTGAATCTGCCGCTGAAGCAGAGCTTGACAAGCGCCCGCACCGGCAGCCCGCCGCTGCGGTCCACGCCGAAAGGGCCTTCCTCGATGGAATTGCTGTCGATCATCCTTCCGTTCTGGTGGGCTGACACGGTGATTCCGCTGCCAAGGTGCGCCACAATCAGCCGCAACTCCGGGTAGGCGCGCCCCTGCTCACGCGCGTACCGCCGCGCCACGGCCTTGGTGTTCAGCGCATGTCCTATCGACGTGCGCTCTACCAGCGGCGAGCCGGTGAGGCGCGCGCACTCCTGCCATTCGTCCACCGTCACCGGATCCACAATGTAGGCATTCGACCCGGCCGCCCTGGCAAAGCGGAGCGCGAGCGATGCTCCCAGGTTCGATGCATGCTCACCGCGGCGAGCTTGCCGCAGCTCTTCCACCATCGCATCGTCCACCAGATAGGTGCCGCAAGCAGCCGGGGGCAGAAATCCTCCCCGGCCGGCCACGGCGGCAAATCTCTCCGCAGCGTACCCCGCCGCCGCGAGCGCCTGCTCGACCAGATGCGCGCGATAGTCCAATTGCGCCAGTATCGGTTGTCCGCGGAAAACAGCCAGCTCTTCCTGCCCGTGCCGGATGGTGCGCACCAGCTCGGCGCCATCCCGGGCGTACACCCCAAACTTCGTAGAGGTCGATCCGGGGTTCAGGACCAGCACCCGGATATTTTCGTTGGTCAAAAGTCACCCCTCGAATACCAGAATGAGTGTACCCTGTTCCCCATACCCAGGACACGTATCCCGGAGGATGCCAGACAGCCTCTGGCCCAAAGCGGAATCTTCCCTGCGTCTCCTGGCACAGTCAGAAATATCCGCGCTGATTGACCAATTCGTGCTATACTCTATGTAATCGTAGAATTCGATCTGAAGTTCTTGCCTGTTTCGGTTACCGCCTACTCGCAAACTTCCACATTGCGTTCGCGGTAAATCAGTATCGAAGGAGTAACACTCAATGGAAACAGGCACAGTCAAGTGGTTTAATGACGCCAAGGGATTTGGATTTTTGAGCCGCGAAAACGGCGAGGATGTCTTCGTCCATCACACCGCCATCCAGTCGAACGGCTTCCGTTCATTGCAAGAGGGACAGAAGGTCCAGTTCAACGTGACCAAAGGCCCCAAGGGCTGGCAGGCTGAGAACGTCCAGGTTGTCTAAGGTCAACCCCTGGCAACCAGTTCTGAATCAAAAGGAAAGGGACGGCAAAACTGCCGTCCCTTTCTTGCGTTTGGTGGATTTTCTCTGGCAAAGTGCGTTGTCAGCTCAGAGCTTTTTCGTCTTCTGACCACTGACCACTGTCTTGTTACGCGGCCGGCTTGAGGCTTTTGACGCTGACCTGGGGAACAGCCGGGTGAAGATTGTCCAGAAGCGTAACGTGGGTGCCTAAATATTGCAGCACATCGTTAATTGAATCTTCAAAGCGCGCGCCGGTCTTGTGGGTGGCTTTGACGCCTTTGGAGACCAATTGGCAGACTTCAAAGCGGTTCATTCCCTGTGCCAGGGCGCGATGTATCTTGTTGGAACGCATGACTTGACTCCGGTCAACGGGTGATTGTTGCGTGCGGTGCGGAGCTCGTCAGAAGCGATAGGAAGGCAAGAGCCGAGCAGGCTTTTCCAGCTCAAACGGAGGGCCTGATCATTCAGAGCTATCTCCATTGTACGCCGGAAACCGATTCTACGCGGGCTTATATGCGCCGGCGCGCTTTCGCCGCTGCGCAAACCCTGTTATTCTTAGGGTTACATAAGCCCATTTTGGGGCAAACCCGGAAGAGATTCGAGCGAAAGAGGAACCACGTGGCAGACACCACCAAGATCGAAGACAAGCAGGAACGGAAAAAACTGAAGCGTGCGGCACGCAAAAAGGCCGCTCCCAAGGCCAAGCGAACCGAACCGCGCGGCTCAAAGAAGAAAAAAGTGAAGAAGATGGCGCGCGGCGTCTCCAAGAGGTAAGCGCTACTTTCGCAACTCCAGTGGGGTTCCGAACCGGCACGCGGAAGCGCGTCCGCTTCGGAGCCCCGCTCTGCTTTAACGCGCTCTCCGGAATCAGTTTTTCCGCGCGTTCCTTCTGGGTTCAACGGAATATGGCACAGTTCCATCCCCATGCCCTCGCCTTGTACACTGCGTCGGAGGCGTCCTGAATCAGGAAGTCTTTCCTGACCGGCAGGAGCCTGCTATTCTCAGCTTTCAGCCGCCAGTGGAATGAGGAGAACCGTCCTGTTCAAACAGCTTGTTGCCCGCAAGTCCATCGATAAGTTGATCCGGGAATCGCTGGAGCCCGCGCACGCGCTGAAAAAGTCCCTCGGCCCGTGGTCGCTGACCGCGCTGGGCATCGGGGCGGTCATCGGCTCGGGCATCTTCACGGTCATTGGCACCGCCATGGCCGGGCAAAAGTTCGATGTGCCCTCCATCAAAGACACGCCGCTGCTCCACTACCTCATCCACCACACAGCCCTGGCGGGCCGTCCCGGCGCCGGACCGGCGCTGGCGCTTTCGCTGGTGCTGGTGGCCATTGTCTGTGTCTTCACCGGCCTCTGCTACGCCGAACTGGCCTCTATGATTCCCATTGCCGGCTCGGCCTACACCTACACCTACGCCACACTGGGCGAGCTGGTGGCCTGGATCATCGGTTGGGATCTGATTCTGGAATACGCCTTCAGCAACATGAGCGTCAGCGTGGGCCTATCCGCTCATTTGGTCGACCTCTTCGACTGGTTCGGCGTCCACCTGCCCGTCAAGTGGATCTCCCCAGCCTATCTGCCCACTGGCTTGCAAGACCTGGCGGGCAACGATCTCTACAAATCCGGCTGGCACTTCGGTTTCAACATTCCGGCCTTCCTCGTCGTCATGCTCCTGACCGTGCTCCTGGTGCGCGGCATCCGCGAGTCGGCCCGCACCAACAACGTCCTGGTGCTCATCAAGATGGCGGCCATTTTGGTCTTCGTCTTTGCCGGGGCCAGCTTCATCAAGCCGCACTACTGGCATCCCTTCATGCCCAATGGCTGGACCGGCGTACTCACCGGCGGCTCCATTATCTTCTTCACCTACATTGGCTTCGATTCGGTCTCCACGGCGGCTGAGGAGTGCAAGAACCCGCAACGCGACCTGCCCTTCGGCATCCTGGCCACGCTGGTGGCTTGCACCGTACTCTATGGCGCGGTGGCCATCGTGCTCAGCGGCATCGTGCCGTGGCAATCGGTCATGGGCAACGCCGCACCGGTGGTCAACGCCATCAAGAAACTCTCCCTGCTGCCCGGCGCCGGACACTTGCAGTGGGTGCGCCTCTTTGTCCTCATCGGCGCCATGCTGGGCATGGTCTCATCGATTCTGGTTTTCCAGCTTGGCCAGGCGCGCGTCTGGTTCGCCATGTCCCGCGACGGCCTGCTGCCCACCGTCTTCAGCCACATCCACCCCCGCTTCCGCACTCCCTCGGTGGCCACCTGGGTCGCCGGCTTTGTCGTCGGCATCCCCGCCGGGTTGCTGGACATTGGCACCGTCTCGAATCTCTCGAACATCGGCACCCTTTTTGCCTTTGTCCTGGTCTCCATCGCCGTGCTCATCCTGCGCGTTCGCGAGCCGCGGCGCCATCGTGACTTCCGCGTACCCCTCGGCCCGCTCTTCCCGGTGCTGAGCATCTTCTTCTGCGTCCTGCTGATGATGGGCCTGGAAGTGATGACATGGATGGCCTTTTTCGCCTGGCTAATCGTCGGCCTGCTCATCTACTTCGGCTATAGCCGCTTCCGCTCGGAGTTTGCCAAGGTCCAATAAAGTTTATTAACGAAATGAGGCAGGGGCGCAACACGCCTTGCCGCCGTGGGCAGTATGGCCAAACTGCACAACCCGCCATTTTCCACAGAAGCGCGACCTCAGCCCCAGACTGATTGTGGTAATATCCACGCGTCCCCCATTTGAAGGAGTTTTTATGATCCCATTGAATTCGCGCCACTTGCGAACGTGTTTGTTTCAAAGATGAAATAGAGAGAATCTGGGTGGCAGCATTCAGGAGCTTTCGTCCAAGTTCAGTACAGCAACTCCGATTGGGCTTCGGAAATTCGAGGAATACTGACGTGAATACTATGGATAATAAAGACAGCACACTGCGTTTGATCGAGGCGGCGAACAACGGATATACGGAATTGGTTAGATCGCTTTTACGATGTAACGTAGATGTCAATGTTAAGGGCGACAAGGGTTTCACCCCTCTTCATTGTGCGGCGCAGAGGGGACACAGAGACGTGGTATCACTGCTGCTAACCAGTAATGCTAACGTCAATGCTAAGAGAAACGATGGTTCAACTCCCTTGCATGTGGCAGCGCAAAGTGGACATAAGGCCATTGTCGAACTACTGCTGTCCAGTAATTCCGACGTTAATGCTAGGGACAACAAGGGCCATATTCCCTTGCATCTGGCGGTATCGAAGCGTAAAGAAGGGATGCCCGTATTCTGGGCGGAGTGGGAAGACCATAAAGCCGTAGTAGATTTACTAATATCCAACAAAGCCGACGTCAATGATAAGGATAATGATGGTTACACCCCGTTGCATTTGGCAGCAGGAGAGGGCTGTGTAGATTTGGTGAAATTGCTGCTGGCAAACAAAGCCGATGTTAATGCTAGGAATAACAACGGCCTGACACCTTTGGACTGGGCGGTAGCCAGCGGTCAAATGGCTGAAATGGTACTGGCAAATAGCGCTAGGGACGAAGTCATGGAGTTTTATAGACCAAGGGATCGTTCGTCTGTTTCAGCCTCGAATAGTACGCAGTCTGAAGGTCACCGAGCGGTGGCTAAATTACTGTTAGCCGAGATGCAACGGCCCAAGATGAGCAACGGGGAAGGAATTCGGGCATGAGCATGTGGGCAAACGATTCAGGGAAAAAGGTAGGTTCAAGTCAAGGGAGACACATGGCGAGTGTTTCTGCAGGATCAAAAGATGATCTGATCACAAAGATCGATGAGCTAACTAAAAACTGGCTTCAACGCGGTGGTGTCGAGATATTGGAGCAAGCTGCGGAGGCAATAGTGGCAAGTAATAGATTTGGTATCGATGTCGTGAAGGAATTAGTCATTGATTCGTTTTTTAGCAGATTGTCAATGAATGTCAGTGAAAACGACATAGGTTCCGTGTCCATGAGAGTTGGCGCCTTGATGGGCGGGCCTTCGTTTGCAAAATGGCTCGGGGAGAATATTGTAGTCGGGAGAGAGCCGTCGCAAATGATGAATGATTATTTGAAATACGGGCGTTTCGGAATGTGGCAGGAGGCGAAGGCTCTTTGTTTGAAACTTGGAATCAAATTTACTGGTCCAACTTGATAGAGGCGCGTGGCGCAGATCCTTACAACTGAGATTGAGAACGAAGATGGGGACCTGGGATGGCAATGAACCTTTTCCTGCAGCGGAACGCTCAACTGATTGAACGACTGAGATAGCTGCCTTCATCTGCCGTCAATCAAGGTCGTTGTCCGCAGCTCACCCTCTCTTCGCCAGCAGGCAAAGCGCTCCACGCGCCTCAAGCGCCTTGTCGAATGTAACCAGCACGCCGTCTGCTGCCTCTGCAACGGCCAGCATCCAGGCATCGGCCCACAGCTTGGGAGAAGCCGCGTGGCCTTCTGCTTTGATTCGAAAAGTTTCGTCAACACTGGGCGGCTCGCTGAGAAAGATGACGCGGGAATCCTCGTAGAACCGGTCATAGACGCGCCACGCTTCCGAAATTCCGAGCGGCTTGCCATCCATGGCAGCGGCGGTTGTCATCAGGCGCAGAATCCCGAGCTGCGACAAACGGCAAAAAGCGATGGACCCTGCATAAAATTGCCACCATTGCAGAGCCTGCCTGTGGTGGATGTGCTCGGGAGATGCCAATGCCAGCCAGATGTTCATGTCCGGCACGGCGAGGTTAGGGAAGCTCAATGAGCTCATACATCTCTTCGTTCGTGAGATTGATGTGTCGTCCCGCAGGCGGAATCAGCGGCTCATCCAGGTTGAGCCGCCGCATCGGCCGGGCGGGATTGGTCTCATCCACGGCCCGTTCGATTCCGGCCAGAATCAGCTTGCGCGCGGAGAAGCCCTTGCGCGCGGCTGCCTCGTGCAGCCTGCGGTGCAGATCTCGCGGCAGGTCGATGGATGTGCGGATGGCCTTTTGCTCCATACGTCATTGTGTTCCAAACGACTTAAATAAGTCAAATCGATGACTACCTGGGTGCCCATGGTCCCTCGCTTTTGGGGACCAGGGAATGCAACACCTTCCAGGCGCCAGCCTGCCCGGTAGACTGAAAACTGTGACCGGCATCGAAGCCTTCATCCGCCGCCTCCCCAAGGCCGAGTTGCACCTGCACCTCGAAGGCGCAATTCTGCCCGTGACGCTGGTCGAATTGAGTGCCCGCCACGACGCGCGCCCGCTCACGCTGGCCGAGGCCGAGGCGCTCTACCGCTTCACGGACTTCACCGGCTTCCTGGAAGCCTTCAAAGCCGTTACCGCGCGCTTGATCGGTCCGGAGGACTACGAGCTGGCCGCCTGGCGCATGATGGAGCATCTCGCCGTTCAGGGAGTGGTTCACGCCGAGGTCTACATCTCGGTCGGCGTCATCTATCACTGGCGCGACCACGATTCCGCCGCCTTCGAGCCCATCTTCGCCGCTCTGGAGCGCGCCCGGGAGCGCGCTGAACGCGAACTGGGCCTCTCGCTTTACTGGATCTTTGACGCCGTGCGCCACTTTTCCGTCGAGGAGGCCGCGCGCGTCTTCCGGAAGGCCGCTGAACTCAAGCCCGCTCACCTCTCCATCATCGGAATTGGCCTGGGCGGCGACGAGCGCCGCACCGGCTCTGAACCCTTCCGCGCTCTTTATGCCCAGGCCGCGCAGGCCGGTCTCCGCCTGACCAACCACGCCGGCGAAACCACCGGTCCCGAGGCCATTTGGGAGGCCCTCGCCATCGGTTCGGAGCGCATCGGCCACGCCGTTTCAACTCTTGAGGACTCAGTCCTCGTTCAAGAGTTAAAGGTCCGGAGGACCCCGCTGGAGTTGTGCCCTACGTCGAATCTCCGCACCGGCGTCTGCCCCTCGATTGCCGCCCACCCGCTGCGCCCTCTCTTCGATCTGGGCCTCATGGTTACGCTCAACTCCGACGACCCGGCCTTTTTCGGCTCCGATCTGGCCAATGAATACTTGCTGGCTCACACCGAGCAGGGCTTTACGCGCAACGAACTGCGCCGCCTGGCGGCCAACTCCATCCGCGCGAGTTTTCTGCCCAAGGAGGCAAAAGCTGCATGGCTGGCCCGTATCGACGCGTTCGAGTAATCGGCCACGTGGCGCATCAAACTGCCGGCTTGCGTTCCAGACGAACAAAGATTTACGGTATCAGGTTGATTATCCTTTGCCGTATTTATGCGCCCAAAACATCGTACGTCTTGCGGTGAGGCGGCTTCATTGTAGTCAGGAGTGAGGAATGCAGACGAATAGCACGAGCCCTAGGATGGCAGTCGAGCGAATCGATCCAGCCGCTGTCCCGCAAAGAACGCTTTACACCGGCGCGCGGATGCCCGCTATCGGCCTGGGCACCTTCGGCTCCGATCATGTCTCCGCGGACCGGATTGCCGAAGCGATAAAAGCTGCGGCTCGCTGCGGTTACCGGCACTTCGACTGCGCATCCGTTTACGGCAATGAAGCCGAGATCGGCGGCGCGCTGGCTGAGGTGATGGCCGCGGGCGTCAGGCGGGAGGAACTATGGATTACCTCCAAGCTCTGGAATGACAAACACGCCCCGCGGGATGTGATCGCCTCCTGCGAGAAGTCGCTCTCTGACCTGCGGCTCAGTTATCTCGACCTGTATCTCGTCCATTGGCCCTTTCCCAACTTTCATCCGCCGGGCTGCGATGTTACCGCGCGCAGCAAGGACGCCAGGCCTTACATCCACGCCAACTACATGAAGACCTGGGCAGCCATGGAAGAGCTGCACAAGCGGGGGTTGGTTCGCCATATCGGCACCTCCAACATGACAATTCCCAAGCTAAAGCTCGTACTCCGCGATGCGAGAATCAAGCCGGCGGCCAATGAGATGGAGCTCCATCCGCATTTTCAACAGCCGGAATTATTCAATTTTGTGCGCTCTGTCGGCATGCAGCCGATCGGGTATTCGCCGCTCGGTTCGCCTCATCGCCCGGAGCGGGATCGCACGCCGGACGACACTTCGCCCACCGAGGATCCTGCAATCCTGCACATTGCCGAACGGCATGGCGTGCATCCTGCCGTGGTCTGCATCAAGTGGGCGGTACAACGCGGCCAAACTCCTATTCCGTTTTCCGCCAACCCGCGGAATATCTTCAACAACCTGCTCGGCGTGATCGGCGATCCGTTGACAGAAGAGGAGATGCGGGAGATCGCCGCTCTCGACAGAAATTGCCGCCTCATCAAGGGCCAGGTCTTTCTTTGGAAAGACGGGCAAAGTTGGGAGGCCCTTTGGGATGTGAACGGCGAAATCACTCCGGCTTAGCATGTTCGCTGGCCGGTATTGATTACACTCTTGCTTCAAGGGAGAACTGGATGATGGAAAAGACGATGCAGGCAGCTTATCTGCCGGGAAACAGCACAGTCGAGATGCGAACTGTTGCCGTGCCCGTTCCAGGCCATGGTGAGGTTCTGATTCGCGTGAAAGCATCCACCATCTGCGGCTCTGACATCCGCTGCATTTATCACGAGCATCTGGGCAAGGGTCCGGAAGGTTATCAAGGCGTCATTGCCGGTCATGAGCCCTGCGGCCAGATTGTGGAGGTGGGACCGGGCTGCCGGCGCTTCAAGGCGGGAGATCGCGTGATCGTTTATCACATCTCCGGCTGCGGCGTGTGCAACGACTGCCGGCGCGGCTACATGATCTCCTGCACCAGCGAGAAATACCGGCGCGCCTACGGCTGGCAGCGGGATGGCGGCATGGCGGATTACATGATTGCCGAGGAGAAGGACCTGATCGCTCTGCCCGACGAGCTTTCTTATGCCGACGGCGCGCAGGTGGCTTGCGGATTCGGAACCGTCTACGAGGGCATCGAGAAGATCGGAATCGATGGTAATCACGCGGTTCTGATTACCGGCCTGGGTCCTGTGGGGCTGGCGGCCGCTGCCATCTCCCGCAAGCTCGGCGCGCAGAAGATCATTGGAATCGATGTCGTCGATGTGCGGTTGAAGCTGGCTCGGGAGCTAGGCCTTTGTGACGAGACGCTGGTCTCCGGGCCGGATAACGTCGCCCAGATCAAGCGGCTGACCGGCGGCTATGGCGTCGAGCGCGCCATCGAGTGCTCCGCCAATGCGGCGGCGCGGGCCGTTGCCGTTCGCGCCACACGTAAGTGGGGCAGGATTGTTTTCATCGGCGAAGGTGGAACGGTCGAGATTAACCCTTCGCCTGATATGATTCACGACCAGAAGACTGTCTACGGTTCCTGGGTTACATCCACCTGGCTGATGGAGGAACTTGTCGAGCGCCTGGTGCGCTGGCATCTGCATCCGGCCGATATTATCACCCATCGCTTCCCGCTTAATCGGGCCGCGGATGCCTATGCTTTGATGGCCTCCGGCAAGTGCGGAAAAGTAGCGGTTTGCGCGGATGAGGAGTTGAACATTCCGGCGCGCTGAAAAAGCGAACTGGAGCATTAACCCGAAAGCAGATCAGTCCGGTTTCCGGACAGGAGATGATGCTGTGAAGCCAATAGTATGGGACAAAATTCTCGATGAACGCCTGCCGTTGTTTGGCCATCGCAACTGGATTGTAGTGGCCGACGCCGCCTATCCCACTCAATCCAGCCCGGGAATTGAAACTATTGTTTCCGGTGTAAGCCAGCAGGTCGCCGTGAAAAAGGTGCTTGCCCGCCTTCACGCGAGCAAGCATGTTCGTCCCATCGTCCATGTGGACCGGGAATTGGCGCTTGTCGACGAGAAAGACGCGCCGGGAATCGACAGCTATCGCAACTGGCTCAAGGGAGCATTGAAGGGACTCAGCGTCACCATGACCCCGCACGAGGAAATCATCTCCCGGCTGGATCGCGCCGCGCGTATGTTTTCCGTTCTCATCGTCAAATCGACCATGACGATTCCGTATACCTCGGTCTTCATTGAGTTGGGCTGCGGTTACTGGGATGCTGACGCGGAGGCCCGGTTGCGGTCGAGAATGTAACGCGCAGAAAGCGGAAGACACAGGCGATAAAATCGAACCATAGAATTCAGGAGCAATTTCCGTCTCATTGAATAACGAGGGAATGCATTTATGCCTGTTGCGAGTGTGAGCAGCACAGCCAAGACGCCGGCTAAGAGTGGTATCTTCCCTGCCGGGCAGATGGTTCTCTTCATCCTGATTACGGCGCTCTTTTTTCTCTGGGCCATCCCAAACAACCTTAACGATGTACTGATCAAGCAGTTCATGAAATCCTTTGAGATTTCACGCTTTCAGGCGGGGTTGGTGCAGTCAGCGTTTTACATCGGGTATTTTTTGCTGGCCATGCCCGCGGCGCTGCTCATGCGCAGACTGGGTTATAAGTTCGGCTTTATCATCGGGCTGCTGCTTTACGGAATCGGCACATTTCTTTTCTGGCCGGCGGCGCTCGTGGGGCAATACTGGTTTTTCCTGATGGCGCTGTTCGTCATTGCCAGTGGGCTGTCGTTCCTGGAGACGGCCTCCAATCCCTTCATCGCGCAGATGGGCTCGCCTGAGACCTCCGCACAACGGCTGAATTTCTCGCAGTCCTTCAACCCGCTGGGCTCAATCGTGGGCGTCTTTATCGGCAAAATCTTCATCTTCTCCGGCGTCGAATTGCAACCCGCACAGATTGACGCAATGAAGAAAGCCGGCACGTATGCTGCCTATCTCCACAACGAGATCCTGCGCGTAAAAATGCCATATCTTTTTCTCGGCGCGGTGGTGCTCGTATGGGCATTGTTGATTACGCTCAAGAAATTTCCGGCGATTCGCAGCGAGCATGAGGACGGCGGCGACCACGGGCACTTTCGTGATTTGCTCCAGCATCGCCATTTTCTGCTGGCGATTCTGGCGCAGTTCATGTACGTCGGCGCGCAGGTGGGCACCTGGAGCTATTTAATCCAATACGTGCAGGACTCCACTCACCTGCCCGAAAAACCTGCCGCAAATTACCTGATTGCATCCTTGGTGGCATTTGGCGTGGGGCGCTTCGCTTCCACCGCGCTGATGCGCGTGGTGCGGCCTGACAGGCTGATGGGCGCGTACGCGGTCATTAATGTGCTTCTGGTGGCGGTGGGCGTGCTGCATCCAGGCTGGATCGGCGTCTGGGCGATGGTGCTCACCAGTTTCTTCATGTCGCTCATGTTTCCCACAATCTTTGCCTTGGGACTCAAGGGGCTTGGTCCCAATACCAAAATTGGCGGGTCGCTTCTGGTGATGGCCATTGTGGGCGGCGCGGCGCTCACGCCGTTGATGGGGTTGATCAACGACCGGACCCACAGCATCGCGCTTGCCTATCTGGTGCCCCTCGCGGGATACGCATCTGTCGCGGCCTACGCCTTTTTTGGAGCCACCAGAAGGTTGGCCTTATCCGATGCGCAGGCAGCGCTCTGATCGCCGGACAAGACAACCGGCTGAATTCGTTGAGCCACAATAGGTGGAGTTGCGGTATCATGCTTTCAGGAGAATGTTGCCATGTTCACTGAGCCCGAAACCCCGACAGTCTCGGAAGTGCCTGCGGAAGAGACTAAGGAAACCAGCACGCTGAAATGGATTGGCTGGCTCTCAGTGGGGATCACAGTGGCCGCGCTCGGCATCTATGTGGGCCGCGAACTGCGCAGCCGCTACAAGTTCAAGCGCCGCACTCCCTACGACTTCTACGCCCACGCCGGCGAGCAGCAGACCGGCGAGTTCGGCCTGGGCATCTAAGCTCGCATCGTTTTTTCTATCGTCAAAGCCGCCTTCGGGCGGCTTTTTGCATGGGATGTTCTTTGTCGCAGCTGCGACGCAATACGCCTGCGTCGTGAGGCATAATCAGAATTTCCCCTCACAAACGCCGCCGGGGCGCTGACTGTAAGCAGCGCCCCGGCGGGTTTTAGCGGACGAATGTTAGGTTACGGATCTCCCAATCAGATGATCGGAGTTCCCGGAGGGCCGGCTTGCACACAGGCCAATAACCGCAGTTGATTACTGGTATTGAAGAGATAGCCGTTGAAGCGATAAACGGTGGTTGTGCCGGCTGTCGTTGGCGCGGCCGTGAGGGGCACGACCAGGTTGTTGGTGTATACCAGCACGGTGGGTAGCCCGGTCAGCTTGTATAGCCAGTGATTGGTAGGCAGCGTAACGGTATAAACCGTGTAGGAGCCGGCGGTGGTGATGTTTGTAATGGTTCCGCTGATGGTTTGCGGCTGCAGCAGCACGGTGCTTGCCGTGGCTGTGCCCGTGGGCGGAGTACCGCTACTGGAGTAGTTCGTGGTAATCACGCCGACATGCTGCCCGGCAAAAATGGTCGAGGCGGTGAAGCTGGGCGTAAAGGGCAGGACCGTTGCGAAGATGACATAGCGCGGAGGCAGCAGGAAGTTCGTCGAGCCGTTCACGGTTACGTCCACCGTTTCAACCGTCGGCGCGGTTGTCGATGTGTTCCCTACCTGTTGGCGCAGCACCATGTCGAAGGAGGTTGCCGGAGTTCCAGTAACGGAAGCGACCGGACCAAGCAGCATCTTTTTGGGAGTAGTGCCGACATCGTCGGCCTCCACGCGCAGGGCGAGCAGCGAGCCTTTCGGCAGTGTGCCGCTGCCGTTCTGCGTTTGGGTATCCACCTCGACCAGCGCATTAACCTCCAGCGCGGCGAAATTCGCAATTCCTTGATAGACTGTGTTCGCATTGACATAGATGGTCAACGCAATTCCCGCGGGATTAGTCAGCGTGAAGGAGTTGGTGGTGGCGCTGATAGCCGTGACCACTCCCTTGTGGGTCTGTAGGCCATTGGTACCGTTCGTGGGTGCATTGGGGATAGGAACAGCCGCGACGTTGAAGTCCGGCGTAACGTCAACGGTGCACCCGGACGTGGTACATCCAGAGATGGCGACCGACTGCGCGACCAGGTAGTCAATCAGCAGAGATGTTGTTGTGTCGTTGATCGTTATGGGCGCGGTGAAAGTGATGGTTTGCGAGGTGTTTTCCAGCGTCGGCGTAGAATCCAGGACAATCGAGGGGGGAGTTGTTGCGGTGTTCACATAGGCCACCTGCGCGTTCGAGTAGGTCAGGGCAACGCTGACGTAGGTGTCCTCGGGAATTGCCGGGCTGAAGAATGGCTCCTGAACCGCGTCCAGATGGGCCGCTTCGATGGTGATCGGAGTAGCCAGCAGATTGCTGGTCACCTTGCCGGCGCTGTCTTTCAGGATGATCGAATTGATGGTGAGGCTTGTGGCCAGCACCTGATCGTTCGCCGCATCCGTAACAGTGGTAGGCGACACCGACGTGGTGGTATTTGTGATGAGGTTGCTGGAGTTGTTGCCTGCGCTCGTACAACCGGCGACGACAAGGCCAAGGGTGAGCAGGCTGGCGCAAATGGCCAGAACGCCTTTATTGGAGATTTTGAGCAGATAAGACGGCATGGCTCCTCCTGAATCAAATGGAACGCTCGACGGAGGCTGCTTAAGCGTACGGAACAGCCATCCGGAGATGTATCCCACTCTAACGTAAACGAAATCCTGGCAAAAAAGTTGACATGTAAAAAAATTTATTTGCTCTGGGGCATCTTGCCTGCCTTACCCCTGCTTTTATGCCTTTTGCCAACCCGGGGCTCGCCCCCAGCCCGTGGACAGAAGAGTTCCCGCTTTTCAACCGGCGTCCTCACCCCCGCCCTGCGTTACTCTTAGGAACTATGGGCCGTATCCGCGTACTTCCCGATCAGGTTGCCAACCAGATCGCCGCCGGCGAGGTGGTGGACCGGCCTGCCTCGGTCGTCAAGGAGTTGCTGGAAAACGCCCTGGACGCAGGGGCCAGCCGCATCCGCATCGAAGTGGAGGCCGGCGGCCGAAGGCTGATTCGCATCACCGATGACGGCTGCGGCATGAGCCGTGACGACGCCCTGCTGGCCTTTGAGCGCCACGCTACCTCGAAGCTCCGCACCGTCGACGATCTGCTCTCCATATCGACCCTCGGCTTTCGCGGCGAGGCTCTGCCCTCCATTGCCTCGGTTGCCCGCGTCACGCTGGAGTCCTGCGCGGACGGCGAAAACTCCGGAACACGTGTCGAAATTGCCGGGGGAAAGATCCTCCGCGTGGAAGATGCGGCCCTGCCTCGCGGCACTACGCTCACCGTCGCCGACCTTTTCTTCAACACACCGGCCCGACGTAAATTTCTCCGTGCCGAATCGACCGAGCTGGCCCATGTGACGGCGCTTGTGACCCATTACGCGCTGGCCCACCCAGAAAAGCACTTTGAGCTGCTCTCGGCCACGCACACCGTCGTCTCAGCGCCGCCCGTTGCGCGGACGGCCGAGCGCATTTACCAGATTTTTGGGAAGGACACGCTGGCCCAACTGCTTCCCGTGGCCGCCGAACTCCCGCTGGAACGCGCTGGCCTTCCTGAGCCGCCTCCGTGGAAGAAGGACCCAGAGCAGTCCGCCCGCGTTCCCGGCATTCTGCGGCTGACCGGCTTTTACTCCAAGCCCGAGTTGCAAAAGCTGAATCGCAACTCGATTTATATATTTGTAAACAAAAGACTTATTCGTGACAGGCTGTTGATGCACGCCATCAGCGAGGCCTATCGCAACGTGATTCCCCCCACCAGCTTCCCGGTGGTGCTGCTCTTTCTGGAGATGCCGCCAGAAGAGGTGGACGTGAATGTCCATCCCGCTAAAACCGAGGTCCGTTTTCGCCAGCAAAGCCTGATCCACGACTTTGTCCGCGACAGCCTGCGCACCGCACTCGTCAAGGCGCGGCCCGCAGCCGGTTTTCTGGCTGCGATGGACTCCGCGCCCGCTGCCAGCCCATCGCTGATGCCGCCGGCAGCTTCATACTTGCCTGGTTCGCCGGACAGTGAGCCGGGGTCCCCAGCAGCCGGGGTGGCAGCGACAGGTCTTGGTCGCTGGGGTGGGGAGCCGTTGCCGCTGCCGCCCGACTCCGATCCAGCTGCGTTCCAGGCAGCCAAGGCTGATGCCGAAGCCTTTGAGCTTACGCCACGCCTTGCCACACCCGTTCCCGGCAAGCTGCCATTTGCCCCTCAGAGCTTCCAGAGCGGTAGATGGGAGGACGAGGACCGGCAAGCGTGGGGCGAGGCTGCTGCGGCGCTCTTCCAGCCGCCCAGCCTGCCGCCCGCCAGCGATTGCTCCCTTGGCCTAGGCGGCGCGCCCAGAACCAATCCTGCGACGGAAACGGCTTTGGTTGAGGCCGAGCAGGCCGCTGCCAACCTCAACCATCTTGGTTCACTTCGCCCTTTGGGGCAGTTGCGTGAATCGTTCATTCTGGCCACCGGCGATGACGGCTTGTGGATCATCGACCAGCATGTGGCACACGAACGAATTCTTTTTGAAAAAATTTTAAGAGACCGCCAGGTTGAAAGGGTTATGCGTCAGAGGTTACTCATGCCCCTCCTGGTGGAACTAAAAGCATCGCAAATGGTGGTCTTTGCGCGCATCGCAGAGGAGCTGGAGCGCAACGGCTTCGAGGTAGAACCCTTTGGCCCTCAAACACTTGCGGTAAAAGCAGCCCCAATTGGCCTGGAGGGAGCGGCTCTGGAGCGAATGTTAACCGAAGTGATCGAGCAATCCAGCGCGGATTCTGACGAACCAGCGCAGAATCATGATCTTACGGATCTCCGCACGCGTATTGCCGCCTCCATTGCCTGCCATTCTGCCATCAAGGTCAATACTCCCCTTGACCCGGCTCGTATAGAGTGGTTACTATTGGAGTTAGCGAAAACGAGCCACCCAACCAGTTGCCCGCATGGACGTCCAATCGCTTTGGAAGCGAGGTTTTTCTTTGACATCGGAACAATTGGAAGCATCGCGCGCCGAACGGATGCGCCTGAACGGACATGGGACCCTCTCCCTGGAGGATGCCCGGACGTGGATTGAGGAGACGGGGTTGTGTCTCTTCCTGCCCAAGCGGCAGTTTTCTTCCTCCATTGCGCCATCTTTTGTTGAGGCTGTAGCCGGCAGGCGCGATCCCACCCCCGACCGCGAACACATTGCCATCGCTGAAGAGTTGCTTGTGCGCCTGGAGACAGACGGCGTGGTCGTGCGTCTGAACCTGCTGGGCTTGCCCGGCGAGGCGCCGGATTTCGTGGTAGCAAGCTGGGTTTTGCCTTACGTCTACGCCCTGCGCGGCGACCGCGACTGGCGCCGCACACCGCAACTGACAGGTTCGCGCCAGGTTTCGCAACTGGCTATCCAGGCTTACAAACTGCTGGAGACAGGCGGCGACACGACCCTCGGCAAACTTACCCGCGCGCTGGGCAGGGAAGTGACTGAAGCAGCCGTTTTGCGCGCCATCACTGAGCTCTGGCAGCAGCTCCGCATTATTCCTGTTGTTTCTGCCCCTGGCCAGGCTGCTCTGTGGCAATTGCTTCGCCAGCGTTTCCAGAAAGCCATTGCCGAAGGCGCCTCCACCTCCCAGGTGACGGCCATCTCCGTGCTGGCCTCCATCTACCTGCAAGCGGTTATCGCCGCAAGCATGGAAGATGTCGAGCTGTTCCTGGCCCCGCTTACCTCCCGCAGCAAGGTGAGAGAGGTGCTGCGCGGCCTTGTGGCTACGCGCCAGGTACACACCCTCTCGCTGGGGCATGCGCCCCACTTCTATGTAGCCGGCACGCTGCCGGAGTTCGCCAGTCCTCCCACGATCTACGCCAGCGCATCCATACCGGCCTCGGCATATTTTCTGCGCTCCCATGATGAGGAGTTGCCCGAGCCTGCCGTAGCAAAGCAGAGGTCGTCGGCCGAGCCTGCCCCTGCGGCGCCACACAAGCCTGCCGAACTCCACGCGCCGCGTACTCCGGCCACGCGCAAACCGGCCGTGAGCGGAAAATCTGCTCCGGCGCGGCCTCATTTCAGCCGTCCGGCCACGCATTCCCGGGATCGCAAGCCAGCGCAATCGTCTTCCGGCAGCCGTATGGTCCGGCATGCTGGCGCCGGTCCTGCCAACGGGAACGGAAGGCCGGTGGCGCGCCCCTCCGCTTCCGGCACACGCTCCGTCAAGTCTGCCGCGCCCGCCTGGACCCCGCGAAATGGAAGCCAGCGCAAGGTACATTCCAACGGCGCCAAGACCGCCGGCAAGCTCGGTGCATCCTCACGGAAGGATTCCCGGCCTGCCGCGAGGCCTACTCGCTTGGTCAGCAGCCGGAAGCCCGCTTTTACGGCTAGTTCAAAGGCAGGCAACGGCAAGAGGTTTGGCTTGGCGGCCCGGCCCAAGCTCGGAACGAAAAAACGCGGATGAATGCCCCGTCCGTCAGCTCTCGCCAGCCGGCCCATAAGGTCATCGTCGCCATTGACGGCCCTGCCGGCGCGGGAAAGAGCACCATTGCCCGCTATATAGCCCAGCGTTTCGGCCTGTTGAACATGGAGACCGGAGCAATGTACCGTGCCTTCGCCCTCAAGGCCCTCCGGACGGGAATCCCTCTGGAAGAGAGTAAGGGCTTGGAAGACCTTGCCGCCAATACCTCGATCCGCCTTGAGCCCGGCGAGGACGAAAATCGCGTCCTGCTCGATGGCGAAGACGTTACCGGCCTGATTCGCAGCCAGGCTGTTACCGAAGCCGCTTCCCGGGTCAGCGTATGGCCCCCCATTCGCGCCTGGATGGTCTCCTTGCAGCAGCAGATGGGAGCTCAGGGAGGAGTGGTCATGGAGGGTCGCGACATTGGCACTGTGGTCTTTCCTCAGGCCGAAGTCAAAATCTTTCTGGATGCAGCCCCCGAGGTGCGAGGTATGCGCCGCTACGATCAACTCGGCTCTCAGCCGGCTCAGCAACCTGAAGAGGTGATTCGCGATCTAAGGGAACGCGACCTGAGGGACCGTAACCGCGCCAACTCCCCTCTCAAACCAGCGCCGGACGCCGTTCTGCTGGATTCAACTCACATGACGCTGGAAAAAGTTCTGGCCGCTGCCGAGGCCATCGTGACCGCAAAGCTCGTCTCCAGCAAGCAGTGAAATTTCGCTTTTTTATGTGACTTTGTATTTTTCTGTGCGAGAATAATCTGCAAGAGTACCTCTTCCCTAAGGCGTTGTTCGATTCATCCGGAAGCCCCCGGCGCAAAAGGTATTTTCTAGCTTTTTCGACGGTATTTGTATTGCTTACATTCCTGGCTGGAGGTTGGAATGGCACTATCATGCCGTGTTTGCGGCTTTTCTAATTTTCGCATCTCGCGTTTTCGAATGCCTGATCTTACGCATTTGCTGCTTTTGCGCTTGCCGGCGCGCTGCCGGAATTGCGACGAGCGGACCTTTGTATCCCTCAGGCATTATCTCGTTTTGCTTCGCGCGCGCAAGGAGCGCCACAGAGAGCATCCCGTCACGAAATAAAGGTAGAACAGGCTGGCAGGCGCGGTTACTCTCCAACCCCGATACATATGATTTTTGTTTCCCTTCAATAAGCGGAACAAGTTGTGCGCTGGAATTCTTTTCCGGTGGCTGCATAAATTGCCATGCACGTGCAGCGGCTGAATACGATAGGCTCATAGATGTATGGAAGTCACTTGCACCCGCTGCCATCAGGCCATCCTGGCCGAGAACTGCTACTGTCCCGTCTGCGGCCTGCCGCAATTGGTGTACCCGGTTGAAGTCACTTCTGGACAAACCCAGCAGCAGCGCTGGGATGGGGCGGAGCGGGATGCGGACAGCGTCGATTGGAAGCCGGCCTTGCGCGCGGCTATGCTGCTGGCGATTCCCGCCGGACTTCTGTCGAGCGGGGTATCGCCTCTCGTTGCTCTGGGACTGTTGTGGATGACGGTGGCGGGAGTTTGGGCGGTGGTGCTTTACATGCGCAGCCAGCGACCGGCATGGATCACCATCGGGGCCGGCGCTCGCATTGGCCTGGTAACCGGCCTGCTGGCTGGTTGGCTGGCATTTGGCGTCAGCAGCAGCGCTCTGTTTGTTCAACGATTTCTGCTTCATCAATCCAGCCAAATCGACGCGGAATGGAAAACCCGCGTCGTGGTGGCCCAGCAAATGGCAGAACAACTGACGAGCGGCATGACCCCCGCTGACGCTGCACAGGCACAGGCCGTTCGCGCCCAGTTCCAGGCCTGGATGCTCTCGCCCGAGGGCCACGCTGGCATGGAAGTTTTCCAGTTTGCAGTCAATTTTGCCTTTTTGCTCTTTTTTGCCGTCGCGGGCGGCGCCTTGGGTGCGCGGCTGGTGGGCCGCAGGCGGCAGCCGGAGGTCTAGTGTCCTGAGTCAGAAATACGCAGTACAAAAACTGCTGTCATCCTGAGCGAACGGGGCCCCAGGCGTACTTTTCAGCCTGGGGGTGGTGAGTCGAAAGCCTGCCCTGAGCGTAGTCGAATGGGGACCTGTGGTTGTTCTTCAATGAACTTATGACTCACCACACTGGGGCTATTCCACAATTGCCCCACCCGGAAACTCCAACCGGCAGGGCCGTTTTCCCGCCCGCGTCAGAATTTGCGCCCTATTTGCAGATAATTACCTTCCCCCGGCGCACAATGTTCATTGGAGTTGTGAAAGGGCTAGGATGGCAAACTGTGGCCGGGCGCCGGAAAATGTCGATTGGGGAGGGAAGTCCTCGGTCTGTACCCACCAAGAGCACACCCTCCCCCCCGGGGGTCAATTCTCCGTTTGTTCGCTTTTCCTGTGAAACTGTGAGGCGATTGGTACCCCCCCCCCCTATTTCCTGTGAAACTGTGAAACTGTGAACTCCATCGCGTCTTCTGGCGGGCATCGGTGTCTGTCCAGGTAGAACAATCCTGGAAATGCTATAGAACAGGTTGCCTCGATTGCTGCCGGGTAGTTCCGGCCCAGCACTAGTCTCCTGGATTCAGTCCCATTTCTCCACGACTTGCTCGCAGGCCCAAACCCTCGTATCATCTTCGAGAGGCTGGCTGCAACAGCCAGGCGGCGAGAATACCCATGAGCGAAGCCAAAAGCAAAGCCTCCTTACGCATCAAGGGAAGGCTGATGTCCGCCTCGGAGGTTGAGCGCACACTAGTGCGCCTGGCTCACGAGATTGTGGAAAAGAGCAATGGCAGCAAGGACCTGGCCCTGGTCGGCATCAAGCGCCGCGGCGTTCCGCTGGCCGAGCGGCTGGGAAAGCTGATCTCCGGCATCGAGAAGTGTCCGGTCGATACCGGCATACTTGACATCCAGTTCTACCGCGACGACCTGACAACCGCGGGTGTTCGCCCGGTGGTCACCCCGGGTGCCATCGGCTTCGACGTCGAGGGTCGCGACGTGGTGCTGTGCGACGATGTGCTTTACACCGGCCGGACGGTCAGGGCTGCTCTCGACGCGCTGTTCGATCACGGACGGCCGCGCCGCGTGCAACTTGCCGTGCTCATCGACCGCGGCCATCGGGAGCTGCCCATCGAGGCCACCTACGTCGGCAAGCATGTGCCCACCAGCCGCCGCGAGATTATCGAGGTCAAGTTCCAGGAGGTCGACAACGACGAGCAGGTTCTGCTGGTCGAACGGGTCGATTAAAGCTTGCGCATGCCAAGGATGCGATGGTCGGCGAGCTTGTTCTTGCGCACATACACCAGCCGGTTATTGCTGTCGGGGTCGGTAGGGAGTAGGAAGAAGCCTGGATCAACAAGATAGCGAAGTGAGTTGAAGACGATTCCCTCCATAACTTCGCCATCAAGAAATTGCAACCGCATCCATATCCCATCTGCAATAGGCGCGCGGTTATGAAAGTTGAGATGCTGGTGATCCGAGTCTCCCTCAAAATTGTTTACAAAGAAGACCGCCTTGATATCTTTGACTGATACCACCTTGACGATATTAGAGTGGTTCACGCGAACCCTGAAGTTCTCCGGCGGCCTGTGGGTGGCGTTGCGCAACAATTCTTCTATAGTGTTCCCGGCTGGGGAGTCGAGGTATCCCTTGATCGACCTCGATCCAAACTGGATCACTACCTTTTCCCCGGGCGGTGAAACATGGTCGTTTGCTCGCGAGGTTATGCCTTGTTTCCCGGGTTTCGAGCGAGCTGCTTTTGTGGCGGAGCGAGATTGTACTGCTTGATTTTGTACAGCAGAGCTTTGTAGCTGATTTGCAGGTCGCTTGCGGCCGCCTTTCGATTCCATCCGGTACTCTCCAATGTTCTTGCGATAGCGGCAGATTCCGCGCCGCCTTTCAAACTCCGTACAAGTTGCTTTAGGCTTCCATTGCCGCCGGCGTCTTCTCCGCCAAGTGCTGGCGATTCCGCGCCCGGCCGCACGATCAACTCATCGATGATGGCCTGCTCATCGTCCAGGATAAGGTAACGCTTGATCGTATTCTCCAACTCGCGAAGATTGCCCGGCCACGAGTAGCTATTGAGAGCCTGCATGAGCGCAGACGATATCGGCAATGGCGCGCAGTCGTACTTCGCGGCCACCTTGCGCATAAAGTGGCGCGCCAGAATGGGAATTTCCTCTATGCGCTCGCGCAGCGGAGGCATCTTCAGCGTGAAACCATTCAGGCGATAGTAAAGGTCTTCTCGAAAAACCTTTTGCGTGATTGCCGCCTTGATGTCAATGTTGGTCGCGGCAATCACACGCACATCGACTTTAACGCTGGACCGGCTGCCCAGGCGTGAAAAACTGCCGTCTTGAAGAACCTGTAAAAGCTTGGCCTGCAAGACAGCAGGCATCTCGCCAATCTCGTCCAGGAAGATTGTGCCGCCGTTGCAAATTTCGAATTTGCCGGGCTTGGACTTGATTGCTCCGGTAAATGCGCCCGGCTCATAACCGAAGAGTTCACTCTCCAGTAGATCGGCGGGCATGGCCGCGCAATTCACCTTCATAAAGCTGCGCTGACTGCGGGCTGACATTTTGTGGATGAACAGGGTCGCGACTTCCTTGCCGGTTCCGCTCTCTCCGAGGATCAAGACTGGAATATCGGTGCGCGCCACCAGCCTACATTGGGATTCGATCTCCCGCATGCGCTTGCTCGCCCTGACAAACGATGTTTCCTCATCGAGGGGAATTTCCTTGATCTCTTCGTCGTCGCCGTCCGGTCGCTTGCCGGCTTCGGAGAGGCACAGATGCACGGCCATATCGATGTCAGCTTTTCTGAATGGCTTGAGAATCACGTCGGTGGCGCCCATGCGAGTGGCCGCAACGACTTCTTTCAATTCGGCCGAAAAGGTAAGCAGAATGATCGGAAGCGATGGCTTGGAGGAGCGAAGTTCTGTAAGCAGGCTGAGTGCGTCCTGCCCAACGCCGTCTCCGTCAATGTGCCAGTCCATCAAGAGCAGATCAGGCGGGGAAGATTCGTTCAAGCTCCGGGTAAGTTCCGCAGCCTCAGTAAATAGATTCACGCTGTATCGGTCGGAGAGAATGCGGTGAAGGTAATTCAGAACCGCTGAATCCGGATCAAGAACCGCGATACAAGGTTTGCCCGTGCTCTTCGTATTCACGGGCACTCCTGATGGATTGCTCACCACCCCGGTTTCTCCTCTTACAAACGCTTTTGAGGGAGACTAGCTCCGGTTAATGGCCTGGACGAAGATGAGTGAATCATCCTTGCGGTGATTTGCAGAGGAGCACAGAACAAACTCCGCCCGATCTGGGACCATATTTCGCCAAGAGGGAAGGGGGGATTCACTCCCTCGAAGATGGAAAATGTTTGCTACTAGTTCCCTATAGTACCATCGAAAAGTGGTAATTGTTTCGCACTTGTGTGCAAGATTTTACATACTCAAGTCTAACAATTAGTACTCAATGTAGTAAAAATCACCAATTAGAGCACAGTCACCGCTATATGCGGTTACCCGTGCGCAATATATTTGTTACTGTAATGTTATCGTTTGGCCGTTGAGTTGCATCAACCAGAATAAACCGCTTTATCAGATCGGACAGAGCATGCCTTCGGCACACGCCAGTGAAACAATTGATATCCGCGACCTGCCGCCGATTGAGGTGATCTTCGGGCAATCCTCCTTGATGGCCGCAGCTCGCGAGAAACTGGAACGAGTTGCCGAAACGACAATCCCAGTACTCTTGCAAGGCGAGAGCGGTACGGGCAAGGAGGTCTTTGCCAAGTTGCTGCATGCAAACTCGAATCGCGCAAAGGGCGCCTGGATCAAGGTGGCCTGCCCAGCGATACCGCATACTCTGATCGAGTCTGAACTCTTTGGTTATGAAAAGGGAGCTTTCACCGGTGCTTATGCAACTAAGCGCGGCCGCGTGGAACAGGCGCATATGGGCACCCTGTTTCTGGATGAGATTGGCGATCTGGATTTATCCGTGCAGGCCAAATTGCTGCAGTTGCTTCAGGATGGCAGCTTCACGCGGGTTGGAGGGCAAGAGTCGAGAACAGTTAACACACGGCTGGTTAGCGCTGCCAGTCAAAGCCTGCGGCAACAAGCGGAGAATGGAGGCTTTCGGCTGGACTTCTTGTTCCGCATCAACGCCGTGACCATTGAATTGCAGCCGCTGCGTCAACGGATGATAGACCTGCCGATGCTGATTGACTACTTTCTGGAGTTGCACTCGAAGACGTTTCGCAGCAATCCGAAGCCTCTTTCGCGAGAAATCATGCGCCTGATGCTGCGGTACGACTGGCCGGGGAACATTCGGCAACTGGAAAACATGATGCGCGGCTACGTTTTGATCGGCAACGAAGATGTCCTGGCGACGGACCTGGTTGCGTCTGTCCAGGTCAGTTCAACCCGGCTGAACACAGAGATCGATCTGTCCAGCCCCATCTCCCTGAAAGAGATCACCCGGGCGGCCACGCAGGATCTGGAACGGCAGATCATTCTGAAGGTGCTGGAAGCGAATGGCTGGAGTCGCCGCAAGACCGCCAAATGGTTGAACATCAGCTACCGATCGCTGCTTTACAAGCTGCAAGAATCCAAAGCGAAACCAGACTAAACATACTATATCCAGCCTCGGACGGCATAGTAGACGATCTTTGCAGATTCGCGCAGCATGGTCTCGAAAGCAGAAAAGCGCCCGTCCCAATGCTCGGTGGAGTGAAGCACATCCGGTACCGCCATGGGTGCGGCCTCGATGCCCACCTTGCGGAAGGCGCGAAGCGCGCGATACATGTGAAAATCGCTGGTGAGCAAAACTTTCTTGCCCGGCATGTTTTTGATGAGGCGCGCCGTCTCGAGAGCATTTTCGCGTGTGCTGATGGATCTCGGCTCGATGACGAAGACTTCGCGTGGAATGCCGTCGGCGATCAAGAAGTCAAGGATGCCGGGATCACCGCTTCCGCAAATCACAATCTTTCTGAAAACTCCGGTTTGCCATGCAAAAAGCGCCTGTCGCGCGCGCCAGTAGGATGAGTAAGAGATGCCGCCATACTTGTCATCGGCCGCGGCGCTGAGCAGGATTAGAACGTCGCCTTTGGGCTGCTCAATGGGGCCGGAGTACTCTTGCGCCCACCACGAGACGATGGGGGTGGAGAGCACTACCACGGTGGTGAGCCCGATGAATGCGAGCAGGCGGTTAAGCCATCGGCCGACTTTGCGTATAGTCATCATTCACTGACTTTCGCGCGGGTACGCACAAGCGATTCAAAGATCTCGAGCAGCTCGGCTGCGACCGCATCCCAACTTCGGCTCCCGTAAGCAGAGATAGCGTGGGCATCCCATTTTCTGTTCAAAACAGATGCAATAGCCTGAGCCAGTGCGCCAGTGTCGCGAGGGGGCACAAGCCTGCCGCACTCCTCGTTCAGGATCTCGGGAATGCCGCCAACATATGTGGCAACGACGGGCCTGCCGCTGGCAAGCGCCTCAAGCACCACGTTGGGACAGCCTTCCATGTAACTCGGCAGGGAGACCAAATCGGCCGCAGCCATCCAGTCGGCCACCTCATCAAAGGCGCAACCGGGCAGTGCGTGGATGTAGCCTGCGGCGTTGCTGGACTGAATCGCTTTTTGGATGAGAGGCCTGTCTGGTCCCTCGCCGACCAGATATACGTGCAGCTTCGGTCGCTCTGGACGCAGCGCCGCCACCGCTTCAACCAGTTCACGGAGACCTTTTTTTACATCCATGCGCCCGATGTAAACAACAGCCTGCGATGACGGGTCGATGCCGAGCTTTTGTCTCGCCTCAAGACGATCTCTGACATGAAAGATAGAGAGGTCGCAACCGTTGACTACGGCACGAGTCTTTTCGGCTGATGCCCCCATGGCTACAGCCTTCAAGCGCAGATCTCCGCTAACCGTGATCACAGAATCTGCCTCGCGCAGAACGGCGCGCGTGTGCATGGCAGATATTGGGTCGCCAATCCTATTGATATCGGAACCGATGCTCACGGCAACGACAGGAACCGCAAGAGCCTTGCCGATCTTGAAAGCGGCATATCCGTCTGGATAAAGAAAATAGCTAAAGATCAGATCGGGCGCAAACTCGCGCACGTGCGGCAACAGAGCGCGGGCTGCCATCCATCCGTTGAAGGGCCGGGAGAGCAGAGGTAGCGCGGGATAGTCGAAGTAGTTCGTTTGCATGCCGGGCGGATTGTAAGTGACATCAAGCTTGCCATAACTCTGGCTGCGTGGCTTGAGCAGGGAAGGATAAACCGCGTTGGGGTAAAAGATGCGCAGATCGGCCACGCGGGCAAGCACACGAAGTGTCTGATAGGCTGACCGCCCCTGCCAGGGCTCAGCGGAGCTGGGAAAATACCGGGTTACGACCGCGATCCTGAGCAAGGCTACTCTCCTGAATTAGCCGGCATGCCTGCCCGAGCTTGTGAGTCGTCGTCGCGCTGCTTGCCTGCGATGGAATGTAGAAGCGCGGCGTAGCGTTGCGCGAGAACCTTGCGTTCGTAATGCGCGATCTTTTCTGTATCAGGATGAAACGTGGCGCCGAGCGAATTGCCGCGGGAGGCAGCGTCGATAAAAAGCTGACGGATGCCTTCTACATCCTGAACGTCCGCCCACCATCCAGCCCGCAGCTCATCGAAAAGGCGGCGTGTCTCTCCCACGACATGGACAGCACCGAGAATAGGCTTGCCACTGCCGACGTAGTCGTAGAATTTTCCCCCGACGTTCAGTGGATCGTGGTTGATTAGCAACACGTAGTCGGTTTCACCCATCGCGGCCAGAGCTTCATGCTGCGGCAGAAAGCCCTTCAATTCCACAATCTCGCCGAGTTGCAAAAGAGCTTCGCGAAAACGAGGCTCTTCAATATGTCCGATGAAACGCAGTCTGAATCTGGACTTCAGCTCGGTGGGCAGCGATTGTATGGCCTGGACCATTGTGGTTGGCTCGGTTGATGCGTAGATGGTGCCGACGTAGGTGACGATAATCCTGCCATTGGGTCGTGGACCTGACGCGGGCGTGGAGTGGCTCAGTTTTGTGGCGTCGAATCCGTTGGGGATGAAATGAAACTTTCTTTCAGGTTCTTCCGGGTACCGTGCGCGAATTTCGCGGCGTGCGGCCTCCGTGACTGTAACGATGGCAGTTGCATAAGCCACGGCGCTCGCTTCAGCGCTTTGGGCTATCTTTCGAGTGCGCTCACTGGCGTGGAACAAAAAGCTTACGAGATCGAATGTGGTCGTGAGCCATTCATCACGGAAGTCGACGACGATAGCCAGCCGAGGAAACTCCCTGCGTAGTTTCTCCACAAGTAAAACACCGGAGAAGGGCGGCACTGTGATAAGAACGAGGTCGATGTTTCTTTGCCTCACGAGGCGGCACGCAGCGCGCGTGAGCACCGGAAGCCATGTTATTTGAGGATCAGGCTGCAGAATATTCTGGATCACTCTTTTGATGAAGTTCGGCTTGCCTAAGGCGGCAAGGCTAGCAGTTTGGCCAGCGGGCGGCTTAGCTCCCGTGATCAGCCTCTTGATCGCTTTCTTTATGCCGAAGGGAAGATCGAGAGTGAGGGTACGGTGAACGGTGACTTCGGCAGGAATCTCCCTGAAAAGCGCGGCGTCGGAGCCCACTGCGGAGGCGTTGCGCGCGGTCAGAACGTCAAGCCGGATTCCTTCAGCGGGGAAGTAGCGTGCTAGGCTTGCAGCGCGCATAACTCCGGTGCCTCCGACTGGCGGAAATGAATAGGTGACAAACAGTACATTGAGGGTATTCATCGGCCGTCTTCCTCCAAACAGATCGCCGGATCGGGAATTGGCTTGCGGCCATGAATCAGCTCTTTAGCTTCCTGGTATTTCTTTCGAGCTGTGGCCCTTTGGACCTCAATGCCTCTTCGGTCTTCTTCCTTCGTAAACCGAGGAAATTGAAAAAGTATCGACACTTCTGAGTATCGGGCACGCTTTAGCGATCTGTCAAAGACCCCTTGGCCCATCGCAAGAAGCCCTCTGCGTGCCCTCAAAACCACGCATCAAAAAGTCTGCCGGGCAAGGATGTCCGCGATTCTTTCCGACGTTTTGCCGTCCCACAGTGGCGGACACCCCATCTGTTTGCGACTCCCGCTTAAAATCTTGTGAAACTCTCTCCGCAGCAATTCCCAGTCGCGCCCAACCAATACATTTGTGCCAAGAGTTACCGTAATCGGCCGCTCCGTATTCTCTCGCAAAGTGAGGCATGGCGTTCCAAGATATGTGGTCTCCTCTTGTATTCCACCGGAATCCGTGATGACGACCTTGGCATTCTTCTGAAGCGCAAGAAATTCAAGGTATCCCAGCGGCTCAATGGCGCGAAAATCCGGATTACACTGTTCCAATTGTTTCGACCACTTCTGGCGTGTCCTCGGATGGACGGGAAATATCAGGGGCAGTTCCCCGCTCAAACTGTCAAGCACTTGTAACATCGGTAAAAATATTGATTCATCATCGACATTCGATGGACGATGAAGCGTTACCAAGCCAAAGGAATCCAGGGATAATTCTGTCTTGAGCCCTGGAAACATCTCGCCCGCCTTTGGCAAGAATCGAATCAGGGTATCGATCATTACATTGCCAACAAGAAATACCTTTTCCTTAGCAACACCTTCTCGCGCCAGGTTTTCATTGCCATCTGCTGACGGAGTAAAAAGAAGATCCGCAAGCTGATCTGTTACCAGGCGGTTAATCTCTTCAGGCATAGAGCGATCGAACGAGCGCAGGCCCGCCTCGACATGCCCTACGCGAATTCCCAACTTGGAACATACCAGCGCCGCCGCTACGGTAGAGTTCACATCTCCGTAAACCAGCACAATCTCCGGCTTACGCGCTATAATAACCGGCTCAAGCCGGCTCATAATCATAGCCGTTTGCTGTGCGTGCGACCCTGATCCGACATTTAGACTTTCATCTGGACTCGGAATCTCCAATGCCTTGAAGAACACATCCGACATAAGCGCGTCATAATGCTGGCCGGTATGCACCAACACTTGCTCGTGGCCTCTTTCCGCCAGCGCGCGATAAACCGGGCCTGCCTTCATGAAATTTGGGCGCGCTCCCACTACGTGAAGAAACTTCATTGGGTTCCCTTTATTAGACTATAGTTCATTTTGATTTTCCACTTCGTGTTATCCTGGTCAACCTCTCAGATTGTTAGAGGGACATCGATCACAAGTCTACTAACAATACTGTTGAGCAGGTCGCTCTGCATTGATAATAATTGATCCATCGGCGAGACGATGCAGTTGTAAATGATCGCGTAAACAAGCTGTTCAGCAGCGCACAACCTTCGGCGAGTCGATGCCCTTGGTAGCGTTGCGGGTGTCCACAACCAACTGCGACTGCTCGACAATGGCCTGGTAGTCGTAGGTTGAGTGGTCGGTGACGATGACCACGGCGTCGTATTGGCCGAGGTTGTCGAGCGGGGTATTGGTCATGTTGAGGGCGTAGTGGCGTCCATGGCCCACGGTGGCAAAGTAGGGGTCGTTGTAGGCGACCGCGGCGCCCTTTTCGCGCAGCAACTCAATAATGGTCAGCGAGGGTGACTCGCGCAGGTCGTCGATGTCGCGCTTGTAGGCCACGCCCAGCACCATGATCTTCGATCCCTTAATGGATTTGCTTCGCTGGTTGAGGCCTGCCGCGATTTGCTCGATGACAAAGTAGGGCATGGCGGTGTTAATCTCGCCGGCCAGCTCGATAAAGCGGGTGTGGAAGTCAAACTGCCGGGCCTTCCAGGAGAGATAGAAGGGGTCGATGGGAATGCAATGGCCGCCCAGGCCGGGGCCGGGATAGAAGGCCTGGAAGCCGAAGGGCTTGGTTTTGGCCGCGTCGATCACCTCGTGGATATCGATGCCCATTCTCATGGAAAGCTGCTTGAGCTCGTTGACCAGAGCGATGTTGACGCAGCGGTAGATGTTTTCCAGAAGCTTGGTCATCTCGGCGGTCGCGGGGCTGCTGACCGGCACCACGCGGCGGAAGATGGCGCCGTACATTGCCGAAGCCAGTTGGGTGGCCGCCGGGCCGCATCCACCGACGACCTTGGGAATGTCGTGACGCGCTACCTCCGCGTTGCCGGGGTCTTCGCGCTCAGGCGAAAAGGCTACATGCAGGCCGGGTTGATCGAGTAAACGCGAGACCTTCAGGCCATGCGGGTTGCCGGTTTCGAGCAGCGGGACCACAATTTCCTCGGTAGTGCCGGGGTAGGTGGTGCTTTCCAGCACAATGAGCTGTCCCTCGTGAAGCCAGGGAGCGATCGACTTGACCGTCCCGGTCACGAAGCTCAGATCAGGTTCGTGATGCTCATTGAGCGGGGTAGGAACACAGATGATAACCGCGTCCATCCGGGCTATCTCGGAGTAATCCGTCGTGGCGCGGAAGCCTGCCTTTTGGGCCTCCTGAATCTCGCTGGCGAGAATGCGAACGATGTAAGACTTGCCGGCATTGAGCGTGTCCACCTTACCGGACTCGATATCAAAACCTGTCACCTTGAATCGCTCGCCGCTAAAGAGAAGCGCCAGCGGCATGCCCACATATCCCATCCCGACGATGCCGATACGGGCTTCCCGGATTCCTATTCTAGTCTCCAGCGCAGCTATTCGACCGCTGGAAAGAGAAACTGTCCCTTTATTCATTTAACCTCAAGAATTTCAAAGATCAATCTTTTCCCAAATTTGCGCAATCGAACGCAATCTCAGAGCCATGTTCCTGCCATTTTCCGGTTGATTCTTTGTGTTGGTACCGAAAATTATTCTTTCATATTACACTACTAGCAAATCAAGCACAAGATGATTTCAAAGAGGCGTTTTGGACAGAGTCGCGTCAACGCAAATAAACTTGGCTGTTCATGAGAAAATGAAAAGATTCAGTGTGTCAAGTCGTATGATATGGAATCCACGTTCGCCAGATGGTGAGTTAAACAAGAAATAGGTTTACGGCCATGAATCCGCGCAGCGGCAGCCTGATACATCTGCCAGGCCGTTGCCCAGTGAATCTCAATTTCTCTTCGATCCGCCTCTTCTGCCAGCCAGCCAAACAGGTTGGCGAGCCCACCGTTCAGCAGCGGTTCCAGATTCCCCTCCTGCGCCCCGTGGGTGTAGAGCTTCAGAAAGAGATCATCGCCGATGGTGGGGGCCAGATCAAACCACTGACGTACCCGAGAAGTCGTCGGCAAGTCGTACCAGGCAAGCTCCCCGGTTTCCAGACGCGGTATTAGTCGTTCGCCAAAGCGCACGCCGAGCGGACCAGTAATCATCAGCAAATCTCCGCGTCTTCCGCCGCCGACGGAGGCTTCGATCCCGTGATCGAAAGACTTAGGACGATTGCCTGGGTTATTTGTACACCAATAGATTTGATTCACAATGCGCCCCTGGGTCGCCGAGGGAAGTGACGGCATGGTGAAATCCGCATAGCAACCGAGATCCCGTAGCAAAGCAATCTCTCCGTTGAGGCCACAAAACTTGCCGTCAGGGCGTGAATTGTCCAGCGCCCAGTTGCCATGGATGAAGCCGAATACTGTGCGGCCGTCCTGCTGGCGCAGCAGGCCATGGTCGCAAGACAGTCGGCGGCAGAAATCAGTTACTTTCTGAATGAACGATTCTCGCTGTTCGCCGTCGTGATGCAGATGAACTTCCACGTCGCCGATACCAAGACGAACTATCTCCGCTATTCCGTCGAGCAGGTCGCGCCGGTACTCCTCCTGCGGGTAGAAAAAGCTGTACTGCGGCCGTTGTCCCGCAATGTCCCGGGAAGCGTCATCTGCAATGCACGGCCACTTCTCGCGCCATCGCGCTACGCGTTTAAGCGCAGTTTCATGGGATGCTCCCATGTTCAACGGTTCGTAGTGATCGGCAATGGCGACCCAGGCACGCTTCGGCTTCCTTGGCCGCATACCCCTTCGCAGCCGGTCTTTTAAATACGGCGCAAGCCAGATTTCCGCGTGTCGCGGGAGCTTCATCAGATTATGTCCCCCTTTCTGCACCCTAATCACGCGCGTGGGATGTTTTGTGACGAATCGATCAGTGTAAAGTATTAAACACACATCATTTGCCTGTCAAAAATCCTAAGAAATTCCAGCCTGCCAGCACTAAAGGATTTTCGCCTGACCCTTATGCCGCTCATGTCAAATAACACTGGTGTGATTCGATTTTATCGATTAATATCGGGTTATGGGATTTGGATAAATTTCAGAAAAGCAAAAATATTCACAATCATGTTCTTGGAATAAAGGGAGTCGTATGATGAAAGGCAGCGCTGATCTCGATAGAAATAATCTGGACTGCCTTCGTTTGATTCTGGCGTCGATTGTCGCCTTGTTTCATCTCTACGCCCTGTCAAATATCGCCGCGTTCTCTGCCTTTGGCAAGTACCTTTCTCCACAATTTGCCGTCAGGGCCTTTTTTGTAATCAGCGGACTGCTTATTTACCGCAGTTATGCACGGTCATCATCCATTGGCTCGTATCTGGAAAAGCGGGTCAGGCGCATTTGGCCGGCTTACTTTACCATCATCATGTTGGCGGCCATTGCGTTGTGTCCATTGAGCACGCTGCCTTTTACACGATACTACGGGGCTGGATTCTGGAAGTATTTGGGCGCGAATCTTCTTTTTCTCAACTTTCTTGCACCATCTTTGCCTGGAGTATTTTCATCGAATGTCATTACGGCTGTAAATGGTGCGCTATGGACGCTCAAGATCGAAGTTGCCTTTTATTTACTTGTGCCAGTTATTCACTATTTGTGCAACCTGTTTGGACCCAACAAGACCATAGGGGCAATTTTCTCTTTTTCTTGTATTTGGAAGTTTGGCTTTGCATTACTTGATATTATGTATCGTGCGCCTGCAATTTATACACTGGACAGCTCCCGCAGTATTTATTCGCAAATGGAGGCACAGTTTCCAGGGCAACTCATGTATTTCTGTGTAGGCATATTGCTTTTTCTATATTTCGATACCCTTAAATTACACTATCGGAGTATTTTTTGCATCACGGCAGGTTTATTTCTTCTCGACCATTGGCTTACGAGAGGAAACCTCGACTTTTTATGGATATCGGGGATAGTCTTCGTCTTCGGTTTCTGGCGATACTTCGGAAATTTTTCGAAATACGGCGACTTCTCGTATGGCGTGTATATCGTTCATTTCCCAATATTTCAGACATTGATTGCGCTTGGGCTCGCAAAACAGAATCCGGTTGTATATTTTGTTGTCAGTCTTTCACTTCTCGGTCTGGCCGGTTTACTCATGTGGCGCCTGGTCGAAAGCAGATTCTTGAAGAACAGTTCCCATTACCGCCAGGCATTTTCAGGGACGCCCGCATAGGATTTCTAAGCCAAGGCGCTTTGACGCTCTTTTGCGCTGGCTCTGCTCACAAACGGATGTTCTTTCGCAGTAAAGTAACATCTATTTGACATAGTATGTTGTAGTTTTTCCCGACTGCGCCTTTCGATGGATTTGGCCATGTCCTTTGGTTTATCCTTCTTCTGTAGCTGCAGTTGCTCAGGCCATTCACTATGGGCTTTGTTCTTAGCGTTCTCTACTTAATTACGAACTACGTCACGCCTGCCGTCCTGTTCGGCCCGCTCGCGGTGGCTCGAATCGAGCTGATTCTGGCAATACTTCTGTTGATCATATCGCTTCCTCAGCTGACTCGATCGTTCATTTTGAAAACACCACAATCTCTGGCTTTGATAGGGTTGGCGATTGCAACGTCATTGTCCGTGCTTAGTGCGGTGCGGTGGGCCGGCGGGGCCGTACAAGCATTCCTGGGATTCATTCCGAATGCTTTTGCATACTTTCTTGTCTGCCTGCACTGCACATCGAAGAAGAAACTTCAGATTATTGTCCTGATGCTTTTGTTCGTCTGCCTGTTTGTGATTGCGAACGGGTATTCTGATCTGATCCATGGTGTTTCACAGGGCAGCCCCGGAGCCACGGAGAGTACCAGTCTAATCTATTGGGGCATGGAGCATCCTTACCTTCTCGCAATGAAGAATGAAACGGGAGAGATGATTTATCGGCTGAGAGGGCGGGGGCTCATCAACGACCCAAATGACTTTGGCCAACTGATTGTTTGCTTGATTCCGCTACTGTTTGTTTTTTGGCGCGCGAAGAAGAGGCTCTGGAATATCGGAATTGTGATATTACCTGTTAGTGCGCTTCTGTTTGGAGTGTTTCTTACCCATTCGCGCGGAGCCCTGCTGGCTTTAATGGCGATAATGGTCGTGGCGGGACGGCGGCGCATTGGCACTCTGCCCGCACTGCTGATTGCAGTCGGAGTGTTTGCGGCAGCCATGGCCCTAAACTTTACGGGCGGACGGGATATTTCAGTCGATGCGGGAACAGACCGTACAGCGCTTTGGAGCAGCGGATTGCAGATGCTGAAGTCTCATCCGTTTTTCGGCGTGGGTATGGGGAGTTTTATCGATAATTGCGGTGATTGCGGTCATACTGCGCACAATTCTCTGGTTGTCTGCGCAGCAGAGCTCGGCTTGGTAGGATTATTTTTTTGGGCCATGTTCCTGTTTACCTCTGTGAGGGATGCCCTGGTGATTGCTTCTCCGGCAAAGGTACAGGATGTAGAACCGAACATAACGGAGGAGGAACGCCCTTCGCGGAAAATAGGGAAGAATAAGGCAATCGACAAAACGGATGTCAACCGCCTTGGGCGTTTGCTGGTTTTGTCGCTTACTGGCTTTCTGGTTGCAGGGTGGTTTCTATCGCGTGCCTATGTTATGACTTTCTTCCTGCTGGGAGGCATGGTTGAGGTGATTTACGAGATGGCTTTGCGGCAAGGGATGATCGCTCCCCGCCTGCGGGTGGTTCGTCTGCTTTCTTATACTGGCGGATTTGCAGTGTTGCTTGTTTTGCTGATGTACATCCTGCTTCTAACTGTGAATTTGATGCACTGATTCAAACAGACGAGAAGCTTTCCGCGATTTATGTGTGGAACAGAGGCCGTACAATTACTGTGCTGTCGGAGGTTCGGGTAGCCTGTATGAAGATTGTGCACGTGGTAGACAGCATGGAGATCGGCGGGGCCGAGACTCTCGTTTCGCAGATGTGCCTCCTGCAACGGAAACAGGGCCACAACCCATGCGTCTATGCGGTCTTGACTCTTGGCCCGCTTGGCGAACAGATGCGAGCAGAAGGCTTCGACGTACAGGCAAACGTAGGGCGGCATTTTTCAGACGCTGGGCGGAATTTCTTCCGCATCTTCAAAGAATCACATCCCGACGTAGTTCATCTTCATAACCCGACGCCGACCGTGTATGCGGCCATGGCTGCCCGGATGGCAGACGTACCGAGCATTATTTCGACGCGGCACAGCCTCGTGGCGCCACCACGCAGGCTCATTACAGAGTTGAAGTATGCCATGGCGGCCACCTGTTGCGACTGGATTGTCGGCATTTGCGATGCTACGACCGCCAATTTAAAAGGCATGCACAGTGTTCCGGCGCACAAGATTGTGCGCGTGTATAACGGCACAGATTCGGTGTCACGCGTGGCAAAAGAACAGAGGCCACCGAAAAGCGGATTCACTCTGATTTACGTTGGCCGGCTTGAACCTGTAAAGAATCATGCGTTGCTGCTGAATGCCTTTTGTGTGGCGCTTCAGTCCATGCCGGGTTTGCGACTATGGATGGTAGGCGATGGTGGCGAACGCAAGATGCTGGAGAGCTTGGCCGCGGAGTTGAGCATTACCTCACAAGTCACGTTCTGGGGACAGCAACTCGACGTGGCGCCGTTATTTTCCGCGGCCGATGCCTTCATCATGTCATCGAAGTCGGAGGGATTGCCCGTATCGCTCCTGCAAGCCTTCTCGATGGGACTGCCGGCAATCGTGACCGACGTGGGCGGGATGGCGGAAGTTGTACGACTAGCGAGGGCGGGTTTAACGGTATCTTTGACTGACCCAACAGAGATGGCTGTGGCAATTTTACGACTGGCAGCTCGCGACGCGGAACGGACACAATTTTCTACAAACGCGAAAGCTGCATTCCACACGCGCTTTACCCTGCCAGCTATGGTTGATTCCTACATGGACCTTTATCGGAACACGTCGCGAGTCCGGCGCGCTGCGAAGAGCTGAGTGCGGCCATGGATTGCGACTATTTGTGTACTCGCAACCATTTTCGCCTGCTGATTTGTTCGCAAAGCCAAATAAAAGTCGTGCAGGCCAGAATAATGCACAGACCTTCGACCGGGAAACGGTATCGCGAATTTCCACAAAAGATCAGCGTGGTTAAAACAAAGTGGAACACTCCCAAATGGATAATCCAGCCCGGTTTGTTCGTCCTGAGAAAATAGATTGCGGTAGGAAAGAAACCAAGACCGAAGAAAACTAGAATTGGTCCCCACGACACCAGCATGCCAACCCGGTAAAGCATAGGGCTTCGTGGTTGCAGAAAGGGGGTCCAAGAGCGACGAAACCGAGATTCGACGAGATACCACCATTTCTCAGGATGATTGCGCGCCCATTGTATGGCCAGATGGGTTTCGACATGATCGCGGATCACTTCGTTGTTTGGCGCAATAATCTGATCCCGGTACTCCGGAAGTTCGGAAGTCGGATATATCCAGTAGCCATAGTAGACCGGGTCGGATGCTATTATTCGGTTGTAACTGCCGAGTAAAAGTTCTCCTCCCCCCGTTTGGAATGGAATAAATGAGTGAAATATCCAATAGTTGCGAATCGTCCAAGGCACAAGCATGACCAATGCCACAAGTGAAATGGCAAAGCCGCGGACAACCAATCGCGGTGTCCTTCGAAATTGCCAAATCGACCAGGGGATAAGCAGCGCAACCATTAACACCGCGTTTCCTCGCGTCAGCATGGCAATACCGAGCAGGACGCCCGCTGCAATAGCACGCGGCCAGCTCGCGCGTTCGGCAAATTGCAGTGAGATCAAGATAAAGCAGCAGAATAGAAAAGTGAACAGTGGTTCAGATGCCAATTGACTTGAGTACAGCAGTGCTGTCGGCCACATGGCGTAGATTGCGGCAGCCAGCAGCGCGACCGTGTTGCTAAAGCACTTACGCCCAATTTGGAAGATAAGCAGAATAGTCAGCGTGTCCAGAACACAATGAAAAATCCGCACAACACTGTATCGATGCCCAAAGGACCAGTACAGGCCCGCCCATAAAACCGATGTTCCAGGAGAGCGATATGCTGTCGGATGTTCCAGCAATTGCCCATCGGGACCTTTCACGTCGGGACTGATTCCGCTGTAGCCATGTCCCTGGGCAAGATTCCAAGCATACGAGTCGTATTCACTTGAATCCGAGTCAGGCACAGGCGGCGTGGCCAATCCTCCATGGATCGAAATTGCAATGCGTGCTGCCAACCCTACAATCATCAGCGCAAGCAAAGTTCGCGAATGCAACCGGCGTATATTGCGCTTCTTGGGGTCGTTGTCCGACCGGATTTTATTGCCATCGTTCATTGTCGGGTAGAACTTCATCTTCGAGAATAGCGCGCGTGCGCCTGAGACGAAACTGCCTGAGCCGTCTGCACCTTTCCCATAGGCTATCATTTTGTTCGTTTGGGTGAAAGCAGTAAATTGAATGGCCAGCCAGCGGTACACATGTCACCTTAAAGTCTTCTACTGTTTCAGTTTGACAAATCGAGAATATGTACCTTAGTCATGGAACATACATAATCGATGCGATCACTGGCGGAGGTTAGTCAGAACGGATATGAAGTGCAAGTTTCGGCCTAATATCCATGAGAAAGGCACTGGATATAGTGGTATGGCTCGCTCTCTCCTCATCTCCATTAGGCCAGCACTGCTATACAGCGTCCTCCATTGTTCTTTGGATAAATATGCGCAAGGCAGAATTACACCGTGCGGTCGATTGCCGGCCCAATCCATCAGTTGCAAAATCCAATGGTCGAGGGCGTTCTCTGCAACATGGTCCTTGATTAAAATGAAATTTCGGCTGACACGTGCGGCATCGCGCAGAATTGATAGCGGATCTAGTGAATGGTGTAGAACGTCGATGAACATACAGCCGTCAAAGGACTTATCAGCAAATGGCAAATGCGCTCCATCAAAGCTGACGCACGGAATAGCACAGTTTGCCCTGGGAGAATACTCTGCGCCGGCTACCTTGAGTCCCGGAACTGTCTGAGCTAGGTGTCTTGCTATAATGCCGTCTCCACATCCAACATCGAGCAGCGTCGCACCCGCCGGAAGCAGAAATTTGACTCGTTCAGCAATCACATTGACGCGGCGGCAATGGACTAGTTTCCCGTGTATTTTGCCAATCCACTGGAGATACCTGCTATTGATCATCGGGCCTCTCACTTCGATCATTTAGCACGCTCGGAAATTGATTCTTGCGTTCGATTCTGGCGCAGCGATATTGTATTAAGCGTTTACATTTCCGCGACCCTTAATCTCGTTCGCTTAAACGCCGCCGGAGCCCGAGAATGCTGAAAAAGAAGCTGCTGCAAACCGCCTGCACACCTAAGGTCAAAGAGAAGACGGAAGGCATGACAATGCGCAACATATGCTCGGCATCTAAGGCTCCGAAATGCTCCTTCGCCCATCCGGAGACTGCAAAGACCGATCCGCAAATTCCAATCGCAATCAGCAGCCCGCCGGCAGTAAGGCCGGTTTCCAGCGTGATGTAACGGAAGGCTCGGTTCAGACGGGGGTCTTCGGGAAGCAGGCCTTCGGAGATAGCAAAGACTTTGGTAAAGACGGCAAAGGCGACGAGTTGAAAGCCAATAAGCGCGGAAACGAAGGCATATAAAAGCGTATGCACATCAAATCCGATGCCATGCACGACCCGCGGCCCTGGCAGGAGCCAAGCGCACCCTGCCAGCCCCAGCAAGATCAAGAAGACGCCGGGATAGAGGAAGAGCCATCGCGGACTATACATCAGCATGAAACGCAGATGCCGCCAGCCGTCGCGATAGGGATGAAGGTGGGGCGGACGTGAGCGGCCATCGGGACTGAGGATGGTTGGCACTTCGGTCATCTTCAATCCCTTGAGTTTGGCCTTGATTACCATCTCCGAGGCGAATTCCATCCCTGTAGTTCTCAAATCCATTGATTGAAAGGCGCTTTTCGAGAACCCCCTGATACCGCAGTGAAAATCTCCCACATTCGCGCGGAAGAAAAGCTTTCCGATGAAAGAAAGTATAGGATTTCCAATGTAGCGGTTCTTCCACGGCATGGCTCCCGGCTGGACGCCGCCCTGGAAGCGGTTGCCCATCACCACATCATATCCTTGGCGCAACTTCTCGACGAAGGCATCGAGGTTCTCGAAATCATAACTGTCATCGGAGTCGGCCATGATGCAATAGCGGCCATGCGCAGCTGTGATTGCTTCATACAGCGCCGCGCCGTATCCGCGAATTGGAACATGAATCACGCGTGCGCCGAGGCTGGCTGCAATCTCTTGCGAACCGTCCGTCGAGCCGTTATCGCCGACAACGATTTCGCCGCTTATTCCCGACCGGCGAAGATAACCCTGCGCCTTGCGGATGCAGGTTGCCAGAGTTTCCGCCTCGTTCAGGCAGGGCATGACAATGCTGAGTTCCACAGACATCTTTGCTTACCCCGGATTGACGGAAGGGCCATTCAATGCACAGATTTCCCATCGCGCCATGCAACCTCGGTGCATTGATGCACTCTCTCGGAATTTCGCGCTTACTTTCCTTGCAAGAGTTGAAACCCTGATTTTTGAGCACCCCATGTACTGTTTGCTTCTATTTCAACCCTGCGCAATTATCGCTCTTACTGCCAGTGCGCCAAGGTAAATCCGGGGAAGACGCTCAGTGCGTTACGGGTTCCGTACGCAGTTATAGGTCAAGTGAATCGGAGTTCCCATATCGACGACTTCAAAGTCTGTTACCTTCAGTCCATATAAAGAGTGGGAATCGAAGTCCAGGTCTGCATATTTTGCTTTCGTGTCTCTGTCGCTTTGTGCGGTAAGGGCGATTTCGCCGCCGTCCGCCAGGAACAAGCCGTATTTCTGCATGGCTCGCGCGACGACCTGTGCCTCCGGCATCAGTTGCGACACGTCGTACGAGGCTTTCAGGCGGAAGCGTGCGCCAATCGGTGGAGCGGGAACCGGCCCGCGTGGAGCGCCAGCGTGCGTCGCTGGATGCACATAGACGTGCGCGCGCATCCGCTGATTGGGAAGAATGAAGCGGATAGCGTGGTTGATGCTTCCAGTAGCTATCTCGTCGGCGTTAAAAAGCAGTGGCGCAATCGGAAAACCGGCGGAATCGGCGCTGGTGCACTGTTCTCCGCGTCCTGATGGCGGATAGACACGGTTTAGGTTCCACACCGCGAGAAAGTTTGCAGTAACAACATTCTGTGTGTAGTTGGCATTGTAGGTTTCGTAGAGTTTACCGTGGCTCCGGTCGACTACAATGATCTGGCAATCGCCCTCACACTGACCTTCAATGCCGCTCGCAGCGGGAAGAGGAATCGTTGTTATGTTGTCGGAATCGGCAGCCATCCACCCCGAGCCTTTGCGAAAGGGAACATTTGGAGTAGAAGCATCCGCCTGCAACACCCGCATGCCGAAATCGATATGCAGCTTATTGCCGTTTCCCCAGCCGCCTGCATTCGCGAGCCAGGCGATGATGGCGGAGGATTGGGGATCGAGGGGCGCATGGCTTATGTCCTGTGTCCAGATAGAGCCTGGTGGGAAGTAGGCCGCTGGCGCGACAATGTGCTCCACCCTTGCCGCCCTAACCTTGCTGCTGCTGAACGCTCTGTCCAGCGCAAAGGTCATGTGGTCCTTAAGGTGAAAAGCTTTCTCGGCGAATTTCTGGGCGAAGTTTGCACGGTTGATGTGGAGTTTGTATGCCGTCACAGCAACTCCGAATCCCAGCACGACTCCCAACACAAAAATGAACAGCGACTTCATGATTTTCATGGCGCCTTATGCTCCTCTCTCGCAAGGTTATCCTACAAAAGAATTCTACACCCATCTTTCCCGCGGCAGGCGCAAAAGGTTACTGCGGCTTAATGATCGCTTTTTCAGCAGTCGCAACCCTCGCTTCCTGCTTATGAGGCGTCCATATTTTCCAAAGCGGGCCGCGTGTAAAGAGAAAACGGTACAGTCCTGCAACAGCCGCTGCTTTGAGTACCAACAACGCGCTGGCCGGAGCCGCGATTCGATGCAGCACGGGAATCCTGAAGCGCAGGCCGGCAAGAGCTACGAGCCAGCCGATAATCTGAAGGACGGCGAATGCCGCGTAGAGACGAGAACCACGCGACAGAGCAAGCGTGGAGATAAACAGCAGGACCAGCAGATAAGGCACTACAAGGCGCATTACCTTGTGCGAGACAAGCTGAAAGAAGACCGGATTCCGCAGCGTCAGTGTCCACGGCGCAAGACGGAAGAGCTGGAAGTTTCCTGCCAGAGTGCGTACCTTGCGTTGAAACTCCTCTTCAATATTCGTTGGCCAGGTATCGTAGACGTAAGCGTGCGAATCGAGGACCGACCTGTAACCCTGGCGGATGATGGAAAGTGGCTCGAACATATCATCCAGGATCATTCCGGCAGGCTGCGGCACAGCAAGTGCGCGGCGAATCGCATAGAAGCCGCCGTAGACACCGACCGGGGAGCCGCAGATTGACTCGAACGTCCTGATCCCCTTTTCATAACGCCAATAGATCCCGCTGACAGCCGCGGAGGCGCCGTCATGACTTTCCTTACGCAGAATCAGTTCCCCGGCCACGCAGCCAACCTTCGGATCGGCAAAATTGCTGACTAGTTGCTGAATCGCCCCAGGAGCAATCTTCGGTCGTATGTCAACAAAGAGAATCACCTCCGCTGTAGCCTTCGCCATGCCCGCATTGATAGCAACCGCCTTGCCGCAGTGTTCTTCTAAAATGACCGTTATGATGCGCGGACGGCGCTCTTGAGCCAGCAATTCCGCTGTGCCGTCGGTTGAGCCGTCAGAAACAATTATGATCTCTTTGATGTTGCGGTAGTCAAGGTTAAGCAGGTGCTCGATCTTACGCGGGAGCAGAGCTTCGACGTTATGTACGGCGAGGACAATACTCACACTGGGAGAGATAGTGCTGACTGCCCAGTGCCGTGGACGCAGCCGCGAGAGCATCCACATCACCACGGGGTATCCCACATAGGTGTAGAGAATGCCGGCCATCGACAGCCAGAAGACAATTCTCACTGGGCGCCCCTGCGCAGAATGATGGTTTTGATGGTCTCAAACATGATGAGTAAATCAAGGCCAATCGACTGGTGCTTGACGTAGTAAAGATCGTATTCGAGTTTGTGCTTGGTTTCCTCCAGGCTGGCGCCGTAGCGATAGCGCACCTGTGCCCAACCTGTAATCCCCGGACGGATCATGTGCCGCAGGTCATAGTAAGGAATCTCCCGGCTGAGCCACTGCACGAACTCCGGACGCTCTGGACGGGGGCCTACAAACGCCATGTCTCCGCGAAGCACGTTCCAGAGTTGCGGAATCTCATCGAGCCGCGTGCTCCGCATAAACTTGCCAATCCTGGTGACGCGCGGATCATCCTTGGTCGCCCACACGGCTCCCTGTGCCTCGGCGTCCTGTTGCATCGTACGAAACTTGTATGCGGTAAACAAACGCCCGCGCCGTCCGACTCGCGTCTGGCTGAAAAGAATGGGGCCCGGCGAAGAGAGGCGCACCGCAAGAGCAATCAGCGGCAGTAACGGCAGGCAGATCAACAGCGCGGTAAAGGAGACTGCGAACGAAAGCAGCCGCCGGAAAAGCTGCTGCGACGCGTTCATCCGGAATCCCTCTGTGAAGATGAGGGTACTTGGGTTGAGCCCGTCCAAAGGCAATTTACCCGAGAGCCGCTCCACTAACGTGTTGGAATTCTCAATAACAACGCCGAGTAGCCGAAGATCCAGAAGTTCTCTAACGGGCATTGATTCGCGACGGTCTTCCATGGCAACTATGACGCGATCGATGCCGGGCTTCGGGCCTCGAAAAGCGCGAAGATCCGCGGAGAATCGCTCAAGCCGTCCATGAATCTCGCCCTTTCCCTTCCAACTTAAGACTTCCATGCCGGCATCGCGGCTGGTTCGCAGTAGTTCGACCACGGCGCTAGCTCGCTCGCCGCAGCCCAGAACATAAACTCGTTCCCGAAACATGGCAAGGCCAATGATCCACTCATAAGCGCCGCGCCAGAGAACAAGAACAACTGCAAGGAAGGAGACGCCAACAAGAAAAACATAAGGGCCGATGTCCAGCTCTGGAAATAGATAGACGAGCCCTGCAAGAACAAAAGATAGAACACTAAGAACAAGTAACAGGCGAAAGTAGATCTCCCAGCTCTCTGAGAAGCGCCGCGGGCCATACAGATCAAAATAATAAGTAAGAAGCAGGGTAATAGCGGTTATTCCGGCGATCTTCAGTAAACCATTCTCATAGATCAGAATTAGGCGCCAATCTGGCCCCGTGGGCAACACCATGGTCGCCAGTAAAAATGATCCGCTCACAAGGATAACTTCGCAAATTAGGCGCGCCAGAGTTCGCGTTGGGTAGTAAACATTGAATAGCCTTGTCATCCTTGCGGCCTCTTATCCTTTCGTTTATTCGTTCTTCCGGCGGATTCATGATACCCATAGTAGTAGGAGTACGCGGCATTACGAGGAGCGTCTTTTACCGCATTCAACACGAAGCCGAGAATTCGAGTGTTGCTGAAGGCTGCCTGCGCACGCTGTGCGACATCGAAAGGCGTGCTGGCTCCTCGGGCAACAAGCAGTACCGCATCGGCGGCGCGGGCCAGGTCGATTGAATCCGCTACCGCGAGTACCGGCGGGGAGTCGATCAGAATCCAGTCGAAGTGCGGCGCGAGAATGGCTATCAGCTCTTCGATACGGTGATTGGCGACCAGTTCCGAAGAGTTATCCCCGCCCGCTCCGGCAGGAATAAAGGTAAGATTCGGAATACCGCGCGTCAAGCCTTCTTCGAAATTCTCTGTGCTCTGATACTGTTGCATGATGTCGTTTGGCTCCGAGGCCCCGGCTAGATACTCTGTAAGACCGGGAATATCAGGAGCGCCGAGGATAACGTGGAGCGAGGGACTACGCAGGTCGCCGTCGATGAGCAGGACTTTGTTGTTTTTGTTGCGTGCCAAACTAATTGCTAAATTTGCCGCGACAAAGGTTTTGCCTTCCGCGGGCATGCCGCTGCTAATAAGAATCGTCTTTAGCTTTATCTCATCGCGATATTGGTAGAGTTGTGACCTCAGGCCTCGAAATTGCTCTATGTTCTCGCCGCGATCTCCGAGCGTCGGAAGGAAGTCCTTGGATGGCTTCCATGAATACTGTGGGATGTTCTCAATGATAACGTCTGCCTTGATCGACGGCAAAGCCTCGGCACCAGAAAAAGTGGGCGTCTCGGCAGTCCTTGGGGTATCCGTTCCTTGGGCGGCTTTCCGTTCAAGGTCCGCCCTTTGTAGTGCATCATAGATGCGGCTCATATTTCACTTTCCTTCAGTGAATCCTCGCTGTTGGCGACGGACGTGATGGTGTCAAGCATATTTGGTTGTAGTGAACGCTTCATTAACGCCTGCATGGCCGAGAAAGAGATCGTGAAAGGATGTTGAACAAGATCTAGCTCCAAGCCCACCGACTCAACAATATGTGCCGGAATTGGATTGACCTGTTCCGCATATGCAAAGATCAACGTATGCTCGCAGAGCAGATTGATAATGCGCGGAATTCCTTTCGAGTAGTGATGCACGAGCTCCCCAGCTTCAGGTAAGAACACCGGCCCGGCGGCTCCTGCGATGCGCATTCTTTCTTCGATGTAGGCCTGTGTCTCCTCGACAGTCAACGGCTGCGTCCTGCACCACAACGCAATGCGCTGGCGAAGCTGGCGGAGGCTTGGATGGTACAGTTTTTCCTCCAGCTCTGGCTGGCCGGAAAGAACAATCTGCACCAGCTTTTCGGATGAGGTTTCGAGGTTGGTCAACAATCGAATTTCTTCCAGAAGTTCCCAGGATAGATTCTGTGCCTCATCGACTATGATAGCGCACAATTGATGGGCGCGATAACGCTCAATAAGCCAGCTGTTGAGTTGCAATAGCATGGTCGACTTGGTCCGCATCGTGGGGGTTATGCCGAAGTCGGTGAGTATAAATTCAAAAAAATCGAGTACCTCTAATCGCGGATTAAAGACGTAGGCCGTCGCAATGCGCCCCTCGGCGAAGGTGTTAAGAACCGTCTTGAGCAGCGTTGTCTTGCCCGTTCCGACTTCTCCTGTCAGGACCACAAAGCCCCTGCGTGCCGCTATACCATATTGCAGACAAGCAAGCGCCTCGCTGATCTGCGGCCTCAGGAAGAGAAACCGCGGGTCTGGACTGGCTCCGAAAGGAAGGACGTGAAGGCCGAAGAAAGATTTGTACATGGCTAACGGGACGCGCTTTCAATGGGTTTGATTGCTCGTTCAACAAGTTTTCCGCGCTTTGTTGCTGCGCGTGATTTATCCAGATCATTGATGTACGAAATGACCGCCAGTGTCGGCAGTTTGGTAAAAGCAAGAACGTCGCTTTCGTTGCGCAAGGATTTATCGCGGTACTCGAGCAGCGCGGCAAGAAGCAGGCCCAGGGCCAGGCCTGATGCAAGGCCCCCTCCTGTAAACATGAAATGGTTGGGGAAGGTGGGCGCATCCGGAAGGTTGGCTGCATCCATAACACGAAACTGTTCGCCCTGCTGTCGATGCTCAAGTGCGGTAGCCATGGACGATTGATTCATCTTGGTCAGCAGCGCGTTGTAGAACTGCAATGCGGTATCATGGTCGCGTGTGATCTCTTTGTACTCTTCCTCTACCTTCGGGCTTGACTCAATCTTGGATTCATAACTGCGAACCTTCTGCTCGATCCGGGCCTGTTCCTGCTTGGAAGCGGCTATAGCCTGCTGCTCCGCATTCAGCTGAGCCTTCAACTGGTGCAGTTGCGGCGAGTCCGTCGTTTTGGCGGTGGTATCTGTCTTGGAATTGGCGCCCGTATCTCCCTTTGCTGACTCGGTCGCGCTGCGCGCTATCTCCGCGCGGAGGTTGGCAATCCTGCGCTTGATCGCAAGCACATCTGGATGGTTAGGCGTGTAAAGAGTCTCCAGTTCCTTTTCCTGGTTGAGAGCGGTTCTTAGTTGCACATCTAGGCTGTCCCCCGATGTCCCAGTAACCGGGTCGACGTGCGTCGATCCCTGCTCTTGTTGGTCAATCATGGCTTGCAACAGGGTCTCCCCCCGCTCCATGCTGCCGATTTCTCTCGTCGTGGCATCAAGCTGGGCCGTCAGTGCTTGAAGTGTGTTGCTGTTCGTCGGTTCCTGCTGCGGTAGCATGCCAAAATACTTGCGCTCAAAGTCGGCCAATTTGGCGTCCTGTTCGTCCAGGTTTCTCTTTGAATCGGCGAGTTGCTGCTTCAGAAAATCGGTTGTCCCTTCGGCAGACTCCTCGCGCGCGCTTAAATTCGCGCTGATAAAGAGCGAAGTGATCTCACTACACACCTGTTGGGCAGTGTGTGCGTCCTGCGCCTTGAACGTGATATAAAAGCCCGGCATCCCGCGCGGTGATTGGCCAGAAGGTATCGGGTTGATCCCGATTGCCTTGCGCGTCAGATCGACGCGGTCGTCCATGGTGTACTTGTTGCTGACATAGAGGTTGAATCTCTCGATGATCGGCTCAATGCGCGAACGGCTCAATATTTGTTCTCGCATCGACGCCAGACGCGCGCTCAGGTCTTCATTAACCACCGGCTTGACATAGTCCTCTGGAACTTTCTGCTGTTCAATAAGCACTAGTGTCTGAGACACATATTGCGGGGGAAGAATATAGCTGAGGCCGGTGCCGATTCCCAAGAGGAGGATTGTGCAGGCCAAAATTAGCTTGTAACGCCGCTTAAGTATATCCGCATAGTCCGGCATGGTTAGTTCACGATGACCGAGCATAAGCCTCCTTCATAAATTACTTTCTGAGGTGCAATTCCAGCGGGGAGTAGCCAATGCCGAAACCGATCACCTGCGTCAGCCCGCTGATGGCAGTTGCTGGAAGCGCGGAACTCGTCGACTGCTGGGTTGCTGTGTAGTTTGCGGTTAGGGTGACATATCGTCCCCATCGCCGCGTCGCCACCATCCCGTATACCTGTCCGTTAGTGACACCCGTCTGTTGCTGTTGCAATCCCTGGGTGCGCATATACGCGCCCGAAAAGCTGACGGCCAGATTTTTTCCATGCTGCCACGAGAGTGTTGCATTGACGTCCTTGTTATGCACCCCAATCTGCGTCGCCACTCCCGCGCCTCCAGAGGCTGCCTGGATATAGCTCAGCGTGGCCGTCAGTGTCTTGGTATGGTAGCTCGAACTTGCGTTTACCGTGAGGCCCGTCGATGAAGGAATACCTGCGTCCACTGAACCCTGGATCCACTCCGGCCCCGCGGAGACGCTCGACTGGAGCCGCTTGCTCCATGTTCGTTGAAAGCCAAACTGCGCCGATTGAGTTCCCGTGGTGAATGTGTACGCGGGATAGCTAAAGCGAGAAAAAGCGTATTGGCCAGTAATCGAATTCCGCGCGTTCAGCCGCCAGATGAGTTGTGGGCTCAACTGGAACGAATTCGTCTCCAGGCCGTTGCCGTCAGGGAAGCGCAGAATTCCGTAGCTGCTGCTTATGTTGAGTGAGGTTGCGTGGTTTAGGCTGTGCTTGAACATAGCGCCCGCAACATTGTTGATGCTACTCATGTTCTGCATAATCGGCTGTGTCGGCTGGCCAGGTTCGCCCGGCAGAGTGCCCACGCCCGAGACTCCAGAAAATCCCGTCGTCGGTGACTGCGGCGTATAGCCCACGTTATCGCTGAGAGTGAATGCCCAGGAGCGACCAAGAAAGCCTTGCGATACCAATAGATGCTGAAATATCCCTGACCCTGTACCCGTCCCGGAAATCGTCCAGCTGTCGCCGCCGGAATAGGTCAGCGCGAAAGGCCGGGAAATGCTGGCATTTGCGTAAGTCACATCTGCTGATACGTTGCTCCTCTGCGCGTTACCTTGAGTCCCGTTGGAGAACTGCGCGGTTTGCGTATAGTGCGCATCGTAATGCAACGACCCGCTTACCGGCAGCCCAGAGGGCCCGGTCGCCGCGGGCACAACTTGCGCCCTTGTTGCGGTGCTGACGGTTAAGAGGATCGCTATAAGTGTGAGACTTGGTTTCATGTGGGTTGTCTTACGGCACGACAATCGTATCGCCCGGGTTCAGGGTGAGATTGAGAGAACCGTTGCCCCTCAATGCTTGCTTGTAGTGCACGGGTATCTTCTGTGGCTTTCCTCCTTCGGTGCGAAGAATGTATATCTTCCTCGAGTTGGCGTACTGAGAGAGTCCGCCGCCGGTGGCAATCGCCTGAAGCAAGGTCATGCCGGGGGTCAGCTCGATTGGGCCTGTCTTGACAATCTCGCCGATCATATACACTTTCTTGCTGTTCATCTGGGTCAGAATGATGGTGACATTAGGGTCCTGGATAAACGTTTTCAGCTTGGTTGTTATTTCGTCCGCCAACTGCATCGGCGTCTTACCCTCGGCCTTGATATCACCGAGAAGCGGCATCGAAATCATACCGTCTGGCCTGACCAGCAAGCTGCTCGTCAGGGTCGGCTCTTTCAGCACGGACACCATAATTACATCGGACGCGCCGATGACATAACTGTCGGTCATAGCTGTTACGGTTGCTGTCGGCGCGGCCGGCTTGGTCGCATCTTGCGCTGAAGGTAGTGTGTCTTGTGCTGGGCTGATAAGCGCCGGAGCAAGAAATGCCACAATCAGCAGGCTTCCCGTCTTCATGGTGCAACTCCATTCTTGCAAAACACGGATTGGTTCTCTGTTTCGATCTGCTTGAGTTTGTAGAGCAGGGCCTTATAGCTGATTCCCAGATCGACCGCGGCGCGTTTCCGGTTGCCGCCGGTGGAAACCAGAACCTCGGAGATCAACTGGCGCTCAATTTGTATCGATGAGGCCCGCGTAGCTTCCTTCAGCAACAGAAGCCGGCGGTTCCCGTTCGGCCTCCCCGATGGCAACACCGCCTTAATGGCCGCCAAGGATATTGCCTGATCTCCGATGGCGACAATCGTCTTGATTGCGGTCTGAAGTTCCGTCAGATTGCCGGGCCAGGTATGCTCCATCAGATGTCCGATAATCTCTTTGCAGAGGACCGGCTTGGGGCGGTCAAACTGTTTTGAATACTGTGTCATAAGATCATCGGCGATAGAGAGAATCTCTGGCTTCCTGCAGCGCAGCGGGGGAATCCGAAGAGTAACTACCGAGGCAAGATAGTAGAAATCCTCTCTCATGCGCCACATCTTCACTTCTTCTGCCAGGTCGCGGCTCGAACCACACAGCAGGCGGCAGGTTTGCGCCTGTTCGGAGCGAAAATAGGTGTTGACGATAAACTCCTGCATGGAAAGGCTAAGATCCGATATTTCAACGAGATAAAGCGTTCCCTTGATAGACAGGGCGTTCCGCAGCGCCTCCGCGTTGGTATCTATGCAGCGGATCTCCTGGAACGCGCTGCGGGATAGATTTGACTCTGCATGGATGCGCGCGGCAGTGTAGCGCTTCCCGGCGCCGTGCTCGCCCAGTATCAAGACAGGGGAGCCACATTCGGCAAGCCGGGTAATCGCGCGCTGAATCCGCGCCTCCGCGGGCGGGGACGGCTTCGCCTCCCTCTTCTCATTGTGAATCACTGCAATTGTTGCCATAAGGGGACCTATGTTCAATTCATCTTTAGCAATGCTGGTTCCAGGCCTCGGAGCGTAAAACTAAGGAATGGGCTTCCTTTGCGTAATATCGACTATTGGACGTGCTTCCTTAGGCAAGGCCAAAGATAAGGCAGAATTATTCCCTCCCACAGGGAAACAGTGTACCATTAATTGTCCCGGGAAGTGGAAATCATTTTCCGCGGCGCCGGACGTTGGATTCCCTATGAATGGTTATTCCACGGGGCTTTTCCCTCAATCAAACCGTTTCTCTTTCGGCTCCCCGATTGTTAATGTAGAGTAGTACAGGTTCAAAGGCTCAAGGACAGGATTCATGACTCAAAGCGCACAGACGCGAACGGCTCTCCCAGGAAACTGGCGCTCCAGCAAAGCCCAATTTGCATTGGGTGCGGCCCTGATCTGCCTACTGGTCGTGGCGGTTTATTCCCAGGTGCTGGTGAAACTGGTTACCGACTGGTGGCAAATTCCCGATTTTTCTCACGGCTTCCTGGTGCCCCTGTTCGCGGCATATTTGGTGTGGGAAAAGAGAGAGATCCTTCGCGGTATTACGATCGTTCCGTGCTGGAGTGGAATTGCTGTGATGGCCCTGGGGCTGGTCGTTCTGCTCCTGGGAATCTACGGTTCCGAGCTCTTCCTCTCGCGGGTTTCACTAGTGATTTTGCTGGCCGGACTGATACTTTGCTTTGCCGGTCGCCAGTTTTTGAAGGAGCTGCGTTTCGCCCTGCTGGTCCTGTTGCTGGCAATTCCTCTTCCAGCCATTGTTTTCAATCAGATAACCTTTCCGATGCAGATTGTGGCCTCCAAGCTGGCTAGCAGCCTGCTTCCGGTCTTCGGCGTCCCGGTTCTGCGCCAGGGAAACGTCATTGAGCTCCCTTTGATAAAGCTGGAGGTGGCCGAGGCCTGCAGTGGCATCCGCTCCCTGATGAGCCTGTTTACCCTCGCCGTTTTTTATGGTTACTTCCTGGAGAAGTCCGTCAGGCGAAGGGTCGCCCTCACTCTGGCCAGCATTCCTATCGCGATTACGGCCAACGCTGTGCGCATCCTCGGTACCGGGTTGTGCGTCCAGTACTGGGACCCGGACAAGGCTCTTGGCTTTTTTCACGAATTTTCCGGTTGGGTCATCTTTTTGGTCTCGCTTACGTGCTTATATCTCGTCCATCTCACGATGAATTTATTCCCGGCTAAAAGGCGGCAGATATGAAGAACTTACGTTTCTGGACCGCTAGTTTTCTGCTGGCTGCAACCGGGCTATTGCTGTATACGCGCCCCGCTGTCGATCAGAATCCCCCCAGCGAGCCTTTGGCGCAGTTCCCCGTCGACGTCGCCGGATGGACGGGAAGCGATCAACAAATCGACCGGGAGACGCTCGATGTGTTAGGCACCGGGGATGTCCTGGCGCGCGTCTATACCCAGAAAGGGCAGGCGCAGCCAATCGGCCTGTTCATCGGCTATTTTCCCACCCAGAGAACGGGCCAGACCATTCATTCTCCGAAAAATTGTCTACCCGGGGCCGGTTGGGTCTTCGTGACGTCTGACTCCGTCGATTTGACCGACGTGAGCGGCAAACCGCATCGCGTGGGCGAGTACATTGTCTCTGATGGCACAGCATGGCAATTCGTCATCTACTGGTACCAGGCGCATGGGCGAAGCATGGCAAATGAGTACTCGGCAAAGTTTTACCTGATCGCTGATGCGATACGGATGAACCGCACGGACGGGGCGCTGGTGCGGGTCATCACGCCGATTTCTTCCAGCGACGACGCGCAGGCCGCAAGAAAGCGAGCTGAAGCGTTTACCCGGCAGCTTGCACCCTTGCTGCCTAGATTTATCCCCGACTAAGCACATTGCGCGAAGCAGGGAGTGGCATTGCTGTTTGGCTAATCGATTCATGTTGTAGCCGTTCGAGAAACAGCTGAAAGGATGGAATACGGTGGAAAGCAGAGTCATGGCATTTCAATTCGACTGCGATTGTAGGCGGAGACGGCGGATTCCTTGCGCGGCTTTTGGGATCGTTGCGCTTTTTCTGTCGCTCACTCTTTTGTCCGGGTGTTACCGCGACCCGAACGTGCGCAAACAAAAATATCTGGAGAGCGGGCAGAAGTATAGCGCTGAGGGCAAGGACCGGGAAGCAGCCATTCAGTATGCCAATGCCTTGAAGATCGACAAAAACTTCGCCGAGGCGCATTATGCCCTGGCGCAGTCTTACCTTCGCATGGGCGTGCTGAGCGCCGCTTTCGGCGAATTCCAGCGGACCGTTACCCTGCAGCCGACAAACTACAAGGCACGTATCGACCTGGGAAACATGTTCCTCGCTGGAGGCCGCATCGACGACGCCCAGGCACAGGCTGATGCGGTAATGGCGGCGCAACCGGACAACGCCGATGGCCATGCTCTGCTTTCCCGCATAGCGGCCAGGCGTGGACAGAGGGATCTGGCCCTTACCGAGATTCGTAAAGCTCTGGAACTCTCCCCGAATGAGGCCACGCTTCATGAAACCCTCGCCTTGCTCGAAGTGGGTGATGCCACAAAGAACGCTTCCGTAGAAGACGAATTGAAGAAAGCTGTCGCGCTCGATCCGAAGTCGGTGAACGCCAAACTTCTGCTCGCAGCTTACTTTGCAAAGAACAGCCGCTGGCCGGAAGCCGAACAGACGTGCCGCGACGCCATCGCCACCGATCCCAAAAACCTGACTGCTCGGGAGAGCCTCGCTCAGATTTTCTTAAAACAGGGAAATCAGCCGAAGGCCGAGGAGGCGCTTCGCCAGGCATCGAATGACCTTGCGGACAGTCCGCAGGGAGTGCGGATGCTGGCGGACTATTACGCCGCCTCGGGACAGATTGATAAGGCCAGAACGGAGTTTGCCAGCCTTGCGAAAAAGTATCCCAAGTTCCTGTCAGTGCAGGAGGGATATGTCCGGATTCTTATCCAGGTCAAGGACTATGCGACCGCACAATCTGTGGTAACGGAGTTGATGAAGAAGAACGGCAAGGATCCCCAGGTCGCTGTACTGAATGGAATTGTGCTGCTCAACAACGGCAAGCAGGGGGACGCGGTCAGTGCCCTTCAGGCTGCGGCCAATAACGCCCCCAAAGACGCCTTTATACAGCTCTGGCTAGGCAGGGCAGCCCTGGCCAAGGGCGATAGCAACCTGGCGGAGAAGAGCTTTCATCAGGCGGCGCAACTGAATCCGCGTTCCTTAGAGGCACAGGAAGAGCTTGCGCGCATGGCAACTCAGCGTGGCGACATGAGCTTGCTGTCCGATGTCGCGGAAAAAACAATTGCGATTGCGCCTCGTTTCCCCGGCGGCTATCTATGGCGAGCTATGGCGGAGATGTCCCATAACACAATGGATAAGGCTGAGGCCGACCTGAAGACCGCAATCAGCAACGCCCCGCAAAGCGCGCAGGCTTATCTTATGCTCGGCGAGCTTCGCTTCTCGCAAAAACGCTACCCGGAGGGCGCTACGCTGATGGAGCAGGCTTTACAGTACGATCCCAACGCGATTGCCGCCCTGCGTGGACTGGTCGGTTACGACCTATACAGAAAACAGCCCACCCAGGCCCTGGCGCGCATCAATGCGCAAATCGCCAAGAGCCCGAAGAACAGCGGTTTCTATGACCTTTTGGCTCAGGTTCAGATGCAAAGCAAGAACCTGGACCAGGCAACCGCGGCGGCGCAGAAGGCCATGGATATAAATCCCGATGATGGCGAGGCGGTTGCCATCTACGCGCAGCTTCAGGTGCAGCGCGGCCAGGTGGCAAACGCTATTGGCGCCTGGGAGCAATGGTCAAAGGCTCATCCCAACAATGCCGGTGCCCTGGCTATTCTTGGAACCCTGGAGGAGTCGCGCGGAAATGGGAGCAAGGCCGAGGAGTACTACAAGAAGGCGCTTGCTATCCAGCCCACCCAAGCTATCGCCGCCAACAACCTTGCCTACAGGATGCTTCAGAATGGAGGCAATATCGATGTTGCCTTAACACTGGCGCAGACGGCACGCCGCGGCATGCCCAATTCGCCCAGTACCGCGGACACCCTTGCCTGGGCATACTATTCCAAGGGAACCTACGGTTTTGCCCGCGATCTTCTTGAGGAAGCAATCAAAGCCTCTCCGAACAACGCAGTAACCCAGTATCACCTGGGCATGGTGTATGCCAAACTAGGCGACAAAGGCAACGCCGCGACTCATTTGAAGAAAGCTATTTCGCTGGCGCCGGATTCCCCGGAAGCTAAAGATGCGCGAACAACGCTGCAAGGGCTCGGCTAAACAACAATGAGGCTTTCAGGCCGGCCGGCAGCGCAGAATGTGCTGCCGGCTGACTGTATGCGCAGATTCCTGACGCGGGCATGTGGAGTACCTATACTTTTTGGAGCAAAGTTTTTCAAATATGACACACACTAGAACCAGAACCATCGCCCGCAATACAGCTTGGTATAGCGTCGAAAATATCATTAACGCTATTGTTCTGTTTACTACTTCGATTGCGATTAACCGTTATTTAGGACCTGAAAAGAATGGTTATCTAATTTATGTCACTTATATCGCCGGCTTCGTAAGCAGCCTTAGTGGAATAGGCATTCCTGCAACTACCAGGAAATATATGGCCGAGTTTATCGGCATGGGCGACTGGGGCACTGCGCGGTACATTTATTTCCGCACTTTGGTGTTGCAAGTTGGTCTGGCAACGGTAACCACCTGCGGCCTTCTCTTCTGGGTGCTGGGAACCGCCAGCCCGGATTACAAATTAGCCTGTGCTCTGCTGGTACTGAGTATCTGGCCTTCGATGATTAACTTCATCTCTGCTCAGGCCAATACAGCTACGGAAGATTTATCGAAAAATCTACCTGCCTCCGTCGCCGCAGCCTTGACTTATTTCAGCGTAATTGCAGCAACGGTGATGTTTCATTGGGGTGTGATCGGCGTCGGCGCGTCTCTCCTCTGCATGCGAGTCGTCGATTTTCTGGTGCGCTTCTTTCCTACCATAAAACGTGTGCTGGCTTGGAAGATAACCCATGCTTTTCCGCCTGGATTGCGCCAGCGCATGATTCCGTTTGCCTTGCAGAGTGTTGCTAGCATGTTTGTGGCGCAGATAGTCTGGGGCCGCTCAGAAATCATCCTTCTGAGGATGCTCGACGCGGATATCAGGCAGGTGTCGTTCTATTCTGTGGCATTCACGATGGCTGAGCAGTTGCTGCTTGTGGCGACCATCTTCGGGGCAGCGGCTGGCACCACGATTTTTGTTCAGTACGGACGAGACAAGTCCATGCTGCCTGAACTTGTGGCCTCCACCTTCCGCTACATAGCCATGATGTCGATTCCGCTCCACTTTATCGTGGCATCGCTCGCGGTTCCCGCGCTCCTGCTTTTCTACGGTCATAAGTTTGAGGGCGCGTCGATGGTTGTGATGCTGGCGCCGCTGCTGTGCATGTTCAAGGCTTTTCAAGCGCCCGCGCAGAACCTGCTGGAAAGCATGGAGCGGCAGCGGTATGTGATTGCCGCGACCGTGCTGGCGGGAGTGATTGATATTAGCGTGGCGTGGTATCTGATTCCAACGCATGGCGCTGTAGGCGCATGTATAGGCAACGGTGCGGCTCAGTTGATGGCCGTCGGCTTCATGTGGATGGTGGCAATCCATCACTATAAGGTGAAACTTCCCTGGTTTCAGATTGCAAAGATCGCTATGATCAGCGCGCTGGCTTCGTTGACTGCGCATCTCATAGCCGTACATTTCTCGCCGCTATTGGCCATCATGTTCGGTGGGAGCGCTGCTTTTATCGTTCTAATTTCCCTTTTCTATCTGGCGCGTGTGCTGGAGCAGGAAGACTACAACCGCCTCAGAATACTGACCGAAATGCTGCCGCGGCCCATTGTGCACCCTATGGGCAAATTCTTGACAGTTCTGATCCGTCCACAATCTGGCAACCGGGGGGCAACTAACAAATACCCCTTGCCTGAAGAAAAAGTCGGGGTTACACCAGTAATCTCAACCGCTTACCTGAATCGTCTTCCCATAACAACCCGCAAGCACGTATCGCGCATCAGGAGAAGTTACAAGGGATTAATGTTAAAAATGAGACTCGTTTCCATCCCGGTTGAGGCCTGTCTGCGCGGTGGCGATAATGGCGTGCCTGCGGCCACCTTTGCCCGCATCATTGGTGATACTCGCCGTGCTTCGCTCCACATCTCCGAGTGGCCGCAGGTAAAGTTGCTGCGCGATTATGACAAATTCGGCGAACGGCTCTGGGAGCCAGAGATTTTTGCGCAAACCGCCTACTACCAAAACGCGGTCTTGAATATCAATTTGTTTGGCCAGTATTTCGACGCCGTTGAGCCCGCCCAGATTCAGTGGGGAGCCCGCCGTTTCGCCTATGCTTATCGGGGCTTGGATGAAAGCAGTTTTCCCAAGGATATCCCAGACTATATTAGGGATCCGTATGAGTTTGTTGCTGTTCATCCAATCAAGAACTCTGCATGTTACCAGGTGAGCGAAGGCCATCATCGCCTGGCAATGGCATACGTGAAAGGTGTACGCACCATTTCTGGTCTGATCTTGAAAGATCCTGTCACCACCCCGCTTCAGGATCTTTTGCTGGATTTTTCATGGCTGAAAGGACGCCGAGAGCTGTATCAGCCGATTGATTCGCCGGAGGTTGCTGGATGGACTCTGATACGGCGCTGCTCTGATAGGTTGGCAAAGATGACCGGATTTCTGCGCGCCGAGGGCTTGATGCCTCCAGCGTCCAGCAGTTATTTGGAGGTGGGCTCTTGTTATGGCTGGTTTGTCTCTCATATGTCAGAGCTTGGGTTCCAGTCTCAGGGCGTGGAACGCGATCCGATTGCAATTTCAATTGGAAAAGTCATGTATGGACTGAGACAGGAGCAGGTGCACCGCTCCGATGCTGTTGCTTTTCTCCGGGAGCTTCAGAATCAATATGACATTACTTCATGTCTCAGCCTCGCTCATCATTACATCTTGCATCGCCAGAACGTGAGCGCTGAAGATTTACTTCATTTGATGGATTCGGCCACGCGCCGCGTGATGTTCTTCGATATGGGCCAAAGCCATGAGTATCCCGGGGAGAAACTGAATGGCTGGGAGCCAGACCATATTCACCGATGGCTCGAGATGAATACGACTTTCTCGCGGATTGTCCGCCTGGGACCGGATGAAGACGCTGTCCCGCCGAATCATCACAATTTTGGCCGAATGTTATTCGCGTGCGTGCGCTAGAAACATCTCATCCATTCCAGTGGCTCGGTTTGCGACAGGTGAGCACGTATACCAGCAATGTTCACCTTACAACCGACGCCGCCCTCGAACGTGCCACAAACTCCCTCACCTTGGCTGCATCCTTGCGTCCTGGCGAAGCTTCCACGCCTGAGGCCGCATCCACGCCCCAAGGGCGCAGCGTGGCAATGGCTTCGGCCACGTTGGCCAGGTTCAGCCCGCCCGCGGCAATAAAGTGTTTCTGCGCAGCCGCGTTTTCAAAGATCGTCTTGCGCGCCTCAACCCAGTCAAAGGTCATGCCGGTGCCGCCGACGGCCTCCGTCATCCTCGAGTCCACCAGCACCGCATCCACATGCTGATTCTGATTGCACTCAGCAATCTGCACTGCGCACTCTGCCGCGGTCTCCGCGCTAAAGTGAATCACGCGCAGAATGCGCAACTCCAACCCAAGTCGTTCGTGGAGCCAGGCCGGCAGCTCGGGGCTCGCGTCGAAGTGCAGTTGCACGCCGGTCAATCCGCAGGCTTCAACCGTGGAGATGATCTCCTCCAGCGTCGCATCGACAAAGACGCCGATCTTCTCCACAGTTATTGGCAGGCGCGGAGTAATGGCCGCCACTTCGGCCGTCGTCACCTGCCGCGGGCTGGGCGCAAAGACAAATCCCACCGCGTCTGCCCCGGCTTCAGCGGCGGCGCGCGCATCTCCGAGCGAGGTGTTGCCGCAGATTTTGATCCAGATGCTCATCAGGCTGTACCTATTGTGACGGTTCGCGCCAGCAACGCCTTGAGCGCCGCGCCGGGATCGGCCTGCCGCATCAGGCTCTCCCCGATCAGAAAAGCGTCGAAGCCCGCCGCGCGCAGCCGGGCCAGATCTTCGGGCATTGCGATGCCGCTCTCCGCCACGCGCACCACAGTGGGCGGAATACGGGCCGCCAATTCGAGCGAGGTTTCGAGGCGCACCTCGAAGGTTTTCAGGTCGCGGTTGTTCACGCCGATGGCGTCCGCGCCTCTCTCCCCCAGCGCATCGAGTACACGGTCAAGTTCCTCGGCCGTGTGAACCTCAACCAGCACATCGAGAGAAAGGCTATGCGCTACCCGGGCAAAGCGTTGAAGCTCGCCGTCGTTGAGCGCTGCGGCAATCAGCAGAATCGCGTCCCCATGGTGCGCGCGAGCCTCTACTATCTGGTACTCGTCCACCGTGAAATCCTTGCGTAGGCAAGGCAACGGAACCGACGCCGAAGCCTGCTCCAGGTTGCGTAGGCTGCCATGAAAGAAAGGCTCGTCGGTCAACACCGAAAGCGCCGCCGCCCCTCCCGCGAAATAGCTCTGGGCCAGCCACGCCGCATCGAACTCCGCGCGAATCAGCCCCTTCGATGGCGAGGCTTTTTTGATCTCGGCAATCACCGCCTGGCCAGTAGCGGCCTTTTGTCTCAGCGCCTTGGCCCATCCCCGCGGCTGGTGCTCGGCGGCCATCCGCTCCAGCTCCGCCAGAGGAACACGCGCCTTGGAAGCGGTCACCGTGGCTCGCGTCGTGGCCAGAATTTTGTCGAAGGTTGAAGTCATACTCTGAGTCGAGTATACGGAAAAGGCTGCGGACAACGCGGAGGCTTGCCGTCAGCAGCGTAACGGCCCTGTTTATGGTAAGTCCAAGATTGCTGTATCCAGATGGACTGCGACATTAACCAGAAAATACATTTAATCATAAGGCTTTACGGTTTATAAAGCGAAGAAAAGGTGAACTGACCCCCCGGGGGGGAGGGTATGATTTTTGGGGTAAAACCGGGGATAAGCTCAACAGATAGAACAGATAGAACGGGAAACAGCAGACAGTGATCAGGGAACAGCCGTCAGAGATCAGGAGTCAGTCAAACCCCGATCTCCTGACTGCTTCTATTGTGCGCCGGATGAGGGTAATTTTCTGCAAACCAGGAGAAATATCCGCGACTGATGAAAAAGTGAACCAGCCAGCCGCCATCATTGAACAGCTAACTCTTCATAGCCATCTTGACCGCCTCTTGCGCGTTGGCCGCCACTTGTACCAGCCCCCGGTTCTTCGCCTTTACGAACCCTGCCGCAACCGCGGTGTCGAGAAAAGCCAGCAGCCCATCCCAGTACCCGGCGGTGTTGATGAGGATGCAGGGTTTGGCGTGCAGGCCGAGTTGCGCCCAGGTCACCACCTCTACCATCTCGTCCATCGTGCCGTAGCCGCCCGGCAAGACCAGAAACGCATCGGCCAGCTCCACCTGGCGCGCCTTGCGTGCGTGCATGGAGGGCACCAATTCCAGTTTGGTCAGCCTGGTGTGTTCAAGTTCGCGGCCGGTCAGCACCGCGGGCAGCACGCCAATCACCTCCGCGCCGCCGGCCAGCGCCGCATCGGCCACCGCGCCCATCAGCCCCACACAAGCCCCGCCATAAACCAGCACCAGCCCCGCGTCGGCAATGGCCGCGCCCAGCGCGCGAGCCTCCGCAACAAATGCGGGATTGGTTCCGTCTGCCGATCCGCAAAAAACTGCTACGCGGCGATCTGGTTGATGGGAATGCGTCATGGTCTCTTCAGGATAACGCGGCCAAGAAGCCTATTCCCGCTCCAGATATTCGGCCGGCGTCAGTTCTTCCCGTCGTTGCTTCTGTATCCGTATTTGTTGGATTCTGTCATACTCCACAGCCGACATCATCACGGCGATGTCCCGTTCATGGCGCTGAATCCGCACCGGCTCGCGCTGAGACTGGTCGAGTATGGCGGCGAAGTTCTGCTTGGCGTAGGTTGCGGAGACGGTCGGCATAGACACAGAATAATAGAAAATGTACATTTTGTCTAAAATGGTCAATTTGGACAACAGTCTGCCCCCAAACTACTGATCGTATGAAGGATCGGGATCCCCTGTAGTCCGACTGGCTGTCTCTATGTTGTTTACCGAGTGGTAATCTCCGGTTTGGCGACCAACCGACCCGTTCCGCGAGAGCGGCGGAACGATCCGCAGCGCGGTGAGCTTCATCCCCAAAGATCTCCCTTTCGATAATTCGCAAAGGCTCGCTGTTGCATTACCGCAGTTCAGATCGATAATGGCATGGGCGGGTACCTAAACTCATGATGATTACTGGCAAGATAGCTCTCTTCGCGGCTGGCCTGTGTGTAATGACAACCACCGTTTCCTTCTGTTTGGGCTGTCGGAATCATGTGCACGGAAATGGCGGCAGGAACCTCGAATTCCGACTAGCGGCGTTTAACACCGAACACCTCGATCAGTTCTCCCAGCCGACACCCGGAGCCGACGTCTTCTCCGGCTCCGACGCTCAAAAGATCGCGGAGAGCGGCCAAGCTCCCGAGGGTTTCAAGTGGTTGCCGATCTCGGACTTTCTTGTAGGTCAAACCGGCGGCCTCCAGCCTATGGGCATCATGCGTGTGGTCAACGGGCAGGAGTTTCTGTTAGTGGCGGATCAGCCGGGAATGATTCTCACGCACGCGGCGAATACTCCCGCATGGGGTGTGAAATCCGTAAGGATTACTACCTCATACCAATTTGGCCCGGTGGTAGAAGCAGTCGAAATCAAGCTGGATGACACTGCCGGGGGTATGTTGCGGCAGTTCACCCAAAAGTACATCAGGCACTCGCTGGCGGTGGTTGTTGACGGGCAAGTCATCATGAACGCACAGCTCCTAAGCCCGGTAAGGAGGAATGTTCTGCAACTCAGGTTCCCAGAGGGCGAACGATCAGAAGCGGAGAGACTCCGCGATTCGCTGATGAAGTGAACGCTGCCATCGTAAAAGTGAGTCCTGGCACAGCAATGGGTTTCTGCTGGGCGAGCACACTCCTCTCTCGACCCCCGGAACGGTACACTAGACCCAGGACCCTTCCCGCCCGGACTTGCCCCTTGCAACCGCTTGCCGACAACCTGAATCCCGAACAGCGCGCCGCCGTCGAGGCCGCCGATGGCCCGCTGCTGATCCTCGCCGGGGCTGGCTCGGGCAAGACGCGCGTCATCACCAGCCGCATCGCCTGGCTCATCCGCGAGAAGGGTGTTGCCCCGGACTCCATCCTGGCCGTCACCTTTACCAACAAGGCCGCCAGCGAGATGGGCGAGCGTGTCGACCGGCTGCTGGGCCACTCGTCGCTAGCCAAACCTTTGCTCTGCACATTCCATTCCTTCTGCGTCCGCATCCTGCGCCGCGACATCGAGGACCTGAAAGTGGGCAAGGACGGCCTCACCCGCAGCTTTACCATCTATGACGAGAACGAACAGCAGGCTGTCGTCAAGCAGATCATGAAGCGCATGGGACTGGACACCAAGCAGCTCACGCCGCGCGCGGTGCTGGGCCGCATCTCCTGGGCCAAGAACCATATGCTCGATCCCCAGGAGGTTTATCTCTCCTCCAAGGATCCCAACGGCGAGCGCATCGCCCACATCTACCAGGGTTACCAGGCCGAGCTGCGCAAGAGCAACGCTCTAGATTTCGACGACCTGCTGCTGGAAGCCGTTCGCCTGCTCAAAGTCTCCTCGGAAGCCCGCGAGCGCTACCAGCGCCGCTATCGCTATCTGCTGGTCGACGAGTACCAGGACACCAACCGGCCTCAGTACGAGCTGATGAAGCTGCTGGCCGGCGAGCACAAGAACGTCTGTGCCGTCGGCGACGAGGACCAGAGCATCTACTCATGGCGCGGCGCCGACATCCGCAACATTCTGGAGTTTGAAAAGGATTTTCCCAACGCCCGCATCATCCGGCTGGAGCAGAATTACCGTTCCACGCAGAATATTTTGGAAGCCGCCGGCGCAGTAGTCGCCAACAACATTCAGCGCAAGGGCAAGAAGCTCTGGACCGATCGCCAGGGCGGCTCGCTGATCGGCTACTACGAGGCCCCGGACGGCGAAAACGAAGCCCTGTTCGTCGCCGACCGCATTCAGGCTTTTCTCCGGCAGACAAGCTCGTCCGAAACACAAGAGCCCGGAAGGGCCGCCGTCCTCTACCGCACCAATGCACAATCCCGCCTCTTTGAGGAGGCTCTGCGCCGCTACAACATCTCCTACACCATGGTCGGCGGCTTCAGCTTCTACGAGCGCACCGAGATCAAGGACCTGCTCGGCTACCTGCGCCTCATCCGCAACCCCCACGATTCGATGGCCTTGCAACGGGTCATCAACACACCGGCCCGCGGCATCGGCAAAACCACCCTTGAAACCCTGGAACGGCTGGCTCTGGAAACCGGCCAGTCCACGTGGGATGCTTTGGCTGCCGCCCTCTCCAATCGCCTCATCCCCACCCGCGCGCTGATGGCCATCGAGTCTTTCCGCCAGCTCATCCTCGATGCCCAGGCCATGATGGATCCCGACTTCGCCGGCAAGCTCTCGGCCGATGTAGCCGCCGGAGACGAATCCGGCGAGGACGCCGACACCGGCTTCGAGTTCGGTGTGTCGTCAGTTGGCTTACCCAGCATGGAGGACAAAGACCTTCCCCAGCCCGACGCCAGCAAAGTTTCGCCCTTCGCCGCCCAGCCGAAGCACAGGGGGTCTGGGATTCCATCCCCACCCACCCCTGATGTTGAACAGAGCGCCGAAAAACTCGCGGAAGACAAGAAGGTCCGTGCCTTCAGAAAACCCGGAGACGCAGCCACCCTCCCCGAGCTGATCCGCTTTCTTCTCGACCGCACCGGCTACATCAAGGCTCTGGAAACCGAGGGCTCGCCGGAGGCCTTCAGCCGCATTGAAAACCTGAAGGAACTGGCCAATGCCGCTCACGACGCCGAAGCCCGTGGCGAGACTCTGGCAGACTTCCTCGACCACGCCGCCCTAGCCTCCGACACCGACCAGTTTGACCCCGAGGCGCGCGTCACGCTCATGACCCTGCACGCCGCCAAAGGCCTTGAGTTTCCGCTGGTCTTTCTTGCCGGCCTCGAAGAGGGCCTCTTTCCCCACTCCCGCACCCTCAGCATTCCTGACGAGCTCGAGGAAGAACGCCGTCTCTGTTACGTGGGCATGACCCGCGCCATGAACTCTCTGATCCTCACCCGCGCGCACTACCGTCGCCGCTTCGGCAGCGATGCTCCGGAGATGAGCATTCCCTCCCGCTTCCTCGAAGAAGTTCCCAGCCGACTGATCGAAAATCTCGGCAGCCGTTCTCCAGCCCAGTCAGCCTGGGCCACCCCGGGCTACCCCAGGGCCTCTGACCGCCGCGCCAGCCATACCGGCGATTTTGACGGCCGGCACTACAACTACGAAGACGAAAACCAGGAAGCCCCGCGTTCCATCGACAACATCGCCCATTTCTTCGGCGGTAAGGCAGGCCAAGCCAGGCCCGGCTCGCTTCCCCGCCCGGCTGCGTTAACCCCGGCCGCCATGGACATCCCCGCATCCAGCGGCACGGTCAATCTGAAAAAAGGCCAGCACGTCCGCCACGCAAAATACGGCGAGGGCACCATCCTCCAGCGCGAGGGCGACGGTGAGAGCGCCAAGCTCACCATTCTTTTCAACAGCCACGGCGTGAAAAAACTTATGGAAAAATTTGCCAATCTAAAGCGAATATAGGGAAGATCGAAGCCCGTCTGTCTTAGCTTTACTCCAGGGAATTGGCAGGCCAGAATCGAACTGCAATCCCCCGCAAGCATCAAAAAGGAGGGCGCTTTACGCGCCCTCCGTGGTTTGTTGAACTCTTGGAGAACTACCGCACCCGAACCATGCCCGGCTTGGCCTTCCAGAACAGGAAGCCTGCCATGCACAGCAGCCCCGTGCCGAGCAGCATCAACGAGGAAGGCTCAGGCGTGTATAGGCCAAGTCCATAGCCATCATATGAATCGGGAGCCGAGTTCGTAGTGATGGGGTCATAGTCATAAATGGCGTAGGAATAGCCCGGACCAACAAAGTTAATTGGGTCGTAATAGTCGTAATAGATGTTCACTTCCGTGCCGTCCACGTCGTTCAACAGGAAAAGAATCCCATTGGGGTCCGGTTTTGCTGGATCAAGGATGTCGTCGTAAATAGTAAAATTAACGGGGTCAGGGGACAAGTACTGAGCTCCCCAAGAAGAATTTCCAGCGGATGTTCCTTCAGCGGTAGTGATCAGCGTTCCGGACTCGGTGCCCGTCGTAATGCCATCAGCGTTGAGCGAGATGGTTCCATCTGTGGCAAAAAACTCGCTGCCGCTCCAGTAGCCCGTGAGTGATACGGTGCCGCTGACAAGGCCGGTGCCGTCGGTGCCGTTGGGATCGCCATTGTTGATGCCGATGATGCTAAATGTTAAGGAGGAAGCCATAGCAACCGGTGCAGTCGCAAAAATAGTCGCCAGTGCGAGTCCAATAAACCAGATCTTTTTCATAATTCCTCCCAGTTTTATCTTCGCGGGTACCTCTCCTGCATTAACCTGCTTTAACCTGACGGACTACCCCGCAAAGCCTTACACCGGCAGAGCGCTGACGACACCGACACGCCCCCTTCAAAGCATAATACACTCTTGAAGCGACATTGGAATAGCACATATCTCTGTGTGGATATTAAAAAATGCTATCCGGCGCACTTCAAACGCGTCTTTGGGGGTATTGAAGCACGTTAAATGCCAATCGTGTCCGTTTAGATTCAGTTACTTACGGAAGGGGAAAACCTATATATGTGCAAAACTGTGCATATTCTTTTCTAAAAAAGTTCTCAATTATTCTCCGGCCAAGGTTGCCCCGTTACTCCGTTTTCCTCGTCGTTGTTGCCGTTTCGCACAGCCCTGAGTCTCAGCTTGTGCGCAATCATCTCCCTCGCATCTTGTTCCGGGGGAGTTGAATTCTCTCCCCTCCTTCGCCAACCCGCTCCCCTGCGCTACCATAAAGTCAAGATCGGATACGCCTATGTTCGTCGTTGTCTGGCAGTTCGAGATTGCCGAGGATAAGATTGCCGCCTTCGAGGCCGCCTATTCGCCTCAGGGCGCATGGGCGCAACTCTTCGGCGCCTCTCCCGAGTACCGGGGCACGGAGTTGCTGCGCGACGCCTATATCCCCGGCAACTACCTCACCATCGACCGCTGGGCCAGCGAAGAGGCCTTCCGCGCCTTCCGCAAGGACCACGACGCCGAATACGAGAAACTCGACCGCGCCTGCGACGAACTGACCAGCCGCGAGATCCGCATCGGCGCCTACACCGTCTGAGTTGCCGCACACGCGCTCGGCTAGCTGAACCTCTACTCTGATCGAGGCGCCGGCTCACGAGAACCGCCTGGGAACGCAACAGAAATAGGAGTTGCGATGCTATCCGCCAACCTTCTCCATCTCTTCGCTATTTTTTTCTGTTAAAGTCTGTTCAGCCCTGCTACAATCCCTTCGAAATGAAATCCATGCCGCCGCGCCGCTTCCCCGCCGAGGTAAGCAAGAACCGGCTCCGGTGAGCACCTTCAGAGGAGCCCCCATGGCGATTGCAGATGACCGTACCAAAGCCGTAGAACTTGCCCTTGCACAGATCGAAAAACAGTTTGGCAAAGGGTCGATTGTCCGGCTCGGGTCCAAAGAGGCACTGGTGCCGATTGCCGTGATCTCCACCGGCTCCATCAGTTTCGACGCGGCGCTGGGCGTCGGCGGCATTCCCCGCGGCCGCGTGAGCGAGGTCTTCGGCCCCGAATCCTCGGGCAAGACAACGATCTGCTTGCAGATCATCGCCGAGGCGCAAAAGCTGGGCGGCCTGGCGGCCTTTGTCGATGCCGAGCACGCCCTCGACCCCGCCTACGCGAAAAAACTGGGCGTGGACATCGACAACCTGCTGGTTTCGCAGCCCGACTCGGGCGAGCAGGCGTTGGAAATCACCGAGGCCCTGGTTCGCTCCGGCGCCATCGACGTGCTGGTCGTCGATTCCGTCGCCGCGCTGGTCCCCAAGGCCGAGCTCGATGGCGAGATGGGCGATTCCCACATGGGCCTGCAAGCCCGCCTCATGTCTCAGGCCCTGCGCAAGCTCACCGGCACGGTCTCCAAATCCCGCACCGCGCTCATCTTTATCAATCAAATTCGCGAAAAGATCGGCGTCATGTTCGGCAACCCGGAAACCACCACCGGCGGCCGGGCTTTGAAGTTTTATTCCTCGGTCCGCGTGGACATCCGCCGCATCGCCGCCATCAAAGACGGCGAGGCCGTCACCGGCAACCGCACCAAGGTCAAGATCGTCAAGAACAAGGTGGCCGCGCCCTTCCGCGAGGCGGAGTTTGACATCCTCTACGGCGAGGGCATCAGCCGCGAGGGCGACGTGCTCGACCTGGCCGTGGCCCACAACATCGTCGAGAAATCCGGCGCATGGTACGCCTACTCCGGCGAACGCATCGGCCAGGGCCGCGAGAATACCCGCACCTTCCTCAAGGAGAACAAGGAAGTCTTCGCCAAGCTGGATGGAGAACTGCGCAAGAAGCTGAACATCGGCGCCGTCAAGGCCGATATCCCCGAAGTCCCTGCTGCCGGCCCCGCCGAAGCTAAAGAAGCCGTCCGCGGGCGCAAGGGCTAGGGACTGCGCATACAGTCGTGTCCCAGGTCTGAAAATCCAGATCTCCACCCCACGGACGAAAAACAATCCGCGGGGGTCCCGGATCTGGTGCCTCCATGTGTCCGCATTTACAGGCCGGATCAATAGGCAGGGAACCGAAGGCCTCATGAATGCGTACACCCCGGCGTGCGAGAATACCCCCAATTGAGGTAAATTATGCAGCCTGACGCGCAACGTGCGGGCCCAGTTCGGCCCGGCGAGCGAATTCTGTTCATCGACATCCTGCGTGGAATGGCCCTGTTCGGCATACTGGCCGCAAACATGCGGGCATTCTTTGCACCGCAGATGGTTTACGAGAACATCGGCCTGCTCTTTCACGGTACGGCCGATCTCTGGGCACAGGGGATGATCAATGCGCTCATCCAGGTCAAGTTCATCACCATCTTTTCCTTCCTCTTCGGCCTGGGATTCGCCATACAGATGAGCCGCGCCGAGCAGCGGGGAGCGCGCTTCCTGAGTTTTTATCCACGCCGCTTGCTGGCCCTGGCTTTCTTTGGCCTGGTGCATGGCATCCTGATCTGGCACGGCGACATTCTGCTGACCTATGCGCTGTCGGGGGCCATGATGCTGCTTTTTCGCAAGCGCCGGCAGAAGACACTGCTGTGGTGGGCGGGCAGCCTGATCAGCCTGCCGCTGGCAGCCAGCGGAGTCTTTGCCTGCATCTACTACAGCCGCTTCCGTCCGCAATGGATGACCCCCAAGCCGCCGGACATGAATAAGATCCAATGGTTGATTCAGGCCTATTCGCAGGGCAATTTTCGGCAGGTCATGGCGGCAAACTGGTATCAGTGGCTGCATATGCTGCCCACACAGTTCGTTGCAATTTACCTGCTGTCGCTCTTTCTGCTCGGGATGTGGGTCTGGCGCGCGGGCGTCTTCGATCGACTGGAAGAGCTGCGTCCGGTCTTCGTGCGCGTCTGTGCCTGGTGTTTGCCCATCGGCCTGGCGATGAACATCTACATCGCCGTAGCGATGGCTGTTATACCGCGTGATCGGCCCACGCTGGCCGGATGGATTGCACAGTCGTTTTATATGCTAGGCGCGCATATCCTCAGCGCCGGCTATGTCTCCGGGTTAGTTCTGCTCTACCTGAATGCGGATTGGCGGCGCTGGCTGACACCCTTTGCCGCCGTAGGCCGCATGGCGCTGACCAACTATCTGCTGCAGTCAGTGCTGTGTACGCTGTTCTTTTACCACTTAACCAGCAGGCTGTATGGCAAGGTGGGGCCGGCCTGGGGACTGGCGCCGACCGTTGTGCTCTACAGCGCGCAGGTGGCAGGCAGCAACTGGTGGCTGCGCCGTTATCGCTTCGGCCCGATGGAGTGGCTATGGCGCTGGATGACCTACGGCAACGTCCCGGCGCTGCGCCATGAAGAGCCGCAGCCGGAGCTGGTGGCTGAGGGGGCGCCCCGCGCATGAACTAACCTCATAGTTTGGGTGCCCCATCCTTCGCGGACTTGGCGAAGGGAGGGATACCACGAACGCCATGGCGCGCAAGCGCCGCCCGCCTGGACGGCCAGTCCCCTCACCGCCGCCTGAGTCCGTGCACGTATACCAGCATCCGCAACAGCAGCAGTAAAACGGCAAATACCACCACGCACGCCAGCATCAGGCGGCCAAAGCGCGGCATTGCTTTGCGGCTTTGGTTTCGGCGGCTCATAAGCAAGGCAAAAGTTAAGCGAGACTCATCTTAGCGCGAATCGCGCTCTTCCGGCGAGATCGCTTCCGGCATTCTGCATCTATCTTGAAATTTCTTAATGACATGAGACTTTTTCCATCTTCATTTTTCCGCTAAAGCTCCAGCCCAACCCCGGCGATAAAGTGTGCAGAATGGCGCATCGCCCAGCGTCCGGGCTTCGCGCCTGGATATTCCCGCACAAGGAGAAAGCACACGTGAGAGGCAAGCTGCTGATTGTCGAAGATGAACCCATTGTGGCCCTGGACCTGAAACAGGAAGTCGAGCAGTTGGGATGCGAGGTGATCGGCGTTGCCGAAAGCGCCGACGAGGCGCTGGTGGCGGCCGGGGTTCATCGTCCGGACCTGGCGCTGATGGACATACGCATCGTGGGCAGCGTGGATGGAATTCACACCGCCGGCCTGTTGCGCGCCGCCTACCGGGTTCCGGTCGTATTTTTGACTTCTTACAGCGACGAAACCACGATTGCGCGCGCGGCGCGAGAGATGCCCTACGGATATCTGACCAAGCCTTTCCAGAGCGGCGAGCTCCGGGCCACGCTGCGGGTGGCGCTGCACAAGGCCCGCGTGGACGCGCGGCAGAGCGCGGCGCACCGCACCATGGAAGCCACGGTGGACGGCATGCGCGACGGCGTGATGATGGTCTCCCCCGAGGGCCGTGTCCAGTTCATGAATGCCTCTGCCGAGGCCTTGTGCGGCTGGTCGTTGACCAAGGCTAAGGGAAGGCCTCTCCAGGATGTTTTGAAGCTGAACGACGGCCAGCGGCGCTCCGTGAATTTGCTCGACAGCCGGCGCGAAGACGCGATTGCCGCGGAAGAGTTTGGCTGGACCGTGAACCAGCCCGGCGGCGGCGCGGTGCTTGTCGATCTCAGCCTCACTCCGCTGGCCGGTGTCACGGGCCAGCGCAAGGGCTTTGTGGTCACGGTGCGCGATGCCCGCGAACGGCTGCGCTCCCAGGCCATCGATGAGACGCTGGACGAGTCGCACTCCTTCGATCAGACGCCCACGGCCATGGTGCAGTTGGATGGCAACGGCTGCATTGTGCGCGTCAACCAGGCGCTGTTGCGCGCCTCGGGAGTGACGGCCGAGAACCTGGTGGGCCGCTCGCTCACCGGCCTCAGCATGGACCCCGACCCGCGCATCGCCAAAGACCTGATGCACATGCTGCTGCAAGGGGGCACATTCTTGGCCACACCGCGGCCGCGCATGGTGAATTAGAGTTTGCGGCCTTTCAAGGCTGGGTGCCCCAGGTGCCTAGCATTTGGGCACCTGGGAAACCTCGGATCTCAGCCGGCCTTTTCCCGGTAACGCAGATATTCCGGCAACTGGTTGCCCCGCCGCATCGCGCTCCACTGCGATTCGATCTCGACTCTTCCTTCCACTCCCGACGCGTAATGCCGGAAGCTCGACCACGCCCAGTCTTCGGGCTTGGCAACGAGGCCGCGCACAACAGGGTTGCGATGCATATAGCGCAGTTTCTCGACGCGCTTCTCTTCGTTGTGCACGAGAAAGTCGTAGTAGCGAGCTTGCCAGAATGGGCGCTCCGCGCGCCGCATCACCACGGAGAGCTTGAGCGCGTGAATCACGCCGGAAACCACGCCTTTGACCGGCTCGCCGATGAGAAGATGAACGTGCTCCGGCATGACAACATAACCGGCCACCACGAAGCGGTAACGCTCACGCACCCGCTCCAGAGCATCCTCGAAAAGATCGCACGCCTCCGCCGCGCACAGATACTGGAACCGGTGATAGCAACTGAACGTAAGGAAGTGAAAACTCCTCGAGTGTTCGTATCGGATGAGTCCGCTCGGCATCGATGGAAAGCTTACAACGAATCACTGCAGATGTCGAGTAAGAGCAAAACTGGACTGCGAAGGTCTGTGCTCTCCCAGGTGCCCAAATGCGAGGCACCTGGGGCACCCATCATTTGTGGGCGGATCCGCGCTCTCCGCCCACATTCCGTTTCAGGACGCCCGGCCTCAGCATTCCCGCTTGGGATTCTCTTCAATCTTTCTTAAACTCCTGCCCTTACTCTCTCATTGCCAAGGCGATACCGTATTCGTAGCGTAATCCGAGCTGCCCTGGCAAAGAGGCAGCCGGATGGTAGTTCTTATTCCCCGATCCGACGATATCTGGACCCCTGGAGGCAGCGATGTCTCTCATCGCGAGTCCGCGCCCTGTTCACTCCAAAGCCGCCGTGCAGCTTCCGGGAGGCGTGCGCTTCGCGACGGCCTGCAAGCCTTCCCGCCAGGTGAAGGCGAACAAGGGTTTGCGAGCGACTGACCAGGACTTGCGTGAGATCGGCCAGGATCTGCGGGAGTCCGGCCAGAACATGCGGGAATCAGACCAGGCATTGCGAGATGCCGGCGCGGATTCCCGAGAGACCGCACAAGATAACAGACAGACTGGCCAGGATTTGCAGGAGTCCGAACAGGTATTGCGGGAGATCAGCCAGAACACGCGGGAATCCGAACAGGCATTGCGGGAATCGGATCAGGACTTGAGGGAGTCCAATCTCGCTCTGCTTGAGAGCAATGAGTGGTTCCGCCTGCTGGTGGAGAGCGTGACCGATTACGCCATCTACATGCTCGATCCGGAGGGCCGGGTTGTCACCTGGAACGCAGGGGCGGAACGCAGTAATGGGTACAAGGCGGAGGAGGCGATGGGGCGGAACTACTCCATCTTCTTTCTTTCCGAGGATGTGGAGGCGGGGATTCCTGTGCAGGATTTGGCCACGGCGGCGCGCGAAGGCCGCTACGAGACCGAGGCCTGGCGCCTGCGCAAGGACGGCAGCAGATTCTGGGCGTTGATCACCTTGACCGCCATCCGCGGCGCCAATGGCGAGTTGCGCGGCTTTGCCAAGGTTACCCGCGACAGGTCCGAGCAACGGGCCGCCGACGAGGCGTTGCAAAGCCGCAATGCTCAACTGGAGCGCTACCGCATCATCGTCGAAAACGTCTCCGACTACGTTTTTTTCACCCTGGATACAGAGGGACGGATCGACAGTTGGAGCTCCGGCGCGCGCAACGTGCTAGGCTACACGGCCGAAGAGGCGCTGGGACGGGAGTATTCCCTGGTCTTCACTCCGGCCGAGATCCTGGCCGGCGAGCCGCGGCGGGAGATGGAGACGGCGGCGCGCCGCGGAAGCTGCCCTGCTGATAGTTGGCGGGTGCGCCGGGATGGGTCGCAGTTCTGGGCCAGCGGGGTGCTCACCGCGGTCCGGGATGAGGCAGGGAAGCTGACCGGCTACATTCGCGTGGCCCGCGACATGACCCAGCAGAAGCGGCTGGAGGAGTCGCTGGCTAAAATGGCGGCCAATCTGGAACTCCGGGTTACATCGAGAACCCACGAGCTGGAAACCACCGTGGCGGAGTTGCAGCGCAAAAATAAGGAGATTGAGGCTTTTGTCTATATCGTCTCCCACGACCTGCGCGCGCCGCTGGTCAATGTGCAGGGGTTTGTGCACGAGCTGGAAGGAAGCTGTAAGCACCTCAAAGAGGTCATCCAGCAGTTCCCGCAGTGGGAGCAGGTCTGGCCCGCCGTGCAGCAGGTTCTGGACAAGGATATGGGCGGGGCATTGCATTACATCGCCGCCTCCGCCACCAAGTTCGAGCGGTTGATTGAAGCGCTGCTCGGGCTTTCGCGCCACGGGCGCCAGGTCTATCAACTGGCGCTGGTCAACATCCCGGAGTTGGTGTCCAACGCGGTGGCCACCTTCCAGCAGGAGATGATTGAGGCCGGGGCCGTGATCGATGTGGGAGCCTTGCCTTCCGTGACCGCCGATGCCACAGCCCTGGGCCAGGTCTTCTCCAATCTGATCGGCAATGCGCTCAAGTACCGCAACCCCGAGCGTCCGCTCAAGGTCGAGCTGGGCGGCCGGGTGGAAGACGGGATGGTCCACTACTTTGTGCGCGACAACGGCCTGGGCATTCCGGAATACGGCATGGCAAAGCTCTTTCAGGTCTTTCAGCGGTTTCATGCCCAACAGGCGGAAGGGGAGGGCATGGGGCTGGCCATCGCGCATCGCATTGTGGAGCGCCATGGAGGCAAGATATGGGCCGAGAGCCGGGAAGGCGAGGGAACCACCTTCCATTTTTCCCTGCCTGTGAATCCCGGTTCCACAACGAACGTTACTTAGGAGAACACCGAAGATGAATTCAATGCAATCCGTATTTACCATCCTCATCGTGGATGACGATGAGGGCCACATCGAGTTGCTTCGCCGCAACCTGGGCCGCATCGCGCTGGGCAATCCGCTGGAAGTTCTGCGCAATGGAGCGCGGGCGCTGGACTTTATCTTCCGCCGCGGCGATTTCGCCGGGCGCACGGGCGCGGACCCGCTGATCCTGCTGGACATCAATATGCCCGGCGCCGTCGGCGGCGTCGAGGTGCTGCGCCAGATCAAGGCCAACCCCGCGACCCGCAAGACGCCGGTTATGATGCTCAGCACCACCGACGATCCGCGCGAGATAGCCCTGTGCTACAAACTGGGCTGCTCGGTCTACATCACCAAGCCCGTGGATCCGCTTCAGTTCATCGAAGCCATTAAGCGGCTGGGCCTCTTTCTCCAGGTCATCCAGCTGCCCGAAGACGAACAGGGAGCGGTGGCGACTCCGAGGCTATGAGCAGCCTGTCCATTGCCGAAGCTCCTACTTCTTCCCGCCGCGTGCTGCTGGTGGAGGACGACCCCGGCACCGCCGAGTTGATGCGGCGAACGCTGTCTCAGTCCGGCTACTCGGTCGAAATCGCCAACGGCGTCGAGGCCGGGCTGAAGGCCCTGCGCAGCAAAGAATCCGCGAGCTACGCCGCGTTGCTGCTGGACTACCAGTTGCCCGATGGCGAGCCCTGGATGGTGGCTGATGTGGCGCTGGCGCGCGCTCCCGAAGTTCCGGTGGTTTTTGTCACCGGAATCAGCGATGAGACCGTGGCGATTGAGGCCTTGCGCCGCGGCTTTTCTGACTTTGTGAAAAAGACCGACGGCTTTTGGAACGAGTTGCCGGCGGTTTTGGAGCGGGTGGCGCGGCTCAGCCGCATGAAAAACAAGCTGGACGAAACCAGCGCCCTGATGCACGCCATCGTCGAGCACTCATCCGACCTGGTCGCGGTCTACAGCGGCGAGGGCAAGCTGGTGTATGTTTCGCCTATCTGCCTCTCCCTGCTGGGCAAGGATTCCGAGGAGCTTGCCGGGCGCTCGTGGATGGAAATCGTGGTCCCGGAAGACCGGGAGCATCTATTGGAGATGCTGATAGGCCTGGAGGAGAACGCCCACCAGGAGGACACCCTGCGCTGCTGCCGCAAAGATGGCTCAATTGCCTGGGTCGAGGCCCGCGCGGCGCGGCTCCAGGCGACAACCGCCGCCCAGCCGATGATCGTCCTTACGCTGCACGATGTGACCGCGCCACACGAGCACGCAGAACGGATGGAAGCCTCGCTCAAGGAAAAGGAGGTGCTGCTGGGAGAGATCCATCATCGCGTAAAAAATAATCTTCAGGTCATTCAAAGCCTGCTCCGCATGAGGGCCCGGTTGCTTCCCGAGGGGGAAGCCCGCGCTGCCATGGAATCGACTGTCCAGCGCATTTACGCCATGGCTCTGGCGCACGAACATCTTTACCAGAGGGAGGACCTTGCGCGCCTCTCGCTTTCCGATTATCTGCACGACCTCTTTGAAGGTGTCGTGGCCTCCAGCGCGGCGCAGCCCGATCAGATTCAACTCCACCTCGACGCCGAAGAGTTTTCCCTCTCTCTGGAACTCGCCATCCCCTTTGGCCTGATGGTCAACGAATTGATCGCCAACTGCTTCAAGCATGGCTTTCCCGAGGGCCGCCGGGGAACGGTCACTCTATCGATTCATCGCGTCAATGGCGCCGTCCATCTAATCGTCGGCGACGACGGCATCGGCCTTCCGCAGCGCTTCGACCTCGATACCTGCCCCTCCATGGGGCTAAAGCTGGCCGCCAGCCTGGCCCATCAACTGGGCGGAACCCTGCGCTTCTCTTCGCAAAACGGTTGCCGCGTCGAAACGAATCTCACGCGCATGTAACGGGAAATCCCTGCGGATCTCCTCTGCTGGTAGAATGGAAGGTGCCGCACTGTGCGGCAAATTGCTTTCTTTCTCTCCCCCAAACCATAACCCATCGGCCAAGCCAGAAAAAGGAATTACTCCCCTGTGACCCAGACGATACGTAATATCGCCATCATTGCCCATGTGGACCACGGCAAGACCACTCTCGTGGACGCCATGCTGCGCCAGTCCGGCACCTTCCGCGCCAACGAGCAGGTTGCCGAACGCGTCATGGACTCTAACGAACTGGAGCGGGAGCGGGGCATCACCATCCTGGCCAAAAACACCGCCATCGTCTTTGAGGGCGGCAAGATCAACATCGTCGACACGCCCGGCCACGCCGACTTTGGCGGCGAAGTGGAGCGCGCGCTCAAGATGGTCGACGGCGTCATGCTCCTCGTCGACGCCGCCGAGGGGCCACTGCCGCAAACCCGCTACGTCCTGGCCAAAGCTCTCGAAGCCAAGCTCAAGCCCATCGTGGTCATCAACAAGGTTGACCGCCCCGACGCGCGCCCCCAGGAGGTCCTCAACGAAATCTACGACCTCTTCATCGACCTCGACGCCGACGAAACGCAACTGGATTTTCCCGTGCTTTACGCGGTGGCCCGTGAAGGAACGGCGACCCTCGATCCGGCTACGCCCGGCGTCAATCTGCAACCGCTTTTTGAGACCATCGTCTCCACCATTCCTCCGGCCACCGGCGACGCCGACGGCACCTTGCAGATTCTGGTCACCAACCTCGACTATTCCGATTACTTCGGCCGCATCGCCATCTGCCGCGTCTTCCAGGGCACCCTTCACTTCGGCGACGATGTCACCATCTCCAAGCGCGACGGCAGTCTGATGAAAACGCGCATTACAAAATTGTTTACCTTCAGCGGCCTCAAGCGCATTGAAATTACCGAAACTGTCATGGGCGACATCGTGGCCGTGGCCGGCGTCGAGGGCATCACCATCGGCGAAACCATCACCAGCGTCGAGAACCCCTCTCCGCTGCCGCTCATCGTCATCGACGAGCCCACCATCGCCATTCAGTTCAGCGTCAACAATTCGCCCTTCGCTGGACGCGAGGGCCAGTACGTCACCAGCCGCAACCTGCGCGAAAGGCTGGAAAAAGAGCTGCTGACCAACGTCTCCATTCGCGTGGAAGACACCGGCTCGCCCGATAGCTTCAAAGTGTTGGGCCGCGGCGAGCTGCAACTGGCGATTTTGATCGAGATGATGCGCCGAGAGGGCTTCGAGCTGATGGCCGGCCGCCCTGAAATCGTCACCAAAATCGTCGACGGCACGCGCATGGAGCCGGTCGAGCATCTCACCATCGACGTGCCCGATGCCTACACCGGCACGGTGATCGAGAAGCTCGGCCCGCGCAAGGGCGAGATGACCAAAATGCACAATCACGGCTCGGGCCGCGTGCGCCTGGAGTTTCGCGTGCCCTCGCGCGGCCTCATCGGCCTGCGCAGCGAGATGCTCACCGAGACCCGCGGGACGATTGTGATGAACGCGCTCTTCGACGGCTACATCCCCTACCAGGGCGAGATTCCGCAGCGCCCCACCGGCGCCATCGTTGCCGATCGTCTCGGCCTCACCACCACTTACTCGCTCAACGGCCTGCAGGAGCGCGGCATCTTGTTTGTCGGCCCCGGCGTCGAGGTCTACGAGGGAATGATCGTCGGCGAGCACTCGCGCGACAAGGACATCGACGTCAACGTCGTCCGCGAAAAGCATATGACCAACATGCGCGCCTCCAGCGCCGATGAGGCCATCCGCCTGGTGCCCTACCGCAATCTCAACTTGGAGCAGGCCATCGAATTTATCGCCGATGATGAGATGGTCGAGGTAACACCCAAATCCCTCCGCCTGCGCAAAAAGATCCTGCAACAGAATCGCCGCCCCAAGCCCTGGCAGAAGAACCTCGAGTAATCGCAGCGTTGTGTCGGTTGGAGATGAAGTTATTTGAATTGTGGATATATTAGACACGGAGGGAGGCGGGGGTTTTTAACCTCCGCATAATGCTCGCAAAATATCATGGGGCTTTAGCCCCGGGGTTTCGAAAAGCTGGTTTCGCGCTACAATGAATGGTCCACTGTGCACAGGCTACTCGAAGTCTTGAAAGTGAGGACGCGATGAAACGGTTATATATGTTTGCTTTGTTGGCACTCCTATCGTGTACTCCGGGCATCGCCGGGCCGACGAAGACACAATACAAGGTCAAAGTCAAGATGTCGAGCGGGGCTTTTACGGCTACGACAGACCTAAGTCTCGAGCTCACATTGAAAGAAGATTTGATCAAGTTGTTTGGTAAGACCTGTCCTCGGGCACTAGAGGGAAATAGTCATTACATGAAATGTCCGGTTAAAGAGGAGATTATATCTGCGCAATTCCCGCCTTCTGCTATCAGCGAGGTGGTGCATGGACAGGCAGTCAATTTCATAAGCATTATCTGGATATTGGATGGCAAAAAGGCCATTCTTGCCTTCGAGCCTAGCCAGAAGGACTTTTCCTTGATCGTTGGCTTTCTTGAGGAAGTTACCAAGAAGAAATCTGTGGATGTCGATATTCAGACCACGGATCCACCTCGCGTGCTTCTACGCTCGCAGAGTTATGGAAACCAGACAAACGCAGTGCGAGATCAGTCGATGGAAATGGCCAGGGATTTTAAGGATGTCTGTCCTATTGTCCAGATCACCATCAATGAGCAGAAGGCTGATTTCACGGTAGGACTTAACCATATTGAGATGGGGCTTCTCTACCGCGACAATCAGGTTGAGGTTTACAACAAGGATGGGGACCTCATCAGTGGCAAGGAAGGTGGCAGCATCATGGGTGGTGTCAAGGGTGCATGTGCCTTGATCGTCTCATCATGGGCCGCTGACCGGCAATAAGTGACTGGCCAAAGTAACTGAATGATTAATTCCTCAACTGCTGCCTTTTTTGTCTCACCGCCGGAACAGCGCCGTCACTGCCACTTCAATCACCGCGAAGATCACGCTGACCGCTGCCAGAAATCCCTTGGCCCGCTGCCAATTCTGCTCGTGCCGCTCCATGCGCCGCTCCAGATCGGCAACCCGTCCGCCGTTGCCGTCGCCCATCAGGCCCGTCATCTGCGTCTTCAGCACGCTCAAGTCGCTCAGCACCTGCGCTTCGAATTCATTCATCATTCGCATTGACCAAGCTCCATCCGCTCACGACCCAACAATTTTCGATCACCATCACAGCGGCAGGTTGATGAACAATGCCGTTGAAAACTCCGAGTAATTCGGCGGCGTCGCTCCGTCGTACATCCGGATAAAAAATCTGTCATTGGCGCTGATGCGCGAAATCGTCATCGTCGCTACTGTTGACCGCATCACCAGTATCGGATCTTCGCCCGCCATGAAGTCAAAGTCCCGTAGCCGGATCTCGAATCCTCCGCCCGTGGGCGGCGTCACTCCGGCATTCACTGTCACCGTCGTTCCCGTCACCGACGTCACTGTGAGGCTGTTCAGATTGGCCAGCAAGGTCGGCGCAATCGGCGCTGGAAGCCACGCATCCGCGGGCACCGTCGCGTTGCTCTTGATGGCCAGGTCGTCGGCCCAGTCGTTGGCAAACGTAATCGCGTACTCCACCAGGTCCGAATAACTTGCGCTATATGTCACCTTCACCGTTCGCACCACCACCTGCGCGTCCAGGTTCGTTGAAGGCGCATTCAACAACAGCGCATCGCCCGGCCACACGTCGCTGGCAAAGCCCAGCCTGGTTCCCTTGTACGTGCCGCTCCACAGCGCGCTCACGCCCGCCGCCGCCTGCTCCATCACCAGCGCCGCATTGCGACAATCCGCCGAGCTGCGCGCCGCGGGATTCGTCACCGAGCCGATCCACGCGGACTCGACCGGCATTCCCGCCGCAGCCAGCGCCGCCTGGCTCGCAGTGTTCACCGCTCGCCCCACCGCCCGGCCTATCGTCCGGTAACTCACCGCAATCTGCTCGCCCGCAACCGGCGCATATCCGGTGTAAAACACCAGCTTGCCTGTCCGCTCCAGGTGGCACTCGGCCGCCTCGGCCGTTGTGCCCACCCGCCGCGTGTAGGCGCCGCCGCTCGGCGGCGTGCTCACCACCCAGCCCGAACCCAGATTGGTCAAATAGATCGCGCGTATCGTCCCAATCAAATTGATGCTGCTCGCCGCCACCACCGTGCACGCTCCGGGCAGGCCGGTAATCGCTCCGTCATACAGCGTCACTGGCATCCCGCCCACTCCGTCAACAAACTGCTGAATCTCCATCTGGATGTAGCCCGGTGCCGTATTCCACTGTCCTCCGGCGGTAATCGCCCCGCTATCTCCAAAGGAGCGATAGATCGCCAGCTCCCGCTCGTTCTCCGGGCAATGCACGCGCACGCGCAGCGTGTATTGGTAGGCAGGGTTGAGGGTATACGCCGTCCCCACCGCGCTTCCCTGAATCAACGGCTGCAATGTAACAGCCCCTGTCCCCGCCTGCGGCGTCGCCTGAAATCCCGCAATGCACGCGGCCTGCGTATCTCTGCCGATGAAAAAGCCGGCCAGCGCCCCGTTGCTGCCCGCCGCAATGGTCACGCCCACGGCCTCTAGCAGCAGCGTTCCGCCCATCTCCACCGGATCAAGCCAGGCCAGTAGCGTCTCTCCGTCGATTCCGTTGCCGCCGTTGATCGCCGCTCCGCCTGCGCCCAGCGTCAGGTATCCCGCCCCGCCCATCACGCCCCAAACGCTTTCATTGATCTGCGCCCCGTTGAAGAGCTCGTTGATGATAGTTGCCTTGGAGGCCGCGGGAAAGAATGGATCCTGTGTTAGATAGAATTGTGTCGTCGTCCCGTCGCCCAGAAAATATTCGGTTACGTAAGCCACCGGCTCATGCTCGCCGCAAACCGTCACATCGTTCGCCAGCCCGCGCTTCACGCTGGCCGTAAACGACAAAGCTGCCAGGGTCAGGCTGCCGTCCGTCTCGTTCAGCGGATGCACGGTCGTCTGCACGGGAGTGATGGTTAGCGCACCATTGATAGCGCGATACGCGGCTCGCGCCATGCTGGCCACCTGCCCCGCACTCTTGCTCCACGGCGCTCCCGGCTCCGGAACAAAATTGCTCACCGACGCGCCCAGCGAAAGCCCCGCCGTCGACAGCCGCGTAACTCCAGTGCGCGTCACCAATGCCGTCATCAGCGCCCCGGCGCCTTCGCCCGTCGTGCCTGTGCTGGGAGGCATCAGGTTCTGGTCCAGCAGCAGTTCGTCGCTGATGGCCTGGATCGCAATCCGGTACCGCGGTCCTTCCAGCGCCAGCCCCGCATACTCCGGTAGCGGTGTCACCGCGATGTAACCCGTAAAGTAATACGTCCCATCGTCGCCCGTCACCGCGATCGATTGGTTGCGCACGGGCGTCGATAAGCTGCCGTTGGTCGGCAGGCTCAGCCACAGTTGGCAGACGGAGGGCTCGTTCAGTTTGCGCTCAATCGTCAGCGCCCGCGCTGCATCCAGCGCCGCCGTGTAGTCTTGCCCGTTGATCGTAATCTTCATTGGGTCTCTCTGCCCTGCTGTCTGCTGACTTGCTGACGTGCTTACACCAGCGCCTTGGCCGCCGGCAGGAAACTCCGGTAGCAAACTACCCGCTCCCCATCCAATGGATCGGTCACCGGCAGCGCCAGAAAATTTCCCTTGAGCAGCACCCGCGCCAGCCCGGTCTTCTGCTTGTTATCCAAAGGCAGTGCGGCTTCCTGCGCGCTGGCCGCCGTCTGCAAGCGCGGATAGTGGAAGAAGATTCGTTCCCCCTGGCTGCCTTCCATCACAAACAGCGCCGACCACTCCTGATAGAAGCTGCCGCCCTCGCGATCCACAAATCCTGTCACCGCTTGCAGCTTGGCGCCAGCCGCCGGAGCACCGCCCGGCAACGCCTCGGCCAGCGTCAGCCCCGTCGTTCCCGTCGTCGCTACCGCCGACACCAGCGCCACATTGAAGGTCACTCTGCGGATGTAATCCACATCCGTCAGCGCCGTGCGCACATACGCTCCCGATACCGGCGATCCCACAAACCCTATCTGTCCCGTGTAATCCGCGTCCAGCGCGATGATTGATCCGGCTGAAAACGTTGCCGCATCCGCCGAAGCCAGCGCGACAAATGTTGCCGTCGATCCGCTCTGCACCGTCACCGCCGTCGCCGCCGTTGCGCCATCTGCGGCCGCCGTTGCTCCGCTTGCGGCGGCGAGCACGTTCATGTGCTGCGCCCCCGTCGCCAAAGCCATGGTCAGCTTGGTCCAGCTCAGGAATTCCAGGCTCACCCGCGCCTCCAGCGTCTCCCGCACCTGCTCCAGCGGGCTGGCCGGAATCCCCGTCAACACCGCCGCAGTCTTGCTTTCCGCCTTGCGCGTGAACTCCTGAATCCATCCCAGGCTGATCCACGGAGACGGCGGCGCGTCCAAACTAAATCCGCCGTGCTCCGACGGATCGAAGATCACTGGTGTCTGCGCCGTGCGGTTCACTGGCGCAAAGTACCCTCGTACACGCCGCGCCACCGGTGCGGGAGCCGAAAACCAATTCGTCGCCATTTACTCCCCCTGCTCCTGGTAGCTGTAAACTATCACCTTCGCGGATCGGCTCAACTGATCGCGCTGCATCACAATCGGCCCAAACCCCGGCTCATCCCAAAACACATTCGTCAGCATCTGTGACGGCGGAGTTGCCGTGTAGTTGAGCTTGGGCGTCCAGAATGGCTGCGCCATCGCCGTCAGCTCCTCGTCCATCTCGCTCAACGCCCGGCCCCGGTCCAGCCCGCCAAAGCTCTGCGATCCGCACGTCTGGTAGATCACCTCGCACTGCTCCGCCGCCATCGTGGATCCCAGATCGAAATCCACGCCCAGGCCCAGCCAGCGCAAAACAAAAACGTCGTTGGGAAGCTGGCTGAAGGGAGCCTCGGCTTCCTCCGCCAGAATCCCCGGCCGCACCGCCCCGCGCAGCAGGATCGTCCGCTCCGGATTGATCGCCGCCAGCCGCGTGCGCAGTGCCATATAAAACGAATCTTTCGCATTCTGCATGGAGTACTACTCCTCGTACCCTGCGCCAAAGCATTGCGCCCCTAACGGCAGTCTGCCTTGAACTGACCACTGTTCACTGTCCACTGTCTCTACACCGCCGGCTGATGCGCTTCCCGCAACAGCAACCGGTACATGTACACCTGGCCGAAGGCTTCGTTGGCGCCGATCGACTCAATCAGGTAATCCTGCCCCGTCACTGTAATCGCCAGGGTCATCGCAAACAGCGCCTGTGCTGACGCCAGGTCCAGCGCGTCCACTTGTTGCTGCACCCCGGTCGCTGAAACCAGCAGCTCCCACTTCGATTCGCCGCCTTCCTTCCAGGTGGGCCGCAGCTTGCGCATCACCACCGGGCCTATCGCCACTTCGGCAAAGGTCGTTGCCACCAGTCCCACCTCGGACTGGCTGGTATCCGTATTCGTCCCCGTTACGCGCAGAAGGGCCGTCGTTCCTGCCACACTTCGCAGCAGGGCATCAGCCAGCATCCGCGGCGCTCCCACGGGATTGCGCGCCGCCGTATCGCTCATCCCTCACCCCAGCCTGTTCGCCACGTAGGGACGCAGCCATGCCTGCACTGTTTCGTCCACCAGCGAACTCGAGAAATACTGCATCTGCATCGTGTCAATCTTGGTCTTGCTCGCGTTCAGCGCCGGCGTTGACTGCGCATTCCTGACGATCTGCGCGCACGCCGTCTTCACGTCGTCGCCGATCGTCGCCAATCCCGCCGTGTAAGTCACCGCCACCTCATTGAAAGGCAGCCCCAGCAGATTCCACGGCAGTGTCAGCTCCCCGGTATTCGCGTCGTAGTCCACCGTGCTGGGATCAATTGCCGTCCACTGCCCAGGCAGCGAAAACGCCAGAGCAATCTCCACCAGCGGCTGGTTCGGAAGCTCTCCCCGCCGCGGTCTCGTGTAGCGGCCTTCCAGGCTCACCAGCGGCGTCGTGGCCGCTCCCAGAGGCGCCAGCGGCAGATAGCTCAACAGCACCGTCTGCGCTTCTTTCACCACCCGCAACCGCTCCGTGTATTGGATTACGTTCAGGTCCGGACGCCTGCAGTAGCTGTTGATCAACGCCGTGGCTGCCGTAATCCAATCCGCCGTCGTTCCTGCCGGCAATCCGTAATTCTGATAGTCCGCTGGCTGCAGATACGCCATACTCCACCCTTCCCTCGTCTTACACTGTCCTTAGAAATACTGCGGGCGGGAACAATGCTTCTTGCTCCCGCCCGCTCGCCATCTCAGCCCGTCAGCCCGCGATAGCGAAACCAGAGTAGCTGTACCTTGAAGCAACTCCGCCAAGTGGCTTTTTCCTTTAAGAAAAAGCCACCTTGAACACTCTCGACAAAAGCACGTTTACTCTGGTTTCGCTTTCATTTGCTGACCGCTGCTACGCTTCCTACCGGTCCACCAGTACCTGGTAGTGCGCGTAGGTGGCGCCCTTCACCACCGGCGCGCCGAACTTGACCGCAACATATTGGTAGGTCAGCGAGTTCGGCAGCCCCAGTTGGAAGATGCGCGGCGTCGGATCGCCGAGCCAGTGATACTCGATTAGATCCTCGGTCACGATGTAAGCCGGCAGAACCGCCGTGCCCGATCCCGGCGTCCCTGTGTAGCTCAGGCTCCAATCCGGAATCAGCGGCAGATCGCCTGCCTGCGTCGAAAGCATCTTCACCCGGATTCCACCCGTGATGCTGTCCGTATTGAGCACCACGTTGAACTCCGTCTTCATCTCCCGGTCGATCAGGTCCAGCAGCACCGGGTTGGCGTAGATCGCCGTGGGCCGCACATGGAAGCCGTTATTGGCCACCATCTGCGCCACCGCCGACTTGATCCCGTCCACAATCGATGCCGTGGTGCCGATGCTGGTCGTCAGGCCGCCCGCCACAATCTGCGCAATCACGCCCATGTACTGCGTGGTCGTCGGCGTGCTCAGGCTGGTGTCGTTGCCGTTCCACAACGCCACGTCGTGCGTCACCATCACGCCGCTCACCGTATCCACCAGGTCTTTGGCCTGGAGATAGGCAAACTGCTTCTGCTGGTCGCCCAGTTCAATGTCGAACAGGTTGTAGTTGATCTGCGAAACAATCGCCTTCAGCGGTACGCTCCGCTCCACCCGTGTCGGGCTCACCACTGTCGGCGAAATGCTGCGCGGATTCACAAAGCCCGCCGTTCCCGGATTCGGAATCGCCGTCTCTTCGAAGAACCGCGAAGGATGTCCGGTCGCCGGTACTTGCTTGATGCGCTGCCCGAAGGGGCTCGAACGCCGGCAGATGTCGAAAATCTCGGTCTGATACAACGGAACTTCGATAGCGCCCGGCCCGATATAGTCTGCTGCCGCGTGAATGTCTGCAAAGGTTGCGTTCATAGGCTCTTTCCGCCCCCTCCATGGGGCCGTTTTTGCTGCTAGCTCCTGGTTCTCAGCTGCTAGCTTGTTCTGCCGGAATCCGGCTTTGGTTGAATCTCCCGGCAGGACTTGGTCCCGGTTACTTTCCACCAGGGTCGTTTTCCAGCCGCAATTTATACGTCTTTCCATCCAAGCTTTTTGCTAAAAGCTAGAAGCTAATAGCTAGAAGCTGCTTTCAGGCGATCGCGCCCGCCCTCAGCAGTTGCGTCTTCACCGCGATGCGCTGCTCCAGGCTCAATCCGGCCAGCGCCGCGTCCAGGGCCCGCACGTCGATCGGACCCTCGCCGATACCGTGCTTGGCCAGCATCTCGCTGGTCGTCGTGGGCAGCGTTCTGCGCAGCGGGTTCAACACGTTCTCCGCTGCCTTTGCCTTCACCTCGGCCAGCTCCTGTTCAACTGCGGCCAGCTTCTCCGCCAGCTCCGCTTCCCTCCGGCTCTGCTCGATGGTCGCCGATATCTTCTCCACTTCGCCGCTCAGCGCCCCTTGACGCTCCTCCAGCCAGTTCAGCGTACGTTCCAGCTGCGTGGTAGCGGTTTCCAGCCGATTCACAATCTCTTGCTCTTTGTTTTCCATGCCATTCCTTTCTTGTTTGCTGTGAATGTCGTGCAACTGCTGCGCTAACTTGCTAACAAAACAGGCTCCGGAATCGGAGCCTGTTTGCTAACTCGCTAACTCGCTGTTTCTCGCTAACTCGCCATGCGGAAGCTTGTGGCCCTATAAGCCGCTTTGTCCCGCAGCAGTATTGCCGCTCCGGTAAAGGTAACGCGGGTCAGCTTCCACACCTCGGCCCGCATATCTTCCACCCGCGCGTCGGCCAACTCATAACTCATGCCCAGCGACTCCGGCGTCTGCGCCTGGATAGCTCCCGCCACCTCGGGAAAGTCCCGCGCATACAGGTATCCGCGCACTACCAGCCGCTGCCCCACCAGGTCCGCCTCGGTCAGCAACCCGATTTTGCGCCGCGCGTCGTGCCCGTCCCACCCCGGCCGGTAGTCCACCGCCATGCCCAGCAATGAGGGCAGCGCCTTCTCCGCTGCCGCGTGCGTCAGCATCACCCGGTGTCCGCGCGCTCCCGCCGGCGCCTTGTCGCTGGCTGCGTTCACCAGTGTCAGCACCCCCTCGAACGGAACCCGGTTGGGGTGTCCGTCCACTTGGGGAATCTTTACCGCCATCGCTTCCAGTCTCATGCACTCTCCGCCCATCTGCTCTTGCCATCCAGCCAGCCCGCCGCTCGGCCGTGTTGTAATCCATTAGCCTGTCTGTTCCGCTGCCGCCTCGCCCGTCAACTGCACCGCCGCGCCGTCCTGCCCCAGCGGCCCCAACCCCCGCATCGCCCGCACCTCGTTCACCGTCAACACCCCGGCCTGCAGCAGTTGCACCTGCACCGCCAGCTCTGTCATCTCGTCCCTTGCGTTCAGTTCGTTGAAGACAAACTCAAACTCCCGCCACCCGATGCACTTGCCAAAGAGATCCCGGGTAATATGCCCGGCCAGCAGCATTGCCAGTGGCGAGATTGCCCCGCGGAAGGCCTCGTCGGCCATCTCCGACGCCGTCGACTGGTTGACATCCGACTCCAGTCCCAGCATCATCGGCGGCAATCCGAAGGCATTGGCGACCATGCGGATCAAAAACTCCTGCCACTCCAGCCGCATATCCGCGTCCGTGCCCTGGGCGAAGCGCAACACCTCCGGCTTCTGCTCGGTCGAGATCAGCGGCACCCGCCCGGTTCCCTCGATCTCGTCCTGCCACCAGCGGATCAGCCGGTCGTGTTGCGCCGGCGTCGCCTCGTTCAGCCACAGCGCATACTGCGCCACCGAGTTCGCCGCCAGCTTGCCCGCAAAGCGGTGCGCGCTCAAAAACTGGTTCACCGTCTCGAAGGCCACTTCCAGCGGCCCCAGCCCGAAGGGCGTAAAGCTGCGCGGGTTCATGCGCACATACATCAGCTGGTCGTCGCGCAATTCAATCGCGCTCGACTCCAGTTGCCCGGCGAGCGCCTGCGCATAGCGCGGCGTCTCCGGCTGCCCGTCCCACCTGGGGTTGATGCGGATCGATGCCCCATCCACTGCCCACAGCATCGCTGGCCGCTCTCCGTCGCCGGTCGGCTCCATCTCGATGGCCCCGTAGCCACCCGTCAGCACGTCCTCGATCACCTGTTCCATCAAGGTCCGGAAGTTGTCCGTGGCGTTGGGCTCTTCCAGGGTTCTGCGCAGCGCCCGCAACTTGCGTTCCGCAAAGGCCAGCTCACCCTCCTTCACGCCGCGCCGTACCCGCACCTGCCAGTCCATCGCCGCAATACGATCCTTGATCACGTTGATCGCCCGCCGCACCAGCGGCGTCTCAGCAAACCGGCGCAGATTCACCGGTGTCGGCTTGGGCAGGTGCTGTCCCGGAAACTGCACCGGGCTTAGGATCGCGGGCAGCGCCAGCGTCTTGCGTTCCGCCTCCGCGTCTGCCGCGCCAGCCTCCATTTCCGCGCTCCGCCCACTCCCCGTCGCCTGCCGCCAGATCTCCCGCAACTGCTCTGCTACCTTCACGCGCACCTTCCTTTTCCAGGCCTCCAGCTGTTCGCTAAAAGCCGCCCTTCAAACCCGCAGATCCGACATCTAAAAACAAAAAAGGCACAACCCCCGAAAGGGCCATGCCTTGTTCTTTTTAGCTACTAGCCTCTAGCTTCTAGCTACTAGCTGTTCACTACTGACTTCGCACTCACAAAACCCACTCTACAACAAACTCCAGAAACTATCTGCAAAATTCCGGAAAAAATCTTATAGAAAAAGCTAGGAGCTAGAAGCTAGTAGCTAGAAGCTGCTTTTTCACACTCTCAGCTCCCGCCGCGCCGTCTCCGCCACCCGCCCCAGGTCCGACGTCGTCAGCACCCGGATCTGATTCTCCTCCATCGTCTCCACGCCAAACCTGTACATCTCGAGCCGCTCCGGCTCCTCCTCGGTGGCTCCCAGCCGCGCCGCCGGCTCGATCACCGCGGTCAGCTCTAGGCTGGCCCGCTCCACCCGCTCGACGCCAATCCTTAGCCCCGACGCGGAAAAGGCCAGCACCTTGGCCATCTCCACGCCCGGCTCCATGCTCACCGCGTGAAACATGCGGACCACCCCATTCGGCCGGTACCCTACGTCGATACGCAGCGGATCCCCCGGCCGCGTGTACTCCGAGGCCGCAATCCGCTTCCTCAGCAGATCCCACACCCCGGCCCGTTCAAACTCACCCCGCATCTTCGCTTGAATCGCCGCCCTTCCACTCAGTCGCAGCACGCGCTCGCGCGGCGGCGGCTCCACGTACAGCCGCATCAGCTCTTCCATCCCCGCCGGAAGACTCTCCGCCAGATACGCCTTGGGTTCGGTCATCTGCACGTTCAGCGAAAGCGACTCGGTCAACAACCGCATCAGGTTTCCATCCGGCTCGTTCTCAAAGCGCCGCCGCAGCTCACTCTCCATCCCTTCCAGCAGCGCGGTGTCGGCCTCCGGGTCCAGGCAGCGCACCCGGCGCCAGTCGCGGGTAAACCTGACTTCAGCCGGGCCACCTTCCTGCTCGCGCAGGATCACCCCGATATGCACATACTCGTTCCTCACCGCATCCGGCACATACCGGAGCAGTTGAAACGTGCATGCCCGACGCTCGCTGCCACTACTCATAGATGTGAGTTATCAGCTCTCAGCATTCAGCTTTCAGCCCTTAGTTTGTGGACGCCTGCTCGCCGTTGTCCATTACCAAGGCAGGAATCTGAAAGCTGATAGCTGAAGGCTGAAAGCTGCTCTTCAATTCACCCTCCCCATGCTAGTCTCCCACGTTGTCTCTTTCCAGCCCTCCCCCACATTCTTTCCCATCCCCACCCATTTCGGAAATGGAGCCCTGTCCGACTTCCCAAACTCTTCTATCAGCTCCCGAATCCGGCTTCGCCGCTGGAGCAGCTTCTCCACCAGCGCTTCCATCTCGCTCTGGTCGCCGCCGTACCACTCCGGGGGCACATCGTTGGCTGCCGCCCACACCGTATCCGCCGCCATGCTCTCCAGCCGCGTCAGCCACGGCTCAAAGGACTCCCATCCGCTGATCCTCCGGTAGACGTCGTTGCGGTAGTACACCCCGCGCAGCGGCAGATCCTCGAACCTCCACTCCCCGGCGTGAAAGCAGTACCCGTAGTCGATGAAAACCGCCCGGTAGCGCCGCTCCCTCTGCCGGCGCGCGAAGACCGCCTGCCTGCCATTCGCATTGCCAGTCCACTTGTCCAAGGCCAGGATCCCGGCAAACTCGCCCAGGTTCCGCACCTCGGCCATCTGCTCCTCGGGCAGGTAGTCCACCACCTGCCCCGGCATCAAGCCGCCCACAAATCTCGACCCGAACTGCAATCCCGCCGTGCAGCGCACCCGCGTCCGGCCCAAATCCATCTCCAGCTCCGGCGTATTCTCCACCAGCCAGCTGGAAACATCCACCAGCTCCGTTTCCGGCGCCGTCAGTCCCGCCGCCAACGCCAGCCTTGAGGCCAGAAACTCGTTGGCCAACACCCGCACGTGCTGCGGGTTGTTCTGAAACTTCACCACGTACACCTGGCCGTCGGCGCCCAGCATCAACTGGCCTTGCGCCCCGCCCCGCATCCGCCGGATATGCTGCACCGCCTGAACCGCCAAGCCCCTGCCCCCGCTCGCAGCCAACCTCACTCGCATTCTAAGCGCTCAGAACCGGAAATACAGCTTTTAGCTGTCAGCCGCTTTTCCCCATCAGTTCTGTCCTTGCCCCCAGTCCGATCGCCATGGCCATTACCCGGTCGTCATGTGTTCCCGGACGCGCTCCGCTTCCGCCATCCGGCCGCCGCACAAAGCTCCGGCACTCGGCCAGCAGCTTCCGGCTCTGAAAACGTTCCGACTCCTCCACCAGCGCCGCATCCAGCCGCCCCAGCGCCGCCGGCCGGCTCATCGAGGTCGTCAGCCAGCCCGCCTGCCCATTTTGCTTATAAACACGCCCGTAGCTGCATACGCTCTCAATCAGCGACAATACCCCGCTGCCGTGGTTGTTCCGCTCCACCACCAGCCACGCCTGGTTGTACTTTGCGGCCAGCCCCGTCACCAGTCGCGCCAGCTCCAGCCCGCCTATATGCCCGGCAAACTCCGCGCATTGCAACCCCGTCTCCATCTCCAAGACTTCGGCCGCGGAATAATCGCCCTCGTTCCCGCCCCCGGCCGGGTCCACCGCCACCAGGTATGTCTTGCCCGCGAGCGGCGGCAGCCAGATCTCCAGATCCCCGTTGAGCCGCGTTTCAATCGGCTCCGTCACTGTCTTAAGCCGCGCTTCAATCGCGGATAATTCAAAAACCGAATCCCCGCTGGCCAAAAAGCAGCTCTCGTCGTCTTCTGCGTACTCCTGACGCGCCAGAGAGCGAAAATCCGCCCGGATCTGCCGCCGGAAACCAATCTGCTCCAAATCCAGCAGTTTGAAGGCCATCAAATCCCGCTCTTCATCCGTCAGGCTGGCCTCGTCCACCGCCTTCGCCCGGTAGCGCCGCTCCATCCACCAGGGGAAAAAGTGCTGCGCCATTCCCTGCTCGCCGGCCTTCTGCCACTCCTCGTAGAAGCAGCCGCCCACCCCGTCCGGCGTCGATTCCAGAATCAGTTCTGCTCCCGGCGCCATCGCCGCCCGCAGCCCGGCCAGCGTCTCCGCCGGGTCCCCCGGCCATCGCGCCAACTCCGAGCAGTGTAGGTTTTGCACCGTCAATCCCCGCCCCGCGTTCCGGTCTCCCGCCGTCACCACCCGGTACTGCGAGTCAATCTCCGGAAAGACAATCTGCCGCACATTGGCCCGCGAGGTCCCGAGCGGCCCCTCGCGCAGCGCCTCCGGCAGATAGTCCACAAACCGGTGCACGATTCCGAAGATCTCCTCGGCCGCCTCCTGCGAATGCGCCACCTGCAGCGTCAACGTCCCCGGATGGGTAATCGTCCGCAGAAAAAACCGCGCCGCCGCCCAGGTAGTCAACCCCATCTGCCGCGCCTTCAGCACAATATTCCGCGTCGCCCGCCGCCGCTCAAAGGCCCGCTGCACCGCGTTCGCCCGCAGCGGCGCCGTGCTTCCATCCCGCGTTCTTACCCGCAAAAACTTCTCGGCCAACTCCATCGCCACCGTTCGCCCCCGCAGGCTTGCCGGCCTTAGGTCCAGAATCCGCCCAAACCTCTCCAGCTCCTCCCGGTCCAGCTCCTCCGCGCAAAAACCTCCCGCTACCGCCGCGCTTCCTCCTGTTGTCTCCGCCACAAATCCCCCACTCCAACCGGGCAAGCAAATCGACGAATCCAGACCGATTGGAACGCCTCTCCACTACGCTGTTACCCGGAGCAACCCGTTTCACTCGATCTGGAGCATTTTCATTGTTTCTGTAATGCCCCGTGCCCCATCCTTTTCGCTGTCCGTGGGCGGTGTTCTGCGGAAAGGGTGGAAAACGAGAAAGTTGACTAACATTACACGATCTCTGAAGATGCTCTAATTGTGCGCCAGATACATCTGCGCCATCTCTCCCGCGCCCAATGCCCGGCTGTAAAGACGCGCATCTTGGATATTGCTTTTCCACTTGTCCTGCCCATTCGATTTCGCCCCTATGTATATCCAGGTGGTTGTAAGGGACAACGCCGATTCAGCACTAGACTGCGAGGAGCCATCAACATAAATCGTCATCGTAGAGCCATTCCATGTGCAGCCGACAAAATGCCAAGCGTTTACTGTAAGAGATAGCGTTGATTGGAATGGGCCACATTCCAGGTTTGTCGGATTAAGATAGAGCGTCAGCGATGTCGAAGTCCCGAAAATGTATCCGTAGCTAGCGCATGATGAACCGCAATTGACCCACGCAATCAGGCTCCAGGGAGAGTTCCCTGTCGGCGTTTTGCTGTTGACAGATGTTGTATACACGTAGTTAGTGCTGCCATCAAACGAGCCTGAGTAAGCGCCGACCTCCGTCGTTGTGGAATAGCAGTAAGGACTTGACCCGCTGCACGTCCCAACCCACGTTGCGTTGTATCCGTAGCCGCTGGAATCATAAGCTGTAGTTGAAGAGGATGGATTACACCCGCTCGTTGCGCTCGTATCTCCACACAGCTTCCACCAGCCAACGAGGCCGGTTGGATAGTTAAGCGATTGAAACATTTGCTGCGCCCGCACGGGAACAGGATGATTCAAGCCGCAAACCAGCGCGGCAAATGTCAGCGAGAGGATCGCAACCGCAATCAGCTTTCTCATTATCACCTCACGTTGTATAGGCAGTTGGTCCCGTCATAGATCGCCGACAGCACGTTGATCCCGCTTGCCGCTGCCGTCAGTGCCGGAGTCGTCGATGCAACAAAGCCGGAATTCGACCCTGCCATCCACGTACAGCCAGTCCCCAGTGTCAAGGTGTTGCCGCCAGTCGAATCCTGATTCAGCCTCAGGTTGAAGCTCGCTCCATTCACTAAGCCGGATACATTGATGGTGGTCGCCGATAAGTGACTCAGCGCCACCGTACCATTGGTAAAAGCTGCTCCGCCCGTCGCCAGCGTCCCCGCGTAGGATGTAATGGTTACGGCACTGAACGCAGGAATCGTAAAACTACCCCCACTCGGCGTAGCCCAGGTGCCATCGCCGCGCCAGTATGTCGAGGACGATGCGTTTGTGCCGCTATTCAGATTCGCCACGGCAAGATTGCCGGTCACGCCGGTAGAAAGCGGCAATCCTGTAGCATTTGTAAGCGTTACGCTTGCCGGAGTACCCAGTGTCGGCGTCACCAGGGTGGGCGAGGTTGTTAGCGCCAGAACCGATCCGCTGCCCGACAAGCCGGTAATCGCCGTTCCGTTGAGCTGTGTCGCGTTGGCGTTTCCCAGTTGTCCTTCAAGTTGCCAATACGTTCCATCAAAAGTGGCTGAGATCCAGTGCCCGGCCAGTATGTCATTGGCAATCAGGTTGCCTGACCCGCCCCACTTCTTGATGGTCGCGGCGGCGGCTCCATTCACTGCCAGCGTGGCGCTCCCCGTGTTGACCACATCGGCCTTGAACTGAATATGATCGCCGGTGGCGGGCGTAAACGTGGGCGAGGTAGAGCACGTATACGCCGTCCCCGAGCCGCTCGCCGCAACGCAATTCGCCGGTACGCTCAGATTATGCGTCGTCGATGCAACGATCTGTGAGCTCGAATTCGTCGAGGTCACGTTCGCCGATGCCGGTATGCTTGCGCCGTTGATCTTGCCCACGCTCGTGGCTGATTGAGTCCCTGTTACATCGCCGGCCAGGGAACCGGTAATGCCTGCCGCTGTTCCCGTTGTGTTCGCCGCATTGCTCGGAATATCCCCAGACGCCAAAGCGCGAAAACTCGGCGCTCCGCTGCCGCTGGTCGGACCCGCAAACACATAGTTTTGCGAGGTGCTCGCCGCTCCCGTGCCGCCCTGCGCAACCGTCACCTGAGCCTCGCTCCCCAGCACTCCGCCGCTCGTCGTCGTCACCACGCCCGCCGTGGTCAACCCCGTATCGGTCAAGGTGGAGGAGGTGAAGCCGCCGGGAACGCTCGCATTCCCCGAACTGGTCACCGTGAATGCGGCGGTGTTGTAGTTCGAGCCGCCTTCATAGACCATGAACCCGCCGGTGCCGGCGTTGCTCGTGTTGTTCACCGCCACGGCGGCGCTCCCGCCGGAATTGATCACCGTCTGCCCGCCCGCGTATTGCGTCATGCGATCAAGGGAGTTCACCGTATCTCGGACGCGGAACGTGTTGCTCGCATCCTTGCGTATCTCCCACTGGCTGGTTCCCGCGTTGTTGGCAAACTCCAAAGCTCCAATCTGATCCGTGCCCCCGGTTCCCGGCTGAAGCACAAGGTAATCCTGGCTCGCCGCCCCGTTTGCGAATGTCGTCGTATTGCCCGTGAATGTCGGCGAAGTCGCCAGTACCACGCTCCCCGTTCCCGTCGTGCTGGAAATCTGCGCGGGAGAAATTTGCCCGCTGCTGTTGCCCAGCGGTATTCCGGCCCATGTTCCCGGCGTGCCCGCTGTTACATTCACCCACGCAGCAACCCCGTTCGCCGTGGCCCCGGAGTTCTGCTCCATGTCCCCTTGCGACCACGTCAGTGTTGTCGGCGAGCTCGACGACTTCGTCGGCAGTTGGATCTCCGGCCCCAACACCGGCGCAGAGAACGTAAGCGCCTGGCTGGAATACGTCGCTCCTATATTGCTCGTCAGATTCAACAGCACCGCGCTCGGATTGGTCGCGTCTACGTAACGAATCGTCTTGTTGGTGTCCGTGCCGATGCTGATTCTCTGGCCTGTCGATAGGTCTGTGGCGCTGCTGCATGTCAACACGGAGGTTCCGCTCGTGCCGGAGCAGCTCGTAGCCCCGCCGTTCGGAGTGCCCGTCGTTCCTGCTTGGTACACAACGTCGATGGCATACCGCTTGCCGTTGGCTCCCTCCCAATAACTTGGTGGAGAAAGAATCCGGCCCGCAAACAATGTTGTCGCATTCGGCAACGCCGCAAAGGCGGTGTCCGAATACAGAAAATCAGAAGCCTGGATGCCGTAATGGAATACCTGGCTGACATTCAAATCGTTCAATAATTGCGATGGTGCGGCTGCATTGGCGAATGCTGTGCTTAGGCCTCCTGCGCTAGTGAGTGCCGGTGAATAGCTGAGGAGTGGGATGAGTCCATAGTTTCCACCCAAATCGTTTCTCGCTATTGCGGGCAGCCCAACCCACCTGCCTCCCAAGCCGCCTGCGCCGCTTATCGCGCTGTTTACGATGCTCAATGTAAGCGCTGTGTCATTTGCCGGAGTCATCACCATTCCAGGCGCGCTGGTCACCGAGCCTGGAGACATCCAGACATTTTCAAAATCAAGAAAAAATTGCTCCCCATTTGAGCTTGCCGGGCAGTCCAGCAAGGTGTACACGCCAAGCCCCGCTCCCATGTTGGTATTAATCTCGTGTTTGACACTCCTCGCGGTGAGGCGTACGCTGCCGCTGACTCCACAGGCAGAGTTGTCTAGCATCACCGCAGCGCCGCTGGTTGATGCACTGGAACTGTTATCGGTCGTCCCATTCGCTATCCCGAAAGTATCATCCCCTCCGGGCCTCCAATAAATTCCCGCGATCAGTGCGCCATCAGACCTCCAGCCTTTGTCAAAATCTACATTGATGCCGCCTGCCGGGAAATAGTAGCTGTACATCGTAGCCCCGCTAACCCACGTATTTACCATGTGGGTGCCCGTGTCCACACGCGAGCCGAAGTAATACCCCACCTGGAAAGGGGTGAGCGTGGAAGAGGCTCCTAGAAATATATCGCTGATCGCGGTCTCATAGCGGGCATTGGCATCGAACGCCATGATGACGTTCACTGTTGTTGCCGTCCCTGAGTCGGTAAATGTGCCCGCTGTGATGCCCGACGGAAAGACAACCGTAAATGTGCTTCCGCTGGTCGCTGCTACCTGTGCTATAACCCTGTTAAGATCCTTACCTGCACTCGTGCTGAGGCCCTCGATGTCCACCCATTGCCCCACTGCCGGAACGCTGCTGCCGCTTACGGTAAACGTGGCTAGATTGGCCTGGGGATGCGGCGCGGGAGAGGATAAGGTATAGAGAGGTGTCGAATTAGTAGCGGCCGTAAAGCCTGTGATCGAATAAGCGGTGCCCGCCGCTGCCCCATTCCAGTAGATTCTTGGAGGAGATGCCCCGCCGCTGCTGCTTCCCGCTGTCCCCTCGACGTGGCATCCGTCGTAGGCGTTGATAGTCGAGGATATGATATAGGTGTGGAGGCCTGGAAACTCGACTATGCCTCCATATGCGCCCGTGAGGGTTTCCGTGGAAGCTACATAATTCGCGCAGGCATTAAAAGCCGCCTGTATGGCAACTGTGTCGTCTGTGGCTCCGTCTCCCTTCGCTCCAAATGCCGAGTTCGTCACATCGAAGCGCGGTCCGATGCTGCTGTTGTTTTCCACAGACAACGTGCCTGTAGTGCTCACCGGGCCGGTAAACGACGCCCCCGTCAACGGCGCCCCGCCCAGGTTTGCCAGCGCTCCGGTAGCCGTCGAAGCTCCCGTTCCTCCCGCCGTTATAGAAACCGTGGTTGTGCCCGATAGCACCGTCCCATTGCCGCTGTAATACGCAATCTGGCCACTCGTGCCCGAGTTCACCGTGCCGTTGCTGCTGCCGCTCCCGCACGCCGCTCCTGTATTGGTGATATATCCCGAGTTGTCGATCTGCACGCAGTTATGCCCGCTGCTCGCCGCAAGCCCTGGAAATTGGATCGCCGTCGTGCCGGTGAAGGCGGCGTAGATAGTGCTATTGTTGCCTCCATATACTTTGAACCCGGTCCCGGCTCCTGATTCGTAATTCACGCGCACGATTCCGCTGGAGTTCGATGCATTGATGTACGTATCGCCGCTGTTAGTGCTCTGATAAGCCTTGAAGCTGTCCAGTCCCCCCAGTGCCGACGTAAGTGACCAGTCGTTCGTGCTGTGATTCTCCATGTACCACTGGCTCGCACCAAGATAGTTCTTGTAAATGAACGACTCGTTCTGCGCCGCCGTCAATCCTGCCCATAGCGTTGCGTCAATCTCCCCGTCCGCCTGGTTTTTTACCGTCGCCGTTCCCGCCAGTGTCGATGTCCCGCCCACCTGTAGCGTCCCGTTGAACTGTGCGTTCCCCGCATTACTGATCGTCGCCACCGTTGTCTCGCTCGCCCCGCCCGACCCGATCACCACCCCGCCGGTTCCAGCGTTGTTCGATCCGTTCAGCACCACCGCGCCTGTTCCCGCCGCGTTGATCACCGTCTGGCTGTTGGTGCTCGATTGCCCATTGTTGTACTGCCCCACCGAAATTCGATTCACATTGTTGAGCAAATCCTGAACCTGATAGAACTGCTCGCCCGCTGCCGCATCCGTGAATCCATACATCCAGCGGTATCCGTAATCCGTCTGTATCTCGTTCAGCAACCCGCGCTCGTTGCCCGTCCCAATCCCCAGCCGGTAGTGATTCGTCACCGTCGCGTCCGCCTGGCTCCCGTACCAATCACCGTTCAGGCTGTTGAAGCTCCGGTGAAATGTATCCTGAAAGCTGTTGCGTGTGCCGTTGTCCGTCAGCTTTCCGGTAAACATCGTTCCGCCGGTCATCCAGTCGTTGTACGAGCTGCCCGCATCTGCCACCACCTGGTTGGTCGAGTTCTCGTTCCGCAGCCCCACAATAGTGTTGTTCTGAGCATTCGTTCCCAGGTGCAGCGCCGTCGCGCATCCTTCCACGTCTCCGCCGGTAAACGTATTTCCGTCGCCCTGCTGCAGGTTGATTCCGTATGTTCCGCTGATCGGGTTGCCGCTACTCGTTGGGCAGTCGATGTGCAGCCGCACAAACGTGCTCGCATTCACCCAGTCCGTCGTCGCCGGATTTGTCACTTGGTGCCCAATCGCGTTCACCGCCGTCTGGAATCCCGTGAATTCGTTGTCATAAAAAGTTCCGCCTGTATAATTCCCCGTTCCATCCAGCGTCATTCCCGTCTGGTTGGAGTTACCAAGAAAATACAAACTTTCGAGATCCAACTCCTGCGTGCGATAAGCCGCGAATCCTTGCGCGCTGGAGCTCGATGACAACGTGGTATTGATCACCACGTTGTCCAGGTGAAAACCCAGCGTGTCTGCCGCATAGGTCGGGTCGCCCACCTGCACCATCGCTCTCGTGCCCGAGTACAGCAGCACCGTCCCGCCCTGGCTCCCGCTCGCCGTGCTTGCGCCGCGCAGCGCGCATCCGCGCAGCGTCACATTTCTCGTCCCCGCCGTCACCACCACCTGGTTCGCCGTCAAAATCGTCGCGCACGGCAGAAGAACAGTCGCATTCGCCGTCGAAATCGTCAGGTTCGATCCCATTGATAGAGATCCCGTAAAATTCCGCGCGTCGCACGTTCCGCCGTTCGTCGTGCTCAGCCCGCTCAGGCACGCTCCTAGCTTGACCCCGAAATCCGCTCCCGCAAACTGGTCCACCTGGTAGAGCGCCCCCAGCTTGGTCGCCGTCAACGGCCCGCTCAGCGTCCCGCCCGTCAGCGCCACTCCGCCCAGGTTCCCCAGCGCTCCCGCTGCCGTGGTCGCGCCCGTCCCGCCATTCGCCACCACCACCGTTCCCGTCACGTTCGCCGCCGTGCCCGATGCGTTTCCGGTCACGTTGCCCGTAACATTGCCGGTCAGATTTCCGCTCACATTTCCCGTTACGTTGCCGGCCAAATTCCCGGTCACGTTGCCGCTTAGCGGCCCATTGAACTGCGGCGCCGCCAGCGCTCCTGTCATCGTCCCGCCCGTCAGAGGAACCGCCAGCGCCGACGCCGCATCCACGTAGCGCTTATCCGCCGCCTGCAGCGGAGTCGTCGGATCGCAGCACAACGTCAGCGTCCCGCTCAGTGTTCCGCCCGATGCCGTCAGCAAACTTCCCGTCAGCTCCGCAATCGACTGGTCCACATACGTCTTGCTCACCGTCTGCACGGCCTGCGCCGCCGGCATCACCTGTGCCTGCACCTGCCCCAGCGTCGCCGTTGTCGCCGCCGGAACCACCCAGTACTGCGTATTCACCGACCCGTCACTCATGTAAAAAATCGCCGTGTAATATTCGCCCGCCGGCGTCGCTCCCTGGTTCGGCGCCAGGCTCACACTGACAAATCCATCCGGCGCTATCGCCGTTGTCACGCTGTCGGCCGCCACCAGTTGACCGCTCGCTGTCGTAAACGTTGGCCAGCTCACCACCAGTGTTCCCGTCCCCGGCTGGCCGTTCGCCAGGTACACCGTCCCCTGAACCGTTGTCGTGCTGAACGTCTGCGAGTGGGCCACGCTTCCCAAACCCATCAGAAACAACTCAATCAACAACAGGCCCAGCACTCCGCTGGCGCGCAACCACTCATGATTCGTGAGCTTCATCTGTCTCTCTTCTTTCTTTTTGGGAGCAGGGCATCGAGTCCTTCCTCTCCGCCCCGCTCCCGCAAAGTCTTGTCTTCAGTTGCAATCAAACGTCCACTAACTCCGCTGACTCGCTTTCTCGTCCGTCTCTGTCGTCGCGTCGGCAGCCACTTGCTGCTCCGACTCCAGTGTTTGCGCATAACTGCAAAGTTGGCTCATCACCACGGGGTCTTCGCAATTGATCAACCCATCCGCCAGATCAAACAACAGCTTTGCGCTCGTCGCATTGCCTTTGATCAAGCTTTTAAACAGCGCGTTCACAATCCTTACGCTGCTCTTTCCTACCTTCTTGTCCGCCACCGCGTTCAACTTTGCTTTTCCTGGGTTGACCGTCTTCGTTTCTGTTCCGCGCGGCTTGCCTGCAGCCGCCTGCCTCGTCCTTGAAAAAACCATTTCTCCGCCAATCCCGTCCCTGCCCCCGCGGTCTTATACTCTCCGCAGAAAGGGAAGGGGGTGATTCCCCTTGGGAACCACCCCCTGCATTCGCCGAATTGGTCTCAGCCGTCGCCGCGAAAACTTAGCGGCTTCTGCTTGTAATCCAAACCGCCTTGCTATGCCTTTCGCTGCCCCGCTTCAACTCGGAAAATCTTCTGATCTCTTCCAGAGTTTGTCCTGCTCATGCCATTCTGCCTTTAGCCGCTTGCAACGCTTCCTCGTGCGGCCCTTTGCTAAGGTAAAACATCCACTTGTTCTCTGAAGACGTCCTCAGCCTCTCGTCAAACTTGCGAATCCGCGGAAGTGGTCCGATCAAAATCAGGAAAGCCACTTCCCACTCTCCTGTCGCGTCTCTTCTCGTTGTTTCCTGTTGAATGTTTTTAGCTTAACCAATCTCCCCGTTATTTCCTGCAACATTCGTAACCCCTCTCTTTTCCATTCTTTTCAATCACTTAACCAAAAATTTCCAACCTCCGCTCTTTGACACGTTTTCCAGATAGGAGCAGAACAACCCCCAAAAACCTCCCTTTCCCAAAACGGAGCTTCCCCGCCCTCCCCTGCAACTCCCCCGCCATGGCCTGGGGCATCGCCACTCACAATGGCCTCCATACCGGCCTCACCATCTAATCGCTGACCCGCCGACTTGCTGACTCGCTGACTCGCTATTCACCTGACCCCTAATCTCTGCCCCCTGCCATAATCAATTCATGCTCGTCCTCGCCTCCGCATCCCCCCGTCGCCACGAACTCCTCGCCCAGGCTGGCTTCTCCTTCACCGTCCATCCCGCCCACATCCCCGAAGACCCCCTCCCCAACGAAGACCCCATCGCCTACGTCACCCGCCTCGCCCGCGAAAAAGCCCAAGCCGTCTTTCATGAACTAGCTTTGAAATTGGATCGCGAACCTGCTTTGAAAGGGCACGACTTCACAGCTTGCGGAAAAATGCAAATGGTGGAGCAAGAAGCGTCAGGGCACGACTTTAGTCGTGCCAGAAGCGATTCAAAAAATGCCGGGGCTTTAGCCCCTGAGGGCATCCTCTCGGAAACCCTCGCTGTTTTAGCCGCCGACACCACCGTCACCCTCGACAACCAAATCCTCGGCAAACCCTCCGGCCCCGCTGACGCTGCCCGTATGCTCCGCCTCCTCTCCGGCCGCACCCACCAGGTCATCACCGGCGTCGCTCTCCTCACCGCAACCTCCTCCCAGGTCGCCTCCGAATCCACCTCCGTCACCTTTCGCGCGCTCACCGAACAGGAAATCGCCGCCTACATCGCCACTGGCGAGCCCCTGGACAAGGCAGGAGCTTACGCCATCCAGGGCCGCGCCGCCCGCTGGATTCCCCGCATTGAAGGCGACTACTTCAACGTCGTCGGCCTTCCCATAGCCCTCGTCTCCGCCCTCCTCGAATCCGTCCGCTAACCCGCCGGCTCGCCGCCACGCCAACGAGTTTAAGGCTGCCGCACCGCAGGTGCCACGTAAGCGCCGTCCGCCTGGACAGCAAGTCTTCCTCGACTCCCGCCCGCCCACGTTGTAAAATTCTCGCAATCATTTCCACCGCCTCGCTACGGGTTTCTAATCTTGTGCTAGCAAAGGAACGTCCATGCGTATCTCTGCTCTTATGCGCCACCTGCCCCTCCTTCTCGCCCTCACCTCGCCGGTTCTCCTGCTCGCGCAGTTCCAACAGCCCACTGACGAAGAACTCAAGATGACCGTCGACCCCAAGGCCCCCGGAGCCGCCGCCGTCTACCTCAATATCGAGGAGAACGACAACGATCCCATCCACTTTCGCAGCGTTTACGTGCGCATCAAGGTCCTTCAGGAAAAAGCCAAGGAGCTGGCCACCGTCGAGCTTCCTTATATGCATGACGATTGGAAGGTAACCGACATCAAGGCCCGCACCATCCACTCCGACGGCACCGTCATTCCTCTCGCCGGAAAGCCCGAAGAGCTATTGATCGCCAAATCTAAGAACCAGCTGGGGGATACGCTCAAAATCACACGCAAGGTCTTCACCTTGCCCAGCGTCGAAGTCGGCAGCATCCTCGAATATCGCTATCAGATTCGTTACGATGACAACCATTTCTCCTCGCCCTCCTGGGAGATTCAGCGCCCTTACTTCGTCCACCATGCCCGCTATGCCTTCACGCCCTTCAAGGCATTTCTGCCCGGTCCCCAGAATCAGACAAGTTCGTACCTCATCGATGAGCGTGGCAGGCCGGTCAATACTCTCATCTGGTGGCCCATCCTGCCCCCGGGCGTCACCCCCCTCAAGGCCGACGTTGCAGGGGTTTACCACTTGGATTTGACCGACATTCCGGCTATTCCCGACGAAGCCTGGATGCCGCCCATCACCGGGCTGCTCTACCATGTAACGTTTTATTACAAAGCTGCCAGCGGCACCGTCGATTTCTGGGTCGACGAGGCCAAGTTCTGGTCAAAGAAGGTCGATCACTTCGCCGAGCCCTCTAAATCCATCACTGAAGCGGTTTCTGCCCTCATTGCCCCCGGCGACAGCGATCTTGACAAGGCGAATAAGCTCTACAAAGCCGTCCAGGCCCTCGACAACACCGACTATTCCCGCAAAAAAAGCGGCTCCGAACTCAAGCTGCTCAATTTGAAGGTTGCCAAACACGCTGAGGATACCTTGGCGCAGAAGAGCGGCTCCAGCCAGGACATCGCCTTGCTCTATCTCGCCATGCTGCGCGCCGCCGGTTTCTCTGCCCACGCCATCAAGGTGGTCGATCGCAGTCAGCGCGTCTTCGCTCTCGGCTATCTCGATTTCGACCAGTTGGATGACGTCATCATTGCTGTGAACATCGCCGGCAAGGAAATCCTCCTCGATCCCGGAGAAAAGATGTGCCCCTTCCAGACTTTGCACTGGAAGCATGCCGGGTCCACCGGCATTCCTCAGGGTGATCACATCAGCAGCCTCGTCATTACCGCCGCGCAGAACTACCCCGATAACAAGATTGACCGCACCGGCGACATCTTTCTCGACGCCCACGGTGTCATCAACAGCCACTTGACCATCATCATGCACGGCCAGGAGGCTCTCTACTGGCGTCAAGCCGCCCTCACCAACGACCCCGATGAACTCAAAAAGCGCTTCGACACCTGGTTCCAGAACTACATTCCCGAGGGCGTCGAGGCCCATGTCGATCACTTCCTCGGGCTCGACGATCCGGATGTCAACCTCATGATCTTCGTCAATGCGCGCGGTTCCCTCGGCGCTTCCACCGCAAAACGCTTCATCCTCCCCGGCTACTTCTTTCAGACTCGCGGCGGCCAGCCCTTTGTCAATCAGGAAAAACGCCTCGAGCCGGTGGATATGCACTATCCCAGCCAGGTCATCGACCAGATCACCTATCACTTGCCGGACGGCCTCTTCGTTGAAGGCACGCCCCCGGATAACAAGATTATCTGGCCGCAACACGCCATCCTGAACGCCAAATCCAAATCTGCCCCCGGACTGATCGCCGTCGTTCGTCTGCTCGCGCAAGGCTTCACCACCGTCAAGCCCGAGGAATATCAGGATCTCCGCGGCTTCTTCCAGAAAGTCGCCGCCTCTGACCAGGCGCAAATCGTGCTCACCACCACTCCGCCCGCGTCGGCCGCGCCAATCACGCCGCCTGCGCCAACCGCTTCGCCAGTGTTGCCCGCGCCGCCCGCGCCGAAAGGGAACTGATGATCTCCTCGCCCCGCCTTACTCGTGCATCGGCCGGTAATGGCATCGTGCGGTTTTGTCCTTGGGCCTGTGCTGCGCTTTGGATCCTGATCTTAACGTCCCCTGTTTTTGTCCGCGCCCAGTTCCAGCCGCCCTCCGACGATGAGCTCAAGATGACCTCCGACCCCAAAGCTCCGGGCTCCGCTGCCGTCTATCTCTATCGCGAAGAAATCACAGATGAACTGGATCGCTATCACAGCTTCTACGAGCGCATCAAGGTGCTCACCGAAAAGGGCAAGGAACTCGCCACCGTGCGCATCCCCTACATCCCGGGCGCCGACAAGGTCACCAAGATTGAGGGCCGTACCATCCACGCCGATGGAACCATCGTTCCCCTCATCGTCAAGCCCGATGACCTCATCGATTACAAAACCAAGGGCTACCAGCGCAATAGCGTGGTCTTCACCCTGCCCAGCGTCGAGGTCGGCAGCATCCTCGAATACCGCTATCGTTACAGCGGGTTCACCTTCGCGCCCACCTGGTGGATTCAGCAGCCCTACTTCGTTCGCAAGGCCCACTACTCTTTCCGTCCAGACCTGTCCTTCAGCTTCAACGGCCTCATGTACGCCACTCGAATCGACACCGGTGAAAAGGTCGTCAAGGACAAGAAAGGCAACATGACGCTGGACATCGCCGATGTCCCGACCGAGCCCGACGAGGACTGGATGCCGCCTCTCAACACCATCCGCTGGCGCGTCGAGTTTTACTACACCCGGATCAATTCCGCCAAGGAGTTCTGGGACGATGCGACGAAATCCTGGGCCTCGTGGGTGCGGGACTTCATCAATCCCTCCGGCTTTCTCAAGAAAGCCGTCGCTGAGCTCGTCGCTCCCGGCGACAGCGATGAGCAGAAGGCCGCCAAAATCTATGCCGCCGTCCAGAAGCTTGAAAACACCCGCTTCACCCGAGCCAAATCCGAGGCCGAGCGCAAAAAAGAAAAGATCAAGGATATTAATAATGCAGAGGATGTCTGGAAGCAGCAGCGCGGCAACGATGATGAGATCGCGCTGCTCTACGTTGCCCTGGCCCGCGCCGCCGGACTCCAGGCTTGGCCCATGCATGTGGTCGACCGCAGCCGCGCCATCTTTGATGGCTCCCTTCTTTCCGCCCGGCAGTTGGACGATTTTATTGCGATTGTAGTGCTGGACGGCAAAGACGTTTACCTCGACCCCGGTCAGAAGATGTGCCCCTTCGGTATCCTGCACTGGAAGCACACCCTCACCTCCGGCTTCCGGCTCGCGGAAAAAAACGCCGTGCTTGCTACCACTCCCGCCATCGCCTACAAAGACTCAACCGTGCAGCACGTCGCCAATCTCGACATAGACGAGTCAGGCGCCTTGAATGGAACTGTCAACTTCGTGATGACTGGCCAGGAGGCGCTCCATTGGCGTCAGCTCGCTCTGGAAAATGACGTGGAAGAGGTGAAAAAGCAGTTCAATGAGTCCATCCAGGATGAATTCCCTGAAGGCGTGCAGGCCGAAATCGATCACTTCCTCGCCTTCGACGACCCTGGTAGCAAACTCGTCGCCATCGTTAAGGTCAACGGTAGCTTAGGCTCGGTTACCGGCAAACACCTTATCCTCCCAGGCCTCTTCTTTGAATCCCGCGCCCGACACCCCTTTGTTGCCCAGGACAAGCGCATCACCCCCATTGATCTGCATTACGCTAAACTGGAGCAGGATAATGTCACGCTTCACCTGCCTCCCGGCTACTCCGTCGAGAGCCTGCCGCAGACCCCCGACATTACCTTGCCTAATCGCGCTTTGCTGCGGATTCATGCGGAAGCGAAGGGCGACACGGTCAATATAGTGCGCGTCTTCGCCCGCAACTTTGCCATGCTTGATCCCAGGGAATACAGCAATCTGCACGACTTTTATCTCAAAATCGCCGCCGCCGATCAACAGCAACTCGTCCTCACCAAATCGCCTGTCGCGCCGGTTCCTGCGCCGCCCGCGCCGAAAGGAAACTGAGGGCCTCCATGTTTTGCCTCCATCCAGTATCAGCCAAACGCGGCATCTTGCACTCTTCCCTCTGGCTGCATGTGCTGCTCCTCGCCCTCGTCTCGCCCGCCACTCTTCTCGCCCAGTTCCAGCAGCCCACTGATGAAGAGCTGAAGATGACCGCCGACCCCAAGGCTCCCGGCGCTGCCGCCGTCTACCTCTATCGCGAAGAGATCACCAACGATTTGGCCCACGAACTAACTTTCTACGTGCGTATCAAGGTGCTCTCTGAGAAAGGCAAGGAGTTAGCCACTGTCCGCATCCCTTACTTTCCTGACGCCGGAAAGGTCACCGACATTCAGGCCCACACCATCCATTCCGATGGAACCGTGATTCCTTATGTCACCAAGCCCGACGATCTCGTGGACTTCAAGACCAGGAACTTCCAGGAAAATAGCGTGGTCTTCAACCTGCCCAGCGTCGAGGTCGGCAGCATCCTCGAATACCGCCTCCGCTATGCCCGTGATACCTTCGCGGCAAATCCCGCCGCGCCCACCTGGTGGATTCAGCAGCCCTACTTCGTTCATAAAGCGCACTACGCATTCAGTCCCCTCGTTTTCGGCAGCAGACAAAACCTGATATATGCCAGCCGCATCGATTCTGATGCCCAGGTTGTCCGCAACAAACGAGGCGACTTTATCCTGGACATCACCGATGTTCCGCCTCTGCCCAGCGAGGAATGGATGCCGCCATTGAATACCATCAAGTGGCGCGTCGAGTTCTACTACACCCAGTTCAACTCCGGCAAAGAATTCTGGGAAACTACGGGTAAAAGATGGGCCGATTGGATACAGACTTATACCAGTCCCACCAACTCCCTTAAAAATATCGTCTCTGAGATCGTCGCCCCCGGCGATACCGATGAACAAAAAGCAAGAAAGATCTATGCCGCCGTCCAGAAACTCGACAACTCCAGCTTTAATCGGAAATCCGATGTCGAGCGCAAAAAGGAACATCTGAAAGAGGCGGTTAACGTAGAGGATACCTGGAAGCAGCAAAGCGGTGACATGATCGATATTGCGCGTCTATACATTGCCCTGGCCCGCGCCGCCGGCCTTCAGGTCTGGCCCATGCGAGTGGTTGATCGCAGCCACAACAACTTCGATGCTCAATACCTTTCCTTGCGGCCGTTGGGCTATCTCCTTGCTGTCGTCGTCATCGACGGCAAAGACGTCTACCTCGACCCCGGCGATAAGATGTGCCCCTACGGACTGCTGCATTGGAAGTACGCCGGGGCGGGCGGCATCCGTTTTACCGGCAAGAAAACGATTCCCGATACCACTCCCGAAACCTCTTACAAGGATTCAACCGTGCAGCGCGTCGCCAATCTCTACATCGACGAGAATGGTGGCGTCAAGGGAGATATTCATTATGTGATGACCGGCCAGTATGCGCTCCACTGGCGTCAACTTGCCCTCCAATTCGATCAGGATGAGGTCAAGAAGCGATTCGCCGAGACATTGGAAAACTCGCTTCCCCTCGGTGTGCAGGCCAGCTTCGATCATTTCCTGGCTCTCGACGATTACACCGTTAACCTGATCGCCGTTGTCAACGTCAGCGGCAACATTGGCACCGCAACCGGCAAGCGCCTCTTCCTGCCCGGCAGCTTTTTTGAATACCGCGCCGCGCATCCCTTCGTCGCGCAAGACAAGCGCGTAACTCCCATCGACGTGCTTTTCGCCAAGACGCGGCAGGACAGCATCACCTACCACCTGCCGCCCAGCTTCACCATCGAGAACGTGCCGCCGCCTGTTGATGTTGCCTGGCCCGGCCGCGCCACGTTAAAAATCAGCTTCCAGGCAACTGCGGACTCTGTCCAGGTCTCCAGTACCATGGCCACAAACTTCACTGTCCTTGACCCTGGCGAGTACAACGATCTCCGCGGCTTCTACCAGAAAGTCGCCGCCGCCGACCAGGCCCAACTCGTTCTCACTAAATCACCTGTCGCGCCGGTTCCCGCGCCGCCCGCGCCGAAAGGAAACTGATGGCCTCCATGTTCCGAGTTCTTTCTAAATTGGATTGGGATGGTCGGGTGCCCCACCCTCGCCGCGTATTTGTTGTTGCGGCTAGGGTGGGAATCCTCCTGCTTCTCGCCCTCGCATCTCCCGCCCTCCTCCGCGCCCAGTTCCAGCAGCCCACGGCCGAAGAGCTCAAGATGACCTCCGACCCCAAGGCCCCCGGCGCCGCCGCTGTCTACCTCAACATCGAAGAAGTCGCCAACGATTCGCTCCATTACCGCAGCTATTACGCGCGCATCAAGGTGCTCACCGAGAAGGGCAAAGACCTCGCCTCGGTCAGTATTCCCTTCCTGCATGGTTCCGAGAAGGTCTCTGGGATCAAGGCCCGCACCATCCACTCCGACGGTACCATCATTCCCCTCGAAGGCAAGCCCGGGGATCTGTTGAGCTACAAGGCGACCACCGCGGAGCACGATACCTTGCAGGTCAATAACAAGGTCTTCACCCTGCCCAGCGTCGAAGTCGGCAGCATCCTCGAATATCAATATCAACTCGATTATGGCGATTGCGGAGCCGATTATAGCGCTTGCCAGTTCCTTCCTCCGGATTGGGAGATTCAGCGCCCCTACTTCGTTCACAAGGCGCACTACTTTTTTCAGCCCGCGTATGCGGATCGCGTTCCCATCGTATGGGTGTCGAGGCTGCCCAATGGCGTCAAAGTCCAGGACAGCGTAACAGGGCACTACAGCGTCGATGTGACCGACGTTCCTCCTTCTCCCGATGAAGAATGGAGGCCGCCCAGCCGCAGCTTTATTTATCGCGTGATCTTCTATTACAAACCCGCATATGAAAGTACGGCCCTCGAATATTGGACCACTGCGGGCAAGGATTGGTCCAAAGACGTGAATCACTTCGCCGAGCACTCCAATGCCATCAAGGATGCCGTTGCCGGCCTCGTCTCCCCCTCCGACAGCGACCTCGACAAAGCCAAAAAACTCTACAAAGCCGTCCAGACCCTCGATAACACCGACTATTCCCGCAAGAAAACTGAATCCGAAATGAAGCAACTCAAACTGAAAGAGGCCAAACACGCCCAGGACACCTGGGCGCAGAAGAGCGGCGACAGCGAGGACATCGCCATGCTCTATCTCGCCATGATCCGCGCCGCCGGCCTCACCGCCTATGCAGAAAAGATCGTTGACCGCAAGCTGGGCGTCTTCGATATGGCCTATCTCTCCCTGGACCAGCTCGACAACACCCTCGTCGTTCTCTCCACTGCCGGCAAGGAGATCGAGCTCGATCCCGGCGAAAAAATGTGTCCTTTCGGGACTGTCAATTGGAGGCACTCCAGCGCGGGAGGGCTCTCTCAGTCCGTCAAGGGCGTAAATGTCGGCACCTCTGCTTCCCAGCAATATACCGACAACAAGACCCTGCGCCTCGGCGACGTCACCCTCGATGGCAATGGCGCTCTCACCGGCGTCTTCCGTTTTGATTTCACCGGCCAGGAAGCCCTCTACTGGAGGCAACAAGCCGTCATCAACGATGAAGATGAGGTCAAAAAGCAGTTCGATACATGGCTGGAGTCCATCTTCCCTGAAGGTGTCGAGGCGCACATCGATCACTTCAACGGGCTCGCCGATCCCGACCAAAAACTGATCGCCTCCATCAAAGCTCAAGGCTCCTTCGGCGCTGCTACCTCCAAACGCCTCATGCTTCCAGCCTTCATCTTCGAGACTCGCGGCGCACAGCCTTTTGTCGCTCAGGAAAAACGCTCTCAGCTCGTTGATATGCACTATGGCGAGATCGTTACCGATCAGGTCACCTATCATCTCCCCGATGGCTTCACCGTCGAAGGCGCGCCCCAGGACGCTCAGGTCTCCTGGCCGCAACACGCCAATCTGATGATCAAAACAGTCTCTGCCCCTGGCAAGGTCACCATCGCCCGCTCACTGGCCCGCGCCTTCACCTTCGCCAAGCCCGAAGAGTACAACGACCTCCGCGGCTTCTACCAGAAAGTCGCCGCTGCCGATCAGGCGCAACTCGTCCTCACCAAAACGGCCTCCGCCGGCAAAGGAAACTAATCATGAAACTTTCGCTCTCTTCCGCTCTTGTTTGTTCTTGCATGGCAGCTTTTTGGGTGCTTGCCTGCAATCCTGCTCACGCCAACTGGTTCAACAAGGACAAGCAGGATCTCCCTCAGTGGGGCCTCGACGCCGCCAAAACTCCCACCCCCGCCTACGCCAAGGATGCCGCTTCCATCATCCTCTTCGACGAGTATCTTGAAACCGTCGACGCCCAGGGCCGCGCTGTCGAGCGCGAGCATGAAGTCATTCGCATCCTCAAGCCTCAGGGCCGTGGCGTCGGCTGTGAGGTCGCCTACGACGTGGACGAAAAGATCAACTACTTCCGCGAGTGGACCATCGCCGCCGACCAGAAGCAGTTCCAGGCTCAGGACACGGACTTCATCGAGGTCGGCGACACCGCCATTCCCATCATGCTCTCCACGGAAAAAGCTCGCGTCGTGCATCCTCCCGCCGCCGATGTCGGCGCCACCATCGTCTGCGACTCCGAAGAACTTCTCGAGCCTTTCCTCAAGGAGAAGGTTTGGCATATCCAGACCGGCATTCCCATCGTCTTCGAGGCGCTGGAGGTTGATCTTCCCCCCGGCCACGCCCACACCGCGGCATGGCACAAATACGCCCCCGTCAAGCCCCTCGAGGTCGCGCCCAATCATTGGCGCTGGGAGATCAAGGACATGCCCGCTCTCGACCTGCGCGATGTAAAGTCCCATCCCGCTAGTGCGGCGCTCTCCGCGCGCATGTCCGTCCAGTGGGGCGATGCCGCCGTCGAAGGCAAAGACAACCAGTGGCGTGCTATCGGGCAATGGACCACCACGCTGGAGGCAAACCGTCCCGACCCCTCCCCGGAGATCACCGCGCAAACCCAGAGCCTCATCGCCGGCGCTCCTGACTTCTACTCCAAACTCAGCCGCATTACCGAGTACATCCAGAAAAATATCCGTTACTTCATCGTGGAGCGTGGCATCGGCGGCTTGCAGGCCAATCATGCCGCTGACATCTTCCGCAATCGTTATGGAGACTGCAAAGACAAGACCACCCTGCTCATCTCCATGCTTCAGGTGGCCGGCATCCACGCCTTCTACATGCCCCTCGACGACCGCCGCGGCGTTGTCGATCCTGATGCGCCCTCCCTGTTGGGCAACCATATGATTACCGCTATCGAGATTCCGCCGGATGTGCAGGACCCGCGCCTCAAGGCCATCGTCAAAGCCAGCGACGGCAAGCGCTATCTCATCTTCGACCCTACCGACGAACGCACTCCCGTCGGCAATCTGCGCTCAGAGGAGCAGGGCAGCTACGGAACCCTGGCCGCCGGCGCCTCCAGCCAGATCATCGCCCTCCCGATCTTGGTCCCCGATGCCAGCACCAAGGAACGCAAAGGCTCGTTCACGCTCTCGGCCGATGGTACGTTGACCGGCTCCGTTGATATCTCTCAATCCGGGGCTATTGGCGCCGATCTTCGTAAATCGCTTAAGATCAGAGACGAGAAGGAACGCCGCGAATTACTGGAACGGTCGATTGCTTTCTCCCTTCCCGGCGTCACCCTCGATGCGTATTCATTCATCGAGCCGTCCGAACTCGACAAGCCCATTGAGCTTCACTACAAGGTAACCGCGCGTCAGTACTCCCATCAGGCCGGTCCGCTCCTGCTCGTCCGTCCCCGCGTCGTCGGCTCCTTCTCGTTGCCCTTCGACGACAAACCGCGCATCTACCCCATCGACCTCGACGCCACCGGACGATGGCGCGACACCTTCGACATCGCCATCCCTTCCGGCTACGTCGTTGATGAAACTCCCGATCCCGTCTCGCTCGACCTCGACTTCGCCAGCTACCACTCCTCGGTCTCCGCCAAAGACAATCTCCTCCACTACGAGCGCGAATACGTCGTCCGCCAGGTTGAGATTCCTCCCTCCAGGGCCGCCGACTTCCGCAAGTTCGAGAGCGCCATCGTCGCCGACGAAAAAAACGCCGCCGTCCTCAAAAAACAGTAGGTGCATTTTTTATGCCGCATTGTGTCAGGCAAGAATTTATCGGAACAGCACGAAGTGTCAGAGCATGGCTTCGCCGGGGTCCCCCTCGACAGGTCTTCGTCGATGGGGTGGCTTCACAGCTTGCGAAAAATGCACAGGTTGGAGCAAGAAGCGTCAGGGCACGACTTTAGTCGTGCCGAAACTGATTCATAATAAAGTGGGGCTTTAGCCCCTGAGGGAGTGTCTGTTGGTCCTGCCCCAAATCATGTACGCTAATTGAATGATTCGCTGGCTGGTTATCGGAATCGGCGACATTGCGCGCCGCCGTGTCATCCCCGCCATCCTTGCCGAGCCCCGCAGCCGCCTCCAGGCGCTCGTCACCCGCGATCCGCAAAAGGCAGCTGCTTACCCCGGCGTCGAGGTCTTCACCAACCTCGAAGTCGCCCTCCTCGCCACCCCCATCGACGCCGTCTACATCGCCTCGCCGGTCGCGCTCCATGCGCCTCAGGCCATCGCCTGTCTTAACGCCGGCAAGCACGTCCTCTCAGAAAAACCCACCGCGCTCAACCTCGCCGCCGCGCAATCCATGGTTGCCGCCGCCCGCGCTCATCAGCGACTATTCGCCGTTGCCTACTACCGCCGTCTCTTTCCCAAGCTCATCCGCGCCCGCCAGCTCATCGCCGAGGGCGCCATCGGTCAGCCCCTCCTCGCCGAGACCAACTGCCATGAATGGCGCTCGAACGACGCTCCCGATCAGCCCCGTAGCTGGCTCTTCGATCCCGCTATCGCCGGCGCTGGCCCGCTCTTCGACATCGCCTGCCATCGCATTGATGCTCTCAACTTCCTCTTCGGTGAGCCCGCCCGCTCCACCGGCCTGCTCTCTAACGCCGTCCACCAAACGCCCGTCGAGGACTCCGCCACCGTTTTCCTCCAATATCCGCCCGGCATCCACGCCGTCGTCGATGTCCGCTGGAACTCGCATATCGAGCGCGACCAGTTCCGCGTCCTCGGAACCGAAGGCGAAATCAATCTTGACCCCTTGAGCGGCCCCATCCTGCGCATCAACAACCGCGAAGAATCCCTCCCCGCGCACTCCAACGTCCACTATCCCTGCATTGAAAACTTCGTCTCCGCCATCCTCGATGGCGTGCCCCTCGCCTGCCCCGCCGACCAAGCCCTCTGGACCGACCGCGTCCTGCAAACCGTCCTCGCCGCCAATCAGTCACGTACCTGATTCTGCACACCCTCCGCAATTTTTTCCTTCGCCCATCCCGCAATCCTTGGCCTATACTTTCACTAGAGCAGGCTCTTCGCTATGGCCATGCAACTTCCCCAGAATCGCGCTCCGGAATCGCCCACCATCCCCGACCGCCTCTACTTCAAGATTGGCGACGTGGCGCGCATCTGCGGCGTCGAAACCTATGTCCTGCGCTTTTGGGAGACGCAGTTTCCCCAGCTCAAGCCCAACAAGAGCGGAACCGGTCAGCGGCTCTATCGCCGCCATGATGTTGAATTGGCGCTGAAGATCAAGCAACTGGTCCACGACGAGGGCTATACCATCTCCGGCGCGCGTCAGGTGTTGGGGCAGGCCCACAGCCGCAAGGCCTCTCCGCCGTCATCAACCTCCCAGTCGCCCCTGCTTGTCGCACCCCCCGCCCTGCAACCCTCTACCCACTCTCGGCAGGACGCCGCCGCCACCATCGCCCGGGCCCGCGCCGAACTGCGCGAGATTGCCGGTCTGCTCGCCGACCCCCAGCCGCAGTCGCCGCCTCAACCGCCCAAGCGCCGCGGGCGTCTCGCCACCATAACCCCCCAGTCCGGCTCCCTCTTCCCGCTCTAATGAGTCGAGTTATAAATTCATCACTTTAAAATTGTCATCCTGAGCGCATTCTCTTTGCTTGTCATCCTGAGCGAACGGGGCCCCAGGCGTACTCTTCAGCCTGGGGGTGGTGAGTCGAAGGATCTGTTGGTGTTCTTCAATAAACTTCTGACTCACCACTCTGACTCACCACATTAGGGGGGAAACCACAACCTTATTCACACTCTGCTTTTCCGCTAACTTGCTCGCTCAAAGCTCAGCGACGCCGAGTTGATGCAGTACCTTAATCCCGTCGGCCGCGGCCCATCTGGAAACACGTGCCCCAGGTGTCCGCCGCACCGCGCGCACGTCACCTCCACACGCCGCATCCCCAGGCTGTTGTCCTCATGCTCTGCCACAGCTTTGGAATCCGCCGGCAGCAGAAAGCTCGGCCACCCGCACCCCGAGTCGAACTTCGCCCCGCTCAAAAACAGCAGCGCCCCGCACCCCGCGCAGTGGTAGTTCCCACTCTCGTGATTCTCCGTCAGCGCGCCGCTGAACGGCCGCTCCGTCCCCTTCTCGCGCAGCACGCGGTACTGCTCCGCCGTTAGCCGCGCCCGCCACTCCGCCTCTGTGCGCGCCACCTTCTCGGGGCTCTCGCTCATGGCTACCTCCTGCACCCACGCAGATTGGATGCAGGAAACCCTATGAATTAATCAATGTTATGAAAGGGCATGGCTTTACCGGGGTCCCCAGTGAGCGATTTGTGATCGTTGGGGTGAGGGGAATGATTTTTGTTTGCTGGGGTGGTTAGTCCCTTAGTCCCTGCTATTCACATCTCCGCTACGAGTTCAATCTCCACCAGCACATCCTTGGGCAGCCGCGAAACCTCAACCGTGGTCCGCGCCGGCGGAGCCACGCCATGCGCCCCCAGATACGCGCCATAAACCGCATTCATGGCCGCAAAATCCTTCATGTCCTTCAGAAAAACCGTCGTCTTCACGGCCTTGGCCAGGCTCGTCCCCGCTTCTTCCACAATGGCCTTCAGGTTTTCCAGCACGCGCGTGGTCTGCTCGGCGATCCCGCCCTTCACTACCTGCTGTGTAACCGGGTCCAGCGGAATCTGCCCGGCCGTGAACAGAAGATTCCCCGCGCGCACTGCCTGTGAGTAGGGCCCAATCGCCGCGGGAGCTTTATCGGTTGCAATAACGTGTTTGTGCATGCCCCCATTGTAGCGCCCGCGCGACATTTCAACTCAATGCCAAACCGCCAGCAGTCCTCCGCTCACCAACACAGCCGCCAGCCAGTAGCCCGTGTTGATCGCCAGCAGCTTGAATGAGCGCTGCTCGTAGATCGTCTCCGCCAGCAGCGGCATGGCGATGAACCCCAGCCAGCAGAGGCCGCCCACGAATACGCCTCCCTGAATGCGCCCCGCCCCGGACCACATCACTGCGTGCGCCAGCACAAACGCCAGCACCAGCCCGCCGATGAACGACGTGATCATGCCAACAACCGCAGCCTTGGGTCGCGACCCCGCCTTGTGTCCGGTTAGCGTCATCCACGGCTTGGCAAAAAATAGCGAGTACCACAGCGCGCCCAGAACCCACTGATACAGCGCTGCAACCAGTATGGCGAGCGGGTTAAATGGAAAATGATGCATCCGGAATCCTCCTTCGCGAGCAAGCGTCGCGTACTTGATGTTGCCTTCTCCGCAAAATCCCTGTCAAGCAGATTCCCGCATCGCGGCTCGAACATTTTCACAAATAAAGTGAAGAATGGGTGCCCCACTCTCGCGCGCTCTTGTTCTTGCGGCTAGAGTGGGACTCGCTGTCGCTCCGTGCCCCATCCATTTCGCGTTTGTTGCGAAATGGGTGGGAAACTGAGAATCTCAATCAGAGCACTCCGTCTTTCCCCTTGCCCTCCTGCACCCCGGTACTGCACACTGGAAGGCGCAATGATTTCCCCCCTGGCCATGGAACTCTCCGCTGGTCTCGGCGCAGCGGTCTCGCTCGGCCTGGCTGCCGGCGGCTTCGCCTACGCCTCCCTCTGGCCCGCCTCCCAACTCTTCGGTTCCTCGCTCATCGCCCCGCCGCGCCCCGGCGAGCTCGCCCTCACCTTCGACGACGGCCCCAACTCCGCCTGGACGCCTCGCCTCCTCGAGCTTCTTGCCCGCCGCGATGTCCACGCCACCTTCTTTCTCGTCGGTAGCCGCGCCCAGGCCGAGCCCGCCCTCGTCCGCCAGATTCTCGCCGCCGGCCACTGCATTGGCAACCACTCCTGGTCCCATCTCAACCTGGCCCTGGCCCCGGCCCGCCGCATCGAAGACCAGCTCTCCCGCACCAATCAAATCCTCGCCCAGATCACCGGTGCGCCTATCCGTTTCTTCCGTCCGCCATACGGCGCCCGCCGCCCCGCCACGCTAGCCCTCGCAAAGCGCCTCGGCCTGGTTCCCGTCCTCTGGAACGCCATGACCGCCGACTGGAAAAACCCTTCCGCCGACGCCATCGCCCTCCGCCTGCAAAGCAAAATCGACCAGCTCTATCGCCAGGGCTTCGCCGCCAACATCGTCCTCCACGACGGCGGCCACTCCGATCCCGCAGCCGACCGCGCCCCCTCCGTCGCCGCCGCTGCCCAACTCATCACCCGCTATCAGCCCACCCACCAGTTCGTTACCCTCGACGCCTGGGCCTAGCGCTTGCCATTCCTGATCTTGCTCGCTGATCCAAAAATGGGGGCCCCTTCTTCGTGTACTTTGCGAAGAGTGGGATGCAACACGCTGCGAAGGGTGCAGGCTTTGTATCAGGGCTGGCTCTGGGGCACCGCCGATTGGACCCCTAATTTTATCGGCAAAATTCCTGATCCGCGCAGGGACACTTGCCGCTTACCTCGGTAATAATCGAATCAGAAGGCCGTTTCAGGCTCTCTATTTCACCTATGAGGTGCTTCCCCATGGAACTCAACAAGAAAGTCGCCAACTTTACGCTGCAAACGGACGAGGAGAAGACGGCAAGCCTGACCGACTATGCCGGCCGGCCGGTCATCCTCTTCTTTTATCCCCGAGCGGACACACCGGGCTGCACCATCGAAGCCTGCGGCTTCCGCGATGCGTTCAAGAAACTTCAGGCGGCAGGGGCGGTGGTGCTGGGCATCAGCCGCGATACACCCAGGGACCAGGCCAAATTTCGCGCCAAGTACAAGCTGCCCTACACGCTTCTTGCCGATGTGGACGAGAAAGTGTGCAAGCAGTTTGGCGTGTTGAAGGAAAAGAACATGTACGGCAAGACGGTGTGGGGCATCGAGCGAACCACCTTCGTGATTGGCCCGGACCAGACCCTGCTGCACATCTTTCCCAAGGTTACGCCTGCGGGCCACGCGGAAGAGGTACTGGCCCTGCTGAACGCATGGAAAAAAGCGCACAAATAAGGGTTGAGGGCGGCATGGCTACGCGGCTGCTTGGGCGCTTGCTTCCGCGCGACTTCTTTGAGGCCTCGCCGGAGCAGGTGGCCCCACGGCTGCTGGGGAAATTGCTGGTGCACAGAACCGCGGCCGGAGTGCTGGCGGGCAGGATTGTCGAGGTCGAGGCATACCTTGGACCGCACAGCGCACCGCCCGATCCGGCCGCGCACGCATATCGTGGTCCCACGCCCCGCAACCGGGTACTCTTCGGTCCCGCCGGCCACGCCTATGTGTATTCGGTCTACGGGCGGTACTTCTGCGCGAACATCACATGCGAAATCAAGGACAGGGCGGGGTGCGTGCTGCTGCGCGCGCTGGAGCCAGTTGCAGGAGCGGAGCAGATGGCCGTGAATCGCGGCCTTGCGCCCGGCGCACAATCGCGGCTAATGACCTCCGGCCCCAGCCGGCTTTGCCAGGCGCTGGGCCTTAACCGCGCGGCTCACAACGAAATGGACGTACTTGACCCCGCTTCGCCGCTTCAGGTGCGCGACGACAGTTACAAGGCTGGCGAGGTGCTGGTAACACGGCGCATCGGCATCCACGAGGCCGTGGATTTGCCGCTGCGTTTTATTCTGCCGGGGAATGCCTGCGTCTCCGGGGCGAAGAGCCTGAGAGAAGGCGCGCGCAGAATGGATGCAAAGCGGCGATCACGAGATGGATTGTAGAGGGTTTAGACAGACACGATTTCCGGAGAGGTATACAGAGACGCCAAGGGCGCTTCCGGCAATCGGAAGCGCCCCATGGCGATCAAACAAGGAAGAGCGCCTTACCTCCCCTTGGGAGGCTTGGAGCCGGAGTTGGCGGCCTGGGCAAGAATGTTCTTTACTTCAAGGGCAAATTGGCCTGAAGGAGCCAGTTGCAGGTATTTCTGGTAAGCCTGAACACAATCGGGGGTCAGAATGATCTGGTTCGTTTTAGGATCGATGGCTGACTTGCCAACAAGTCCCTGGCCCTTGAGGTAATAGAGAATCGCCTGAGTAGCTGGATCCACCTTGTTAGCCTCATTGGCCTTGATGGCCTGATCAGCCGCAGCTACCTGGGCGTCCGCATTGCCAACCTGGTAAAAGATCACAGCTTCGTTCTTGTAGTAGAAGCCAGCCTGTGGCGGATTGACCTTGGCGGCGGCATCATAGGCCGCGTTCGCCTCAGGAATCTTGCCGGTGCGCGCATAGATCTCGCCCAGACCGGCATTGGCAGCGCCCTGATTTACAGGCACTGGCTTCTTGGATGCGGCCTCAACCTCGAGGGCTTTCTTGAACGCCGCTTCCGCTTCGTCATACTTCTTCAGCAAGAGTTCAGCCTGGCCCAACTGCGCCCAGAGAGCAGAAGCGTCGGTTTTGACCTTCGTATCCCGGAGCATGAGGGTTTCGACTTCGGTATATTTGGCGGTCTTGATCTCGGTTTCCTTGGCTTCGATATCAGCCTTGGAAGCGGTAGCGCCAAGGGCCTGGATTGCGATTGCGTGCGCGTTGTCGGCATCCTTGAGGTCCTGAGTGCCAGTATTCAAGTCGGTCTGGAGGCCCCTGATAACCTCATTCGACTTCAAGATTTCAGCGTTTTTCTTCTTGAACTCGTCCAACTGCTTTCTCTGCTCCACCGACAGGGTATCGATGAATGCCTTGCGGGTCATATCGAAGTCCTGAAGTATATCCTGGCCGGCCACGATCTTTACGTTATCGAAGGAGTCGACCATCTTATCTGGCGGTGTTTCGGGCGCACGATAGATCGCCTTGTAGGTGCCGGGCGACGCCACGCCTTGATACTCGCCGGTGGAAGAGACCGGGAAGGTAAACTTATTGGTGCGTCCGTCGTCGGATGAGAGAGATACCGACCCCGAAGTTTTAACGGCTCCTTCCGGTCCGTTGACGCGGCCGTGAATGCTGCCTGTGGGCCCCTTGATAGCGGGCGCTGAAGGCGTGGTGGGCGCTGAGGTAGTTGTCTGGGCAAGCGCCGTAGTAAAGGCGAATGCCAGCAGGCCCAGCCAAAGCGAAATTGTGCGTTTCATCTGTTTCTCCTTGGGGAGCGCCGCGAGCCAGAGAGTTCGCGTGCTCAAAAAATCAAATATTAACGGCCTATGACCGCATGGTACCTTGTCCGGCCACAGAGTGCATATGTTTGCTGTCAGAGAGCCCCACGCTGGCTGACGGCACCGAACTTCGCTCATCATGGTAGCTTGTCCGGCAAGCCTCTGCTTGTGGCCTGTATCACACTCTAAAATATAACCATGGCAACCACAATTCGCCCTGCAACCCGCATGGACGTTCCGCAAATACTCAGATTGATTCGCGCGCTGGCGGCCTACGAGCGCGCGCCGGAGGCCGTGTCGGCTACCGAAGCAGAGTTGGAACGGGATGGATTTGGCGCTAACCCCTATTATTTCTGTCTGATGGCGGAACATGACGGCAAGGTGGCGGGGTTTGCCTTTTATTTTTTTAATTACTCAACATGGCTGGGACGACCGGGGATTTACCTGGAGGATTTGTTCGTTAAGCCGGAGTTGCGCGGCTTTGGAATCGGCAAGGCGCTGCTGGAGAGAGTGGCGGCTATTGCAGTAGAAAAAGGCTGTCAGCGCCTGGAGTGGGCGGTTCTGGACTGGAATACGCCGGCAATCGAGTTCTACCGGGCGATGGGAGCGGAGTTTCTGGACGAGTGGCGGAATGTGCGCATGAGCGGCGAAGCACTGAAGGGACTGGCGAGGGCGGGCGGCGCGATAGCAAAACCAGAGTAGCTGTACCCCGAAAGCAACGCTGCCGAGTGGCTTTTTCCTTAAGAAAAAGCCACTTTCTCGGCACTCTGTAAGGGCACGTTTACTCTGGTTTTGCTCTTGCACGACTTAAATTTCGCGGATTTCTACTCTTTCACAAAGAACGCGCCAAGCTCCGCTCAGGATGACAAACAATGAAGAAAATACGCGTGATCGGGGGCGGACTGGCGGGGCCGGAAGCGGCACTGACCGCAGCGCGAATGGGCTGCGAGGTGGTGCTCTACGAGATGCGCGCGATGGTCGGCGGCAAGCCGCGCCTGACCCCGGCGCATCAGACGGTTGAGTTCGGCGAACTGGTTTGCTCCAACTCGTTGAAGAGCGAATCGCCCAACACGGCGCCATGGCTTCTTAAGCAGGAGATGCGGCGAGGAGAGTCCGCTCTTTTGCGCCTTGCGGATGAATCGGCAGTGCCGGCGGGACACGCGCTGGCCGTGGATCGCGTGGAGTTTTCGCGGCGGGTCACCGAGGCAATTGCCGCCGAGCCGCGGATTCGAGTGATTCGCAAAGAAGTCACAACTCTCGACGAGGACGGCACGAAGTGCACCATTCTGGCCACCGGCCCATTGACCTCGGAGGCCTTGAGCGCGGAGATTGAGCGCATCACCGGCTCCGGGCACCTGGCGTTCTACGATTCGATTTCGCCGATTGTCGAGACAGACTCCATCGACATGGAGCGCGTTTACATGGGCGCGCGCTGGGAGAAGGGGACGGCGGATTACATCAATTGCCCTATGGACCGCGCGGAGTTCGATCGCTTTCTGGATGCGCTGCTTGCCGCCGAGCCTGCCGAGATCAAGGAGTGGGAAACGGCCGATTATTTTGAGGGCTGCCTGCCTATCGAGGTGCTGGCCCGGCGCGGGCGCGACACGCTGCGATTTGGGCCGATGAAGCCGGTGGGGTTGCGCGACCCGCGCACCGGCAAGACGCCCTGGGCCGTGGTGCAACTACGCAAGGAAAATCTGCGCGCCGACAGCTATAACCTGGTCGGCTTCCAGAACCATCTGAAATTCGGCGAGCAAGCGCGCGTACTGCGGCTGATTCCCGGCCTGGAAAATGCGCGCTTCCTGCGTTATGGGCAGATTCATCGCAATACGTACATCTGCGCGCCTGCTTTGCTGGATGAAACGTTGCGGCTGAAATGCGCGCCCGGGATTCTTGTCGCGGGGCAGTTGTCGGGCGTGGAGGGATACACAGAATCGATTGCCACTGGCTTGCTGGCGGGGATTTATGCTGCCTCGCTGGCGCACGGAGAAGAGCCCACGCACGCACCACGCGCCTCGGCCCACGGCTCGCTGGTGCATTACATCACTCATGCCGACGCCAGGAACTTTCAACCGGCAAACATGACCTTCGACCTGCTGGAGCCTCTGGACGAAGAGCTGCGCAAGAAGGTGCGGGACAAAAAGGAGCGGCATCGGTTGCAGTGCGAGCGGGCGCTCAAGGCGTTTGATGCGTGGAGGGCGAACGCTGGTATGCGGTTACCATAAATCAGGAGTAAGAGCTATGGACATCACAATCCAGGAACGCGTTTGTTCATTCTATTCCGAATATGACATTTCCACGCCGAACGCGAAATACCACGCGAAAAAGTCATTCTTTTCCATCAATAACATCAATGACAAAATGCAATTACAGGCGGAAGACGGCCGCGTATTAGCACGGATTCGAGGCTACTTTTCGTTCTTTCGCAAGAGGCATGATTTCATTTTTTTCGGATGACAGAACATACCGGTTCCGTTGTGAGCAGATTTGGAAGCAAATCTTCACGTGTGAGGGGAATGGTGAGAGTTATCGACTTTACGAACACAGGAATTACAAATACTCAATCTTTCGCGGCGACAATCAGATTGCCGCATTTGTGAAGAATTGCATCGTGTTTGGCAAGGGGAATAGATACGAGATTCGGATGGATTCGGGTGCCGATTTAATCGTGGTACTCTGTCTTGTCCTGACCATCAATACCTCTGAGAACGATGACGCAAACACCCAGAATTCCATCACTTTCGAATTCAGTATCGGTCCCCAAGCCAGAAAATTTGATGAGACCTGGAAGCCGCGCTGAGAATGTTCCAGGAACCTTTCCCACCTTGTCAGTGTCCAAGTAGAGAGAGGATGGGGCCGGCAACGGTCGGGCGCGGTTGCGTGTAACCTGAAGACTGGAGTCTCTTGATGCGTTGGATTGCAATTCTGGTTGGTTCGGCGATATTGGCGGGAAGCGCGGCCGCGTGCCAGGCGCAAGCTGCGCCGGCCAAGGCACCCGCGCCGCAGGGCGTGACGCACCTGGTGTTGCCGCCGGCTCCCAAGGCGCTGCTGCCGGAGTCGTTTGCCGGCTGGGTGGCCAGGGGCGCGCCGAAGAAGATGACCGACGCGGCGCAGGCTGACCCGGCGAACGCGGCGGCTCTCAAGGAGTACGACTTTACAGATGCCGAGCAGGCTGTGTACAAGCGGAGCGGCGAGACGCTGAGCCTGCTCGCGCTGCGCTTTCACGATACCAGCGGCGCCTTCGGCGCATATTCGTTTTACCGGAAGAACGGATGGCCCAGGGAGCAAATCGGCGCGGGCGCCACATCCAACAACAACCAGGTGCTTTTCTGGGCGGGCAATACAGTTGTGGATGCGAATTTTTCGCAGATCGGGCCGATGAGCGGCGCGGAACTGCGCGAGCTTGCCGGGCAGTTGCCGCTGCCGGAGGGCGGCAAGGCGCTGGCGCCGCCCATCATGGTCAGCCTGCCGAAGGCCCAACTGGACGGGCAGACGACGCACTATGCGCTGGGGCCGGCGGGCTATGCCGGTGCGGGCGGAGTGCTGCCGCCGGACCTTGTGGGCTTTGATCGCGGCGCGGAAACCGTGACCGCCAGCTACACCCTGCGTACCGGGCCGGCCACCCTGACCCTCATCGACTATCCCACGCCGCAGTTGGCGGCGGCGCAGGAGACCAGGATTCGCGCGTTCATTGAAGCGTGCAAACGGGCGGACAAGCAGACACAGGCCACCTGGCCCAAGCCGCTGCAGGATTCCGGCCTGGCAGCGCTGGAGGTGCGGCGCAGCGGGCCGTTGGTGGCGCTGGTGAGCGGCAACGCCTTTACCGACGATAGCCACAAGCTGCTGGCCTCAGTGCACTACGAATCGGAACTGACGTCGATCGAGCAACCGTCTGAATCCGAGATATTGAAGACGGGAAAGCTGCTGTGGGGGATCACCGTCCTGGTGCTGATCGGCTGCAGCGTGTCGCTTTTGCTGGCTTTTTTTGTGGGCGGCTTCCGGGTGCTGTATCGCCTGGCGCGCGGCAAGCCAGTTTCCTCGGTCTACGACATCGAGTTCATCAGCCTGAATCTGCGGGATTGAGGGGGCGGGAATATGCCCGCGCAATGGGGGGTGGAACCCGAAGGGTAAACAGTGGCGTTAAACCCGCGGAAACAACGAACAAACCCAAGGAAATACCCTGAAAACACGGGAAATTGCAGGATAAAAAAGGCGAAGACACATCGAATATAGCGCCTGTGCATTTCTCAAAAATCAGTTATCAAGTGATTGATTTGTAAGCACTTATTTCTCCTTCGAATTCTCCTTGACACTCCCTTCCCCCGCCCCTACTATGCAGCCAGAAAGTTCTGATGGTTTTGCCTCCGTTGGAACTATTCTCCCTGAGGAGAGAGCTGCCCTGTTGCCGGGCGGCTCTTTCCGTTTTACGGGCACTGGAAAGCCTCCAGCCTCCCTTTCCGGCCTTCAACCTGCCTTCCAGACGCAAACAGGCCCACAGCTGACCGTGGGCCTGATGGTGAGGAGCGAGGAGTCGCTTCAGTAGCGGTAGCTGATCCCCATGCCGACGACCTTTTTTGCCTGCAAATTCACCGGTATGTAGAGGACCGATGGGTTGGGCGAAGGCAAGTATGTTGGCGAGGGGATCGATCCGATATTTCCCGCCACCTGGCCGATGCCGATATCGAAGGCGAAGTGTGGTTTCTCCCTCTGGGTCACGCGCACGGCGTAGTCCAGGGTGGTGGGCAGGTCAGCCTTGCCGGCCACCAGGGGGATGCCGTTGGGGGGATTCGGGCCAAGGCCCTTCGATGTGCCCGGCTCCTGCGTAAATCCCGCCGAGGGCACGGCAACGAGGCCCTTGCCGATAGGCAGCGGAATGCCCAACCCGCCGAAGAATCTTCCGCCGAAGCGCGTGCTCTGTCCGCCGATACCAAAGATAGTGGCATTGGTGGCCTTCCAGCCGATGTTCGCCAGAAATGGAACCGGCTTCTTGGCCCAGGTTTTAGTGACGGCTATGTAGACGTCGCCATTGGTGTACGATTTGGCAGTCGGGACGGCAACCGGGGTACACAAACTGGTCTCAAGGCAGTACTGATCGTAGAGTTGCGTGGCAACCACGCCGGCCATGCCAGTTACGAATTTGTCTCCGGTGCGAACCACGCCTCCAACGGCAACTCCCGGCGTCCAGGGACCGAACTGCCCGTCCTTGATGCCGATGACCTTGCCGTGAAAGACGTTCATGCCGTTCGCGTGCCAGAGCTGGCTGAAATCCGGTGTGGCCGCGTATGCGGTGCTCGACGATGTAGATCCCAACACAAAATTGCCCATCACTGTGGTGCCAGGACCGCTGTCGCCGAACTGGTGCACGCTGCGTGTATAGCCGGCCTCGGCGCGGCCGAAAAACGCTTCCGTGATACTGAAGGTCTCGATATTGCCGATAACCTTGGAGGCGTTAATGAAGTGGACACCGACGGCGGGGTGGGAGAAGTGCTGGCCCTTTTCCATATAAACAACGTAGGCGGTGGGTGTGAGGAACCCGCCGGTTTGGCCCTCCAGCGACATATTCTGAGCGCTGAGTTGCCGGGTGGTGAGCGAAGCGACCGCTAGCAAGCCGCAGATGGAGATTTTGTGGATCGTGCGAAGATTCACTTTGTTTAACTCCTGTGGAGCGCAGTCGCCTGCCTCCGGTGGCGTTATGGATTAATCTCCTTGTAACACAATGGAAGCAGACTCGTCTCCAACTTTATTTTGGTGATAGACTCAGCCCATGCGGAGTGGTTTGTTTATTACGTTCGAGGGCCTGGATGGTTCCGGTAAAACCACGCAAATCAGCCGCCTGGCCACCTGGCTGAAAAAGCGTGGCCACCGCGTCCTGCTCATCCGCCAGCCGGGCGGCACTATGATCGGTAACCGCATCCGCACGCTGGTGCTGGACTCCCGCTCCAAGGGCCTGGCGCCCCTGTGCGAGATGGCGTTGATGTTCGCCGACCGCGCCCAGACCATCGCCGAGGTGATCAAGCCCGCCCTGGAGACGGGAAAGATAGTCCTCTGCGACCGTTTTACGGATTCAACGGAAGCCTACCAGGGCGGCGGCCGCGAGTTGGGCTCGGAGACCGTTCTCGAACTCCATCGTCTTGTCTGCTCCAGCCTGCAGCCCGACCTGACGCTGCTGCTGCTGCCCTCTCTGGAACCCTCGCTGGCGCGCGCGCGGCTCCGCAACAAGGGCGCCGCGAAAAAGAGCAGCGGGGACGAGAACCGCTTCGAGCAGGAGGAGGACGCCTTTTATCGCCGCGTCCGGCAGCAGTACCTGAAGATAGCCGCCCGCGAACCGGCCCGCGTAGTGTTGATTGAAGGCGACCACAGCATCAAAGAGGTTCACGAGCATATCGTCGCCGCCGTCGCCGAGTGGCTGGACAAGCTGGACGCCGGAGCGCCCCATTCGTCCCATCCCTGACGATTTCGGTAAACACTCGCCGCATCGCACTCATGCAACAAGTTCAGCACAAGGCTCCGCAATTACACTTTTACAAGTGAGCAGAGAAGATCCATTCGCGCCGCAGCTCGGCCTGAGCTTTGAGGGGCCGCGGGACTCACGTCGCATTTGGCCGGTGCGCGAGTTGGTGGGCCAGGTACGCGAGCTTATCGAGCAGGAGTTCGGTGACGTTTGGGTGGAGGGCGAGATCTCCAACTACCGCCCCGCGCCGAGCGGCCACGTTTATTTCACGCTGAAGGATGCAGAGGCGCAACTGCCGGTGGTGCTCTTCCGCCGCCAGGCGATGCTGCTGCGCTTCCGTCCCGAAGACGGGCTGCGCGTACTGGCGCGGGGGCGGGTGAGCGTCTACGAGCAGCGCGGCCAGATGCAATTGGTGGCTGAGACGATGGAGCCGGTGGGCGCGGGCTCGCTGCAACTGGCCTTTGAGCAGTTGAAGGCGCGGCTCAAGGCCGAAGGGCTTTTCGACGCGGAGCGCAAGAGGCCGCTGCCCGCGTTTCCGCGCACTGTGGGTATCATCACCTCGCCCGCCGGCGCGGTGATTCGAGACTTTTTAAACATTGTTGCCCGGCGCCACTCCGGCCTTAACGTACTTGTCTGCCCGGTCAGCGTGCAGGGAGATTCCGCGCCCGCCGAGATCGAGGCGGCGCTGGAGGAATTGAACGCTTCGGGTCTGGTGGACGTGATCGTCGTGGCCCGCGGCGGAGGCTCGCTGGAAGATCTAATGGCCTTTAACAGCGAGTTCGTGGCCCGCGCGATTGCGGCCTCGCGCCTGCCGGTGGTCTCGGCCATCGGCCACGAGACCGATTTCACCATCGCCGACTTTGTTGCCGACCTGCGCGCTCCCACGCCATCCGCCGCCGCTGAATTGATTACCGAGGCGCAGCACAAGATTGCCGAGCACCTGGCCGAGCAGGAGCACAGGCTGGCCCGCGCCGCGCGCTTCCAACTACTGCAAGCGCGCCAGCGTCTCACGCGGCTGCCGGTGAGCCGTGCAGAGGGGCGTGTGAATACGCTGCTGCACAGGCTGGCACAGCGCCTGGATGATTTTTCACTCCGCCTGGAGGCAGCGGTAAGCAGTCAGTTGCGACAACATCAACGCAAAGCGGCGGAGCTAACAGCCGCTGTTCTGCGCCATGATCCACGCCAGCAGCTTGGCCAGGCGCGGGAACGGCTGGCTACGTGCCGCACGCGCCTCGACCGCACGTTGGAGCGGATGGTACAGGCTTCCTCGGCCCGCCTCAACGCCCTCGACGCACGACTGCATTCCTTGTCGCCGCTGGCCGTGCTGGAGCGCGGCTACGCGCTGGTGCTCGACGTGGCTGGCGGTGTGGTTCGAACGACAAATCAAATCAGCCTTGGCGACAAGGTCACGACGCGCCTCACAGACGGCGCCTTCACCAGCCGCGTAGAATCCAAGATTAAGAAGTGAGCCTATGACAGAAGGCAACGCACGCAGACTCTTCGGCACCGACGGCATTCGCGCCGTGGCGGGCGAATTTCCGCTTGATGTAAACACGATCTACGCTTGCGGTTTGGCGCTGGGCCACTCGCTACGGAAGATGGCGACTGACCCCGCGGTGATTCTGGGCCGCGACACGCGCGCGTCCAGCCCCTGGATTGGGGCATTGCTGGCGGAAGGATTGCGCGAAACGGGGGCGCGCGTGGAAAGCGCGGGCGTTGTGCCCACGCCGGCAGTGGCGTTTCTGGCACGCACGCATGGATTTCAGGCGGGCGTGGTGATCTCCGCATCGCACAATCCCTGGCAGGACAACGGCATCAAGCTCTTCGGCGCGGACGGCTTCAAGCTGGCCGATGCTGTGGAACTGGCGATGGAGGAGGAGATCGTCCATCATGCCTCGCGTTCGGTTGCGCCCGATCCGGCAACGCTGCCCCCGTTGGAGGACAACGCTTCGCTCCAGGCTGACTATATTCAGTTTCTTTTGAACTGCGTGCCCGGCCTGCGATTAAAAAGCCTGCGTATAGTGGCCGATTGCGCCAACGGTGCGGCGGCGGCGATTGCGCCGGAACTCTTCCGGCGTCTGGGCGGCGACGTAATTCTGCTGAACATCGCGCCCGACGGCCGCAACATCAACCTGAACTGCGGGGCGCTGCATCCTGCCTATGTGGCCGCCGAAGTGAGGGTGCGCGGAGCGGACCTGGGCCTCACCTTCGACGGCGACGCCGACCGTTGCATGCTGGCTGGCTGCCACAACAACGTAATCAACGGTGATGCCATTTTGTTGATGGCGGCGCGCGACCTGAAGGCGCGGGGGATGCTGACGGGAGATCTGGTCGTCGCCACAACGATGTCAAACATGGGGCTGGAAGCGGCGCTGCGACGCTCGGGAATCAGGATGCTGCGCGCGCCAGTGGGCGACCGCTACGTATTGGAAGAGATGCTCAAGCACAAAGCAGCGCTGGGCGGGGAACAGTCCGGCCACATTCTGCTGCCGCACCTGGCTACAACGGGCGACGGCCTGCTGACGGCGCTGGTGGTGCTGGACCTGGTGGCGCGGACGGGCAAGGGCATCGACGAGCTGACCGAAGATTTGAAGGTCTTCCCGCAGGTGATTGTGAACGTGAAGGTGCGGGAGAAGAGGCCGCTGGAAGGGATTCCGGCCGTGGCTGCCGCTATCCGCGCAGCCGAACAGGAGTTGAAGGACTCGGGGCGCGTGGTGATCCGCTATAGCGGCACCGAGGCACTGGCTCGCGTGATGATCGAAGCGGAAAGCGAAGAGGCCATGCAGCGGCACGCGGAGGCGATTGCCGGGGCGATTCAGGCGGAGCTTGGTGTGTAGCTGCGGAACTCAACTTACTTCATATCCCGCCAGTTGGGCCCGAAGGCGAGGTCGGCGACCAGCGGAACTTTGAGCTTTATTACGCCTTCCATTTCGGCGCGGACTAATGTTTCGACTTCGGCAGATTCGTCAGCGGGAACCTCGAAGAGTAACTCGTCGTGAACTTGCAGGACCATGCGGGTTTTGAGCGCGCGCTCGGCAAGCTTGCGGTCGAGGGCGATCATGGCCAGCTTGATGAGGTCGGCGGCGGTGCCTTGCAGCGGCGTGTTGATGGCGGTGCGCTCGGCGAAGCCGCGCTGGTTGGGGTTGCGGCTCTCAATGTCGGGGATGGGCCTGACGCGGCCGAAGAGGGTGCGCACCGAGCCGGTTTTGCGCGTGGCTTCCAGAGTTTTATCAATAAACGCCTTGACGCCCGTGTAGCGCGCAAAGTAGCGCTCGATGTAGTCGCGAGCCTCTTGCTGCGGAATGCCTAACTGCGCGGCCAGGCCGAAGGGCGAGATGCCGTAAACAATGCCAAAGTTGACAGCCTTGGCGCGGTTGCGGGTCTGCTTGTCCATTCCGGCTGCGGGCACGCCGAAGACTTCGCTGGCGGTGAGGGTGTGAATGTCCTCGTTGTTCTGATAAGCGCGCATCAGCAGACGGTCGCCGGAGAAGTGCGCCAGCAAGCGCAATTCTATTTGTGAATAATCAGCGGAGAGCAGTTGCGTTCCGGGCGCGGCAGTGAAGGCGGCGCGAATCTCGCGGCCCAACTCGGTGCGAATGGGAATGTTTTGCAGGTTGGGATTGATGGAGGAGAGACGGCCGGTGGCGGTCGCGGCTTCCTGAAAAGTAGTGTGGACACGCGAATCGGCGTCGGCCAGCAGAGGCAGTGCGTCGATGTAAGTCGACTTCAGCTTGGATAAGTGGCGGAATTCGAGGACTAGGCGGGGAACCTCGTGCTTATCCGCCAGAAACTCCAGCACATCTTGCGCGGTGGAGACGGCCTTGCTTTTGCCGCGGGCAGCAGGGGCGGGGAGCTTGAGATCGGTGAAGAGGACTTCGCCGAGCTGCTTGGGAGAGTTGATGTTGAAGCGGCGGCCCGAGAGCGAAAAGATCTGCTCGCCGACGCGGGTCAGTTCATCGGCAAAACGGCGGGAGAGCCCGTCGAGGACGCCGAGATCGATGCGCACGCCGGCCTGCTCCATGCGGAAGAGGACGGGAGCGAGAGGCAGGTCGATTTCCTCGTAGACGCGCGCGACGCCGGATATTTCGACTTCGGCCTTCAACGCCGGAACCAGCGCGCGAATAGCGGCGGCGCCGCCGGCGAGAGTGGAGGGCGCGGGCTGCGAGTGGCGCGCGGCCACATCGGCCAGCGATTGCGTGGAATGGGTGGGGTTGAGCGCGTAGGAGAGCAGCATGGTGTCGTCGACTGCGCCGCGAAGCGAAATGCCCTGTGCGGTGAGCAGGTGAAGCGCCGTCTTCCAGTCGTGGGTTTGCTTGGGGACAACGGCGTCTTCGAGAAGGGTACGGAGTTCACTCGAGAGAGAGAGAAGCAGCGCGATGCCCGACTCTGCGCAGACGCCTACTTTGAAGATGGCCTGTTTTTCGGCGGCTTCGGCCACGTCGAGCAACGACATGGACTGCTGTGGCTTGTCGTCCTCTTCTTCAGGCGCGGGCGGGGCGGCATCGAGGGCGAAAGCAAATCCGTGGGCGCAGGCGGCAACGCAGAAGGAGTCGATCTGGTCGGCGGTAGGCTCCTCGTGGAGCTTGACGGCGGGCGCGGATTCAGAGGGCGCTAAATCGCGCAGCATGGAGGTGAACTCCAGCTCGGTGAAGAGCTCGCGGCAGGCTTCGAGATCGGGCGGCTGCGTCTGCATGGCGGCGAGATCGAGCGCGAGTGGAACGTGAGAGTCGATCGTGACAAGTTCCTTGGACAAAAGGACGGCGTCGCGGTTCTGTTCCAGCGACTCGCGATAGCTCTTGCGCTTGACCTCGCTGGCACGGTCGAGGACGGCCGCCAGAGAGCCGAATTCCTGAATCAACTCCACGCTGCCCTTGTCGCCGATGCCCGGCGCGCCGGGAATGTTATCGACGGAGTCGCCGCGCAGGGCCATCACATCGACGACCTTTTCCGGAGGGACGCCGAGGACTTCGACGACCTTGGCGGGGTCGAGGATGAGATTGTCCTTCTGCGGGTTGAGGATTTTGACGGCGGGCGTGACGAGCTGCATCATGTCCTTGTCGCCGGAGACGATGAAGACCTCGTGCTGCTGCTCGGCGGCCTCGCGGGCCAGGGTGCCGATGACGTCGTCTGCCTCAAAGCCCTCGGCCTGGAGGATGGGAATGCGCAGGGCCTCGAGGGCGCGGCGGATGTAGGGAATCTGGCGGCGCAGGTCCTCGGGCATGGAGGCGCGATTGGCTTTGTAGCCCTCGTAGTCCACGTCTTCAAAGCTCTGCGTCTTCGCGTTCCACTTGCGCAGGGGCTTCATGGCGCGGGCGCGCTCGTCGCGGAAGACCTCGCCGCTGACATCGAAGACCGCGGCAAAGTAGAGCGGATGAAAGTCCTGGCGCAGCTTTTTGATCATGTTGACAAAAACATAGATGGCCGCCGTGGGCAGGCCGGAGCGGGTGCTCATGGGCCGGGAGCGCTGCATGGCGTGGTAGGCGCGGAAGATGAACGACATGGCGTCGAGCAGGAAGACGGGCGGCTTGGGCGAGTCGGGCACGGTTCGAGTCTATCAGGAGGCAGTTATCTTGCGTGACCGAAAATCGTCAGAAATCTTACGCGTGAATCTACATTCTGGATACCTGGAGCATCCCCAAAAAGAACCCCGGTATCCTTTTCTAACTCGCATTGGGGAACCACATTTTTCACAGTTTGGAGTTCCATTTGAGGTAATCATCAAATCTGATTTTCTAATTGTGTTTCTGACGTTATGCCCCTTCGGGCATATTGTCGCGGCGGTACGATCTGCGACCATGACATCTACCACAGCGCCACACTCCAAGCACATCGTTTTGGCAGATGTTAATTCCTCTGGAATCGGATAAGCCTGAAGAACTAGAGTCGGGAAGGTAAATGCATCATAGAGAAGAATGTCGTGCTCGTCAGCATACTTCTTGGCACCAGAAGAAAATTTCCCCGTATTCACATAAAATCCACCAACTGCTTCCTCATCATGCATTGCCGCAACAAATTTCTGTATATCTGGGCGGCCAATGGAATTGTCTGAATTATATCTTTTGCATTCAACCAAATACTTTTTGCCATCTTTGAACAGGATTGCGTCTTTTCCGCCATCATTAGATGGCGGCGTCTGTTTTACCTCATATTTGAGTGTACGAAAAAGTTGAGCGATGGCATCTTCAAACTGCTGCGGTGTCATTGAATAGTAAGTTTCAGACCTGCTGAGCCATGCATGAGAAAGACGTTGAATTTCCTGTATCCTTAATTCATTCGCTTGTCGCTGTATTTCAGCTTTTCGTTGCCACTCTGCTAGAGATGCTCTATCTTCTTGTTCTTTACGCTCTTTGGCCAGTTGGCACTCTTTACATGCACCAGCCGCACCTGCGCTGACTCCGTGAGGGCAAGGCTTTATTCGTTCCCGCCATTTATGAACTCTAGTGGCGATGGAGTCACACACAGTCACCGCGCCGATAAAGAGTGCTAAAAGTGCTAACCACAATAGCGCACGGAAGAAATTGTGCTCCAAATCCGCGATTACGGCACATAGGGAGAATAACGCAGCAAAACTTAGGATATAAGTACAAAGTTTCGCACAAATCTCCACCCAATAAAGCACCACATAACGCATCGCCAAAAGCCGGACCACGCATGGCTTTATTCGTTCTCGCCAACGATCATTCACATTCAATGCACCAATCACAATCAACGCGCTAATAAAGATTGCTAAATCCAATAGAAAAGCGAAGAAATGGCGGTTATTGTGACTACTCCAATCCGCAATTCGGTGAACAATTCCAGCTATTGCACAATAAATTATCAACAACGCGAGATCAAGCCAGACTGGCATTTTTGAGCCATTACTGGACATTTCAGGTTTCCTCCAACAGACGAGGCCTCGCGTATGCCCCAGGTCCGAATTTTCGGACCTGGGAACAAAAAGCTCGCATACCCAACAACATCCTACATCCCAAATCCAAGAGACGGGAAACCCGGATTTCTGGATTAATCAGAACAGGGCTAAGCCAGAAACATGCAATCGCCGTAGCTGAAGAAGCGGTAGTGTTGCTGGACGGCGTGGCGATAGGCGGCGAGGACCGGCTCGCGTCCGGCGAAGGCCGAGACAAGCATGAGTAGGCTGGATTTGGGCAGGTGGAAGTTGGTGAGCAGAGCCTTAACCAGTCGAAATTCATATCCAGGACAAATAAAAATATCCGTTTCGCCGGAGTGGGCTTCGAGAGGGCAGCCTTTTGCTTGAAGTGCACAATGTTCTAAAGTGCGGACGACCGTGGTACCGACGGCAACGATGCGGCGGGCTTCAACGGTGGCGCGATTGATGGCATCGGCGGCGGCGGCGGAGAGAGAGTAGCGCTCGCGATGGAGGTGGACTTCACTCAAATTTTCGACGCGCAGAGGCGCGAAGGTGCCCAGGCCGACGTGGAGGGTAATACGAACGATTTCGACGCCGCGGGCGGTAATCGCGTCGAGGATTTGCGGCGTGAAGTGCAGGCCGGCGGTGGGCGCGGCCACAGAGCCACGTTCGCGGGAGTAGATGGTCTGGTAGCGCTCGCGGTCAGCTAACGCATCATCGCGGCGGATGTAGGGTGGCAATGGCGTGTGGCCGATGCGGTCGAGGACGGCGAAAAAATCGTCCACCGGCTTGAAGCGGAGCAAGCGGGAGCCGAAGTAGTTGCGCTCCAGAACTTCGGCTTCGAGTTCGACGGCGCCGGAGGCTGACGGAAAGACAAGAATCTCGCCGACACCGACTTTTCTGCCCGGATGGACGAGAGCACGCCAAAGGTTTTCGCCAGCTGGTTCTGTGAGCATGACCTCGACGCGGCCGGTGGGTTTCTCACGCTCGCGCACCACGGTGCGACGCGCGTAAAGTCGCGCGGGGATGACACGCGAGTCGTTCAGGACCAGCAGGTCGCCGGGATTAAGCAGCGAGGGAAATTCGGCGAAGCTAGAGTCGCGTAAGGCGCCGGTCGAGCGGTTCATCACCAGCATACGGCTCTGGCCGCGCTCGTCGGGCGGTTGCTGCGCAATCAACTCCGTCGGCAGGTCATAGTCGAAGTCGGCCACGCACAGAGCGGTTCCTGCTTCGTCCCCTTCAGCCAAGCCACTCATACGCGCGCCTTCTTGAAGTACTCGTAGGAGTGCAGCCGGGCAAATTCGATGGCGGCGTTGAGCTCCTGGCGTTTGGACTCGAAGTCTTCTGGCGGCAGGTCGGTGGGAACGCGCGTCCACGGCCCCCAACTGACGCAGATGCGGGTGAAGGGTTTGGGCACTAAAAACTTATCCCATGAACGCATCACCCAGGCGTGCTCGGGTTGGAGGTGAAAGCAACCGATACGCGCGCCGGTCATTGCGGCGAGCTTGATGGGTCCCATTTTGGTTTGATAGATGGGGCCACGCGGGCCGTCGGCGGTGAAGATGGCGGTACGTCCGGTTTTGATGACGTCAGCCAGGCCGAGCAGCCCTTCGCGCGCGCCGCGGGAGCTGGAGCCGCGCACGGCGTCGAAGCCGAACATTTTGAGAATGCGGGTGATCATCTCGCCGTCGAAGCTCCGGCTGATGAGTATCACGGCGCGGGAGTAACGGAAGTAGACCGTGCAAGGCAGCACGCACTGGTGCCAGAAGCAGTAGATATTGGCTGGGGACCGCTCGCCGAAGACAGTGGGCGTGACGCCATCCGGGGCGAGGACCCGAAAGCGCCAGGTGAGACCGCAGAGCCAAATAAGCGCCGAGACCATGCGCGGGACGATGGCCAGGATCAGGCGCTGGAGGAGAGTGAAGCGAGATTGGGCTTCGTCGGACACGCTTTTGATTTTAGCGGAGCTAGCGGCCTTAGCCTTTAACTCCGCGAACATCACGAACATCGCTGTTCAGCTATAGCGCAACCAGCGCACGAGTTCGGGCAGGGTGGCGCGCTTGCCATACATGAGGATGCCGACGCGGTAGAGACGCGCGGAGAGCCAGAGCGTGGCCCAGATGGTCAGAATCAGCAGCGCAATGGAAGTTCCAAGCTGCCAGAGCGGCACCTCCGCCAGACCCATGCGCGGCAGCACAAGGTAAGGCGCGGTAAATGGGCAGAGCGTTGCGGCAACGGCCCAGACGGAGTTGGGGTCCTTGAGCAGCACGGGAAGCAGGCCCAGGCTGAGATAGAGGGGAATGATGGCCAGCGGCATGAACTTCTGCAGGTCCTGCGAAGTTTCGCAGGTGGCGGCTAGGCCGGAGAACATGGCGCTGAAGAGAGCGAAACCCAGCACGAAGTAAACAGGGAAAAGGAGGCCCTCCATCCAGGAAAAATGAATGGCGAAGTTGCCGGTTAGCGCGGTGGCGGCCATTGCGGAACCCATAAACAGGGTGGCCGCGATTGTCCAAATAAGGATTTGTGTCAGGCCCACCGCGCCCACGCCAACCATTTTTCCGGCCAGCAGATCGTCGGCGCGCGCCACCGAGAGCATGACCTCGAAGATGCGCGAGGTTTTCTCCTCGATGATAGCGCGGGCCAAATCCAGGCCGTAAAGCATGATGGGCATGGAGAGCAACAGAGCCATCAGCAAAGACTTGTAGAAGGGTGCGGCTCCTTTGGTCTTTCCTGTCTTGTTATCCTTGTCCAATTGGAGGGTCTCAACTGAAATAGGCTTCAGCGCGGCATCGGCATCGGCTTGGTTGATTCCCCGGGCAAGCAGGCGCTCACTGATGGCGGCGCGATTCAAAGCACTCCTCAGCCGGTCCAGGTTGTAGTCATAGCTGCCCGTAGAGAGCGAGGTATAGGTGGCAGAGTTCTCTCCCGTCGAGGATGTATTGATCGTAAGCAGCCCGTCAATAGCCTTGCTCTGGATTTGTTTCCGCAGGGTCGCGCGAGCCTGCTCGCTTGCCGGGGCGACGACATCGACGATGTACTTGGCGTTCTTGTCGTCCAGCATCTGGCGGCGAATAGCGTTGCCCAGGGAAGCGCTGTCAGAGGCAATGGCGATATGCTTTCCGGATGATGCGGCGCTGCGGGCGGTCATGGAACTCCAGCCAAGCAGCGCGACAATCAGCAACGGCACCAACACCGTGGAAAAGATGAAGGCGCGTCCGCGTATCTGCTCCAGGTATTCACGCCTGGCAATCAAAAGAATGTTACGCATCGGCTTTGCCTCCCACGGTCTGGATGAAAATCTCTTCCAGCGACGGCTCAATCAGCTCGAAGCGGTAGATGGTCGCTCTGGCCGCGGCCTCATGCAGCAGCTTTTGCGCGTTGCCACGCGGCTTAAGCTTGATTTCCGCGTGGCCGGAGAAGTTCTTGGCTTCCGCGATTTCATCACTGTTGAGAAAGGCGGAGTCTCCCTCGAACTCGACAATCACGTGGTTGCGCTCGTAGCCGGACTTGATCTGGCGCAAGTTGCCGGCCAGCACGGCCTCTCCGTTGTCGATGAGGCAAATCGAGTCGCACAGCTTCTCCACCTGGTCCATGCGATGGGTGGAAAACAGGATGGCCTTGCCCTGGGCCTTGAGTTCGAGCAGTACGCGCTCCATCAGTTGAGCGTTCACCGGGTCGAGGCCCGCGAAGGGCTCATCCATGACGATGAGCCGGGGCGAGTGCAGCAGCGTGGCAATGAACTGAATCTTCTGCTGCATACCCTTGGAGAGCTCCTGGGTCTTTTTCTGGAGCGCATCGGCGATCTCCAGGCGCGCGGCCCAGTCGCGCGCGCGCTTTTCCGCTTCCCCGGCGTTGAGCCCATGCAACTGGCCGAAGAAGACCAGCTGGTCGAGAACCTTCATTTTTTTGTAGAGGCCGCGCTCCTCGGGCAGGTAGCCGACCTGCTCCAGACTCAGGCGCTCGAAGGGCTTGTCGAAGAGGCTGATGCTGCCCGAGTCGGGCAGGGTGATGCCCATCATCATGCGAATGGAGCTGGTTTTGCCCGCCCCGTTCGGCCCCAACAGGCCGAACATCTGGCCGGCATCGATGGCCAGGCTCAGGTTGCTGACGGCAACTTTGTTCTCGTAGGCCTTGGTCACTGCCACGAGTTCGACCACTGGCATGGATACTCCCACAGATCAAGGTTCTGTTTGGATTCAGGCAAATACGGTCAGGATTCAAGGAAACCGGAGGGACCGGCCTGCATGAAGTGTAGCAAAGCCCGGCGCACAGGCCACGCATAGGACCGGATACAGAGACGCGCAAAAGGGGCCGAAGCAATTGAATGCCGCCATAGCCATCTCAAACGGCACTTGTTCTAGCGATCCCGGCAGATTTTCAGCAGGTATGCTCTTTCTCTTTACCGGTTACTTGCGTGAAAAAATCAACAAAAATGGGATAAGAAGCGTTAAAAAGCTCCAACAAAACCGAAACTAAAGAGTACCTTTTTCGACACGAGCAGACAATGATGAGGTAAGGGAGAAGATGGTACTCTAATTTGATAATGTCAGATTACGATTTTTTCATCAACGAAGCCGTTGACGGTCCGGCGCACAAGCCGCAGACTGTCGCGGAGCTTGATGTGCGCCAAGCCGTTCTTGAGAATCTGGCATTAAAGATTCTTTACCTGGCGGGCTCCATGTCCGTCACTGAGCTGGCAGACAAGACCAAGCTCAGCTATGAAGTGGCCAAGGAACTGGCATACCAATTGCGCGCGGAAGTGTTCTGCCAGGTGACGGGAATGACGGGCAACATTCCCCAGATTGCCATCACCAGCCAGGGCAGAACGCGAGCCATGGAGCTGCTTTCGCAGAATCACTACACGGGCCCTGCGCCGGTGTCCCTGGAGAGCTACGTCGAGCAGACGCGCAAGCAGAGCATTCGCAAGGTGGAGGCGCATGCCGAGGATGTGCAGCGGGCCTTTGCGCATCTGGTGATCAGCAGCGAAAAGTTGCGGCAATTTGGCACGGCGCTTAACTCCGGCAGCTCGATTTTTCTCTATGGTCCTCCGGGAACCGGCAAGACCACCGTCGCCGAGACGTTGTCGCGGGTGGTTGCCGAGGATGAGGTGTGGATACCGTACGCGCTGGAAGTGGATGGCCAGATCATTACGGTCTTCGATCCGGCGATTCACAAGCGCGCGACGGAGTCGAAGCTCATGAACCGGGACGGCCGCTGGGTGTTGTGCCAGCGTCCGGCGGTGCTGGTGGGCGGCGAGCTGACGGCCGAGATGCTGGACCTGCAGTTGAACCCGGTGACGAAATTCTATGTGGCCCCGGCGCAGATGAAAGCCAATAATGGGGTATTGATCATCGACGACTTCGGCCGGCAGCGCATTCGCCCCGAAGAGCTGCTCAACCGCTGGGTCGTTCCCCTGGATCGCCGCATCGATTTTCTGGCGCTGGCGGGAGGAAAGAAGATCGAGGTTCCGTTTGAGATGCTGGTGGTTTTTGCATCCAACATGGACCCGGCGGAGTTGGTGGATGCCTGCTTCCTGCGCAGGATTCAAACCAAGATCATGGTTGGCACGGTTACAGACGAGCAGTTCTGCGAGATCTTCCGCCGTGTTGCCGCCGAGAACGGGGTCGGGTATGACGTTAACGTGCCCAATGACCTCATCTCTTTCATCCGCAACTCGCTGAAGCAGGAGCTGCGCCAGTGCTATCCGCGGGATATTGTGAACCAGGTTCTCTGGGCCGCCCGCTACGAGAACAAGAAGCCGTATGTGGATCACGTGGCATTGGCGCACGCGGTGGAAGCGTATTTTCTGGCGAAGGCGTGAGGGTATGGAGGCCCTTTTGACACGATACGGAAATGGGAGTATTTCGATTCCGATATCGGCAAAGACTCGGCCCGCGAGATTCGCGAGTTCCATATCCCTGATTTCAGCAACTGGAAGGACCATGAGTCCTATCGGAAGGCCTTCGACCGGCTGCTCGATGACCTTCATGGCAAGCCCGAATCACCTTCCGCCTGATTGTCCTCATTCGCCCTCAGCCGCTGCGTTTTGCAGATAATTACCATCCCCTGGCGCATAATCTAAGCATGAACAAAGTTCACGCTCACGTGCCGCGGCTGACCACTGTTCACTGACCATTGAAAACTGTGTACCCCCCTACCCCCCCTCCAATATTTATTTTATCCACAGAAATCTTGCAGATAATTTTAAGTATCTTGAAATCAATACCTTCCGAATAGAATTCCCGCCGGGACGCGTCCCTCGCGGAACGGCGGATTTTGCACATTATTTCCGCCAGCAAGCTTCCAGGCGGGTTTGTTCCTCGGAGAGAAGCCATGTAGCATTCGAGTGTGGCAGAGCTTGATAGTCCGGTGATGTATGTGAAGGGCGTTGGTCCCAAGGTGGCGGAGATGCTGGCCGCCAAGGGGATTCAGACGGCCGAGGACCTGCTCTATCACCTTCCCTTCCGCTATGAGGACCGGCAGCATCCGCGCAGCCTGGACGAGCTGGTGCCGGGCGAGACGGCCAGCGTGATCGCCGAGGTGCGCGGCGCGATGCTGCTGCGGACCCGCAAGATGCCCATCTTCGAGCTGACGGTTGGACAGGGACTGCGGGCGCTCAAGTGCATATGGTTTCACGGCAGCTACCTGGAGGGCCGGTTTCATGCCGGGCAGACGGTGGCGCTGTATGGCAAGGTCGAGCCGTCGCGCTCCAGCCAGAATTTCAAAATGATTCAGCCGCAGTTCGAACTGCTGCCGGACGCGAGCGACGACGCCGAGACGCGCCTGCTGGAAGTGGGGCGGATTACACCGGTGTACGAGTCGCTGGGCGGGGCGCGGCTGGCCTCGCGCTGGCAGCGGAAGACGATCTTTCGCCTGCTGGAAGGGATGGGCGGCGCAGTGCCGGAGTGTTTGCCGGCGGCGATGCTGGAGCGCCTCGGCTTGCCGGAACGCGAGACTGCACTGCGCGAGGTGCATTTTCCCTCCGAGGGCACGTCCTTGAGCCAATTGCAGGCTGCGGCGACACCGGCTCATCAGCGGCTGATCTTCGAAGAGTTTTTTTTCCTTGAGCTGGGACTGGAGTTGAAACGCCGTCGTATGCGGGAGCGTGCGGGAATCGGCTTTGCGACGAACGATACGGCGCGCGAGGCGATTCGCGAGGTGCTGCCGTTTCATCCCACGGCGGCGCAGAAGCGGGCGCTGGGCGAGATTGTCGCCGATATGCGCACTGCTAGCCCGATGCGGCGCTTGCTGCAGGGGGATGTTGGCTCGGGCAAGACCATCGTGGCGTTGCAGGCCATGCTGGTGGCCATGGAAAACGGCTACCAGGCGGCGTTGATGGCGCCCACGGAGATTCTGGCCACACAGCACTATCTGGCCATGCGCAAGCTGCTGGAGCGGTCGAGCCGCCGCTACCGGATTGTTCTGCTGACCGGATCGCTCAGCGAAGACCGCAAGCGGCAGACGCGCGGCGAGATCAATCGGGGCGAGGCACAACTGGTGATTGGGACGCACGCGCTCATCGAGGAAAAGGTGGAGTTCAACCGGCTGGGACTGGTGGTGGTGGACGAGCAGCACCGCTTTGGCGTGATGCAACGCTTCAAGCTGATGAAAAAGCCCCATCAGGCTGAGCCGGATGTGCTGGTGATGACAGCCACGCCGATTCCGCGGACGCTGGCGCTGAGTTTGTACGGGGATCTGGATGTCAGTGTTCTGGATGAGATGCCGCCGGGGCGCACGCCGATCATCACGCGGCGCGTTCCTGGCGAGATGGTCGGGGAGGTGTGGGATTTTGTGCGCCAGCAGGTGGCGCTGGGAAGGCAGGCATACATCGTCTACCCGGTGATCGAGGGCACAAAGGAGGACCAGCCGGAGCTGGACTTCTCGCATGACGATCCGGAGACGGGGATTGAGACACCGCCGTTGACCTCTCGAAAGGCCGTGCGCAAGGGAAAGACAGCGGAGCTGTTCCCCAAGGCGGCGCAGGAGGCAAATCCGGGAGCGAAATCTGGGCTGAAGTCGGCCGTCGAGATGCACGAAAAGCTGCGCACGGGTCCGCTGGCCGGCCTGCGCGTGGGCCTGCTGCACGGGCGTCTGGACGCCGACGAGAAGGAGATCATCATGCGCCGCTTCCATCGCGGCGAGATTGACGTGCTGGTGGCCACCACGGTGATCGAAGTGGGCGTGGATGTTCCCAACGCGACGGTGATGGTGGTGGAGCACGCCGAGCGGTTTGGGTTGGCGCAGTTGCACCAGTTGCGCGGGCGCGTAGGCCGCGGAGCGGCGAAGAGCTATTGCATCCTGATCACCGGCGAGCACGTTTCACCGCTGGGCGAGGAGCGCCTGAACGCCATGGTCCGCACGCAGGACGGATTTGAACTGGCGGAGCTGGACCTGACGCAGCGCGGACCGGGAGAGTTTTTCGGGACGCGGCAGGCCGGGCTGCCCGGCTTTCGCGTGGCCAACCTGGTGCGCGACCGGCAGTGGCTGGAGCTGGCCAAGATGGAGGCCGCGCGCTTTGTGAACCCACCCGACTCCAAAAATGGGCCAGGCATAGATTCATCGGAAGCCGAGCGGGCGCGCGTGTGGGCGCGCCTCAAAGAGGCCTGGCAGCGCCGTTATGGCCTGGTGGAGGCTGGTTGACCCAGCAGACAGCCGCTTGATAACATAATAACTGCGATTCTGTATTCAATGCAGGTGAATCCACAGGATTATTCCATGACATTGTTCTCTGATAAGAGATATATGCTCAACAGGGTCGGCAAACGGTTGAAAGGATAAAAACGCTGCAATGAGATGTAAATCGCTGATTTATTTTGCCGCCGCCCTTTCTCTTTGTTCTGTTACCGGCTGCAAGCCCAATCCGGAATCGCTGATGGCCGCAATCAAGGCTGATAACACCGAAGAAGCTATCAGGCTTATCGGGAAAGGCGCCGATCCGAACAGCCGCAGCTCGCCGAACGGCTGGAGCGCGTTGCATTACGCAGCCATGAACGGCAACGTGGAGATTGTCAAGGCCCTGCTTAAATACGGTGCTGACCCAAACTACGCTGCAACCAAGGACGGGAAGGAGAACGCGGTCCTGGCCGTGAAGCCTTACTCGCTCGCACTGGGCATGCTGGATGTAGTCTGCGAAGTACAGCCCTCCGAAATAGAGGGAAAACTGCGCGAGAATGGACTCAACGATCCGGTGTTGTTGAAGAGCGCGAAAGATCCAAAAGCTGTTGAAAAATATCAAGATGTAGTTGAACTATTAGTTAACATTACGAGAGATAAGTAGACGCGGAGCGCGCCGGCGATTGTGCGCATTTCCGCGCGGATCAGTCGAAAGGCGAGTTAGCCTATGCTGCGCGCCACACTTTTCATTGCCGCGTCCGCCGCGATTCTTACACTGTCATGGCGGTCTCTGAAAGATGCGCGCACCCACGGTTTCTATCGTTTCTTCGCTTTCGAGCTTCTGCTGGGGCTGATTCTATGGAACGCTCCGCTGTGGTGGCGCGACCCGTTCTCGGGTCGGCAACTGGTTTCGTATCTTTTCGGTGCAATATCCATCGGCCTGGCGATTGAAGGCTTCCGGCTGCTGCGGATGGTTGGTCGGCCGGCGCCCGCCAGCGCCGAGAGCGCCAACCTGGCCTTTGAGAACACAACAACGCTGGTCACGGTGGGCGCATATTGCTGGATTCGGCATCCCTTGTATGCATCGTTGCTGGCGCTAACGTGGTGCGCCTGGCTCAAGAATCCGTTCGGGCTGGCGTCCATTGTCCTGACGCTGGGGGCGAGCGGTTTTCTGCTGGCCACGGCGCTTGCCGAGGAGCGAGAAAACCTACAGCGTTTTGGAGCGGCGTATGCCGCTTATAAAAAGCGCACCCGGCGATTTATTCCTTTTGTTTTCTAGGGTCTGCGATTACAAAGATTTATTGCTGGCAGAGGCAGATGCGGCAGGCCTGTCAAGCGATTCACGCTACTTTTGCGCCATGCGTCAACGCGACGGGAAAGGTCTGGATCTCGAGGTCAATGCTGGCAATATCAGTGCCGCAATCCTGCTGGTGGCTGCGGGTGCATTGGCAGAGTTCGGTAAAGCGGATATGCCCGCTCTGGCTCAATTCCAGGCCGGCGGCGATCATCACGCTGTAAATATCGACGCAGGCCTGCCGCTCGAACTCGAACAACATGTTCACGGTGCCGGTATCGTTTGCTCCTCGACTGAGAACCCAGCCGCCACAACCCAGAATTGCGCCGGTGAGGCTCTGGACCAGGCGCGAGGGCTCTTCGATGGAGATGGCCTTCATCTGCATGGCCCAGGGAATGCTCATCGTTTGTCCTGCGTCGTGGGTCGGCAGCGTTAGTCTCACAACCGCCTTATCGGAGCGGGGGAGCGCAGCATAACCATTGTTGCGGAGTCGCACGGAAGCTGACCGGCTTTGAGACATCTCTGCCAGCGGCGAGCTTCGAAACCCCAGCGCTGGTAATTGGAGACGCGCTAAGGGCCACACAAACACAGCAAAAGGGAAATGTTGTAGCTTCATAGACAGTATGATTGTCGGCTCCGGAATCGACGTGGTGGAGATCGGGCGCATCCAACAGTCCATGGACCGCTATGGGCAGCGGTTTTTGGCCCGCGTTTACACAAAGGCGGAGCAGGCCTATTGCCTGCGCAAGCGCAAATCCGCGGAGAGCTTTGCCGCCCGGTTTGCCGCCAAAGAGGCTGGTGCCAAGGCGCTGGGTACGGGGATCAGCCAGGGAGTGAGCTGGCTGGAGATCGAGGTGGCGCGCGAGCCCGGCGGAAGGCCTACTCTCCAGTTTCACGGGCGCGCAGCCGAGCTTGCCGCCCGTCTGGGCGCTCGCCGCTCGGCACTTTCCATGACCCACACCGCAGAGCTGGCCATGGCCAGCGTGGTGATTGAAAACGGGCCTTGACTCTTCGTTTTCTGCTATTCTCAAGGCATAAACCGCATCATTATCAATCGAGGGATGCCGTGCCAAGCCGCAAAGAGATTCGATGGTCGCAACTGAGAGTGGGAGCGTTAGTCCTGGCGGCCTCGGCCGTGCTGATCGGGCTGATTCTTCTCATGTCCAGCGCGAGCGGCGGGCTGTTTGCGCGGAAACTGATACTCCGCTCCTACTTTGAGAATGCAGCCGGCCTGAAGGATGGCGCGCCGGTGACGCTGGAAGGGTTGATTATCGGCAACGTGGCTCATGTCCGGGTAGTGGCGGACCGCAATCCCACACCGGTCGAAGTGACCATGCGGGTGGGCCACGAATATCTGAGCCGCCTGCATACCGATTCAACCACATCGATCAACCAGGCGGGAGTACTGGGCGACAGTTATGTCGATATCACCTCGGCCCACGCCAGCGGGCCTGCTCCTGCCAATAATGCCGAGCTCAAGGCTACCGGCTCGCCCAGCATCCAGGATGTAATCCGTACCAGCAACGAATCCATCATCGAACTCAACAAGCTGCTGCACAAGGCAGAAACCACTTTCGATTCGGTCAACTCCAGGCGCGGCACCGTGGGCGAGTTGATCAACGACCCCGAGATGGCCAAGAAAATTACCACCATCGTCACCGATCTGGAGACCATTACCGGTGCAATTGCCGGAGGCAAGGGCTCGCTGGGTAAGATGGTTAACGACGATACGCTTTATACCCGCGCCAACTCGGCCATTGAGCGGCTGGACAGAATCACCACCGCCCTGGACGCGGGCAAGGGCACCGCGGGCAAGCTGATTAAAGACGATACACTCTACGACAACATGAACGCCGCGGTTACCAATGTCAACCAGATGGTGACCGAGATCAACGCCGGCAAAGGCGCGCTGGGCATGCTGGCCAAAGACCCGGTCTTCGCGGCAAAACTGGACGACACCATCAGCCGGCTCGACGCGATACTCAAAGGCATGGACGATGGCAAGGGCACGCTGGGGCAACTGGTGCAGAACCGCGCTCTCTACGACCATGCCGACCAGGCTCTGGATCAGGCCCAGCAATTATTGAAGGGCGTCCGCGAGGACCCGAAAAAATATTTAGTGATTCGCATGAAGGTTTTTTAAGCGCGCAATGTCTAAGTAGTTCATAGTGACCCTCATAAGGCTTGACGCGCACGCCTATTCACTCATCTGCTCATTGACCTGCTGACCACGGAACATCTTCCAAAACTCCACAAAACCCTTTAGCCGCACGACCTGGAAGTAGTCGCTGGCTACGAAGAAGAAGACGGTTGCCGCGGCCCAGACGATGTGCAATGCATCCGTGCCGAGCTGATCGCTGAAGGGCAGCGGGGCGGCAGAGAGCACCATGGCCAGCACGACGAGCGCCAGCTTGACGATGCCCATGACAAGGTTGATCTCGACCAGTTTGGCCGTCATGGGCTTACCGAGGCGAAGAGATTGTCCGAGGGCGGAGAGCGGGGAGCGCTTCTCCAGCAGCATGATGAGTGGCGCAATCGAGAAGGCCCAACTGGCCAGCGCCCAGGCTGTGAAGAATCCCAGGGAGAGAAAGATGACACCGATTGAGTAGCCGATCAGATCCGGCTCGGAGGCAGGGGTGATGGTTGCGGCTGCGACCCATTGCATGGAGCGGAGCCATCCCCAGAGGGTGAAGAGGAAAAGAGCCAACCAGACGGCCTGGAGGACGATCATTGAGAATGGCCGAAAACGCAGCGTGGGTTCCATGTGCTTGAAAAGCAGGCTGCGGCCCAGGGCGGAAACAACGACCCAGCCGAATGCGGCTACCGGCAGAAGCCAACGCAGGACTTCAAGGACATGAGGCTGATAGAGCGCCCAGGCGTTGCTAAGCTGCACGGCAGCAACCCAGGGATTCTGCGGGTCGAGAGAGCTGAGGCCCGAGGACGCGGGCGGCAGGACGATGAGAATTTTTTGCAATTGCATCCAGCAGACAAAGAAGAACGGCAGGCCGAAGAGCCATCGCCAGAGTACTTCCAGCGAGGTGAGTAACGGCCGCTGGAAGGCCCAGCCCATCTGGCCAACGAGAGACTGGGTTCCGCGCAATGGAACAGCCATTCTAGCCTCCCGAACTGTGCTGGTTTAGGTTTGTGGTTTCCCACCCATTTCGCAACAAACGCGAAATGGATGGGGCACGGATCCATTACTATTAACGGAGCTGTTACTACTACTTCACCACCAGATTGACGAGCTTGCCGGGGACGACGATGACCTTGGCAACGGTTTTTCCCGCGGTGCGTGATTTGACCTTATCGTCAGCGAGAGCCGCAGTTTCCATGGCCTTGGCATTGGCATCGGCGGGAACGCGAACGATCACTACCAGCTTGCCATTAATCTGGACCGGAATCTCCAACTCATCTTCTTTGGCCAGAGCGGGATCGCTGACGGGCCAGGGCGCGCGCAGGATCGGGGTCCCCGGCGACGGGTCTTTGTCGCCGGGGTGAAGTATCGAACCCTTTTCGCCCAGTTCCTCCCACAGTTCGGCGGCAAGGTACGGAGCGAACGGCGCCAGAAGCAAGACCAGCGTGCGCAGCAGCTCGCGTACCACCGGCGCGGGAACTTCACCCGCCGCCAGTTGCGCGTCCACGGCCTGTATCTCGTTGACCAGCTCCATGATGGCAGCCACGCAGGTGTTGAAGTGCCAGCGGCCTTCAAAGTCCAGCGTGATCTTGGCGATGGTCTGATGCAGCTTGCGCAGCAGAGCGGCTCCGCCAGCTCCGCTGTTTAGCGTTTTGGATTGGTTCTGTGGAGCAGAACGTGCAACCTGCGCGTACTTGGTCGTCAGCCGCCAAACGCGGGCCAAAAAGCGGCTCACACCGGCGACGCCGTCCTCCTGCCAATCAAGATCACGGTCCGGAGGCGCGGCAAAGAGGGCGTACATGCGCGTGGCATCAGCGCCGTAGCGGCTCACCATATCGTCGGGCGAGACCACGTTGCCCTTGGACTTGGACATCTTTGCGCCGTCTTTGATGACCATGCCTTGCGTAAACAGCCGCCGCACTGGTTCGTCGTTGACGATCAGCCCTAAGTCGCGCATCACCTTGGTCCAGAAGCGGGAGTAGATCAGATGCAAAATGGCGTGCTCCACGCCGCCGATGTACTGGTCGATGGGGAACCAGTACTTGACGATTTTCGAATCGAAGGGAACGTTGGCGTTCTTTGCATCGGTGTAGCGATAGAAGTACCAGCTGGAATCGACGAAGGTGTCCATGGTGTCGGTCTCGCGCCGGGCCGCGCCGCCGCATTTAGGGCAGGTGACGTTGACGAACTCCGACATGCGGCCCAGGGGCGAGCCGCCCTGCTGCGTGATTTCAATTTGAGGGGGCAGCACGACCGGCAATTGCTCGTAGGGCACCTGCACCAAGCCGCACTTGTCGCAGTGAATCATGGGGATGGGCGTGCCCCAGTAGCGTTGCCGGCTCACGCCCCAATCTTTCAAGCGGAAGGTGACCTTGGGCTCTCCGAAGGCACTGCGTGCAGCAGCCTCCTGCAACTTCTTCTGCGCAGCCGCACAACTCAGGCCGTTGTACTTGCCGGAGTTGACAAGAATGCCCTCTTCAGACAAAAACGGGAGCTCCGCTCTTTCACCTTCTTTGGCTGGCTTGATCACCTCAACAATAGGCAGGCCGTACTTGGTGGCGAACTCAAAGTCGCGCTCGTCGTGGCCGGGAACGCTCATGATGGCACCGGTGCCGTAGTCGGCCAGGATGTAGTTGGCCACCCAGATGGGCACGCGCTGATTGTTGTAGGGGTTGATGGCGAAGCGGCCGGTGGGAACGCCGTGCTTTTCGATTGCGCCCAGGTCGCCGGCCTCGCGCGCCCGCTTCTGCTGATCGAGAAGCTCGTCAACTTGCGCCTTCAGTTTGGGGTCCACGGCGGTAAAGGCTGCAACCAACTCGTGCTGCGGAGCCAGTTGCACGCTGGTCGCGCCGAAGATGGTGTCCACACGCGTGGTGAAGACGCGAATGCGGGTCTTTTCCGGCTCCGGTTCATCCAGGAAGAAATCGACATCCGTTCCTTCACTGCGGCCGATCCAGTTGCGCTGCATGGTGCGGACTTTTTCCGGCCAGCCGTCGAGCGAGTCGAGGCCGTCGAGCAATTCCTGGGCATAGGCGGTGATGCGCAGGAACCACTGCTCCAGGTCGCGCTGCTCGACCAATGTTTCTTCGTGCCGCCAGCAGCAGCCATCGACCACCTGCTCATTGGCCAGCACGGTGGCGCACTCCGGGCACCAGTTCACTTTGCTCTTCTTGCGGTAGACCAGTCCCTTCTCGTACATGCGCAGGAAGAACCACTGGTTCCAGCGGTAGTACTCGGGCAGACAGGTGGCGATCTCACAGGCCCAGTCGTAGCCCAGGCCGAGCCGGTCCATTTGGACTTTCATGGCGGCAATGTTGGAGAGGGTCCACTCGCGCGGAGGGGTGTTGTTCTTGAGCGCGGCGTTCTCGGCGGGCAGCCCGAAGGCGTCCCAGCCCATGGGATGGAGTACGTTGTAGCCACGCATCCACATGTGGCGAGCCAGGGCGTCGCCGATGGAGTAGTTGCGCACGTGGCCCATGTGCAACTGGCCGCTGGGATAGGGCAGCATCTCCAGTACGTAGTACTTGGGCTTGCCGCAGGTGGCAGGTTCGGCCGCATAGAGCGCGGGCTCCGCGGCCCAGCGCTGCTGCCATTTGGGTTCAATCGTTGCCGGGTCGTAACGCAGTTCGTTCTCTTCCGCCATAACTACTTAGTGTAAACGGAAGGCGTCTACTGCTCGGGCGTGGGCGGCGGCGGAATGGGGGCCATGGAAGACTCCGTTCCTGCTTGGGTGGGGCACGCAGAGCTGGGCGCCGGCTTGTTTACGATCTCGTATCCCTCCGGCGGCTGGAAGACCGATAGGTCTGGCTCGCCCTGGGTAAAGTTCGTGAGTTCCTTGTTCGTCTTGCCCAGCAGCGGGTTATCAATCACATTGCGCGCCATGAGGCCTCTCAGGCCGGGAGCGGTTGCCGTCCACGTCTCCATGGTGCTCGTTAGCGGCGCATCGTTGCCGATTGCGCCAGCCGGGGTTGTCGTGGTGACTCGGCGGCCGCGCGCCACTACTCCTTGAATCGTCTCGGTTCCCAGGTCTTCCACCGTGGGCTGCTGACGCTGTACTCCGGGCGTGGGAGCGAGATGAACTGGCGCGGTGGATGTTGCGCAGCCTGTGTGCGTCGCGCCGAGCGCGGGCATGGCCACTACTGTCGCCTTCTGTCCCGGAACGGTCCAACTGCTGTTGGTTCGCGCCACAGGATCAGAAACGGAGACGCGCGTAATCGGCGTCTGGTTTTCCAACAACGGAACGGACGTCGTCGCGTTCATTCGGCGGCCTTGCGAATCAAGAGCAACCGTTTCGGTTGTTTCATGGGTGATGGTGGCTCCGCTGGCTAGGGTCTGGATGGCCGTAGTTTTGTATTCCGCCGTGTAGGGCAGCCGCGCGGCGGGCGCCGGATTCCCCATCGTCACAGTTGTCATCCGGCTCCTCGGAGCCTGGCCCGCAACCGGCAGCGCCAAACCTGCAACCACTGCCATTACTCCCCAGATGCTTGCGCGCATAACTTACCCCTCACGCCAGATATGGCGACACAAACAGTATGACGCCAATCAATGGATAACGCTTGCGGGATTATGAGGTTATTTCACCAGGCTCAACAGCACCTTTACATTGCGCTCCTCATCGCTGGGCTCATCGACCGGGGTTTCGGCGATAAAGGCGGCGTGGGCAAAGCGCTTGTCGTTGAGCAGGCGGCGGAAGGGCTCCAGGCCCATGGTGCCTTGGCCGATGTTTTCATGGCGGTCGAGTTTGGAGCCGCGCTCGGCCTTGGCGTCGTTCATGTGCCAGACGCGGACCGCGTCGAGGCCGACGGTGGCGGCGGCCTGCTTCATGGTTTGCTCGTAGCCCGCGGCAGTGACCAGGTCGTAACCGGCAACGTGGCTGTGGCAGGTGTCGAGGCAAACGGCGACCGGGGCGGTTGGTTTGAGCCGGGCGACCAACTCGGCCACCTGCTCAAAGCTGCCGCCCAGGGAAAACTCCGCTCCAGCGGTGTTTTCGATGAGGATGTGGAAAGGTGTTCCATGCCACGCGATGCCGTCGATGGCCTTGGTGATGGAATCGGCGGCCAGCTTCAGGCCCTCGTCGCGGGTCAGGCCCTTCCACGAGCCGGGATGCAGCACCAGGTACTCGGCGCCCAGGGCCAGGGCGCGCTCAATCTCGCCGCGAAAGGCCGCAATGCTTTTCTGGCGAATCTCGTCTGACTGGCTGCATATATTGATCAGGTAGCCCGTATGAATTACTAAGGGGCTCACATCGAGTGCGGCACGAAGTGCCTTCATGCGGGCGCATTGAGTGGGGTCGACTTTGGGGGCGCGCCACATGCGCGGGCTGGCAGAGAAGATTTGCAGGGTGTTGGCGCCGATTTCGCGGGCCCGCTCGATGGCGTTGGATGCGCCGCCTGTTGTGCCGAGATGGATGCCGATGCGCTTGGTCATAGTCCTAGTTTATTGGATGAGCGAGAGCCAGGTTCGGCTTCGCGGTTTCCCGCCCTTTCCGCACAAAACGCAAAAAGGATAGGGCACGGAGCTGTTGTGGAAGGGGAAGTTCAGCCTTAATCGTCGTCGTCCGTGGTTGCTTTCTTGTGGTGGACCTTCAGCATGGCGGGGACCGGTTTGTCACCCATGGCGTCCTTCCATAGGATTACGTTCAGCTTCTCGGCGGGGGCTCGGTCGGCGTGGCTGAAGTCCATCTTCATGCTTTCGCGCGCACCGGCTGCGGTCGGCGGGTTGGCGATGTAGATGAGGCCGTTGTCGCGATTCCCGTAGTCGGCCGTAAATGCGGGCTGGCCGCCGGGGCCGGTAAACAACGTCGAGATCAGCGAACTGAAGGCGTCGTTGTTGTTCATGGGCGGAAGATCAAGCAGCGACTCCATTGTGCGAATGGCGCTGACGGTAGAGTAGAAGCGGCTGTCGACAAACGGCGCGCCGCCCGAGCCGCGCGGGGAGTATTTGCTGATAACCAGGGCGATACTGCGGTGGGCGTCCACGTGGTCGCCGCCGTTCTGGGCGTCGTCTTCGAGGATGAAGATGACGGTATCGTCCCAGAAGGGCGAGTGAGAGACGGCATCGACGACACGGCCAACGGCGAGATCGTTATCGGCTACGGATGATTTGGGCGAGGGCCCGCCGGGACGAGTGCCGAGGGTGTGATCGTCAGGCAGGCGCATCAGTATAAAGTCGGGCATGGTGTCTTTGCCCTGAGCCTTGTCGGCGATCCAACCCTTCAGGTGGCGCAGGAAAACCTCCGCGCGCACCTGGTCGGGAATCATCAGGTTGAAGTCCGGCGCTTCGACGGCGAAGTGGCCGACCAATTCCTGCTTGGTTGCGGTGTTCGTGGCCAGCAACGGAACTGCCCAGGGCCATTTGTTCTGGCCGCCGCCCCACTCCGCGGGGAAGGTCTCGCCAGGCTTGATGGCGCTGCGCGGGCAATGGCTGCCGGCCAGCATGGCTCCCGCCTGCGGGTCCGTAACCTTGGCCGCATCGCAGAAGGTGGAGGAGATGTACTCGCCGAAGTTGTAATAGCTCTTGCCGTGGGTGGCGAGATTGTTCCAGATATAGCCGCTGGCGGGATCGCTGACGTCGGGAATCTGCTGGAGCAGAGGATTGCCGTCAGCGACCATGCCCTCGGAGTCGTAGGTTCGTTGCCCGCCGCGATAGCCCTGCTGCCAGGTCTTTTCCAGGTAGTCGGTGCCGATGGCGGCGATGGACCAGACATGTCCGCCGCTGGAGATCTCGGCCGAGTCGTAGAAGTTGTCCAGCACGCCGAACTGCAGGGCCAGCTTGTGCTGGTTGGGCGTGATCGCCTCGCCGTACATGGCCAGGCTGGCGTCGCCGTTGCCCACCGGCTTGCCGTCCTTCTTCAGGTCGCCGAGGAGCTGATCATAGGTCCGGTTTTCCTTGAGAATGTAGATGACGTGACGGATGGGATTTGGCATGCCGCCGGCAAAGGCAATCTTCTCCTCGGCTGCGTTCATGCGGTTGGAGTTGAGAACTGTCGCGGTCCATTGCGGCAGATTCTTGTCGATGCCGGCCGCATCCAGGGTGGCCAGAGAACCGTAGAGGAGCGTGGCGATGTAAGTGAACGGCCTTAGCAGCCGGCTATTTTTCGCCGCCTCGGTGGAAGGCTGGGGCATGTTGTTCGGGCCGGTTCCCTTGCCTTTATCGGTGGCCAGATAGAGCTTGCCTCCGGAGAAGGTCAGTGAGATAGGCATCCATTCGGTGGGGATAAAACCGAGGGGCTCGACCAGGGCGCTTCGTGCTGTCCTTGACGTCAGCTTTTTCGTGTCGATCACTGCGATGGCGTCGCTGCCCATATTGGCCACGTAGAGGCGGTTGCCGTTGGCGTTAACAGCCAGCGCCACAGGCTCGGCGCCAAAGTAGCTCTGATGTGGCAGGCGAGTATCGAAGTAGCCCTTCACGGAGAAGTGCCCGGCGCCGATGTTGACGGCAGCCACGGCATCGCGATTGGCGAGCACGACGTAGAGCGTCCGCCCGTCGGGTGAAAACTCGAAGGCGCAAGGGTGCGTGCCGGGAGCCGTGGGGCTGGAAGGCTTGAGCAGGGCGAGTTTGCGGCCTACTGATCCTTTGGCCAGGTCGAGTTCGACGATCTCCGATGCATTCCACAAGGCGACATAGGCGTGTGCGCCGTCTTTGGAGAGCGCCAGGGCAACGGGATAGGTGGAGGGCACGGCATCGTTTTCGGCCAGGTCGAAACGAGTTTCAATTTTGCCGCTGGCGGCATCGAGGAGCAGAACGTCGTCGGAGAGATTATCGGCGACCAGGAGCTTCTCCGCAGCCGCGGAGCCGATGACCGCAATCGCCGCCGGATAGGGAATTCCCTTGTCGCTGTCTGTTCCGCCGGGAAGTTTGGTCTTTTTGCCGGAAGCGAGTTGCTGGAGTGGCAGGGGAATCATGCGCTCCGGCGCAATCTTCCCCGCGGCAAAGCTGTATACCACAATACCGTTGCCGGTCACATCTTTGCCGTTGCCGAGCGGGTCGGTGAGCGAGGCCATGCTGGCGTACAGGTGACTGCCGTCGCGGCTGAAGGCTAGGCCGGAGAAGAGCGTCTGCTTGGCACGGACCAGGGTGCGGTCGTCGGGGAAGTCGGCCACAGCGCTGGTTTGCGTGTCGAGCACCGCCAGCGACTGCATGTACTGCGATTCGAAGGTGCCAAAGCCGGCGTTTACCGTGACCACGTAGCGCGAGTCCGGAGAGATGGCCATGGAAGCAGGCAAGCTGTTCAACCGCTGCGGATGCCCGGGAGCCTCTCCAATCAACTGTTTGCTGGTGGGCAGATCGATGGTCTGCGCAACAAGGATGCCGGCCCCTAAAAAGAGGGCTGTAAAAGAAACTGCCAATCGCGCTGTGGTGTGCATTATCAAACTTTATCAAACCCATGGCATGGTGTCAGGGAGCGGAGGATCGAAAGGCCGCGGCGCCTGCAATAATCAACAGTATGCGTACTGTACTCACAGCGGAGCGGCTTTGGGATGGGAGCGGCTTGCTCGACCGCCCGATGGTCGAGATCGAAGACGGCCGGATTGCCTCCATCACCTCGCGCGCGGCCAGGGAAGCGCCCGGCACGGCGCGGGTGCTCGACTTCTCCGGCGCGACGCTGGCCCCCGCGTTTTTCGACGTGCATATTCACGGAGCCAAGGGCCACGACGTCATGGAGGCCTCGGCTGCGGCGCTCGGCGCCATGGGCAACTTTCTGGCCCAGCACGGCACGGCGAGCTATCTGGCCACCACGGTGACTGCGCCGCTGGATGCGACCCTGTGCTCGCTCTCCGGGCTGGCAAAGCTGCTGAAGCAGCCGCCTGTAGCAGGGCAGGCGCGTCCCATCGGGATTCATCTCGAAGGCCCGTTTCTCTCCCACACCCGGCGCGGAGTGCAGCCGCCCGAACACCTGCTTGCGCCCGACATCGCCACCTTTGATCGATTGTATGAAGCCGCCGAGGGCTGCATCCGGTTGATGACGATTGCACCGGAATTGCCCGGCGCCGTCGAGCTGGCCGCGCACGCAATCAGCCGCGGTGTTCGCATCTCCATGGGCCACTCGGACGCTACCGCCGCCGAAACCCGCGCAGTCATCAACGCCGGAGCCGTCAGCGCGACGCATACCTTCAATGCCATGCGCCCGCTGGATCATCGCGAGCCGGGAATTCTGGGCACGGTGCTCACATGCGACGCGCTCTTTGCCGAGATGATCTGTGACGGGATTCACACCGCCGCTGAGATGGTAAAGCTGTGGTGGAAAGCTAAAGGCGCGGAGCGCGCGATTCTGGTGACCGACGCGATGAGCGCCACGGGAATGCCCGACGGAGAGTACCAGCTGGGAGGCTTTGCGGTGCAGGTGGCCAACGGAAGAGCCATGGCCCGCGGCGTGCTTGCCGGAAGCGTGCTGACGCTGGACCGCGCCCTCAAGAATTTCATGGCCTTCACCGGCGCGCCGCTGGAGCAGGCTCTGCGCTTGCTCACCGTGAATCCGGCAGCCATGACCGGCCTGAGCGATCAGGCAGGTTCCGTCGCGGTGGGAATGCCGGCGAGCTTAGTAGCCGTGGATGAGGCTGGAAAGATGGTTGGCTCGGTGGTAAACGCCACCTGCGGTGGGGCGGACCCTTCGACTCCGCTCAGAGCAGGCTCTTCGGCTTGCACGCAATAGAGTTCTAGTTTCCCAGGCCGAAAAGCAGGAGCTGGAACACCCGCGTGTTTGCTTGAGAGTGGTCTTGTCTTCCGCGCCGGCGCTTCAGTTGCCAGATCGGGCAGCGTTCGAGGATGGGAAATTCCAGCGCTCCAGCCCTGAAACCAAATTCAAATTACCCGCGCAAGGAAATCCACGCTGCTAGCATCCTTCTTAATCGAGGACCTCTCGTATAGAAGCAGAGGATCGCAGATGGCTATTCTGCAAGCCGTTCGACGTGTCGTCGCCAAACTCCTTCCGCAAAGGATGAAGAAGGCGGCAAAATCGGCGGCGTTCCGGTTCTCCGAGGCGTTGTCAGAGGCGGGAGGAATGGGCCGTTCTTCCACGCTGCGAATCCGCAACTTCGACGGCTTTGAGATGGCCTATCGGCCCGGAACCGTCGACGAGTCCGTCTTGAAGGAAAGTTTCAGCCACGACATCTTCTTCTCCGGAGTTCCCGAGTATCAGCCGTCCGACACGGACGTCATCCTCGACGTGGGCGCTCATATCGGCACCTTCGCGGTGTTGGCCGCATCGAAGGTTCCCCGCGGCGCAGTCCACGCCATCGAAGCCTGCCAGGATACCTTCGAATTTCTGCGCATGAATGTAGCGCTCAACCGAATGACCAACATTCATGCGCATCACTTGGCGCTCGCCAGCAAGCGCGGCATCTGCACTCTCTACCACGATGCAGAGAACTGGGGCCATTCGGTGGTGCATCAGCAGTCGGCAAGCAGAGAAACGGTGGAAAGCCGCACGTTGCAGGATTTTTTCGAGGAGAACGAAATCGCCCGCTGCCATTTCGTCAAATTCAATTGCGAAGGCGCGGAATTTCCCATCCTTCTTGGCTCTTCCGCGGAGTTGTTGCGGCGGATCGACAGGATGCTGGTGCTCTATCACGGCGATTTATGGACAGCGAACACTAAAGAAGAGCTGATCTCTCACTTGCAGGCGAGCGGCTTTACGTGCGTGATGCGCAATCAAACCGGGAGCCGGGGCTGGATCGTGGCGATTCAGCGGGATTCATAAGGATACGAAATTCATCGGGAGCAAATAATTTTCTAACCGGCCGTATCCGCCAGACGTTGCGCTCGCCACAGCGCGCCATCGAGAGGGACTACCGCCTCACGCCCCACCGGCATCTGAGGCGCGGCGGCTTTCAATCCTGCAAAAAAAGCCTCGCGAACCAGCATCATGTGTTCGATGACGCCGCCGGTCCAGGCCACCGGAACCTCGCCAGCGATATTGTGTTTGCGGCGGAGTTTGGCGCGGACGAGCAGCACAAATTCGACCAGATCGGCAGCGGCCTGGGCGAGGGTGTCTTTGGCGACAGGATCGCCGGCGTCGGCTAATTCATTGATGGCCGGCGCGAGAGCAGCAAAGTCGGGGCCGGGCGTGCTGTCGCCCAGGTTGATCAGTTCGCGCAGGTTGGGTGTGCCCCAGATTTCGCCGACTTTTTTGAGGACTTGCGTAGGCTGCTCGCGGTCGTATGCATGGAGCGCGCGGCGCAGGCTGTTGACGCCGATCCAGTAGCCGGAACCTTCATCGCCCAGGCGCGAACTCCAGCCGCCTGCGCCCTCGCGTGTGCCATCGGGCGCGCGGCCCACGGTGTTGGAGCCGGTGCCGGCAATCTGCAGGATTCCCGGGCCGCCATGGAAGGCCGCATCGAGGGCGATGGTTTCGTCGCCTACAACCTCCGTGCGCTCCGCTCCGAAATCAAGCAGAACCGCAGTGATCCACTCCTTGACTCCGGGCATGGAGGCAGAGGCCACGCCTACTGAGGCAGCACGCACACCGCTCACGCCGGCCTTGGCGAAGGCCTCTTTGAGCAGCGCGCGCAGGTTGGCTTCAGCGGCTTCCGCGCCCACGCGTAGGCGCTTGATGGAACCGCTCTGGGCGTGAGCCAAAACCCGTTCCCCTTGCACGATGGAGGCGCGGGTGTGCGTTCCTCCGCCATCAATTCCCAAAACCACGTTCATTGCGTGTCTGCTCCTCCGCTTGCCGGAATCTCCAGCATATCGTACTGGAGCGAAGGGGACGGGATCTGCGAATATTCGCGTCTTAGAAGGGGTCTTTGTTGCCGCCACCGCAGAGCTCGACGGCGTGGACCATGGCTTTGGCGACGCGGTTGGCCGCATCGGCATCGGTGAACGGGAAGAGGTTCACCACTCCGTGCGCGCGGTGCACAAGCAGTGCCGATAAAGCCGGATTCGTAGAGGTGGTAACAAAGTTGGGATTGCCCAAACTTGCATCCAGCTCAGTTTGATACTGAGTGAATGGCTTTACTGTGATGTCAATAACATCTCGCAGCGGGATACCAGCATCTATGTCCATCAAGGTTGCACCGCCGTTTGTCGACTTCCAGTGATTGGTGACACGGCACGGGTTTATATTGGCGACAGCATGGCTGACCTCATTCGTCATGATGTTGCTGCCATTGCTGTTATCCGTGGTGTTCTGATAGAACGTGACGAAGCTGACTTTGCCGATGCCGCTCAGCTTGTCCTGGAGGTAATTCATGGTGACGGCCAGCGAGGGGCCGTTGTCGGCGGGTTTGGGTGGTGATAACACGGCCGTCTGCGCAAGCGCCGGGGCGCTGAGCAGAGCAGCCAGGGACACAACGAACAAAACGCGCAAATCATTCTTGATAAACTCGCTCCTTGGAAGGGGTTTGTTGCCGCCGTCAATCTGCTGGAGACGGCTCTGTGGTAATTTCGGGGAATGAACAGGGCAGCTGCAGGAAGCAGAGACAGAACCTGCATTCCGAGCAGAGCCTTTCCCTGGGACGAAAAAATTTTTCTCCTTGGCCGCTGGACCACTCTGCGTGGCGGGGAAGCCTGCGCAGCGGGCAGGCAATCTAACAAGTACCACGGATTATTGTGGATTGCAATGGTCCAAATAGAAATATTTTTTGCGTGAATTCCGGCTAGTCGAGTCAACCGACTATGTCCCGGACAGCCGAAGCCGCTGTCACCAAAACGGCATTAGAAATTTCATAATGGACCAGAAGCGCGTTTTCCAGGCGCATTTGACATCTTTTTCATCGTTCTCCGGCGCGCCCGGCCTAATGTTGAGGGCAGGCTCTCCGTTTGAGGGAACTGTCCGCCTGTTTGGGGAGACGAGGAAAACTAATGACCGAGATAACAACCACCACGCTGACGCAAGCCGACACGCACCAGACGAGATCGAAAAAGGGCCAGAGAACCGGCTTGAGAGTCGAGGACCTGGCGCAATCGTTTTTGGATAACTTGTTTTTTGTGCAGGGGCGGAGCGTCGAGCGGGCCACGGTGAACGACCTTTACATGGCGCTGGCGCACACCGTGCGCGACCGGCTGGTGGAGCGGTGGATTCAGACGGTGAAAAACTACCAGGCGCAGGATGTACGGGTGGTCTGCTATCTGTCAGCGGAGTTTTTGACCGGTCCGCACCTGGCCAACAATCTGATCAACCTGGGCATCTACGGCGAGACCGAGCAGGCTATGAAGCAGTTGGGCCTGGATTTGAGAGTGCTGATTGAGCAGGAAGAGGAGCCGGGGCTGGGTAACGGCGGGCTGGGCCGTCTGGCTGCGTGCTTCATGGATTCGCTGGCCACGCTGGATATTCCGGCCATCGGCTACGGCATCCGCTATGAGTACGGAATCTTCGACCAGCAGATTCGCGACGGCTGGCAGGTGGAATCGACCGACAAATGGCTGCGGCTGGGCAATCCCTGGGCGCTGGAGCGGCCCGAGGATGCCTTTGAAGTGAAGATGGGCGGGCGCACGGAACGGCATACCGACGCCAAGGGACGTGTGCGCACGGAGTGGATTCCGCAAAAACTGGTGCGCGGTGTTCCGCACGATACGCCGATTCTAGGCTACCGCACCAACACCGCCAACACCATGCGCCTGTGGGCGGCGCAGGCGGTGGAGAGCTTCGACTTTGAGACCTTCAACCAGGGGGATTTTCTGGGCGCGGTGGCCGAGAAAGTGTCGAGCGAGAACATCTCGAAGATACTTTACCCCAATGACGAGGGTGTCCAGGGCAAGCAGTTGCGGCTGGCACAGCAGTTCTTCTTTGTCTCATGCAGCTTGCAGCACATCCTGAAAATTCAGGCCGCGCAGCATCGTTCGCTGGCCGAGCTGCACCGCAACTTCGCCATTCAGATGAACGACACGCATCCGGCGATTGCGGTGGCGGAGCTGATGCGGCTGCTGGTGGACGAGCACGATATAGAGTGGGATGCGGCCTGGCACGTGACCGAACACACGCTCTCTTACACCAACCACACGCTTCTGCCGGAGGCGCTGGAGCAATGGCCGCGGGGCCTGTTTGGTACACTGCTGCCGCGCCACCTGGAGATTGTCGACGAAATTAACCGGCGGCATCTGGAAAACGTACGCGTGAAGTTTCCCGGCGACGAGGGGCGCGTGCAGCGGCTTTCGCTGATTAACGAAGAGGGCGGGAAGTTCGTGCGCATGGCGCACCTGGCCGCGCTGGGCAGCCATGCCATCAACGGCGTGGCCGCGCTGCATACCGAGCTTCTCAAAACCCACGTACTCAGCGACTTCTACGCGCTGACGCCGGAGAAGTTCAGCAACAAGACCAACGGCGTAACGCCGCGGCGCTGGATGCGGCTGAGCAATCCGCGGCTGGCGCAACTGCTGACCGCGCGGATCGGCTCGGGCTGGGTACGGGACCTGGAAAAGCTGCACAAACTGGAGCCGCTCATCGATGATCCGGAGTTCTGCGCGGAGTGGCGCGCCATCAAGCGGCACAACAAGCTGCAGCTTGCCGCCTACATTCATGACCAGCTGGGAGTGGCCATCGATCCGGATTCGATCTTCGACGTGCTGGTGAAGCGGTTGCATGAATACAAGCGCCAGCACCTGCTGATTCTGTACATCCTTACGCTCTACAAGCGCATCCAGCGCGATCCGGACGCGGAAGTGGCGCCACGGACCTTTATCTTCGGCGGAAAAGCCGCGCCCGGCTACCGCATGGCCAAGCTGATTATCAAGCTGATTCATTCGGTGGGCGAGGCCATCAACTCCGACCCCTTGGTGCGGGGACGGCTGAAGGTAATTTTTCTACCTGATTACAGCGTGAAGCTGGGGCAAAGGGTATATCCGGCGGCGGACTTGAGCGAACAGATTTCTCTGGCCGGCAAGGAGGCATCGGGTACCGGGAACATGAAGTTCGCCATGAACGGCGCGGTGACCATCGGCACGCTGGATGGGGCCAACATCGAAATCCGCGAGGAGGTGGGCGCGGAGAACTTCTTCCTCTTTGGGCTGACCACCCCCGAGGTTGAGAGCCGCAAGCGGGAGGGTTACAACCCGCGCGCCATCTTCGACGCCAACGGCCTGCTGCGGGAGGTGCTGGTGGCGCTCTCCAACGGCGAATTTTCACGCGGCGACCGGACGCTCTTTGAGCCGCTGGTGAACTCCCTGCTGGCCACGGACGACTACATGCTGCTGGCCGATTATCAGTCTTACGTCGATTGCCAGGACCGTGTGAGCGCGGCCTACAAGGATCAGGATGCGTGGACGCGGATGTCGATTCTGAATGTGGCGCGCATCGGCAAGTTCTCCTCAGACCGCGCCATCCGCGACTACTGCGCGGAGATCTGGAAGACTTGGCCGGTGAAGATTCAGTTGTGAGTGCTGATCAAGCGGCGGCAATTGTGGTATCTTTCCCGCATGGATCGCCGCAGCCTCTTTTTTGCAGCTCTTCTTTTCACCATCGCCGCAACCCGCACTCCCGCACAGAATCCCGCGCCCACTCCACCGATGGGTTGGAACAGTTGGGACGCGTACGGGCTGACCATCAACGAGGCCGACTTCCGAGCCAACGTGAAGGTGCTGGCCGGCTTCAAGGACCTGGGCTGGCAGTATGCGGTGATCGACGAAGGGTGGTACATGGAAAACCCCAACGGCCGCAACCTTGCCGAGAGAAAGTACCTGCTGGACTCGAATGGGATTCTGCTTCCGGTGGCGAGCCGCTTTCCGACGGCGGCAAATGGCTCGGGATTCAAGCCGCTGGCCGACTGGGTGCACAAGCAGGGGATGAAGTTCGGCATCCATATTGTGCGCGGGATTCCCAAGCAGGCGGTGAAGGATAATCTGCCGATTGCGGGGTCGAGGTTTCACGCGGCCGATGCGGCCGACACGACGGAGACCTGTCCGTGGGACGACGGCAACTACGGCGTGGCGGACAACCAGGCCGGTCAGGCCTACTACGACTCGATGCTGAAGCTTTATGCAAGCTGGGAAATCGATTTCATCAAGGTGGACTGTATCAGCGACCATCCCTACCGGCCTACTGAGATTCAGCAGATTGCGGCGGCGATTCGCAAGATGGGGAGGCCGATTGTACTGAGCCTTTCTCCGGGTCCGACGCAACTGGAGCACGCGGCCGAAGTGGCAGAGATGGCGCAGATGTGGCGCATCAGCGACGACCACTGGGATGGCTGGACGTTTCCAGACAAGTTAGGCGGCGGCGAATTTCCCTTCGGCGTGCGCGACGAATTCGACCGGCTGGCCAAGTGGTTTACCTATGCGAAAGAGGGCAACTGGCCGGACGCGGATATGCTGCCCTGGGGCTGGCTGGGGCCGCATCCGGGCTGGGGCGTGGCGCGCCAGTCGCGGCTGACGCACGACGAACAGCGGACCGAGTTCACGCTGTGGGCCATCGCACGCTCGCCGCTGATTCTGGGCGCGAATCTGACGAAGTTGGACGAGTTCAGCAAGTCACTGATCTCCAATCAGTCGATACTTTTCATGAACCAGAATGTGACCTACAGCCATCCGGTCGATCTGACAAGCCTGGGGGCCGGATTTGAGAACGCGCGGGTGTGGCGGGCAACGATCAACGCACCGGGGGCAAGAAATTACGCGGAGTTCTTTGGCTTTTTCAATCTGGACGACAAGCCGGTGACGCTGCGCGTGAACTGGACGCAGCTTGGCCTGGAGAGCAAGAAGCACCTGGCCCAGGATATGTGGAAGGAAGACGGCTTCAAGGAAACGAAGGAAGTCATGGTGACCTTGCCTGCTCACGGCAGCACGGTCTACGAGATCAGATAGGTGAGGTTTTTGCCGTGCAGCGACGAAGTGTCCTTGGCGGCTTGACGGCGGTATGGGTTGCATCTGGAAGGTTTGCGTTCGCGGCCCAGACCAACGGACAAAAACTGGCTGAGGCGGCGCGGGCGCAGTTGGGCGTGACGACGAGCTACGATCCGACATGGACGAAGCTGGCTTATCCCGGCGGCGATGTGCCGCGCTCAACCGGGGTCTGCGCCGACGTGGTGATTCGCGCGGCGCGCGACGGGCTGGGGCTGGACCTGCAAAAGCTGGTGCATGAAGACATGCTGAAAGACTTCGCCGCATATCCGGCGCGCAAGGCGTGGGGATCGAAGAAGCCCGATACGAACATCGACCACCGGCGGGTGCTGAATTTGGAGACCTATTGGACGCGGGCCGGGGCGCGGCTATGGGCCGCCTATGCGCCGACGCCCGGCGACGGATTCCCCAAGTCCATTGAGGTGGGCGACATTCTCACCTGGTTGCTGGATGCGCGCCTGCCACATGTGGGCATCGTGGTGAGCGTTGGCCTGCAAACGCGGGTGGTGCACAATATCGGCCGCGGAGTGGAAGAAAGTCCTCTCGATGCCTTTCACGAACAGCGGGCAGCCGGGCATTATCGCTGGCCGGCGGTTTCGTAAGCGAGGTTCCCCGGCAAAAATTCCCGTGGCCGAACGCCGGCCGGAAAGGCGGATTTGCCCGTCACCGCCCTCCTGACTTTTATGTGAGAAACTAGTTGGTCCGGAATATGGCCGCGAATAGATGGTCTATTCCAGGAGGACCACAAGATGCCTGTACTTCGTTCGTTTTTTATCGCACTGTCTCACAATCGGCCTCTGCGCCGCTTCAGCGAACATTCCCGTGTGGGCAAGCGGCTCAGCGCGCGGTTTATTGCCGGCATGGAGATCGACGACGCCCTGCGGGTGGCCGAAGAGGTCAACAAGCAGGGCATGAGCGTTTCGCTGGACTCGCTGGGCGAGAGCGTGACCACGGAGGCCGAGGCCAGGGCCGCAGCCGATGTCTACCACAAGCTGCTGGATGCGATTGCAGCACGCAAGCTGAACGCCAACATCAGCATGAAGCTGACGCAGATGGGGCTGAACCTGTCGCCCGCGCTGGCCGAAGGCATTGCCGAGAGCGTGGCTCAGCACGCTGGCAAAACGGGCAGCTTTGTCCGCATCGACATGGAGGATTCGTCGTTAACGCAGGTGACCATGGAGATTGTCGAGCGGCTGCACGCCAAGCCGGAACTGCGCGAGGCGATTGGCATCGTCATCCAGGCCTATCTTTTCCGCTCCCAAAAAGATATTGAAGACCTGATTGCCAACGGCATTCGCGTGCGGCTGTGCAAAGGCGCCTACCAGGAGCCGGCGGAGATCGCGTTTCCGCGCAAGGCCGATGTGGACGCAAACTTTATCAAACTTGCCAATCTGCTGCTGGCCAGCCCGCAGTTCCACGGGTTAGCGACACACGATGACGCTATGGTCGCTGCTGCCAAGAGCTACACCAAAGAACACGGCATCGATCGCAACCGCTTCGAGTTCCAGATGCTCTATGGAATACGCCGCGACTTGCAACGTAAGCTCGTCGAGGAGGGTTACAACGTGCGCGTGTATGTCCCCTTCGGTGACGACTGGTACCCGTACTTCATGCGCCGGCTGGCTGAGCGTCCGGCGAACGTGCTGTTTCTGGCCAAGAACTTTTTCCGGTTCTAGGGCGGCGGGCGCAGGCTCGTGATTTTCTACATTGATGGCCGGACATTTATCGACGAGCTTCTCACAGCCTGACCGATTCTACGGAATCGATCTTCCGGGCGATTTCGTTGGCCAGGGTTTCGACCGTGGCATGAAAGAGCCTGCGCTCCCGCTCGGGCAGTTCGTCCAGCAGATCGGTAAACAGCGCGGCCTCGCAGCCGGGAAAGGCGGCGCATCCGACGGTGTCTGCCATGCGGCAGCTCACGTTGATCAGCTCGGCCATTCTCCACGGACCCTCCATGCTCCGGGCCGCATGATGCTCGGCGACAATAGGTTCAAACTCCGGGGGCATCTTCCATTCCTCGATCAGTTGACGGCCCGCCTCGCAATGATCCCATCCAAACAGATCCCGCTCGGCGTTGAGTATGCTGGCGGCAGAGCCGCTATGAGCGCCCAACAGGAGGCTGTATTCTTTGGGCCGGATCACGGCCAGCGCCAGCCGCCCGATGTCGTGCATTACGCCCGCTGTGAACGCAACATCCCGGTCGAGAAACCCCACGGAAGCCAGTTGATCGGCGATCAGCGCACAGGCCAGGTTGTGGCGCCAGATGGCGCGCATGGCAGGTTGGTTCAGCGCTTTTCCCATGTACCCGCGCACGCCGACTGTCAGGCAGAGACCTTGCAGGTTATTCGCGCCCAGCACGGCGATGGCCTGCAGAATGCTGCTGGCGGGAAACCGCGGAGCATACAAAAGCGAATTTGCAATGGTAAGCACTTCGCTGGCAAAGGCCGGATCGGAGGAGATCAGCGAGCTCAACTCGTGCAGTTGCACGTTCTCATTGTTGGCCAGTTGCAGTACCCGGAGAGCAACCTGAGGAAAAGGCGGAATGCGGAGATGTGCCCAGGACGGAGTGATTGCCTCTTTCCTTCGCTCCTCAACTTGCAACATCTGAATCTCCCTTCGTCCTGATAAACCGCACGGGCAGACTGATCGTTCTGCCTTTGCAGCGCGCCGGGCGGAAACAACACGTGGCGCATCACAAAGAAATTGCCTTGTAATCATCCTTTCGGCACGCGGAGAGATTCCTTGAGCAAGCCAGCGTTGAATGTGAGAGATCTAAGAATTGCGCCTCAAAGAGCAAAGGTATTACCGATATAAAATCAAGCGATTCTGCCGCAACAGGTTGTACCGCTCCGCAAAACGCAGCCGAGGCAATTTCCAGCGCGTAGGGAAGTTTTATTGTGCCGTCCAGGTCTTACCATCCGCGCTTGCCCAGATTAAGCCGGCCTCATTTTTCAATTCAAATCCTCCAGCCGGCGCGGCATTGCCATTCAAGCCTGTTTTCGTCCGCACCTCAATCGCGCGCCCCGTCCATTGACGGGTGACCTGCTCCCAATGCTGGCCGGAGTCTCCGCTTAAAAACAATGCGCCATCCAGATCGATTTCCAGCATGAGATTCTGAATGATTGCCGTGGAAACAGCCGTCCGGCCGCTGGGCAGCGTCGGCGAATATGCCTTGCGGGAGGCAGTCAACCCGGTGAGCTGCCGTTGCGTGGCGATGTCGAAGCTGGCGGCAGAGGTGGCCTTCTTTGCCTGCCTCGACGCCGCCGGGGCGGCTGCTGCGGGGCGGATGACTTGAGCGGAGTAAGATTCCGCTCGCATGCTATTTTGTGAAAGCTGCCGCGAGGCATCGGCGCTGGCCGAGAGCGTGTCGAAGTTCCGTTGCTGTTCCTGCTGCCCTGCGGCTACAGCCAGTTCAGGTTGGAAGTGCGCCGCCGCCACCGGTTGTGGCGCGGTCTCCACGGAAAGCGACATGGCGGCATGGCTTGACCCAGTCGAGGCTGCGCTTGCGCCCGGCTCAGCCGGGAGCGCGGCGGGAGGAGCGGCCTCCAGCGCCAGATTCTCCGCCGGCTTGCGATGCGCGCTAAATTCAACGTTTCCGGCAACGGATTTCTCCGCGAGCGGCGAAGCTGGCCTGTGCGTTGCTCCTGCGCCTGTCCGCTCCTGCGGGACGGACGCGGGCGCGGCTGATTCACTGAGCGGTGCGATCTTCGCCATCTCCGGAGCAGGCGCAGTGTGACTTGGATGAAAGGTAACCACCAGCGCCAGCGCCGCTGCCAGAGCCGCGGCCGGAACCCAGGCAAAGCGCCAGTTCCAGAACCACATTCCGGGTTGTGCTGCCGAAGTTTCTTCGCCGGCGGCTGCCTGCTGCGCCAGAAAAATCACTTGCCGGCAGCGGCTGCATCCGGCTAGGTGAGCGAGAACCTGCTCGCGCTCCTGCGCGGCAAGCGCCTGCTCGGCGAAGGCGTTGAGGCTCTCGGCGTCGGGATGAAGATCGAGTTGTGAAGTTGTGTTCACGATACAGCCTTCTCTTGGAACGCATCCAGTGACGAAATTTGCAGTATTTTCTTCAGATTCACATTCAGATCGCGCGGATCGACTCCCAGCGCCTCCTGTGCGGCGGGCTTGCTCAGCCCCAGCCCTTGCAGATTGCGGAGGATCTGCTTCTGGAGGCCGCTGGTCACCCGGTGCAGCTTGCGGCTCACAGTTGCTTCATGAACGTGAAGCAGGGGGGCGATTTCCAGCAGGGTTCGCCCATCCAGGTAGTAGGCGGCCAGCAGAAAGCGCTCCTCGGCGGCCAATTGGCAGAGAGCCTCTTCAATTGCCCTGCCCAGAAGCAGCAAATCAGCAGGGGAATTTTCCGGCTCGGGGATTGCGGCCGGAGGGTCATGGCTGTCCGCCGGATCGTCCAGCGGAAGCTCGCGACGGGTGCTGCGGTAATGGTCCACGTGGCGCTGGGCTAGCGTGGTGCGCAGCCAGCCCATCAGCGAGCCTCTCCCGCGGTAGGAATCCAGCGGGCTGCGGCGGACGCCGTCGCGGGTTGTTAATCCATAAAGCTCCGCGTAGAGTTGATCGGCCAGCTCGCGGCCCAGTGTGTCGCTGCCCGTAATGGCAACCGCTGCGCGCGTCAGCGGTTGGCGGTAAGTGGCCAGGAAATGCTCCCATGCGCCGGGGTGCCCGTTTGCACAGGCTCGCGCCAGCACCAGGTCGGCGAGCCGGAGGCCGTAAAAGAAGTCCCTCTGCTGCCGCCGTGAAGCTATTTCTCCAGGCCCCAGGCCGAAGTTCTGCGCCGAGGCAACGCGCTCCAGGATATCGCGGAACTGCTCGCGCTCCAACCCATAAGCAGCCGTTCCTGATTCGCTCCAAAGCTCTTCGACCAGGACATGGGAGATCAATTCCGGCACGGCTGTGATGCTGGCTGCAGCACTCGCTTCAACGGGTTGGGAGGGCATAATCCCCACGCACTCACGATACGCCAAAATGGCGATCTAAAAAAATCTGCAAGAAATTAGCTGGGCTGCGTTCCTCATTCAGATGCCGGTTTACTGGCGGAGGAGAGTCATGAAGAATCTGAGCAGGTTGGGAGTGGCGGGCGCGTTGGTTTTGACGCTTGCGGCGTTTGTCGAACAGGGTGGAGTGCAGGCGGCAGGCGGGCCGCAGGAAACAGCGAGTAGTTCCTACAAGGTGCTGGCCCCCATCGAGAGCGGGAACATGCTTCTGTTTCCGGTGGTCCGGGCCAGCGGCAAATCAGCAGGAGCAACTCCGTTTATCACTCTGGATGAGGGCATCAAGAGCGGCCAGGTGGAAGTGACCGAGGCCGGCCGCGCGCGGGGAATGGTGCGGCAAAGAGGAACCATCGGCGTGCCGCCATATCGCGGAGACGAGGTGAACACGCTGGTGCTGGTGAACAACTCAGGCAAGCCCTTGCTGCTGCTGGCCGGCGAGATCGTCACCGGGGGCAAGCAGGATCGGGTCATCGCCAAGGATCGCATTGTGCCGGCCGGCAGCGAACCCATTGACCTGGGAGTCTTCTGCATCGAGCCGGGGCGCTGGACCGCGAGCTCGGAGTCTTTTGGCGCCTCGGCCAAGGCGCCCGCGCACAGCTTCATGGTGCAGCCCAGCGTGCGAGAGCGGGCCATGGTCGCCAAAGATCAGCAGGAGGTGTGGAACTCCGTGCGGGGAAGTATCAGCCAGATGGCGGTCGCTGCTGCTCCTTCCGCTAGCGTTGCCATGGACGGCGGATCGGGTGGAGGGTATGGGTACTCCCGCTCGATGGGAACCACCAGCTACGCCAAAGCCATGGAGGACAGCTCGGTGAGCGCCAAGGTGGACGAGGCCGCCGCTCCGGTGATGAAGGCGCGCGAGCAGGTAATCGCGCAGCTTCGCAAAGAGGGCGCTATCGGCGTGGTGGTGGCCGTGCGCGGCGAGATTGTGTGGGCCGACCTGTTTGCCGACACCGATCTGCTCAACCGTTATTGGACCAAGCTGGTGCGCTCCTATGCGGCTGAAAGCCTGACCGAGGGCGGAAGCCACGCAGCGCCTGCTGTGGCCGATGCGCAGCGCTTTCTTGACGCGCCTTCGGGCGGCACGGAAACCAGCGAGGGCGACGTGGGCGTCTACCGCTATCGTGAACTGCGCGCCGATGGCACGGAGACCTTTGTGCTGGAATCGCTGCTGCCCGGAACCGGCTACGACGTGCACATCAGCAAGCTGAAGCTGAGAAACGCGGAAGCACGTATCCAACCGCCGCGGCGCTATCACCCTGAGGTTTATCGCTGATCGCCGGATTTATCCTGAGCAGAACTGGGTGCCCCATCCTTGCCACGCTTTTGTTTTTGTGGCAAGGGTGGGAAAGCACAGAACTCAATTTCGGAGCGCCGTGTTGCGCCCTATACCTTCTTCTTTTTGTGTGCCAGGCGCGGGACTGCGATCAATGTGATCGCGAATAGGAAGATGGCGGCGGCGATGAACTCCAGGTGGCCAAGACGCAGGTCTTCCAGGAGCAGCTTGGCGGCAACCAGTCCCAGCGTGGCGTAAGCCATGCGCGTCAACTCGACGCGGCGCCAGCGGGGACCGGCAAAGGCCAGCGCAAGTGCCAGGGCGCAGAAAATGAGCGTGCGAATGAAAGCAACGTAAGGCGCGCTGGGAACGATGCGCAGAGCGGAGAGCCAAAGCAGGTCCTCGACCAGCAGCGCCGCCAGCGAGAAGATCGCCAGAGCCGCTGTTGCCAGATAAAGAAGCTGTGGTTTCCAGTTCTCTTGAGGGAGATGCTTGCCTGCTGCGTAGCACACAAACGCGCAGAGTGAGACGATGCAGACGCCTGCGTCCAGCCTGGCGGGCGAGGTTCCGGCTAGGGCATGGACAATATAATTCAGCAGTCCCGATGCAACCGCTGCCGCCAACAGAAAGACCAGGCCATGAAAACGGAGCGTGAGATGTGTTCCGAAAATGGTGGCGGCAATCGCGGCTAGACCCAAAACCGCGGAGAGCCAGAACTGTGGCAGGCATAGATAGCTTCCTGCCAGAAACAGACCCGCGGCCCACGCTGCAAATACATGAAAGTTGCGGCCTTCGGCAGCTTTGCCCAACAGGAGAAAGGCTGCCGCGTAACACGCCGCCGAGAAGAGCAGGCAAACCGCGCCCAGCACGATTGCTCCGTTGTGCGGCGCAAAATAAAGTACGCTCGATGCGGCCAGCAAAAACGCGATCATCGCCTGTCCGGTTTCAAAGACGGTGACCTTCTGCGCGAGCAGCAGGGTGCGCAGGGCTGCGCTCGCCGCGTAGATGAGAAAAAGCAGGCAGCCGGGCAAGAGCAAGGCAGCCGTCCCCAGCGCCGGATAATCCATGCGCGTGCTTGCCGGGCCGGAGTAGATGAAGATCAGCGCCCAGATGGCTGCATCCGCTGCCAGTGCCGCCAGGGGCCGCACGCTCAGCAGGTGGCTGCGTACGGCAGCAAACTCTGAGATCAACGCCATCACTAGAAGTGTTGCGATGAAGGGCACGAGCAGGTGCGTGGCAACCGACAAGGCGAGCGCTGTTGCTGCCGCGGCAATATTGGCCATCCAAAAAAGAGGCGCCTGAGTCCGCTTCCATCCGAGCGCGGTGGCCACAATCACAAATAAGCAAAGAATGGCGGCGGCGGCCCGTGCGGGCAACACCTTGAAGCTCAGTGTCAGTTCCCAGAGCATGGGAGCGAGAATCAGGGCGGAAGTGCCGGCGTAGACGGTGCTGGAAAACCACTCCTTGGCCGGGACGCGCGCCGCGGCCACCAGCCACAGAAGCGCGTAAACAATGGCGAAGGCGGCAATCGCCAGGCGGGGCAGCGAACCGGACTCGGCGACGGCGCGCAGCAGGTAAGCGCCGGCAATGCCCAGCATGGCTTTGCCCAGCACGGAGAAAGCGCCGCCGGCATGTGCCAGGGAGAGCTCTTCACCGTCTACGGCGGCCGGCCGTGCAACCGGCTCAGGTACGATTGCCGCCGAAGAAGGACGTTCCAGCGCATCAACGCGCCGCTCCAGTGCTGCCAGACGCGCGGTGAGATCTTCGAGTGTGCGAGGAAGGTCGCTCATCAGTACCACCCGAGTAAAAGAAGTTCTGCTGTGCCTTAATCTCCGGCGGCCGCCACATGCGCGCTCTTTTCAGGCCACGGCGGCAGCAGCTTTACCAGCACCCACAGGAAGAACAGCGGCAGCAGGGTCAGGAAGATCGCCACCAGTAGGCCCTCGCGCGTCACCAGGCTCATCTTGTAGGTGGTGTAGCCGAGAAAACTCTTGGAGAACAACTGCCCGCCGATCACCACGTTCCAGCGCATGGCAAAGATGCCAATCAGGGCCAGGGATCCGGAGATGGCGTAGATGCGCTTGCGGACAATCTCCGAGAGCTTGACCACTTGTGTGATGAACAGCAAAATCAGCGGCGTCAGCGTGCCTAGGCAGATCTGAATCACGATATGCGGAATGTAGAGCTGGGTGTGGACCAAAAAGTTCAGGCTGCGGAAGGATTCGTCTGCCTCGTAAATGCGGTGCACCAGGTCCAGCATTTCCAGGCTGAAGTCGATGATGAAGATGTAGAAGAGGTACATGGCGATGGCGTCCACGCAGCGCATGTCGATCTTCTGCCCGCGCATTTTAGTGATAGCCATGTAGAGCAGCATGACCCCGGCAATGCCCGAGACCATGGCGGAAAAGATGAAGACCACCGGCATCAGCGGCGAGGACCACCAGGGGTTGGCCTTAATGGAGCCGAAGATGAAGCCGACGTAGCCATGCAGCAGGAATGCGGAGGGAATGCCGACCAGGGTGACGATCCAGCCCACGCGGTCGTCGATGGCCAGCGAACGCTCACTGATGTTGCTGGAGCCGAGCGTCATCAGTTTGTAAACCCACCTCAGCAGGCCCTTGCTGGATTGCGCGAGCAGTACGATGTCGCGGCGGTAGTCGAGCCAGATCTCCAACACCAGCACGGCCATCAGGTACCACAAGTACACATAGCCGAACATGGCCATGGCCGAGGTGCTGTGCGGCGTGAAGTACATCTCCGGCGAGCGCTCCGGGTGGCCCAGGTGCAGTTGCAGAGGCAAGGGCGCGACAAGCAGGAAAGATAATGCTGTCAGCAGCGCCAGCCGGTAGGTGGGCTTCACCGCATCCACGCGGAAGACGCGCTCCAGCGACGCCAGAATGAATGCGCCCGCCACCAGGCCCGTGATGAATGGATACAAAACAATCAGCACGCTCCACTGCAGAGCGACTTCGTTCGGATACATGAAGCCTTCAACGCCGTTCATAAACCCTCACCCGTTTGATCACTGTTCACTTGTTCACTCTTTCACTGTCCTCACCGCACCGATCCGTCCAGGTCGTTATAGAAAACCTTGGCGCCGGTGGCCATCTGCGGTTTCAACACCTGCACGCTGTGCGTCTTCAGGAAGGCATGGATAGGGTCATTGGGATCCTTCAGGTCGGCCAGTTGGCGCGCTCCAGTGGGGCAGACTTCGCAACATGCCGTCGTGAGCCCCTTGGCCAGCCGGTGCTTGCAGAGCGTGCACTTGTCGGCGACCTTCTTCTCCGGATGAATGTAGCGGCAGCCATAGGGACAGGCCTGCACGCAATAGGCGCAGCCTAGGCAGTACTTCTGATCCACCAGCACCACGCCGTCCGGGCTGATGAAGGTTGCGCCCACCGGGCACACCTGCGTGCAGGGCGAATCCGCGCAGTGGTTGCACAGCTTGGGAACGAAGAAGTACTTCTTGTCATCCTGCTGGGCAACCGGGAATCCTTCCTTGCCTCCGTCCGGCGAGATGACCTCGGGCTCGGTCATATTCTCGTCCGAGACGTGATAGCGCTCGACCCAGGTGCGGAAGTATCCATCCGGCACGTCGTTTTCGGTCTGGCAGGCGCGCACGCAGTTGCCGCAGCCAATGCACTTGGGAGTGTCAATCAACATGCCCCACCAGTGGTCGGTCATCTTGTAGTTGGGAGCGTCTTCCGGGGTTCCGGCCATCACGGACTCCCAGGCAACCGCCGCGGCGGGCAACAGAATCAGCATTTGACGCCGGGAAATCTTCATTTTGCACCTCCCGCATCGATGCCGGGGCTGTGTGGACTGTGACATGTTTTGCACGAAGTGCCCTGGTAGTGGTTTGCCGGATCAACCTGCGGAAAGTTCTTGGGCTTGGCCGCGCTGGCCCTGTGGCAGCGGACGCAGAGAACCGCCGTGTCCGGCAGAACGGGTTTGATTGATGGGTCGTCGGCGTGGCCGGCCTGCGCTCCGTGGCAGGCTTCGCAGTTTACGTGCGCGTGCTTGCCGATCTTTTTCTTGTCTGCCACGTCCGAGTGGCACGTCTCGCAGGTCTCATGGCCGGCAAACTTCACCGGCCGCGCTGCAATTTCGCCGATGGCCGCCCCGCGATAGTGTCCATACTGCCCAAAGCTTTTGGGCACAACGTAGTGGCGCACCACTAAAAAGACCAGGAAAGCGAGAACAAACAGCCCCGCGAACCGGAAAAGATGCCCTGCATCCTTGAAAACACTCATCAATCTCTCTCCATCACGCCGCTGCCAGGGGATTCTGCAAATCTATGCCTATGTGATCTGGAACACTACTTGTGTTCCTGACCGTACATCGGCACCACTCATGGCTGTATGTGAGGCAGATCACACTTTTTGGGAGCTTGGCTTTGTCGGGCTAGTGGAATGCTTCGTTTCTGAATGGGAAGCGCGCCAGCCCCGTGTAGAGGCGCAAAGCGATACGATAAGCTTTGGAGCGCAAGATGCCAAGAGTTCTCGATGGCGTGGCGATTGCCGCCCAGATCAAGCAGGAGGTGGCCGGGGAAGTCCGTGCGCTCGCCGGGCGCGGCATTCGCCCTGGCCTCGCGGCGGTGCTGGTGGGCAACGTAGCCGCCTCTCAGATCTATGTCCGTAGCAAGGTGCAATCCTGCGCCTCCCTGGGCATTTTCAGCGACCTGATCTCGCGGCCGGAGACGGTGACCACCGCGGAAATGCTCGAACTGGTAGCCAGCCTTAACGCGCGCGACGTGATCGACGGCATCCTCATTCAGTTGCCGCTGCCGGCGCATGTGGATACCAAGGCCCTGCTCGACGCGATTGATCCTGCCAAGGACGTGGATGGTTTACACCCGGCGAACGCGGGCAGATTGCTGGCAGGTCGGCCGGCGCTTGCGCCCTGCACCCCTGCCGGAATTATCGAAATTCTGAAACGAAGCGGGATTCCCATCGCCGGCCAGCACGCGGTTGTGGTGGGACGCAGCGACATCGTGGGCAAGCCGGTGGCCATGCTGCTGCTGCACCAGAACGCCACGGTTACGATTTGCCACTCCAGGACCCGCGATCTGGGCGCGATGACCCGCCAGGCTGACATTCTGGTAGCCGCCATCGGCCGGCCGGGCTTCATTACGCCGGAGATGGTCACCCCGGGCGTGACTGTCATCGATGTAGGCATCAACCGCATCACCGATCGCACGGAATTTGACCGATTCTTTGCCGGAGACGCCAAGCGCGAAGCATCCTTCGCCAGGCACGGCTCGGTCCTGGTGGGCGATGTGCATCCCCGGGCCTTCGAGCGAGCAGGAGCCTATACGCCCGTTCCCGGCGGCGTGGGCCCGCTGACCATCGCCATGCTGATGGCCAACACGGTGCGCGCCGCGAAGATGCGACGGGGGCTATGATTTTTATCGATTGGCTAAGGAGCTGTACCAGTTTTGAGGTCACAAAATGTGACCTCAAAGAGTTGTCGTGGTGGCCGCCGCTACGCGCTCAGTATTCAGTATAATTTCTGAATGATCAATGTACGTATCGAATCATGCAGATTGCAAATTATCACATACATAGCCGTCTGCTTGCTGATGATTTCATATGTAATCCGCGGCACACCTGCTATTGCAGACGTACCGAATCGCTTGAACCCGGTTTTAATTCCTGAAGACGCAGCCTCGGTTATGCTGCTCTATAAGGTCGAGCCTGTATATCCTCGCATTGCCAAAGCTGCACGCGTGTCCGGTATCGTAATGCTGCACGCGACGATCTCCAAAGCTGGAGATATTACAGATCTGCATGTCATTTGTGGCCCGCAGATGCTTCAGGATGCATCAATTAAGGCTGTGCAACAGTGGAAGTATCGCCCGTATATTTTTCATGGTGAGCCCGTTGAGGTTGAGACAACGATTCGAGTGACATTTACATTGGGAGATAAGAAAAAGCTGAAATTTAGCAAGGATTCATGTCCTGTCGAATAATACTCGGGTGCCCCCGGTCCCTCGCAGCTGGGGACCGGGGAGACACGGGGGGAACTGCTTAATCGCCTATACTGCGTTCAGCGATATGCTTCGAGTTGGTCTCACCGGCGGGCTGGGCAGCGGCAAGAGCACCGTTGCGGCGGCTCTGCGCGCATTGGGCGCGGAGGTCATCGAAGCCGACGAGTTGGGCCGGGAGCTGATGGAGCCGGGTCAGGCGGTTTTTTCCTCGATTGTGGAGCACTTTGGCCCTGAGGTAGTTGGCCCGGACGGGCGCCTGGACCGCGCGCGTCTGGCCGAGATGGCCTTCAAGGGTGGGCGGTTGCAAGAGTTGAACGCCATCATCCATCCGGCGGTGATTGCCGTCCAGCAGTTCTGGATGCACCAGATTTTTCGCCGCAATCCCGCCGCAGTGGCCGTCGTCGAGTCGGCGCTCATCTTTGAGGTCGAGCGCGATGCCCGCGCCCGCGGCGAAAGCGAGACCGTCCTGGCCGACTGGCGGCGGCGCTTTGACCGCATCATCGTGGTTACCGCGCCCGACGAGGTGAAGATTTCCCGCTATGCCGCCCGCGTTTGCCCTGCGGAATCTGGCCGCGCAGCCGGGGTCCCCAGCGACCGGTCTTCGTCGCTGGGGTGGGCAGCCGCCGAAGCCGATGCCCGGCTTCGCATCGCACGCCAGATTCCCGATGCGGTGAAAGCCTCGCAGGCAGACTATGTCATTGATAATTCAGGAGATAAAGAAGACCTCCTCGCCCAGGTAGAGGTACTGTGGCAGCGCCTGCGGGCCGAAAGCAACAAACTTGCCGTAAATGAGTCTTTAGAATAGAGATAGTTGACCAATTTAGAGGATTACAAACGATGAAACTGCGCCAAATACTTCTTGTTGTTCTGCTGGTGGGTGGGTTCTGGTATCTCACCGCGCATCTTCCCTCCAGATTTGACCGTCTCTCCATGGGCAATCTCTTTCGTGCCAGCAGCCCTGGTTCCGCGCTCCAGCTTACCGAGGCGGAGGCCGCGCCCGCCTTCGATGCCGAGGAGCAGAACAACATCGCGATCTACAAGCGGGTGCTGCCCTCGGTGGTCAACATTACCTCCACGACGCTGGTCTTCGACTTCTTTTATGGAACGGTGCCGCAGCAGGGCCAGGGCTCGGGCTTCATTCTGGACAAGGCCGGCCACGTGCTGACCAACTTCCACGTCATCGCAGGCGCCAACCGCGGCATTAAAGTGCAATTGAGCAACAAGCGCAGCTACGACGCCAAGGTGGTGGGCACCGACCGCACGCACGACCTGGCGCTGCTGCAGATCAACGCGCCCGACCTGCAACCGGTCACGCTGGCAGATTCCGTCGAGCTTTCAGTAGGCCAGAAGGTCTACGCCATCGGCAATCCATTCGGCTTGGCCGGCACCATGACGCGGGGCATCATCAGCTCCATCCGCTCAGTTCGCAACGCCGATGGCGCGCCCATCGAGAACGCCATCCAGACCGATGCGGCTATCAACCCCGGCAATTCCGGCGGCCCGCTGCTCAACTCCCGCGGCGAGGTCATCGGCATCAACACCATGATCGCCTCCAACGGAGCTGAACAAAGCTCCGGCATCGGCTTTGCCATCCCCATCAACACGGCCAAAGCAGTGCTGGCCGACCTGACCCGCTACGGGAGGGTCAAGCGCCCCTCGCTGGGTATCGTGTCGTGGGAGATTGGTCCCGACTTGGCCGAGCAGATGGGCCTGGCAGTTGATTCCGGAATTCTGATCGAGCAGGTCATCCCCGGCGGAGCGGCTGAGAAGGCTGGCCTGCGCGGCGGCAATGAGCAGGCTTACGTGGGCAATCAACCCATCCTGCTGGGCGGCGACCTCATCGTGGCCATCGACGGACAGCGTGTCACCAATCCCCAGGAGATCAACGCCGTCATGGAAAAACATCAGGCGGGCGACACCGTCAGCGTCACCTTCTATCGCGGCCAAAAGAAGATTACGCTCAAATTGATCGCCGGAGAAGCGCGGGATACGAACAACTAGCCGTATGTGCCAAACCGGTAAATCTGCCTAGCCCGCTTCATAGGTTATGCGCGCGGCATTTTCCGCCATACGACGGCGACGTTCCCGCGACAGCCGCGCAATGTACGCTCCAGTAAAAGAAGGATTCCTTCATCTATTTCATAAAATGTGCTTACGAGACTGGTATTAGTGATGATCCACCGCCTCACCGTGCAGAAGAATCTGATAGCGCCGGGCATATTCAGCTTTGTAGTCCTTGACTGCGCGGTCGTAGCTCGCGTCGGGAGTGTTGGCTTTGAGGCTCCAGTGAATATGGATCTCCTTTGTGCCCGGAGCAACAACCAATGCGCCGTTGGCAGCCTGGATGGCCTTGCCGTCGGCAGTGGCGGAGTTCAGATCGACGAACCACGGCAGGTGGACAACAATCTGCTGCGGCGGCCTGGTGAAGGCAGAGTTCAGATGAAGCACCGCTTCGTTTGCCGACGGCTGATCGAGGGTGAACGCGACGGCGCCGAAGTTCGAAGGGGCCTGGTGCACGGAGATGCTTTTGCCCGCGCCAATCCATGCCGGTGAGACAACCGAGAGCAAGTGGATCTGGTTGCCATCTTCACGAACCAACATGGTGCGCAGAAGAGTCCTGTACTCGGCGGCAAACCATCCGTGCGGAGAGAGATTGTCTTCAAAGTTGCGATTGCCCCACGGGTAAATCTTGTATTCGAATCCGGCGTTGGTGCTGCTGGTGTGAAGCAGCAGCGCGTAAAACTCGTGAAGGGCCTGTTCCTGATCGCCGCGGATGGCCTCCGTCATGGTGTTTTTGATCGTCAGGTAATGGTGGAGGAACTCGCCGTTGGCATACGTCATGATGCCCTCGGCGTATTTGGCCTGGGTCGCCTTGAGGGTCGCGGTTACGCGGGGATCGTGGGGATCGAGTGTAGGCTCGGGGACCACGGCCAGCAGGTTTCCCCAGTCGTAGCCTTCTTTTTGCCCGTCGAGCGCCGGCGGAATGTAGCCGTTGTTCGCACTGGCGCGCTCCTCCAGCACTTTGAAGAACGCCTGGTGAAAGTCGTCGTACTCCGCCTGCCAGCTCTGGGCCAGGTTCGCATGGCCGGTCTCGCCGGCCATCTCGATGGCCAGCTTGAGTCCGCTTAACGCCAGGAAGTTATAGCCAGTCAGATGGCCCGGAACGTACTCGTTGTCGCGCACGTTGCTGACCGGCATGATGTGCAGCGGATCGGCGGTGCGGGCCTGTTTGAGCCAGTCCACGGCGCGGCCGATCTGCGGCAGCGCCCACTCGGCAAAAGCTTTGTCCTGTGTAATGCGGTAGTGCTGGGAGTAGCCCCAAACGGCCTCGCCCCAGCCGTCATACTGCTGCGGCTGAGAGAGAAAGTTGCCGTCTGGTTTTTGCGATTTCGCGAAGAATTCAAGGACCTGCCGGGCAATCTCGGGGTAACCGGTCACGTCGTAACTGTGCGCAATGTCGGCGCCGTCGCGTAGATAAAACGAGTGGTAGTGGAGCTTGTTGACCGTCTGGATGTAGTCAGCGCCAATGTGATCGCGGGCGATGAGGTCGTAGATCAGGCTGGCGTAGAAGGTATCCACGGGCTTCTGCTCGGGCAGGCTGACCTGCATGCCCTGATCGAGGATGCCAGTCCAGAACGCGGTCACTTGCGCCTTCGCAGTGTCAAAGGCGGCCTGCTCTATGGCCGTCATCTCTGCCGGCTCTGCGGTTGGAACCACGGGCATCTTGAATTCGAGAACGCTCTCTTCTTCGGGCTGGAGCAGCCGTGAATAAGTGACGACGCCCTCCGCGGCATTCGGTCCCACATCAAGTCTGGTATGTTTGCTCACGTCCTGCGGGTGGTTGAAGTTATAAGCATCGTGGAGCGTGAAACTACGGGACGTAAAGCCTGCGGGAAAGGTGTAGAGCAGGCGGCCATCGCGAAGGAAGCGATTGCCGTCGAAAGAGTAGGCCCATATGCGGCTGAATGACTCGCCGAGCTGGCGATAGTCGCCGGGGAATCGGCCTTCGACGGGGCGTTCGAAGCGGTTGTCCCCATGCCGGTCGCCGGTGGAGTTGGGGGCATCGTAGCGGATGCCCGTGGCAACAATTGCGCGGTTGGGCTGGCTGGACTGGTTCTTCATGCGGATGCGGATGAAATTCACCAGCTTGCCTTCCAAAGTAGCGGCAAAGAGAGTAAAGCGGTAAGCCACGCCATCGCGCTCGAACTCGTAGTGAACGATAGGCAAGCGGCCCTCTTCGAGGGTGCGGATGCGCACGCTGGTGGGCTCAAGCTCCGGGCCGGCGAAGAACATCATCTCGCTGTAGCCGGTGCGCAGGTAACCCTCCGGAGTGATCTCGGTGGCAGCCTCGGCATCCATCATGCCGATCTCATCCGTGGGCCTGGAAAAGTAAGAAAATGGCTGGTCCGGTCGGTCAATCGAGGGGGACACCATCTGAGCGTGGAGGCAGGCTGCGGAAAGGACGGCGAGGATGAGCCCGGCAGGTAGAAGGATGGGATTGCATCTTTTCATCATGACGGCAGAAATCATGGAAATGGTCCTCTCGGTTTCAATCGATTGCGACGGTCAGGATATGCGCGATCATACTTCTGTTGGGAGGTAGATAGGCGAGCAGCCTCCTCACACCTTGATGAAGATCTTTTTGCGGTAAAGCACCCACATTGGAATAAAGCAAAACGCAAGTATCGAAACCGAGTAAGCAAACGCTGCCCAGCCGGGGTTGGGAATGTGCGCAAAGACATGGTTGAAGACCCAGGCCAGCACGTTAGTCCGCCGTCCGTCGGCCGTGAAACGAGTATAAAAAAATGTGCCGGGGATCAGTTCGCTGATCATGTAGGCCGTGATGGCGTTCGACCCCAACACCAGCCAGGGCCAGGTCCAGCGCTTGCGCCAGCCGCGCACGTCAGCCACCCAGAAGGCCAATGTAAGCACGGCCAGCGACCAGCCGGCCGTAACCAGCACATAGGAGCTGGTCCACAGATTTTTGTTGAGCGGAAACCAGATGGACCAGAGGTAGCCAGAGGCCAGGCAGGCCAGGGTTCCCGCGGCCAACCCCAGCGCCTTAGTCGCAAGCGGCTTGCTTGCGCGCAGCCACAAGCCGGTCAACAGCCCCAGCAGCGTGGTGCCAAGCGCAGGCAGGGTGCTGAGCAGTCCCTCGGGGTCGCGCTGGTTGTACTCCGGCGCTTGCAGATAGAGGTGATGGGGCATGATATGGCGGTCGATCCAGGAGACCAGGTTCAGGCTTTGATCCATGAAAGGAATATCTCGGCCCGGCATTCCGGCGCCGGGCACGGGAACCCAGCGGAGCAGAATCCAGTAACCAACCAGCGCCGCCACCAGCGCCGCAACTTTGGTGCTAATGCGTCTGTCCCATAGATAGAAGAGGCCGACGAGCATATAACAGAGGGCGATTCGCTGCAGGACGCCATAGATGCGCAAGTGTGCCAATGGGAAGAATGGAAAGCCGCTGATCACCATGCCGAGCAGAAAGAGTGTCGCGGCCCGTTGCGCTGTGTGGCGAGCTAACTGAGCGCGCGTGGCGCCGCGGGCCAGACGGGCTTCAAAGGCATAGGCGATTGAGGCTCCCACCACAAACACAAAAGATGGAAAGACCAGGTCCGTGGCCGTAAGCCCGTTCCATTTGGCATGATTCATGAAGCTCCACGAGCCGGAGCCGCCGTTGTTGTTCACCATTATCATGAAGGCGATAGTGATGCCGCGCAGCACATCCAGCGACAGCAAACGCTGGACGGGTGCCGGTGCAGGCGAGGGGCTGTTCATGGCGTCTTCTATTCTCCGCATTCTGGAGCGTGTTGCAAAATCGGCTTTGGTTCTTCAACTCACGGCCCAAACTCAATACGAGTTCATGCTTTCAGGAATACAACCGTTGCGATAACATTCGGCGGCGTGGCGTTCGTCTCTCAATAAGCGATGGTTAGCGATCAGCCGAACCCATGCCGGTATAAATCCTATCTGGTTGCCGGATGCTTTGGCTATGACATAAGCTTGTGCGCATTTCTCATAAAGCTCGGTGTTAAAAAGTACGCGGTCGCAGGTCATCCCCAGGCATAACAACCGCTCGCCAAGCAGTGCGGCATTGGCTCCTCGTTTGAATGTCTTCCTCACCATGTCGTCGGGCACATTTTTCTCGTCCGGCAGCAGTCCGGCGGATGAACCGATATGCCGCACCTGTTCGTCAAAGAGTGGCGGCAACAGGCCGCCAAAGCTGGCAAGCAGGCGCGCACCCTTTGGGCTCGAAATCGCCACGGCGCCGGCATCTGCCCGCTCCCTGTAGATGGATGCATGAAGTCCAGACAAACCCTCTTTAGAGAAAAGGGAGACTGTGCGGAGATCGGCGATTCCCATCCGCCGCCAATCGTCCTGTCCAGCCGCCAGGATCATTTCCATCTTCCCCGGAATCCGCATGGAAAAACTGTCCGCCGGGGAGTTCAAGAATCCCTTGCCGGCAAGACGATGGCATGCTTCCAGCAATCGCGTTTCAATCTGCATCTGCTGCACAGATAGCCCCCGGCTTAAACAAGTTTCAGCACGTCCTCAAAGCGATTCAGCGCATCATCGATCACCGCATCGGTATCGGCAAGCCCGGTATAGATGCGGCTGCCCGCGATCGTGATAATTCCATGCGCGCTGAAAGCCGCACCCATTTCTTCCATCATGTGTTTGCGGGGCCCGGCTTCGCGCATCACCTTGAGCGGGTTGCGCATGCTCATCAGCATGACGCCCGAGGTTTGCAGGTGGACGATCGGGCCAAGATTGTAGGTAACATACGGCAAACCCAGACGGCGAATGATTTCGCTGAGCCCCTTGCGCAACCTGTCTCCCGCGCGCCCCGCTTTCACCGCGGCATTCGTGCGCCGCATCTCTTGAATGGCAAAATAACCTGCCGCGCAGGAGAGTGGATTAGCTGACAGAGTTCCTCCCACAAAAGCGCGTTTCGAGCTGGTCCCGATGCCGCCGGCCAGCAACATCATCACATCGCGCCGTCCTCCGATGCCGCCCGCCATCGGGTAACCGCCGGTCAGGCATTTTCCCAGCACGGTTATGTCGGGCTTGACTTGGAAATAACCCTGAGCGCCGCTCATGCCAATGCGAAATCCAGTAACTACCTCATCGAAGATCAGCAGCGCGCCGAATTCGTCGCAGAGTTTTCTCAGCCCGAGGTTAAAGTCACGCTGGACGGGACGTGTGCCGCTCTCCGGTCCCAATGGCTCGACGATAATGGCTGCGGTTCCGCCCCTCAATCGATTGAGCCACAGTGTCCGGCGCAATGAGTTCAGATCGTTGGGAAATCTCTCTTGAATATAAGCAGTTGATGCGCGTGGTATGCCGATGGCCTCTCTGCGGCCTGTGCCGGGAATGCGCATCCCATACACCATCTGGTCGCTCCAGCCGTGATACGCGCCGCCGATCTTAATCACAAAGTTGCGGCCCGTATACGCGCGAGCTAGGCGGATCGCCGCCATCACAGCCTCCGTTCCCGACCCCAGCATCCGGAACATCTCGATGGCAGGCATAGCTTCGCACACTAACTCGGCTAACTTAACTTCATACTCATGCAAAAGGCCGGTGAGCGGGCCGCAGGAATCCAGCAGCGCATGGATTTGTTGCCGCACAGTTTCGTCGTTGGAGCCAAGCAGCGTCGGCCCTCCGGCCTTGAGAAAGTCGATATAGCGGTTGCCGTCGACATCGGTGAGCCAGGCCCCGTTGGCTGCGGTCATTGCCAGCGCAAAGGGGTAGTTGAAAGCAAGATTATGCTGAATGCCGCCGGGAATGGTTCGCTCCGCCTGCTGCGCCAGAAGCCGCGACCGATTGCACTTCTGCTGGAAATACTCCAGAACGGTCTCCATGTTCTCACGGCGAATGGGGCGTATCGGCTGCTTCACCAGCGCCGCGAGCCGCGCATAGATATCGTCCGTATCGGGCCATTCTGAAATGCCATACGCAGGCTCCGGTGCGTTGTCGAGCTTGGGCAGTGTAGCGCCTGATGGGTTCATTGCACTGACTCCTTGTCTTCAGAATTGACCAGCAGGGTAATAACTTCGGACAAAGACGGCTTGCGGTCCGTCTCTGCCCGATAGTTGATGGCATCGCGAAAGAAAATTGCGCAGACCGACTCCAGAGCTTCTACCCTGGCCACAGTCTCGCCAAGCGTCGGACCGCAACAAATTACACCGTGGTTGCGCATCAGGTAAGCATTGATCTCTGGCCTGAGCGCCTTCCGTAATTTCGATGCAAGCCAGTTTGTGCCTGAAGAGGCATAACCCACGAATGCAGCCTTTTGCCCCAGAATGATCTGGTAGTGCGGATGATGGATTTCCAACGCGCGCCCCAGCAGGGTATACGCGCTGGCTATCGGCTGATGCGTGTGAATACTGGCGCGGCAGTCTCGCCGAACACGCAGAACATGAGAATGCAGCCTGTGCTCGACAGAGGGCCGGCGATCCCCTGCGATCTGCACAAGATCGTCCAGGCGGAGCACGCATATATCTTCCGGCCTCATCGCATAATAGTCGACTGCCGTGGGAGTGACCGCAAAATGCTCATCGTCGATGCGGCAGGCAACATTCCCTCCTGTTCCCGCGAGATATCCCTTCTCGGCGAGTTCCACGCAGGTCGCAACGACCTCACGACGGGTTTGAGCGAAATTCATGATTGCGCTTTCCTCGGTGAATTTAACCGCCGGTACAAAGGCGTCAGGCGCCGGTATGCAAGCTTGAAGGATTCGAAGAGTTCGTCGTAGACGGCCTTCCTCCCGGAATCGGGCAGATAGGTGTGACGAATGTTGATCAACCCTGGGATATCGTCGTAAGTAAGTGAGCCGATCCCCACAAAGCCAATGAAAGCCGCTCCCACGGCGTTTGCCTGGATCGGAGACTTCACTTGTCGAACCGGAATGCCGAGAATGTCCGCGAAGATCTGGCACCATACGTCCGAGGTTGCGCCCCCGCCAACCATGGTGACTTGATTGAGCCGCTTGCCGAGAAAACGATTGAACGGCGTAACCATCCAGCGGGTGTTCAGGGCAACCCCTTCCAGCACTGCGCGGATCACATCTTCGCGAGAATGTTGTAAGGACATATTCAGCAGGCCAGCCCGCAAATTTGGGTCATCAACCGGACTGCGTTCCCCAAAAACCCAGGGCGTATAAAGCAAGCCTCGAGCCCCTGGCGGAACGGACGCCGCAATTTTATCCAATATGGAAAAGGCGTCGGCAGGACGTTCTATGCCAAACTCATCCTGATGGAAAAGAATCTTGTCGCACAAAAATGAAAGATTGGAACCTGCCGAGGACTGAAGGGCAACTGCCAGATAGCGCCCGCTTACGGCACAAGGTACAGTAGCAATTTGCGCAAACACCTCGGTCCTCTTAAAAGCGACATGCGCTCCAATCCAGGACGACGTGCCGATATAGAGATGAGCTTCGCCATCCCGAACAGCCCCCGATCCGATTGCCGCAGCGGAGTTATCAACAGCGCCCGCCACCACCAAAGTTTCCCGCGCCAGGCCGAGCTCCTCGGCAGCCGAAGAGCACAGCGGACCGAGCACATCCGTGCAGCGTACAATCTCCGGCAGTTTTTCCAAATCGATGCCGGATTGGGCAATCAGCTTTCGATCGTAATGTATGTTGTTGGCATCGCGATTGTCGGTGACCCATGATGTCAGGATGGAGTCCACCGTGGCGACGAACCGGCCCGTGAGGCGCAGGTTGATGTAGTCAAGGGCATTGAGAAATTTGTATGTCTTATCGTAGATTGCGGGCCACGCTTCCCGAATGAAGGCGATGTGCCCCGCGGAGTCTTTTCCCGAGAGCGCCGGAGCGCCGCCGGTGCGATGGATCCAGCGCCATAACTTGACAGGACCGTAACCTGCTACGGAAAAGATTTTGTTTCCGGCTCGACGGCGAATCACCTCGGCGCCACGCATGTCCATCCATAACAGCGCTCGACGGATCGGCCGGCCTGCCCGGTCAACGGGAACCGTGCATTCTCCCTGGCAGGAGCAGCAAATGGCAGCAATTTCTCTTCTTGCCTCCGGCTGCGTCTCGAATAGTTCCCGGGCAGCGCCGATAAATGCGCTCCACCAATCTTCAGGCGCCTGCTCTGCGCCAACCTGATCCACGATGTAGAGAGGAACAGGACGGAAAGCCCACTTCTGGACAACTCCGTCAAGCCCTACCAAGGCGCATTTGCAGCCCGATGTTCCCAGGTCGACGGCGAGAATCAATCGGTTGTTATGCGTAGCCACCATAGCCTCTCCTGCCTCTTCCGCTTGCGTGCCGCGATGCTCATGTTGAATCTGCCGGCACCAGCCGACCACTGCTTCAGGCAGATGCGTTTCCATCGCCCTGCCCGCATTCTACGAAGATACCCTGTGCAAGCCGCAAGGACTCAATGAGGCGAATCCGGAGTCACCCTGCCGGCCTCAAAAAATAATATGAGCAATAGTCATATTTGTCAACAGGCATTTGTCCGCCTGCCCTTCTTTTCGCACTGTTCTCCACCATATATGCCTTTTCAGGGAATTGTTGCGGGTCAGGGCCATGCGAAGGTGCTTGCATAATTCCAGGATCTCTCCAATCGGATGCCGTTTCACTCGTCAGCAACGTATGATATAAGATCAAATTTGATGAGCAACGCGCGGATTTAGCGAAAGAAATGCGTGAATGCGATGTTCCCGCGGACTGGACCGGAACCTCGCTGTTTCCGCAAAATGCATGCAAGCATCGTACCGTTGCCGGTCTTGTTTGTAAAAATACACAATTGCGCATTCACGGCGCCATCTACGAGGGTAATGATGTTCGAGGTTGAGAACAGAACACAAATCAAGCGGCAACCGCGCCAGGAACGCAGTCAGGCTCGTTTTGAAAGCGTCTTGGAGACCGCTCTGCGTCTCTTCGCGGCGCGTGGATATGAAAGCGTCTCCATGCGCGAAATCGCCCGCGAGGCGAAGATACCGATCGCCTCGGTTTACCAGTATTTCCCGATGAAACTGGCGATCGTGCGCGAGATGTGGACCCGCTACACTTCCACAATTTCCGGGACTTTAGCGGTGGGGATTCCTCGTTCCATCCAGCAAGGCAGGAATGAGGCGAACCACCTGGTTGGTATCATTATCGACCGGATGGCCGAACTGCAGGCTTCCAACCCAGCTTTCATCGAGATATGGAGTTGTGTGGCGGCATCGATGGAACTACGCGCGCTTAATGTCCAGGACACGCTTCAAAATGCCCGAGTCATCGCCGATGCCTTGCAGAAACTGCATCCCGATTCCGACCCGACCGCACTTTACGACCGCTCCTTGATCGCCATCGAGATGGCCAGCGCCACTACCCGATTTGCTCTCGCCCTCCCCGATCCACAACGTGCTCGCGTTTTGCTTTCCTTAAAGGCGGCGGTTTCTCTGCTGATCGATCCCGTGACTCTGAAAGGGGATGCCTCTTTACAGCCCGCAGGGAAAAAGGCCCGCCGGACCGGCGCAGTTGGAAAAACAAAACACAGCGGAAAAGCAGCCACGGCAAAAAAAAGAAGAGGAACGGTCAAGTTTTAGAAACAGACAGTTGCGGTTTTTCCGCCCCGCGTATCTTGACCACGTAAAAAAGCCCCAGAGCTATTCCATTCAACGCGAGAACAAATACGCCGACAGAGGGCGCGCCAAAAACACCGCTCAGACTCGCGGACAGGCCAGGCCCCAGGCCATTGCCAAGTGTTACCAGGGCGGCGCTCACGGCAACTAGCCGCCCAAAGCGATCGAGGCTCGCTGACAAACCAAGTTGGTAGATGACCGAAGAGAGGTTGGTGACCGACTGGAAGACATTTGCCGCAACATATACCCAGTGGACAGCAATCGTGCTTACCAGCAGGATCGAGAGCGCATTGACCGCGATAAGAAAGAGCAGCGGGGTGAAACGTCCGAACCGGTTGCCGGCCCAGGCGGCTCCTATAGCGCCGAGCAACAAGAGAAGTGTGGCAACCGAAAGGATCATGCCGATTGCATGGCTATGGAAGCCGGCGTAGTGGCCGTAGGTTTCTTCCATGCTCCAGAACGCGCCCTGCCCCAGTTGTGTAAGGAAGACAGCCAGAACGACAAGTACCGCGGAGATGGCAAAAGGTGAATACGATGCCGGCCGGGTGGCGTCTTGCCGGTTGGAGAGCGACGGCAACCGCAGCAACAGGTATGTGCCGCACAGGCAGATAAGCAGAAGACAGGCATAGGGCGCGCGGTATCCGAATCTGTCAATCAGATAGGGTAGTACGGCGAGCCAAAATGCTGCGTCAACAATAGAAATACTTGTCAAAATCGCAATCAGCCGTTCCCGGTCGACTCCGCGAGATAGAACACTCGTCGCTTCGGCGCCTATAATGCCCGCCCCAACTCCGGCTAGAAACCGGGTAGCAAAAAGTACTGGAACCGCTGGAGAGATGAGCGTGAGCGCTGTACCCGCAATCGCAAGCAAGCCGCCGGCCAATGCCCAGTTCCGCGCCGAATGCTTGCGCAGCCGCGCAGACAGTAATAAAGTTGTGAGAGCCGACACGGCCAGTTCCATGCTCAAGAGGAACCCGGCGGCCCTGCCCGAAAATCCCGCATGAGCCTCAAGCGCGCCGATCAATACCGGCATGAGGAAAAGGCTGGTAGTGATAATGAGCTGCGATCCGATCACGGGAAGCAGAATCATTCTGTCCCGCCTATGCGGCAATACCCTGTTCAACACGAATCCACCCATCTGGCAATACGAAACAGGCATCCGCGCATAGGTCTCAGACGCAAGCTCCAGATCGCCTTTAGCGAATATAATCGTTGATTGTCTATTGAAGGGGCGTTTTTTGCCCTGTCAATTGAAAAAAATGCCGTCCCGTTATAATGTGAGCATAGAACATATTTTCGAAGAAATGAAGTCTCCTATGCAACCATCCGGTTTTGCTGTTGTTTTGGCTGGAATCTCGATGATCGCAATGTGCGCCTTTGCGCAGTCGGCGGCGCGGGGTATCAATCCGGACTCTTCAGTCCGGGTCAATCAGATCCAGGTGATCGGCACCCATAACAGCTACCACGCTGGACTCTTGCCGGGGATCGCAAAGCTGATGAAGCAAAGAGATTCCGCTACATTCGCGACCCTCGAGTACGCGCATGCCGATCTGGCCACTCAGTTGAACCACGGAATCCGGCAGATCGAGCTGGACATTTTCGCCGACAGCAAGGGCGGCCGCTTTGCGCACCCGCTGGGTCAGGCAATGGTTGCGCAGGCCGGGCTGCCCGCCGATCCTGATCCGTATCCAAACGGCGTCCTGCTGAAGCCCGGATTCAAGGTCATGCACATCCAGGACATCGATTACGTCAGCAACTGTCAGCCATTCGTCGCTTGTCTCCAGATCGTGCGCGCCTGGTCCAAAGCCCATCCTGAGCACGTCCCCATTTTTATTTTGGTCGAGACGAAAGAGGGCATGCCCGATGGGGAGATCCCATGGACCGCTGCCGAACCGTACACTGCGGCCACCTTCGACGCGCTGGATGCGGAGATTCGCTCGGTCTTCGCCAAAAGCGAGATAATAACGCCGGATCAGGTGCGCGGACGTCATCGCACGCTCGACGAGGCCGTGCGCAAAGGTGGCTGGCCCACGCTGGCGCAGGCGCGCGGCAAGGTGATTTTTCTCATGGACCAGGCGCACGTTGGCCCGATTTACCTCGAAGGGCACCCGGGATTGCGCGGGCGCGTTCTCTTCACAAACGCAACACCCGGCCATCCCGATGCCGCGTTTGTCGAGCAAAATGCCGGTGATGCAGCGAGTATCGCATCGCTAGTTCGACAGGGGTATCTGGTTCGTACCCAGTCTGATTCCGAAACAATTGAGGCGCGAGCCAACGATACTCGCCGCCGCGACAACGTCCTGAACAGCGGTGCCCAAATCGTCAGCTCCGACTATCCTCAGTTTGAGCCCGCCAGTTGGTCGGGGTACACCGTAGCCCTGCCTGGTGGATCGCCGGCCCGATGCAATCCGGTGAGCGGGCCTGCCAACTGCGTGGATTCGATGCTTGAGCCTGTCTTGCCGCGTTAACCGGTAACTAATTGTTCCCAATTTCAGGCTTCTGATTGCCGCTATTGACTGGTTTCGCCCGCCCAGCAGTTTAAGCCTCGGCGGCGAATATTCGTTCTTGCTTACAGTCCTGATACGGGCTTAATGATCGTTCCCTGCAAATAGTTAAAAATTCTACTTGACAAAAGACGAGCGATGCTCATATTGTGGTGTCAACATTTGAGGCCTACGCTCTGGCGTATTCCATTTCGGAGGTGTGTCGTGCGTTTTCGTATCCGCGGTAGTTCTTATTGTTTCCTGGCGCTGCTTCTCTGCTTGACGGCATCGCAGTTGCTGGCGCAGTCCACACAATCAACCATCCTCGGCACGGTCAAGGACACAACCGGGGCTGTGATTCCCAATGCAGAGGTTGTCGTTACCAACGTCGATAAAGGGGTGTCTTCGGCATATCGAACCGACGCCAGCGGAAACTACCAGGCTATAGAGCTTATCCCTGGAACCTACAAAATGCGCGTGACCAAGGCAGGCTTCGAGACCCGGGTGCTTGAAGATCTTCAACTCACTGCCCGTCAACAACTTAGGGCGGATGTAACCCTCGCGGTCGGTCGCGCGCAGCAAGAGGTTACCGTGAACGCCGATTCCGCCGGTGCCATTGAGACGGAAACCGCGTCCATTTCGGCATCCCTCAGCGCGGAAAGCGTATCCAGTCTTCCCGTGAATTACTACGGCAGCGGAGGCACCAGTCCGGTGAATGCCCTGCAGGCGCTTCCCGGAGTGCAATCCGATACAGCCTCCGGCGTTTCTTCACCGACGGCGAATGGAACTCCGAACACAAACTTTTCCGTGCAGGGCGGACAGCCTTCCCAAACGGAAGCTTCCGTAGACGGCATCTCTACCCAGAATGTAAGAACCAACACGCCGCTCGTTGATGCATTTCCTTCCGCCGAGTCCATTGCAGAGATTCGCGTGGATGGCGTGAACAACAATGCGGAATTCGGCCAGGCGGGCGAGATCACCACCATCTCCAAGAGCGGATCGAACCGCTTCCATGGTGCGGCTTTTTGGCACTTCCAGAATAGCGACTTTGACGCCACGGCTTTCGGCCAGACAACCAAGCCCCAGAAAAACGGCAACGACTTCGGCGTGAGTGTGGGCGGCCCGGTTCGCCGCGACAAAACCTTCTTTTTTGGCACCTATGAGGGATTCCTCTTTCCCAAGCAGTCGACAATTCGGGATCTGGTTCCCACGGCGAAGATGCTGACCGGCGATTTCAGCACGGAATTTCCCACCTATCCGCTTCTGAATCCCGCTACCGAGCAGTGTTACTTCACAACGGGCAACCCCCTTTGTGGCGCCTCCTGGTTGAGTCCTTTCAACAAAATCACCAACATTAACGCCTCGGCTCAACCGTTTCTGCCTCTTTTCCCGTCTGGGGGAGCGAATTACCCGGCTTCCTCGCCCTATACCACCATTGCGGCCGCCGAGGCCGGCGCTGGCTACAACTACACTCAGAATCGCGCCTCCGATTACAACTCGCAGCAATTCGATGTCCGCGTCGATCAGCGATTTAGTCCGAAGATGCTGGCTTTTGCCCGGTTCACCTTCAAGGACCTCACTCTGCTTGAGCCGCAGGACTTGAATATTGCATCGGTTACGCAATTCGATAACTATCGAGTCCTGGCCAGCTCGCTGATTTATAACTTCACGCCCAACCTGCTGAACGAATTTCGCTTCGGCTGGACTTCGGAAGAAAATGGCCTGCACAACACGCTGAACGGAGCGCCATATACAACCGCAGCCGGCTTCGATGCGGTCTCCTCAAGCATCCCTGTCAACACTACGACGGGAACAGAGGTTTACTTTACCGGCGACCTCACGTCGCTTCTTGCCGGCAACATCAATCAAACAACGCAGAGCCACCTGTTTCAATTTAACGACAGCCTGACCTGGGTCAAGGGACGGCACACCGTCAAGTTCGGCGGAGATATTCGCGCTCTCAATTTTGTCTCCACGCTTGGCGATAACGGGCTGAACACCGCGGAAGTCTTTCCGTTTTACGGCCTGTATACCAGCGGCTATCAAGGCGCCTTCCTCGGAACATCCTTAACCAGCACCGCCTACCAGTTCGCCGATTTCCTGACCGGCGCGCCGGTTGAAACCAAGTACTTTTCGCTGGTTCCCAGGGATGAAGGCGCGACCGTGTATTATGCGTTCTTCGGGCAAGACCAGTGGAGGATAACGCCGAAGCTGACATTCTCCTTTGGCGTGCGCTATGAATACGACCCGGCCATGCACTCCACGACGGGAACCATCGGCAACTTCGATCCCAGCGTCGCAACGACCGGTGAAGTGATCTACCCCGCCGGTTACTCGAACATGTTGGATGTGCCCTATCTGGCCCAGTTCGACGCCTGCGGCTATGGTTCTGATCCCGCCTCTACAGCCTACGCGGCCTGTACGCCGGTGCTTTCAAATACTCAGGCCGGCCTGCCCAGCGGCCTTCGCAAAGCACAGAAAGATCGTATCCTGCCGCGCATCGGCCTTGCCTGGCGCCCCTTCAACGACGATAAGACAGCCGTCCGCGCGGGATTTGGCATCTATAACACAACCCTGCTCGGCGACAGCTTTTTCGCCATGACGGACACCTTGCAGTCGGCTACGCTCACCTATAACAATTTGCAGGGACCGCCCTACTATCCACCGTACATTTGGCCGCAAACGAGTCCAGGGTCGAGTCTGCCAACGCCGCAGTATGGCACTGCCAGCTTTACCTCGGCCAATCAGATCAACTGGAAAAATCCTTACTCCATGCAGTGGAACCTTTCCATCGACCACGAGTTCCGTGGGAATATGGGGGCGCGCATCTCTTACATCGGGATGAAGACCGACGATCTGGTTTGGGCGGCCAATGAGAACGATATGCCGTATTCGAGCACCACGAAGGCCTTGTCGCAACCTCTCACAAACCGTCCGTTTCCCAACTGGCAGGCGATTAACGATCGCCTTACCGGCGCGCAGGCGTCTTACAACGCGCTTCAGGCTGAAGCCAATCGCCGCTTCCAGCATGGCCTCACCTTCCAGTCAACCTACACGTGGTCGAAGAATCTCGCGGACAACCAGGGTACACAAGCCTCTGGCTTTGTGGGTGAGAACGGGAACTACGCCTCATACATTCACAATCTGAAACTGGACTACGGCAATGTCTATGGGACACGCCGTCAACGCTGGATTACCACCGGAGTCTATGAGCTTCCACTAGGACGCGGCCGTAGCATTGGCGCTAACATGAATCGCGCTGAAGATGCCGTGATCGGCGGCTGGCAGCTCAGCAGCGTCTTCGTTTGGCAAACTGGTCCTTACATGACCGCGTACATCCCGGGTGGCGGCGCAGATCCTTCAGGAACGGGTTCAGGAGTCCTGTACGCCCTCAATCAACGTCCCGACCGCGTGCCGGGACAGAGCGCTGTTCCAGCCAACCGGACCAGATCTCAGTGGCTCAATCCAATGGCATTTGCCTGTCCCAGCACTACCGGGTACACGTCAACCTCTTATGCCGGCAATAATTGCGGCGTTGGGTATACCTCGGCTCCAATCGGGCGATTCGGCACGGAGAGCGTTGGTGATATTGTCGGACCGGGAACCGTAAACTTGTCAGCCGGCCTAAGTAAGCGGTTCTCTATTACAGACAATGTGCATCTTCGCGCGGAAGGCACCTTCACCAATGTTTTGAACCATACCAACCTCAACGATCCCAATCTGAATATTACGAGTCCGCTGTTTGGAAAGATTACTTCCAACCGCGGATCGGATTTTGGAGGGGCGCGCACCGGACAGGTATCCGTGAAAATTGAATTCTAGGTGAAACACATTTGCCCGGCGTTGGATGCACAAGCGTAGTGATGGATCCGGGGTTCAGGAAACGAGCAACTGCTCGAATCTTGAACCCCGGATTTTATTGTGCCTGGATATACACGCAGTGCGGTCCGGGCCAGGCACTTCAGGTCGAAATAAGAGACCCTTGCGGCTATGGCTGCGCTGCGGCACACAGCGGCGAAACCGCATCAGACATAGAAGGCGGAGGGTTGGCAGTTCCCCACTTCGAGGGAGCAGAGCCCATGGTGAACACCAGCGTGCCGCCATTGGCGATTTGCTTGTGGCGAAACCACGAGTTTTCGAGCGGCGCTCCATTCAGCGTCGCAGACTGGATAAAGCGATTGATGTGCTCGCTGTCCATATTGCGAGCCAGGATACGCAGAGTCTTCCCGGAAGCGAGCGTGATATCCGCCTCGGGAAAACTTGGTGTCCCTATCAGGTAGAAGTCCTGCCCAGCATTGGGGTAAAAACCGAGAGACTGGAAGATGAACCAGCTGGACATGGCGCCGGAGTCATCGTTGCCCGGTATGCCGGTGCGCTGGTCGGTGAAGGCTTTCTCGAGTAGTTCGGTGATTACTTCAGCGGTGTGGTCCGGCCGGCCTGCCCAGTTATAAAGAACGGGAATGAGGAAGCCAGGTTCGTTCGTGACATCGAAGTGTTCGCGATAAAAGATGTTGTCCAGACGGTTCACGAACATCTGATTGCCCCCTGCCAGGGCGATGAGCCTGCGCACATCCTGGGGGGCGAACAACGAATAAGTCCACAGGTCGCCCTCGTAAAAGAAGTCGGGCCATTCGCCGCGCACTACATAATTCGGCTCAGCCCAACTGCCATCCGGATTACGGGGACGCAGAAAACCTTTGAAGCCTTCCACGGTGAGGTCCTTGTCCCAGAGATGTTCCCAATTGTGGGCGCGGGCGGCGAAGAGCTTAGCCTCGGCGGGGTGATTAAGTCCGCAGGCGACTTCCGCAATGGCAAAATCGTTGTAAGCGTACTCCGCGGTGCGCGAGCCGGAGCGCTCGTCGGCCAGCGTAAGGTAGCCTTTGGCGTTGTAGTCCAAAATGCCGCCGCGGCCCTCCTTCTGCGGGTCAGCCGGGGGAACGGACGCGTTTTTCAGCATGGCCTGAAAAGCGGTGGGGTAATCGATTCCCATCATGCCTTTGACGTAGGCATCGGCGATGACGATATCGGCGTTGCTGCCGCCCTGCGTGCGGCCAGTGATGTTTCCGCTGCGTCCGTCGGGCATATAGCCTTCGTGGCGATAGATATCGATGAGTGAACGGATGAGGTCGCGTTGCCGGTCCGGGGCAATTAGAGTGAGCAGCGGTCCGGAGCTGCGATAGGTATCCCAGATTGTGTAGTAGTCGTCGTAGTAAGGCTCGGTCGACTGCCATCCGGGGTTCTCGCCGCTGCGATCGGATGGCATGAGCATGGTGTGGTACATCGCTGTGTAAAATTGAATCCGCTTTGAGTCCGTCTCACCACGGAGCGAGATCTTGGACAAAGCCTGATTCCAGTTTTCTGCAGAAGCTTTGCGGACATCATCGAAGTTCCACGTGGGAGCCTCGCTTTTTATGTTTTGGCGCGCCTGCTCTGTGCTGATAAATGAGAGGCCAACCTTTGCCTGCACAACCTGGCCCGCGTGCGTGCGGAAGTTAAAGGTGGCGCCGATAGGCCGATCTTCCTCCACCAGGGCTTCTTTGCCGGAAGTGAGCGTGTTGCCGTCCCAGGTCTGGGCGCTGGTCGCCGGCGTGTCAAGGACGATATAGAAATAAACTCTGTACTCGCCGCCCTTGTTCCAACCACCGGCGTAGCGGCCCACGCCTTCTGCTTCACGGTCGGAGAGCAGGCGGACTTGCCCGCCCAGAAAACGCTGCGACTCCGAGTCTGAGCCCTTGTTCAGGCAATGGTTAATGTTGACGGTAAGATGCGCCCGCTGAGCGGCGGAAAACGTGTAGCGATGGAATCCGACGCGTCGAGTGGCCGTCAACTCCGCGCGAACCTTGTATCGCGTGAGCGTCGCGGCGTAGTAGCCGGGATGGTTCACCTCTTCGCTGCGCGGCGACTTGATGTCCGCGAGGTCAAGCGGGCCGGTCACGGGAGCGACGAGTATATTGCCATACTTGCCGGAGGCTCCGCTGAGGTGAAGATGGCTGAAGCCCAGAATGCGGCCGCCGCTGAGGTAGCCAAAGCTGGAGGGCCGGCCATCAAAGCTCTCCATATCCGGGCCGAGCTTGACCATGCCGAAGGGCACGGCCGCGCCGACGAAGGTATTGCCGCCCCAGTCCACGCCAAGAAAGGGATAGACATTGTGGACGTAGTCGCGCACCATGCCGGGTCTGGCCTGGGCGGTCTGGCCCAGAAGGGAGTGCTGCATAGCTGCGCAGACAAATAGGACAACAAGGAGCTTTGAATGGCGCCAATTAAAGATGAGCATTTCTCATCTTTTTCCCATGGAGCTGCGGATGTCAAGAGGTGTGCATAACCTGACAAATGGCACGGAGTTGTCGCCTCGGCCTATGCGCAAAACGGTGGAGTTCGATTAATTGACCGAAGGAATCGGGCACGCTCCAGGACACGAAAACCCCGCAAGTGCTTGCAGGGCTTGTGTTTATTGGATTATTGAAGACTTATCTTGACTCTTGGTGCCGAAGAAGGGAATCCCTTCCATCTCTCTCTATGCCAAACCAGCCAGGGTACCCTCGCTAATCCAATGCAAAAGGCAAGGAGAATGACGAGGGGCCCACTGATTTCTTGCGAATTGTTACTTGGAGCATGGAAATATCCGGCCAGAAGGCGCAAACGCACGAACGGCCTCATGCGGAAGCCGTTCGTGCGTTTGGCGGGGAGGGGAAAATGAGATTGTGCTCTGGCCCAGAAGAGTCCGGCAGGTCAGAATTGCTCAAGTAATTGTGAATCGTTGTTGCGGACGTTTCCCACGCGGCTGCTGACCGGCCAGGCTCGCATTTTATCTTCCGAAAAGGGACGAAGCAGCTCCAAGGGCGGCTTTGCCGGGTCGCCGGGCGCAAGCCAGCGGGAATAGTCGCCCGGCTCCAGGATGACCGGCATGCGGTTGTGGATAGGCTTCATGATTTCATTGGGGCTGGTGGTGAGGATGGTGAAGGTCTCCAGCGACGGACCATCCGCGGGCTGCCAGCTCTCCCAGAGTCCGGCAAAGGCGAAGGGATCGCCGGACTTGAGAGCGATGGCGAAGGGCTGCTTCGTTTTGGCGTCAACCTTTTGCCACTCGTAAAAGGCATCGGCGGGCACCAGGCAGCGGCGCATTTTCAAGGCCTCGCGGAAGGCGGGCTTGCGGGCGGCTTCCTCGGCGCGAGCGTTGAAGGTGGAGTAGCCCAGCTTGGCGTCCTTGGCCCAGAAAGGCACCAGCCCCCAGCGTTGCATGGCAAATTCCCGGCTGCCGCTTCCGGGATTGAGCCGCACCACGGGTTGAACGCTCTGTGGAGCGATGTTGTAGCTCGACGCAAAGAAGGGAATCCCTTCCAACCCCACGTCGAACCAGCCGGCGAGTTCCTCAACCGTGGATTTGCGCATGAATCGGCAGCACATACCCGCACAGGATAATCCGAAGCGGGCGCAAAGGCCAGCCGGGGACTGGACGCGACCATCCAATACAATGAGGAAAGGAGAATCCCGGATGGCACATACAGTGTTTTGCGTTCGCTATAAGAAGGAGATGGAGGGCCTGGAAGAGCCCCCCTTTGACTCCGAGTTCGGCCAGAAGATTTACAAGAATGTTTCCCAGGCGGCGTGGGGCGAGTGGGTCGATCGGCAGAAGATGCTGTTGAACGAGTACCGCTTGCAGCCCTGGACCCCGCAGGCGCAGCAGTTTCTGGTCGAGCAGATGGAGCAGTTCTTCTTTGGCGAGGGGCTGGCGATGCCCGAGCAGTTCGTTCCGCCAGCGCAGTAAAGATAGTGATCAGTTGCCAGTGGGCCGTTGCGGCCGAGCGGTTGTCTGGCTTTTCGGGGTAAGATCGTGCGATTTCCTGTGAAGATTCCGATCCGGCGCAAGCGCGCACGCCCAGCCTCGTGTAAACTAAATACGACCCCAAAGCCGGCTCCCCGTGAGCCGGCTCGATTGTGTCGGGACGTGGCTCAGCCTGGTAGAGCACTCGCTTGGGGTGCGAGGGGTCGGCAGTTCAAATCTGCCCGTCCCGACCATTTACTCCTTACCGCATAATTCTTTACAGCAATGCTCTTGTGGCCGACCCACGAAGCACCCCAATCTGCGCCTCAGCGATAGCGAAGGCGCAC
>JBEKOC010000006.1:0-224397 GCA_049522175.1 Occallatibacter sp. | reverse complement strand
CATGGACCAACGACTGGCGGGGCCACCACGCATGGACCGACAACCGGCGGAGCCACCAACATGAATACTGGCGGCGGCGGGACAACCACGCATGGACCAACGACTGGCGGGGCCACCACGCACGGACCGACGACCAGCGGGGCCACCACGCACGGGCCGACGACCAGCGGGGCCACCACGCATGGACCAACGACCAGCGGGGCCACCACGCACGGGCCGCTCACTGACGGTAAAGGCGGGAACGCCACGCACGGACCGACTACCATTGGCGGCACGCATGCCACGGATGGCGGAATTACGCACGGAACAAGCGGCGGCGCGCACGCAGTTACCACATCACATAACATCAGTAGCGCGCACAACTCTAACTATGGCAGCCATTCGAACATCGGGAATGGTCTAGCGCCCAAGGGAAGCAATACGCATGTCGCCAAGAACGGCGGCGCTATCACTCGGCGGCCCAACGGCAGGGTCAGCGATGTGCATGACCCCAAGCGGGGCATGGACGTGCATCGCAATCTGAACGGCAACCGCTCAATCCATGTTGACCGCCCCGACCATAGCCACATTTATGGCGAGCGTGGCCGCCCGGGCTATGTGCAACGCCCGTACAGCTACCATGGCCACGATTTCGGGCGGCGCAGCTACTCTTACCACGGCCACACATACAGCCACTTTTATCGCGGCTATGACTATCACGGCAGGCATTTTGACGTGTATGCACCGGACCACTTCTATCACCCCGGCTTTTATGGATGGGCATATCATCCATGGGCCGCGCCGATCCACTATGGCTGGGGTTGGGGAGGAGCGCCCTGGTACGGGTACTACGGCGGCTTCTTTGCGCCTTCTCCGGTGTACCCCACTGCAGCACTCTGGCTGACGGATTATATGGTCGCGCAGGACTTGCAGACTGCCTATGCAGCCCATCAGGAAGCCGGTGAAACAGCTCCCGTTCCTACTGATTCTGGCGGGCCAGCGCTCACGCCCGACGTGAAACAGCAGATCGCCGATGAAGTCAATGGCCAAATCGCGCTGGAAAACCAGGAGTCGCAGCAGGCTACGCAGAATCAGGATGTAGACCCGGGTTCCAGCGGAATCGCGCGCATGTTGTCCGACGGCCATAAGCATATTTTCGTGGTCGGCAGCGCACTGGATGTGGTGGACTCAAACCAGGCCGAGTGCGCTCTGAGCGATGGCGATGTACTGGCACTGATGAGCCCGCCACCGCCAGATGCGGTAGCGGCGGACCTGATAGTGTTGGCCAGTAAGGGCGGTAACGAGTGCGGGAAAACCAGCACGGTGACAGTGCAGCTGACCGACCTGCAGGAGATGCAGAATAATATGCGGGCGATGATCGACCAGGGACTCCAGGAACTGCAGAACAAGCAGGGCCAGGGAGGCTTGCCAGCTGCTCCCGCCGCTGCACAGGGCCCACCGGCTCCCGCGCAGTATGCGGAAATCGCGCCTCCCGCGGATCCTAACGCTGGAAATGAGATTCAGCAACAGACCCAGCAGGCCGATCAGGCGGAGACAGACGTAAACAGCCAGGCGACCCAGGCTAGCGATACGCCTCCATCAAACTAGCTGTTCAGCCCCTGGACTTCATGAGTGCCCTATCCTTGCCGCGTCTCAAGTTTTTGCGGCAAGGATGGGGCATTTACGATGTCCGCACCGTGGGATCTGTGAAAATGCTCCAGTGTGGCGCACGGATCGAGAGATGGAAAAGGAAAAGAGGATCCGATGACGATACAACTTCTTCACAGGGTTATTCGCAACGGCTCTGCAATTCTGATTCTTGCAGGACTTATGGTGTTCGGCGCCGTAGGCAAAGCAGCCGCAGGGAATAGGCCGTCCGCCCCGGCTCCGCATCCACCGCCTTCCAATAGGGCGGCCGCGCCAAGGCCGGTCCGAACGCCCGCCGGAGGCGGCGGCGCCACGCACGGACCGACCACTGGCGGGGCCATGCAGACGCATGGACCAACCACTCGCGGAAACGTCACACATGGGCCAGCAAATAGCATGGTCTTAACGCCTGGAGCAACTTCTGCCGCGGCTTCCACGGGTGGACGTACAACCGGCGGAAAGCCATCAGGCGGGGGCGCTCAGAAGTCGAAGCCGAATACCGGCGGGACAACCACGCATGGACCAACCACCAGCAGGGGCGCTCTGCATGGGTCGACAATAGGCAGGGCTACTCCGCATGGGCCAACAACCAGCAGTAATTTCACGCATGGACCGACGGCCGCCACGCATGGACCGACGGCCGCCACACATGGACCGACGAGCGGCGGGGCTACACGTGCCACGGATGGTGGAATCACACACGGACCAACTGCCGCTGGGACTGCCACGCATGGACCGACGACTGCCACGCACGGACCAACTGCCGCTGGGACTGTCACGCATGGACCGACGACTGCCACGCACGGACCAACTGCCGCTGGGACTGCCACGCATGGACCGACGACTGCCACGCACGGACCAACTGCCGCTGGGACTGCCACGCATGGACCGACGACTGCCACGCACGGACCAACTGCCGCTGGGACTGCCACGCATGGACCGACGGCTGCCACGCACGGACCAACTGCCGCTGGGACTGCCACGCATGGACCGACGGCCGCCACACATGGACCGACAACCGGCGGGGTTCATACAAGCGCAGTACCGCCTCCGTCGAACTAAACCAAGATGTGCAGCTCCTGGCGCGCACATGTGTGGTGCGCCAGGAGCCAAATGTCATCTACAACGGCACATAGGTTGTCTTCAATAGACACAAGGCGACTTGTGTGCAGCAACCGTACCTGAAAGGCGCGAGAGAAAATCTGCGGTTTTCTTCCGCACGTGGCTCACAGAATCATAGCAAGCCCTGTTTTTCCGCCGCATGGTGAAGAAATGGGACAAGAAAGGGAAATATGAAGATTTTCGACATTCTTAATCCGTTTTTTCATGCATTGAGCGATGGCAAGCTGATTCGTTTGATCGTGGCCTGGGTGCTGCGCATTCTAGCAGTGATTGTTGCGCTGGCCGGCCTGCTGTGGTTCATCAAGATTGTCAGTATGATGTCTGAATCGCACGCCATCGGCTTTCTGCTCGGATGTCTGCTTTTCGCGCTAATCGGGCTGGCCTGGGGTTATCTTGGAGCCGGCCTCCTCACCTTCCGCGCCGGCTCGATAGCGGCGTTGGAAGATAGTCATTTCACCGTTCTTCCCATTCTCTCAATTCTTCTTCGGCTAAACGGCGAATTGATGTTCGTCACTTACGCACTGCTGGGTGTGGGAGGATGCCTGTTTACCTGGTTCGCTGGTTCCAATATGCCAGGAATGCTGATTGGGGAAATTCCGTTAATGAGTATCCTCGGCAGTGTTTCTGGGAGCGAAGGCAACGTTTTTCTAGGAGGAATCATATTACTTGTCCTTATGCTGCTGATCGCCTTCATCGGCATCGTCCTCTTCTATGCGCTGGCCGAACTTAGCGTGGTGCTTGTGGAGATTGCCTTGAACACTCGGGGATTGCGCAAGTTTACGGCGGAAGGCAGTTTAACGCCGGTAACTCAACCTGTCGCGCCGCCAACGCAAACTCGCGTTGAGCATACTGCTAACATTACTTCCACGCCGCGCAAGTGCAAGAAGTGCGGACAGCCTCTCGATGCAGGTTCTACTTTCTGCGCCGAGTGCGGAACGCAGGCAGGCTGAAATGGCAAACAGATACTGCACCAAGTGTGGAAAAGAAGTCGTCGCCGGAAAACGTTTTTGCGGAGGCTGCGGCCAAGCTATGCCGGTGGTCGCTACGACTATCGTTGAAGACGTTGCCGCTGCGCCCGCCTGCATGTATTGCGGCGCGGCGCTGGCGCCGGGCAAGCGGTTCTGCAAGCAGTGTGGCCAGCCGATAGATGCTACGACGGATGTCAGGGTCTTCGAGCAGCCGTCTTCCGCGCCAGCGCCTGTAGATTTGCCGGTGGCCGCTGTGAAAGAACCGGCCCCCAAGGGGACCGATCATGCGCCGACTGTGATTATGGAGACACCTTACACGGAGCGGGCTGCACCGGAATCTGCTTCGGCCTCGCAGTGGAAAACAGTCATTGAGCCAGCACCGTCCAGGACAGCCTCTTTAACAGCAGTCCCCGCGTACGAGCCGCTGGCTGAGCCTCATGGCCAGTCGACGACGAGAATCGTGCTGCTGGCAGTTGGCTTGGCCGTGGCTGTATTGGCAGCTGCCGGTGGCGGATGGGCGTGGTATGTCCATGAGCATCGGAGCGCTTCCAGCGGAGCTGGGCCAGCTACGCAAGCCCCACAAACGACGCCGCAGCCGACGGTTCAGGAACAAGCCTCCGCAACGCCGGGGACAACGGAGCCGGAGCCGAAACTGCCAGCCGGTGTTCCTGTACCCGCATCACCACAAACGCAGCAGACTCCGCCTCATCACGCGCCTTCGGTCCCAATTCAGCCGCAGAGTTCCAGCCAGTCCGGGCATGGCAACCCGGCTGCGCCCACTCCAGCATTTCATCCAACTCCGGCGAGTCCAGTGCAGCTCCCGGCACAGAACACGCAAGGGCGTTCGGGAGTACGGCACTACCAGGGGCAGCCTGTACCTCATGGCGGAACGGTGGTCTTCGACAATTTTCCCAAGGCGAGGCTTAAATTCACCTTTGACCATGCCTTGTGGCAGTTGACCATTAAGTCCAACCCGGACGGAACAAAAAAGATAACAATGATCTCGCTGGCACAGGGCTCACAGTCGAGTTGCGATCTGGGCTGGGAGATTATCGAATAGGCCGGGGACGGTAACAGGTACTATAAAAAATCCGCCCTCAGACAACAATGCTGTTATCTGAGGGCGGGTTCATATTCCTAAATACTAAGCGCCAGATTATGCGTAGTTGATGGGATTCCTGGTCAGCCACTGCTCATCGCGCACCTTGCTCATGTTCTTCATTGCGCCGCTGGCGACACTGGCGCCGAGATGGCGGCTTTTCCATGCCATGCCAGTAGTGAGCCCTATGGCGCAACCCAGCAGGCCATATGCCCATGTGACAGCCGGGGATTTCCGCCGGCAGATGGGATAACCGACCAGCACGCCAACGCACGCGCCCACAGCGGCGGGCAGCAACGCGCCTTTGACAGATTCGCCAAGAAAGGGAGCCAGGGGTTCTCCGTTGAGGAATTCTTCCTGGCCGGAACGCGCCCCCTCGATTCCGGAGCCTACCAGCCGCCGGCCATAATCGACGTTTGATTTCACCCATTCGCCCAGATCCATGAAAGTCCTCACTTCCTTGAAAGTACTTTGTAGTTTACCAGATCAGCAGCCTAAATTAAGGACTAAATTTTCACTCCCGATTTTATGCGAACATAATGGTACAAGGGCAACGGCGGTTCAAATCGGGATGCTGCCAAAGTCAGCCCGCGCGCGTTATCATCGTTCCACTTGTTTTTTCCCAAGGCGTGAGGGAAATGCGGATTGCTTACGTACTCACCTCGCTAAGTATCGGCGGAGCGGAACGGCAGGCGCTGAAGCTGGCGGAACGCATGGCAGCACGCGGCCATGCGGCTGCGCTGCTTGTGCTACGAGGCCGCCAGCCCGAAGAGTGGCCCACGACGCTTGATGTGGTTCGCCTCGATATGCGCGGGAATCCCATCAGTATTTTGGCCGGTATGGCCAAAGCCCGCCGATTTTTGCGTGACTTCCAGCCTGATCTGATTCATAGCCACACCTACCCAGCCAACATGGCGGCCCGTCTGCTCAAGATATTGCTTCCGAAGGCTGCGGTTCTCTCTACCATTCACAACGTCTACGAAGGACGCTGGCCGCGCATGCTGGCCTACCGGCTGACCGATGGATTGAGCCGCCACACTACCGCCGTGAGTCAGGCTGCCGCTGACCGGTTCGCGCGCCTCAAGGCCGTGCCGGCCCGCAAATCATCGGTTCTCGCCAACGGGATCAACCCCACGGAGTTCGCGCCCAGCTCCGAGCGCCGTGCGCGTCACCGAGCCTGGATGGGAGTGAGTGAGGAGTTTGTCTGGCTGGCGGTGGGACGCGTTGTGCCCGCCAAGGACTATCCCAACCTGCTGCGCGCCTTTGCCCGCGTCAGCGCCATCGAACCCTCGGCTTGCCTCTGGGTTGCTGGAGAGATCGACGGCGCGAGTTTTGCGGGAGTTCAGGCTCTGACGGCGGATTTGGGAGCATCTATCCGCTGGCTGGGATTGCGCCGCGATATGCCCGCGCTGCTGGACGCAGCCGATGGCTTTGTGATGGCTTCTGCCTGGGAGGGAATGCCGCTGGCTGTGGGCGAAGCAATGGCCATGGAGAAGCCGGTTGTTGCCACCGATGTGGGCGGCGTGCGTGAGCTGGTGGGAGAGGCTGGCGTACTTGTTCCCGCCAGATCCCCGGAGAAGTTGGCCGAGGCAATGCAGGAGATGATGCAGAGGACGGACGAAGGGCGCCGCAGACTGGGAATGGAGGCACGTACACGCATAGTGGCCCAATTCAGCATGAACGTCAAAGCCGATGAGTGGGAAGCGCTGTACGGGAAGTTACTGGCGCAGCAGGCTTGAATTCTGTGTGGCCAGTTGTTGAAGTAATTTGCCTTGGGCTGCACAGCTGGTCAAGATGATACCCTTATCTGCGTTTGATAGATGCCTATCCTTGCCGACAATCGGTTCAGCGGAAGGTCTCGAGGAGATTGATGAAAGCAGCAAGTGCCGGTCGTGTGGTGTGCTGCGTCCTGCTGTGCTTTGTTGTTGGCATAGGATGAAGGTGCTGCTGGAGGAGTCGCAGGAGGTGCAAGTTGCGCCGCTTGCCAGCAAGGTCTATCTCGACTGGCCGCTGAAAAAGCTAACCGACGCGGGCGCGGCCGACACTTCGCGCGTTTTTGTGGTGGCCGAGCTGACCGCGGGCGGCGCGCAGATTTCGCGCAACATTGTTTACCTGGCTCCGACCAAGGGTGTGCATCTGAAGCCGGCTCAACTGAAGATCGTAACCACCGGCGCGAAAGACAGTTACAGGATTCACATTTCATCGCCTGTACTGGCGCGCAGTGTTTATCTCTCCTTCGGCGATCTTGACGTGCAGGTCTCCGATAACTACTTTGACCTGCTGCCGGGCGAGACGGCGGAGATCAAAGCCTCCGGCACGGCCTCACTCGACGCGTTGAAGGCGCAACTGAAGGTCATCTCGCTTACCGACGCATTTGCTACCGATGACCAGCTTACAATGGTGTCGGCAGCAAAGCCGTAGAGAAATTCATAGGCAAACACAAAGGCCGGAGTTTAAAGCTCCGGCCTTTTTGTTGTTGATCTCTCTACGCGGATTAGAAGGAGAATGCAGCCTGGAAGAAGATGCGCCGCGCCGCTGAACTCGTAGGCGACGAGAAGATGCCCTTGGCCAGGCTCGTGGATTTATCGAATCGGCTACCTGGACCGTACAAACCCGTGCTGGTATTAAGGGTTGGAATCAGATTTCCTGACGGTTGCCCATAGTCGATGTTATTGAAGAGGTTCAGAGCCTGAACGCTGAAATTAAGCGAGTATTTGTGCCCCGTGTTGGCTGCGCTCGCTCCTCCTCGGCCTCCACCACCGCCTCCGCCGCCAAAGCCGCCCATTCCACCCATTCCACCGCCACGGCCGCCACCTCCGCCGCCACCTGGTCCACCGCCGCCTGGGCCACCGGGTCCACCCAGCCCGCCAGGTCCGCCGCCCGGAGGTGGTCCGCCGGCATTATACTGGCCTGCCGCGGATGCCACCTTTGGTCCGAGGCCGATGGAGCGGCTGACGCGCAGGTTCACGGCCACCGCGGCCGGCCCGTTCCCCAGGTTAATCGGAATGATGGTCTCCCCTGCTTGTGGAACAGTGTCAAGAGCGCCGAAACTGGTCTGAACCACATCGCTGGCTATCGACGACGAGCTTGCGTAGGACGGCCGGTCGTTGAAAAAGGCGTCGCCGGTCAGATCGTTGTTGGTGGTGATGTTGAAGGGCTTGCCGGATTGGGCAATCAGGAAGGGGTTGAAGCTGATGCCCCAGGGGCCGGTGTAATTGCCCATCAGGAAGACCATATTGCGCGAAACAAAACCGGCGCGTCCATAATCCTGCTTCAGGTTGTAGGAGTTTGAAGCCGTTCCCGTATCCGCGTTAGCGTAGGCCAGGTCATAGAATCCCATCACGCTGAATTTGGGCGAGAGCCGGGCGTTTATATTCACGATCAACTGGTTCTGCTTGAAAACCGCCTCGGGGTAGAACTCTCTTACGATGCCTGGGCAGTCATTCGCGGCTAAGCAGGTTGCGTTGGTGTCAGGCCGCGTGCCGGTCAGTGTTGCGCTGCCGAACTGGAAGGTGCCCGGCTCAAATGCATTCGAGTCGCGCGTGGCCATCTGGTGCACCCCATACGAATGCAGGAAAGTAGCGGTGATCGTTGTGGTTTTGTTCACCTGGCGCTCCAGGCTGGTTCCCAACTGTTCCATATAGGGTGCGTGGTAGCTGGGATCAATCTGATAAATTTCCGGGGTGACTGCGGTTCCTGCGCCGCACGAGACCAGGCCTCCGCTAATGTTGCTGAGACTGGTGGCGTTGAAACAGGTTGGGTTGGTAATGCTGACCTGCGTCTGGCTGTTGCCGCTGGTGTTGAAGCGTTCGAGCGACATCAGGTTGGAGACCTGGAAACGGTCATAAAAGAAGCCATATCCGCCACGCAGAACCGTCTTGGCCTGCGTTTTATTCTTGTGACCATCCAGCGCATAGGCAAAAGCGACGCGCGGAGCCCAATCGCTGTGATCGGCAGTATGATTTTGCGTCTCCCAGCGGAGGCCGCCGGAGAGCGTCAGAAATCGATTGTACGTCCAGTCGTCCTGGAAGTAGAGCGCCGCATCGAAGACATTGCCTACGAATGCCTCTTTGCCGGTAGCGTAAGTCAGATTGTTGGGAATACAACCGCCGGTTTGCGTTGCTGGGCAGTTGGCTTGAATGGTCGCAAAAGATTCGTTATTGATTAGCCCGTTCAGAGTGGCCTCATAGGCTTGCAACGAAGGAAAAGTGAAACTACCGTTGAAGTATCCGTTCGATGAGCTAGCAACGCGGTTGTCGCGCAACCAAGCGCCAAACTTGATGGCATGAGCGCCAGCCGTCATCGTGGTCATGTTCTGCAACTCCAGATGATCGGTATGATCGTTATTGAATTGTCCGCTGGAGCCGCCGCCCGTGAAATCCCCCGATACAGCAACGCTAGGCGCCGTGCTGACCGGTGTGGTGTTCGAGAGAGCGCGCCGATATTGAAAGTGGGTCTCGTTGACAATGTGTTCGTTGATGATCTGCGAATCCGTCAGTTGAATGGCGTTTTCCGAGGAGGTACCGGAGGTGGCCTGTGTGGGCAGGGATATCGTCGAGCCAAGACTGTTGCTCGATGTGCTTCTTTCATACTGATAGCGCAGCGTCAGCGTGTTATTCTTCCCCAGCTGCAGATCGATTCGCGGAGAGACTTCAATGCGCGTCGATGGGGCGAAGACAGAGCCGGTCTGGGGAATGATGTTGCCGTTGGAGTCCGTGGGAATGTAGTAAAGGCCGGTGGTCGTATTCAGAACCGCGGTGCTGGCGGTGTAAATGTTATAGTCCTGAATGTTACGTCCTTCCACCGTGAAGGCAAACGAGGCCTTCTTGCCGAGCGCTCCGCCGATGGTGCCGTTGTACTGGATGCTGTGATAATCGGGAATCGAGACGAATGGGTTGCCGGTATTGAAGTAATTGTCGTTGCCCATCACGAAGGCTCGCCCATGCAGCTTGTCAGTGCCCGGCTTGGTGAGAATCTCGATGCGCCCGAAGCCGATGCGGTCGTATTCAGCGGAGAAGGGATTGCGGTTGATGCGAATCTCGCGGATCGCCGATTTGGGCGGCAGCGTCCCGCCGGTGAAGCCGTCGATGTAGATCTGCCCGCCGTTCGGTCCCGCCGAAGGCCCGGCCAGCGCCGTCAACTCGTTCGAAAGCTCATCGGGGTCGTCTGATAGCGCTTCCAGATCCTTGTCCTTGAGAATAATGGAGTTGCTATTGCCGCCAGCCTCCACGTTGACCGAGGGCGTCTCATCGGTCACCACCACGCTCTGTTGCTCGACCACCATGGCCATAGAGATGTCCACATGCTTCACCTGCCCGGCCGCAAGCAACAAGGCCTGTAAAGAGAAGGGAGCAAAGCCTTCAACGTAGCTTTGTACAATGTAACTGCCGGGAGCCAGGCCGTTCACCGCATAATGGCCGGTCGCGTCCGCCGTCGTTGTAGTGACGGCCACTCCAGTCGGCGTAGTGATGGTGATGATTGCGCCAGGAATCAGTGCGCCCGACGGGTCGGCGACGTGTCCTCGTACCGTGGCCGTTGCTGTCGACGTTGCCGGAGCGGCAGTAACTGCCGAGGCTGCGGGAGGAGTGGCCGGCGCGGCAGGAGCCTGCGCCTGTGCCGTAATCACTCCAGCTGCGCCCAACGCCAGGGCAACCCATAGTTGAGTAAAGTAGAGCGATTTAGAAAGCATTATACCCTCGCTTGTTTATTGCTTGTTGTTTGACCTTGCCAAGTATCGCCAAGCTCAACACCAACGCCCTTGACGCATATTGCAGTCCTGTAATTATGACGATGGATGACTGCAGAAAGTCTCTGATAAAAGAAGAAGGCCGAAACAGAATGTGCCGGCCTTCCATCATTGATAAGTTCCGTATCGTTAGACGATTTTTTGTGACGATAGCTTACAAACCTCAGCTTGGCCTCAGAACGAAAATATTGCCTGCAAAAAGATGCGCCGTGCCGCCGAGCCCTGGGAGAAGATTCCCCCGGCCAGGCTGTTTGATACTCCAAACTGACTTCCTGGGCCAGTTAGCCCCGTGCTAGTGTTCAGCGTGGGAATGATGGTTCCGTTCGTAGTTCCCCTGTTGATGTCATTGAATAGATTCAACGCCTGGGCACTAAAGGTCAGAGTGTATTTGTGGCCGGAGCTTATTCCGCCACCCATTCCTCCCATGCCAAAGCCGCCGCCTCCTCCGCCACGACCACCACCGCCAAACCCGCCACGACCACCACCGCCCGGTCCGCCGCCCGGAGGCGGGCCTCCAGGCGATGGGCCTCCTGGGCCGCCTGCATTGTCCTGGGCTGAGACAAGTTTGGGTCCGAGGCCGAATCCGCGGCTGATGCGCAGGTTGACGGCCAGCGCCGCCGGACCTGTGCCCAGATTAATCGGGAGCAGCGTCTCGCTGGAGTTTGGAATCGTGTCGAGACAACCATACACCGTCTGCACATATTCACTTACGGTCGCCGAAGGGGTAGTGCAAGCCGATGCTGAAGACGCGTAGGCCGGGCGCTGATTGAAGAAATTATTCAAGGGGTCAGTTGCTAGCGTGATGTTGTAGGGGCGTCCAGACTGTGCAATCAGGAAGGGATTGAAGCGAATCTTCCAGGGACCGTTATAAGTGCTCATCATGAAGAGCGTATTGCGCAAGACAAAGCTGGCGCGCCCGTAGTTATTATTCAGGTAATAGGCGTTGGATGCGTTGCCGTTGTTGTTGCCGTTGGCAAAGGAGAGAGTGTAAAAGGCCGTAAGACTCAGATTCTTGTTCACCACGGAGTTTACGCTGGTGATGAGTTGATTCTCCTTGAAGACAGCCTCAGGGTAATACTCGTACAGGTATCCACCGGAGTTTGTCTGCGGGGTGCCGCCGGTAGCCTGGTTGGCGTTGCGCAAAACCTGCTGATGAACTCCGAAGGTACGCATATAGTTCAGCGTAATGCTGGTGCCGGAGGTCAGTTGCCGCTCCAAGCTGACGCTGGCTTGCTCGGTGTCGGGAGAGCGGTAGGTAGGAGACACTTCATACTTCACTGGAACTGAAGTATTGGAACCAAAGCATTTACTCATGTCGATGGCATCCAGCGAAGTCGCATTGCCTCCGCTGATTGTTGTGCAACCGGTTGGGCTGTTCAGCACGATTTGCTGCTGGCGATTCGCGCGGTTAATGGTCAGCAAGCCGCCGCTCCCAAAGCGGGAATAGAAGAAACCGTATCCGCCGCGCAACACGGTCTTGGCCTTCTTGTCCTTGCCGCCATCCAGCGCGTAGGCTACTGCGACGCGCGGCGCCCAGTCGCTATGGTCCGCGATATGGTTTTGCGATTCCCAGCGAATGCCACCTGAAAGTGTAAGTCGATCATTGTACTTCCAGTCGTCCTGCGCATAGAACGCCATATCGAAGACATTGGCGAGCGTCGATTCCTGGCCGCTGGTGTAGCTGGCCGAGGAGGGCCCATTGCCTGCCGCCACTAGCGTGTTAAATGACGTGCCGGTGGCAAGCCCGTTGGCCATTGCCTCGTAACTCGCGGGAGAATCAAAGGTGAACGTGCCGTTGAAATTCGCATTGGTATAGTTCGCGTCCCGCGTATCTCTCATGCGGGTGCCCAGCTTGATCGCGTGCGCCCCATGGGTCAGCGTCGTTATATTCTGAAATTCAAGGCGAGTGGAGTGATCACGGCTCTGCTGACCTGAAAAGCCTCCAGCGATGAAATCTCCCGTGACACTGATGGTGCGAGCCGCCGAATCGGGATAGTGATTCTCGTTCTGCCGCTCGTATTGAAAACGGGTTTCGTTGGCGGCGTGTTCGTTGATCAATATAGCGTCGCTGATTTGCACGGTGTGGTCGGTATTGGATTCATGCCAGGAACCGCTGGACAGCCAGTTCTGGTTCAGATCTCCGTGCTCGGACTCGGACCAGAAGCCATAGCGCGCGGTTAACGTGTTTTTTGCGCCGATTTGCCAGTCGATGCGCGCTGAAGCATTGTCACGAACACGTTGATTCAAAAGATTGACTCCGTAGTTCAGGTTATCCATGTAAACGCCAGAACCGTTTTCAAGCACAGCGTCCGGGATGCTCCAGGTATTGATGCTCTCCGTGTTGCGCTGTTCTGCGCTGACGGAGAACGAAGCATTTTTGGAGAGGGCGCCGCTGGCCATACCATTGAACTGATAGCTGTAATAGGGAGGGATATTCTGCGTGAACGGGTTGCCGGTATTGAAGGATTTGTCGTTGCCCTGGATAAAGAACTGGCCGTGCAGTTTGTCGGAGCCGGGCTTGATGAGAATCTCAATGCGCCCGTAACCGATGTAGTCAAACTCGGCAGAAAACGGATTCTGGTTGATGCGGATCTCGCGGATGGCCGACTTGGGCGGAAGTTGTCCGCCGCTGAAGCCGTCAATGTAGATCTGCCCGCCGTTCGGACCCGCTGAGGGTCCGGCCAGGGCCGTCAACTCGTTGGACAGCTCATCCGGATCATCCGACAGCGCGTCCAGATCCTTGCCCTTGAGCGTGACAGCGTCGGAGTTACCGCCCGCCTCCACGCTCACCTGAGGCGTATCGTCCGTGACCGTAACGCTCTGCTGCTCAACCTGCAAAGCCATGGAAATGTCTACGCGTTTGACCTGTCCGGCGGAAAGCAGGATGGCTTGTGAGGCAAAGGGAGTAAAACCCTCAACGTAGCTCTTTACGATATAGCTGCCTGGAGCCAGGCCATTCAACGCATAATGGCCGCTCGCATCCGACTTTGTTGTGGACACAACCGCCCCCGCCGGCGTCGCGATGGTAATCGATGCGCCGGGAATCAGTGCGCCCGACGGATCGGCGATTTGCCCGCGCAGGCTTGCAGCGGCCGCCGGAGCCGTGGTTACCGAAGAGGTCGTCGCCGCTTTTGTGGGAGCCTGCCCATATGCAGCGACCGCCCCGTTCACGCTCAATGCCAAAGCAATAAAAAAGAGAGAAAAGTCTTGCAATCTTGGATACACGAATCCCCCGATGGTTCCTGGTAATAAGCGCGAACACCTACTGTGCAGCAGCTTCCGCCGCACCTGCCCCGGAGTTCATGCTCCAATTGGATAGCAGATTTTGTGTGGCCGCGGGAGCCTCAAGCAGTGGTTCAACGCCCGCCAGCAGCGTGATAGCCGTGACCTCAGTTGTGCCGTCAGTTGATACCAGCATGACCGCGTCGCCCTTCTTCAAATCGCTGAGTTGAATGGCTGGTGCACGGTTCAGCATCTGCTGCGGGTCGCCGCCCTGACCGCCATTTTGACCAGCCGATTGCCCGCTGCCCTCGCTTTGGGAGCCCAAATGGCCTGCGGGCGGACCCCATTGCCCGCCGCCACCCCGCTGCACCTGCGCTGAGTAATCATTCGACGGCTGTGCGCTTCCTCCGCCCGCGGCAGAGCCGCCCGAGTTGCCCTTCAGCCGCGTTGCTAGCAACTGCGCCATGCGATCCGGCAACCGCTTCATCTGCGCATCCGCTGCAATGTGAACCGTGACCGGCTTCTTGGTTGCCAGATCCTTGACCACCAGCGTTGAGATTGCCGCATCCAGCGACACAATGGTTCCGGCAATGTTGCGGAAACTGCCCGAGACCACATCTTCGGCGTCAATCTTCATTCCATCCGCATTCTTTGTGCCGCGCGCCCGCAACTGGTCGCCCGTGTGGATTGCATCCATCGGCGCCGGCTTGGCATCATCAAAGCGCACCGAGGCCGGCGCGTACCGCTTGAGTGATGTTGCCTTGGTGGTATGCACGGTGATGGTTTTAGCGGTGGCCCCTGTGCCGCTGCTTAATACAATCACGCCCGTGGCAGTATCGACGCTTTTTACCAGTCCGCCCACTCCGCGTAGTTGCCAGTCCTCGCGGTCCTTCTGCTGCTTCAGCGCCAGGTCGGATTGTTTCATAGCGATAATCTGCAATGCCTCTTCAGTGCCGGCAGGCGCATTGGGAGCCAGCTTTACACGCACGCGGTCCCCGGTTTCCAGGTTGCTGAACTGGATAATTTCCGCGGCGCTCAAATCCTTTTGACCGGGGGCAATGCGCTTAAGATCCGCCGTAGCCGGTACATTCACCTGGTGAATTCCATCGGCGTCGGTTTTCACCGAAAGTGTGTTGCCGCTGATGGCCGTAACCGTACCTAAAAATCGCACGGGCGCCTGCGCGCCGGCCGCAAGCGCGACAACCAGCAGGGCCATGCCTACAACCGTCTGCGCCATCCAATATGGAAACTGTTTCTTCATCATGCTCTTCATCATCCAACACTCCTCCAGCCGACTCTTTACATCGTCTGGAATGGCCTACTTGATCCCTGTTTTGGTAGACGAACCAGGCCGCCAAAAGGTTCAAAAACCGGTCCACAGTGTGGTTGGTCGCCGTGAACCCTCGAGATTTCAGACAATTGCGGATATTTCAACAAAAATACTGGATCTTATCATTTCTTCATGGTCGTTATCCATTGTAAGTCGGATCAATTAAGCGAAACTGAAGGCCAATGCCGGCAATCTACGCATAGGTTACCTGTCCCAGGATTGCCGGCCGCGCCGCTCCGGTTGCCCGGGGTACATTTCCCGGCAAATGATGCCACGTCTGCCACGCCAGCAGCGCAAAGGCAGCGGCTTCCTTGGCTTCGGCGGGCAGGCCAAACTCCTCGCTGGCAGCCAGCTCGCAACCCATCGGTTCAAGCTTCGTAGCCAGCATGGCCATCAGCGTGGCGTTCCGTGCTCCGCCGCCGGAGACAATGTAATCCACTCCGTAGTCCCTCATCCCGCGCCGGACATACGTCTTGTAGCTTTGTGAAATCGTCTCGGCCGTCAAGGCGGTCGCCGTGGCCAGCGCGTCCTCGGGCTTCTTGCTATGTCTCTGACACACGACCAAAAAATCCGCTGCGTAAGCACGTCCAAACTGCTCGCGCCCGGCCGTGCGCGGCGGCTTCAGCTTGAAGTATGGGTTGTTGAGCGCCTCGGCCAGCACTGGCCCGAGCACCGTACCCCGCGCCGCGTAACCTCCGTTGCTATCGAAACGTGTGTTGAAAAGTTCCTGCGCCAGCGCGTCGATGATCATGTTCCCAGGGCCGGTGTCGAAGGCCACAACCGCTTCGGGCTTGGCTCCCGGGGGAATGGCGGTCAGGTTGGCGATGCCGCCGATATTCTGCAGCACACGCCCGCGCTTGCGGTCGGCAAAGAGAACAAAGTCCAGCAGCGGAACCAACGGCGCTCCCTGGCCCCCCGCCATCATATCCGCCGGCCGGAAGTTCGAGACTACGGGAACCTGAGCCGCGGCGGCAATCACCGCCGCCTCGCCCAACTGCCAGGTGCAGCCGAAGCGCCGTCCCGCGTAGCTCTCCGCACGCGGCTGATGATAGAGCGTCTGTCCGTGGCAGCCAATGAGGTCGAGTTTCACCTTATGCCGCTTCACTGTCTCGCATACTGCCTCGGCGTAAGCCAGGCCGAGACGCCAATGGAGCCGCGCCAGTTCCGCCGTCGAGATCGCAGCCGCATTCATCGCCGCCAGCACCGCGTGCCGCAGCGGGGCAGGGAATTGAAATCCCTCATGCGCGATTAGTTTCAACACAGGCCGCAGTTTTCTCGGCGCAATTCGCACCACGGCCACATCGATCCCATCGGCAGAGGTGCCGCTCATGATGCCGGCTACCGTCATTGGCTTTGCGCCCATTTCAGGCTGCATTCCCTATTCCTTTGTTCCTTTCAACTCCTGCTGCAACTCTTCCAGCAGATTCAGCGCCTGCAACGGCGTCAGTTGGTTCACGTCTGCCACTTCTATCCGGTCCACAATGCGCTGCGAGAGCGGCGTGAAAATCGTCAACTGCACCGGATCAACCTGCGTCTCCACCTGCACGCTTTGCCGCTCCTGCCTCTCATGCTGGCGAAGCAGGTGCCTGGCCCGCTCAATGACGGCTGCCGGCAGCCCGGCCAGCCGCGCTACCTCAATTCCATAACTCTTATTCGCCGCGCCGGGCTCGATGTTATGCAGAAAGACAATGCCGTCCACACCCTCTTTCACGCCCACGCGCAGATTTCTGACGCGCGGCAACTTCTCGGCCAGCATGGTCAGCTCATGATAGTGCGTGGCAAAGAGCGTCCGCGCGCTAGTTTCAGCATGAAGGAACTCCACCGTTGCCCAGGCCAGCGAAAGCCCGTCAAAGGTCGCCGTGCCGCGCCCCATCTCGTCCAGCAGGATCAGCGATTTGCTGGTAGCCGTATTCAGAATCGTCGCAGTCTCCGTCATCTCCACCATGAACGTAGAGCGTCCCCGCGCCACGTTGTCGCTGGCCCCGATGCGCGTGTAGATCCGGTCCACAAGGCCAAATCGCAGGCTCTCCGCCGGAACAAAACTGCCCATCTGCGCGAGTAGGACCAGCATTGCCGCCTGGCGCAGATAGGTGCTCTTGCCGCCCATGTTGGGGCCAGTGATTAACAGCAGGCTCGGGCCATCTCCTGCCGCACTCAGATAAATGTCATTAGGAATAAACCTTCCCTCGCGCGTCTCCTCCATCCACTGCTCGATGACCGGATGGCGCGCAGCCACGGCCTCAATCACCGGCTCATTAGAAATCGTGGGCCGCACATACCTGCGCCCAGCAGCCAGATGCGCAAAGCAAGCCAGCAGGTCCGCCTCCGCCACGGCCGCAGATGTTCGCTTGATGCGCCCTGCCGCTTCCAGCACGGTTTTTCGCAGCTCGGCAAAGATCCGTTTCTCAATCTCGATGCACCGCTCATGCGCGGAGATAATCTTGCGCTCATATTCTTTTAACTCGGGGGTTGTAAACCGCTCTGCATTCACCAGCGTTTGTTTGCGCTCATAATCGGTCGGCGCCATGGATAAGTTAGCTTTGGTAATTTCGATGTAATAACCAAAAACCGAGTTATAGCGCACTTTCAGCGAACCGATTCCGGTTCGAGCCCGTTCGCGTTCCTCGATAGCCGCAATCTGCTGCTTGCCAGTTTTTGAAATTGTCCGCAGCTCATCCAGTTCCGCGTCCACGCCCGCGGCTATCGCTCCGCCATCGACCAGAGTCAGCGGAGGCTCCTCGACCAGCGTCGCCTGAATCCGTGCCGTCACGTCCTCCAGTGTGTCCTGCCGCTCCGCCAACTCCCGCCAACGCGCAGCCCTCATCGTATCGAGCGCCTTCTTCAGTCCTGGCAACCGGCTCGAACTACTGGCGAGCGCACGTACGTCGCGCGCTCCAGCCGAATCCAAACTCAGCCGCGCCAGCAACCGCTCCAAATCCAAAAGCCCGGAAAAAGCCCGCCGAATTTCTTCGCGTCTCACCAGGTCACTATGCGCCTCGGCGACCGCCTCATAGCGACTGGCAAGCGCCTCGGCTTCCAACAGAGGCCGCAGAATCGTAGCCCGCAACAGCCGCTTGCCCATCGGCGTCTGGCAGGCATCCAAAGTGTGAAAAAGCGTTGCCCGGTCATCCTGCCCGGCAAAGAGCGGCTCAACTAGCTCCAGGTTCCGCACCGTCACCTGGTCCAGCTCCAGAGCCGTTGAGTGCTCCTCGAATTTCAGGCTGTCGATGTGCAGCGCCTCGTTCTTCTGTGTCGTTCGCACATAGTGCAGCACCACTCCGGCCGCAATCGCCGCCGCAGGATGTCCGGTGAGCCCAAATCCCTCCAGCGTCCGCACATTCAACTGGCGCTCCACAAGCGGAACCGCAAACTCGCGCGTCCAGACCCAGTCTTCAACGCGCGTCCGCGCTGGAATCCGCTCCAGTTGCGCCGGCAACTCCGTGCTCGCGGACACCAGCACCTCGCTCGACCCGGCCTTCACAATCTCGTCCACTGCCTGCTGCCGTGCCGTGGCGCCATGAAACTCCGCTGTGCGAAACTCGCCCGTGGAAACGTCCAGCAAGGCCACCGCGCAAACCAGTTCGGCCTGGACCTTAGCCTTATGCGCACATCCAGACTCGAAATACGCCGCCAGAAAATTGTTCTGCTCCTGCCCCAGCCCGGAATCGAGCGCTGTCCCCGGAGAGAGCACTCGCGTTACCTCGCGCCGCACAATCTTTTTAGTAAGCTTGGGGTCCTCCATCTGGTCGCAGAGGGCGACGCGGTAGCCCATGCGCAAAAGGCGCATCAGGTAGCTTTCCACGGCATGATACGGAACCCCGCACATCGGCTGGTTCCGCTCCCGGTCACGCGCCGTCAGCGTCAGTTGCAATTCCCGGCTTACCGTTACCGCATCATCGTAGAAGAGCTCGTAGAAATCGCCCATGCGGAAAAACAGCAGCGCATCCGGATTCTCCCGCTTGGCCGCCGTCCACTGACGCATGAAGGGCGTTAGATCGGCAGGAATCTTGTCCAAGGGGTGGGACTGCGGAGCGCCGGGTTGTTGATCGTCTTTGATCACACTGGCATTAAGAGTATCGCGGCAGGACGGCAGCGGGGTAGCCTGGTTTTGCAGGCCGAGAGATTGCACCGTAATATGTGCAACTTACCACCTTCTTGTCCTCCGCCTGGGAGAAAGTTTACACTCTAACCAGGCGAGTGAAAGATGAGTTGCTTGCCCTGATCATGCTAGAATGAACTTGTAACACATTGATTTTACAAGAGAAGAAGACAATGGAAGATTTTCCCCAGGACTTGCCAAACACCGATCTGACTGCTGCGCCTGGGATAGAGTTGAACCCGAAGCCGTCGGCTCCATCGCTCGCGCCGCCCAGCAGAATCAGCAGCCTTAAGCTCTGGCTGCGCGATTTGCTCATCGCCACTGCCATTGCTGTCCTCATCATTGTCTTCCTTTACCAGCCGGTGCGCGTGGAAGGAACCAGCATGTTGCCGCGGCTGGATGACCAGGACCGGCTTTTCATCAACAAGTTTGTCTATCGTTTCACGGCCATCGAGCGCGGCGACGTGGTGGTCTTCCACTACCCGCGCGATACGGAGAAGAGCTACATCAAGCGCGTCATCGCGCTGCCCGGCGACCGGCTGCGCATCGACCACGGCACGGTCTGGCTCAACGGCCAGCCGCAGGCTGAGCAGTATATCCCCGAGGAGTACCGCGACAACGTTTCCTATCCGGAGACCGTGATTCCTGCGGACAGCTACTTCATGATGGGCGACCATCGCTGCATCTCCTCCGATAGCCGCACATTCGGCCCCGTCGCACGCTCGTTTATTTACGGGAAGGCGGTTTTCGTCTTGTGGCCGGCCAGCGATGCGGGTACGGTGCGATAGGCTACTCAAAACCGTCCGATTTCTGCCAACAAATTCACCGCAAACCCTGTTAGAATCGGTTGAATTCAACCCCTCGGAGAGGCGATGCTGGCAACTCTGGCGCTCGAAGACGGGCGCATCTTTCGCGGTCACGGCTATGGGCACCCGGGCGAATGCGGGGGCGAAGTCGTTTTTAATACTTCGCTTACCGGCTACCAGGAAATCTTTTCCGATCCCTCCTATGCCGGCCAGATCGTCGTTCTCACCAACCCGCAGATAGGCAACTACGGCACCAACCAGGCAGACAACGAGTCGGCCCGGCCCTATATCGAAGGCCTGATCGTTCGCGAGTTCTCGCCGGTCAGCTCCAACTGGCGCTCCGAGCAGGTCACCGACGAGTACATGGAGCGCTATTCGGTCCCCGTGCTGGCCGAGATTGACACCCGCGCCCTGGTTCGCCACCTGCGCACTTACGGCGTGATGCGTGGCGTGATTTCGACAGCTGAATCAAACACGGATCTCCTTGTCCAAAAGGCGAGAAGTCTCCGCAAGATGGACGGCACCGACTTGGCGCGCGTGGTCTCAACCAAGTCGATCTTCACCTTCGACTCCACCGACAGCCGCAATCAGACGGGTGAACCCCTGCTTCCCACTGCTCTCAACCATAACGCAGAAGCGCGGAGCGCCCTTCATGTGGTGGCTTATGATTTCGGCATCAAGCTCAATATTCTGCGCATGTTAGTGCGTGTGGGCTGCCGGGTGACGGTGGTTCCGGCCGAGACCAGCGCCGAGGATGTCTTTGCCCTGAAACCCGATGGCGTCTTCCTCTCCAACGGTCCCGGCGACCCCGAGCCGGTCGATTATGCCGTCCGCGCGATTCGCAAATTCCTGGGCCGCGTGCCGGTCTTCGGAATTTGCCTCGGCCATCAGCTCACCGGCATCGCTCTCGGCGGCAAGACCTACAAGCTCAAATTCGGCCACCACGGCGGCAACCATCCGGTCAAAAATTACGCAACCGGCAAGGTGGAGATCACGGCCCATAATCACAACTTCGCAGTAGATCCCGATTCGATCAACGCCAACGAGGTGGAGCTGACCCACGTGGACCTGAACGACCAGACCCTCGAAGGCCTGCGCCACCGCACGCTGCCGCTGTTCAGCGTGCAGTTCCACCCCGAAGCCGCTCCCGGCCCGCATGATTCCAATTACTTGTTTCGCGACTTCCGGCGCATGATGGAGGAGTGGAAGGGATGAAGCGCACTGCGCACAATGGGAGCGAAATTCTCAGACAGCGGAGCTATTGGCTCCGTTGTTTTTTGGGGCGCATATTTCCACTGCTTGCATTGCTGGTTTGCCTGAATTCGCCTGCCCGAGCGAACGTCTGCGTGAGCTCAACCCTCCATGTGCGTTCTGTGCATGGAATTGTCACCGACCCACGCGGTCGGCCGATTGCAGACGCGACAGTATCGCTTAAATCAAAAAATGACACGAAGGCCGAAACCAAAACGGATGGCGCTGGAAACTTCCGGCTTTATGTTCCCTCTGGCCACTATGAATTCTTTGTTCATGCACCGGCATTCGTAGATGGTTGGACGCCGTTGTATATTGGTCTCAATTTGCGAAGCCTTGTACACTCGAATACGTTGTACGTTGTTCTCGCCGTAGGTTGGCTGTACTGCCCGCCACATCTGACAACCAGCAAGGGAGAATTCACCCGACAGATTCAAAACTTCAAAGCGCAATTTGGGGCGAAGAAACAAGAAGATGCCACGCAGAGATGACATACAGAAGATCCTGGTGATCGGCTCGGGTCCCATCGTGATCGGGCAGTCGGCGGAGTTCGACTACTCCGGCACGCAGGCCTGCAAGGCTCTCAAGCAGGAGGGCTACGAGGTGGTGCTGGTGAACTCCAACCCGGCCACCATCATGACCGATCCCGACCTCGCCGACCGCACTTACATCGAGCCGCTCACCCGCGAGTATGTCGAGGAGATCATCCGCATCGAGGCAGAAATGCTCGCCGCTGGCCGCGCTGGCAAGCCTTCCGGCAAATTTGCCCTCCTGCCGACGGTCGGCGGGCAGACGGCGCTCAACCTGGCCGTCGATCTGGCCGATGCGGGCATTCTTGATCGCTATAACGTCGAGCTGATCGGCGCCAAGCTGGAAGCCATCAAGAAGGCCGAAGACCGTTTGCTCTTCAAGGACGCCATGCTGCGCGTCGGCCTAGATGTTTTGAAATCGGCGCTGGTGAACAACCTGCGCGACGGCTTGGAGTTTGCAGGCAAGCTTGGCTTTCCGGTGCTCATTCGTCCCAGCTTTACGCTGGGCGGAACGGGCGGCGGCATCGCCTACAACCGCGAAGAGCTGATGGAGATTCTGGCGCGCGGACTGGACCTTTCGCCGGTGCATGAGTGCCTCATCGAAGAGAGCGTGCTCGGCTGGAAGGAGTACGAGCTGGAGGTGATGCGCGACCTCGCCGACAACGTCATTATTATTTGTTCGATTGAAAACTTCGATCCCATGGGCGTGCACACCGGCGACTCCATCACAGTGGCCCCGGCGCAGACGCTCACCGACCGCGAGTACCAGAAGATGCGCGACGCGGCCATCGCCGTGATGCGCGAAATCGGTGTCGAGACCGGCGGGTCAAATGTTCAATTCGCCGTCAATCCCGTCGATGGCCGCATGACGGTGATCGAGATGAACCCGCGCGTCTCGCGCTCCTCGGCGCTGGCCTCGAAGGCCACCGGCTTTCCCATCGCCAAGATCGCCGCCAAGCTGGCCGTGGGCTATACGCTCGACGAAATTCCCAACGACATCACGCGCAAGACGCCGGCTTGCTTCGAGCCGACGATTGATTACGTCGTCGTCAAGATTCCCAAGTGGCAGTTTGAAAAGTTTCCCGGCTCCGACGAGACGCTGGGTCCGCAGATGAAGTCAGTGGGCGAGGTGATGTGCATTGGGCGCACCTTCAAGGAAGCGCTGATGAAGGCGTGGCGCGCGCTCGAAACTGGCAAGAAGACCGGCGCGGAGGTTTTGGATCCGCGGCGGCTGACGCAAATGCTGGTTACTCCGCGGCCCGAGCGGCTGGGTTACATACGCTTCGCCTTCGAGCGCGGCATGAGCGTGCGCGAGGTGGCGCGGCTTACCACCATCGACCCCTGGTTCCTGCATCAGATTCGTGAGATCACGCTGGCGCAGCTGACCATCGCAAAGACTACTCCAAAAGATATAAGCACGGAGTGCATGCGCCAGCTCAAGCGACTCGGGTTGAGCGACGAGCGCATCGCCACGGAGTGGAAGCTGGAAGGCCATGCCGGCATCCAGCAGGTGAGGGAACTGCGCGAGAGCAAGGGCATTAGGCCGGTATTCAAACTGGTGGACACCTGCGCGGCCGAGTTCGAGTCCATGACGCCCTATCTTTACTCAACCTACGACGAGGAGGACGAGGCGCCGCCGACCAGGACGCCGAAGATCATCATTCTCGGTTCGGGGCCAAATCGCATCGGGCAGGGAATCGAGTTCGATTACTGCTGCTGCCACGCGGCCTTTGCGCTCAAGGATGACGGCTACGAGACCATCATGGTCAACTGCAACCCGGAGACCGTTTCCACTGACTACGACACCAGCGACCGGCTCTACTTTGAGCCACTGGTGCTGGAAGATGTGCTGGCGATCTATAACCATGAATCGCGATCGGGCGCAGAAATCGGCATGATTGTCCAGTTTGGTGGGCAGACGCCTCTCAATCTTGCGCAGCGGCTGCGCTTGGCTGGCGTGTCCATCATCGGCACCTCGCCCGAGTCGATTGATCTGGCCGAAGATCGCAAGCGCTTCGGCAAGATGCTTGACGAGTTGAAGATTCCGCAGCCCGCGGGTGGCACGGCCACCAGCGTTGAAGACGCTTTGGCCATCGGCGAGCGCATCGGCTACCCGGTTCTGGTCAGGCCGAGCTACGTGCTTGGTGGCCGGGCCATGGTCATCGCCTATGACGCTGAGGCTGTGACGCGCTATATGCGCGAGGCTGTGGAATATTCGCAGGAGCGCCCGGTGCTGGTCGATCACTTTTTGGAGAATGCTATCGAGGTGGACGTGGACGCACTCTGCGACTCGAAAGACGTGCTCATCGCCGGCATCATGCAGCACATCGAGGAGGCCGGCATCCACTCTGGCGATTCCTCCTGCGTGCTGCCCGCCGTGGACATTCGCCCAGAGACGTTGGAGGTGCTGCGTGCATATACGCGCACGCTGGCTCTGACGCTCAAGGTTGTCGGCCTGGTCAATTTGCAGTTTGCCATTCAGCACGACGCCCAGGGTCAGGACCACGTCTACGTCATCGAGGTGAACCCGCGCGCATCGCGCACCGTGCCTTACGTCTCCAAGGCCACGGGAATTCCACTAGCCAAGATCGCTGCGCGGCTGATGACCGGCCGCAAGCTGCGCGAACTGCTTCCCGCCCAGCTTGCCTCAGGCAAGGACCTCGACACCGGCGCGCATTACTACGTAAAGTCGCCGGTATTTCCATGGAGCAAATTCGCCGGCGCGGATATGGCGCTGGGCCCGGAGATGCGCTCCACCGGCGAGGTGATGGGCGTAGCCGCTACCTTTGGCGAGGCTTTTGCCAAGGCGCAGCTTGCCGCAGGGCAGGTTTTGCCTACCGGCGGCATGGTTTTTTTCAGCGTCAACGACGCCGACAAGCCGGCTTCCCTTGAGCTGGCCCGCCGCTACGTTCAAATGGGCTTCAGAATCGTCGCTACCCAGGGCACGGCCAACGTACTGGGGAAAATCGGACTCACGGTGGAGCGCGTCTATAAGGTCAAGGAGGGACGGCCGAACATCGTAGACCTGATCAAGGGCGACTGCATTCAGCTCATCATCAACACCTCTTGCGGTCAGGATACCTTTTTCGACGAGAAGGCGATTCGCCGGGCCGCTGTGCTGGCGCACATTCCAACCATCACCACTATCGCCGCCGCGCTGGCCGCCGCTGAAGGCATCCATGCCATGCAACTTCGCCAAACCACGGTCTACGCGCTGCAGCAACTGCATGCTGAGGCCGGCGCTTGAGGTGAGTGTGTTTTGCCGCGCCGCATAAATATGCGTCGAATCATACGGCTCGGTTTTAGGTAATGCGCCTTAGCCCATACAATAAGTTCATGCTTCTAGAAGGCATTTACGCCGCCGTTCCCACGCCGTTTTACTCTGACGAGCGAGTCTACTATCGCAAGCTCGAAGCCAACATTGCCCGCTACTCCCGCACGCTGCTTTCCGGGATGCTGCTGTTGGGCACCAATGGTGAGGCTGCAATGCTGGACGACGCCGAAACCCACGAGGTGTTGCGTGTTGCCGCCGAAGCCGCCGCTCCGGAAAAGGTGCTCATCGCAGGCATCGGCCGCGAGAGCGTGAAGGCTACGGTCGCGCTGGCCGAGGCAGCAGCTGAGTTCCGTTATGATGTCGTTCTGGTTCGCACTCCCACGTACTACGCCAGCCAAATGACGCCCGCGGCTGTGCTCCACTACTTTCGCAGCGTGGCTGATAGTTCGCCACTTCCGGTGCTGCTCTACAACATTCCCCGCTGCGTGCCATACAACATTCCCGCCGAGCTGGTGGCCGAACTGGCGCAACATCCCAACATTCTTGGAATCAAGGACTCCTCGGGCAGCGTCGAAAGGATTCGCGCCCTGGTCGAGCAGACCAGCGCCTCGCCCCGTCGCACTGTGACCGTGACGCCTGTCTTCGAAGCGGTCACCGGGCGGATGCTACTGCCCAGAGCAGGAACCGCCGATGCGCTAATCTCTGCCGGCGAGTTGGCCGGCGGCGCGGCTGTAACGACGGTTCCGCCAATCAAGACTCGAACCAAAGAGGTCGGCTTCCAGGTGCTTACCGGCTCAGCCGGAACGCTGCTGGAGTCCCTCGAGGCTGGTGCATCAGGCGCCATTCTCGGCTTTGCTGCCTGCGCTCCGCAAGCCTGCCAAGAGGTTTATTTTGCCTGGAAGGATCACGATTCCCGGCTCGCAAAAGAGAAGCAGGAGCGCATCGTTGCCGTGAGCCAGCGCATCGTCGGCCAGTTGGGCATTGCGGGCGTCAAGCATGCCTGCGACTTCAATGGCTACTACGGAGGACGCGCCCGCGCGCCACTGCTGCCGGTTACAGGAGCCGAAAAGGCGGAGATCGAAAGCCTGCTATCTGAAATCCGGAATTAAGAAAGGAATCGCAATGCGCTTCAAACTTACTCCCGGCATCCGTGCTGTTGCCTGCATGGCCGCCGCAGTTGCGCTCACGGCCGCTTTGGCTGTCCATGCTCAGGACGCAATGCCACAGCGTCCCCGGATAACCGGAATTTCCCACGCCGGCTACTTTGCCTCAGACCTTACTAAAACCATCTCCTTCTGGCACGACCTGCTGGGCTTCGACGAGAGTTACGACCTCAAAAAGCCGGGGAGCAGTGAGGTTCGCGTCGCCTTCATCAAGATCAACGACCATCAGCACATCGAGCTTTTCAACGAACCTCCGGCGCATCCTCCGAATTGGATGAGCCATCTTTGCTTTCAAGTGGACAACGTCGAGCAGATGCGCGCGTACCTGCGCTCCACAGGCTATCCGGTGAAGCCGGGCAACGGGGGTAAAACCCGCACTGGCGATTTTGCCTTCGAGATTAAGGATCCCGACGGCACGCTCATTGAATTCGTCCAGAGCCTGCCCACCGGAATGGAAGCGCAAGCTGCCGGCAAATTTATGCCCTCAGCACGGATTTCAGAGGCCATCTACCACGTGGGCTTTCTGGTGGGGAATGCCGACAAGTCCATCGCATTTTACCGCGATGTACTCGGATTTAAGGAAACCTGGCGCGGCGGCAGAGACCCGAAGGAACTCAGTTGGATCAATCTGCAGGCGCCCGACAGCGCCGACTACATCGAACTCATGCTCTACCGCACACTGCCCGTAACTTTCGGAACCCAGAACCACATTTCACTGGTTGTTCCCGACATGCAAAAGGCGATCAACCTCCTCCAGGCCCGGCCCGCCTACAAGGCTTACCTGACCTACGGCAAGCCTCTGGAGATGCATGTGGGCGTGAACGGCAAGCGCCAGCTCAACCTCTATGATCCGGATGGAACCCGCGTGGAGTTGATGGAGGATCATACCGTCGATGGCAAACTGGTTCCGTCATCCACCGCGCCGCCTCCGCCGCCTTCGCACGACTAGCGTGCTTCACCTTGGGCGGGAAGGAAAAGATTGTCAGGCCTGAGAATCCGGCTTTTGGGGCGGCGTCCATTCGAGGTTTTCCGGCCCCAGCAGATTCTTTTCCACTACCGACCCCAGCACCAGCGAGGTGGATGTGGTTCCAAAGTGCGTCAGGCGATCAATCACGTCATTCAGATGCTCTACCGAGATCACATTCACCTTCATGATGAACGAGTCCGCTCCCGTTCCGCGGTAACACTCGACGATCTCCGTCATGGAGAGGAGTTGGGCGGTCAGCCTAGGCAACACGTCGCCTACAATGCTCATGCGAATGTACGCTGTGATGGGCAAGCCCACGTGCGACGGGCTGATCTCTGCACGGTAGGCGCGGATGACGCCGATGTCTTCCATGTGGCGCACGCGTTGCGCGGCGGCCGGCGTGGAGAGCCCCACCCGCCGGCCCAGCTCGGCAAAGGAGATGCGGGCGTCCTTTTGCAGCTCGATAAGCATCTTCCATCCCAGTGGGTCCAGGTGTTTTTCCTTTGCGGAATCAGACATGCCATGCCTCCCTTGCGTTAAGGCTTACAAACGTTAAGTATAGGCGCAAATTTACTAATATTCCATTGGCATATTCAAGAAAAAACAGTGAAATGGCCTTCAAGAACGCACTCTGCTGCCGTATTCTACGAGAGTGCATTGTAACTGCTCCAGGGAGCAAGGTTGCAATGCATTCAAGGAGTGATCGAGATGGCAGGCAGCAAGCGCACGTGGGCAGAACCGTTCAAAATCAAAGTCGTGGAGCCGGTCAGGATTCCCAGCCATGCAGAGCTGGAGAAGGCGATCATCGAGGCTGGCTATAATACCTTCCTTCTGCGCAGTGAAGACGTCTACATTGACCTGTTGACCGATTCCGGCACAACGGCCATGAGCGATCAGCAATGGGCGGCCATGATGGTGGGCGACGAGGCCTACGCCGGCAGCCGCAGCTTCTACCGGATGGAAGAGGCGGTACAGACCTGGTACGGCTACAAGTACGTGGTCCCCACGCACCAGGGCCGCGGCGCGGAGAACCTGCTCTCCAAGTCCCTCATCAAGTCGGGCGACATTGTCCCCGGAAATATGTACTTCACCACCACGCGGCTTCATCAGGAGTTGGCCGGCGGCACGTTCGTGGATATCATAATTCCCGAGGCGCACGAGCCGCAGAATCTACACCCCTTCAAGGGCAACGTGGATCTGGACAAGCTGGAGCAGGTGATCAAGACTTACGGCGCCGCGCGCATTCCCTACGTCAGCATTGCCGCCACGGTGAACCTGGCTGGCGGCCAGCCGATTGCGCTGGCCAATGTGAAGGCGGTTTGCGAGCTGGCCCACAAGCACGAAATTCGTGTCATTCTGGACGCCGCGCGCGTGGTCGAAAATGCCTACTTCATCCAGGAGCGCGAACCGGGCTGTAAGAACCGCACCATTGCCTCCATCGTCAAGGAGCTTTGTTCTTACACCGATGGCTGCACCATGAGCGCCAAGAAGGATCCGCTGGTCAATATCGGCGGATTTCTGGCAGTGAATGACCACGCCATCTACGAAGACGCCGCCAATCTCGCGGTTATCTACGAGGGCCTGCATACCTACGGCGGCATGGCCGGCCGCGATATGGAGGCCCTGGCCACGGGCATAGAAGAATCCCTGCACGAGGACCACATCCGTGCCCGCGTCGGGCAGGTTCTGTATCTGGGCCAGAAACTGATCGATGCCGGCGTACCCATCGTGCTGCCGGTGGGCGGCCACGGCGTCTTCCTGGATGCGCGAGCCTTTCTGCCGCACATTCCCCAGGAGCAGTATCCGGCGCAGGCGCTGGCGGCGGCGCTGTACCGCGACTCCGGCGTCCGCTCCATGGAGCGCGGCATCGTCTCGGCGGGTAGAAACAAAGAGACCGGCGAAGAAAACAAGCCCAAGCTGGAGCTGGTACGGCTGACCATTCCGCGGCGTGTCTACACACAGGCCCATATGGACGTGGTGGCCGAGTCGGTGGAGTCGGTCTATGCCGAGAGGGCCGATATCCGCGGGCTGAAGATGGTCCATGAGCCCAAGTACCTTCGCTTTTTCCAGGCGCGGTTTGAGCCGCTGGCATAGCCGCGGCACATTGCAGAAACAGTAACAAGGGAGTGAGGCCGTGAGGATACACGGCCTCATGGCAAGAACATATGTCCAGGATCGTTAATAGTTAAAGCTGGCCGTGCAATCACCCAATGTTTCATTGGCTTGTGTCGTGAACTGAATGCGAATCATATCCCCAGCAGCGTAGGCATAGGTGTGCCGGGTGTCGATGAGGGTCTTGTTGGCATTTCCGGCCGCATTGCCAATGGTGACGGCAAGCCCGGTGTTTGTGCCCGACGCCGCATTGGACATAGCGGTTCCGGAAGGCAAATCCCACACAGTAAATGTTCCGCTTGAGGGCTGAGAGCCCGCGCGTCCGCACCGCACCGCCAGGTTGCTCAACACGCCGTCTGTAGTAAGCAGGACCTGTTGCAGAGTCTGCGGCCCGGGGATTTGTGTGCAGGTTGTTTGTGATGTTCCCGCGCCAAACAGAAGCAGGGTACTTGAAGAACTGGCCGTCCCCGCGCAGAAGGCTTGCGCGGTCCGCGCGCTGGACAGTTGAGACGCAGTGATCTTCCCGTAGCTGTCGCCGAGGGGAATCCCGGCCCACTTGCCCGGCTTGCCTGTAGCAACATTGACCCAGGCAGCAACCCCGTTCGTTGCCGCGCCGGAGTTTTGTTCCATGTCCCCTTGCGACCACGTCAGTGTTGTCGGCGAGCTCGACGACTTCGTCGGCAGTTGGATCTCCGGCCCCAACACCGGCGCAGAGAACGTAAGCGCCTGGTTTGTAAAAGTGCCGTTCAGTTCTCCTGATCCGCTGTTCCAATTTGTATATACTTTGACCGCACCGGAATTCGTTGCATCAATATTGTCAATCTCAAGCCCAGTTTTCCCATTGATTGTGAGCCACTGGCCTTGAGACAAGTCAGTGGCGCTGGTGCATGTCATAACTAAAGCACCCAACGTCCCTGAGCATGTTGTGGCCCCGCCGTTCGGAGTTCCCGTCGTTCCTGACTGATATACGACGTCGAAGGCATACCGCTTGCCGTTGGCCCCATGCCAGTAACTCGGAGGCGCAAGAATCTGACCAGCATAGAGAGTTGTTCCATTGGGCAGCACAGTGTAGGCTGTATCTGAGTAGAGAAAATCCGACGCCTGTACGGTGTATTGAAAAAGCTGATTGATGTTTGTGTCACCTATCAGTTGGGCAGGTGCAGACGAACCCCGATATGCAGTTTCACTTGGAGCGCTGCTGAGAATCGGAGGGGAGTAGTTAAGAATGGAGATGTTTCCATACTTACCTCCAGCATCATTTCTAGCCAACAGAGGTAGCCCAGTCCACTTTGCTCCTTGACCGGAACCGCTAATAGAACTGTTTACAACAGTCAATGAAAGCATTGCATCATCAGCTGGAGACACTACAACACCAGAAGCATTTGTTACTGAAAGTGATGGAGACATCCATACTTGCTCAAAATCAAGAAAGAATTGCGTCCGATTAGGCTCAGACGGACAACCCAACAGGGTGTAAACACCTAGACCTGGAGTTTGAGTAGTGTTGATTTCATGCTTGACATTCCTGGCTGTTAGTCTCACAAAGCCTGCACAGGATGAGCTGTCCAGCATTACAGCAGCTCCGCTGGTTGACGCACTGGAGCTATTATCAGTTGTCCCATTTGCTATCCCGAAGTTGTCTCCACCCCCTACCCTCCAATAAATTCCTGCAATCTGCGCACCATCAGACCGCCAGCCTTTGTCAAAATCTACATTGATGCCGCCTACTGGGAAATAGTAGCTGTACATGGTGGCCCCAGCAACCCATGTGTTTAATATCTGGGTGCCTGTGTCCACACGGGAGCCAAAGTAATATCCCACTTGGAAAGAATGCCCAGCACCGGAGATCAACATTATGTCCTTGATGCGCTGTTCGTACCGGGCTATGGCATCAAACGCTACCATGACATTCACAGTTGTCGCCGTTCCTGAATCTGTATAAGTGCCTGCTGTGATAGCAGATGGGAAGGTTACAGTGAAGGTGCTTCCGCTGATCGCTGCTACCTGTGCTGTAACCCGGTTAAGTTGTGTTCCTGCACTCGTGCTGAGGCCCTCAATGTCTACCCATTGCCCCACTACCGGAACACTGCTGCCGCTTACGGTAAATGTAGCTAGATTAGGTTGGGTAACGGGGTTCGGTGAAGACAGGGTATAGAGAGGTTTCGAGTTGGTAGCTGCTGTAAACTGCGTGATATGATAAACGGTCCCGGCTGCCGCGCCATTCCATACAATTCTTGACGGTGAGGCTCCACTCCCGCCAGTATTGCCAATTGTTCCCTCAATCTGACAACCACTGTAAGCGTTAATGGTTGAAGAGATTTTGTAACTATGGGGGCCTGGAAACTCAACAATGCCCCCGTAGTTCCAAGTCAATGCTCTACTACCGGAACGGCCTACACACGCGTCGAACGCTGCCTGAATTGCTGCCGTATCATCGGTTGAGTTGTCGCCTACCGCGCCATACTGCATCACGTTGAAGCGCGGTGCTGCTGCGCCGATAGTTGGGGTCGAGGGCGGTGTGGAGGCACTCGCTAGGCCGGTATCAGCGGCGCCAACGATAATAGATAGAAACAGGAAAACCAGAGCAGCCTTGTTCATGGAGATCCTCCAAGTAACGCGCAGCAGGTAGATTCTACTATCAGAACTGCCACGCCAGGCGAAAACTCCCGCCTGGTGATTTGCGTCACAGTATACTGTTTCTTGCACCATTAAGGTGAGAATCGATATGTATCTCCTCTGGCTCCAGGTTGCGATGGTTCTCTATGCGGCGGCGGCCATGGCTGTTTTTCCGGCCGTGCTCTACGGCATTGTGCGCTGGCGCAAGACCTGCGTCCACCTAGCCGGGATGGCCTTCTTCTTCCACTTCGTCTCTTGCGTTGAAATGCTTGTCCAGGCCCATCGCTGGGTGCCTGTCGGCGTCCGCGAGGTCGAATCGTTGCTGGGATTCGCCATTGCTGGCCTGTTTTTTCTCGTATGGTGGCTTTACGACGCCATCTCCTTTGGAATCTTTGTTTTACCAATTACATTTTTCATAGTCTTTGTTCCTTCCCTGGGACCCGATCGCTACACATTCCCTTCGGAAGGAGTGCGCATAAGCTGGCTGGTGGCTCACATCTCAGCATTGTTGGCGGCCTATGTGGCCCTGGGTTTCAGCCTGCTGGCCTCGTTGCTTTACCTTGTTCAGGAGCGCCGACTGAAGAGCAAGCACAAGCCCGGCGAAGACTCCTGGTGGCTTCCCCTAGACTGGCTGCCGCCCCTCGACACCCTGGAGCGCATCGCCCACGCGACGCTTGAGTTTGGATTTCCCTGCATGACCGTCGGCTTGGTGATCGGCTCAGTTCTGGCGCAGGAGACCGCACGGGGCGCGGCCTACTTTTACGACCCCAAAGTCATTGCTTCCTTTGCGATGTGGGCCGTTTACGTCACCCTGCTCTTTGTGCGCCGCAGCGTCGGCTTGCGCGGCCGCCGGGCAGCCTATCTCTCCGGCGCGGTCTTCATCATCATGCTGATTGTGCTGGCGGCTAATGTCATCAGCCGGCTCCACAGGTACGGTCCGCAATGACCTTGGCACTCATCGGCGTTAATCACAAGACCGCGCCCATCGAGCTGCGCGAGCGCATCGCCATCACCCGCGAGGAGTTGCCGGAGACCACACGCGCCCTGGCCGCCGTGCCCGGTGTGGCCGAGTGCATGATCGTCTCCACCTGCAACCGCGTGGAGCTTCTGGCCGCCATAGAGTCGCCAGTCATTGACGTGACAAGCTTTTTGCACCGGCATTTCGGTCTCGACCCCGCGCTGCTGGCCCCGCACCTCTACGAGCATCGCGATCAGGAGGCTGTGCGCCATCTCTTTCGTGTAGCCGCCAGCCTGGACTCAATGGTAGTGGGCGAGCCGCAGATTCTTGGCCAGGTTAAAGAGGCCTTCGCCGTAGCGCGCGCCGCGGGCACCGTGGGCGGGCAGCTCGAACACCTGTTGCAGAGCACCTTTGCAGTCGCCAAAAGGGTCCGCACCGAGACGGAAATCGGTTCAAGCTCAGTCTCCATAGCCTCGGTTGCTGTGGAACTGGCCCGCAAGATCTTCGGTTCGCTCCAGGGTCGCACGGTTTTCCTGGTAGGAGCGGGCAAAATGAGCGAGTTGGCCGCCCGCCATCTGGTGCAGCAGGGAGCCGGTGCAATCCTGGTGACCAACCGTACCCTGGAGCGCGCGCGGCGCATGGCGGAAGCCTTTGCGGGCCAGGTTATACCGTTTGAAGATCTTTACGAGGCGGCCAGCCAGGCCGACATCGTCATCAGTTCGACTGGCGCGCCCCATCCCATCTTCCGCCGGGAGCATGGCCAGGCTTTTCTACATCGCCGCCGCAACCGGCCCATGTTCTTCATCGACATTGCCGTGCCCCGCGACGTGGACCCGTTGATGGGCAAGCTGGAGGGCATCTTTGTTTACGACATCGACGATCTGCAACAGGTGGCTGTAGCGCATCTCTCCGAGCGCAGCCGCGAAGCTAACGCGGCAGAAGCGCTGATTGCTGCTGAAGTTCAGCGATTCCACCAGCGGCAGCTTACCGTCAACGTCGCTCCGGCTATCGTCGCCCTGCAGCGTCAGGCCGAGGAGATTCGCCAGGCGGAGCTTAAGCGCGCGCAGGCTCGCCTAGGTCCGCTGAGCGTGGAGCAGATTGCGGCCGTCGAGGCGCTGACTCGCGGGCTGGTCAACAAGTTTCTTCACCCGCCCATGCAGGCGCTCAAGCAGGCTGCCCGCGAGAATGATGCCACGCGCCTGGAAGCGCTCTGTGAAACCTGGTCGCTGCCTGCGGGCGCGGGGAATCCTGATGCAGAGAACGCGCAAATAAGCGAGAGCAGCGAGGCGAACCGCAAATGAACCTGCGTATCGGAAGCCGCGGCTCGCAACTGGCCCTCTGGCAGGCAAACCACATCGCCGCCTTGCTCCGCATCGAGGGTCATTCTGTCGATATTCGGATCATCAAAACCACTGGCGACCGGCTGCAATTAGTCACCTTTGCACAGGTCGACACTAAAGGCATGTTTACCAAAGAGATTGAGGAGGCTCTGGCCGCCGGAAGCGTGGACCTGGCCGTTCACTCGCTTAAGGATTTGCCCACCGAGTTGCCGGAGCCGTTCACGCTGGCGGCCACGCCTGAGCGTGTTGATCCGAGGGATGTCTTCGTTTCGGTGGAATATGAAAGTCTGGCGGCGTTGCCCCAGGGTGCGCGCGTGGGCACCAGCAGCCAGCGCCGCCGGGCGCAATTAAAGGCTGTGCGGCCCGACATCGTGGCCGTCGAATTTCGCGGCAACGTGGACACGCGCCTGCGCAAGCTGGCCGAGGGCCAGGTGGATGCGATTCTACTGGCCGCGGCCGGCCTGGACCGTCTGGAAAAGACCGAATGGATTCGCGAACGGCTGGAGCCCGGGGAGTTTTGTCCCGCGGCCGGCCAGGGCGCTCTGGGCATCGAGACCCGAAAAAACGATGCTGTAACCATTACGGCCGTGACTTTCCTCAATGATGTGGCCACGCGTTTTGCCGTCACCGTCGAGCGTGCAACGCTGGCGGCTCTTGGCGGAGGCTGCCAGGTTCCCATCGGCATTCACTGCCGTGCTGCTTTGAGGGAAGGGGTGGGGCTCTGGGATGAAGTCTTTGCCGTTGTAGCTGCCCCGGATACCGGCAAAACCGTGCGCGTGCATCATCGTGCGCCTCATTCCGACGCGGAACCGGCCTCGCTGGGCCGACAGGTAGCGCAAATGCTGATCGATGCAGGAGCGGGACCGCTGCTTGCGGCTGCTGGAGGAGCGCGGTGAGCGCGTTGCCGCTTGCCGGACGGCGGGTTCTGGTAACCCGCGCCGTGCATCAGGCCGGCAAGCTCAGCGAAGGCTTGCGCGCCCAAGGCGCAGAGCCGGTCGAGGTTCCCGTGCTGGAGATTCGCCCTCCGGCCAGCTTTGAGCCGCTGGACGCGGCGTTGCGCCAGCTTGGCAGCTACGACTGGCTGATTCTGACCAGCGCCAATGCGTTGCGTGCGCTCGTAGAGCGTGAGAATGCGCTAGGCATTGCGTTGGCGCAGCCGGCCCGCTTGAAAGTGGCGGCGGTTGGCGAAGCGACAGCATCAGCCGCGCGCAAGGCCGGCTTGCAAGTCGCCTTCGTCCCAGAGGCCTATGTGGCCGAAAGCCTGGTCGTGGGACTGCTGCAATCGTTGCAAAACCAGCCATCTAGCCAGAGAATTCTGCTGGCCCGAGCCGCCATTGCCGGCGACGTTATTCCCGACGCCTTGCGCGCTGCTGGAGCCGGGGTCGATGTTGTGGATGCATACTGCAACGTAATGCCCGAGGCCGCACCGGAGCAATTGCGCCAAGCCATCGCCGTAGGGCTCGACGCGGCTACCTTTACCAGTGCCTCAAGCGCAACGCATCTGGCTGAGGCCGCGCGCGCCGCCGGAATCGCCTGGCCCTTCGCCGTTCCGGCAATATCCATAGGCCCAGTCACCAGCCAGACGCTGCGCGAGCTTGGCTGGGAGCCTGCTGCCGAGGCAGTGCCTTTCGATATTCCCGGCCTGATTACCGCGGTTGTTCAAGTGCTTCGCCGAACGTAATCCGGAGTATACTAGCCGGTTAAATACGAACCGGGAGAGAAATCGATGTTACGGTTTGGAATCGTTTTGATCGTTCTCAGCATAATCCTGTCCGGTGGGGTAGTATGGCTGGGCACCCGTGGAATCTATATCTTAGCCGGCTCCTGGGGGAGTGGCTTTGGAACCTTTTGTCTATATTTTATCTGGGGGCTTTTTGTTTTGGGTCTCGGCTTGGCGCTCGTTGGCAACATCCTGAGGCTCATGAGCAAGGAACGCGACTAGCAGCTCAAGACCGCCATGTTTTATCCTTTGCCGTGCAAAGCTGCTCCAGGTTGCAGCGGTCGCATTTGGGTTTGCGCGCTTGGCAGACCGCGCGTCCGTGATGAATAATCTGATGCGAGAAGCCAATCCAGCGGCTCTTGGGCAGAATCCGCATTAATTCCTGTTCCACCTTTTCGGGCGTCTCGCTCTTGGCCAGGCCCAGCCTGCGTGCTATGCGAAAGACGTGCGTGTCGACTACTACACCTTCAGCCTTTCTATAAGCCACGCCCAGAACCACGTTGGCCGTCTTGCGCGCAGCGCCGGGGATAGTGATGAGTTCGGCCAGCGTTTGCGGGACCTGGCCGTTGAAGTCGGAGACGATCTTGCTCGCTGCTCCCTGCATCGATTTGGCTTTGTTGTGATAGAAGCCGGTCGTCCGGATGAGGGTTTCGAGTTGTGGCAAAGTCGCTCTGGCCATCGCCGCCGGGGTAGGGAAGCGCCGGAACAATTCAGGCGTCACCATGTTCACGCGCACATCGGTGCATTGCGCGGAGAGGATTGTAGCGACAAGCAACTCCCACGGCGAGCGGTGCGTCAGGGCGCACTCGACGTTGGGATAGGCTTCGTCGAGGGCCTTGAGAATGGCGACGATGCGGTTAGAAGCAAGGTCGCCGCGCGGCGTCCGTCTTTCAGGCTGCGCTTGGGAGCGCGTTTTCGCGGCTGTTTTACGGGTTGGCTTAGCGCCAGGCATGGATGTGAGTTTCGCTCCGCTCAATGTACTATTTTAGTGCAGGATTGAGATGCAAGCGGACCAGGCATTCCAGGACGGTGTAGGCCCATGCAACGCCCCACGAGCGCGCAGCCGCGAAATGCTCATCCAGGTGCGAGGAGGCCTTGCTTCAGAGGCTGCAGGGAACCTGTGTACTCGTTTGCATGGCGCCATGGGAACAGAGTTCACCCTGTATCTCGATGCCGCGGATGAGGTGCAGGCGCAGGCATGCTTTGATGCTGTCTTTGATGAAATCGACCGCCTTGAAGGTACATTCAGCCGCTTCCGCGCTTCGAGCGAAATTTCGCGCCTGAATCGCGAGGCTACGGATGGGCCCATGGTCACGGACCCTGAGGTATTTCAGTTGCTTGCCGCGGCGCTGGACGTGAGCCGCAAGACCGAGGGCGCTTTTGATATCACCGTGGGCCGATTGACGCAAGCTTGGGGATTTTCAGCGCGGCAAGCGGGAATCCCGGATGCGCGGACGCTGGCGGCGGCGCAAGAATGCGTCGGCTGGACCAACATTGAACTCGACCACGAGTGGCGAACGGTTGAATTTCTGCGACCCGGCTTGAAAGTGGATTTGGGAGGCATTGCCAAGGGGTATGCGGTCGATTGCGCAATGGGAGTGCTACGGTCAGTCGGCGTACAGGGTTTGATCGATGCCGGTTCAAGCAGTATTGCGGCCACCGATGTAGCTTTCGCGCGCAGCTGGGAGGTGAGCATCGCCAATCCGCTGGATGCCTCAGCGACCCTCTGCCAAGTTGAACTTGGGAATCGCGCGCTCTCCACTTCAGGCATTATGGAACAGAGTTTCGTGCAGGATGGCCGGATATACTGCCATTTAATAGATCCAACCGCTCCAGGAGCTGCGGCAAGCGCGCCGGCGCGACAGATGCTGCAGGTTACCGTGATGGCGCCGAGTTCCATGCTGGCAGACGCGCTCTCGACGGCGATGTTTATTCTTGGGTGCGAGCGGGGACGCATTGCACTGGAGCAATTCCCGGATTGCTCCGCATTCTGGATTTACTCCGGCGCGGAAGGCATTCAATGCGCGGCTCACCAGTGGCCGCGAGACAATTTCAGATAATGCAAATTGGTGACGGATGGAAACGAAAACGGAATTGATGGACAGGCGGGATTTTATTGGACTGGCAGCCGCTGGGCTGGGCGCGCTTTCGCTGGGTATGAGAGGCTGCAACTCGCCGCGGGCTGTGGCGCCGAGCGATTGGGTCCATGTTGGTGTGATCGGGGTTGGCAGCCGCGGACAACAGATGATGCGGATGCTGCTGAGGGTTCCTGGAGTGCAGATTACGGGCCTGTGCGATATTTACGAGCCGAGGATTGCCGAGGGCCGCAGGGTTACCGGAGAACAGACCGCGGCTTACTCCGACTACCGCGAGATGCTCGAGGCCCGCGATATTGACGCGGTCATGGTCTCAACTCCGCTGGGATTGCACGCCGAGCATGTCACCGCCGCACTGGATAGCGGGCGGGCGGTATACGGCGAAAAGAGCATGGGGCGGACGCTGAAGGACTGCAATCAGATTCGTGACGAGGTTCGCCGCACGGGAAAAATCTACCAGGTGGGTTTGCAGTATACGTATGCGCCCTGGTACCGGGAAGCTCTACGGCGGATTGGCGAAGGGCGCATCGGGCAGGTGACGCAGATGTTTTCCTGCTGGCACCGAAATAACAACTGGCGCCGGCCAGTGCCGCAGGGCGGGGGACAGCAACTGGAGCGTCTGCTGAACTGGCGTCTCTATCGCGAGTTGTCGGGTGGACTGCTTGCCGAATTGGGGTCGCACCAGATTAGCTTTGCCAACACTGTTTTCAACGCCATGCCGGAATCGGCGATGGCCTCGGGTGGAATCGACTATTGGAAGGATGGCCGCGAGATTGACGACAATGTACATGCCATTCTCCGCTATCCCGGCGGACAAACCCTGGAGGCAAGTTACATCACCACGAACCGCTTGGACGGGGCGCAGGACCGGGTCTTTGGCGCCGGGGGAAGCGTTGTGCTGACGCATACGGAAGCCACGTATTATGAAGAACCATGGTATCCCAACTCCGCGATTCCGCCGGAGATGAAGATTGAGCATAAACTTATTACCGGACCGACTTACAGCGCGGAACAGCCATATCACGGCAAAGGTGACCGCCCGATTGAAGGCAAGACGGCCGATGTCGATTTGCTGGCCTGCCAGGGGTTCATCGACTGCATACGCAATCACCGGCGTCCGCTGGCGGATGAAAATGTGGGCTGGAGCGAAGGTATTGCTGTGGCTCTTTGCAACCGGGCGCTGGAGGAAGGCCGCAAGATCACGCTGGCTGAATTTCTTGGATCCGCGGTGTCATGAAGTTGGGAATTGCACGAAGAGAAGATGAGAGTCCGACGGTAAAATGGACAATTACAGGTGACCGCAAAGCCACCCGCCCAATCTTTCCACCGGCATCCTCACCCCAATAAAAAACTGCCCAAACTTCGCATACACCGCACTGACTTCATCGAACCTCATCTCGTAGATCAGCTTCTTGAAGACCACCGGGTCGTCGGCGAAGAGATCTACTCCCCACTCCCAATCGTCCATGCCAATTGACCCGGAGATGATCTGCTTGACCTGGTCGCCGTACCGTCTCCCAATCAACCCGTGCTCCTGCATCATTCGCTGACGCTCGGAGAAGGGCACGGTATACCAGTTGACCGATTCGCCGCGCTTGCGGTCCATGGGATAGAAGCAGAGGTACTTGGCTTCGGGGACTGCGGGAAGAAGGCGCGACGCCATGGCGACGGAGGCGCGCTGGAGACTGGCGGCGACTTCCGCCTGAAATTCAGGCGAGTGAGGCTCAAGGCCTTTGGCGGCTGCGGCTTCCCAGGTCTTGCGGCTCGACTCGTAGAGGCCGAGTTCGACCACCGACACGTAGGAGTGGCGCAGATCGAGGAAGTCATAGAGCTTGGTCTGCGCCAGGTCGAGCTCGACCTGGTTGAGCGCTTCGAGCGAATCGCGGAAGTGAATCAGGATCAGGTCGCCCTTGTGGCCCAACTGCGAAAAAAGCGCTGTCCGCACTGGCGCGTCAGGCACGGAAGCTACAGTGTTGCCACGTTCTAAACTCTGAAGTGCGGAAATGCTCTCAGCAGCAATCATTTCGCGTTCCGCTTCCGCGCAGGACCGCCACGCTTTCCAGTCGAAATGGAAGAACTGGTGAAGAATAAATGAGCCTTCCAGGGTTAAGGGGACAGGGGAAAATTCGGTCAAGGCACTCTCCTCCTACTCAAATCCAGCTTGCAGTCACACTCTCATCCTAGCAAAGGGCAGTTGCAGACGTGTGCATCTCCACTTATGTCCCACATCTAAGCAAGGAATTATTCATCTTTCTCCATGAGCTTATATACTGGGAATGTTCATGAGCGAAAAAATAATTACCCTGCTGGTGCATTTTGTTACCCACGTGATTGACTTGGGCGGTTACGCCGGAATCGTTGCGCTGATGGGAATCGAATCAGCCTGTATTCCGCTGCCCTCTGAGATCATCATGCCGTTTGCAGGTGTTTTGACGATCTTTCATCACACTGGTTTGGATCAACTCTTTACTCCCGGGCGTTTTGGCGGGGGCAACGTGTGGCTGGGGCTGTTTTGGGTCGCAACCGCCGGAGCAGTTGGCTGCAACCTGGGCTCGGTGGTCGCCTACTGGATCGGCGCCAAGGGCGGGCGGCCACTGGTGGAGCGTTACGGCAGATGGGTGCTGATGAGCCACCGCGACCTTGACTGGATGACGAAGTTTTTTTTGAAGTACGGCACCATCGCGGTGCTGGTGGCGCGGCTGTTGCCGGTGGTGCGCACTTTTATCGCATTTCCCGCGGGAATTGCCAAAATGCCGCAGCTTCGCTTTCACATCTACACATTTTTAGGCTCCTGGCCGTGGTGTTTCACGCTGGCTTACGCGGGCATGAGGCTGGGCAATGCATGGCATACGGACCCGCGTTTTCATGCCGCCTTCCATCGCTTTCATTTGGTTGTGGAGCTTGCGCTGCTGGCGGGCTTTCTCTGGTTTCTCTGGTCGCATCTGAAGCGCGCCAGGCAAGCGGATGCAGCGTAATCGTAATGCAGTGAATGATATTTGTGCGCGGCATGGCCTGCAAGTCAGTGATTGTCTGAATTTGATTTGAATGGCCCGGAGACCGGAGCCATTAGAAAAATGATTAGGAGAAACAATGGGGACTGAAGAGCAAGGCGGCCAAAAGACCGCAAATAACGTTGTGCCCGCCACGGGCAAACTGGGAGTGATGGTCGTCGGTCTGGGCGCTGTTGCCACCACCATGATTGCCGGAGTTGAGGCTGTCCGGCGCGGGCTGGCCAAGCCGATTGGCTCGTTAACGCAGATGGGCACCATTCGGCTGGGCAAGCGTACCGATAACAAATCGCCGCTGATCAAGGACTTTGTGCCCCTGGCTGGCCTGAACGACCTGGTTTTTACAGGATGGGACATCTTCGCCGACAACGTCTACGAGTCCGCCGCGCACGCCAAGGTGCTGGACGAGAAGTTGCTGGAGCAACTGAAGCCCTACCTGCAGGCCATCAAGCCATTGCCGGCGGTCTTCGATCAGTACTACGTAAAGCGCCTCAACGGCACGCATGTCAAGAAGGGCAGGAACAAGCGCGATCTGGCAAATCAGGTCGTCGCCGACATTCGCGCCTTCAAGAAGACCGTGGACCGCGTGGTGATGATCTGGTGCGCGTCGACGGAGATTTTTATCGAACCGGCGGCCGTGCATCAGAGCATCGAGGCCTTTGAGAGGGGGCTCGAAAATGACGATATCGCCATTGCGCCCTCGCAGATCTATGCATACGCGGCGCTCGCTGAGGGCGTGCCCTTTGCCAACGGTGCGCCCAACCTAACGGTGGATACGCCGGCCATGATCGAGCTCTCCAAGCGCAACGCCGCGCCCATCTGCGGCAAGGACTTCAAGACCGGCCAGACCCTCATGAAGACGGTGCTGGCGCCGGCCTTCAAAGCGCGCATGTTGGGCGTCCGGGGCTGGTTCTCCACCAACATTCTCGGCAATCGCGATGGCGAGGTGCTCGACGATCCGCAATCCTTTAAAACCAAGGAGGAATCAAAGCTTGGCTCGCTCGAATACATCTTCCAGCCCGAGCTGTATCCCGATCTTTACAAGAACATCTATCACAAGATTCGCATCAACTACTATCCGCCGCGTGGCGATGACAAAGAAGCCTGGGATAACATCGACATCTTCGGCTGGCTGGGCTACCCTATGCAGCTCAAGGTGAACTTCCTCTGCCGCGACTCGATTCTGGCAGCGCCTATCGCGCTCGATCTGGTGCTTTTCCTCGACCTGGCCAAGCGCGCGCCGTCGTTGCGCGCCATCGGCATTCAGGAGTGGCTGAGCTTCTATCTCAAGTCGCCGCAGACCGCTGCCGGGCTCTATCCCGAACACGATTTGTTCATTCAGTCCATGAAGCTGAAGAACACGTTGCGCCACATCATGGGCGCGGACCTGATCACCCACCTCGGCCTGGAATACTACGACTAGGACTAGCCGTTCAGGCAGACGCTCCAGTTGGTGCATAAGCAAAGACAGATGCGCCCCATCCGCAAGGGTGGGGCGTTCGTGTGTGTAAATAATCCCTGTACGGCTGGCCCCGCCGAGCCCAAGCTGAGAAAATGGATTTGGGCCGGAGGTGAGGGATGAAGGCTGATCACGGAGCGTCCAAGGCGGCCGCACTGGCAGGATTGACGCTTGCCCTGGCCATGACGGCATGGGCGCAGTCCACTCCATCCAGCACGCCGCCGCCAAGCGAGCCGCAAGCAAGCCCGCCTGCAGTCCAAACTGCGACGGGAACCACCCCATTGGGAGGCAACATCCCGGCTGCTCAAGTCAGTCCGGACAAAGTGATCGAGCCGGGCAGTCAGAAGATCAGCATCAAGCCGGGTTCCATCGAAGACGTCAACGCCGTGGGCAATCGCAAGATCGGCGACCGCGGATGGAGCAACTTCTACTCGACCGGTGCCGAGACCAAGATGGGCAGGATGTACGCTACCCAGATCGAAAAAAGCGCTAGGCTCATTACTGATCCGGTGGTCACCGAATATGTAAACCGCATCGGGCAAAACATCGTCAAGAACTCCGATTGCAAGGTGCCGTTCACCATCAAGGTCATCGATTCAGACGAGATCAACGCATTTGCGCTGCCCGGCGGTTTCTTCTTCGTTAACTCTGGCCTCATTCTGAACACCGATGAAGAGGCGGAACTGGCCGGGGTAATGGCCCACGAGACCGCCCACGTCTGCGCCCATCACGCGGTTCGCGAGATGACGCGAATGAACTACGCCCAATTGGGCGCCGCTCCATTAGTGATGATTGGCTTGCCGGGCATCGCCATCTTCGGGGGCGTGGAGATCGCCGTGCCCAAAGCTTTTATGTATGTTTCCCGCGAGTTCGAGGAGCAGGCCGACTACCTGGGCGTGCAATATATGTATCGCGCCGGCTACGACCCACAGGCCTTCATTACCTTCTTTGAGAAGATTCAAGTTTTGCAAAAGCGCAAGCCTGGCTCCGTAGCCAAGGCATTCGCGGACCATCCGCAGACCCCCGAACGCATTCTCCGCTCTCAGGAGGAGATTGCCCGCATCCTGCCCGCGCGCGACCAGTATACGGTGACCACCTCGGAGTTTGATGACGTGAAGGCGCGGTTGGCGCGCATCGAGAACAAGCGCCGTTTCATCGACTCCAGAAACGTCAATAAACCCTCGCTACACAAGAGTTCGGGCGACTCGTCCAGCCCGTCCAACACCTCCCGCGACGACGACAAACCCACTCTGCACCGCCGCGACAACCAGAACTAGGCCCTGTGCGCACCATCCGGCATAACAACGCAAGCAGTTGGGGCAGGCTGTGTCTCTGACTCAACCGGCTGCGCTTTCAGCCGGACCTACTTCAGAACAACTCCCAAGTCGGAACCTTAAAAGCTGATGAATTTCCTGTAAATGCCTGAAAACCCTTGAAATGCCCCGCGAATCCGCGTTATATACAAAAGTACCGGCAGCTTTTCCGGAATCCCGCCTGAGGCTACCGTACCTTCCGGAGGAAAACATGCGCAGTGTCGCCGTCCGCTCCAATCTGCTGGTCCCCGAGGTGCGCGAAGTCATGGACATTCGCCAGGCCTCGGACTACCTCGGCATCTCCTCCGACACGCTTTACAAGTACGCCTCCGAGGGCTTTGTCCCCGCCTTTAAGCTGGGCAATCGCTGGCGCTTCAAGCGCTCCCGCCTTGACGAGTGGATGGATCGCCAATCTGACCAGCATGCCGCTGAAACCGAAGCCGATCCGCACGACAAGAAACCGGTAAGGCCGGCGTTCTGAAGGTAGCTATACGCAGGACCATGACACCTGAATCACTGCTGCTACGCCCCTGTTATCCTCAATAAGTGGACCACTTTCGCCGCATCGACCTCTTGCGCCGCCGTCTGACCAAAGCTGGCCTTTACGGTTTGCTGGTCACCCATCTGCCCGATCTCCGTTATCTCTCCGGTTTCACAGGCTCCAGCGCTGCGTTGGCCGTTACGCGCCGTTCTGCGCGCCTCTTTACCGATGGCCGCTACATGAACCAGGCCGCCGCAGAGGTTTCCTTCGCACGGGTTGAGATTGTCGCCAGCTCACCGGCCGTTGCCGCTGTTCAGTGGCTTGCCGCGCAGCCCGGCATCACGTTTGCCGGCTTCGATCCGGCTCAAACAACGGTTGCCAACCTGGCTCGCTACCGGGCCACGCTGCCCACCCGCCTTCGCCGTAGTTTTCTCTCTCAACTTGCTGCGCCGCTGATTGCCCAGTTGCGCCAGGTCAAGGACGAGGACGAGCTGGTGCTGATGACTGAAGCTGCGCTCGCCGGCTGTAAGCTCTTTGAACACATTCTGGGATTCATCCTGCCCGGCCTTCAGGAGGTTGAAATCGCCGCCGAGCTTGAGCACCAGGCCCGCCGGCTTGGCGCAGAGGGAATGTCCTTTGAGACCATCGTTGCCTCCGGCCCTCGCTCGGCCCTGCCTCATGGGCGCGCGTCAGCCGCCAAGCTGCCGCGCAGAGGCTTTGTAACCCTCGACTTCGGTGTTATTCTCAACGGATATTGCTCGGATATGACCCGAACCGTCTGCCTGGGCAAGCCGAAGGCTGACGAGCGCGCCGCTTATGAGGCAGTATTGGAGGCGCAGGAGGCCGCGGTTGCCGCGGTGGCTTCGGGCGTAAGCTGTGCGGAGGTTGATGAGGCAGCCCGCAGCGTGTTGCGCAGGGCAGGATTGGCGGAGGCTTTTTCCCACTCCACGGGCCATGGCCTCGGCCTGGAGATTCACGAGCCGCCGCGCATCGGCGCCGAGGAGACGGCCAGGCTGCTTCCCGGCATGGTCATCACCATCGAGCCGGGAGTCTATCTGGCCGGACGCTTCGGTATTCGCATCGAGGACATGGTGGCAGTCACACGCAACGGAGGCCAGGTGCTGACCCCGGCGCCCAAGGCGCTGATCGAACTGTGATCAAATTGGATGGAAATGGGAGGTTGTTCGTGCGTGATTTGAGCTCATTCTTGGAGCCACCGTATACTTTCTTGATTTTTGGGGGCATGTTTCTTTCCGCAGCAGCGTATTGGACGCACAAGGGCAAAGCGTGGGTCCGCTTCAACGGTTGGGTCTATCGCGACAAAGAACCGAAATGGTTCTGGTGGCAAGTAGCAGTATGTTTCTTTTTTGGCGTTGTGTTTATCGTACGCTTCTTATATGAGTTGTCAGGTTCTACAAACTAAGCTGCCAGCCGCGTTTTAACCATGAAGATTGATCAAACCCCTCCCGCCTTATGGCAGGAGATCAAGGACCAAATGAAACCACAAGACATTGCAGATCTGAAACAACTGATTGAATTTCTGAAGGGATATCAGGTTGCCGAGTTCGATCTGGATCGCGGCGACGTGAAAATCCGGCTCAAGTTTAACCAGGCTGAGGCTTCCTCTGCCGGATTGGCCGATCTAGCGCGTCTGCTCGGTTCGGCTCCGCCGGCGGTGGCGCAGGCCGCGGCAAACCAGCCAGCGGCGGCTCCGGCGCCGGTGGCCGCTGACCCGGAGGCCGGCCTGCACATCGTCAAGTCGCCCATCGTTGGCACTTTTTATGGTTCGCCTTCACCCGGCGCAGCGCAGTTTGTCTCGCCTGGCGACCGCGTGACCAAGGGGCAGGTCATCGGCGTCGTCGAGGCCATGAAGCTGATGAATGAGATCGAGTCAGATGCTGCCGGCGAGATCGTCAAATGCCTGGTTTCCAATGGTCAGCCCATCGAGTTCGGGCAGCCCCTCTTTTCCATTCGGCTGGGTTAATTGAGACGACGCTCAAAGGAATTCAATGCTTCGTAAGGTACTGATAGCCAATCGCGGTGAAATCGCGCTGCGCGTGTTGAATGCGTGCCGGGAACTCGGCATTCGCACGGTCGCCGTCTACAGCGAGGCCGACCGCCATTCGCTGCACGTGCGTTTTGCCGACGAGGCCATCTGCATTGGCCCTCCGCGCGCGGCCGACAGCTATCTCAACGTGCCGGCGGTCATCTCCGCCGCAGAAATTGCTGATGTGGACGCGATTCATCCCGGCTACGGCCTGCTCAGCGAGAACGCCAACTTCGCCGAGGTCTGCAGCGCCTCCAACATCAAGTTCATCGGCCCGCCGCCCGAGGTCACCCGGCTGATGGGCGAAAAGGATAAAGCGCGCCAGGCGATGAAGCGGGCTAGGGTGCCGATTCTTCCCGGCTCCGACGGTGTTGTCTCGACGGCTGAAGAGGCTCTTAAATCAGCGAAGCATGTGGGCTACCCGGTCATCCTCAAGGCCAAGGCGGGCGGCGGCGGCCGCGGCATGAGAATCGTGCGCGCCCCGGAGGAGTTGCCCAATCTCTTCCACGCGGCCTTTACCGAGGCGGAAAACGCCTTCGGTAACGGCGAGCTGTACATGGAAAAATTTATCGAGAACCCGCGCCACATCGAGTTTCAGGTTCTGGCCGACGAGCATGGTAACGTGGCTTCGCTCTTTGAACGCGAGTGCTCCATCCAGCGGCGTCATCAGAAACTTATCGAGGAAGCGCCCAGCCTGAAGGTAACGCCCAGGATGCGCGAGGAGATCGGCCGCACCCTCTGCCACTGCCTCAGGGAGATCGGCTATCAGAACGCCGGCACGGTTGAATTTTTAATGGACGAGGAAGGCCAGCTCCACTTTATCGAGATGAATACCCGCATCCAGGTGGAGCACCCCATCACCGAGGCCATCACGGGCGTGGACATTGTGAAGGCGCAGTTGCTTATTGCCTCTGGCGAGCGGCTGGATGCCATTCTGCCCGCCAGACTAGAGATTCGCGGCCATTCTATCGAGTGCCGCATAAACGCTGAACATCCGCAGAAGTTTACCCCCTCAGCGGGCAAGATTTCTGTCTTCAACGTCCCCGGCGGCAACGGCGTGCGCGTAGACACTGCGCAGTACGCCGAGAGCGTGGTCCCACCCTACTACGATTCGCTGATTGCCAAGCTCATTGTCCACGGCCGCGACCGGGCTGAGGCGGTTGCCAAGATGGAGCGTGCGCTCTCGCAGTTTGTGGTGCAGGGCATCGAGACCTCCATCCCGATGCACCAGGCTATCTTTGCTGACCCCGGCTTCCGCGTAGGCGAATTCGACACTAAATTTATGGAGAACTTTCTGGGAGAGAAAGCTAGATAAGTAGCTATCCTGCTTGAATTTATCCGTCACAGGTTGAATTCCTGCCGAATTTCCAGCATTACGGCGGCCGTAAAATAGTTATCGCTTTTCCTTCGCTTTTCCTGCCGGTGTATTGTATGCTGGTTTCGCAACACGGGAGGTTGCCGAATGGACTTTCAAAAGGAACTGATTGCCGAATTTGACCGCGAAACTGCCAGCACCCGCAAGCTCCTTGCGGCCATACCAGCAGACGCCGATTTAAACTACAAACCTCACCCCAAATCCATGAGTCTGGGCCATTTAGCCGGACACGTCTCGGATACAGCCGGAGAGTGGTCTAAAGCCATACTGACCATGGACAAGATGGAGTATTCCGCAGATCACAAGTTCGAGCCCTACGTTCCAGCTTCCACAAAGGAGCTCCTGGAACGCTTCGACAAGCAGGTGGCCGAGACGAAAGCAGTGCTCGCCAAATTTGCTTCGGGGAAGTGGGAAGAGCGCTGGAAGTTTATCTTCGGCGGCCAGACCTACATTGACGAACCCAAGCACCAGGCCTTCCGTACCTGGGGTCAAAACCACCTGATCCACCATCGCGCACAGTTGGGCGTCTACCTGCGCCTGCTCAATAAGCCGATCCCCGGAATGTACGGACCGTCGGCGGACGAGATGTAGAAGCAGTCAGTGGTCAGTTTTCCGTTGTCAGCTCTCAATAAGCCCAGCGATCGGCAATCGCTGGGCTTGTTGTTCCGGGTTAACCCCGCCGGCTCGCGTTTAGTATGAATACAGAGGCGCCGGTCCATGTTTACTCCGCAACCCATCGGTATTATCAGCAGCCCCTACACCGATGCAAAGGCAATCCCCAAGGGGTTGGGCGCCAAACACGTGGCAGAGGGCGCACTCAATATTCTGCCCGCCTTCGAGCAAGGTCTCACTGACATTGAGGGCTATTCACATCTCATCGTGCTCTGGGTATTCAACCATTCAGACGGTTTCGATTTGATGGCCACGCCACCCATCGACGATCATCGCCCCCACGGCGTCTTCTCCACGCGCTCTCCGCGCCGCCCCAACCCCATAGGCCTCACTGTAGTTGAACTGCTGTGCCGCGAGGGTGGAACGCTCCGCGTGCGCGGTGTGGACATGCTCAACGGCACGCCGATTCTGGACATTAAGCCTTACCTGTCGAGCATCCCCCCTGAGAAATTGCGCCGTGGCTGGATTGCGGAGGCTGAGGCCCGCAAGGGATGAGCTGCCGGAATAACTTCTTCCGTGAAAGTCAAAGGTGATCTGAACATGCATTTTTCTATTCAGTGGCCCAAGGTCTACCCCATTCTCGATGTTTCGTTCATTCCTGCCACCGGCCGCGCGGAGTTCCTGAAGCGGTTGGGCGGCGGGCTGGCCGATGCCGGCGTCACGCTGCTCGAGTACCGCAACAAAACTGGCCTGGAGACTGAACTGCTGGCCGACGCCGCCATTTTGCGTGGCGTACTGCCCGCCGGACAGGTGAGGTTGATTCTTGATGACCGAGCTGATCTGGTTGAAAAAACTGGATTTGACGGTGTTCATGTGGACGCGGGCGACCTCCAGCCAGCCGAAGCTCGGAAGTTGCTCGGCCCGGATCGCATCATCGGAACCTTCGGCGGTGGCGCTGTGGGGATGGTTCCGGGGATTCTCGAAGCTCCTGTGGATTACTTCTCGATTGGCCCTGTTTTTGCAACGCGGACCAAGCAGACCAGCTCACCGCTGATCGGTATGGAGGGCGTGCGGCGGTTGCGCGCGGAAGCCGGTCCCGGTCCGGTGCTGGTCGCTATCGGCGGCATCACGCTTGCCACGGCTGCAGAGGCGCTTTCTGCCGGAGCAACGATTGTCGCCATAGCCGGGGCGCTCTTTCGTCATCCGGACCCGGCGGCGGAGTTTCGCATGTGGGTTCGTGAACTGGAATGAATGCTGCCTGTTCCGTTCGTGGTTTTTCTTCCATGATAATGCAAGGCCATACAAAAAGTGAAAATGCGCCAGTCCGTCTCCTCCGGCTCATGATCTTTGTGTGCTGGGATGGAGACAATCGGCGCACTCATAATTCAATCGGCCCCGATTACTGGGTAAGACGGGGGTGGTGGTGATGACGATAGTGGTGATGGTGGGGGTGTACAACGACCACCACCTGCGCCTGCGCCACAAATGGGACTGCGAGACAGAATAGGAGAATTGTTCCAAGCAGAAACTTTTTCATGTCTTATGATGACGCGCCTCGCGGATAATTACAGAGCTACTTTGACCTGCCTGTACAAACGCCGCTTTCTTTGCAAATACGCGTATGGTATATGCTTCTTCAAGTGACGAACCAAAACCGCAATCCAAGCCAAGGAACCTCCTTGCCGGTTCACGATCTGGCCGGCAGCCCAGCCAACGCTCCCCGTCTAGTCGAGAGCCTTGGCCTCTTCTCCTCCACCGCGCTCGTGGTCGGATCGATGATCGGCTCCGGCATTTACATCGTTGGCGCGGACATTGCCCGCGGCACCAGCTCCCCGGCGCTGTTTCTAGGCGCGTGGGTGGTCACGGCCATCCTGACCTTCACCGCCGCGCTCAGCTACGGCGAACTGGCGGCCATGATGCCCAAAGCCGGCGGCCAATACGTCTACTTGCGCGAATCGCTGGGACCGCTGTGGGGCTTTCTCTATGGCTGGACGCTCTTCCTGGTGATTCAAACAGGAACCTTAGCTGCAGTTGCGGTGGCATTCGGCAAGTTTCTCGGCGTGTTTTTCCCAACTGTTTCAACGACTCATTGGCTGTGGCATATTGCCCACGTGCCCGCGTTGCCGGTGGGGCCAATGGTGCTGGGCAACATGGAGATCGGCGTCAACACCGCCAACCTGACCGGCATTTGCATTGTGGTTTTACTGGCCATCGTGAACATCTTCGGCGTCAAGCTCGGCGCGCTGATTCAGAACATCTTCACCACGGCCAAGGCGCTGTCGCTGGGGGCTCTGATTCTACTGGCCTTCACGGTGGGACGCAATGCCGCGGCCTGGGAGGCCAACTTCGGCGCGGGCTGGAGCCAGTTCTGTAAAAATGCCGGATGGAGTTCGCTGCACCTGGTTCAGGTGGGTGTGGGCGGGCCGTTGGTGCTGGTCAACGTGCTGGTGATTCTGGCCGTGGTGCAGGTGGGGTCATTATTTTCCTCCGACGCGTGGAATAACATCACTTTCACGGCTGGCGAGGTAAAGAATCCCCGGCGGAACATTCCGCTCTCGTTGATTCTGGGCACGGGATTTGTGCTAACCATCTATTTTCTTGTGTCGTTAAGCTACCTGCTGGTTCTGCCCATGCAGGGCGACCCGCACGGCGCCACGGTGATGGCGCGGGGAATTCAGTATGCGACCGAGGATCGCGTGGCCACGGCTGCACTGGAGCAGATATTCCACTCCGGCGGAGCGTACCTGATGGCCGCGGCGATTTTGATCTCCACCTTCGGCTGCGCCAATGGAATGTCGCTGGCCGGGGCGCGCGTCTACTACGCCATGAGCCAGGACGGCCTCTTTTTCAAGTCGGTCGGCAAGCTGAATCCGCGTTATAAGACGCCAGCCGCCGGCTTGCTGGTGCAGGCCGCGTGGACCACGGTGCTGTGCGTCTCAGGTTCTTATAGCCAGTTGCTGGATTACATCATCTTCGCTGTACTGGTGTTTTACATTCTCACTATAGTGGGCCTGTTTGTGCTGCGTTTCAAGAGGCCTGACGCTACAAGACCATACAAGGCACTGGGCTATCCTGTGTTGCCGGCGCTCTACATCGCGTTGGCGGGCTGGATATGTGTCGTATTATTGCGATACAAGCCACAATACACATGGCCGGGCCTGGTTCTGGTTTTGCTTGGCATTCCTGTGTATCTCTTTTGGTCACGGCGGACGTGCGTCAAGCCCCTGTGAATTAAACTAACTTTGATCACACTCCTGTAGAGGAAGTCCCACATTCATGTCCAGACTGCTGCGCATCAAACCCATGTCGTTGCTCTCCAAAGAGGCTTGTGAACAGGGCGAACACACGCTCAGGCGTTCGCTGGGCGCGCTGAACCTTGTCACACTCGGCATAGGCGCCATCATCGGCGCAGGCATTTTTGTGCTCACCGGCCAGGCAGCGGCCAAGCACGCCGGCCCGGCCGTGGCGCTCAGCTTTGTACTGGCGGGCATCACCTGCGCCTTTGCCGGCCTGTGCTATGCCGAGTTCGCCTCCATCATTCCCATCGCTGGCTCGGCTTACACTTACGGCTATGCCACGCTGGGCGAGTTTGTGGCCTGGATCATCGGCTGGGATCTGGGGCTGGAGTACGGCTTTGGAGCGGCTACGGTGGCCTCCGGCTGGTCAGGCTACTGCAACAGCCTCTTGCAGCAGTTGCACATCTACATTCCGCCCCGGATGACCGCCACGCCGGGCACTACGCTGGTCTACTTTCACGAGCGATGGCTGCCGTTGGCCTCGCTGCCGCCAGGTACTATGTCTGCCGGGCTGCCGCACGTGACGGCGCTCTTCAACCTGGTGGCAATTCTGGCGATTCTGGTCATCACCACTGTTCTGGTAATAGGCATCAAGGAATCTGCCAACCTGAACACGGTGATTGTCTTTATCAAGCTGAGCGTGGTGGGCGTTTTCATTGTTCTGGGCGCGTGGTTCCTTTTGCACCACCCATCGCTGGCCTCGGCCAACTGGCATCCGTTTATTCCACCCTCCGACGGCCACGGCAACTTCGGCTTGAAGGGTATTGCCACGGGCGCAGCCTCCATCTTCTTTGCCTACATCGGCTTTGACGCCGTCTCCACTGCCGCGCAGGAAGCAAAAAATCCGCAGAAGGATATGCCGATGGGCATTCTAGGCTCGCTGGTTATCTGCACCATTCTCTACATTGTGGTTTCCACCATCCTCACCGGGTTGGTGAACTACCATTCGTTGAATGTCGCCGACCCGGTGGCGCTGGGCATTGACGCTACGGGTGTCAGCTGGGGGTCGCTGCTGGTTAAAATAGGCGCGGTCTTTGGATTGGCGACTGTGATGCTGGTCATGCTGCTGGGCCAGTCGCGCGTCTTCTTCTCCATGTCCCGCGACGGCTTGCTGCCCAAATGGGCCTCGGCCATCCATTCCCGCTTCCGTACGCCGTGGATCTCGACCATTGCCGTGGGCGTCGTGGTGGCCATCCTGCCGGCCTTCCTGCCCGTTGACCGGCTGGCAGAGCTAGTCAACATAGGCACGCTTCTGGCCTTCACCATCGTCTGCGCCGGAGTCTGGATTCTGCGCGTGCGACACCCCGAGCTGCACCGTCCCTTCAAGACGCCGTTTGTTCCGCTGGTACCCATCCTGGGCATTCTCACGGCCGTTTATCTGATGAGCAACCTGCCCCTGATTACCTGGATTGTGATGATCAGCTGGATGCTGGTCGGATTGGTAATCTACTTCACCTACTCGATCCGTCACAGCAAGGTGCAGAAGTTGCCTGCGGACGAGAGCGGCCACTGATTCATCGCAAGCAGCAGCATAGCCAGACGGCCTCCCTTGCGGGAGGCCGTCGTGCTTTACGTCAGTGTTGTAGCCTTATGTTGATGCTGATAGAAGAAAACAAGCCGCTTGCGCCTTTCACCACTTTTGGCATCGGCGGTCCTGCGCGCTGGTTTGTGGAGCCCGCAAACGAAGAGGAGGTTGCCGAGGCTGCCACATGGGCCTGTGAGCGCGGAGTGGCGCTGTTTGTGCTGGGCGGGGGCAGCAACCTTCTGGTTTCTGACGCCGGGTTCGATGGCCTGGTTCTACGAGTGGGGTTGTGCGGCATTTCGGTGACGGGCATGCCGGGAGAGCCCGGACAGATCGCACAGAGGATCTATCATGCCGCGGCCGGCGAGAGTTGGAACCTCTTCGTGGAGCGGACAGTTGAAGAAAATTGCGCGGGAGTAGAGTGCCTGGCAGGCATTCCCGGCACGGTGGGCGGAACTCCGGTGCAGAATGTCGGGGCTTACGGGCAGGAGGTTGCTTCGACCATCAAACAAGTGAGGGCCTATGACCTCTTGAAACACAGGTACGTAGAGATTGCAGCAACTGAGTGCGGATTTGCCTATCGCCGCAGCCGTTTCAACTCGTCTGATTACGATCGCTTTATCGTTACCCGTGTGGATTACCGGCTCACGCCCGGCGGCGCACCCACTCTGCGCTATGCGGAACTGCAACGGGCCTTTCCGGAAGGCGTGCAGCCGAGTCTGACCGAGGTAGCGGCCCAGGTGCGCCGCATCCGCCAGGCCAAGGGAATGTTGATCGTCAAGGGCGATCCCGATTGCCGCAGCGCGGGTAGTTTTTTCAAGAACCCCGTGGTGACGGACAAGCAATTCCAGCAGATTGCGGACGCTGAAACAAAGGTGCCGCCACGCTTTCCTGTCGGCCCGGAGGCAGAGAATCAGGGCCATGTCAAGGTTCCGGCAGCCTGGCTGATCGAGCATGCCGGCTTCAATAAAGGCTACGCGCGGGGTGCTGCCGCTGTCTCCTCGCAGCACACGCTGGCGCTCGTCAATCGCGGAGGAGCTAGTGCAGCGGACGTATTGGCACTCGCCGGCCAGATTATCGATGCTGTCGAGAGGCGTTATGGCATTCGCCTGGAGATGGAGCCGGTAAGGTTGGGGTTTTGATTCTTTAGCATTTCTGCCGCTTGCACGGATTTGTTCGTTTATTAACAAAGATTTACGCAACAATCTGCGTCTTATGGTGTCTGCTAAATCAAGTTTACGTGCGTTACAGCGATAATTCTTCTTGAGCCTCTGCTCCGGCTGCCAGGTTGCACAAGTCGCATCACAAAAAAAATTGCAGACCATTTCTCTAAAACGGAGCATACTGAAAAGAAGTTCAAGAACCTGACCACGGAGGACCGATGCTCTCGACGCGAAGGGTGCGCACAACTGCATTTGCTCTCATGGCCTTAGCGGTTTTGGCCTTTTCTCCCGCGCCAGGCAGGGCGCAGGCAGCGTTGTTGATGGAGGAGCCGTATGGTTTTTTTGGCTCCATCAATCCGACCGGGCATAATGCTATGTATTTTGAGCGCGTCTGCGCCGAAACGCCCGTCAGGCTGCGCCGCTGCCAGACCGGTGAGCTGGGCGCTGTCATCTCTCGCTACCAGGGCATCGACGAATACGACTGGGTGGCGATGCCGCTGGTTCCCTACCTCTATTCAGTCGAAGATGCCTCCCTGGTTTCCGCACGCGTTGACCGCGAGACAGTCTATCGGCTGCGCAGCCGTTATCGCGAAGCCCATTTGCTCAGCCTGGGAGAAGACCTGCCCTCCGGCGGCTTTACGCATGGCGGCTGGACCGAGCTTGTGGGCGTCTCCTATGAGCGGCGCATCTACGCCTTCAGCTTTGCGACCAGCCAAGAACAGGATAATGCCTTTATTGCGTTCATGAACGATAGCAGGAATCGTTCTCACTTTCATCTGCTGTTCAACAACTGCTCGGATTTTGCGCGCGTCATGCTCAATTTTTATTTTCCCGGTACCTTCGGGCGCAGCGTCTTTCCAGACGCGGGCATGACTACGCCCAAGCAGTTGGCTTACAAACTGGAGCACTATGCCCGCAGGCATCCTGAAACGAAACTGACGATCTGTGAAATTCCACAGATTCCCGGCTATCGCCGCCTGAGCCGCTCCAACCACGGTGTGGCCGAGTCATTTATCACCACTGGTGTAGACATCCCTATTGCGCTGATAAATCCCTACCTTGCCGGGGGCATATTCGTGGATTACCTGGTGCGCGGACGTCACCATCTTATCCCCAAACATCCACAGATTTTGGCTCCGGACAATTTATTTGCGTTGACATCTCCAGGCCGTTCCGCTGAGAATCCCGATAGTGCAGGTGCGCAGGTCCCCAGCGCCGCTGCCGGCGGTCCAACGAAAACAAAGGCATCCGCTACAGCCAACTCCGGCCTGACAGAAATCAGGGTCACGCATGAGCAAAGCCTCTCAGCAGAATCTCAAAAATCACGGAAAGATTGATCCGCAGTTCCACTACGTGTTGTTTTTTATCCTGGTAGCCAACCTGGTCTTTGCCGTCTTCCACTTAATCCACCATCGCGAAGACGCTTACATCTCTTCCTCTTGGTATCTGGCGATTTCGCTGGTGGTGTTCATCCCCTTCTTCAAGCTGCGCACGTACCCGCTCCGGGTGCAGGACCGCATTATTCGTCTCGAAGAGAGGCTGCGCTTGCAGGCGCTGGCCCCAGCCGCGTGGCACTCGCAGATCAATCGCCTCACCGAGGACCAGTTGATTGGCTTGCGCTTTGCCGCAGATGACGAGGTGGTGGCTCTGGCCAAGCAGTCGCTCGAACATAATCTAAACCGCAAGCAAATCAAGGAACGCATTCAGAACTGGCGCCCCGATCACTTTAGGATCTGAAGCACGGCTTACCCTTCTTCCGCTTCGCGCAGCTTGGCGATCACGGTGAAGTCTTCCAGCGTGGTGATGTCTCCGGAGATTTCGCCGTGAGTGGCCAGTTCCCTGAGCAGGCGGCGCATAATCTTGCCACTGCGGGTCTTGGGCAGGGACTCGGTGAAGCGAATGTCGTCGGGGCGGGCCAGCGAGCCAATCTCCTTCGAAACCCATTTGCGCAGCTCGTCTTTTAATTCGTTGCTGGGATCATGGCCACTTTCCAGGGTGACGAAGGCGGAGATGGCCTGTCCCTTGAGCTCGTCCGGGCGGCCCACGACGGCGGCCTCGGCCACCTTGGGATGAGCCACTAGGGCAGACTCAACCTCCATTGTGCCGAGGCGATGGCCGCTCACGTTGATGACGTCGTCCACCCGGCCCATGAGCCAGAAGTAACCGTCGGCGTCCTGGCGCGCGCCGTCTCCGGTGAAATAGCAGCCCTCGATGTCGCTCCAGTAAGTCTTGCAATAGCGCTCGTGGTCACCGTAGATGGTGCGGGCCATTGAAGGCCATGGCTTGCGGACGATGAGCAGGCCACCATGACCGGCGGGGACCGGTTCGCCCTGCTTGTTGACTACCTCGGGCTGAATGCCGAAGAAGGGACGCGTGGCCGAACCAGGCTTGGTGGGCACGGCGCCGGGAATCGGTGCGATCAGAATGGCGCCGGTCTCGGTCTGCCACCAGGTATCGACAATTGGACACCGGTTGTGTCCAATCTTCTCCCGATACCACATCCAGGCTTCTGGATTGATGGGTTCCCCGACGGTGCCCAGTAGACGTAGTGAAGCCAGGGAGTGCTTTTCGACGTGATGGTCTCCCCACTTCATGAAAGCGCGGATGGCGGTGGGCGCGGTGTAAAAGATGGTCACCTGGTGGTCGTCGATAATCTTCCAGAAACGCGAAAAATCAGGCCAGTTGGGCGCGCCTTCGTACATCAGCACCGTTGCGCCGTTCTGCAGCGGGCCATACACGACATAAGAATGGCCGGTGACCCAGCCGATGTCGGCCGTACACCAGTAGACGTCTTCGTCTCTCAGGTCGAAGACGTACTTGGCAGTGATGTAGGTCTGAACGGCATAGCCACCGGTAGTGTGAACCAATCCCTTGGGCTTGCCAGTGGTGCCAGAGGTGTAGAGGATGTAGAGCGGATCCTCTGAATCCAGCTCTTCAGCGGGGCAATCGGGGGCGGCGGCGGCCATCAGGTCGTGCCACCAGTGGTCGCGACCTTCGACCATCTTGACTGTCGCGCCGGTGCGGCGGTAGACGACCACATGCTGAACGGTATGGCAGGCGTTCATGGCCTCGTCCACTGTTCTTTTTAGCTGGATTTCGTTGCCGCGGCGATAACTGGAGTCTTGGGTGAGGATAGCAACGCAGCCCGAGTCGTTGACGCGGTCGGCGATGGCGTTGGCAGCAAAACCGCCAAAAATCACGGAATGAATGGCGCCGATCCGCGCGCATGCCAGCAGGGCAATGGCCAGCTCCGGAGTCATGCTCATGTAAACAGCGATGCGGTCGCCCTTGCGGATGCCCATAGATTTAAGGGCGTTGGCGAAGCGTTGCACCTCGACATGCAGCTCGGCATAGGTCAGGCGTCGCACCTCACCCGGCTCACCTTCCCAGATGAGCGCTGTCTTGTCGCTGCGAATCCCCAGGGCGTGGCGATCCACGCAGTTGTAGCAAAGGTTGAGCTTTCCTCCCACAAACCACTGAGCCGACGGGAGATTCCACTCAAACACCTTGTCCCAGGGCTGGAACCAATGCAGCTCTTGGGCGACACCGGCCCAGTAGGCTTCGGGGTCGTCGATGGACTGTTTGTAGAGGGTCTCGTACTGCTCTAGGCTCTGGATATAGGCCTTGGAGCTGAACTCCGGCGGCGGCAGAAAGACGCGGTTTTCACGCAACGTGGAGTCGATGTCCTGGCTGGCAACCGCAGGAACAGGACCGGCAACTTCAAAAACGGGCAGGGAAGTCATACGAACCGACCTTTGGGGAAGTGGGATCGAAATACGGCTTGCGGAAGCCCCGGGATTGTGTTCCCAAGCAGGCTCCGCGTGAAAGTAACTCTATCTATAGATGCATACAAACGGCAAGTGGACGATAAGAAATGGCTGGGTAGGATGCCCAGATAACGAATGAGTACCACTTGTAACAAATAGAGGCTCATTTCTCAATTGTCGCAGTGACTTGCGAGTCGATAATATCGATGTGAATCCGCAGGATTCCGCAGCTGCCGTTCAGCTTCCCGTCCTCCCTGACCGGGGAAAAGGTCCACTCCTTCAGAGATTCAAGCACCGACTGCTGCATCATTGCTGGACCGGATAGAATGCTAATATCCGAAACCTTACCCCTTCGAGAGAAGCATAAACAGGCCACAACAGTTCCGTGGCTGTTCATGTGAAGTTCATTCAGTCCGGGCGGTCCGACGGGTTTACGAGTTGTTATGTGCGCGCCCAATTCTTTATCAGATAGGCAAATGGCGTGGTCCCGCGGTAACGAACCCGCGGCCGAAATGGGGCAGTCTGAACACGCAGGGTTCTGCGCTTGAAGTAGTCCGGCTAAGAACAAACAAGAAAGCAAAGCAAATGAGAAACGCATTCTGGCATCCGGGTTTGAAAATGCCTTGCAACGCGATTCTTTCACGCTGGTTTGATGCATCATAAGCTCCGCCACTTGCCTGGATGCACTAACTAATGCGCGTACCTCTTCTGGTGCCAGGCCCACGCCGTGCGGACGATCTCGTCGAGTTGGGTGTAACGGGGCTTCCAGCCTAGTTCTCGTATGGCTTTTGCGGAACTGGCGATCAGTACGGCGGGGTCTCCGGGGCGGCGGGAATGGACTTCAGCGGGGATGGGATGGCCGGTGACGCGGCGGGCCGATTCAATCACTTCACGAACGCTGAAGCCCCGGCCGTTGCCCAGGTTGAAGATCAGCCGGGCACTGCGTTCAGTGGCGCTTTTCAGTGTATGAAGAGCCAAGAGATGGGCATCAGCCAGGTCGGAGACGTGAATATAATCGCGGATGCAGGTGCCGTCGGGGGTAGGGTAGTCGTCCCCATAGATGCGAATAGAGGATCGGCGTCCGAGTGCCACGTCAAGAACCAGGGGAATGAGGTGGGACTCGGGCTCGTGGGCCTCGCCACGGGTAATGCCATTTGGACCCTCCATGGCGCCGGCCACATTGAAGTAGCGCAACGAAGCACAACGCAGATCGTGAATTCGGTGGAACCAGTCGAGCATCTTTTCAACCAGAAGCTTAGACTCGCCGTAAGCATTTGTTGGCTGTAGACGAGCATCTTCTTTGATTGGAATCACTTCTGGCTCTCCGTAGACGGCAGCGGTGGAGGAGAAGACGAGCTGACGGGGGCCGTGAGCGAGGATGGCCTCGAGCAGAGAGAGGGTGGAGGCAGTGTTGTTGCGGAAATACAGCTCAGGATGGAGCATGGACTCGCCGGCCTCAATGAGGGCGGCAAAGTGGAGGACGCCGTCGAAGGGTTTTCCCTGTGCTTTGGCGGTGGTGAAGATGTTTTCAATCCTGGGGCGGTCTGCCAGTTCTCCCTCGACAAATTTAATGCCCGGGGGCAGCAGGTCGCGTCGGCCATGGCTCAGGTTGTCATAAACAACGGTCTGATGGCCATTTTGAGCCAGCAGCCCTGCAACAGTACCACCTATATACCCCGCACCGCCGGTAACCAGGATTTTCACGAAAAAACCGTTCCTTTCGAAGAACTTTGTTATAACCTTAGAGTCTAATATGTAGGGTTGATTTGTGCCGATTTGTGGCTAGTGGCTTTTGCATGCCAGAATGCCGGCACAATGAATCGATTGTTTGTTTTTCTTTGCCGGGGCGGAGCATGGTTGTGGCTGAAGCCGTGTTCTGAAGCGCGGGAGTTGATATGCTTTCGCTAAGGAGGAATTGTATTCCGTTGGATGCCTTGGGGGTAAACAGGAGGGTTCGAGTGTCCAGGGCTCAGGCGGCCGACAATTCTTATTGTGGGGAACCTCGGAGGTTAATATCCTGCCGCGGCCGTAGATATTTCCAGAATTTAACGCTACACAAACGAAAAGATTTTTCTTTTACTCCCCCATCCGATCTACGCATGGGCACTTTGAATTCGGTCATGCGACCGTAATATGTTGCGGCCAATATGACCGTGTGCGAGGATTGAGATTATGCCGGTGATACCTTCTAAGCGGGCGAAGACCAGCACCATCCAACCTGTTCCTGGACGGGCCACTTTCGGATTGCTCCCCGAGCCGGAGCGCAGCCCCGCTTCGTTCATCACCAGCATGGTGGTCAACGGGTTGATGCTGGCCTTGTTTATCTTGATTGGAGCATTGGCCCCAAAGAAAGTTCTTCACAACTATGATGTGACGACGCTGATCTTGCCGGCCAAGAAGGAGCCGCCTAAGCCCAAGGAGAAGACACCTCCTCCGCCGCCAATTGAGGAGCCAAAGCCTGTGGATGTGAAGTTTGAGGCGCCCCGAATCAACGTCCCCAAACCGGAACCAAAGCCCGAACTGAAACCGATCCAGATTGAAGCCAAGCTGACGCTGCCGCCCATCAAGGACCCCAAGCTGGATGTGAGGTTGGCGCCGCAGCCCAAACCGGTGCTGGCACCGGCAGCCATGCCGGCGCAAGACAACCACGTCAAGCCCTCGACGGCGCCGGTGCATTTTGGCCAGACGTTCGGCGTCCTGCCTAACCCCAACGCCAAAGGACCAGCAACGGTGGCAGCCATCGGCAATCCCTACGGAGGAAATCAGGGGCCGGCCATTGCGCCCCACGGAGTTGTGGGCTCGACCGGTATTGGCGATGGAATCAAGTTCGGCAACAACAACGGCAAGCCCGGCGGAAAAGTAGCCTCAGTCGCCGTTCCTGCGGCCACGGTCGCGACCCCATCGGGGAATACAGGCAAAGTGGCTGCAGCCGTAATTCCCACCGCGCCCACAGCCGTGGCGGCTGCTCCCAGAGCGATCATAGGACCGCCTGATACAGACTTGGTAGTTATCTCCAAGCCGCAGCCACAGTACACCAGCGAAGCCAAACAACTCCACGTGGAGGGTGACGTGATCCTGCGCGTTACTTTTATGGCCAACGGCCATGTTGTGGTGCAGGGCATCGTGCAAGGCTTGGGCCATGGCTTGGATGATGAGGCGCGCCGGGAAGCGCAACAGTTTCGTTTCCGGCCCGCTACGCATAATGGGCAGCCGGTGGACAAAACAACCAATGTGATCATTACGTTCCAGTTGGCGTAATATCAGAATTGCAGACATGATCAACAGAAATGCCCAGCCGCGGGATGCTGAAACGGCACAGGCGGCCAGAGAAAGAAGCGGAAGAACACAGCTTAGGAGCCTCACATGACGTTTCGGAAGATATTCATTGCCTTGCTGCTCATCACCCTGAGTGTCACGTGTGAGTTTGCGTTAGGGTTAGGCAAGAAGGCGCCCAACAAGTATTCTCAGGTCCACCAGCTCACCCCGGAGCAGGCGGCGTTGGTTGAACGAGCCATTGGCCGCGAAAAAGTGCTGATCAAGAATATTCAGCAGCGCACGCCACTGGTGGAGACCTACATCCAGAACACCAAGGCGGACATCAAGCTCTACCAGGTGCCGATCTCAGATGAATACATGTTGAGCCGCATTGACTTCGGCAAGGTCTTTTTCGACAAGGCCTACGAGCCAAGGTCCACCAAGTCAAAGCACAAATTCTTCTTGGGTTCGATGGCCTCCATTACTGGCCTGAGCAAGGCATTGAGACTGGATAATCAAGTTACCTATTCGCCTACCGGCTTTACACAGATGATGTTTCTGGACCCCAAGAGCTTTGATAATCAGCATTATCTTTTCAACTATGTGAGGAAGGAGTTTTTGGGGTCTGTGCGCACCTGGGTTTACGACGTGCAGCCCAAGGTATCCGGCATAGGCCGGTTCTATGGCCGCATCTGGATCGAGGACCAGGATGGCAACATTGTCCGCTTCAATGGCACGTATACCGAACCCAGGTCCGAGGATGATTCGCGCCTGTTTTTCCATTTCGACAGTTGGCGGATGAACGTGCAGCCGGGCATCTGGCTGCCGGTGGCTGTTTACGTAGAAGAGACCCAGCGCACAGAAGGCGAAAAAGTCGGGCTGAAGGCCCAGACGCACTTCTGGGGCTACTCTCTCAAGCTGCCCACGAGAGAGAGCGAAAACGTGAGCGTGAGAGTGGACGACGCGGTGGACAAGAGCGACGACTCGCAGGATGTGGGTCCTCTGCAAGCCTCGCGCGCATGGGTCACGCAGGCTGAGAACAACGTGATCGACCGCCTGGTGGAAGCCGGCCTGGTGGCGCCGCTAACCCCCGGTGGCTATGAAAACACAGTGTTGGACCAGATCGTCATCAACTTGCAAGTGCCCAACAATCTGGCATTTACGGACCAGGTGCATACCCGCATTCTGCTCTCTACCACGGTGGAAACCACCACCGTCGGCAACACCATCCTGATCAGCAAAGGGCTTATCGACAGCTTGCCCACCGAGGAAGCGATTGCCTCCGTAGTGGCCATGGAGCTGGCTCACATCGTCATGGGCCATCACATCGACACTCGCTATGCCTTCAACGACCGCTTGCTGTTCCCCGACGAATCGACCTTCAGAAAAATCGATATGTACCACTCGGATCACGACAACGCCGAGGCAGCCAAGCGCGCCATGGAGTATCTGCAGAACTCCATGTACAAGGACAGACTGCCTTCGGCGGGGCTCTACTATGCGCAGTTGGTGGATAGGGAAAAGGTGCTCAAAGCCCTGAATACTGCCAAACTCGGCGACTCGCTGCTTAGGCCAGACGGAATCCCCTGGATGGCCAATTTGAAGGATATGGCGCCCAAGCTGAACTGGGACGACTTGACCCAGCGTCCGGCCTTGCCTCTGGGCAGTTGGCTCAAGACCGATCCTTGGGATGACCGGGTGCATCAGGTCAACGCCAAGATATACCCCTACATGAACCCCCGCGACAAGATGCCGCTGGAGGTGACGCCGATTGTCTATAAATTGCAGCGCTATGATGCCTCGAAGCTGTCGCCGTCTTCTGCTCCGCCCGCTGCGGGTGACGCGCCTGCTCAACCCACGGGCTCAGCGCATCCGGCGGCGCAGTAGCTTTTAACAGGAATCCCCGGACAGGGATGCGCAGAACGCTGCAATCCGGTTCCGGGAATTCCAAAAACTTTTTGATTGAACTCTATTACCGGGCTGCGAAGAAATGACTGTCCTGAAAGCGCCTTCTGAATATGAGACGATTTAGCTCGCTATTTTTCTCGATTCTGCTTATTGTCGGAACGGTTGACGCCGGCGCGCAAGTGGTTGAATCGGCTACCGGCCGGCAGGTTTCAATCACCGCTGGCGGGATGGCCTCGATTTTTCAGCCGGATTTTATCGGTGGATATGACAGCAACTACAATGCCGTCGCACAAGCCAGCAGTTACCCACTGTTCGGCGTAGGCGCATATGTGGACCTCAGGCTCTCGCGCTGGGTGCAGATTGAGGCAGAAGCACGCTGGTTGCGCTGGAACCAATACTATGGCATCTACCAGGACAACTACCTGATCGGCCCCAGGCTTCCGGTGTACCGCTTCCGTCGAGCCACTGTCTACGGTAAGGCGCTTGCCGGGTTTGCAAAGATGGACTTCGGATCCAACTTCGGCGACTGGCGCGGCCGGTTCACCGACATCGCCTTTGGCGGAGGCGTGGATGTGAAACTGACCAAGCGCATCAGTCTCCGCGCAGCAGATGTCGAGTACCAGTACTATCCCTACTGGAGCAATTATTCGCTCTCGCCATACGGGGCCAGCATGGGCATGAGCTACAAGATTTTCTGATTTGCTCCAATAAAGCGGGCCACTCCAATGGAGTGGCCCGCTTCGCAAATCCATATGCTAATACTACCTTTCATTCTTGTCATGATCCTTTGGCAGCTCGATATAGACAAGCCAAAAACGGGTTGATTGAGGATGAGATTCGTCAATACAAACGATGCGGAACTGATGGGGAGACCCCACACGAAGTTCGTGACCTCCGGAGGAAAGTCCATGGTCAGTGACGGTCAGACCTCCCTCCTTCTGCTCAGAGCAGCCAAGTCCGCTCTTCGTAACGGTGAGACGGCCAACGGGCTTGCCACCATTGCATTCAAGCACATCACCATAGCGAGTCAGAGGTTTGCGATAGAAGGCTAGAACGCTCTCTGGCGTGTCGGTAGTTATGTATTTTGCGACCATGATCCTGAAGTGGGTATCGCCGAAGGTAAAGCCAAGATCAGCGGTGTTGTCCTCGTCTGTTTCTTTGGCGAGGATTGCACCAGGATATGCGGGCAGGCCTATCTCCACCGCAGTGGCGTGTTTATTGGCATGAAGCTCGAGTTTGAAATCAGAGTTCTGTGCAACTGATACTGCGCCACTACAAAATAGATCGGCAACGAACAGAAAAATTACCGGGAATGAGTGGAAACGCATAATGGACTGGCGCATGGAGTTCCTTTCCTACAACATCTGCGGATTGAGTACGCAGCCGAGGATTGAGAAGTTCCATGGCATCAAAACTTATTTTGAATCCGCTAAATGCCGAAGGGCCACTCCACATGGAGTGGCCCTTCGGCTTGCGTAAATTACGCTGCCATTACGCCGGTGAAGGCGCGCCTTCGGGGTAGCTGGGTCCTCGGCTTTCCGGTTTGAGTACCTCCTGCACATCATGGCCGCCTTTGTCTGAAGGCGTAGCCAAATTCGAGCGCAATGGGGGAAGCTCCTTGCCCTCGATCAGCATCTTGACCTCATCGGCGTCGATGGTTTCGCGCTCCAGCAGAGCCGAGGCGATGCGGTGCATGGCATCGGCGTTGGTCTCCACAAGCCCATGGGCCGACTGGTAGGCCTCGTCGATCAGGCGGCGCACTTCCAGATCGATTTGCCGGGCCGTCTCCTCGCTGAAGTCGCGATGCTGGGCGATCTCGCGGCCCAGGAAGATCTGCTCTTCCTTCTTGCCGAAGGTGAGCGGACCGAGGCGGCTCATGCCGTACTCGCAGACCATGCGCCTGGCCAGATCAGTGGCGCTCTCAATGTCGCTGCCCGCGCCGGTGGACATCTGGTTGAGAAAAATCTCCTCGGCCACGCGTCCACCGTAGGCGATGGCCAAATTCGCTTCCAGATATTCGCGTGTGTAATTGTGCCGGTCGCCAGGCAAAAAGATGGTGACGCCCAGTGCCATGCCGCGGGGAATGATGGTGACCTTGTGAATGGGGTCGGAGTGCTCGCGCATGAACGATACCAGCGCATGGCCGGCCTCGTGATAGGCAGTAACCCGCTTCTCCTCCTCAGTGAGCAGCATGGACTTGCGCTCCGCGCCCATGAGCACCTTGTCCTTGGCCACTTCGAAGTCGTACATAGTGACCTGTTTGCGGTTCATGCGCGCAGCGCTCAGGGCAGCCTCGTTGACCATGTTAGCCAGGTCAGCGCCGCTGAAGCCGGGCGTTCCGCGAGCCAGTACATTCAGGTTGGTGTCGTCGGAGACGGGGACTTTCTTGACGTGTACGCCGAGAATCTCCTCGCGGCCGCGCACATCGGGCAGGCCAACTACCACGCGGCGGTCAAAGCGGCCCGGTCGAAGCAGGGCGGGGTCCAGCACGTCGGGACGGTTGGTAGCGGCCACCAGGATCACGCCATCGTTGGACTCAAAGCCGTCCATCTCGACGAGAAGCTGATTCAGCGTCTGTTCGCGCTCATCGTGCCCGCCGCCAAGGCCCGCGCCGCGATGGCGGCCCACGGCGTCGATCTCGTCAATGAAGATAATGCAGGGCGCGTTCTTCTTGCCCTGCTCAAAGAGATCGCGGACGCGGCTGGCGCCCACGCCGACAAACATCTCCACAAAATCCGAACCAGAAATGGAAAAGAACGGAACGTTGGCCTCGCCGGCCACTGCCCTGGCCAGCAGCGTCTTGCCGGTGCCCGGAGGGCCTACCAGCAATACGCCCTTGGGAATGCGTCCGCCCAGTTTCTGGAACTTGGCTGGTTCCCGCAGGTACTCGATAATCTCCTTCAGCTCTTCTTTGGCCTCATCCACACCGGCCACTTCCTTGAAGGTGATCTTCTTTTGTTGCATGGAGAGCAGGCGCGCGCGGCTCTTGCCGAACGACATCGCCTTGTTGCCGCCAGCCTGCATCTGGCGCATGAAAAAGAACCAGATGCCGATCAGCAGAACAAACGGGGCAAGGCTGATCAGCGCCTGCACCAGGAAGTTATTGCTCTGCGGGTCCTTCAGATCGAAATGCGTCTTGGCGCTGTGCAACTCCTTAGCCAGGTTGTCGGCGGTGCTCCCAGAGATCGTGGTATGGAATTCATCCTTTGCGCCCTTCAAGTGGCCGTGAACATCGGTTCCCTGGATGGTGGCGTCCTGTACCTGTCCAGCCTCGATCTTGTCCAACAGATCCGAGTAGCCGATCTCTGTGGTCTTGCCCATGCTGGCGCCCTTTGTTACCCAGCTGATAAGAACCATGCCGAAGGCGATGATGCAGACCCAGACCATGATCGATTTGACAGTCGAATTCACCAGGATTCCTCTCTTACGGTGTTGGAGAATCCGCCGAACGGGTCTCCAGCACCGCCTGCATCCCCTTTAGACGCCAGTACATTCCACAAAGTCATAGGAAAGACGGGAAGCCTTACGGCAGACACAACTATACTGCCGCCCGAAAGAGCAGTTAGTTCAATTGTACTCTCCAGGCGTGTAGAGTTGCAGCAACTATAGGGACGATTCCAGAGCGGTATCCGGAGGGTCAACTTTCTGCGTAAGACCCACTCCGGGAAGGCTCTTCTGAGGCCAACAGGCTGGTAGATAAAATGCGGATTCCTGGCTCAGGTTCCACTTCGACTCCCCGCATCCAGACGATGCGCCCGACGAGTTCGAGAACCGGCCAAAGAGCGCGTCCGGAGCCGGTAACATTAAGACGTTCAAGCACTTCCTTCACTTTGCGCGGGGCAGAGGAATGGCGCAGCCGGACGCGGTCGCCCGGCCTCCAATTGCGCAGTGTGGCGATGCCTGCGGCGGACGGTCTTTCTGTGGAACTCAGCGCATTTGTAGGCGCATCCATGCGCTCGATCCGCAGCCGCAGCCCAAATGCCGGTGCGGCTACTTCGCCGGGGATGGTAACCGAGTATTCGGCAGCAAGCTCCACGCCAGCCGTTCCAGCCGGCGCAGCAGGCAAAATGGCTAGCCGCAGTTCCCGTGCAGTTCGCTCCGCGCGGAGCCCCTGGGCCAACTCGAGCTTCTGCCCTGCGCGGCCCGCGAGGGCCAGGATGCGCAGCGCCTCGGTGGAGGGGAAATCGATTGCCGCTCCCAACTTGTCCGCGGAGAAGCGCAACAGGCGGCGCTGGAGGGCCGGTTTGAGCTGAGCCAGCCGTGTGACATCAAGTGTCAGGCTATCGCCTGAGACTCGGCCTCCGCTCCGCACCGGACGGCCAGGCAGCAGCAACTGCGGCGCCACGCGGGCCAGCTCGGCTGTCCACCAAGCCTCCTCATCGCGGGCCAGCGTGGCCATCTGCGCCAAGTGCTCGCGCAGTTGTGGGTTCCAGCTCTCCAGCAGTGGCAAAAGCTCGTGGCGGATGCGGTTGCGAGTGTAAGTGAGGTGCCGGTTCGATGAATCCTCGCGCCAGCCTTGGCCCAGCGCGTTAAGATAGGCCTCAACCTCAGCCCGCGTCGTGGAGAGCAGTGGGCGCAGGATGCGGCCCTCGGGATATTCAATGACTGGATGGATTCCGCTCAAGCCTTCGGTCCAGGCGCCGCGCAGGAACTTGGCCAGAACCGTTTCAGACTGGTCATCGCGGGTGTGCGCCGTGGCCACGGCTTCCACGGTATCCGAAGCCATAAGCTGCCGGAACCAGCCGTAACGCAGGAGGCGCGCGGCCTCCTCGATGGTTTCCGCATTTTCTCTGGCCGTTGCCCCGGCATCTACCTTTGCTTCGTGGAAGGGCATGCCAAGCTGGCCGGCGAGCGCGCGAGCAAAGGCCAGATCACCATCGGCCTCCTCGCCGCGCAATCCATGATGCAGATGGGCGGCGTGGAGCACCAAACCCAGTTCCCGGCTCAGCTCCGCCAGGGCGCGCAGCAGGGCCACGGAGTCAGCGCCGCCAGATAGTCCAACCGCCAGGCGCAATCCGGGCCGGAGCAGCGACACATCGATGGGCAGCTTTGGGCGCATTTCAAAATGATAAGGCGGCGATGCACCCCTGTGCGGCGTGTTTGCATTTTTGGTGTGGATGAATGCTTTTTCCGCACACGGTTCCTGCTTCGTTGTATACTCCAACCGATGCAAGTCTTTGCGATTCTTCCCGCTGCGGGGCTGGGAACCCGGATGGCCGGGCCGCAGCCCAAGCAGTTCCTCGCGCTGGATGGGATACCCATCCTGATCCACTCGTTGCGCGCCTTTGCCTCGGTTGCGCGGGTAACGGCGATCTATGTGGCTGTGCGCAATACGGAGATGGAGCGCGTCCAGGCCCAGGTTGCCGAGTACGGTTTTACCAACCGGGTTCGCGTGGTGGAAGGCGGCGACTGCCGCCAGGAGTCTGTTTCCCATGCGCTGGCCGCGTTACCGGCCCAGCCCGATGACATTGTCCTGGTGCACGACGCCGTCCGGCCGCTGATTGACGCCGCCACCATCGAGCGGACCATCGATGCGGTCCTGGAGCACGGGGCGGCCATCGTGGGGCTGCCCGCCGTGGACACCATCAAGCAGGTGGAGCGGACCGCGCACGGGGCGCTGATTACCTCCACCATTCCGCGCGAGTTTATTGTGCAGGCGCAAACCCCGCAAGGCTTTCGCTTCGGCCTCTTGCAGAGCGCCTTCGCAGAGGCCCAGGCAGACGGTTTTGTGGGCACTGACGAGGCCTCGGTCGTGGAGCGCGCCGGATATCCGGTCGCAGTTGTCCACGGATCCGCGGTGAATCTGAAGATTACCCAGCCGGGCGACCTGGAGTTGGCCGAGTTTTACCTGCGCAAGCAAGCCCACTAAGAGCGGAGTCCACGCAAGAACAGGCACGGTAACCATGGAAACAAGGATCGGATTTGGCTACGACTCGCATGTCTTCAAGCCGGGCGTGCCCTTGCGCATCGGCGGAGTCACACTCGACCACCCGGAGGGCCTGGAAGGCCATTCCGACGGCGATGTGCTGCTGCACGCCGTGACTGACGCCCTGCTGGGCTCCATTGCCGCCGGCGATATAGGCAGCTTTTTCCCGCCCGGCGACCCGCGCTGGAAGAATGCCGATTCGGCCATCTTTCTCAACCTGGCACTGGAAACACTGCAACGCGCCGGCTACCGCATTGTAAACATCGACACCACGCTGATTCTGGCCAAGCCTAAGATCGGTCCCGTTTCCGGCGATTTGCGCGCCCGCGTCGCCGAGTTGCTGGGCCTGGGAACGGACCAGGTCAGCATCAAAGCCAAGACCCCGGAGGGCCTGAACCTCGACCACGTTGCCCAGTGCCACGCCATTGCCCTTGTTGAGCGCGTAATTGAGCCCGAAGAACTGAAGAGCATGAGCGCCGTAATCGAAAGCCAGCGCCAACTGGAAGACGTTGTCGAAGATCTGCTCAGCTCGGTACACGGAGTGCCCAAAAAACACGGCGGCCTGGACTATGATACCGAGGAGATTCCGTAGGGCAGGGAATAAAGGTCATGGAAAAGAGGACAGATTGTTCTGGCCCGGACACGTCTGCACCGGCTTTTAATCAATTCGCCAGGCAGGCATCAAGACGCTGAACCAGGCAGGTAAAACCGATTTCGCGGCAAGACGAAATCGTGGTTGCGGATTTCTCCCTTTGGCTTTATCGTTGCAGCGAGTTCTCATCTCACTTCTGGAGTGTTCTGAATGCAATATTTGGCGTGTTTTCTGCAAAACGAGCCTGATCCGGCACTCGTCCAGCACATAGCCATGGTAGTGCTCGCGCTTATTCCGATCATCATTCTCGTTGCGATTGCCATCGTGATGGTGCCCTGCTGGTTCATCCTGAAAAAGGCTGGTTTTTCGCCCTGGCTGGCGCTCATATGCATCGTTCCGTCGCTGGGCACCCTGGTTCTTCTCTACGTGCTGGCCTTCGCCGAGTGGAAGGTTGTGCCTGCGCCTCCACCTGTCTGGCAGCAGCCGCCGTACCCGCCGCAACCGCCATATCAGCCCCGGGGCTGAACAAGGCCGAACCAGCTAAAGAGGGAGCGCATCCGGCGTCGCGGTTGGTAACATACAATCAAGATGCCTGATTCATCTCCCACCTCGGCAAAGACGCCTCGCGTTCGTTTTGCACCCTCGCCCACCGGCTTCCTTCACGTGGGCAGCGCCCGCACATTTATATTCAATTGGCTTTATGCCCGCCACAACCACGGAACCATGGTCTTGCGCCTGGACGACACAGACGTTGAGCGCAACACCGAGGCCAGCGTTCAGTCTATTTTTGAGGGCCTGCGCTGGCTGGGCCTCTCGTGGGACGAAGAATACAGGCAATCCGAACGCCTTGCCCTGCATCGCCGGCAGGCCGAAGCCATCTTCGCCAAGGGCCTTGCCTATCGAGATTTCACCCCAGCCCACGCGGGAGACGACAACCAGTCTTCGTCACAAGGCGCCTGGCTCTTCAATCCCGGCATGCGCGAAATGTCACGGGAAGAGTCCGACCGACGAGCCAATTCTGGAGAATCGTTTGCCCTCCGCTATCGCGTCCCCCGCGGCCAGGGCCGCACTCTGAGCTTTACCGATTCCGTTTACGGCGAGCAGTCCAAGCTCGCCGACGAGGTCGAAGACTTCGCATTGATGCGCTCGGACGGGATGCCCACCTACCACCTCGCCTCCTGCGCAGACGACGCCGATCTCCGCATCAGCCACATCATCCGCGGCCAGGATCACCTCACCAACACCTTCAAGCACCTGCTCATCTTCGAAGGTCTCGGCGTCGAGCCGCCACAGTTCGCGCATCTTCCCTTGCTCGTCGCTCCCGACGGAGCCAAGCTGTCAAAACGGAAACATGGACCTGTTGTCAGCGTCACCACTTATCGAGACGCGGGCTTCCTGCCCCAGGCCTTCGTCAACTTTCTCTGCCTTCTCGGCTGGTCGCCCAAGGACGACCGCGAGTTCCTTGTCATTGATGAGCTCACCGCCGCCTTCACCCTCGAAGGAGTCAACCGCGCCAACGCGGTGATCAACTTTACCGAAGAAGACCCTTTCGACCCCAAAGCCGTCTGGCTCAACGCCGAGCATATCCGCGCCCTGCCCGTCGAGCAGCTAGCCGGGCTGTTACCGCCGTTCTTCGCGCAGGCCGGTTTTGAGGCAACGCCCGAAAAAATACTCGCCGTCACCCCGCTCATTCGCGAGCGCATCAAGTTGCTGCGCGATGCTGTCTCCGCCGCGGACTTCTTCTTTCTCCCACAGCTCGCTCCCTATGACCCCGCCGAGCTGATTCCGCAGAAGGGCGATGCCGCGATGGCTCTTCGTGTCCTCAAACATGCTCAAGAAGTTCTGGCCGGGACGGCCTTCGATCACGATTCTCTCGACCAGGCACTTCGCCAGGCCGCAGCGTCACTTGGACTCAAGGCCGGACAGGCCTTCCAGCCCATCCGCGTCGCCGTCTGCGGACGCAAGAACGCGCCGCCACTCTTTGAAACCATGGCCGTTCTCGGCCGCGACGTCTGCCTCGCCCGCATCCGTCAGGCCGAAGCCAGCCTGCAATCACTCGCCTGAGCACAGACCAGCCTGTAGAATTGGATTCAAAGCTATGACCAACAATCCGGAAAGCCAATCCGCCGCCACTCCCCCCAACTTCCTCCGCGACATCATTGCCGAGGATGTGCGCACCAAGAAGTACGGCGACGCTGTCGTCCAGACCCGCTTTCCTCCCGAGCCCAACGGCTACCTGCACATCGGCCACGCCAAGGCCATCTGCATCGACTTCGGCCTGGCAGACGAGTTCGGTGGCAAGACCAACCTGCGCTTCGACGACACCAATCCCGAAAAAGAGGAGCAGGAGTACGTCGATTCCATCATGGCCGACGTGCGCTGGCTGGGCTTCGATTGGGAGCGCCTCTGCTACGCCTCGGATTACTTTGGCCAGCTCTATGAGTGGGCAATGCAACTCGTCAAGGCTGGAAAAGCTTATGTCGACGACCTCTCCGCCGACGAGATTCGCCAGCACCGCGGCACCCTCACCGAGCCCGGCAAAGACTCGCCCTACCGCAACCGCACCGTCGAAGAAAATCTCGACCTCTTCACTCGTATGAAGGCTGGCGAGTTTCCCGACGGGACACGAGTTTTAAGAGCCAAGATCGACATGGCGTCGCCGAATCTGAACATGCGCGATCCGGTCATGTACCGCATCCTGCACGCCTCTCATCACCGCACCGGCGATGAGTGGTGCATCTACCCCATGTACGACTATGCCCACGGCCAATCGGATTCCATCGAGAGGGTCACCCACTCCATGTGTACTTTGGAATTTGCCGATCACCAGCCACTCTACCGCTGGTATATCGAGCAACTGGGCATCTTCCCCTCGCAGCAATTTGAATTTGACCGCCTCAATATCACCTACACCATGCTCAGCAAGCGCAAGCTCCTCCAGTTGGTGCAGGAAAAGCGCGTCAACGGCTGGGACGATCCCCGCATGCCCACTCTGTGCGGCATCCGCCGCCGCGGCTTTACCCCGGAAGCCATACGCATCTTCGTCGCCCAGGCCGGCGTCTCGCGGACCAATGGCAGCACCGATTTCGAGATGCTCGAGCACTTCCAGCGCGATGACCTGAACCGCCGCGCAAGCCGCGCCATGGCTGTCCTACATCCTCTCAAGCTGGTCATCGACAACTACCCCGATGGAAAGGAAGAGTTCGTCGATGTCGCCAACAACCCAGAAGACCCCTCCGCCGGGACTCGTGGGGTTCCTTTCTCACGAACGATTTATATCGAACAAGATGACTTCCGCGAGGTTCCTCCGCCAAAGTATTACCGCCTCTCTCCCGGCAAAGAGGTTCGCCTGCGCAACGCCTATTTCGTCACAGCACAAAGCATAATAAAAGACTCAGCAGGCAACATTGTTGAGGTCCACTGCATCTACGATCCGGCCACTCGCGGCGGCAACTCTCCCGACGGCCGCAAGGTCAAGTCCACCATGCACTGGGTTTCGGCCGCCCACGCCATCTCCGCCGAAATCCGTCTCTATGGGAACCTATTCGCCAAAGCCGACCCCTACGATCTTGCTGAAAATCAAGACGTTCTCTACAATCTCAACCCGAACTCGTTGGAGATTCTCACTGACGCCAGGCTGGAGCCCTCTTTAGCCAACGCCAAGCTTGTAGACCGTTTCCAGTTCGAGCGCGTCGGCTATTTTTGTCTCGATCCCGACTCGACTGCTGGAAAGTTGGTGTTCAACCGGACACTGCCGCTCAAAGACTCCTGGGCCAGGATCGAGAAGACCGCCAGCGGTGGGGCAGTCGCTCGCTAATCGCTCACATGGGCTGAAATGCTTTCCCATGTCTCGCTTCTGAGACCTGGGATTCCCGTGATCCTCCCCTATGTAATCAGATGTGCGCCCGCAATCCCCTCATCCAGCGTGGCAAGAACCGCGGCCTTCGCAATCGTAAGCAAAATCATTATATTTTCCTCATTGACCCGAGTCCGGGCGTTACGGGTTAGACGGCGCGATTTGCGTTGGCAGGAGATCAGGCTTAATGTAAGCCGGATCAAGCAGAGAGCGCGCGGCCTGGTCGAAGGCAGCAAATGGGCAAGGCTGGCCGGCGCGGCAGCCTGGAGGCACGAGATTGACCTCAACGGGCGGGCTGGCCAGCGTGAGGGCCTGGCCGGAGCGCAACTGATCGTAGGTTTGTGCACGGAAGAAGAGACAGACGGTGTATTGCTTCGACTTTGAGTTCTGCCACAGTTCAAAGACGATCTGCGAATCCGGAGGCGTATCGTCGGTGACGCTGCCGGCATTCCAGTGCAGATTGAATAATCCGCCGATGCGGCTCAGGTTGCCGTCGTGACCGCCGATGTAAACCAGGCGTGTGCCGGCGGGGCCTAATGCGCCGGGAACGGGCAGGGAAGTCTGGTTTTGCGCGGCCTGCTCTAGCGTGTCGAGTATGTGCGCCACCAGATTGGAGCCGCGCGAGCGGGCCGATAAGGGCGTACGTGTCACAATATCAAATCCCTTGACATAAATCGGCATGAGACGGAGAAGAATGGGCACATCGACACGTCCCCAACCAACTTCCGACATGGGTTTGCCGTCGACATATTCGAGCAGAAAATCCTCAATCAGTGAAGGGGCAGCGGCCAGGGGCATCGGATCGCCGAGGATGGGCTTGGCGGCGGGATGCGCGGGATCCGGCGCAAGAATATCGGCGAGCTCTTTGAGCCCGGGGTTTGCGGCCAGGGAAAAGAAGGCATCCGGGTCGTTGCCCAATGTGGCTCGCTGGTCAGCCGCAACCGCTTCTGCCGAGGGCGGCGGAAAAGTTCCGGGGATCGGCATGAAGATGGGGTCTGCGATGCCGGGAGCAGCAGCGACTATGTGAACGGGCAGTGGATCGCAACCCGGCTCCAGGCCGGCGAAGGTGCTGCGCGTGCTTGTGATGGTGCGCTCGTTGGTATCGGCGTAAAGATAAATTTCGTTGCTGCCCGGGCAGCCAATGGCCGGGAACAGTCCCTTGCGGGCAAGGTCGAGGCGCATGTACGCGCCCATCTGGCGGATCGCCAAGGCGCCGTGCGGCGTCAGAAAGCCAACCGGAACCTCCCATTCAGGCCAGGCACTGGAAGAACGAAGGTCAATAACTGAATTGGCGACAGTGGGAGGGCGGACGCCGTGGCGAGACAAGACCAACGTAAAGCGAAGCTTGTTCTTGTCATGGTTTCTGGATGCATGGGTTTGTAACGGGGCCAAAGTAGCTGCTATCAGGAGGGCCGCAACAATCAGCTTTCGCATATGTATAAATTGTAAAGGTAAACAAACCGGCAAAGCTCGATTTGCCGTGATGATTGCTTTATCCGAAGAATGCCATCACAAGATGGTTGATCGCGAAGGCCGCGATCCAGGCGAGCGTCAGCATGTAAAGGAACTGCAAGGCGGGCCATTTCCAACTATTGGTCTCGCGGTGGACGACAGCGATGGTCGAGGTGCATTGCATGGCGAAGGCAAAGAAGATCATCAGCGCCAGCGCGCCGCCGAGAGTCATATCGTGTTGCAGGGCGGTTTGCAGGCTGAGGGCGTGAGTGTCAGCTTCGGCGCCATACAACGTTCCCATGGTGCTGACCATGACCTCGCGGGCCAGCACGCTGGAGAGCAGGCCAATGCCGATCTTCCAATTGAAGCCGAGGGGAGCAATGGCCGGCTCGATGAAGTGGCCCAGGCGGCCGATGACACTGTCAGCCAGTTCGGGCGCGGAGATTTGGCCGCTCGGCGACTGAATCACCGGCAGATGAGCCAGCACCCAAAGGGCCAGCGTGACACACAAAATGATGGTTCCTGCCTGACGCAGGAAGACTTTCGCGCGGTCCAATACGCGCAGGCCGAGCGAGCGCAGCGTGGGCATGCGGTACTGCGGCAGCTCGAGGATGAAGGGCGTTTCGCTGGAGCGGAGGATAGAGCTCTTCAGCAGCCATGCGGTGGTCATTGCGGCCACAAAGCCGGCCAGATACAAGCCCAGCATGGTCAGCGTTTGCAGGCCAAGGAAGCCGTGCAGGAAGGTGATATGAGGAATGAAGGCTGCGATCAGGAGCATATAGACCGGCAGACGTGCCGAGCAGGTCATGAAGGGCGCGACCAGAATCGTGGCCATTCTATCGCGCTTGTTCTCGATGGTCCTCGTGGCCATGATGGCCGGGACGGCGCAGGCGTAGGCCGAGAGCAGGGGAATGAAGGCTTTGCCATTCAAACCAGTTGTACGCATGACGCGGTCGGCGATCAGAGCGGCGCGGGAGAGGTAGCCGGAGTCTTCCAGGATGCCGATAAAAAGAAAAAGCAGCAGAATTTGCGGCAGAAAGACGAGCACAGAGGAGATGCCCTTCCATGCACCGTCGAGGATCAGCGACTGAATCCAGCCGACGGGAAGCAGAGGGCGGATGAGGTTGCCGACACCAGCCAGGATAGTGCCAAAACCATCGGAGAGCGGCTGGCCGACAGAGAAGACCACCTCAAAGACGCCGACGACAACGAGAAGAAACAAGAGCGGTCCCCAGACGCGGTGCAGCAGAACGTTGTCGATCTTGCGCGTGCCCTCGACGGAGAGTGGTGCGCGGTAACCTGTTCGACGGCTCACCTGAGCGGCCCAGGAGTGCGCGCTGGCGGCGTTTCCCACGACAGGCAGCGTGAGCGGCTTGGCGGCGGCGCGATCGGTTTGCTGGTTCAGGAAGAGCGGAACGGCATCCAGGCCGGTTCCATTGACGGCGCTGATCTGAGCCACGGGCGCGCCCAGTTCGCGGGCCAGCTCGAGGGCGTCGATGTGGCCGCCGTGGGCCTCCATCAGGTCGCTCATGTTGAGCAGCACCAGAGTGGGCAACCCCAGCGCCAACACTGGCGCGGCCAGCATCAGTTGACGGGTCAAGTGCAGGGAATCGAGTACCAATAGCACCGCGTCCGGCTTAGGCGTGCCCACCATTTTGCCGCGCAGCACGTCGATGGAGACGCGGGCATCCTCGCTGTACGGGTCGAGAGAGTATATTCCGGGCAAGTCAATGAGCGTCAGATCTGCGCGTCCCACACCGGCCATCAGGCCCATGCGCTGCTCGACGGTGACCCCAGGGAAGTTGGCCACTTTCTGGCGCAGGCCGGTCAACCGGTTAAAAAGAGTGGATTTGCCGGAGTTTGGCGGGCCGATCAGCACCACGGTTCGGAGCTGCCCAGCATGAACCGGATTCTTGGGCGGCACGAAGGCTGGAGTGTCGCAACAAGCGCTCATTGGGCGACCTCGATTTGCTGAACTTCGGCTGTAACGGGTCGCATACGGATGGCAGCGGCGGTTTCACGGCGGAGGGCAATCTCCATGCCGTCAACACTATAGACGGTTGGGTCACCAGCCGGAGCGCGCAGCAGGACCGTTACCAGCGCATCGGGAACAAAGCCCATATGCATCAGATGGTTCTGCACGGATTCAGGCAGGTCAAGGCCCACCAAGACCCCGCTCTCGCCCACATTCAACTCGCTCAACACGCTCAACCGCTGGACTCCGATGCCGTCAAAAAAGCGGAACATTGAAAATACGACTAGAATTGTCGTATTTAGTATACGACCAATTCGGCCTGTGCTGCAAATGGTTCTGGCAGAGCTTGGGAGTAAAATTCGTTTTGAGAAGCGGAATAGAGGGGGCAAGGATGCAATATCGCAGTTTTGGAAGGCTGGACTGGACGGCTTCCGCGCTGGGTTTTGGCTGCATGCGATTTCCTACCACGGAAGGTAACCGTTTTAGCGGAGACATCGACGAGGCCGAGTCAGTGCGCATGGTTCGCCATGCCATCGACAACGGAGTCAATTATCTCGACACCGCGTACGTCTACCATGACGGCCAAAGCGAGAGATTGCTGGGTAAGGCGCTCGAGGACGGCTACCGGGAGAAGGTCAAGCTGGCCACCAAGCTGCCGACATGGTCGGTGGAGAGCGCGGCGGATTTCGACCGCATACTCAACGAGCAACTGCAAAAACTGCAAACAGACCATATCGACTTCTACCTGCTGCACGCGTTGAACCGGACGCGTTGGCACGAAATTGTTTTGAGGCACGAACTTCTCAAGCGAGCCGAAGCCGCGCTGGCCGACGGGCGCATCGGGTATCTGGGCTTCTCCTTTCACGACGAGTACGAGGCCTTTGAGGAGATTGTGAACGGCAGCGATAATTGGAGCTTTTGCCAGATTCAATACAACTACATGGACACGGAGAACCAGGCGGGCACGCGCGGCCTGAAGCTGGCGGCCAGTAAGGGCCTGGCCGTGGTGGTGATGGAGCCGTTGATGGGCGGAAGGCTGGCCGATCCGCCCCAAGATGTTCGTGATGCGATGGAGAGCTTTTCACTGCACCGCTCGCCGGCTGAGTGGGCGCTGCAATGGCTCTGGGATCAGCCGGAGGTTTCGGTGGTTCTGAGCGGCATGAGCACGATGACGCAGGTGGAAGAGAACCTGAATTCTGCCGATCGCTCGGGCGTCAAGAGTTTAAGCCCGGCGGAGCTGGCGCTGATTGCCGAGATGAAGGAAAAGTACAGCGCGCGCATCGTGATTCCATGCAGCAAGTGCAACTACTGTATGCCTTGTCCCAACGGCTTGAACATTCCGGCCAACTTTGAGTTTTACAACTACGCGCACCTGTACGACAACGTGGCGGATGCGCAATTCCGGTACAAGCTGTTTCTGAAAGAGGAGCAACGAGCGAGCGCCTGCATCGCCTGCGGCCTGTGCGAGGAGATGTGCCCGCAGGGAATTGCGATCAGCGAACAGATGGCCAAGGTTGCCGCACTGCTGGGATGAGCAAATCGCCTGGATAAATCTTCGCGGCACGGCATAAAGAGGTAAAAAACAGTAAAATTCCAGGATTTTCCGGCGTTTTTCAGAGGCCGAATCTCACGATGTGGGAATATTTTGGGGCAAATATATTTCCACAAGCGTTGATTTCAAAGAGGTTATAAATAATCTGCAAGGTTTTAGGGAAAATTTATACCCCCTAGGGGTATAGGGGGGGAGGGGGGTACCCCTCCAGGGGACAGTGAACAGTGATCAGTGGTCAGCCACCCCAGGAGATTGTTCATGGGATGATTGTGCGCCGAGGGAAGGTAATTATCTGCAAGGAGCGGTAGTAAACCCCGCATTATGGTTTGTCAGGCGTGGAAGAATTTTTCGCTTGACCAGGCGGAAGAGCTTCGCCCTCGCCAAGAAACGCCAGCGCTTCGTCCAGGAACGTTGGTGCGCCCCAATAAGCTATGTTCCAGCCCGTTCCTTCTTCCTCGCAGTTTGCGTGGAGATTGGAAATGTTACGGACCCCGAAGACATGCAATGGAGCCGGCTGAGTGACACAGCGAAAATGCCGGGAGCCAATACATCTGGAGAACTCGGAGACCGGACCCCAGGGCATTATGGCCATCGATTGACGCTCATTTGCGAACAGCCGATCGCGTCTCTGCTTCGGCACAGGAGGATTGAGGTACAGACTGTTAAAGCCGGGAGAGACAAAAGGGAACCAACTTTCCCTTTCAAGAATGATTCCTCCAGGTCTATATACAGTCGTGGGAGGAACTGACCAGACAAGCGGCAGTTTGAATCGCATATCCTGCCACTCAAGCCAATTACCATTGCGAACATGCCACCAAATGCCCTTGTGCGCGGGACACAACAACCAAAGCGCGATGGCAAAAAGGAACCAACCCAATAATCTGCCAATCCACGCCGCATGAACATAATCCGGCCAATCCGGCAGCGGCGTTGAAGTATAGGTAGGATTCGTATCCATGGTTTATCTCCGAAACGGCTGCAAACAGTATACGAGCCCTTCGAATCGCTCTTGTTATCGCAACACATTTTGGGATTTGCTCCCCGCTTTGTGTCTTGCATCACAGCGACTTGCCCCCTCAGCGAAGAGACTCAAAGTAGCGGCTTTTTATCCGCCCAACCCGTTATGAGGCTAAGTAAATGAGTGAAAAGGAAATGGTAATTCTGGATGGGAACGAGGCAGCCGCCTCGGTTGCCTACCGGCTCACCGAAGTTGTGGCCATCTACCCCATTACGCCGTCGTCACCGATGGCCGAGTGGGCCGATCAGTGGCGCTCGGAAGGGAAGAAAAACATCTGGGGCGCATTGCCCATTGTGGAAGAGTTGCAGAGCGAAGGCGGGGCGGCAGGCGCGTTGCACGGCGCGTTGCAGGCAGGAGCCTTTGGGACCACCTTTACGGCCTCGCAGGGGCTGCTGCTGATGATTCCCAATATGTATAAGATTGCCGGCGAGTTGACCCCGGCGACGATGCACGTGACGGCCCGGACGCTGGCGACGCACGCGCTGTCGATCTTTGGCGACCACTCCGACGTAATGGCCTGCCGGTCGACAGGATGGGCGATGCTGGCCTCCAATTCCGTGCAGGAAGTGGCCGACATGGCGCTGGTGGCGCAGATTGCCACGCTGGAATCGCGGATTCCGTTCATGCATTTCTTCGACGGCTTCCGTACCTCGCACGAGGTAGGCAAGATTTATCCCATCAGCGACGAGACGATCCGCACGCTGCTGGACGACAAGTACATCATCCAGTACCGGCAGAACGCGCTTTGCCCGGACAGGCCGTTCATACGCGGCACGGCGCAGAATCCGGATGTGTTCTTCCAGGCGCGCGAGGCCTGCACGCCATTCCATGCGGCGGTTCCGGGGATTGTGCAAAAAGTGATGGACCGCTTTGCCAAGGAGACGGGCCGCGCTTATCACCTGTTCGATTACTACGGCGCGAAGGACGCCGAGCGGGTGATCGTGCTGATGGGTTCCGGCGCAGAGGCTGCCGAAGAGGCTGTGGATGCGCTGACGCAGAAGGGCGAGAAGCTGGGAGTGCTGAAGGTGCGGCTCTATAAGCCATTTGACGCGAGCGCTTTTGTGGCCACGTTGCCCAAGACGGTGAAGTCGATTGCCGTTCTGGACCGCTGCAAGGATGCGGGCGCCAGCGGCGAGCCGCTCTACATGGACGTGATGACGGTGCTGGGGGAGAACGCCGCCAAGCTACCGTTTGCCAAAATGCCCACGGTGGTGGGCGGGCGTTACGGTTTGTCGAGCAAGGAATTTACGCCGGCGATGGTCAAGGGCATCTTCGATGAGCTGGCCAAGCCCGCGCCGAAGAACCACTTCACCATCGGCATCAACGATGACGTGAGCATGAGCAGCCTGACGTATGATCCGGCTTTCTCAACGGAAGACGCGAAGACGGTGCGGGCGCTGTTTTACGGGCTGGGCTCGGACGGCACGGTGGGCGCCAACAAGAACTCGATCAAGATTATCGGCGACCAGACGCCGAACTTTGCGCAGGGCTACTTTGTGTACGACTCAAAGAAGTCGGGGTCGATGACGACCTCGCACCTGCGGTTCGGGCCCAAGCCGATACGCTCGACCTACCTGATTACGCGCGCCAGCTTTGTGGCCTGCCATAACTTCAGCTTCCTGGAGAAGATGGATGTGCTGGAGGCGGCGATGCCGGGCGCGGTCTTCCTGCTCAACTCGCCGTATTCAGCGTCCGAGGTGTGGGACAAGCTGCCCAAGACCACGCAGGAAGAGATGCTGCGCAAGAAGATCGAGTTTTACGTAATCGACGGCTACGAAGTGGCGCGCAAGGCGGGGATGGGCACGCGCATCAACACCATCATGCAGACCTGCTTCTTCGCCATCAGCGGCGTGTTGCCACGTGACGAGGCCATCGAGCAGATCAAGAAGGCCATTAAGAAGACTTACGGCAAGAGAGGCGAGGCGGTGGTCGCCAAGAACTTTGCCGCCGTGGACCATGCGCTGGCGCACCTGGAAAAAGTGAAACTGCCGGCAGCAGTTTCGTCCAGCTTCGATCTGATTCCGCCGATCTCGCCCAAAGCGCCGAAGTTTGTGCGCGATGTGCTGGGAGAGATTGCCGGAGGTCACGGCGACCAGCTACCAGTGAGCGCGATTCCGGCAGGCGGAGCATTCCCAAGCGCAACGGCGCAGTGGGAGAAGCGGAATATCGCGCAGTTCATTCCGGTGTGGGACAAGGAGTTGTGCATTCAGTGCGGCAAGTGTGTGATGGTATGCCCGCACGCGGTGATTCGCGCCAAGGTCTACTCACCGGAGATTGCCAAAAATGCGCCGGCTACCTTGCAGTGGGCCAAGCCGAAGTGGAAAGGAATGGAGCAGGACCGTTACACGCTGCAAGTGGCTCCGGAGGATTGCACCGGATGCGCAGTGTGCGTGGAAGTTTGCCCGGTAAAGAATAAGAGCGACGCCAGCAAGAAGGCCATCAACATGGCGCCGCAGCAGCCGCTGCGCGAGGCCGAGCGGGCGAACTGGGAGTTCTTCCTGAACATTCCGGAGGCTGACCGCTCCAAGCTTTCGCACGGGCAGGTGAAGGACCTGCAACTGTTGCAGCCGCTGTTTGAATTTTCCGGCGCCTGCGCGGGCTGCGGAGAGACACCCTACATCAAGCTGCTGACGCAACTGTTCGGCGACCGGCTGTATATTGCCAACGCCACCGGCTGCTCGTCGATCTACGGCGGCAATCTGCCCACTACGCCTTATGCCAGCAACGCGCAAGGCCGCGGACCGGCATGGTCCAACTCGCTGTTTGAAGACAACGCCGAGTTTGGCTTTGGCATGAGAATCGCGCTCGACCAGCAAAAGGAGTTTGCCGAGTTGCTGGTGACGCGGCTGGCTGGGGCCATCGGAGATGAGCTGACGAAGGGTTTGCTGGGGGCTGCACAGAATACCGAGACTGAGGTGAACCAGCAGCGCGAGCGGGTAAAGGCGCTGAAAGAGAAACTGGCCGGCAACAAGAACTCCGATGCGCGCAACCTGCTGGCGATTGCCGACACGCTGGTTCGCAAGAGCGTGTGGATTCTGGGCGGAGACGGATGGGCGTTTGACATCGGCTTCGGCGGGCTGGACCACGTGCTGGGCTCGGGCAAGAACGTGAACGTGCTGGTGCTGGACACCGAGGTGTACTCGAATACCGGCGGGCAGATGTCCAAAGCCACGCCACGCGGAGCGGTGGCCAAGTTTGCCGCCAGCGGCAAGACGAGCAGCAGGAAAGACCTGGCCATGGAAGCCGTCAGCTACGGATATGTCTACGTGGCGCAGGTGGCGCTGGGCGGCAACGACAGCCACGTGGTGAAGGCCTTCCAGGAGGCCGAGGCGCACAACGGACCTTCGATTATCATTGCCTACTCCAGCTGCATCGCTCACGGCTACGACCTGGTGCACGGGCTGGAGCAGCAGAAGCTGGCTGTGCAATCAGGGTATTGGCCGCTGATGCGCTACAATCCCGCGCTGCGCGAGGAGGGCAAGAATCCCTTCCAGCTGGACTCCAAGGCGCCGGCGATCCGGCTCAAGGAGTATGCCTATCGCGAGGCTCGCTACACGATGCTGGCGCGAGGCAATCCGGAGCTGGCGGCGCACCTGCTGAAAGAGGCGCAGGATGACGTGGAGCGGCAGTGGCGGGTATACTCGGCGCGGGCGGCGATGCCGGGCCGAGGGGAGACGCCACACATTGCTCCCGCGGAGAAGCCTGAGGATAAGCCGGATGAAAAGCTGGCGGCTGAGGCTGCCGGAGGTGCGGAATGATCGATTTTTCCACGAAGTATCTTGGTTTAAAGCTGAAAGGTCCGGTCGTGGTCTCCTCCACGCCGCTGTCCGAGTCGATTGACAACGTACGCCGCATGGAAGATTGCGGCGCCGCGGCGATTATTCTGCACTCACTCTTTGAGGAGCAGTTGGCGTTGGAATCGCGGGCGCTGGACGATGATCTGTCGCGGGGCACGGAGTCATTTGCCGAGTCGCTAGGCTACCTGCCGGATTTGAAGGACTACCGGATGACGCACGAAGCCTATCTCGAGCACGTGCAGCAGTGCAAGAAGGCAGTGAAGATTCCCATCCTGGGCAGCCTGAATGGCGCCACCCCCGGCGGCTGGGTGCGCTTTGCCAAGGATATGGAGAAGGCTGGCGTCGATGCCATCGAGTTGAACACCTACGCGCTGGCCACGGACAAGAGCCAGACCTCCGCAGAGATGGAGGGTCAACTGCTGAAACTGGTGGCCGAGGTCACCGGCGCGGTCAAGGTGCCGGTTTCTGTGAAGCTGTCGCAGTGGTTTACCAGCCTGCCGCACCTGGTGGGGCAACTGGAGGAGGCAGGAGCGCGAGGCGTGGCGCTGTTCAACCGCTTCTATCAGCCGGACTTCGACATCGAAGCGCTGGAAGTGCGGCCCACGCTGCATTTCTCCAGGCCCTCGGAGTTACTGCCGCGGCTGCACTGGGCGGCGATTCTGTACGGCCACGTGAAGCTGGACATCGCCATTACCGGCGGCGTTCATTCCGCCGAGGACGTGCTGAAGAGCATCATGGCGGGAGGCGGCGTGGTGTTGATGGCGTCAGCCTTGCACATTCACGGCATCGAGCACATCAAGAGGGTGCTGGACGATATGCGCTACTGGCTGGAGAAGCGCGAGTACACCTCGCTGTGGGAGACACGCGGCTGCCTCAGCCGGCGTTCCGTTCCCGACACCTCCGCGTTTGATCGCGGCAACTACATTAAAACGCTCAGCTCCTACAGCCTGCGGCAGACGACGGGAGCGTTCTAGAAGAATTCGTAACCCATAAGAAAGCCAACGGTGGCCGCATTTCATTGCAGCCGCCGTTGACTTTTCGGCGGTCTAATGAGCCGTTAATGTTGCTCAGTGTTGTAGATAAAGCAGAACTGTTTCTTCGATCAGCTTGCAGGCAGCGGGAAGCGCGGCGGTCACGGCAGGGCTAAAGGATTCGCCTAACTCTGTTGAGCCGGCGCCGATGGTGAGTTGCAGTGCCTCATGGGGCAGGGAACCATAAAGCTCGCGGCCCAACGCGAGCAGTTCGGCCGCGCTCAGATGATGGGTGTTGTGTTCCGGGCTGCCGGTTGCCGGTTCGACGGGCGACAGATGTAGTGAGCCGGATTCGGAATCGATAGAGCAATCGATAAAGAGGACGGATTGAGCGCGGGCGACGTCTTCAGCCAGCTCCGGAGTCCATTGATGGTCGGCGATGACGCGGATGCTGGATTGCTGGGAGAAGCGCTGCTCGGCCCATTCGGCAAGCCAAAGCCCGACGCCATCATCTCCGCGCAACGTGTTGCCGCAGGCGAGGATGAGGCATCGGGGTGTGGGTTGGGTCATGAATCCGCTCTGCTTTGAAAGGGCACGGCATCAGCCGTGCCGCAATGTTCTTCTCCACCCGGCAACAACCGGAATGGCGACCGTCAGCACGTAGTAGAGATAAACGTCCAGCTTGTAATAGCCGTCCGCCGGCTTGAACGCTTTGACGATAAACAAGTAATCGCCGAGAACCGCAATCATAAGCCATACAAACGCCAGCAGGTAATAATAGCGCAGCGTGTCACCTTTCACTTTCTTGAACGCAACCCAAATCGTGATAACCACTCCAATGGGAGTAATGATCCAGCCGATGAGGCTCACCGGCACGAAAGCGAAAAGCAATATGCCGAGCACATAGCCGATAAGCCAGAGAACAGAGCCCCAGCCCAAGGCATCCTTCAAGAATTGCTTGTTCATATGTCCACCTTATGAATTCTCGCGCAGAGTATTCGTTAGCGGATCATCTGGTCCACGACTTCGCCGTCGGCGTTGACCAGCGTAAGAGCCAGGGGCATCTGCCCGAAGGCGTGCGTTGAGCAACTGAGACAGGGATCGAAGGTGCGGATCACGGCCTCAATGCGGTTGAGTGCGCCGGGGGTGAATTTGCCATCCTTCACGTAAGCCTTGGCCGATTGAAGGACGCCCTTGTTCATGGCGTTGTTGTTATGGCCAGTGGCGACGACCAGGCTGGCCCAGGTCATCTTGCCGTTCTCGTCCACCTTGTAGTGGTGATTCAGGGTGCCGCGCGGGGCCTCGATCTGGCCCGCGCCTTCGAGGCGGTTGACGCCGGCGGTGGCGCGCACATGCTTGTCGAGGATAAGCGGGTCGGCGAGAATCTGCTCGATTCTCTCGAGGCCGTAAAGGGCTTCGACGAGCCGCGCGTGGTGATAGAAGAAGGAGCTTTCGACCGGACCCGTGGGGGATAACTGCTTGAACTCGGCCAGCTCCTTGTCGGCCTGCGGCGTGCCCATGGACTTGACGATGTTGAGACGCGCCAGAGGGCCAACGCGATAGCTGCCCTGGGGATATCCGAGCGGCTTGTAGTAGACGAACTTGGTGTAGCTGTAGTTCTCGACGGCCTCGCCGATTACCTCGGTAAAGCGGCTGGCGGTGATTCCGTCCTCGATGATTGCGCCCTTGGGATCGATGAGCCGCAGCGTGCCATCGGTGAACTCGATGGACTCGTCTTCGTTGATAAGGCCCAAGTAGTTCGATGGGAAGTTGGCAAAGACCTTGATCTCCGGCTTGAAGGAGCCGGCAATCTGCTTGTAAGTGGTGAGCGCGAGCTTAAGGTGGGCATAGGCCTGGGGAACCATGGCCAGAATCTCGTCGCGGTGGGCAGAAGAGAGCGGTTCGGTGACGCCGCCGGGAACTACCCATCCGGTGTGGACGCGCTTGGTGGCGAGCAGCTCGATGATGTGCTGTCCAAAGCGGCGCAATCCGATGCCGGCCAGGCCCAGGTCGGGCCGTGCGGCGGCCACGCCGAAGATGTTGCGCGCCGCGGGGTCGGACTCCATGCCCAGCAAAAGATCAGGCGAGGAGAGATGGAAGAAGCTGAGGGCGTGCGACTGCACCAATTGGGCCATGTTCAGCAGGCGGCGCAGTTGCGCGGCGGTGTGCGGAATGCGGACCGCCATGATGGCTTCGCAGGCCTTGGCGGAGGCCAGCAGGTGAGAGACCGGACAGATGCCGCAGATGCGCGCCGTCAGGCTGGGCATCTCGTAAAACGGGCGGCCTTCACAGAACTTCTCAAAGCCGCGCACCTGGGTGACGTGAAAATGCGCGTCCTCCACCTCTCCCTGGGGGTTGAGCTGGATGGTGATTTTGCCGTGGCCTTCGAGGCGGGTTACGGGATCGATGGTGATGGTCTGGCTCATGCTCAGGCTCCAAAGCGGGTGAGGGCTGAAATATCCAGCGGCGCACCGGTTAGCAGCGCGGTCAGCGCTGCGTGAAAGGTCTCTGCCGAGGGCGGGCAGCCGGGCAAAAAGACATCCACAGCCACGACCTCGTGAATGGGCCGCACAATCTTGAGCAACTTGGGCACCACGACGCAGGGAATCTGCTGCTGCGCGCTGGCGTTCTCAATGTACGCGCGGTTCAGAATCGCTTCCGGCCCGATGGGATTGCGCATGGAGGGCACGTTGCCGGCCACGGCGCAGTCGCCCATGGCGATCAGCATTTTGGAGTGGGCGCGAACCTTCTTGATCTTCGCTTCGTCGTCCACCGAGGCTACGGCTCCCTCGACCAAGGCGATATCCACCTCGTCGGGGAAGTCCTTGGCGTCCACCAGAGGGCTGTAGACCACATCGATCAGCTTGGCCAGCTCGAGAATCTTCTCATCCATGTCGAGGAACGACATATGACAGCCGGAACATCCGTCCAGCCACACAGTTGCCACTTTCAGTTTGCTCATTGCGCTTCCCTCATAAGGTTCAGGTAAGGCAGAAAATCCGGATACTTGGGGTGTTCGGAGCCGATCTTGCTCTTGTCAAAAAGGGCTCCGGTAGGACAGCACTGCACGCACTTGCCGCAGCGAGTGCAACTGGAATCTCCCCAGTTGTCGTGCAGATCGGTAATGACGATGGAGTCGATGCCGCGGCCCATCACATCCCAGATGTGCGCGCCTTCAATCTCGGCGCAGACACGCACGCAGCGGGTGCACAGGATGCAGCGGTTGTGGTCGACGGAGAAGCGCTCGTGCGAGGCATCCACGGCGAGCGCGGGGTTACGATAGGGCAGGGTGATGTGGGTCAGTCCCTGGCTCTGGGCCAGCGCCTGCAACTCGCAATGGCCGTTGGATACGCACACCGAGCAGATGTGATTGCGCTCGGCGAAGAGCAATTCCAAAATGATACGGCGGTGCTTGCGGAGCCGCTCCGTGTCGGTGGAGACATCCATGCCTTCGTGGATGTGGGCCACGCAGGCGGGTAGGAGCTTGTTGCTGCCCTTGATTTCCACCAGGCAAAGGCGGCATGCGCCGACCGAACCCAGGCCCTCCAGATGGCAGAGGGTGGGAATGTTGATGTCGTTTTCGCGCGCAACTTCCAGGATGGTCTGGCCGGAGCGCGCGCTGACTTCCTGGCCGTCGATGGTGAGAGTTTTGACGCCCATGCTCTCGCTCATGCCAGCACCTCCGTGGGAACCGCGACGGGCGCGGGAGCATCCATGGTGCAGACGCCGGCCGGGCAGCGCTTATGCACGATGTGCTCGAGGTACTCGTTTTTAAAGTACTTGAGCGTGCTGAGCACGGGATTGGGCGCCGTCTGCCCCAACCCGCAGAGGCTGGTTTCCTTGATGGTCTCGCACAGGCTCACCAGCAGGTCGAGGTCTTCCATGGTTCCCGCGCCGGAGCAGATGCGGCTGAGCAGGGTGAACATCTGCGCTGTTCCGGCGCGGCAGGGAATGCACTTGCCGCAGGACTCGGTCATGCAGAACTCGACGAAGAAGCGCGCCACGTTGACCATGCAGGAGGTGTCGTCCATGACGATCATGCCGCCCGAGCCCATGATGGAGCCGACCGCCATGAGGGCATCGTAGCTGACGCCTAGGTCAAGCATTTCGGCGGGAATGCAGCCGCCGGAAGGCCCGCCGGTCTGCACCGCCTTGAAGGCATGGCCGCCGGGAACGCCGCCGCCGATGACCTCGATGATCTCGCGCAACTTGATGCCCATGGGCACTTCCACCAGGCCGGTGTTGGCAATCTTGCCGGTGAGGGCGAAGACCTTGGTGCCCTTGCTTCTCTCCGAACCCATGTTGGCAAACCACTTGCCGCCGTTGCGGACGATGGGCACGATGTTGGCGAAGGTCTCGACATTGTTGATGAGCGTGGGCTTGCCGAAGAGGCCGCTGACCGCCGGGTAGGGAGGGCGCGGCCTGGGAGCACCGCGCTTGCCCTCAATGGAAGCCAAAAGTGCCGTCTCCTCGCCGCAGACGAAGGCCCCGGCGCCAAGGCGGATTTCAACATCGAAGTTGAATGGAGTATTGCAGATGCCGTTGCCCAGCAAGCCGCGGCGGCGAGCCTCGCGGATGGCCGTGGTCAACCGGGAAACGGCTACCGGGTATTCGGCGCGAACATAGATGAAGCCTTTGCTGGCGCCAACGGCGTAGGCAGCAATGGCCATGCCTTCGATGACGCGATGCGGGTCGCCTTCCATCACGCTGCGGTCCATGAACGCGCCGGGATCGCCCTCGTCGCCGTTGCAGACCACATACTTCACGTCGCCCGCGGCCTTGGCCACCGTTCCCCACTTCAGCCCGGTGGGATAGCCGCCGCCACCGCGCCCCCGAAGGCCGCTTTCGGTGATGCGGTGAATCACGCCGTTGGGGGTCATCTCGGTAAGCGCCGTCAGCAGCGCCTTGTAGCCGTCGCGGACAATGTAATCGTCGATCTTCTCCGGATCGATGTAGCCGGCATTCTCCAGCACCACGCGCACCTGCTTGTCAAAGTGCTCGTTCAGATCGCACTGCAATTCAGGCACCGGTTTGCCGCCCAGGCTTTTCACAATCGCTGCGGCATGACCGGCGTTGACATGGTTATAAAGGGTTTCCTCGGGGTCAACACGGACCAGCGGCCCGCTGGAGCACGGTCCCATGCACCCAGTGCGGCGGACAAGCACATTCTTTCCCGATGCGGCGGAGGCCGTCTCCAGCGCATCCCGCAAACGGTCAGCGCCCTGGCTCATGCAGGCCAGGTCCATGCAAACATTCACTTCAAAATCGTATTTTTCGTTCTCCTGGGAGACGCTTTTGGCTACCTGCTCGAGCTCTTCGATTGTCATTCGACTGCCCACCTTTCGAGTTGCTCGAGCATCTGTTCAGAGGTCATCTCGCCCACCACTTCGCCGTCACATAACACCACGGGCGCGCGGCTGCAAGCACCCACACAGCGGGCGGTCATCAGGCTGATCTGTCCGTTGCTGGTGGTTTGTCCGCGGGGGATGCCCAGGCGCTTTTCGGCCGCCACCATCAGCTTATCGGAGCCTTTGATGTAGCAGGCCGTGCCGGCGCAGACGGTGGCCGTGTGCTTGCCGGGCGGCTTGAGGCTGAAGTAGTGGTAAAAGGTCACCACCCCATAGGCCTGACTGAGCGGCACGCGCAGGGATTGGGCTACAAAACGAATCGAATCATCGTCCAGATAGCCGAAGGCGGACTGGACGGTATGAAGCGTTTCAATCAGCGCGTGGCGGGCAAAGCCATTCTTGCGCATGGTGCCGTTGACGATCTTCCAACGGTTGTCGCTGCTGGGCAGCGGCGGGGGGGTAAATACAGGCACGAATCCTCCGAACACAGAAGGCAACGCTCAGCGATTGCACCGCCTCGCCGGTTTCCATGTCTAACTTTCTTATACGGTTCGCGCCAGTTTTTCACCGTGACCACGGTCACTTGGAGTGGTAACCAATCCCACACTGCGGCAATGAGGAAAAATGTTCCGGACTGGGAAGGAAAACCTATCTGCTATCCAAGCGATGGCAGGCGGTCAGAGATTCCGAAGAGGAAGATGAGGCCGATGATGAAACTGTAGGCGGCGCCGGTCCAGGCGATGGCGTGGTAGAGGCGGGGATGGTGATGGCCGCTGGCGTTGAAGGCTCCGCCCATGGTGGCGGTCATCAGGGCATTCATAGCTACCAGGCCCACGGCAAAAGCTGCCAGGCCCATCATGCCGCGCGATGTTCCGCCCAGGTTGGCGGTGAGGAAGAAGAGCGCCAGTTGGCTGGGGGTTTCAGCGCCCGCGCCGTGCAAAATGCCGATGACGAAGACCGACTTGCCGGTATACATCCACTGAAAACGCTCAGGTTGAGGAGCCTCAGGGTTCCATAAGCGGCGCGCTTTCCAACCCATCCACAGCGCCCCGTTGATGGCGATGGCCAGGCGGCTCTCGACGCGGCTGTGAGAGTGGCCGTGCGCATCCTTGCGGAGGATTCCCGCGACGACACCTATGCCGAGAACGATGAGAGTGAGTCCGATCAGCCGCTCGGCCCAGTGATCCAGACCCTCGGGCAGGCCCAGGTGCAACTCCAACACGGCAATGCCCAGTACGGCGACCGTGAAGGCGTGGCCCAGGGCGTAGGTCATTCCCAGGCGCAGGCCGCTACGCCAATTGCGCTGCACGGCGGTGATGTCGCTGATGGCCGCCAGATGATCGTAGTCGAAGCCGTGGCGCAGCCCCAGCAGCAGGCAGGAGCCGAGCGCGGCATCGAGTTTCCAGTCGCCGAAAACAGGTATCACGAAAATCAGTATAGCGCATACGCGAGGAGTCGTGCGGAGAATGCGGCCAGTTTCGCCACGTTATCGCGTCACTTCGCCGAACGCAGCTGGATCTGGTAATCGCTGTAGTCGATGGTCACGATTGTCCGGCCAAAAAGAAAGCTATCCGAGACGGCCCGGGCATGGGTGGCCATGGCAAAGCCGCTCACGTTGACGTAATGCCGCATCACCTGAGCAGGTCCGGTGAAGATGGAGGGACTTTGGGATGCTGTTCCATCGAGCTGGACGATGGAACCGTTTTTGGCGTCGACCCAGAGGGATCCTTCGATCATATTGGGAGCCTTGTGTTTGGGGTGGATAGCCAAGGCCAGGCACTCCCGTCCATCGAGAAGCCGAGCGCTGCCGGGTTTTAGTTGCATCTCATAATTGGCAGATGTGAACCATGAATGTTCAACGATGCCGGGCAAGTTAATGTTCTTCTCATTGTCGAGCAGCGTTCGCAGCACGTGGTTTCGGATGAAATCGGAGCCGGATTCCGACTGGATGGTGTAACTCTTGCCGGAACCCTGGCGGTAGAGGGTCTGCACGGTCATTTCAGCCGCTGGATGAATCTCATCCTTTCCCCGGTAGACAGCGTAGTGTTCGGTGACGGTATAGCTTTCTACGTGGTCGATTCTGGCTTTTACCGCGGCATCGACCAGCCCAATGACCGAAGCGGGGTCCGGCTGCTGGGCCGCGACCGAGGCGACTCCCAGCCAGACTAGAAACGAAACAGCAGCTATCGCTTGTGCCATGCCATGTTGTCGGCAATTTATCATGCTGGGGCTTCCCGTACCCTTTCTACTCTAGATTATGCATATTCTGCCCAAAGCCTGAGCAGTATGAGACAGAGTCGTGGCGTGGCTCCTAAATATCGAGGCAATCGGTTACGATGCGCTATGCTGGTTTCCTGAGTGAGGGTTTCTCTTGATGGCAAAAACCCATCCAAAACGAGAACGACACAATGTGTTGCTGCGGCGGGGAGTGGTGGTGCGCGGCGTGGTGCAGGGTGTGGGGTACCGTCCGTTTGTCTACCGGCTGGCCCTGGAGGAGGGCCTAACGGGGTTTGTCGGCAACGATACCGATGGGGTGACGATAGAGATCGAGGGGGAGGAAGAGCGGGTGAATGCGTTTCTTGCCCGTCTGCAATCCGAGGCGCCGCCTTTGGCCCGCATCGATGCGGTCACGGTGCGGGAGCTGGCCGTGGTTGAAGATTCTGGCTTCCGGATTATTGCCAGCGAGGTATTGGGCAGAGTGAGCACCGGAATACCGGCTGATGCGGCTACCTGCCAGGATTGCCTGCGCGAGCTGCTTGACCCGTCAGACCGCCGCTACCGCTATCCGTTTTTGAATTGCACCAATTGCGGGCCGCGCTTCACCATCACGCGGCGGATTCCCTATGACCGGCCTCAGACCTCGATGGCAAAGTTCCCCATGTGCCCGGAGTGCCAGCGGGAGTACGACGATCCGCTGAACCGGCGCTTCCATGCGCAGCCCAATGCATGCTGGGTGTGCGGGCCGCAGGTGTGGTTGACGGGGGCTGATGGGGTGGGGATTGCCGCCGCGGACGACGCCGTAACCGCCTGCATTGACCGGCTGGTTGCGGGCCAGATCATGGCTATCAAAGGGATCGGCGGCTTTCATTTGAGCGTGGATGCAACCAACCCGGCGGCGGTGTTGCGGCTGCGGGAGCGCAAGCGCCGCTACGGGAAGCCGCTGGCGGTGATGGTGCGCGACCTGGATGCGGCGCGGCAGATGTGCGTACTGACGGCAGAAGAAGAAGCGCTGCTGTCAACGCCAGCGCGGCCGATCGTTCTTGCACGCCGACGCGCGGGCTGCGGCATTGCGGAGAGCGTGGCGCCGGGAATTCCCTGGCTGGGCATCTACCTGCCTTACGCGCCGCTGCAGCATCTGCTCTTTGCCGACGCTCGTGTGAGGGCGCTGGTGATGACATCGGCCAACCTGAGCGAGGAACCAATTGCCATCGACAACGATGAGGCGAGGGCGCGATTGGGCGGGATTGCCGACGCCTTCCTGATGCACAACCGCGAAATTTTGCAGCGCTGCGACGACTCAGTGGCCGCCGTGGTGGACGGTGCGCCTCAACTGGTACGCCGGGCGCGGGGATTTGTGCCGATGGGAGTGGAGTTACAGTTGGTGCCGAATCTGGAAGCGCCGCCGCTGCTGGCCGTCGGCGGACACTTGAAGAATGTTTTTACCCTGGCGCGGGGCAGGTTTGCTTACCAGAGCCAGCACCTTGGCGATCTGGAAAATCTGACCGGACTGGAGTTTTTCCGCGAATCGCTGGACCACCTGATGCGAACCTTCGAGATTGAGCCTCAGACTGTGGTACATGATTTGCACCCGGGGTATCTTTCGACCCAGTGGGCTAAAGAGTGGGCACAAGAGCGTGCGCTGCCGTTGATCACCGTGCAGCATCATCATGCGCATGTGGCCGGATGCATGGCGGAGCACGGCCTGACGGGCAGGGTGATCGGCCTAGCACTCGATGGCACAGGCTACGGCAGCGATGGAAAGATCTGGGGAGGGGAAGTGCTGATTGCGAGCCTCGCCGGCTTCGAGCGGTTCGCGCATCTCGAATATGTGCCCATGCCGGGCGGCGAGGCGGCAATCAAGGAGCCGTGGCGCATGGCGCTAGGGCATTTGCGGGCGGCGGGCTTCGATATTGGTTCTAGCGAGACGCTGGCGTTGATAGGCACAACAGAACAAGAGGCTCGTGTGCTGGCGCGAATGATGGAGCGGGGCGTGAATGTTCCGCAGACTTCAAGTCTGGGGAGGCTCTTCGATGCAGTAGCTGCGATTGTGCTAGGGCGGCGCTTGGTGGATTACGAGGCGCAGGCGGCAATTGAGCTGGAAGGCATCGCCGTGGATGAGCCGGATAACGTGCCTGGTTATGCGCTGGAGTTTACAGGAGGAGATTGGGCTAAGCGCAAGCCGATGCGGATCAGCGCATCACTGCTGTGGCGGGGGTTAGTCGAGGATTTTCGGACTGGAACGAGCAAAACACAAATTGCGGCGCGCTTTCATGCCGGAGTAGCAGATGGATTTGTTGGTGCGGTGGAGTTGGCGCGGGCGGCAACCGGAGTGAATCAAGTTGCACTGAGCGGCGGCTGCATGCATAACCGGAGACTGGCGCGGCTGTTGCGGATAAAGCTAGAGGCTGAGGGATTCGAGGTCTTTCAGCATAGGAATGTCAGTCCTGGAGACGGTGGGCTGAGTTACGGGCAGGCTGCGGTGGCAGCGGCGCTGATGAGCCAGACGCAGCTATCCAGAGATGCGAACTAACTGCTCGGCTTCTTCGCGCGGGCCGAGGATGGAAACGCGGGGGATGCGGCCGCGCACCATGGCTACCTCATCGCAGCGATGCAGGCGAGGGCAACTCTGGCAGTCCTTGAAGATCTTGTCGGGCAGTTCGGTCTTGTCTTCGATCGTGCGAAATCCGAACTTGAAGAAATAGTCGGGAATGCGCGTAAACAAACAAACGGATTGGATGCCGTGCTCGTCGGATTCCTCGATAAGCGCGTTGAGGATGCGGCTGCCCGCGCCCTGGCTTTTAGCCGCTGGAATGACCGCGATGGAGCGCACCTCGCACAAATGCGGCCCATAAAAGTGCAGCGCGCCGCAGCCCAGAAAGACGCCGCTATCGGACAAGGCAACGGTAAAGTCGCGAATGTTTTCGCAGACCTCGGCGAAGGAACGATGGATCAAAGTGCCGTCGGGAGTGAGCGAGTTGATCAGGTCGCAGACATGTGAAGCGTCCGTGAGCAGGGCCTTACGAATGAGCATGGCCGGCCTCCTGCGCAAGGGCGTCGATACGTTTTGAGGCGGAGGCAAGGGCCTCGCGCACTCGTTCGCGAGCGGTACCGCCAGCCACGTTGTGGCAGTCGAGCGTGGCCGTGAGCGTGACGGCGGCAAAGAAATCCTCCTCGAATTCTTCGCCAAATTGACGAAGTTCGCCGAGGGTGAGGGCGTTGAGCTCAACGCCTTTCTCGAGGGCGTAGCGCACAGCGTTGCCTATCTTTTCGTGAGCGGTGCGAAAGGGAACGCCCTTGTGGACGAGATAGGTGGCCGCGGCCATGGCATTCAGGCAGCCCGACTGCGCAGCCTCTTTCATGCGCTCGCGATTGAATTGAAGAGCGGCGGTGAAGCGAGCCACGAGCGAGAGCATCCGCGGCACAAAGCTGACGGAAAAAACAGGTTCCTGCGTCTCCTGAAGGTCTTTATTGTAGGCCAGGGGCAGGCCTTTGAGTTGCAGCGTGACAGCCTCGGCCGCGCCGTGAATGCGGCCGACTTTGGCGCGGATCAACTCGGTGAGGTCGGGATTCTTCTTCTGCGGCATGGCGCTGGAGCCGGTGGAGAAGGCCTCAGGCAGCGTAACAAATCCGAACTCCGCAGTTGCGAAAAGCGTAATTTCTTCGGCAAAGCGGCTGAGATGCAGGCCGACAAAGGTGAGCGCTTGCAGATATTCCAAAATGAAATCGCGATCGCTGGTGGCGTCGATGGAATTGGCAGTGGACGAGGTAAAGCCTAACTCGCGCGCGGCGAGATTGCGATCGAGCGCGAGTGTTGCTCCGGCAACCGCGCCTGAGCCGAGCGGACATAAGTTTAACCGCGCTGAGCAATCCTGCAGGCGCGCCGCATCGCGCAGAATCATCTCAACGTAGGCCAGCAGCCAATGCGCAATCAGCACGGGTTCGGCGCGCTGCAAGTGGGTGTAACTGGGCATCACCGAGTCGCCGGCGGCGCGGGCCTGCTCGACCAGCGCTTTGGCCCAGGCGGCCAGAGCATTCTGCACGAGGCTGATCTGTTCACGCACGTAGAGGCGGAGGTCAGTTGCAATCTGTTCGTTGCGGCTGCGCCCGGTGTGCAGCTTGAGTCCCAGAGGGCCGATACGCTCGACCAGCTTCAATTCGACAAAGTGATGGATGTCTTCGGCCGTCGCGTGATCGCGCACCAGCGCCTTGCCGGCCTCTGATGCGTGCTCAGCGTCAATCGCGTCGAGCGCCTTGCGCAACTCCGCTCCTTCTTCTTTTGTAAGAATCTTTGCGGCAATCAAAGCGGAGGCATGCGCTTTGCTGGCGGCTATCTCCTCGTTGAGAAGCTGCCAATCAAAACCAATCGACCGCTGCCAGTTTTCGAACTCCGCATCCAGCGGCTCACGAAAACGGCCGGACCACATCTTCCCGGATTGTTGTTCGTTGAACATTGCTTTAAGCATACCTCCGGCTATTCCTTGCCTTATTCCTTTTCATGGCCGCTGTTGAGCTGGGGCATTTCGCTGCCTTTGCTGAGCGTGAGAAGGCCTGTCTGGGCGTAGGTAAGGAGCTTGGCACGCGAGTCAGTGATGTCGAGGTTGCGCATGGTGAGTTGTCCGATGCGGTCGCGCGGGGAAAAGGCGGATTCAGTCTTCTCCATACTGAGGCGTTCGGGATGGTAGGTGAGGTTGGGCGACTCGGTGTTCAGGATTGAGTAGTCGTTGCCGCGGCGCAACTCGAGCGTTACCTCGCCGGTGATGGGTTTGGCGACCCAGCGCTGGGCGGATTCGCGGAGCATGATGGCCTGGGAGTCGAACCAGCGGCCCTGGTAGAGCAGGCGGCCGAGTTTGCGGCCATTGTCACGGTATTGCTCGATGGTGTCCTCGTTGTGAATGCCTGTGATGAGGCGCTCGTAGGCGATGAAGAGCAGGGCGAGGCCCGGGGCCTCATAGATGCCGCGACTCTTGGCCTCGATGATTCTATTTTCAATCTGATCGGACATGCCGAGGCCGTGGCGGCCGCCAATGCGGTTGGCTTCGAGAAGAAGGGCGACGGGGTCATCGAATTGCCGGCCATTGAGGGCTACGGGCGAGCCCTCTTCGAAGCGGACAGTAACTTGCTCGAGCTGGATCTCGACATCGTCGCGCCAGAATGCCGTGCCCATGATGGGGGCGACAATTTTGACGGACGAAGAAAGATGCTCCAGGTCTTTGGCTTCATGCGTTGCGCCAAGCATGTTGGAATCGGTGGAGTAGGCCTTTTCCGCTGACATTTTATAGGCGAAGCCGGAGCGCTGCATGAAGGCGGACATCTCGGCGCGGCCGCCTAATTCGTGGATGAAAGTGGCGTCAAGCCAGGGCTTGTAGACCTGAAGGCTGGGATTGACGAGCAGGCCGTAGCGATAGAAGCGCTCAATGTCGTTGCCCTTGAAGGTGGAGCCGTCGCCCCAGATGTTTACGTCGTCCTCCTTCATGGCGGCCACCAGCATGGTGCCCGTGACTGCGCGGCCGATGGGGGTGGTGTTGAAGTAAGGAACTCCAGCTGTCGTGATGTGGAAGGCGCCCGATTGCAGCGCAGCGATACCTTCGCGAACGAGCGGGCCGCGGCAGTCGATGAGGCGGGCCTTTTCAGCGCCGTATTCCAGGGCCTTGCGCGGGATGGCGTCGTAGTCGGTTTCGTCCGGCTGGCCCAGGTTGGCTGTGTAGGCGTAAGGGATGGCTCCCTTCCGCTTCATCCAGTGCAGGGCGGCGGAGGTGTCAAGCCCGCCGGAGAAGGCAATGCCGACTTTCTGGCCGACGGGCAGGAATTCGAGAATTACGGACATAATTGCGAACCTCAAAGCAGTGATAAGTGAACAGTGGACCGTGATCAGTTTGCCCGTGCTGCTACTCGCTGCTAACGTTAAATTCTAAAATCACCTTTCGAGTAGTGAACTTTGAGTAAAACGCATCACACCGCCACATTCGCCAACCCGCCCAGCAGCAACAGCATCAGAGCCTTCTCCGCGTGAAGGCGATTCTCGGCCTGGTCGAAAACGATGGACTGCGGGCTATCGATCACCTGGTCGGTAACTTCTTCGTTGCGGCGCGCGGGCAGGCAGTGCATAAAGACGGCGCTTGGCTTGGCCTTTTGCATCAGCGCCTCGTTGACCTGGAATGGCCGGAAGATAGGCGCGCGCTTGGCGGATTCGTGCTCGAAGCCCATGCTGACGCATACGTCTGTGTAGATTGCGTCAGCGCCCTCCGCGGCAGCCTGGGGGTCCTGCAGCAGGCGCACCTCGCAGCCGTTGGCCTGTGCAATCTCCCGCGCAATGGTTACGATTTCGATGTCGGGCGAGTAGCCGCGCGGCGTGGCCACGGTTACATTTGTCCCCAGATGCGCGCCGGTGAGCATCAGCGAGTGGCAAACGTTGTTGCCGTCGCCCACATAGGTGAAGTTCAATCCGGCCGTGGAGCCGAAGTGCTCATCGAGAGTCATGAAGTCACCCAGAGCCTGGCAGGGATGCTCGAAGTCGGAGAGCGCGTTGATAACCGGAACGCGGGAGTTGGCTGCCATCTCGGTGATGGTGTCGTGCGCGTAAGTGCGCAGCACGATGACATCGACCCAGCGCTCGACGTTGCGGGCCACATCGGCAATGGATTCGCGCTCGCCTAAAGGCGAACTCGTCTGATCGAAGAAGATGGCGTTGCCGCCCATGGTGTTGATGCCGGCCTCAAAGCTGAGGCGGGTGCGCAGGCTGGCCTTCTCGAACATCAGCACCATCTGTTTGGAGTCGAGAGCATGGTAATAGTCGCCGGGATTGCGCTTGACCTCATGGCCAAGCTTGAGAATGGCGCGCACCTCGCCGCTGGATAGATCAGCGATGGAACATAAATCTTCGCCAGCCAGCCGTGTGGCGGCGGCAAGAATGTCAGGGTCTTTCTGGATGGATACGGCGTGTTCCCGGGGTTCGATGACTGCTTTGCTAGCCACGTGCTTGTCCTCCTGTGGATTGGGCTGCGGATGGTGCTGAAGCGTGGGCGGCGTGTTCGGCGAGGATTTCGTCCAGCGCACGAATGGCGATGTCCACGTGGTTTCGATGCAAGATATAAGGCGGCAAAAAACGCAGGACGGTGTCGCTGGTGCAGTTGATGACGATGCGCCGCTTGAGCATTTCGGCTACGGCCAGCTTGGCCAGGTCGGCGGAGTTAAGTTCGGCGGCAATCATCAGGCCACGGCCGCGGACGTCAATGATAGCGCTGTGGCGCAATGCCAAAGCGCGAAGCTGCGCTAGAAAATAGTTGCCGACCTCGGTTGCATGGGCCAGCAGGTTTTCCTTTTCGATGGCGTCGATAACGGCGATGGCCACGGCGCAGGCCAGCGGGCCTCCGCCAAAGGTGGTGCCGTGCATGCCGGCGTGAATGGCGCGCGCTGCCTCTTCAGTGCAGACGATTGCTCCCAGGGGGATGCCGCCGGCCAGAGGCTTGGCCAGCGTGGTAACGTCGGGCAGTATCCACCCCACGGACGAAGACCTGTCCGTGGGGGCCCCGGAAATGCCGTAGTGCTGGTAAGCGCACCACTTGCCGGTGCGGCCCATGCCGGATTGAATCTCATCGGCGATCAGCAAGGCACCGGTTGAGCTGGCCAGAGCGCGCGCCTCGGCGAAGAATTCCTGCGTAAGCGGGCGAATGCCGCCTTCTCCCTGGATGGGTTCGACAAGAATAGCGCAAACTTCATCGGAGAATTTGGCGCGCAAGTCGGCGATGTCGTTGAATTTGACAAACTCCACGCCGGGAACGACGGGACCAAAGGGCTCACGGTACTTTGCCTTGTGCGTGGTGGAGACAGAGCCAAAGGTGCGGCCATGAAAGCTCTGCTCGAGGGCGATAAATTTTGTGCCGATCTGCTTGCCTTCGCCGCGCAGGAGGCCGGCATGGGCGCGAGCCAGCTTGAGCGCGCCCTCCCAGGCCTCGGTGCCGGTGTTGGCAAAGAACACGCGATCCAGGCCGGTGCGTTCGGTGAGCCGTTGCGCCAACTCCGCCTGACCCTCGTGGTAGAACAGATTCGAAACGTGGATGAGCGCGCGGCTTTGCTTTGCAATGGCCTCCACAATGGCGGGATGGCTATAGCCGAGCGCGTTGACGCCGATGCCGCTCAACAGGTCGAGATAGCGTGCACCCCGCTCGTCGATGAGGTAAACGCCCTCGCCGCGCACAAAGAGAATGGGGTTACGGTCATAGGTGCAAAGCAGCAGCCGAGCTTCGGCGGCTTGAATTTGTTCGAGTCTTGTCAGTTTTTCCAATTCATGTCTCCTTAGGCCACCATCACTTCAGTGCCGTGGGCTACGCGGGAGCTGCACAGGTCGGGCAGGGAACTGGCAGCTTCCGCAGGCAGAATTCTTACGCGCTTGACGCCGTTCAATAGAGCCTCGCGGCAGGCGCTGAGCTTGGGCAACATGCCGCCGGAGATGACCGCGCTTTTGGCCATCTCGGCGATTTGGTCAATGGAGAGCCATCGCAATACGGCGCCATTCGCGCCCTTGACGCCGGGCACGTCGGTGAGGAAGACCAGTGCATCGGCGCGGCAGGCAATGGCGCAGGCCGCGGCCATCTCGTCGGCGTTGACGTTGTAGTATTCGCCGTCGAAACCAAGCGCCATGGACGAGAGCACGGGCACGCCGTTCAACTGCCAGATGGCATCGAGCCAGCGCGGATCGCTGGATGCGATCTCACCCACAAACCCAAGGTCGGGCGTGGTGAGCTTCTTGCGGGCGCGGAAGATCAGGCCGTCGCCGCCGGAGAGGCCCATGGCCGGGACGCCCAGCGCGCCCAGGCCGGCCACGAGCTGTTTGTTGACTTTTCCGGCCAGAACCATCAGCGCCACGTCGCGGGTTTCAGCGTCGGTGACGCGCAAACCGTTAACGAATTCGCTCTGCATGCCGAGCGCGTTCAACATACGCGTCAACTGCTGGCCGCCGCCGTGGACCACGGCAACCTGATGGCCGTCGCGCGCCAGCTCGGCAATCGCGCGCATGCACCCTTCCAGCAGCGACGGAACTTCCAAGCCGGCTCCACCCAATTTGACGACGTACTTCATTCAAAGCCCTCCACGGCTTGTATCATGCGAGATCTTCCGCGGCGATATTCATTCAAGGCCTTCGGCCTCAGGCCAGCCGAGCATCACGTTCAGATTTTGCACGGCCTGACCGGATGCGCCCTTCAGCAAGTTATCCAGGCAACTGACAATGACCGCGCGCCGGCCGTCGGCGGCGAGTTGGAAGCCGATGTCCGCATAGTTGGTGCGGACCGAGTATTGAATCTGCGGCAGAGTTTTGTCGTAGAGCCGGACCATGGGGCTGCCTGCAAAAAATTTGTGGTAGACCGTTGCAATGCTGTCCCTGGTGTGCGGCTCGCGGAAATGCACGTAAATTGTGGCGAGAATTCCGCGCGGAATGGGCAGCAAGTGCGGCGTAAAAATGATTTCGCTGGCGTCAATGCCGATCTGCTCCAGCAACTCCCCGGTGTGGCGATGCGTAAAAACGCCATAGGCGGAGAGATTGTCGGCCGCGTACATGAAGTGCGTTCTGGCGGAGGGCGCCTTGCCCGCGCCGCTCACACCGCTTTTGGCATCGGCGACGATGCCACGCGCAAGGTCCACCAGTCCGGCCGCCACCAGCGGCCGAAGAGGGAGAATGATGGAGGTTGCATAGCAGCCGGGGTTGGCAATCAGGCGCGCGCCGGCAATCCGGGCGCGATGCAACTCCGGCAATCCATAGACAGCCTGCGCCTGGGTGGCCGCGGCCAGCTCGGAACCGTCGTGCTCGAAGGCATAGACGGCACGGTTAGCCGCTTCATTCAATCGCCATGCCCCGCTCAGATCGATGACGTGAAAACCGCGCTTGAGCGCCTCGGGAACCCATTCCCGCGATTGCTCATGCGGCGTGGCGAGAAACAGAACCTGAACGCCCCGGTCAGCCAGCAACTCCCAGGAAAAGGGTTCCAGCCGGAGACTGCCGCTGCCGCTCGAATCGGCCAGTTGCGGGTGAATCTCGCTTAGAGGAACGCCGCCTCGCGCCGCATCCTTTTCGTCCACGCGCCCCGCAAAGACCGGCGGTGCGCCCTGGAGGCGGGGATGCCTCAACAGCAGCCTGGCCAGTTCTGCGCCCGCGTACCCGGTAACTCCTACTACCGCTGTTTGTGTCAGATGAGTCATGATTCCAACATCGCCTTCAACCGGGATTCCACATCGCGTGCGCGGCGATGGTCAGTACAAATAATCAGCACCGTATCGTCGCCTGCCACAGTGCCTACAATGTCGCTCCAGCCGGCATGGTCCAGGGCCATGGCCAGCGGTTGCGCGCCTCCCGCCGTTGTGGCAATCACCACCTGGTTCAACGCCCTGCGCACACGCAGCCCGAAGCCTTCCATCATCCCCTCCAGCGAGGGCGTGCCGTTGTCTTCCCCCGCCGGACCGGCGCCATTTGAGAATGAGTAACCGCCGGGGCCCTTGGAGAGGAGCAACTCGTGAATATCGCGCGAAAGAGTAGCCTGAGTCACAGCGAAGCCGCGTCGGCGCAGCTTGCGACGCAACTCGTCCTGGCTGGTCACCTGGGATTCGGCCACCAGTTCGCGTATCGCATTGTGGCGCAGAGACTTCATCAAATACTCCTGGAAAAACGATGGCGCAGCGAGGAGCGGGCAACCGTACCCGTATAAATATACATCATATCTGCATAAGTATGCAAGATTATGACTCTACCGGTGGAAAATCGGGGCGAAATTATGCTTTTTTCGGGACTGTACCCGGTCTGCGCTGATACACTCGAATGTTTGCGGCAGAGGAGTCTCGCGTGGCCAACACAACCAAAAAGACACAGCACCCACAAATCTCCACCATCAATGACCTGTTTTATCGAGTGGCTTCGGCCGCCAATCTTCGCGCCATCCTTTGGCAGGACGAGTTTGGCCTGTGGCAACCCATCTCTTCTGATCAGATTTATCAACGAGTTCGCGCGCTGGCCCAGGCCTTTCTCAACTGGGGCACGCAAAAAGGCGACCGCATCGCGTTGATCGCCGAAAATCGCTGGGAGTGGGCGGTCACCGACTTCGCCGCGCTGGCCATCGGCGCGGTGGATGTGCCTATCTACCCCACTCTTACCGGCGAGCAGATTGCCGTACTGGTGGCTGACGCGGGCTGCCGGATTGCCGTGGTTTCCACCCGGCAGCAGTTCGACAAGCTGAACGCCGTGCGCGGGCAGACTTCGCTGGAGCGCATCCTGATGATGGACTCTGCCGTGGCGCCTGAGGGGGCGGTTGCCTTCAGCGAGGTGATCGCCGGGGCCGATGACCGCGGCGCAGAGCACGATCCGGTCTTTGATGCTCTGGTGCGCACGGTTGAGCCAAAGGACCCTGCCACGCTGATTTACACCTCCGGAACTACCGGCGAACCCAAAGGCGTAGTGCTCACCCACGGTAACATGGCCGCCAACCAGAATTGTGCACCCGAAGAATTCAGCTTCAGCCCCGCGGATGCCCTGATCTCCTTTCTGCCTCTGTCGCACGTTACGGCGCGCGCCCTGGACTACATCATGTACTTGTTCGGAGTTCAGGTGGCCTATTGCTCGAAGTTTGACAAGCTGCCCGAAGCCATGCGGCAGATTCGTCCCACTGTATTTGTCGGCGTTCCACGGGTTTTCGAGAAGATTCGCCAGGAAATCGAGCGGCGCGCCGGGCTTTCGCCGGTTAAGAAGCGCCTACTCGCCTGGGCGTTGCGCGTGGGCGCCAGCCACAGTGATACGGTCTATGACGGCCGCCGGCCCTCTTCGCCGTTCTGGCGACTGGCCGACAAGCTGGCCTATTCCAAGGTGCGCGAGGCCTTCGGCGGGCGGGTAAGAATCTTCGTCCCCGGCGGGGCGCCTCTGGGCATTGACACGGCGAAATGGTTCGCTGCCGTGGGAATTCCTCTCTGGGAAGGTTATGGATTGACCGAGACCTCGCCGGTGATTGCTCTCAACACGCCGCTCACCCATCGCATAGGCTCCATAGGCAAGCACATATCCAATGTTGAAATCAAGCTGGGTTCGGACGGGGAGCTGCTGGTACGCGGACCTTCGGTCTTCTCCGGTTACTGGCAAAATCCGGAACTGACCGCTGAGGCTTTCGATCCTGAGGGGTGGTTCCGCACCGGAGACATCGCCCACATAGACAGCGATGGGTTCGTCTACATCACCGACCGGAAAAAGGAGCTGCTAAAGACTTCGGGCGGCAAGATGGTTGCGCCCCAGCCGATTGAGAATAAGCTCAAGAACAGCCTTTTCGTGGCTCAGGCCGCTTTGGTGGGCGACAGGCATAAGTTTGTTTCCGTGCTCATATCGCCTAACTTTGTGGCGCTGGAGGATTGGGCGCGCCACCATGGAATCGAGGCACAGGATCGCACCGAACTGGTAGCCGACAGCCGCGTGATTGCGCTTTACGCCGAGATTGTGCGCGAGGTGAACGGCAGCCTGGCCAATTTTGAGAGTCTGAAACGCTTCTACGTTGTGCCCGATGAGTGGTCGCAGGAGACGGATGAGCTGACGCCCTCGATGAAGCTCAAGCGGCGCGTGATTACGGAGAAATATGCGGCCCTGATCGGCGAACTTTATGCGGATGAAGCAACCTCGCGCGGCGAATTGGAAAGGTGAGGCCCCGTTCCAACTCCTTGCCGAAGTGAGAGCGCTTGTCCCACAGGAAGTGCAGTCCGCGGAAGAACGGCGCGCCCCAGGCCCCCACCGCCAACAGGCTGCCGAAGAGGATGACGGCGTCGATTGAAAGCCTCCCGGAGCGCGACCAGTAGGCATCCGGTTCCAGGTCCAGCCAAAGCGCAAATTCGTCCAGGGTCAGCGCCGCGCCCACCCCGTAGCTGACGGCCATCAAGCGGCTGAAGAAGATGGAGAGCGGCGAATGGGATCGCCCCAGGTCCATCAGCCAGCCGTAACCGACCAGCAGCAGGATCAGAATTCCCCAGACCAGGTGATGAATGTGCCGCCCATGCACCATCACCCACTGGAACGGCCCTTCGTTGTTCTCATGCACGATCACACGTACCAGAAGCCGCACGCCGATAAAGGTCAACAGGAAGGCAACCGAGGCGATGAACATGCGCCGCCGCGGGCGGTCGGGGATGGTGGCGCGCACCAGGTAGCCCAGCCGGGTCAATTGCAGCAGGATCAGCAGGACAACGACGACCAGGCTGGCGAAGGCCAGCAGTAACAGCGCTCCGGTTCCGTGCATACCCTATTGAAGCATTCCTGGCTTTTCGTTACAAGGAAATCCGGTTTGGGAAAGAAACCGGAAAGCGTGAGCGCGATCACGATTTATCTTTACAGCAAGGGGTAAACTAAATCAGGCGTCAAGACCGGCAATAACCGTGCATACGGCAGGGATTTGCCGTTGGGGACCTTGATTTTTCCGTTCTGGACGTACCCTTCAGGAAGATACTTCCGGCCCGGCTTTTTGAGCCGTGTCTTCAATCAGGAGTTTTACCATGCGAGTTGCTTTATTAACCGGAGGCGGAGACTGCCCCGGACTGAATGCAGTGATCTACGCGGTTGTGCGCAAGGGGATCAACCATTACGGCGATGAGTTCATAGGCTTTCTCAACGGATGGAAGGGCGTGCTGGAGAACAACTTCATACCGCTGACCCTGGAAAACACCGATGGCATCCAGTTGAAGGGCGGCACCATCCTTCACTCCTCGCGCACCAACGTGAAGAAGATTCCCGGCGGCATCGAGAAGGTGCAGGCGGTTCTGAAGGCCAACAAGATCGATGCGCTGATTGCGCTAGGCGGCGACGACACGCAGTCTGTGAACCTCTTTTTAAACGAGCACGGAGTGCCCAGCGTGGGCGTGCCCAAGACCATCGACAACGACATCAGCGGCACCGACCAGACCTTTGGCTTCGACACCGCCGTGATGATCGCCACCGAGGCCGTGGACCGCATCCACACCACCGCCGATTCGCACAACCGCGTGGTGGTGGTCGAGGTGATGGGCCGCGACGCAGGCTGGATTGCCTACGCCTCCGGCGTGGCCGGCGGGGCGCACGTGATTCTGGTCCCCGAAAAGGAGATCGACATCGACCGCGTCTGCAAGCTGCTCAAGTACAACTACGACCACGGCAAGCACTACGGCGTGGTGGTGGTGGCCGAGGGCGCTCATCTGCCCGAGGTTGGCCAGGTCATCAACGAAAACGCGCAATTGGATTCCTTTGGCCACGTGCGCCTTTCCGGCATCGGCGAGGCGTTGGCCGAGCTGATCGAGAAGAAGACCGGGTACGAGACCCGCTCCGTCAACCTGGGCCATACCCAGCGTGGAGGCGTTCCCACGGCCTACGACCGCATCCTCGGCCAGCGCTACGGCCTGCACGCCATTGACATGGTGCACGACAAGAAGTGGGGGCGCATCGCAGTTCTTAGGGGCCTGGACATTACCGACATTCCCATCAAGGACGCCATCGCCACCAACCGCCGCCTCGACCAGCGCTTCTTCGACGTGATCAAGGACCTCGAAGCAAAGATATAGCCCCTATTCATCCTTGTCTTGCAGAAAGCCATTCACATTGCGTGAATGGCTTTTTGCATTTCGCATGTCGTAGAGTTGGTTTTGTGCTGTATCGTCCGTTCACGCCCGAAGACTTCGACCGGCTTTACGCCCTCGAAGAACTGTGCTTTGAGCCGCACTCGCGCTTTAGCCGCCGAACTATGCGCCAGCTTGTCAGCCGCCCGAATGCGGCGACATGGATTGCGGAAGAGGGTGGGCGCCTGGTGGGCTTTGCCATTGTCGAGTGGAATCAGGAGCCGGATAATGGAATTGCCTATATCCAGACCATTGAGGTTGCACGGGAACATCGCAGCTGCGGCGTTGGGCGCGAGTTGCTCGGCCGCATTGAGGGTTCCGCGCGCAATGCGGGTGCTGGCATGATCTGGCTGCATGTGGAGGCGGCAAATGCAGGCGCGATCCGGCTCTACGAGGCGCATGGCTACCGCTGCGAGGGTAGGGAAGAGAATTACTATCCACAGGGTCATGCGGCACTCATTTACCAGAAACGGCTGGATGAGGAGACCGCGAATTAGCGGCACTTACATTTCTGCACGTCCGGTTTGCTCAATATCGCCAACTGGTGAGGTCGGCACCCTCGGGCGCTGTTTTCTTCATGCGGTCGAGAATTTTGGGCAGGTACATGGTGTTGTAGTGCAAACGCGAATAGGCGTTGGGCAGCGTGGGATCGCCATTCCAGCAGTGCTCTGCACGCGGCCCGTAGGCCACTTCGCCGCCATAAGGCGGGTTCTTCGTCGAGTTGAGGAAATCTTCCATCAGGTAGACTGCATCGTTGAGAAAGTACGTATCGTCCGAGCCGACATAGATGTGAATCTTGCCGGCTAACTCGGGACCCAACTGTGGCCAATCCCGCTCAAGAATTGCTTCCAGATCGTAGTTCTCGCGCCAATACTCGGCGACCTTGTGATCGATCTCGCCGGTTACCTTGTCATAGATGGGGGCAGGGTAGCCGTCCGCGCCCACCGGGCCAAAGACCGCCTGCCAGATATCGTACTGTTCGCCCGAGCGGCCATGATCGCCCAGCGCCAGCTCGTAGGCATTGGCCTCTTCGGTGTTGATGAGCGTGTGGCCCAGGTAGTCGCGCATGGACGGCTGCGCCACGCGCTTGTGTACGCCTTCCATGTAATAGAAGTTTTTGTCCTTGTAGATGTCGATGTTGGTGTAGGCATGGAAGTCGATGGGGTCGGGGCAGGCGGCAAAGGCGCCGTTGTAATGCCCAGGATAGAAGATCTGGACAGCCAGAGCTTCCCAGCCTCCGGTCGAGCCGCCGTAAACAAACCGCGCCCAGCCCTGGCCAATGGCGCGAAACTGCTTTTCGATGGCTGGAATCAGCTCTGTTTCAATGGCGTCGCCGTAGGGGCCGACGTTGGCTGAGTTCACGGCATAGGAGTCGTCATAGAAGGGGTTGGCGTGCTGAATTTTGACGATCAGCACCCGCGGAAAGCCCGGCGCAATCCACTGCTGATAGAACTTGTAGGCCTCCTGCTGCTGGATGCGGTTATAACCGGCCAGATGGAAGCGCTCGCTATAGTCGGGCTTCAGGTCGGGATCGGGCAAAGTGGTGCGTAAGTCGCTGAAATCATTCACGAAATGATCGTGAGAGATGATCAGCGGGAAGCGAGCTTCGGGATGCTCATCGAAGCCCTCAGGCACCAGCACGATGGCGCTCAGGTACATCGGCCGTCCCCAGAATTTGCTCAGCAAGGCGCTCTGAATGCGGATGTGGCGAATGTACTTGGTGTCGGCCTGCGCGGGGATGGGTGGAATCACCTCGTTCAGCACGATGAAGATGGTCGCGCCAGGCTTGACGGTGACCTTAATTGGCTTGGAGTAGAGGTTGCCGGGCGAGATGTTCCAGTGCTGCCCCTCACCCTGGTCCATGTGCAGCTTGACCGTTTTCCCATCGCCGCGGTGAAAGGTCTCGTACCTGTTCAGCACGGCCTGGACGTAGTATTCGCCGGGCGGAACGTCCTTAAGTCTGCGAATGGGATAGCCCCAGGCGGTTGAGTCTACGATTGCGGGCTTGCCGGGCTGCCAGCCGTCCACGGTCAGGCCAAAGACCAGTTGCGTGCGCGGGGAATCGTCAATCTGATTGCGCGGTTCATCGCTGGGATCAGTGGAAAGGCACAGCAGCAGCCGCCCGTCGAGGCGCTCCGCGCTTACTTCTTTTGGAAAAGAGACTGAGAATGATTGAGATGCGGCTATGGCGGCGGGAATGAGCAGGAGGAGGGGCAGGGCAATGCGCTTCATACAGGCTAGTTTACAGGGGCGCGCGAAGGCCGGTCGAGGGGGCTGTGCGCCGCCGAACGGCTTTTCATGCAGACAAAATTCTCTTGACATATATATTGTCATATACCATGCTATATAGCAGAGGTGAATGATGGCACTCCTTGAAAAGACAAAGGTCTTTATGAGTGGGCGGAGCCAGGCCGTCCGCATTCCGGCGCAATTTCGCTTTTCCAAGAACGAAATCTACATCCGGCGTGACCCGAAGAACGGTGACCTAATCCTCTCGCAGGCGCCGGCCAGTTTGGCTGAGATCTTCGCCGCGCTCGATGCTGTGGGTGTTCCGGAGGATTTCCTTACGCCAGCGGATCGCGCCCAGGGGCGGCCACAAGAGCGGCCTGAGCTATGACCTCTCTTTATATGCTCGATACCAACATGGTGAGCTACATCGCCAAAGGCCATTCCAAAGCCGCTCGTGTCCGGATGCTGAACCTGAAGGAGGATGAGATTGTCTGCCTCTCGGTGATTACAGAGGCGGAAATTCGCTTCGGCCTGGCCAAGCGGCCGGAAGCGGTCGCACTCAGGGAGCGGATGGAGTGGTTTCTCGCGGCAGTGAAGGTGCTGCCGTGGGGCAGAGAAGAGGCCAAGGCCTATGGAGCGCTTCGAGCCAAGCTAGAGTCCTCGGGGAAGATCCTGGAGAATATGGATTTGCAGATTGCCGCGCATGCCATTGCAACAGGCGCGGTACTGGTGACCAATGACAAGGCTTTTGCGCAGGTGGATGAGCTGCACGCAACGGTGAACTGGGCTACCGACCTCGTGTAGCCTGCGCATACATCCGATTACTTCCCCTCCGCCTGCGTCTTCTTGATGAACGCTGCTACGCGGTCGTGCAACTGCTTGAGGCTCTCGTCGAGCACGTAGACCATGTGGCCGGACTCGTACCAGTCATACTCAATGTTCTTGGCCAGCGATTGCGGAATAGGCAGGTGCTTATCCTCGTACTGTGCGGCGAAGAAGGGCGTGGCCAAGTCGTAGTAGCCGCCATTGACCATGATCTTGAGCCGGGGATTGGTCTTGAGCGCCTCAGCTAAATCGTTGGATACATTGAGGTTAATTGGGTTGTGGCCGTGTACCAGATTCCAGCGCGTGCTGCCGAAGAGCGCCTCGGGCAGGTAGGTCTGGCCCTCGCCGTATTTAAGATCGCGGCGTACGTAGTCGTTGAAGAGCGAGACGTAGGCCGAGGAGATGGCCGAGCTTTGCGGGTCGTACTCGGCGCCCTGGCTCAGGGAGTCAAGGGTGGGCCCGGAGAAGCGCGTGTCGAGCCGGCCCGTGGTCAGGTCCTGATCGTCCTGCAAGGTCTTTTCAAACTCACCGCCGTTAATGCGCAAATTGCCCTTGAGCAGGTATGCAACGGGCAGACCGGTGTACTCATGAAGCTTCTCGGCCACCTGCTGCTTTTCTTCAGCGCCCAGATCGGTGCCCAGGGCGAGCGCGTGGGAGTAGGGGCCCATGGCAAACGCTTCCACATCCTTGAGAAAGGGTTCAAGCGCGGCCGGCTGCTGGGGCAGCTTCTTGTGGTACCAGGCCGTGGCCGCATAGGTAGGCAGCGCCAGCACGTAGGGCAGATCCACGCCGGGATTGCCGGTGGGAAAGTCAATGTCGGTGGTGAAGTTGAAGATCTGCGAGAGCAGGATTACGCCGTTCAGATCGATATTTTTCCTGTTTTCTAAGATGTTTGCCAGGACTGCCGAACGCGTCGTTCCGTAGCTCTCGCCAAAGATGTACTTGGGCGAGTTCCAGCGGTTGTACTTGGTGACGAAGCGGGCGATGAAGCGGGCAAAGGCGTTGGCGTCCTCATCCACGCCCCAGAAGGCCTTCTCCGCGTCCTTGCCGGTTAAGCGGCCGAAGCCAGTGCCGGGCATGTCGATGAAGACCAGGTCGCTGGTGTCGAGCAGCGAGTAGGCGTTGTCGATGAGTTTGTAGGGAGCGGCAGGCAGGTGCTGGTCACCGCTGGTGACCACGTGCTTGGGACCCAGTGAGCCCATATGCAGCCAGACGGTCGAGCTGCCCGGCCCACCGTTGTAAAAGAACATGATGGGCCGGTCTTCAGCCTTCGCGTCTTTCTTGAAGTATGCGACGTAAAACATACGCGCGACAGGGGTTGCGTCTTTGGGGTCCTTGGGCACATCGAGGACTAGCTGGCTGCCGGGCTGCGGCTTGCCGTCCAGGCTCAACTGCGCGTCCTGGATGTCGGTTGAGCCAACGATAAGCGTGCCGGCGATGGCCGTGTAGGCAATCTTCTCACCCGCCACAGTGACCGTGCCTTGCGTGGTGACTTCTGCGGGCGGAGCCTTTTCGGCGGCTTTGTCAGGGGTGGCGGCTTTGTCGGCAGTGGCTGGCTTGGCGGCGGGCGTCTCGTCGTCGGCCCTGAGCAGAGCCGGTGCAAAGAACAGAGAAACCGCAAGCAGGGCGGTGGGGAAGCGATGGATACGGAACATTATGGACTCTCCAGAAAGGGGATAAGGTGAAAGGCCAGTATAGTGCAGGAGACACAGCGTACGCCTCCCACGGATTTCTGATCTCTACTTCTGCACCTTGTCAAACGGTTGCTTCTCTGTGATTCTAGGGCGGTTTTCGGCTTGTAGCTCTCTGGCCACCTGCTGGACCTCGCGGAAGACGCGCAGCAGATTGCCACCCAGAATCTTGCGGCAGTCCTCGGATGTGTAACCGCGCGCCATCAACGCCTCGGTGATCTTGGGCAGGTCGGCGGCTGAGTCGATTCCTTCGGGGAGCTGGCCGCTGATGCCGTCAAAATCCGAGCCCAGGCCCACGTGATCCACGCCGGCCACCTTGGCGATGTGGTCGATGTGGTCAATGAGCACCGAGAATGGCGGGCGGGGGATGCTGTCGCCATACTGGCGCTGGAGCTTTTCGATCTCGTCGTAGGGAATGGGTTTGCCTGCTGCGATGGCCTGGTCCTTGAGCGCCTGAACAGCCTTTTTCATCTCCGGTTCCAGAGATTTGGCAGCGTCACGATAGGCCTGCGACAGGAAACCGGAATAGAAATTGACCATTACAACGCCGCCCTTGGAGTTGGGACCGCCGTAACGGGCCACGGCGCGCAGCATGTCGTCCGTCATGTTGCGCGGCGCGTCGCACAGCGCCCTGGCCGAGGAGTGGGAGGCGATGACCGGCGCGCGGCTGATGTTCAGCGTGCGATAGAAGGTGCGGTCGGAGACGTGCGAAATGTCCACCATCATGCCCAGCCGGTTCATCTCGTAGACCACGTCTTTGCCAAACTCTGACAGACCTTGTTCGGTATGCGGAACGGTGGCGTCGTCAATGTCGCCGGAGCTGTCGGCCCAGCCGTTGGAGTTGGTCCAGGTGAGGGTCATGTAGCGCACGCCGAGGGCATAGTACTGGCGCAGCAGCGGGATTGAATTCTCAATGGAATGGCCGCCCTCAATGCCCATCAGTACGGCTATCTTGCGTTCGCGGTGGGCCAGCTCGATGCCGGCCGGAGTGGCGACAAACTCGAGCTGTTTGGGGTGTTTAATCACCTGCTGTTTAACGGAGTCGATCAGCTCGAGGGTCCGGTGGGCGTATTGCCCCTTGTATTGCGCGGGATCGACCCAGATGGAGAAGAACTCGGCGCCCAGATTGCCTTTCCTCGCAGAATCCAGATTGAGCTGGCCGCCCTGCAGGGGATCGGCAAGGTCAAAGTGTTCATCTACAAAGCGTTGCGGGGTGTCGGCGTGGGTATCGATGACCAGGGCGGAGCGATGGACCGCTGCGGGGCTTAGCGTTTTGGTTGGCATTTTATGAACCTGGGGGGCCGGGGTTTGGGCGCAAACCAGCGCCGGAACGGCGACGAGCAGCACAGTGAGAGAAAGATGAGCAGTATTCATAGGCTTGGGATGAGTTTATACCCGAGAGGCAAGGGACAGGGAATAGGAAATAGGAAATAGAAAAACGGTAGCTACCGGCAGAATTTTGCTGCTCCGAAACCGGCTTCGCGCCTTAGACGGTCGAGAACGTGCTGTGCTAGCATGGGCGACGGAGGAAATTGAATGAGAAAGGCTGTTCGATTTTTTGTGGTTTGCGCCTTGGTTTTATTGCCGGCAGTTTCTTTTGCCGGGGAACGCTTCGATGGCAAGTGGCTCACAACATACACCTGCCCTGCAAAAGGCAGCACCGATGGCTTTACCTGGAAGTTTCCCAGCATGATCAGAGCTGGCAACCTCCGCGGAGAACGCGGCACTGCGGGAGAACCAGGCTATTTTCTGGTCGAAGGTCCAATTAAGGATGACGGCTCCGCCAAGCTCTCCGCTACCGGCATAGTCGCCTCCCGGAAGTATGCCCGCGGAGCCTTCGCCCATGGGGGAGCGGATTATAGCTTCGAAGCCAAGGCTCAGTTTACCGATACTAAGGGAACAGGCACCCGCAATGAAGGCCTTGGTGTTTATGGCCGCCCTTGCACCTTTGAGTTTGTAAAGCAGTAAAAACGGATTAGAGCACGTTAGAGCGGAACCAGAGTCACTGTGTCCTGTTGAGCTTCATGCCGGGTCGCCGCTCCCTGATAGTCCCACCCCAACGACAAAGACCTGTCGTTGGGGACCCCGGGATGGTCGCGTCAACTTGAGTTCTGCGGTTTCGAGATACATCAACTCTGGTTCCGCTATCGCCAAGCGCCCCGCCCGTGCCTGATTCTTTCGGGCCAGGGTGGGAAGCCTAGCCCCGCAGATGTTCTGCGATTAGCCGGTCAACCAGCGGCCTGAGGTGCTCGCCGGTGCGCGGTAGTGTGAATGCAGCGGCCGCCGCATCCCAGTCCAGTTTGAAGCTGGTGGAGAGCGCGGAAATCCAAATCTGGCGCACCGGCGCGTTGGGCGTAATCACGAACTTGCCCGCAGGATCCTCGAACGTCACGTTCAGCACGCCGCCTTGTTCGTCAATCTCAAAACCGGCCTCAGCTTCCTCCTCGCGTGCCATCAAATGCTGCAACAGCGAATCTAGAGCAATATCGACCAGACGGCGGAACTCCAGTTCATCCAACATAGCGTCAGTGTAACAAGTCTGGTTGGGTAACCAATTGCGTGTGCCGTGGGTGATGGCAGGGATTTTGGCGGTTGTGCAAGGGGCTTATTGCGCACATGCACAGCCGCCGATGCCGGTCGATCAACTGGTTCGTGAGGTTGTCTACAACGAACTCAACGACCATGTTAGTCACGGTTACTGGCGCTATTGGGTAGCGAGCCAATCGCCCAAGGAGTCGCTCCTCGAGGAATTTCTGGAGACCGCCGAAGGGCCCATCTCGCGGATTGAGCTGAGCAACGGCCATCCGCTCGATACCCAGGGGCGCTTGTTGGAGCAGGCACGCCTTCACCGTCTGCTCAACTCCCCCGCCGAGCAGGCCCGCCACCGCCAGGAGTATGACGACAATGAAAAACGCATCGGCCGCATCGTCGCACTGTTGCCGGATGCTTTCCTCTTTGAATATGCCGGGGAGGAGAACGGCTGTTATCGTTTGCGCTACCACCCCAAGCCGGATTATCCAGCCCACTCCATCGAAACCCGCATTATCCACGCTATGAACGGGGAACTATGGGTTAACGCCAAGTACAAGAGGATGGTTCGCCTCGACGGCCGCCTCAAACAAGATGTGAGCTTCGGCTTCGGCATCCTGGGCCGGCTCTATCAGGGAGGTTGGTTCAGCCTGCAACGGACACAGGTCAGCTCAACAGACTGGAAGACTCAGAGATTCGAGTTGCATATGAGTGGCCGCGCCATTCTCTTCAAAATCATTACTCAGGAAATCAGCGAACTGCGCAGCGGCTTTTCTCCTGTAGCTGCAAGGCTTGATCTGGTCAAGGGAGCGGCCCTGCTTTATCAGATCGAACAGGAAAGCGCCCAGGTTTCAACAGCCAGCTTTTCCGCGGATCGCAATTCCTCACATCCGTGAAGGAGATGATGCTGGATTGCGGGCAAACTGTATCAAAGTCGGACATCAATTCTGCTTAAAGTTACCTTAGATACGCTACTAGCTTGAACATATCCAGCTGTAAAAGAAGCACTTATACGAAGAATATACAGAGTGTCCTGAAAATGTACACATTTTGCCGGTGGATTCATGTTTTCGTTCAACCCGCCGATAACACCGTCAGGGGGAGTTCCCGGACGGGAACAGACGAAGATGGAAATCGGCCCGGTAGCCAGCGTTCGCATAGCACCCATGGTCAGGCCCAAAGAAGCCGATTTGGGGCTGACCGATGTGTACGAAGTGGAGCGAATAACTCAAACCGCCGATGAGATCTACATCCCCAGCGGAACAAAAGCTGCCAGCGGCTTTGAAGAGGATGAGGACAAGTACGAGGAATTGGAAGAAGACCTTGATGCAGAATCAAGGGTGCGGCTTGCCGGTGCAGGGAAGATCAGCCGCTTCGCCTGAATATAGCGCTGGGGCGGCGCTGAAGCCGCCCCAGGCGAGGGAATAAGATGTTATATCCGAAGTCTCTCAGACTCAGCGCTTTGCTGGTTCCAGCGCATCTTCATAAGCATGTTCGCCATGCAGCGAGCTATCCAGGCCTATCTGTTCTTCGCCCTCTGTCACCTTTACAGGCGTGATCCAGTCGATGACCTTCAACATGCCGAGCGTAAATACAAACGCCCACACCGAAGAGAAGACGGTTGCGGTCAGTTGCTTGATGAAGAACCAGTAATTGCCGAGCAGCAGTCCGTCCGTGCCGGCCGGGTTAAAGGCCTTGACAGCAAATACGCCCAGCATGACAATGCCCAGGAAGCCGCCGACGCCATGCACGCCCCAGACATCCAGCGCGTCATCCCAGTGCAGCTTGTTCTTGAGCGCCACAGCATAGTAACAGACCACTCCGGAGACCACGCCGATGATCACCGCAGAGGTGGGTGATACATAGCCCGACGCCGGAGTGATTGTAGCCAGGCCCGCAACTGCGCCCGTTAACAAGCCCAGGAAGGTGGGCCGCTTTGAGTCGATCCAGGCGACGATCATCCAGGTTACCGCAGCGAACGAGGCGGCCACGTCGGTGTTGATAAAGGCCGTCGCGGTAATCATGTCAACGCGGAATTCGCTGCCGGCGTTGAAACCGTACCATCCAAACCACAGCAGACCGGTTCCCAGGGCAACCAGGGGAACGCTGTGCGGCCCGCGGTCGGCTACCCGCCGCTTGCCTACGTAGAGCACGCTGGCCAGGGCCGCGATGCCGGCTATGTTATGAACCACGATGCCGCCAGCGAAATCCAGCACGCCCCACTGCGCCAGCAAGCCGCCGCCCCAGACCATGTGGACGAACGGGAAGTAGACGAAGGTGAGCCAGCCGGTCAGGAACAGCATGTAGGCCTTGAAGGTCACACGGTTGGTGAAGGCGCCGGTGATCAGCGCCGGGGTGATGATGGCGAACATCATCTGGTAGGCAACATGGACCAGCAGCGGTATGCCGGCATCTCCCGGGTACATGGTGCTCAGGCTGATGTTACGCAGGCATGCGTAGTGAAAATCACCAATGATGCCGTGCCAGTCGCCGCTGAAGCATAGCGAGTAGCCGTAGAGGTACCAGATCACCGTGGTCCAGCCCATAGAGACAAAGCTCTGGATCATAATGGCCAGTACGTTTTTGCGACCCACGAGACCGCCATAAAAGAAAGCCAGCCCTGGAGTCATCAGCATGACCAGGCTGGAACACAACAACATAAAACCAGTGTTGCCAGTGTCGAGATGAGGCATGAAAGTTCCTTTCGGTAACAAGTGAATCTGAAATTTGCGCAGACAGAATATGAGTCAGAAAGAGAAGCTGAAATACCGCCTCATATTCAAAGGTGTCTAACCGCGCGGAAACTATCTCGATTCAGTCACACCTCAGTCTGTGCTCCACCTCACAGTACAAATGAACTATTATGAGACTGTGTTCAGTTACGGATTGCTATGTAAATACACGAAAATAAATGAAATTATAAGGTGAGGGCGGCAATTTAATTAAATATATGAATTTCGGCAAAATTCTTCAATGAAGGTGGTAATTTCCCGATGATTATGATAATTTACTAACTAGTTAGTTAATGGCAACGCCAGCCCCAATCCGTACCCAGACCGAGCGCGCCGACCAGACCCGCGCACGCATTCTCAACGCCGCTGTGCGACAGTTCAGCGCAAGCGGCCTGGCCGGGGCGCGCACCGAGCAGATTGCCGAGGAAGCGGGCGTCAACAAAGCGCTTCTTTACTACTACTACAAGAGCAAAGAGGACCTCTATGCTGCGGCCCTGGAGTTTGTCTTCGAGGGGGTACGAACGGCCAGCCTTGCCTTGCTGGAAGCGGGCGCCTCGGCCGGAGAGCGATTCCTGCAGATCGTGTTGAACCACTTTGATCGCTCCTATTCCCACCCCGCATTGCAGTCTCTGATGCACCAGGAGATGGTTCGCCTGCACCGCGGCGAGGAGCACCGGATGGCGCGCATAGCCGAGAAGTTTTTCCGGCCGATGTGGGACAAGTTGGAGGAGGTGCTCAGGGAAGGCATCGCTTCGGGAGAGTTGATCCGTGTCGATCCCACGCAGATGCGCTATACCGCACTGGGCGCGAATCTCTTCTACTTTCTCTCCGCGCCGCTGATGCGATTGGCTTATGGCACGGAGCCACTGGAGCGAGGCGCCCTGGAGCTTCGCCGCAAGGCGGCTATCGAGTTTCTGGGCCAGGCGATTTTTATCGACCGCGAGCAAGGTGCTCGGGTGGCCGCGCGGGTGCTGGCCACAATGCCTATGCCCCTGCTCAATCAATTCCAATCGACGCAGATTGAAATTAGAAATTCACGAACCTCAAGGCTGCATCGGACGTAAACACAATAGACGAAGTGAGGCACAAGTGAACGCACGCAATCGAGTTTTTCTACTTTTGGGCCTGCTGACCGTGGGATCGCTTATCTGGTATTTCGTTACCGTGCGTCCCTCTGCCGATTTGCAACTTATAGGCACTGTAGACGCCAACGAAGTGGTGGTGAGCAGCAAGATTCCCGGACGCATTCAGACATTGTTTGTTGATGAGGGCCAGGACGTAAAGGCCGGCCAACTCATCGCCATCATCGAGAGCGATGATCTTGCCGCGGCGCGCAAGGCTGCCGAGGCCAATGTTTCCAGCAACCGGTGGAAGCTCGGCGAGACTGTAGAGACCGAGCATCAGACCCGCGGAGAAACCAGCAACGCTACGGTCAACGCCGAGGCCCAGCTGCGCGCCGCGCGGGCCGCGCTTGCCCAGGCGCAGGCCAACTACGATCACCAGTTGGCCGATACCAGCCGAACCGTTGCTCTTGCCAAGCAGGGCATCATGAGCGAGCAGGCCAGTGACGACGCGGCCACCAGCCTGCAGGCCGCCAAGGCAGCCGTCGATGCGGCTCGCGAGAATGTCGCTGCGGCTGAAGCCTCTCTGCGCCAGGCCCGCGCTCACGAGCTGCTAACCAATGTTGCGGCCCGCACCGTGGACTCCACTCGAGATGAGGTCGAAAACGCCCGAGCCCTCGCCGAGCAGGCTAAGGTTCAGCTAGGTTATGCCCAGGTTTACGCCCCGGTCAGCGGCAAGGTGAACGTACGCGCCACACGGCAGGGCGAGGTTGTCGCCGCCGGAGCTGCCATCGTCACCATTATGGATCTTACCCAGACCTGGATTTACGCACCACTGCCCGAGACCCAGGCTGACGCAGTCCAGCTCGGCGATTTGCTCCGCGTCATCATGCCTTCCGGCGCAACCCTCCAGGCCAAGGTCATCAATAAAGCCGCCGAGGCGGACTTCGCCACCCAGCGCGACGTAAGTTCGCGCAAACGCGACATCAAGACCGTCCAGTTGAAGCTGCTCATCGACAATCCTGAAAAGCGTTTTGTTCCCGGCATGACCGCCGAGGTTTATATACCCAAAACCAAGCTGGTGAAACAATGAGCACGCCAGCAACAGCAGCGCCAGCAGCAATCGAAGTTGTCCATAGCGTCAAGCGCTACGGCGACTTTGAGGCCGTCAAGGACGTCAGCTTTTCGGTTGCCGAAGGAGAGATATTTGGCCTACTCGGTCCCAACGGCGCGGGAAAAAGCACGCTCATCCGCATGATGACGACGCTCATCCCGCTTACGGCGGGCCGCGCCGTCGTTGCCGGCCACAATGTGGCCAAAGATCCTGACGCGGTGCGCCGCATGATCGGCGTCATTCCCCAGGCCCTCACCAGCGACCCCGACCTCACTGTTGAAGAAAATCTAAGCATCTACGCCAAGCTCTACAGCGTTCCCCGTCACGAGCGTGAGAAAAACATCACGGAAGTTCTCCAGGCCGTTGATTTGGTCAAATGGCGCGGCGCCCAGGTCAAGACGCTCTCTGGCGGCATGCGCCGCCGCGTTGAAATTGCCCGCGGCCTGGTCCACAACCCCAGCATCTTCTTTCTTGATGAGCCAACCACCGGCCTCGATCCGGTATCGCGAATTGCCGTCTGGGAGATGCTCGACAACCTGCGCAGCAGCCGCAAACTCACCATCCTCATCACCACTCACTACATGGAGGAGGCCGACAAGCTCTGCGACCGCATCGCCATCGTTGATTATGGCAAGCTTGTCGCCCTGGGCACGCCCATCGATCTCAAGCACAGTGTACCCGGCGCCAACGTTGTCGAAGTGCACTTCGACCGCGATACCGAAGAGTGGCAGGGTCGCCTGGAAAAGCTTGAAGGTGTGACCAGCGTACAGGCTGAGAGCGCCGGCTTTTATCGCGTACTTACGTCTTCCGGTTCGGCAACCACCATGCAGTTGGTCGAGTTGGCCGCATCCCTCGGCGAAACCCTCACCTCTCTCAGCGTGCAGAACACCACGCTTGACGACGTATTCGTTCACTACACCGGCCGCCAGCTACGCGATGAGCAGGTCAAACCGCCCGTCTATACCCTGCCGCCGCGTCCGGGAGCGCGTCCATGAACAGAATGTTCGCCATTGTCGAGCGCGAGATGCGCAAATTCTTCCGTTCGCCGACGCTGATGATCATGTCGCTGATGATGCCGCTGCTGACGTTGGTTATCATGGGCAACGCCTTCGGGGGCAAGATCGTCGGCTGCCGCGTCGCCGTGGTCGACTACGACCATGGCCCTGAAGCCGTCAAACTCCGCGAGGCCTTTGATTCCATCGCTGTCAACATCAAGACCTTCACTACCATCGAGTACACCTCTGAGGTGCAGGCCCGCGAGGATGTGCGCACGGGAAAAATCGATGCCGCTATTGTTATTCCTGCCCAATATTCGCGTCGTGTATCCGCGCAGGACGCGCCCGTCATCGGCCTGGTCGTCGATGATACTGACCTGTTCACCTCCGGCAGCATCGAGGCCGAAATGCAGTTGGTGGTTACCGCGCTCACCGCTCCCGTCATCCAGCCGCGGCTTGCCAGCCAGATAGCCCTGGAAATCGTCGAGCTCTATCCTTATGTGAATTACATGAAGTTTCTGCTGCCCGCCACTATCGCCATGGCCATGTATATCTCGGTCATGATCGGCGGCGGAATGTTATACATCGACGACAAGGCGCGCGGAGTTCACGAAGGCTATCTTGTCACTCCCATCACCAGGCTGGAGTTGGTCTTCGGCATGAACCTGGCCGGTTCCATCAAAGCTGTTTTGGCCGGTATATCGCTCACCGTTATCGGCTCGCTGATGGCCGGCCTGGGGATCATCTTTCATCCCCTGGTGCTGCTGGAACTTTTCTGCCTGATTCTGGTCACCTCCATCGCCTTCAACGGCATGATGTTTCTGCTCATGGTGCGCGTCGACGATCCGCTGGTGCCGCGCGCCATGTTCGGCGTTCTTAACACGCTGCTTTTTTATCCCTCCGGCGCCATGTATCCGGTCGCCTCCTTTCCGGCATGGCTCCGAGCCATCGCTGTGGTTGACCCCTTCACGTATGTCATCCACGGCCTCAAAGCCGTCATCCTCAAAGACGGCGGTTTTGAGGCGATTCAGTTCGACCTGTTCTTTCTCTTTGTTTTCGGCATTGGCACGCTGCTCATCGCCACGCCGCTGTTCAAGCGCACGCTATAAGAACGGATGTACACTGAGCCTGTGATGCGTCGATTGCTTGTTTCTTCCTTGCTCGTTTTTCTTGTACTGACCGGTTGCCACTCCGGCCAGAAGCCGCCCGTGCAACCCAGTGTAGGCCAGAACTTCAAGGTCTACCATCTGCGCGGCAAGGTGGTTTCAACGGATGCCGCCAAGGGCGAGGTGACGCTGAACCATGAGGCCATTCCTGGCTTCATGGAGGCCATGACCATGCCCTACAAGCTGAAGGATACGAGCATCCTGGGCGAGCTGCATCCGGGTGACGTGATTACCGCCGATGTGCTGGTCTCGCAGGATCCGGATGCGGATATTTTTCTCGATCATATTGTTGTCGTAGCGCAGGCCAAGCCCGATTACCGGCCAGCAATCTCCTATCATGTCCCTGCGCCGGGCGACATGGTGCCAGATTTCAACATGCGTAACCAGGATGGCAGGCCTATTCATCTCGCCCAGTTCAAGGGCAAGGCGTTGGTGATCACCTTTATCTACACGCGCTGCCCGTTGCCCGAGTTTTGCCCCAGGGTGACACGCAACTTTGCCACGCTGGAGAAGATGATGGCGGCCATTCCCGGACTTTATGCCCGGTCGAATCTGCTTTCGATCAGCTTTGATCCGGAGCACGACACGCCGGAGCGGCTTCGTGCCTATGGAGTGACATACATGGGCAGCGATGCCCAAAAGGCCTTTGCACACTGGGAGTTTGCCGTGCCGGAGAAGCCGGTGCTGGCCGAGATGGCCAGGTTCTTTGACCTGGGCATGACTGAAAATACGGATACAACGATTACTCACACGCTCTCAACGACGCTGATCGGCCCGGATGGGAAGGTTGTCCGCTTTTATCCCGGCAATGAGTGGACGCCGGAGCAGGTGCTGGCCGATGTAAAACAAATTGTTGCAAATTAAGGTAAATTTGGTGGTAATCTAAATACCTCCCCCCTAACTGTGCTATCCCATAGAAGGGAGGCAGTGAGGAATATGTCGGCGCCTAAGCATGTGATTAAAATCACACTAGGAATTGTCTGGCTATTCCTGTCCGCACTCGCTCATGCTGACTCTATAACCCTCACTCTAGATTCAAACTGGGGAGACTACTCCGAATACACCTGGATTAGCAATGGTACGACATATACTGAACCCGTTGGTCCGTACATGGCGATCTTGAATGGTGGCGGCTATAGCAACAAGCATGTCCTTCTGTTCTGCTACGACATGAACTCAGATACCAATGTAGGAACGGGATTTACAGGTTCTGCTGAGCCGGTCACAAGTTTCAGCAACCCCACCTACACGGAGATAATGCAATCCACATACCTGATTAACGAGTTGGCTGACGATGGCGGGATCAATGCGCCCCTGGCCACCAGAGGAGCCATCTCATTGGCGATCTGGGAGATTATGAACCCGACTTCAACCTCCAAGAGCACACCTTTTCCGTCTGACCCGGCGGCGCAACCCTATGAAATAGCCGCAGCCGCTGCTGTGAACAGCGGCGCGTGGACTACAGCGGATGCTGATCAATACGAAACGTGGGCGCCTGACATCGTGGCAATTCAGCGATTTGGCATACAAAATTCTCCGGAACCTGCCAGCTTTGTATTAACGGGTTTGGGACTTCTGTGCCTTGGCTTCTTAGGCCTGAAGTCAAGAATCAGAGCAGTGAAATTAGTTTAGAAAATAGCACAAAGTTTCGCGAACGAATCCAATTCAATCAACTGCTGACCTTCCGGCGCCGCGTCGAGCGTGGCGTGTTCCAGTACCCAGGTGTCTTTGTGGAAGAGAAAGACAGCGTTGAGGCCGGCAGCGAGGGCAGGGTTGATATCGCTTTTGGGGCTGTTGCCGATCATCCAGCTTGAGTGTGGCGATAACCCATAGCGGTGAAGGACTTCGCGGTAAGTCGCGGAATCTTTTTCAGCGGCGATCTCAACGGCTGAGAAGTAAGTGGCAAGGCCTGAACGGCCCAGCTTGTCTGTCTGCTCAGCATGGTTGCCCTTGGTCATGAGAATAAGCCGATGCCGCGTGGCCAGCTCGGCCAGGGTTTCGGCAACGCCGGAAAGCAGCTCAATATCCCGTTCGGCGATGGAGCGGGAAAAGCCTTCAATGCGCCGGCGCTTTTCATCTGTGAGCGGCACTGGACTGAGCCGCTCAAAACAGGAGAGCAGTGATTGAGTGAAACTAGGCAAGCCATAGCCGTGGGTAAGAATGGTCTCGCGCTCGACAATGTTTAGCGCCTGGCGCACCTCGGCGGGCGTGTACTCATGGTGATTCAGATAGCTGATGAAGGCAGCAATGGCGCGCTCGTAGTAGACGTTGTTCTCCCACAGAGTATCATCGGCGTCAATGAGCAGCGTTTGGCCTGGAGCGCATTGCGGCATGAGTCTTATTGTAGCGAAGCGGAGTGATGAAACCGTCAGATTGAGGTTCGTGGTTTCCCACCCTTTCCACGAACCGGGGTCCCCAGCGCACGAACTTTGTGCGCTGGGGTAGGAAGAACGCGGAAAGGATGAGGCAAGGAGCTTTTGTCGACTAAAAACTACAGCTTAGGTTGCGCGGCAAGCCACTGCTTCAGGTTCGGCTCCTGGAGCTTGCGCAGCTCTATGCAGCCGTCAATGCTCTCCAGCGCGTGCTTGAGAGCCTTATCGGAAGAGGCCACCTTGTGCGTAGAGAAGAATTGTTCCACGCTGGAGCGGCCCTCGGCAGAGCAGAATCTGCCCATGGAGCCGACCAGCACGGCGCCCATCTCGGTAGTGAACTGGGCTTGCACCTTCTCCCAGTTGTTCTGGATGTACTTCCATGCCTGATCGCGGTTTTCGTCGCTGTCCAAGGCGATAGCGAACTGGATGATCGCGTCCTGGTTGCGAACCTTGCCGGAGACGGCGTAATCGAAGGAGCGTTGTACCAGCGTGGGGTTTTCAAAGATCGCCAAAAGGCGCAGCGCGCCTTCCTGGAACTCCGGGTTGGTCGAGGTCTCTGAGACTTTCTGCAACTGGTCAAAGAGAGCAGCGTCGCCGTTGCGGGCGGCGATCTGGAGGGCGGCCAGGCCGAAGGTGGCATCGACAGAGCCGGGATTGGCCAGGAACTTCGCCGCAGTCTCTCGCGCCTGCGCCAGCACGACCGGGTCCTTAGCGTAGTTGCCGAGGAGGCCGAACAACTGGGCGCGCAGCTCGCGGGTATTGGCCGAGTCGGCGCCAGAGGGCGGACCAACCCTGGCGTATTGGGGTGCAAAAGTCGAGCGTATCCAGGTCGCGAGCGCGGCACGCTCGTCGGCAGTGGAAGCTACACGGGTATAAGTCGCGCGAACACCGTTCGTGGCGGCTCCCACAACTTCAGCTCCAGGGTCGGTCTTAACGGCCGCCGCCAGGTCTAGATAGGCGCCGATAGGAGCCTTGTTGGCTCGCGCCTGTGCCCACTGATCGCCGATCAAGCTGATGCGCTCGGCGGGACTCAACGTGGTTTCCACCTGCGTCACCAGTGCCGTATATACGCTCGCCGGATAGGCGCTGCGATAGTAGCCCTTGCCGCCAGCATTGGCAAAGAAGAACGTGTTATCTGGCGCCTTGAACCTGGCCGTTGTGGGAGTGAGAAGCTCGCAGTTCTGGCTGGTTTTGGTCTTAAAGCAAACCGGGAGCGTCCACTTCTGCGCGGGATCCGGCTGAATGCTGGGGCTGAGGTAGAAACGACTCTGATGAACGGCAACCTTGCCCTTGGCCTGTTCGCCGAAGGTGAGGATGGGCGCGCCCGGCTGGGCCACCAGGCTTTCCATAATCTTGTCAACCGGCTTGTGGCTGGTCGAGGTCTGTGCGCCCCAGAAATCCTCCGCGGTGGCGTTGGCGTATTCGTGGGCAGCCAGATAGTTGTGTACTCCCTGGCGGAAGGTCTCCTCGCCCAGGTAGTTCTCAACGGTCAGCAACACGGAGGCAGCCTTGCCATAAGCGATGCCGTCGAACATCTGGTTGATCTCGTCTGGGGTGTCGGCCTTGGCGCGTATAGCGCGTGTGGTGGGCTGCGCGTCCAGATTCAGCACTTGATCCACGCCGGAGGCAATCATTTGGTCAATATTCCACTCCGGATGCATGTGCGTCACGGCCTTGGTTTCCATCCAGGTGGCAAAGCCCTCGTTGAGCCAGATGTTGTCCCACCATTGCATGGTCACCAAATCGCCAAACCACTGATGCGCCATCTCGTGGGCGATGGTCAGGGCTATATCTTTCATTGCGCCGACAGAGGCCGTTTTGGGGTCGAGCAGCAGTGCGGTCTCGCGAAAGGTGATGGCGCCGAAGTTTTCCATGGCGCCGGCTTCGAAGTCAGGCAGGGCGATCAGGTCGAGCTTCTTGAGCGGGTAGGGTATTCCGAAATAATTGTTGTAGTAGTGCAGCACAAATTTGGCGACATCGACGCTGTATGGCGTGAGCGCAACCTTGTCAGGCGTGGCGCAGGAGCGAATAGTCACGCCATCAGATTCGCCTGTCGTGCATTGAAAGTCGCCAACCAAAAAGGCGACGAGGTAGGTGGACATTTTCGGCGTGGTAGCAAATTTAATAGTGTGCTTGCCGGCCATGGGGCCCGGGGTGTCGGCGATAATCTCCCCATTGGAGATTGCAGTATCGCCGCTATCGACCACCAAGGTGACATCATAGGTGGCCTTGAAGGCCGGCTCATCGAACGACGGGAAGGCGCGGCGCGCGTCGGCGGCTTCAAACTGCGTTACGGCGTAGTTGCGTTTCTCGGTCTTGGAGAGATAGAAGCCGCGCAGCTCGTTGTTCAGAATGCCGGTGTAAGCGATCGATAGTGTTGCCTTGCCTGCGGGCAGTTTTTCCGCGAAGGTGAAGGCGGCTTGCTGCTTGTCCTTGTCGAGTGCGACAGCGGCCTTCTGCTGCTTGCCGCCGGTGGACACATTCACGCTCTCAAAGGCTATATCGTTGGCGTTCAGTGTGATGTGATCTGTTGGCTCGGCCAGATTCACATCGATAGTCTCAACGCCGGAGAAGGTTGCGGCCTTGAGGTCGGGCGTGAGAATGAGCGTGTAGTGCTCAGGGCGGATGGTCTGGGGCAGCCGCTGTGCGTTTGCTTTTGCCACGAAGATGCAGCCAAGTGTGGCTATTACAGCACAGGTTACGCGAAACGAAGGGGCGGAAAAGTGAATCTTCATGCAGTCCTCGTGAGATACATGGAATTTACAAGTATAGCCGATACGCTATAGACCAATCGGGCCTGAAAAGGTTACGCGCCTCGTGGGCGAAAGGTTCCATTTCGCGATTTCGAGCCTAATGCGCCGGCCTCTTCTTCGGCAGCAGCATATCGAGCAGCAGCAGGCACGCGCCGGTAACAACGGACGAGTCGGCGATGTTGAAATCCGGCCAGTGGTAGCTGAAGATGTGGACCTCGATGAAGTCCACGACCGATCCGTAAACTATGCGGTCGTGAACATTGCCCAGCGCTCCGGCGAAGACCAGCGCCAGCGCGACAGTGGTCAAAGTGAAATGGTCGCCGAGGCGGACCAGTAAAAAGAGGATGATCAGCGCCATCAACGACGAGAAGCAGATCAATCCCCAGCGGACCGCGTTGGGCGAGGCGGTGTTGGCGAAGAGCGAAAAGGCCGCGCCCTCGTTGGTCCAGTGAGTGATGCGCAGAACGTGCGGAATGACCGGAATCGCGCCGCCCATGGGAATGCGCAGCGCTACCCAGGTCTTGGTCAGCCGGTCCAGAAAAATGATGACCGCGGAGAGGATAAGCAGCCAGTGCAGGCGGCGGGGCGCTGTAATTTTCATTGGCTCTCCTTGGGCTCAGCAATCTTCATTTCTCTCAGCGCTTTCTGGCAGCGCATGCAGACGTTCTGCCAGATGCCGTAGTTGGAAACTTCGGGCATGAAGTTCCAGCAGCGCGCGCACTTATGGCCGGAAGCTTGACTTGCTTGAATATGAATGTCGTCACCTTCCGTTTGCCAAACAAAACCTTCGTTAATATCAATGTTCGCTGGCACGATTTTGGCCTTTGATACGTTAAATAGCTCTTTCAGGCTCGGTTCATATTTCTTCAGAAGCCTACCTAGTTCATTGTTTGCAGCAATTGCTACATCTGCCTCAAGTGCCTTACCAATCGTCTTGTCCTGCCGTGCTTGTTCCAGCAGCTTTAATACCTCGTCTCGTACCCCCATTAAGGTTTCCCACTCGGCGATCACCGGCGCGGGATCTTCAGAGAAGATTTCAGCCGGGGTAGGGAATTGCGCGAGATGAACGCTGACCTCGCGACCCTCCACGACAGGCAAATGCTCCCAGATCTCGTCGGCCGTAAAACTCAAAATCGGCGCGACCAGGCGGACGAGGGCTTCGGTAATCTGCCACAGCACGGTCTGCGCGGAGCGGCGTTCCTTGCTGGTGGGCGCGAAGGTGTACATGCGATCCTTAAGCACGTCGAGATAGAACGAGCTCAGGTCCACGATGGCGAATTCGTTGACCGCGTGGTAGACGCGATGGAACTCGAAGCGCTCGTACCAGCCGAGGATATTCTCGGTCAGCTCGCGGGTACGCGCCAGCATATAGCGATCGAGCGGCAGCAAATCAGATTCAGCCACGCGGTCGCGCTTGGGGTTGAAGCCGTTCAGATTGCCCAGCAGGAAGCGGAAGGTGTTGCGCAGTTTCTTATAAATCTCCGCGCAGCGCTGCATCAGGTTATCGCTGGCCGCCATGTCTTCGCGGAAGTCGATGGAGGCTACCCAGAGGCGGACAATCTCGCCGCCCATGTGGTTGGCAATATCCAGCGGGTCCACCACATTGCCCAGCGATTTGCTCATTGCCCGGCCTTGCTCGTCAAGGGTAAAACCGGCGGTGACAACGTGCGAGTATGGAGCGCGTCCGCGCAGCGCCACCGAGGTCAGCAGCGCTGAGTGGAACCAGCCGCGATGCTGATCGCCGCCTTCAAGGTACAAGCACTTCGGGGCTTCACGCCCTTCGCCCTTTTGGAAGGCTGCATAGGCGGCTTTCAAATCAGGGTCAGACTCGCAAACGGCATACCAACTGACGCCGGAGTCGAACCAGACGTCCAGAATGTCGGTCTCCTTGCGGAAGGCCTTCCCGCCGCAGTGCGCACAGGCGGCATTGACTGGCAGCAGCGTTGCCGTCTCGGTGGTGTGCCATGCCTCAACGCCATGCTCCTCAAACAACTTCACGATCTTGCGGTTGAGCGCCGGGTCCAGAATAGGCTTCTGGCAGCCTTCGCACAGGAAAACCGCGATGGGCACGCCCCAGATGCGCTGGCGGCTGATGCACCAGTCAGGGCGCGTGGCGATCATGTTGGTGATGCGTTCCTTGCCCCAGGCCGGGTCCCAGATAACCTTGTCGATCTCCTCGATGGCCTGTTGGCGGAAAGTCGTTTCCGTGCCGTCGGTGCGCTTGACTGGAGTTTCAAGGCTGATGAACCACTGCTCAGTAGCGCGGAAGATGACCGGATGGTGACAGCGCCAGCAGTGCGGATAGGAGTGTTCCAGATCGCTCACGGCCAGCAACGCGCCACGCTCTTCCATCATGGCCACAATGACCGGGTTGGCGGCCCACACCTTCATGCCGTCGAAGGCAGGAGGCGCAGCCAGCGTCCATGCTTCCGTGTCCACCTGGATGCGGCCGGAGGCGTCGACACGGCAGGTTTGGTCCAGGCCGTAGTTCAGGCCGGTGTAAAAATCCTCCGCGCCATGCGAGGGCGCCGTGTGTACCGCGCCGGTGCCGGTGTCGGCGGTGACATAGGAGGCCAGAACGCCCAGAACGCTGCGCTCCAGGAAGGGATGCTGGAAGGTGGCGCGCTCCATCCGGCTGCCCTTGAAGCGAGCCAGCTCCTTAGTCTCGCCTAATTTGCAAGCTGCGGCAACGGATGCGGCAAGTTCGGCGGCCACAATGTAAACCTGGTCGCCTGCGGCCAGAGCCACGTAGTCAAAATCAGGATGGAAGGCCACGGCCATCGATGCGGGCAGGGTCCAGGGCGTAGTGGTCCAGATAATGGCTGAAACCTGCTTGCCCTTGAGTGCCGGACTAATCGCCGCCGGATCGCTCGTCATCCGGTAGCGCACATAGACCGAGGGGCTGGTGTGCATCTCGTACTCGACCTCGGCCTCGGCCAGTGCGGTGCGGTCGTGAATGCACCAGTAGACCGGCTTGAGGCCGCGATAGACAAAGCCTTTTTCCAGAAAGCCGTAAAAGGCCTCCAGGGTGCGCGCCTCGTAGTCGCGGGACATGGTCTTGTAAGGCGTGTCCCAGCGGCCAATGCAACCAATCCGTTCAAATTGCGAGGTTTGAAGATCGATATACTTCTGCGCGTAGGCGCGACAGGCCTCCAGAACGGCCGGGGCTGGCATCTCGAGCTTCTTGCGGCCCAACTGCTCGTCTACCTTGATCTCGATGGGCAACCCGTGGCAGTCGTAGCCGGGAACGTAGGGCGCGTCGAAGCCGGCCATGGTCTTGGACTTGACCACAAAATCCTTTAAACCCTTGTTCAGCGCATGGCCCAGGTGAATGGGGCCGTTGGCGTAGGGAGGGCCGTCGTGCAGCAGGTAGGTGGGGCGTCCCTGGGCGGCCTTGCGCAGCCTCTCATAGAGCCCGAGCGTAGCCCAGCGGGCCAGCCGAAGCGGTTCATTCTGCGGCAGGTTAGCCTTCATCGGGAAGGCGGTTTGCGGCAAGGTAAGGGTCGCCTTCAACTCAGGTGCAGGGGACATCGTAACTCCCGAAAATACTCCGATTGAATTCATATCCAGTGTAAAGGACAGGGCGTGATTTCATGGGTAACAATCGATGGTGTTGACCGTCTATTGATTATGGGATACCTCACCATGCCGGAATATGAGAGACTGGAGGACGAGGCCCTCCCGGTCGAGACACAAGCCGGCGGCGTCAAGCATAATGGAAGCACGGACCTGGAAACGAGAACGCCCCCGTTCGGCCGGCAGACCAGGCACCGAGAGGCGATAGAACCAGACGCAACAATGGCCAACGACCTGCTTGACCCAATTACAGAATCCCAAACTGCCGCAGATCCATCGGACGGCTGCGAACTTGACGTCGCTTTCGGCGCTCCAGTTCAGGAAATTCCCCTCTGGGTCGATCTCTATGAGAGCATTCGCGACATATTTTTCCCGCCCAAGCTGCCCCCGCTGGAGCTGACTTCGAGGCCCATTCCGGTGCCTGACCGGATGGCAGTCAAGCGCAATCCCTGGGCTTTTGGCATCTCTGCCACCTTCAATATAGGAATTGCGGCGCTGGCTGTCTTTCTCGGAATCAATACCTATATCAACAATGCCAAGCCTAAGATGCAGGTTACGCCGATCGATGTGGAGGATTGGAAGGCTCCCAAGGCCGTTGTTGTCGCGGGCGGCGGCGGCGGAAGCCCGGACAAGATGGAAGCCATCAAGGGCAAGATTCCCCCGCGGGCGGAACAGATTGTGGCTCCCAAGGTGGACGAGCCGCCAGTTCCCACCATCGATGTGCAACCAGACATTATTATTCCCGACAATCTGAAGCTGACGAACTTCGGCCAGACGAACTCGACCAATATCAAGCTGGTTTCGAGCGGAAATGGCTCTGGCATTGGCATTGGTTCAGGACATGGAGACGGATACGGACCCGGTTCCGGTTGGAATACTGGCGGCGGACTGGCCAGGGTGGGTGGCGCTGTCTCTGCGCCGGTTCCTATCTACGACCCAGATCCCGAATTTTCCGACGAGGCGCGACGAGCGAAGTACCAGGGCGTTGTCCTGGTTGGTCTGATCGTTGATGCGCAAGGGAATCCGCAGAACGTGCATATCGTTCGCCCACTGGGCATGGGACTGGATGAAAAGGCCCTGGAAGCGGTCCGTACGTACAAGTTCAAGCCGGCCTATGACAGAGAACACAAGAAGACGGTTGCTGTGATGGTGAACATCGAGGTCAACTTCCACCTGTACTGACAGAATGAAACGATTCAGACAGAAAGAGCGAGGCGCATCGGCGCTTCGCTCTTTTCATATGGGAGGAGTTGAGTTATGGTGCGCCCGGAGAGATTCGAACTCCCGACCTACTGGTTCGTAGCCAGTCGCTCTATCCAGCTGAGCTACGGGCGCATACGGAAGGCATCAAGCCAAACCATGGATAGAATAACAGGGTTTTTTCTGCGTTGCAATTGACGTTATTCAGGCTACGGGCTTCTGTCCCTGAAGCGGTTACGCGGGAATCAACGGCACTTCAGCATCAATCTCCAGGCCCGCCTGACGAACCAGCTTGGTCACGGCCGCGGAGTTGAGCCTGGTAGCGTCATACTCCACGCGCAACGAATGGGCGGCGTGGTCGAATGTGAGCCGGTGTATGCCATAAACCTCGCGGGCATTAGCCAGCGCAGAGATCGCCGCCTCAGAAGGCGGGTTGGCATAGTGAAAGTGAATCTCCAGTGAGGTCATATGAAAATCATACCAATCATCCGTCTGAAAGCGCGTAACAACAACGCAAATGCCGAATATGTAAGGCAGTTAATTATGACCAACAATGCCGTCGTTATGAGGCCCGGAATGGTCCTAAGCCAATCGCCGGGCAATATCACTGATACAGGCCATAATACATACATAAAGTCTATCTGGCCGCAAATGAGAATCCCCGCCATTCCGTAACACGACAGAACTATCACGACGCACGCTGCTATCAGCCCAAATGCGCTGCCTATCACAATTGCTCGACGATTCCCCATATTTTCCTTTCAGATTGGATCCTACTTTTACAGGCTTTTCAGATAAGCGCGAATTTCAGGGCTGCTCCAGTCCTGAGGGCCGACAACCTTGCGGCGAATAAAGCCCTGGCGGTCGATGATGTAGGTCTCCGGCCAGCCCTCGGTGTGATAGAGCTTTGCGGCGGTCTGGGCCGGGTCGCGGACCGTGGTCAGGTCCACGTGATGGCGGGCGAGAAATCGGTTGTAGGCGTCAGGGTCTTCATCGATGCTGACAGCCAGGATGGCCAGGTCGGGCCGATCGTGGTGCAGTTGGAGCAGCGAGGGCATCTCCACGACGCATGGCGCGCACCAGGTAGCCCAGAAGTTGAGCAGCACCACGCGGCCGCGATTGTCGGCCAGATGAACCCTCGTTAATCCGTCGGATAGGTTGAAATCCGGTGCTGGCTGGCCGGTCAGAGCAGGATGCGCGCCGCGGTCACAGCCGGACGCCAAGGCCAACGAAAAAAGCAAAGTGAGAGAAAGGAACCGAGAAAGCCGCACATCTCTATAATACTGAGCGTAAGCCTCCAATGAAAACGGTACACGTATGAAGAAGAAGCAAGAGAACGCAACGGCTGCGGAGGGCGGTTTCAAGCCTGTGTTAGGTCTATCCGAGACTCCAGCCTCGCCGCCGGTGCAGTGGAGAACGGTCTTCGACCAGCCCGAGCCGAAGAAATTGATGGAGTTGACCGTCATCATCCCGGCGCGCAACGAGGAAGATTGCCTTGCCGCATGCCTCGAGTCGCTGGTGAGCCAGTCCGAGGAGATTTTCAAGCTGGGGCGCGACTGGGAATTGATTGTGGTGGACGACCACTCGACCGACCGGACCGTAGCGATTGCCCTGGGCTTTACGGGGGTTACCGTACTCCAAGCAAGAATGCTGGAGCCCGGCTGGACCGGCAAGAACAACGCCATCTGGACGGCGGCTCGGCGGGCGCGCGGACGGTGGCTGCTCTTCACCGACGCCGATACCCTCCATGAGCCGGGAAATCTGCACCGCGCGTTGCACGAGGCCGACCGGAACAAGGTAGGCATGTTGAGCTACTCGCCGCGGCAGATGGTCAGCGGGCTTTGGCAGCGGTCGCTGATGCCTCTGGTCTTCTGCGAACTGGCGCTGGCTTATCCTCCGGCCAAAGTCTCCGACCCCGTCGAGCGTATTGCCGCCGCCAATGGACAATTTTTACTGGTCGAGCGTGAGGCCTACCGGCGGCTCGGCGGCCACGCGGCAGTTTCTGAAAAGGTTCTGGAAGACGTAGAGCTGGCCTTCCTGGCCAAGCGGCGCAAGGTTGGTCTGCGCTTCCGCTATGCTGAGGACGCGGTTTCCACGCGCATGTACCGCTCGACAGCGGCGATGATCGAGGGCTGGACCAAGAACCTGGCGCTGCTATTTGATAATTCATTGGCGCTGGCCATTTGGCGGGTAATCGATATTCTGCTGCTGGCGGCGTTGCCGCTGCTGGCAGTGGAGTTCTGGAACGCGCGCCTCTTTGCCCATTCGGCGCAATGGCTGATCGCCGGCTGGATTCTGGCGCTGGTATGGGTGCGTAACCTCTTCCGCTTCTATGGCCGCGTAGCCAAATCCGGCTTTTCGTTCGTGAATTGCGCCATCTCGCCGCTGGGGTTGCCACTGTTTGTCTGGCTGCTCTACCGCAGTTGGTTTCAGCACCGCATCCTGAAGCGCGTAAGCTGGAAGGGCAGAGACTATAAGGCGTAATGCGTATAAGAGCTCATTGTATGCAGCCTTGGATGGGGCTATAGCATCTGTTCAGTAAGGGGTTAGAATGATCTACCTGACGCGACGAGCCACATTTTCCGCTTCGCACTATTACTGGAACGAAGCGTGGACTGCGGAGAAGAACGAGCAGATCTTTGGCCGCTGCGCCAATCGCAACGGGCACGGGCACAACTACACGCTGGAGGTCACGGTCAAAGGCGAGCCGGACCCAGTCTCCGGTTTCGTCGTCGATCTGAAATGGCTCAAGGACGTGATCGAGCGCGAGGTGCTCGCGGCCTGGGATCACCGCCATCTGAACTTGGAGGTTCCTGAATTTGCGGCGGCGATTCCAACCACGGAGAACCTGGCCATCGCCGCCTGGAAGCGGCTGGAGCCGGCTGTGAAGGCCGCAGGCGGAGCGCGACTGAGCCGTGTTCGCATCTACGAGACGCCGGAGATCTTTGCGGAATTTCGGGGTAATGCATGAAAGCATATTTCGGCCGCCGCTACATGATCTCCGCCAGCCACCGGCTGCATACAGAAGCACTGTCGGCCGAGGAGAACCAGACCACATACGGTAAGTGCAACAATCCACATGGACACGGGCACAATTATGTGCTGGAAGTGCTGGTTGGAGGAGCAGTGGATGCGGAGATCGGAATGGTCATCAACATGGTCGCGCTGGACGACGTGGTGCGCAGCCGCGTGGTGAATCGCTTCGACCACGCCAATCTCAATCTTGACCCGTTGTTTGTGAATCGTGTGCCGACGACGGAGAATCTCTGTAGAGCGGTCTTTGGCTTGTTGAAGGATGCAATGCCATCCGGTGAATTGGAACGTGTGCGCATGGAAGAGACAGAGAACAATTTTTTTGAGTGCGAAGGTGAGTGAAGAGAATGCAGGTCCTTCGACTGAACAGGTCGCAATGCGCGCCTTGCTCCGCTCAGGCTGACAAACTCAACAAGGATTCAATACACCCTAATTCCCCAGGGAGGATGAGAAGCATGGCACAACCGATAGCAGTGAGCAAGAAGATTCATCGTCCCGTTGGGGCGGATGAAGGCCTGAGCGCGTTTAGCACGCCCGAGATGTACCGCGAGATCCTGAGCCGTTTGGGCGAGGACCCCAGCCGCCAGGGATTGCTGTCCACGCCCAGCCGCGTGGAAAAATCCATGGCCTTTCTGACCAAGGGCTACGGCGAGGATCCAAGCGAAATCCTGCGCGGGGCGCTCTTTGACGAGGATTACGATGAGATGGTCATCGTCAAGGACATCGAGATATTTTCGCTCTGCGAGCATCATATGCTGCCTTTCTTCGGCAAGGTGCACGTGGCCTATATCCCCAAGGGTAAAGTAATTGGATTGAGCAAAATACCGCGATTAGTTGAAGTGTTTGCTCGACGTTTGCAGGTGCAGGAGCGGCTCACCCGGCAGATTGCCGATGCCATCCAGAACGCCATTCAGCCGCTGGGAGTGGGAGTGGTCATTGAGGCGCGGCACCTGTGCATGATGATGCGGGGCATAGAGAAACAGCACTCCTCGACGGTGACCAGCGCCATGGTGGGCTGCTTTCGCCAGAAAGAAACGCGCCTGGAGTTTCTCTCGCTGGTCCGCCAGCCCGACTCGGGCGGAGTGTGAGCAGGCGGCCCAATCAACTAGAGTGAAGTAGTGAACGGGCTTCTGGTGATTGACAAACCGGCCGGAATGACCAGCCACGACGTGGTGGGAATCCTGCGCAGAATTACCGGCGAACGCTCCATCGGTCACCTGGGCACGCTGGATCCAATGGCCACCGGCGTTCTGCCCCTGCTGCTGGGCAAGTTTACGCGCCTGGCGCAGTACTTTTCCTCGACGGATAAGAGTTACACAGGGACCATCCGCTTTGGTTTCGCAACGGATACCTATGACGCCGAGGGCCAGTCTGCCGGGCCGGAGTGTTGGCCGCACGGGCCCTTGACCTTGGACGAGATTTGCGCAGCCGCTGCACGCTTCCACGGCGAAATGGAGCAGATGCCGCCGCCGTTCTCCGCTAAAAAGATTGCCGGAACGCCCGCCTACAAGCTGGCACGCGAAGGCAAACCCGTGGAACTCAAGGCAGCCGTTGTTCGTATAACTTCTTTTGAAATCACTGCAATGGAGGGCGCAGAAGCCAACTTTACCATGACCATCAGCGCTGGTGGTTACGTGCGGGCCGTGGCTCACCAGTTAGGCCAGGATTTGGGCTGCGGGGCGCACCTGAGCAGCTTGCGCCGCACCCAGGCCGGCGTCTTCACGCTGGCCGACGCACACAAGCTGGACGAGCTCTCACCTTTGACCGGAAATCTGGATGCGTTAGAGAGGCTGTGCCTCCATCCGCGCAGCCTGTTGCCGGAGATGCCCTCGGTCACCGGCGATGCGCCGGCTCTAGGACGCCTGCGTAACGGCGCGCAGGCCAACCTTCCGGAGTTTTCCCGCGCACCTCTGGTGAAGGTCTTCGACGGTCAGCGGGAACTTGTGGGAATTGCGAAAAGGGTAGTCGGAACACTCTTTCAGCCGGTGGTGGGAATGGGGTGACGACAGACTACTTGGTTTTGCGCAATAAAGGCGCCAGCGCCGGCAGCAGCGTGCGCGCAATGATCTCAGATCCTTTGGCCGTGGGATGGACGCCGTCTTCCTGAATGGTCCCGGGAACATGGATCAGGTCTTTGTAGAGCATGGGAATGAAGGCAGCGTGGTGTTTTTGTGCCAGGTCGCGGAAGATCTGCTGGAATTGAAGGATGTAATCCTGGCCATAGTTGGGCGGTAGCGTGATTCCGGCGAGCAGGGTTTTGATATGGGCATTTTCCAGGGCCGTTAGCACAGCATCGATGTTACGGCGGGTCTCAGCCAGGGGCAGGCCGCGCAGGCCGTCGTTGCCGCCGAACGCGACGATGACGATCTCCGGATGCAGGCGCAGGACGGAGCGCATATCGGCGACGGCGTCTTTGGTGGTGGCGCCGCTGGTGCCATGGTTGATGACCTTGTAATGGTAGCCGCGACGATCGAGGTCGCGCTGCAAGTCATCGGGAAAGGATTGGTCAGTCTCCAAGCCGTAGCCGGCGGTGATGCTGTCGCCGTAGCAGACCAGGACGGGCCGGTCGGCGGCATGAAGCGGGCGGGCGAGAAGAATCAGCCAAAACGAAACGATAATCTGGCGGCGAACGTCCACAGGAACAGTGTAGCGAAGAGCAGGGAATCGAGAATAGAGAGTTTCGGGAGGCAGCGTGATTGAGGTTCGGGACGCGAAGAAATGGATTCAAAACGGCGCGCGGCGCGTGGAGATTCTCAAAGGGATCACTCTGACCATTCCAGCCGGTCAGTTTGTGGCCATTCTGGGCGCGAGCGGCAGCGGCAAGAGCACTCTGCTTGGCCTGCTGGCGGGACTCGACACGCCCAGCTCCGGCGAGATCTGGCTGGACAGCGTTCCGATTCACAACCTGGCCGAGGCGGAACTCGCCGCGGTGCGCGGAGAGAAGATAGGCTTCGTCTTTCAGTCGTATCAGTTGATCGAGACGCTTACGGCTCTGGAAAACGTGCTGCTGCCCTATGAGCTGAACGTGGAAGGTAGAGGCATCGAGCAGGCGCGGCGGCTTCTGGACGAAGTGGGCCTCACGGAGCGGGCAGACCACTACCCGGTGCAGTTATCGGGCGGAGAGCAGCAGCGCGTGGCGCTGGCACGGGCATTTGTTGTCGAACCTCCCATTGTGATGGCTGATGAGCCGACCGGGAATCTGGATTCTGCCAACGGGCGGATGGTACTGGACCTTTTGTTGGACCGCAAGCGCAAGGCGGGCACTACGCTGGTGCTGGTAACACACGATCCGGAGATAGCCAGCCGCGCCGACCGCAAGATTGTTCTCCGGGACGGAATGATTGTGGAAGATACGTTGCCCTATACCGGGCCACTGAGCGGCTTATGCGAAACTCCCCTCCAGAACGAGGAAAACAATGGCTAAGCGCGCTTTGAGTTGGAAACGGGCCGGAGCCATCGGCTGGAGGGATCTGCGCTCCGCTCCAGGCAAATTCGGCTTTGTGGTGCTGTCGGTGGCCGTGGGAGTAGCGGCGCTGGTCGGTGTGCGCGGATTCAGCGAGAGCTTCAGGCGGACGCTGAGCATGGAAGCACGGTCGCTGATGGCCGGCGATCTGACCGCGCGAATATTTCATCAGCCGACAGCCGAAGAGAAGGGCAGGATTGCGGCCATCGCGCAACCGGGCGAGATTCGCACGACCTGGGTGACGGAGACGGTTTCCATGGCTTCTGTACCTCCAGACCCGGTGCCGTTGCTGGTTTCGCTCAAGGCCGTGGACCCGGTCGAGTATCCGTATTACGGCACGGCGGAGCTGGAGCCGGCGATGAGCCTGCAACAGGCTCTGGATGGAGACTCGGCGGTAGTGGCCGAGGAGTTTCTCATCCGATTGAATGCGCGGGCTGGCCAAACGCTGCGTTTGGGCGGCAGGAACTTTCGCATTGCCGCCGTGCTGAAGCAGGAGCCGGACCGGCTCAGCGCCGGTGCCGGACTTGGACCGCGGGTGATGATCTCGCAGACAGCGCTCGAGCGCACCAGCCTGATAGCTCCTGGCAGCCGGGCCACTCAAAGGCTGTTGATGAAGCTGCCGCCGAAAGCCGACCCGGTCGCATTCCGCAAGCAGGTGGAGACAGCTCTGCCCGACGCGCAGGTGATAGACTTCCGCGAAGGCAATCCAGGTCTGAACCGTGGTCTGGACAATGCAACCGCGATATTAAGCCTGATCTGTCTGGTCGCCATGGTACTGGGAGCCATAGGCGTGGCCATGGCTATGCACGCGCATTTGGCGCAGCGCATGGACATGCTGGCTATTCTGAAGGCCGTAGGAGCCAGTTCCGGCGACCTGCTGCGAATTTTTCTCCTGCAAACATTAGGCCTGGGTCTGACCGGCGGTCTGTTTGGCGTGGCTGCGGGTTTAGGCGTGATGGCCGTTCTGCCGGCGGTCTTCGGCAAGCTGCTGCCGGTTCATACGATGCTGGAATTTCCCTGGCGCTCGGTTGCCGCCGGGCTTGGAACTGGATTGTTGACAACCTTGCTCTTTTGCCTGCCTCCGCTTTTGGACGTGCGGAATGTAAGGCCGGTGCTGGTGTTGCGCAGGCTGGTGGAGCAGGGTCCTGAGGGCATTGGTGGATGGTTTGCACGCTGGTGGGCGCGCCGTCTGCAACTGGGTATTTCGGTAGTCGTGATTGCCGCGCTGGGCGGAATCGCCTGGGCGCTGTCTGACTCGGTCAAAGTGGGCGGCTGGTTTGCGCTGATCTTCATCATTGCGCTGGTGGTCCTGCTGGTGCTGGCGGCAGTCGCGTTGCGCACGTTGCGCTTTCTGCTCAACCGTGTCCGGCTCAGCCTGCCATCCTTTCTGCGGCATGGGCTGTCAAATCTTTACCGGCCCGGAAATCAATCAGCGGCGGTACTGGTCGCGCTGGGCACGGGCGTGATGTTGATTCTTGCGGTCTACCTGATGCAGGCGTTGCTCTTGCAAGACATTCGCGAAACAGCCTCTCCCAAGCTGCCCAATGTCTTCCTGGTCGATGTGACGACTGATGAAGTTGCCGGAGTGAAGGAGTTCTTCGCGCACCAGCCGGGCGTGAGCCAGGCGTTGGACTTGATGCCGGTGGTTACGGGACGCTTTGTTTCGCTCAACGGCAAGCCGTTGGAGCAACTGCAGGATCAGCATTTTCCGCGCCGCATGCTGGAAAATGCTGAATTGAGCTGGGACGATGCGCCTCCGGCGGGCGACAAGGTAACGCAAGGGAAGTGGTGGACAGATTCCGGCGCGGCGGAGTTGGCCGTAGGCGAGGGAACTGCCCAGAGGCTGCATCTGGGCCTGGGCTCGTCGGTCGAACTGGAAGTGGGCGGCGCGGTGCGCACGCTGAAGGTTGCAGCGATTTATCGCGCCGATGGGCAGCACCCGGGAGCACGCGTGGCATTCGTGTTGCCATCGGGGCAGCTCAAAGACCAAATCGCAACCTGGTATGGCGGCGCGCACATTGATCCAAAACAGGTAGCGGCGATGGAGCGGGCGCTTTTTGCGGCTTATCCCACGGTGACGGTGATCAATCTGGCCGATGTGCTGGAGCGCATCGAGAGCGTGGTCGATCAGATTACATTCGTGGTGCGGTTTCTGGCCGGCTTCTCCATCTTCGCCGGGCTGATGATTCTGGCTTCGAGCATCGCCAGCACGCGCTTCCGGCGAATACGCGAGGCAGTGGTGCTGAAGACGCTGGGCGCCACGCGGATGCGGATAGTGCGCACCTTCAGCGTGGAATTCAGCGTCTTAGGCCTGCTGGCAGGCTCGGTAGGCGTGATCTTTGCTAACGTGCTCACGCGAGTGCTGCTGCGCAAGCTGGAAGTTGGCTTCCAGATCGAGTGGCGCGCCACGCTCATTGCGCTTGTAGGAACAGCCGCATTGGCCACGCTGACGGGCTGGATTGCCAGCTACAGGATTCTCGGGCTGCGGCCGCTGCAAGTGCTGCGCGAAGAGTAATTCGCGCTTGCGCTCACGCTCATGCAGGTAGCTGATGCTGGGGACAAGCTGGGCGCCGGTCAGTAGCAGCCAGTGTTCCCAAATATGCAACCGTGTGAGGACCGATTTGCAATCCATCGCCCGACAGGCCTGCTTGCGGATTGGGACGCAGAAAAGCGGTAATCTCGGCGGCCTTCATCTCCTCCACGCCCAGGGCATTTGCCCGAAGCTCTGGATTGGCGGCTTCAAACTGCGTCTGCCTTGTGCTTTCGCACATAGCATGGCGCACCCACAGCCAGAACATCAGCGCGGCCAGCACCACCCAAGCGATATTAAGGGTCAACTCCATTCGAAGCTTTGATTCAACACCAGGGAGGAATGTGAAGCACAGGGGCCCTATGAATTCCAATCTGAATGGGTAGACGAATAATATGGCTCGAAGGGATAACCAAGGTGGGTGACTTGGGCAATTATTAGGATTGCATAGGACAGTCCGGGAGTTGTGCTTTGCGGGTTTGACCGGAGCAGGGAATCCCCTTATGATGGACCAAATGGCATCTGTCGCTGGCGCCCTGCCGCGGCCCCTGCCATCACGGCTGCAAGAAAAGCCTGTGCGTTCTTGTTGCCCCCTCGTTCAATGGTAGGACAGCCGCCTCTGGAGCGGCATATCGGGGTTCGAATCCCTGGGGGGCAGCCATAGTGGATCAATCACTTGCTCTGTATCTTCTTCCGTATCTATCAGTTATGGTTACGCCAGGGTTGCGAATCTGGTTGATGTTGTCCCCCAACTGTTCATCAACGCACGCCAGCTATCTTCCATCCGAATCACTGGGTTGTCGGCTGCTCATGGGCGCGCGAGAAGAAATACACAGCATCTTGGTTATTTCACGTAGTTCAGATGAAAGAATGATGCATGGAGGGTTCACATGGTAAAAGTAACATTGGTTTTCGCAGTTCTTCTGATTGCCCTCGGCCTGGCTGGCTATCTGGGCACCGGCAGCCATTACCCCACCGCACTGATTCCCGCCTGGTTCGGCGTTGCACTGGGCTTTGGCGGCCTGCTGGCCATCAGTCCCAACGAGAGTCGGCGCAAGCTGTTCATGCACATTAACGTGACCATTGGCCTCCTCGGCTTTCTGGGCGGCGCTTTTGAAGTGGTGCGCGGCTATGTGCGCGCTACATTTAACTACCCGACAGAGATAACCGCTCTGGCATCGAAACTCACGCTGACTGCGCTGTTGCTGATTTATGTGCTTCTCTGCGTGCGCTCCTTCGCCGCCGCGCGACGCTCGGGGAAGGTCTAGCGGATGGGCGGACTGCGTGGGCCAGGCGGCGGAATGAGCTTGGGCGGGCGCGCTGAGCGCTCTCCACGAGGCGGTGGCGCACGCGCAAGTCAGGCCGATCTGCCCAAGCAAAAGCTCAGCCTGAAGAAGCTGTGGCCCCAAATTCGCTCGCTGGTTGCCCCGCGCAAAGGACTGCTGGTGGGCGGAATGTGCCTCATGGTCATCAACCGCATCGCCGGCCTGGTGCTGCCGGTTACTTCAAGGCCGCTGATCGATACGGTGTTTTCTAAAGATCATCCGCGGCCTGATCTGCTGCCCATCTTCATCGCGCTGGTCTTCGGGGCCATGGTGGTTCAAGCCATCACCTCGTTTTCTCTCACGCAACTGCTCTCCAAGGCTGGCCAGCGGCTCATTGCGGAGATGCGCTGCCAGGTCCAGCATCACGTCGGCCTGCTTTCCGTAGCCTATTACGACGAAAACCGCAGCGGCACGCTGGTGGCCCGCATCATGACCGACGTGGAGGGGGTGCGCAATCTGGTGGGCACCGGCCTGGTGGAGTTTGTGGGAGGCCTGCTGACCGCTGTGCTGGCGTTTCTGTTCCTCCTGCATCTGAGCGTTGTTGTCACGCTTACTGTCTTCGCGGTGCTGGGCGTATTCGTTTTTGTCCTGCAGTATGCCTTCAGGATCATCCGCCCCATCTTTCGCGAACGCGCCAAAATCAATGCCGAGGTTACCGGCCGGCTGACCGAGTCGCTGGGCGGCGTGCGAGTCATCAAGGGCTATCACGCCGAGGAGCGCGAGTCAAAGGTCTTCTCTGCAGGCGTGGATCGCCTGCTGGCCAACGTAATGAAGTCGCTGACCATGACCAGCTCGCTGGCCGCAGCCGCCACCACAGTGCTCGGCCTGGTCTCGGCGTTGGTGATGTGGCTGGGCGGCCATCTTATTTTCGAAAAGACCTGGACAACCGGCATTTATTTCCAGTACTACGTGTTCCTGGCCTTTATGATCGCGCCGGTCTTCCAGATCGTGAATGTTGGCACGCTACTGACCGAGGCCTTTGCCGGCCTGGACCGCACCAACGAGATCATGTCCGAGCCGGAAGAGAACCAGAGCCCCGGCCGCACCGTGAAGATGCCGCCCATCCAGGGCAATGTGCGCTTTGAGGATGTGGAGTTCGCTTACGACCTGGATAAGCCCGTGCTGCATGGCGTCAGCTTTACGGCTGAGCCGGGAACAGTGACCGCGCTGGTGGGCTCATCGGGCTCAGGCAAGTCCACCATGATCAGCCTGTTATGCGCCTTTCACACACCGTCCAGTGGTCGTGTTCTGGTCGATGACGTGGATTTAGCGAAGGTCAACCTGGACACTTATCGCACGCAACTTGGCGTGGTGTTGCAGGAGTCGTTCCTCTTCGACGGCACCATTCGCGAGAACATTTTGTTTTCGCGCCCCGACGCCACCGAGGAGGAATTTCTCTTTGCCTGCCGCACGGCGCGCGTGGACGAGTTCGCCGAGAGCTATCCGGAGGCCTATGACACCCTGGTGGGCGAGCGCGGCGTAAAGCTTTCGGGCGGCCAGCGCCAGAGGCTTTCCATTGCTCGTGCGCTGTTAGCCGAGCCGAGGATTCTCATACTCGACGAAGCAACCAGTTCACTCGACTCCGAGTCCGAAGCCATGATCCAGGCTGGCCTGAGCCAGTTGATGCAGGGACGGACGACATTCGTCATTGCCCATCGCCTCTCGACCATTCGCCGCGCCGACCAGATTCTGGTCGTCGAGCAAGGGCTCGTCGTGGAGCAGGGCAACCACGAGGAGTTGTTCGCGTTGCATGGCCGTTACTACGACCTCTACACGCGCCAGCATGGCCTGGAGGCGAACCTCTTCCTTGCGCCCGGCGAAGGGGATGTGGTCGAGGAGTAACCTACCGGCCTTACTTTACTTATTGATCCGGCCCAGAAGTTTTGAAATGCTGTGCCCCATCCATTCCGCGTTTTTTGCAGAATGGGTGGGAGGGAGTGTTGCATTTCTTTGGGGTCGGATCAGTAGCTGCGCTGCTCCAACGGAATCGCCACCTGCTCAACGATCTCCAGGCCGAATCCCTCCAGAGCGGGAATGTGCATGGGGGTATTCGAAAGCAAACGGATGCGGCGGATGCCCAGGTCAGACAGGATCTGGCCGCCCAGGCCAATGGCTCTCAGAATGCGCCCGGTGCGTGCCTGCTGTCCCTCGCGCTCGCGCAATTGCTGGTGCAGGACGAGCTGGCCGGCGTTCAACTCCGGCGCGGAATTCACTGCCGCCGCTCCGCTTGGCTCGAAAGCGCTGGCCGGCTCAAAAGCGCTCTCCGGCGCTGCCGCGCGATCAATCTCAAAGCCCCGCGAGGTGTTGTGCAGGTAGAGCAAAACTCCACAACCCTCCTCGGCGATCATGCGCAGCGATTGATCGAGAATCTCGCGGCAGTCACAGTCGGCGGCAAAGACGTCGCCCGCCGTGCAGCGGGTGTGAACGCGAACCAGGACAGGGCGCTCGCACGGGGGCCGCAACTCAGCCGGCCCGGCGTGGATGGCCGGGCAGCCGTCGCAAAGGTCGCCGCGCACCAGCGCGATGTGGCTCTCGCCGCCGTTCACCTGGCTCTCGTAGGCGATCATGCGAAACTCGCCGTAACGCGTCTGAATCCTGCTCTCCGCGGCGCGCACGATGTACCGTTCGTGGCGCAGACGGTAGCGGATCAGCTCCGCCACGGTCAGAATCCGCAGCCCGTGTTCCTTGCAGAAGGGAATCAGATCGGGAACGCGGGCCATGGTGCCGTCGTCCTTCATAATCTCGCAGAGCACTCCGGAGGGATTCAGCCCTGCCATCCGCGCCAGATCGACCGAAGCCTCGGTTTGCCCGGCCCTCACCAGCACGCCTCCCCGGCGCGCGCGCAGAGGAAAGATGTGGCCGGGCCGCGCCAGGTCGGCCGCGGTGGAGCGCGGTGCAATGGCCGTTTGGATGGTGTGCGCCCGGTCGTAGGCGGAGATGCCGGTGGTCACGCCCTCGCGTGCCTCAATCGACTCGGTAAACGCCGTGCCGAAGCGCGAGGTGTTCTGCTGTGTCATGGGGAAGAGCCGCAGATAATCGGCGCGCTCCTCGGTCAGCGTCAGGCAGATCAATCCCCGGCCATGCTTGGCCATGAAGTTGATGGCCTCCGGCGTGACAAACTCGGCAGCCAGGGTCAGGTCGCCCTCGTTTTCCCGGTCCTCGTCATCGACCACTACGATCATGCGACCGGCGCTAATCTCGGCTAATGCGCCGGGAACATCGGTGAAGGGAGGCTCGAAGGTGCGTGGGGTCTCAGGCATCGGCTCTTCCATTCTCGCCGATGGTGGTGGGGAAGGGCAAAAGGGATGATCGAGGCGGCAAGGTGGTTTTTCTGGTTTGGCGGTTATACACAAGAAATCCGACAGTTTGAAGATCCGTCGGAGCTGGTTGAGTGCATTGACGATTTCGCGTAATTTGTGAATCTTAGCGATATGGGCACTCGTTGGGACCGATTTCTCCTGGTGGGGCAGGCCTAAGTCTCACAGAAATGAAGTTGCAAATCGATCTGTAAGGTGGAGTATGCCGGGGTATACTGAGCCAGAGCCGGGAAAGCAATTTCGCGCGAATTGTTTTTAAATTGATGGGAGAACTTTTGAAAAAACCGGTCACATATCAGAAGATGCGCGGCGGGTATTACACACCCAAGCCTATCGCCACGTTTCTTTCGTCTTGGGCGATTCGGTCGGCGGGGGATCGTGTTTTGGAACCGAGTTGTGGCGACGGCGTATTTGTAGAGACTGCGGCGGAACGGCTAGTTGGGCTTGGTGCCGAGGCCGTGGACCTAGCCTCGCAAATAATGGCTTATGAGATTGATGAAGCGGAGGCCAGTCTTGCTTCGGAACGTCTTGGTCGTTTTACAAAGAAGGCAATACGTGCGGTTAAGGTAGGTGATTTCTTCGCTACTGCTGTTTCTTGGAACGGAGGTGGGGATTTTGAGGCAGTTGTCGGTAATCCTCCGTTTGTCCGTTATCAACAATTTCCTGAGGACCAGCGTGAGAAGGCTTTTCAACTTATGCGTACATTCGGGTTGCACCCAAACCGATTGACCAATGCATGGGTGCCATTTGTGGTAGCCGCAGCGAGTTTACTTTCACCTACTGGACGATTTGCGATGGTCCTGCCTGCCGAGTTGATGCAGGTAAGCTATGCCGCCGAACTGCGATCTTTCTTGACTGATTATTTCGATCAGGTCAGGGTTATAACATTCAGAGGTCTTCCATTCCCTGGAATTCAGCAGGAGATAATTCTCTTACTAGCTCTTCGAGGGAAGTCTGCAAAGTCTGGAATCGAAGTTTTGGAGCTAGATAACGCTAACGATTTGTTCAAACATACATCCATGGATTTCGGTGCGAATGGTCTTAAAGCGATAAATCACACAACAGACAAATGGATTCAGTATTATCTCACGCAGAAAGAGATTGATCTGTTGCGATCTCTGCGGGAAGACCCGAGACTGACAAGGTTTGGAGATATTGCGGATACCGATGTTGGAATCGTCACTGGAATGAATGAAGTTTTTGCTCTTTCAGGAGATGAAGTCTGCCAGTACGGACTGATGGATTTTGCGCACCGGCTTGTAAGCCGGAGTGGGTATTTAACCGGAATGGTTTTCCGGAAGAGCGATTGGGGGGAAACTGTCAAGTCTGGAAATAAGGCTTTCCTGCTCGATATTCCTCCTGTTGAGTTGAAAGATCTGCCATCTAGTATGGTCGCCTATTTGAAGAAGGTTGAGCGCGATGGTTTGAATCTTGGTTATAAATGCCGGACTAGGAAATACTGGTATACAGTTCCGTCTATTTATATTCCTGACGCCTTTATGTTGCGGCAGATACACCGTTTCCCGAAACTTGTTGTGAACATTGCTGGCGCGGCTAGTACCGACACGATCCATCGTGTTAGGTTTAAGAAACCGATTAATCGGCGGTTAGTGGCATCGGCGTTTCTAAATTCCCTTACGTTTGCATTCTCGGAAATCATTGGGCGTAGCTATGGCGGGGGTGTGCTTGAACTTGAACCCACAGAGGCCGATGCTCTACCTATCCCGCTTTTGAATGCAGAGAGCCTAGTTCCGAGCGAAATTGACCGGCTCGTTCGTTCCTCGTCTATTGAAGAGGTTTTGAACATTACTGATCGTAAGCTGCTTGCTGATGGCCTCGGATTAAGCACCCACAAAATCCAAATGCTTAGAACAATTTGGATAAAACTCCAGTCTAGACGTATTGGACGGAAGAACGGTAATAGGTGACACAATGGCGATTTTGGCCCCAATGCCACAAGTAAACGTCCCCACAGGTGTCCTCTTGGAGTTTGGACAACAATGGACAGCAAATGGTGGTTCCCTCTCCCGAACTCCACCGTTTTCGTCCTCGCAGTTAGGTCGACAATTTGACGATGCCGTTGGCTCCGCATTGGCGGTTATGCTTGGTGGCATTCCAGTGGTCGAACCCTTGAATTCCAATGCTCTGGTTGCTCCAATGGCGGATTGTGTGGAGGTTGGCGCGACGCGGACAATCGGCGGTATAAGACCACAGAATTTTGATGTATGTTACCGCCCCGACGGTGTCAGATTCGCGTTTGACAGTAAGACACTGAACGATTTGAAAAGCGTCCGCAAGAATTATCAGAACATGATCAACGATCTGGCAACAGAGGCAACGACAATCCATGTACGATTCCCACATGCGCTGGTTGCCTTTATAGTGATTGTTCCGGCTCCATGTTTGCTCCCTCCGCAACGAGAGGTATTGATTGGGACGTTGGATAGACTTGCTAGGCGAACGAGTGTGAATAACCAATTCCATCTTGCCGAAGCATTATCGCTGGTCGTTTGGGAGCCGGAGACTGGAGAGATTCTGCCCAATGTTCCCGCCCTTGGGTCTCGGCTCCGCTTAGAGATGTTCCCTATTGCCGTCCAGTCTGCGTATTTCAGCCGCTATGAGGGATTCCCGCCTCACGCTGCTTGACGGATGGCGAGACCCCCACCGCCGATCTTTGCAGATCATTTCCCACTTCGAGCGCACAATTGAAGCATGAACTCGCACACGCTCCGCCTCATGACAAACAATCAGGGATCTCCCCGGTCCATACCCCGGAAGGGACCCCCACCCCTCCCCCCCCTATACCCCCGGGGGGTATAAATATACCCAAAAACCTTGCAGATTAATTCATCTGACCGGCAAAGTGAAACTCCGCATCCTGCCTCAAACAGCAAAAGCGCCACCCGAAGGCGGCGCTTTCACTGGAAACACGCAGAATGGAATGGACTTACAAAGCTGATTCAATCTCAAAACCCCAGGCTTCGAGAAGAGCCTCGGGGATATATTTGGAATTTTTGTTCCGGCGAGCCCACTCCCGCAGACGGGTGGACCGGATGTATTGATCCGGGCTGAGCTTGAACTCCTTCACAATCTGCTCGAAGGAGGTCACCGTGGGCACAACCGGGCCGATGGGCTCGGGCTTGCCCCAATTGGGATTTCCACGACGCTTTGCCATTGATTTGCTTTCCTTAGTGAACGTGTGTTGCCTGTAAATCCAGAACTGTGGGCCGGGATAATGGTGGGCCCGGGGGAATAACTACACTCCTATTTTACGGATTTTTCCTTCAAAAATCAATAGCAAAATTGCACATTTTTGAGAACATTCGCACCCTTCACTTATAGCCCTGGCAGGCCGCTATGTTGTTTTTTCTCAATGAATTAGGTCAATTTTCACAGTTTCTGAAAGGTGGTTACCAGTCTGGACTAGACTGAATTTTGCACCAAACTGGGAATCAAGTTGAGCCTATGCGCACCATGTGTTGAAGGCCCCGGCCCTGACGGCTGCCGCCATAGCCTCGATGTCGCTCGACAGAACGCGGTCTACGTCCAGCCGCGGCACAATTGCCCGCACCACCGCGTGAGCGCGCTCCACTTCACGGCTGGCGCGGAGCGGCCGACGGAACTCCAGCCCCTGGGCGGCGCACATCAGCTCAATGCCCACAACTCGCTCGGCGTTTTCTATGATCTGACGCAGCTTGAGCGCCCCGGTCATGCCCATGGAAACATGGTCCTCTTTGCCTCCATCCGTGGGAATGCTGCTAGCCGACGAAGGATGCGCCAACACTTGACACTCGTTGATCAGCGCCGCCGCCACAATCTGAGCCATCATGAAGCCCGACGAGAGGCCAGGGTCAGGCGACAGAAAGGCCGGCAGCCCCTCGTTGATGTCCACGTTCAGCAGCCGGTCAATGCGCCGCTCGGTGATGCCGGCCAGATCGGTGAGCACAATAGCAGCATAATCAAAGGCGTAGGCCAGTGGGGCGCCATGAAAATTCCCCCCGGAAAGCACCGTTCCGCGGGTTTGCGTATTGGAGGAGATTTCCGGAAATATGAGGGGATTATCTGTTGCCGAACCGGATTCGGCCTCCAGGATTGCGCGCACGTGCTCCAGCGCATCCCTCACCGCACCATGCACCTGCGGCATGCAGCGCAGGCAATAGGCATCCTGCACACGCGAATCGGCGGTTCGGTGCGACTCGCGAATCTGCGAGTCGGCGAGCAACTGGAGCAGGTGCTCCGCCGAGCGAATCTGCCCCGGGTGTGGACGAGCCTGGTGAATGCGCGGATCGAAGGCGGCCGGCGTGCCCATCAGCGCCTCCAGGCTCATGGCCCCAGCCAGGTCGGCCAGTTGCGCCACACGCCGGGCGCGCGCTACGGCCAATGCCCCTACAGCGGTCATGGCCTGGGTCCCGTTCAGCAGCGCAAGGCCCTCCTTGGCCGCCAGAATAATGGGCTGCAATCCGGCTTGCTTGAGCGCTTTGTCGCCGGGCATTCGCTCGCCGCGGTAAAACGCCTCGCCCTCGCCAGTGACAACCAGCGCCAGGTGAGCCAAGGGCGCCAGGTCGCCGCTGGCGCCTACGGAGCCCTTTTCAGGGATCACCGGATGCACCCCGGCGTTCAGGAGCGCCACCAGCAGCTCCACCAGGGCAGGACGGCAGCCGCTGAAGCCTTTGGCCAGCACATTGGCCCGCAACAGCAGCATGGCCCGCGACTCAGCTTCGGAGAGAGGCTGGCCCACCCCGCCGGAATGGCTGCGCACCAGGTTGGTCTGCAACTGCGCCAGGTTTCCAGCCGGAATCCGCACATCCGAAAGCTTGCCAAAGCCGGTATTAACCCCGTAAACCGTCTCTCCGGCAGCCAGCATCTCCTCGATCAGCGCCCGGCTCCGGGCCACGCGGGCAAGGGCGGCGGGGGCAAGGGCCACCGGGCGGTGCGTAAGCGAAACAGCCTCAATCTCGGCCAGCGTCAACTGCTGCCCGTCAAGAATCAGAGCGTCCATGAGTCGATGGTAAGCGGCGGGAAGGCTCCGGTCCAGAGCGACACCACGGATGAACTTGCGGAAAACTGGTTATTTTGCCAACTTATCGAGATCGAGGTTGAGTACGAGGACATTGACGCGGGGCTCGCCGAGCAGGCCCAACTGGCGACCGGTAATGTGCTGCTCGATGAGCTTGCGGACATTCTCTTCGCTCAGGTGACGGGCTTTTGCGACGCGTGGAGCCTGATAGTAAGCGGCATCGGGGGTGATGTCGGGATCGAGCCCGGAGGCAGAGGTAGTTACCAAGTCAATGGGTACCGGCTTGCCGGGGTTCTGTGCGGAGAGCTTGTCGATGTCGCCCTGGATGCGCGTGACTAGAGTCTTTGAGGATTGGGCCAGATTGGAGCCGCCGGAAGCAGTGGCGTCGTAGCCGTTGCCCGCCGCCGAAGGACGGGGATGAAAGTAGCGATCGGAGGTGAAGCTCTGCGCCAGCAACTCCGAGCCGATGACTCGGCCGTCCTTGAGGATGAGACTGCCAGCTGCCTTATGGGGGAAGAGAAAGCCGGCGATGCCGGTGACCAGCAACGGATAGCCCAGGCCCAGCAGGACGGTGGTCACGAGAGTGAAGCGAATCGATGTCTTCCAGACGGAATGCACTGAGTATCTCCTTGCGGGCGGAGCCCACTTATTTATGCCAGATGCAGGGCTACTAAAAACATGTCGATGGCCTTGATGCCGATAAAAGGGATGATGATGCCGCCGACACCATAGAGCAGCAGATTCTGCCGCAGCAACACATCGGCCGGCTTGGGCTCGTACTTGACACCCTTCAGCGCCAGTGGGATGAGCGCCACGATGATGACGGCGTTAAAGACGACCGCAGAGAGGATAGCCGACTGGGGTGAGTGAAGGTACATGATGTTGAGCGCGGCCAGCACCGGAAAGACGCCGGCGAACATGGCGGGAATGATGGCAAAGTACTTGGCTACATCGTTGGCGATACTGAAGGTTGTCAGAGCGCCCCGTGTCATGAGTAATTGTTTACCGATTTCGACGATCTCGATGAGCTTGGTGGGGTTGGAGTCCAGATCGACCATGTTGCCGGCTTCCTTGGCGGCCTGCGTGCCGGAGTTCATGGCTACGCCTACATCAGCCTGAGCCAGCGCGGGAGCGTCGTTGGTGCCGTCGCCGGTCATAGCCACCAGCTTGCCCTTGCCCTGCTCGCGCTTAATCAGGTCCATCTTGTCCTTTGGCTTGGCCTCGGCGAGGAAGTCGTCCACGCCCGCCTCGCGGGCAATCACGGCAGCGGTCAGCGGATTGTCGCCGGTAATCATGATGGTGCGAATGCCCATGGCGCGCAGGCGCGACAGGCGATCTTTGAGGCCGCCCTTGACGATGTCCTTGAGGTGAATGACTCCCAGGGCCGTCGAGTTTTCTGCCACCACCAGCGGAGTTCCGCCCAGCCGGGCGATTTCTTCCACGCTGTCACGAACTTTTTTGGGCAGCGAGGAACCTTGCTCTTCAAGAAAACGGGCGATGGCGTCCGCCGAGCCCTTGCGAATGCGCACTCCGGTCAGGTTGACGCCGCTCATGCGGGTCTGCGCGGTAAAGGGAACGAACTGGGCGTGGATGCCGGCCAGGTCGCGTCCGCGCAGATTGTACTTCTCCTTGGCCAAAACTACGATGGACCTGCCCTCCGGGGTTTCGTCGGAAAGCGAGGAGAGCTGCGCGGCGTCGGCCAGCCGCTCGTGGCTCACATCCGGCGCAGGGATGAATTCGGTGGCCTGGCGATTGCCGAGGGTGATGGTGCCGGTCTTGTCCAGCAGCAGGGTATTTACGTCGCCCGCGGCCTCGACGGCGCGCCCGCTCATGGCCAGCACGTTGTATTGGACGAGGCGGTCCATGCCGGCAATGCCGATAGCCGACAGCAACCCGCCGATGGTGGTGGGAATGAGGCAGACCAGCAGCGAAACCAGCACGAAGATGGTCTGCGGAGCCTTGGAGTACATGGCGAAGGGCTGCAAGGTGACGACGGCTAGGAGGAAGACAATGGTGAGGCCGGAGAGCAGAATGCTCAACGCAATCTCGTTGGGCGTCTTCTGGCGGGTGGCGCCTTCGACCAGCGCGATCATGCGATCCAGGAAGGTTTCGCCGGGATTAGAGGTGATGCGGACCTTGATCCAGTCGGAGAGAACCTTGGTGCCTCCGGTGACGGCTGAACGGTCGCCTCCGGCTTCGCGGATTACGGGCGCAGATTCGCCGGTGATGGCCGACTCGTCCACCGAGGCCACGCCCTCGATGACTTCGCCGTCGCCGGCAATGTAGCTGCCGGCCTCAACATAGATGATGTCTCCCAGGCGAAGCAGACCGCTGGCGACATCTTCCAGCTCTTTAGATGCGGTGTAGCGCCTGGCAATGGTCTCGCCCTTGGCTTTGCGCAGCGTGTCGGCCTGGGCCTTGCCGCGGCCCTCGGCCATAGCCTCGGCAAAGTTGGCGAATATCACCGTGAACCACAGCCAGAGAGTGATCTGGAGGTTGAAGCCGAAGCCGGGGCGATGATGAATGGTGTTGTCAATGAGCAGCGCCGTGGTGAGCACGCTGCCCACCTCGACGACAAACATCACTGGGTTTTTGGCCATGCCGCGCGGATCGAGCTTGCGGAATGAATCCACAAGCGCCTGGGTCATGATTTCCGTATTCCAGAGACTCTTTTTTTCAAGCATGACAGTCTGTTTCGCCTTGTTCTGATGTGGTCACGGTATCGGTTAGAAAAGCTGGCCCGGATTGGCGTGGAGTTGCAAATGCTCCAAAATCGGTCCCAGGCTCAGCGCCGGGAAGAAGGTAAGCGCGCCCAGAATGACGATGACGCCGACCAATAACACGGTAAACAGCGCGCTGTTCACTGGGAAGGTCCCGGGCGAGGGCGGTACGCTCTTTTTCTGGGCCAGGTTGCCGGCCAAAGCAATCACCGGAATCATCATGAGAAAGCGACCGATGAGCATCGTCCAGCCCAGCGCCACGTTGTACCACCAGGTGTTGGCATTTAGCCCGGCAAAGGCCGAGCCGTTGTTGCCCGCCGCGGAGGTGAAGGCGTAAAGAATCTCGGTGAGCCCATGCGGACCCTGGTTGGTGAGCGCCGATAGCCCGATGCCGGGCGAAAGAACGAATACTGCGGTGAGCGAAAGAATGATGAGCGGAAAGATGAGCACGTAGAGCATGGACATCTTCACGTCGTAGGCTTCGATCTTCTTGCCCAGGTATTCTGGCGTTCGGCCCACCATGAGGCCGGCGATAAAGACCGAGAGCACCACCATGATCAGAATGCCGTACAAGCCCGAACCTACGCCGCCAAAGACCACCTCGCCCAGCATGATGTTGGTGAGCACCACCATGCCGCCCAGCGGGGTGAGCGAGTCGTGCATGGTATTGACCGCGCCGCAACTGGCGTCGGTAGTGACGGTGGAGAAGAGCGAGCTTGCGGCGATGCCGTTGCGCACCTCCTTGCCCTCCATGTTGCCGGCCGGAGCGGTGGCGCTGCCGGATTGCGCCGCGCCATGCAGCACCGGATGGGGCTGCGACTCGGCCCAGTAGACAGTAGTAAATCCGGCGGCAAACAGCACGAACATGGCGGCAAACACGGCCCAGCCGTGGCCTGGTGAGCCGGTCATGCGGCCCAGCGTGTAGGTGAGTCCCGCAGGAATGATGAAGATGGAGAGCATCTGCAAAAGGTTGGTCCAGGGCGTGGGGTTTTCAAAGGGATGGGCGCTGTTGGCGTTGGTGAAGCCGCCGCCGTTGGTGCCCAGCATCTTGATGGCTTCCTGCGATGCGATTGGCCCCTGCGCGATAGTCTGCGTTTGATTGGGCTGCTCGAGGGGATGGGCCGTTGTGTATGCGTTCAGGTTGGCTGGAACGCCCTGGGCGACCAGTAGCAGCGCGTAAAGGATGGAGGCGGGCAACAGCACGTAAAGCAGGGTGCGCGTCATGTCCACCCAGAAGTTGCCGATGGTGCCCGAACTCGTCCGTTTGATGCCGCGGATCAGGGCCACGGCCACCACGATGCCGCCTGCAGCGGACCAGAAGTTGTGCGTGGCGAGGCCGGCCATCTGGGTCAGATAGCTCATCGTGGTCTCGGGAGTATACGACTGCCAGTTGGTGTTGGTGGTGAAGCTGGCGGCGGTGTTCCAGGCAAGATCAGGTCCCACGGCGGACAGATTTTGCGGGTTCCAGGGAAAAAAGTTTTGCAGCCGCTCAAGGCCGTAGGTGAGCAGCAGAGTGACGGCCGAGAAGCCCAGCACCGCATAGGCGTACTCGCGCCAATTCATCTCGTCCTTGGTGTTCACGCCACAGAGCTTGTAAATGAGCCGCTCGATGGGGCGCAGTACCGGAGTAAGCCAGGTGCGCTCTCCCTCCAGTACGCGGGCCAGATAGATGCCCACGGGGCGAACGCTGGCCAGCAGAATCAGCGAGAAGACGGCAAACTGCAACCAACCGTTAACGGACATCTCAGAACTTCTCCGGGAAGAGCAGGGTGATGGTCAGGTAACCAAATAACAGGACGGACAAAATCAAGACAACGGCGGTGATGATGTCGGTTTGCATGGGTTACCTCAACTTCTGGCATGCCTTGACGTAGAGAAACGCCAGGGTGAAGAAAACTACCGTGAACAGCAACATCGTCAAATCTTGCAATAGATTTTGCATTTCAGGTCTCGCAATCCAATGAGCATGCCGTTTTTGGACGACCGCTCAAGAATCATTCTGGCTCATGCCCAGTTAGAGTATCGAAAAAAATTCCTAAGTAAAGTGTAAGGGACGAAATTACAGTCAGTCGTGCCATTTTGGAATCGCGTCGCCTTGAAGAGCTTCATTTCTATAGTCTTTTACGCAGGTAATGGAAGACGCCATGCCCAATCAGCGCGGCAAGGATGGCGATGGTGAAATTCGTGACCGTAAAAATATCGTTCAAAGCAAAGGCCAGAGTTTTCCCATGTCCATTGGCCCAGGTGAACTCTCCCATCAAAAGGTTTGCATAAAAGAGAAAGACAATGAACGCAACCTCGATCAGGGCGCGCCTGATCCGGGCGAGTAGCCGGCGGTCTTTTTGGTCCAGAGGATGCATGAGTGGATGATACCAACAGACGTATAAGGATCCTATGGGCGGGCAGTGCTTATTCTTCGTTACCGCTCCATCCCTCAGGAATAAAGCGGTAGCCCACCCAGGGTTCAGTCTGGATGTACTGCTTGCCGGTCTCCGTTTCGAGCTTCTTGCGCAACTGGCCGACAAAGACGCGCAGATACTCCGGCTGATGGGCCGATTGCGATCCCCACACGGCGGTCAGCAGCACGCGATGAGTCATCACCTTGCCGGCATGGCGAGCCAGGTGCAAAAGTAGCTCAAATTCTTTTGGCGTCAGGTGAATGGGCTTGCCCATAACGGTGATCGAGTGGCCTTCCGCATCCACCACGAAGTCGCCGGCCTCCAATGCCGTGGTTGCCCGCTCCGGGGCGCGGCGCAGATGGGCGCGGACGCGGGCTAAAAGCTCCTGAATGCTGAAGGGCTTGGTCACATAGTCGTCGGCCCCCGCATCCAGGGCCTCGACTTTGGAGCGTTCGTGGTCGCGGACAGACAGCACCACGATAGGAATTGCCGAATGAGCGCGGATGGCGCGGCAAACCTCGACGCCGCTCAGGCCGGGCATCATCAGATCGGTGACCACCAGGTCCGGAGACCAATCGTTAAAAAGCAGCAGGCCCTCCTCCGGATCATTGGCGGTGCGCACGTCGAAGCGCTGCGCGGTGAGAGCGGCACGCAGCACGCGGGTGATCTGCGGCTCGTCGTCTATGATCAGGATTCTGTCCGGCATTTCAAATACTCCAAATGAAGATTACATCATCCCGGCGGGCGGGTATGATTTGTCTGGGGGAATTATGCGACTGCCCTCCTATGCGCGCGATATTGCCCGCTGGCTCGCAGCTACTCTAGTTGCAGTGGCCGCTACGAGTTTGTTGGTCTGGCTGGGCGTCAACTCGACGACCGCGGGGATGGTCTTTCTGGTGCTGGTGGTGTGGTTTGCCGCCCAGGCGGGAATCTGGCTCGCTCTGTATATCGCCCTGCTCTGCGCGGTTGCCTTCGATTACTATTTTTTGCCGCCAGTTCATACGCTGCAAATCGTGGGCTTACAGCAATGGGTGGCCATGATTTCCTTCCTGCTCAGTTGCGCGGTGGTGGGCCGGGTAGCAGAGCGGGCACGCAACCAGGCCCGCCAGGCCGAGCAGCGCCGCGCAGACGTGGAGCGGCTGTACGAACTTTCGCAGGAAATGATGCTGCAAGAGGATGCTGCCGAACTGATACGCGACCTGCCCCGGCTGATTGGACGAATCTTCGCTTTGGACGGGGTGGTGCTTTATGTCCGCGACCAGGACCAGTTTTATTCCTCAACCTCCGAGCTGCCGGCAGGCCTTCATTTTGGTCTACGAGCCATGACCCAGGAGCACAATCCAGCACCGGCCATTCCGGGTGGCTACACGGCGATGACGCTGATGATGGGGCTGCGGCCGGTGGGCGCGTTGGGCCTGCGGCCGGCCGTGCTCTCGCGCGAAGTGGCCACGGCAGTCAGCGCGCAGGTGGCCATCGCGCTCACCCGCGCCACGGCGATTGAAGCCTCTGCCCGCCTGGAGGCGGCACGCGAGGCTGACCGGCTGCGCGCCGCACTGATCGACTCACTGACGCACGAGTTGCGCACGCCTCTGACCGCCATCCGCGCCGCTGCGACCACGCTGGTTGAGGGGGAGGGATTGGACGATGCAGGACGGTTGGAGTTGGCCGCTATCGTCGATGAGGAGAGCTCGCGGCTGGATGGGCTGATTGGCGAGGCCGTCGAAATTGCCGAGATCGACGCCAACGTGGTCCAGGTTCACCTCGTGCCGCACCACCCACGCGCCCTGCTTGACCAGGCTGTGGAAGAATCGCGAAATGCGCTGGCCGCGCACCGGGTGATGATTCATGTCGAAGAGCTGAAAATTCCGGAGAAGTCCGCCTGGTTCGATCCACACCTGCTGGGCCGTGTATTGCGCCATCTGCTGGAGAACGCGGCGCGACATACACCGGCGGGCGGGCACATCCAGCTTGCCAGCCGGCTCATGGGCGACCGGCTGGAGTTTCGCGTCGTGGATGACGGCGAGGGCATCGATGCCGCCGACCTGCCCTTCATCTTTGATAAGTTTTACCGGGGCAAGAAGGGCGCTGGCAAAGGGAAGGGAACGGGGATGGGGTTGGCCATCTGCCGAGCCATCCTGGTCGCGCATGGCGGCGGAATCGAGGTCGAGAGCGCACCCGGGCACGGGGCCTGCTTCCGCTTCTGGGTGCCGCTGGTGGAAAAGGAACCGGTGAGCGCACGAGCTGCAAAGAGTCATTTGAAGTAGACCGCTCCGGCGCACAATCCTCGCCTTGCACCTACTTAGGCTCCTGACTCCAGTCGCAGACGATTTCGCGGCGCTGGTTGGAGCTTTCCAAGGCCCACTCCAGCAGGCGCACCACGCGCCAGGCATCCAGCGCAGTGACTGGAGCAGGCGTCTTGCCCAGCAGGGCGTCACGGACACCCGCGTAGTAGCGCCGGTAGTCGCCGGGGATGGGCTCGACGGGCCGGGTTACTGTGCTGCCGTCCGCATCGACGTGGAGCGTGCCCCATTCAGCGGCTGGCTCCTTGCCCCAGGCCGGATCGTCAATGCGCGTGATTTTGTTCAGCGCGGCCTCCTGAGGGTCCAGGCCGGATTTCCAGTAGTTACCCTTGGTGCCGCGCAGGTGGAAGCGGGGGCGGGAAGGCGTCGTCAGGCAGTTGGCGCCCAGAACGGCCGAGAAGCCGGGATAGCGTAGGCAGAGGGTGATGGAGTCGCAGGCGCGGGCCCAGTCACGCTCGCAGAGAACCTCTGCAGAGAGCGCTTCCGGATTGCCGAAGAGCGTCAAAGCCTGGTCGGCCAGATGCGGTCCCAGGTCGAGCAGAACGCCGCCGGATGCCGGGTCTTCCTTCCAGAGGCGGTCAACCGGCGGATCAGGCCGCCAACGGTCAAAACGAGACTCAAAGTAGACCAAACGTCCCAGCAAACCTTCACGCAGTAGTTTCTGAATTGTTTGGAAATCGCTGTCCCAACGCCGGTTATGGAACGGGACAAGTAGGACATTATGAGCCTTGGCGAGCGCCATTAGTTGGGCAATTTCAGCGGACGTGGTGCATACGGGCTTGTCCACAATAACGTTTCTGCCGGCGCGGAGAATCTGGCTGGCAACCTCGAAGTGGCTCTGGCTGGGCGTGGCGACCACAAACAGGTCGAGCGAGGCGTCGGCCAGCATCGCCTCCAGGGAGCGGTATGTGGTGATGCCGGGATAGCGCTGGGCGGCTTTGTCTGAGCTGCGCTCCATGACCGCTGCTAGCTGTATCCCCTCGACTGAGGAGATTAGCGGAGCGTGAAAGACCCGCCCCACCATTCCAAACCCAACCAAACCGACTCGAATCATTCATCCTCCCGATGGCGGCTTTGTGCCGCCCTATCCATCGAGCTTATACCGGTTAAACCTCCCGTCGTCCCTCCAGCGCGCGCGCCATGGTCACCTCGTCGGCGTATTCTATGTCGCTGCCAGCGGGAACGCCGGTGGCGATGCGCGTGATCTTGACCGCAGGGCTGCGCAACGCAGTTGCCAGCCAGTGGGCGGTGGCTTCGCCCTCAAGAGTGGGGCTGGTAGCCAGGATGATCTCGTCCACCTCGCCCTTTTCGACGCGGGCAATGAGGGTGCCCGTGCGCAATTGGTCCGGTCCCACGCCGTGCAGGGGCGAGAGCGTGCCGTGCAGCACGTGATAGACGCCCTGGTAGCCACCTTGGGAGCTGCGCGTCCGCTCGATAGCGGCAATAGTGGTCGGCTCTTCAACGACGCAGACCAGGCGATGGTTTCTGGCTGGGCTCGAGCAATAGGCGCAGGGATCGATGTCAGTGACGTTGTTGCAGACCGAGCACAGGCGCAGGCTGGCCTTGAGGCCGCGCACCGCCTCAGCCAGCGCCGAAGCATCCTCGTCCGAGGAGCGCAGAATGTGGAAGGCAAGGCGCTGAGCGCTCTTGGTTCCCACCCCCGGCAGCTTCTTCAACTCTTCAATCAGCCGCGCCATCGGCTCGGCGTAGCGGGTCACGGTTCGCGCCTCCTACAGTGTCCGATAGACAATGCCGGTAAACGTATCGGCGTTCATAAAACCTATAGCCATCGTGGCATCAAACTCTGCCGTTGGCTTATTAGCGACGGTTTCCTGCTCACTGGCGCCGCCGGCCTTGAGCGCGGCCACCTTATCGCGAACCTTCGAAAGCATATCGTGGAAGCTCTGATATTCGGCCTTCGTCCCCAGTGGTCCATGGCCGGGAATTATCTTTGTATCTTTATCCGCCACGGCCAGCGCTTTTTCGGCTGCGCGGATCATGCCGCCGATGGAGCCGCCCGTGCCTTCGTCAATATACGGGTACGTGCCGTTGAACCAGATGTCGCCCACGTGCAGAACATTGGCCTTGTGGAAGTGGATGTAAATGTCCGTGTCGGTGTGCGCCGGAGCGAGATGGACGAGATCGAGCGCATCGCTGTTGCGCCAAATGTTGAGCGCGTCCTCGAAGGTGACCGTCGGCCAGGCGCCGGCTGGTGCTGCTGGCGATGTGGAATGAAAGAGCTTAGAGGTCTGCGGAGTGGAGAGGCGCGTGCGGGTATTCTGGTGGGCAAAGATGGTGTACCCGGCCGCGTGCATCCCTTGATTGCCGCCGGTGTGGTCGCCGTGCCAGTGAGTGTTGATCAGCGCAAAAGGAGCGTCCTTGCTCAAGCTCCCGATGGCCTCGAGAATCCGTGGAACCGCAGGGGCAAAGCTCGCATCAATCAGCACATTACCCTCGGGGCCGATCTGTAGAGCCATGTTGCCGCCTTGCCCCTGGAGCAGATAGACATTGTCGTAGAGCTTCGTCGTCTTGATGAGCGTTGTAGCGGCGCTGGCGTGAGGTTGCGCCGCGCTGGCTGAAGTTGGCGCGGCCTGTGCTCTCATCGTGCGGGGAAGCATGGCCACAGCACTTGCCGAGAGGCCAAGTTGCAGAAAGTTTCTGCGATTCATTCCTTCGAGCATGAGGTAATGCTCCTTCCGGTTTCAGATAATACGTACAAAGTTAAGACTCAGCCCAGTCCCGGCAGATTCATACCGCCCAGCATTCCTTTCACGCTGGATTGCAAGGCTTCCTCAGCCTTCCGTCCTGCTTCGTTGACCGCTGCCACCACCAGGTCTTCGAGCATCTCCACATCCGGCTTGTCTCCGCTGAGCCCAATCACCGCAGCAGGCTCAATGCGGATTTTGAGAAGCTGCTTCTTGCCGTTCATGGTTGCGGTCACGGCGCCGCCGCCGCTCGTTCCCTCGACCACCGTCTGGCTCAGCTTGTGCTGAACCTCCTCCTGCATCTGGCTGGCCTGGGAGAGCATCTCGGAGATTTTGATCGGGTTGAGCATGGCTTTTCTCCTCATCTGGAGAGTGCGTTTATTTTTGCCTCAGATCGACGACGCTGCGCAACTCGGCCTTGAATATCTCCCGCGCACGCTGGACTAACGGGTTGGCCAGTGCGGCCTCTTGAATGCTGCCGACTGGCGGCGCGGGCATCGACGCGGCTTGTGCAGTCCCTTCGCCGTGAACGACATGCAAGCGCGTCGGTGCACCCAGCCGTTCGAGCTCCTGGCGGATGATCTTCTCCGCTGCAGCGTTGACCGTAAGGGCGAGCATCTTCTTGCCCATGCCGGCCACCTCGATGCGTAGGCTGGCTCCATCGATGATCCATTTACCCGCGCCTAGAAGCTGCGCCGCCGAGACGTGGCCGCCCTCGACCAGCGCGCTGCCTACGGCCTGGCGAATATGCTCGATGCTGGGAAGGCTGTCCGCAGCGGCAATAGCCTGCGGAGCCACGGCCAGCGCGCCTTCGGTGACAGGCTCCGCGTATCCGGCTGCCGGAGCCGCTGCGGCAGGGAAGGGTGCAGTGGCTGAAGCAGGTTTCGGGTTCGATTCCATCTTTGACCCAGCGCTAAAATTTCCGCCCGCCTGGCCAAAGGGTGAAAGAGGCGATGAGGCTGACGGAGCAGGCGTCGCGACAGGACGCGCAGGGCTTGCGGCTAAACGCTGCGTTGATGTGGAACCTGATGCTGGATTCGCGGGGCGCGCAGCCCCTACGCCGCTCAACAGCTCCTCCATCGGCAGCAGCCGCTGGGCATGAATCAGCTTGAGCAGACCCAGCTCCAGGTGGAAGCGCTGCTCCTGGCGGTAGTTCAGGTCGTCGAAGGTGCGCAGGACGATCTGCAGGTTGCGTGTCAGCTCCTCCTCGGTGAAGAGTTGCGCGGTGCGCGCGGCGCGGGCGCGTTCATCGGCGGAGATTTGCAGCAGCTCTGTCTGCTCGCCGCCCAGCTTGGCCATCAAACAATTTCTCAGATAGCGAACCATCTGCCGGGCCAGCGACGACGGGTTGTGGCCGGCATTAACCAGCACGTTCAACTGTTCCATCAGCTCGGCGCTCTGTCCGGCAGCGACGGCTTCCAGCAGCCGCTCGAAGACCGTATTCGGCACCGCGCCCATCAGCTCGCGAATCTGCGCCGCCGATAGCACCGGCAGGCCATTCTCCACCGGCGCCGAGGCAATGGCCTGGTCCATGATGGAGAGCGCGTCGCGCATGGAGCCGTCGCCGGCCTCTGCCAGCAGGGCCAAAGCGGCCTCCTCGGCCTCGACCTTCTCCTCACCGGCGATCATCTTCAACTGCGCCAGGATGTCGTCGAATTTGACGGCATGAAAGCTGAAGTGCTGGCAGCGCGAGCGGATGGTTTGGGGGATATCCTCGGGCTGCGTGGTGGCCATCATGAAGATGACGTGCGCGGGAGGCTCTTCGAGGGTTTTAAGCAGCGCGTTGAAGGCTGCGTCGGTGATCTGGTGAGCCTCGTCGAGGATGTAAATCTTGTAGCGGTCGCGGGAGGGCGCGTAGCGGGCGGCGTCCCTCAGCTCGCGAATCTCGTCGATGCCGCGATTGGTGGCCGCATCAATCTCGATCACGTCCACGGCGTTGCCCTGGCGAATCTCCACACACGAATCACAAACCCCGCAGGGCTCAGGCGTGGGCCGGGTCGGCGCGCCCACCTCGGTGCGGCAGTTCAGGGCCATGGCCACGATGCGGGCGATAGTGGTCTTGCCTATGCCGCGGTGGCCGCTGAAGATGTAACCGTGGGCGACGCGGTTCTGGCTGAGCGCGTTGAGCAGGGTCCGTGTAACGTGATCCTGGCCGGCCACGTCGGCAAAGCGCTGCGGACGGTATTTTCTGGCTAGAACCTGGTAACCCATGGCTGATCTCGCTTCCAGAGGCCAATCCTGAATGGAGGCCGTCTAAAGGGGATTGTATCGTTCCGGGGTGCGGTCACCGGAAGTCTACAAATTCACAGATTCGCAGCAAATAGGGGGAGGGGTCCTGTGTATTCGGCCACGCGCTCACCTTTGCGTATAACGGATGTCGTATAACAGCCGGCGTCATGAATTGAGGAGAAGCGGATGATGAGCCTCATGTTCGCAGGTCAATCTATACTTAAAGGGTATGAGGCGAGAGAAATGAGACGCGCATTTTCAATGGCACTGGCATTGGCGGTATGCCTGACGGCTGCGTCCTGGCTGTGTGCACAGGTGCCGGCTGCGAACGATACCAAAGGCCAGAACAAGCCGGCTGGCGGACCGCCAAACTCCAGCAAAAACCCCTTTCCCGAAGATACGAGCACTGTTCCCGTAATGCCCTCGAAGACTACGCCGCCACTGCCCGAGGGAACCTATCGAATGGAGGAAAGGGAGTCGGACAGGGCGCCGGTTCCGCTGCCTAACGATGACGTTGATCCGGTGCGTAGTCCGGACGATCCCGCGCGGGAGACCACGAGCAGCTCAGATGCCGATTACAGCTCCAGCCTCAAGGGCCTGGAGCGGTTGCTGCCCCTGCCTGAGGACGACAATCAGCCCAGCAAGAAGAAGAAACTCCTCGTCATCAAGGAGACTACCCATCAGGAGGCTTCCTCCAAAGACATTGAGGTGGGCAGCTATTATTTACAGACCAAAAACTGGCAGGGGGCTCTATCGCGCTTTGAGTCAGCGCTGATTCTGGACCCCGAGAATCCCGAGGTTTATTGGGGTTTGGCCGAGGCGGAGCACCACCTGGGCAAGTATGCCGACGCCAAAGCGCATTATCTGAAGCTGTTGGAGTACGATCCCGACGGCCCGCACGGCAAGCAGGCGAGAAGGGAGCTGAAAGACCCGGCGCTGGATAAAGCGCAGAGCGGTCTGCCTGGCCAGCCCGCGGCGGCGACGCCGAAGTAGGAGCTGTCCTCCACTCCCGGCAACGCAGGTGAGCGAGAATCGCCGCGCGCTGATACGCTAAAACCAGGCATGAACGAGATTTTGCACCAGTTGCACTGTATTGGATGCGGGGCGCGGATCGCCGGCGCGGAGGCCCAGCCGGACTTCCGTTGCGCCGTCTGCGGAGAACTGTTTGAAGTGGAATACCCCGGCTGGAGCCAGCGCGGGGGACAGGACCGGCCCAATGCGGGCGGCCTCAAGTGGGTCTGGCGGGAGCGGCGCTCATCCTCCGAGGCGCTGGACCAATCCGGCGTCTGGCGCTTTCGCGAGTTGCTGCCCATTCTGGACAACTTTGGCAACGTAGTGACCCTGCGCGAGGGCAACACACCGCTCTACCACCTGGCGCGCGCAGCGAAATCTTTAGGGATTGACCAGCTCTTTGCCAAACACCAGGGGATGAACCCAACCGGATCCTTCAAGGATACGGGCATGACCGCAGCAATGAGCGTGGCGCGGGAGCGCGGCTTCGAGTGGGTGGCCTGCGCATCGACCGGAAACACCTCGGCCTCCATGGCCGCCTATGCCGCGCGCGCCGGGCTTAGGAGCCTGGTGCTGATTCCCGAAGGCAAGATTGCCTGGGGCAAGCTCTCACAGGCCATGGATTACGGCGCTGTGACATGCCAGTTGAAGTCCGATTTCGACAGTTGCCTGCGCCTGCTGTCGCAAATTGTGAAGGAAGCGCCCATCTACCTGCTGAACTCGGTGAACCCCTACCGGCTGGAGGGGCAGAAGACGCCGGCCCTGGAGATTGCTGAGGCCTTTGACTGGACTGTTCCCGACCACCTGATTGTGCCCGGCGGCAACCTGGGCAACAGTTCCGCGATGGGCAAGGGCTTCAAGGAAATGTACGAGCTGGGGCTGGTGGCGCGGATGCCGCGCATCAGCGTAATTCAGGCAGCGGGGGCTAATCCCCTGGTACGCAGCTTCAACGAGCATAACGCCGCCGTGCTGGAACCGGTCATGGCCTACACCCGCGCCACTGCCATTCGCATCGGCAATCCAGCTTCGTGGCGCAAGGCTGCACGCGCGATTCAGGAGACCGGAGGCTGGTGCCTGGATGTGACCGAAGCCGAGATTGCAATAGCTAAGGCGGAGATTGGCGCTGAGGGGCTGGGCTGCGAGCCGGCCTCCGCGGTCACGCTGGCAGGGCTGAAGAAGCTGCGCGCCGAGGGCAAAGTTGCCGCTGGCGAGAAGGTGGTTCTGATGCTGACCGGCCACACGCTCAAAGATGCCGACTACACCATCGAATTCCATCGTGGAACCTTGCTGAAGAAAGGTGAAATCGCGGGAAGGGAAGCGGAGATCGAAAGCCTGCGGCGGGATGCGGTAACTGTGGATGCGACGCCGGCCGCGGTAATGGCCGCGCTGAAAGGAAGCATCCGATGAGCGAGGCTTTGAGCGCGTTAATAGGAGACGCAAAGCCGGCGAGATTACGGCTGCGCCTGCCGGCCACCTCCGCCAATCTCGGCCCCGGATTTGACGCCGCCGCCGTAGCCCTCGATTTTTTTCTGGAGATTGAGGCTGAGCCGGCAGCGGAGTTCTCGATTACCGCAACCGGACGCGACCGGGAACTCTGTTCCCAGCTTGAGAACAATCTCATTCTGGAGATTTACAAGAACCTGTTACAGAGCAACGGGCGGCCGGTGATTCCTTTGGCGATTCAGATGACCAACGAGATTCCGCTAGGGATGGGATGCGGCTCGTCGGCAGCGGGACGGCTGGCAGCCATCTGTCTGGCAGTCCACTTTGGCCGGTTGGAGTGGAGCGCAGAGCGCATTCTGGAGGAGGCGGTGGCGCTGGAAGGCCATCCGGACAACGCCGCAGCCTGCTGGCTGGGCGGTTTTGTGACGGCGGCTGGCGAGGGCAGGCGAGTCCACGTGGCGCGCGTCGAGCCCCCGGCCGAGTGGCGGGCCATCGTGGTTCTTCCCGCTGAGCCGTTAGCTACCAGCGAGGCCCGCTCCGCACTGCCCGCAAAGTATTCTCGTGCTGATGTGGTGGCCAATATTCAGTCCGTGGCGCTTCTGGGGCTGGCTTTTGCACAGGGGCATGCCGACCTGCTGCGCATGGCCATGCGCGACCGCATTCATCAGCCCTACCGCGCGCCGCTTTGTCCCTTGCTGCCTCGCCTGCTGCCGCTGGCCGGAAAATACGGCATTCTGGGCGCGGCTCTTAGTGGCGCAGGACCTTCGGTTCTGGCCGTCACCGGCAGCCAGGATCGTGTTCCAGGGGCCTTGGCGGCTATTCGCCAGGCGCTGGAAGGCATCCTGGAGCCGGAACTCAAGCTCTGCCGGTTTGAACCGACAGGAGCTAACTATTCCTTTGAAACGGCGCGCTTGGGCCACTGACCACGGCCCATGATTTGCAGTTTCGGGTTTTAGTTTCCAGCCAAATGTTACCTTTTTCCAGAGATTTCTCACTATTTTGTTACTTAAGTTGTTACTCAAGATTGCTTGCTTTTCACCTCAGGAAAACCTAAATTCGCACACGTGGGCAGTTCTGGGGGAGGGCTGCTCTAGCGCCCGTGATCCTTTTCAGGATCCGGGCGCTTTTATTTGCTCTGGACGCGGATCTGATATTTTATCTGGAGCAATCCATACAGATGCTGGCCTGTTCAGGTTTGCAGATTTCGCTTTTTGTTGAAGGTAACCAGCGGTTTGCGACTTTGCCGCACTCCAGCGCATCACATGAAAGACCACTAAATGACGTTACACTGGATGTAAGCAGTGACCGCAAGGAGGATCATGGCTGGATTGGGAATTATTGAAGTAAGCGATGCAACATTTGACCGGGAGGTGCTCCAGAGCGAGCAGCCGGTTCTAGTGGATTTCTGGGCCGTATGGTGCGGCCCCTGCAAGGCCATTGCGCCCGTTGTGGATGTCTTGGCGGCAACCTATGCCGGCAAGCTGAAGGTGGCCAAGGTGAACGTGGACGAAAACGGTGCTACCCCGTCGCGCTACAACGTTCGCGGCATTCCTGCCCTGCTCTTTTTCAAAGGCGGAAAAGTGGCCGACCAGATTATCGGCTACGTTCCTCAAGACGTGATTGAAGAGAAGATCAAGAGTCTGTTGGCGTAGCGGCATTTCCGTTGCGTCTGCTGACTGGCAGCGTGAAAAGGCCCGGCGTATCCGCTGGGCCTTTTCATTTGAGGATTTCGTCTGGTTCGCTAGTATCCGGCGGCCGCCGCTGTCGCTGCGCCGGCAAGAGAGAGAGGCTCCAGCCCGAGCCTCTTGCGGCATTCCTCCAGAATGGGCTGGGTGTTGGATGTGCCTACCCGGCTCACTCCGATGTCGCGTATGGCCAGCAATGTATCGAGATCGCGAACGCCGCCCGCCGCCTTGACCTGAACGTGAGCCGGAGAATGTTTGCGCATCAGTTCGAGATCGGCCAGAGTGGCCCCGCTGGGCGCGTACCCGGTTGAGGTTTTGACCCAGTCGGCTCCAATCTCCGCGCAAATCTCGCACAACCGGATCTTGGCAGCATCGTCAAGATAAGCATTTTCAAAGATCACCTTGATCCGGGCTCCGCCCGCATGGGTGGCTGCCGCCAGCGCCGCAAGCTCTTCCCGCACATATTGCCAATCTCCGCTCCGCGCCTTGCTGATATTGATGACCGCATCCAGTTCCTCGCCGCCGTCGGCCAGCGCCTGCCGGACTTCAGTGAGTTTGACGGCAGTCGTGTGCCCTCCATGAGGAAAACCGATGGTGGTGCTGGCGTGGACCGTGCTTCCAGCCAGCAGAGCGGTGCACCGGGCCAAATAGTAGGGCACGATACATACGCTGGCCACGTCATATCGAACCGCCAGTAAGCAACCTTCTTCCAGCGCCGCGGCCGTCAGCGACGGATTCAGCAGCGAGTGATCGATCATTTTGGCAATCGCCGGATAGTCGAAGGGTTGGGACACGTTCATCTCCTGGCACATGAATCAACCTGCGCTTGGCAAGCTGGCAGGTCGGCGCTATTGCCGATACTTACGCAGCACGCCCAGCACACGGCCCTGAATCGTCACCTGCGCGGCGGGAACATAAATTGGGCTCATCTCCATGTTGGAAGGTTGCAGCCGCACCTTGCTGCCCTCGGCATAAAAGCGCTTGAGCGTGGTCTCCGAGCCACGCAGCAGGGCCACGACGATCTCCCCCTGGCGTGCCGTGCGAGTGCGCTCCACCAGCACGTAATCACCGCTGATGATGTGCTCGTCGCGCATCGAGTCGCCGCGTACTTCGAGGGCAAAGACGTCGCGGTTGCCCACCACGTCATGCAGCGAGATACTCTCCTCGTTCTGCATTGCCTCGACGGGAAACCCGGCGGCGATGCGGCCCATGAGCGGCATCCGGTCGCTGGTGCGAGTGCGCGTTCCGGGCGGCACCACATCGATGGAGCGGCTGCGGTTATGCACGCGGTCCAGCATCCCCTTCTTTTCCAGATTGGTAATGTGCTTATGCACGGTGGCCAGGCTCTTAAGTCCCATGCCGTGCGCAATCTCCTCAAACGACGGGGAGTATCTGTTGCGCCTTACAAACGACTCCAGGAAGTCGAGAATCTCTTTTTGCCTGCGGGTGACAGCCATGCGCGCATTATAGCGAATAAAAAGCGAACTGTGTCAACTATTATTTTTTGTCTATTTTTCCGAAGCTAAAGATAATTTCAAACACTGTCGATAAGCCGGTGAGAGTCTGTCGCGCGACCTCCCAGCGCGGAGCAATTCTCCGAGGAACGATGATCTCCATCAAAAAATATCTTGAACAAACGCAAACGGAGTCCGGCGAATGCGATAAGCCGGAGAAGAAGGCGCTTCTGCCGGTGACCGTTGCCGCGTATCGCTCCGCGCTGGTGGAGATGGGCAACTGCGGCCAGGATGCCTGCCCGGCTCTGGGCGGGGAATTGAAACAGGGTCTGGGCAAGCTGGGAGAGAAGCTCTCCGCGAAACTCACCTGCGAATCCGTCGAGGAGACGGAAGCCGGTGTGCGCGATCACTTGCAGGGCTGGGGCCGGCGTACGGCGCAGCACTACAGGCAGCAGACCAGCGAGGTGAAGGAGATCCTGCTGATGATGGCCCGCACCGCCGAGTCGGTGGGCGAGCGGGACCAGCGTTGCGCCGCTCAGATCACCGATGTAACAACGCGGCTCAAAGGCATCGCCAACCTGGAAGACCTGACCGAGATTCGGGAGTCGATCAAGCAGAGTGCCACGGAACTGAAGACCTCGATCGACAGAATGACGGCGGAAGGAAAGGCCGTCGTCGATCAGTTGCGCAAGGAAGTTACCACCTATCAGACGCGTCTGGAAGAGGCCGAAGAGATTGCCTCGCGCGACGCGCTCACCGGGTTGCGCAGCCGTTTGGCCGTGGAAGGCCAGATCGAGCAATGCATCTGCACCGAGGCTGCGTTCTGTGTCTCCATTATCGACATCAACGAGTTCAAACGGGTGAATGACAAGCATGGCCACATGGCTGGAGATGAGTTGCTGAAGCAGTTTGCCGCCGAGCTGCGCTCCGTGTGCCGCTCTACAGACACCATCGGGCGTTGGGGCGGCGATGAGTTTATCCTGCTGCTCCATTGCGGACTTGCCGATGCCACGGCGCAGATCGACCGGCTGCGCAAATGGGTGTGCGGCAACTACACGGTTCAGGCAAATTCCGTGCCCAGTAAGCTGCAAGTTGACGCCTCCATCGGCCTCGCGGAACGTTTGACAGACGACACGATGAAGGAGTTGATCGAGCGCGCCGACGCCGCGATGTATCGCGATAAGGCAGCATCGCGGACGAACAAACGTGTGGCATAGCAGGTCCGCGGCCGGGAGCCGGACTGTGCCGTAGATATGCTGTCTGAGAGACGAGCCGCACGCGCTGCGGAGCGCGGGCGTACCCTCGCCATTTCGGGAACTGCTCCCGTACTGTGCCGTTCCTGGAATCGCCTTGCCTCCTTTTTTTCTTCCAACCTTGAGTTTCTTCTCGTTACGCGGGATGGTTAGGTGTGCCGTCCGTTAGCGCACGCTAAGCTGGTCGGCTAAGAATGTGGAGCAGATTGGCGCAGTGAAGTTAAAGCGCCGCTCAAAGAGAAAGGCAGCTATGAGGTTATTGATCGCCGAAGACGACAAGGCGCTAGGATTATTTCTGAGTCGCGGCTTAGAGGCCGACGGGCATCGTGTCAGCCTGGCTTATGATGGAGCCGCCGCGGTGGAGGCATTTCGCCAGGAGATGCCCGACCTGACCATTCTTGATTTGAATATGCCGATCAAGGACGGAGAGCAGGTGCTCGAAGAGGTTCGCAGGATGGACGCGGACCTGCCGGTGCTGGTGCTGACAGCCCGCCAGGAGGTGGACACGAGAGTCCGCTGCCTGGACCGCGGAGCCGACGACCTGATGATCAAACCTTTCAGCCTCCACGAGCTGCGCGCTCGATGCCGGGCGCTGTTGCGCCGCAAGCGCGAGGCGCGGCTGCTGTTGCGCGCCGGCGACCTGGAACTGGACCGGCTGGACCATACCGCCCGCCGCGCCGGCCAGTCGATCGTCCTCACCAACAAGGAGTTTTCCCTGCTTGAACACCTGATGCTCAATCGCGGCCAGTGCGTCTCACGGGTGGAACTGCTGGATTCGGTCTGGAACCTGGAGCCGACGCAGACCACCAACATCGTGGATGTCTACGTCAACTACCTGCGCCGCAAGCTTAAGGATCCGCCACCCGGACAACTGATCCGCACCGTGCGCGGCCAGGGGTACATGGTGCCGCCGGAAACCGATCTGGCGCTTTCCGCCCTGCCCGTGCTTTCCGTGCCGGCGATTCTGCCCGGCATGGTGGTTCCGGTGGCGGCCGCTTAGTTGTTCACCGCGCACCTGCTTATGAATTGAATCAGATCAATCGATATTCAGGAGATATTCATGGTCACTATTCCCGTTTCCACTCTCCCTCTCGCCAACCGCATCCGCCCGCGCACGGCGCTGGTTGCAAGCGCGGACCGCAACTTTCGGCAAAAGCTCACCGAGACTCTCACCGGCCTGCGCTGGCAGGTGCGGGAGGCCGAAGGCGGCGCCCAGGCCTGGGCAGAGGCGCATGCGGCCCCTCCGGAGGCGGTCATCGTTGATTCATGGCTGCCTGATCTCGACCTGGCCGAATTTCTCAAGGATTTCCGCACGTTTTTCCCCGAAGTGGACCTGGTGACTGCCAGCGGTTCCATCGCACAGGAGAGCCCGCGCGGACCTTACCGCCAGGAGTTGCTTTACGCCTTGCGCCGCTCGCAGGATAATGACACGGCGATCTGGAATGCGGCTCCCGCGCTCGACAAGCCGGACCAATTGCCCGACCACCTGCATGTCAATCCGTGGCCGGAGTCGGTTCTTCCTGACGCGGCCTCTCCGGCTTTTCCGCCCCCGAGCGCATTGCCAGCGGGAATGCTTTCCTATCCCATCGTTTCTCGAACCATCCCGGCTGAAGCGGATCTGCCCGTACTTGGAGTCGAGCCGGCCTCCAGTGAGCGGCTGCCGGAGATGATTGGCTACGCTCCCTGCATGCTCGAGGTCAGCCGCCGCGTTCGCCTGGTGGCCCCGCGTTCGACCCCGGTTTTAATCGAAGGACCAACCGGCTCGGGCAAGGAGCTGGTAGCCGAGGCGTTGCACCGGCTCTCGACCCGCAGCCGCCAGCCGTTTGTCGCCATCAACTGCGCGGCCATTCCCGAGGCGCTGCTGGAAGCCGAGCTCTTTGGCCACACCCGCGGAGCCTTTACCGGAGCGGTGCAGGGACGCGTGGGGAGAATTGAGGCCGCCGACGGAGGAACCCTGTTTCTGGACGAGATCGGGGAGATGCCGCTTAGCCTGCAATCCAAGCTGCTGCGCTTTGTGGAATGCGGCGAGTTGCAACGGGTAGGCGACAACGAAAAGGTGAAGGTGGACGTGCGCATCATCGCCGCGACGCATCAGGCGCTGGCCCAGCAGACCCAGGCGGGCGGCTTCCGCGCCGATCTTTACTACCGGCTGGCCGTCTTTCTCATCCGTACCCCGTCGCTGGCCGAGCACACCGAGGATCTGCCCCTGCTGGTCAATCACTTTCTGGCGCAGATGGGCCGCGAGGCTCCGATTAAACGGGTTGATCCGAGTGCGCTGGCCAAGCTCGCAGCCCACGACTGGCCGGGTAATGTCCGCGAGCTTGAGCATGTGCTGGAGCGGGGCGCCATTCTGGCCGGCGAGGATGCTGTTATCACCGCGCGCGAGATTGATTTCGGGCTGACCATCAACTGAACTGAACGGCAGCTTTTAGCTTTTTTGTCAGGAAGGACGTTAGTCAGATGCAGGTTGAGAGCCAACTCAGTGACCAGATTGCCCGTTACCTGGATCTGGCCGTCAGCGAGGCCAAGCTGACGGCGGCCAACATGGCCAATATTGACACTCCCGGTTATAAGGCAGTGGGCATGGACTTCGAGGCCGAGATGCGAACGGCAATGACCGGAGTGGAGAAAGGGCAAGCAGCCCGGCCGGTGCGGATCAAGGCGGTGGATGGACTGATTTCACGGCCCGACGGCAACAACGTCTCCATGGACCGCGAGGGCCTGAACCTGGCCGAGGCGCAACTGCGATTCAAGACCGGCGTGACGCTGCTCCGCCAGGAGTACCAGCGTATCTTGGACGCCATCCATTCTGACAGCAAGTAAATTGGAGATTCACGTGCAGGGATTCATCTGATAATTGCGCAGCAGATTGTTTCTGCGTGAGAAGGAAGCCCAGATGAACCTCTTTGCGATGATGGAGACCTCGGGCAGCGCCATGCAGGCTGAGCGGATGCGCGCCGAGGTGGTGGCGGCCAACATGGCCAACGCGGAGACAACGCGCACCGCCAACGGCACCCCTTACCAACGCCAGCATGTCGTCTTTGCCGCCAATGCCGGCGATCCCGAGTTCGTCAACAGCCTCAATGCAGCTTCAGGAACGGCGGCCTCGGGAAGCCTTGCCGCAGCGGCATTGCCCGCGCTTCCGGCGCCTTTGCTTCCGCTGAATCTCAATAACTCCGGATCAACAGTGCCGGGCGTGCATATTGCGGCTGTAGTTGAAGATACCTCGCCCCCGCTCAAGCGCTATGACCCCGGGCACCCGGATGCCGGGCCGGACGGGTATGTCTCGTATCCAGACATTAATCCCCTCACAGAGATGGTGGACCTGATGGGGGCGACACGTGCATATGGTTTGAATAGCTCCGCCGTGCAGGCCGAGAAGGGCATGATCACGTCGGCATTGGAGATTGCCAAGTCGTAATCGCCATGCCGGGTTGTGCAGCCCATGCAGTGCACACGTAGCGGACTGAATTCAGGGACGATAACAGCAGGGAGAACCCATGTTAACCCCCATCAACCCCATGACCACGGCAACGCAGGCCTTGCAAGGGCTTTCCGGCGCTGGCGCTCAAACGGCCGCAATTTCGACCGGCGGCCCAGGCGCGCAGCCCACCCCGTTTTCCGATCTATTGACCGATGCAGTTGGCCAGGTGGACCAGCTTGAAAGCCAGGCGCGCGCCGCCGTCACCGGATTGATGACCGGCTCCGGCGTGGACGTGCATCAGGCGATGATTGCCACTCAGAAGGCGAGCATGGCCTTTGAGCTGGCGCTGGCGGTGCGCAACAAGGCAGTCCAGGCCTACCAGCAGGTCATCGGAATGCAATTTTGAAGGCAGTCGTCAGTTGTCTGTAGTTGGCAATGAGGCAAGGGACTGATCACTGACCACTGAGAGCGGAAACCATGGCCACCGGAACACAGTTGCAGAAGAGCGCGCCGACGATACCCGGCCAACCCCAGTTGACCGACCGGCTGGCCGGTCTTTGGGGCCGCACCCGGGTCGGCTGGGCGCAGATGCATCCGGCGCAGCGCGGCTGGACGGTGGTGTTGATCCTGTTGCTGGCGGGGCTGGTGGGAGGCCTGTTCTGGTACGGGATGCGGCCTGACTGGCGCATCCTGTATGCGGATCTTGACCCGGAGGATGTGCGCCAGGCCGGCCAGGTTCTGGCCCAGGCGCAAATTCCCTTTGAGCCTGCTCCGAATGGCGCCGGCATTATGGTTCCGGCCGCGCAACTGGACAAGGCGCGGCTGGTGACTGCGGCCAAAGGCCTGAAGAGCGGGCGGCTGGGCTTTGAGATCTTCGACAAGCCCAACTGGGTGGGGTCGGAGTTCGACGAGCAGGTCAACTATCAACGGGCACTGGAGGGCGAGCTGGAGCACACCGTCGGAACCTTGTCGGACGTTCAATCGGCGCGGGTTCACCTGGTTCTGCCGCACGACTCGCTCTTTCGTGATGCGGAACGGCCGGCCAAGGCCTCGGTGGTGCTCAAGCTGCGCCGTCGCACGCTGGGCGAGGGAGAGCCGGAGGCAATTCGCAATTTGGTCTCCTCGGCAGTCGATGGTCTTACGCCGGATCACGTGGTGCTGGTGGATGCGGCCGGTCAAATACCGCTCGGTCCCAAGACCGCCGACGCCCTGCGTTTGAGCGCCGAGCAGGCTCTGGAAGAAAAGCTGATCACCACCCTGGAGCCGGTGACCGGCGCGGGCAACGTGCGTGCCTCGGTGACGCTGGACTACGATCCGACTGCAACGGAAGAGACCAAAGAGAGCTACGACCCGGATCAAACGGTAACTTTGTCGATGCAGCGCACCGAGCAGGCCTCCGGTCCGCAGCCGGTGGCTGCCGGGGTTCCCGGCACGGCTTCCAATACGCCCAACTCGCAGGCCTTGCCGGTCTACCCGACACAAGTCTCAGCACCGCAAACCGCCAAGAGCGAGGCCGGAACCTACGCGGCTACAAAGACGTTGCGGCACATGATCGAAAACCCGGGAAGAGTGCGGCGGCTGACCGCGGCCATTGTGGTGAACGACCGGATGGCCCAGCCCGCCTCCAAGGACAAGGCAGCGCAATGGCAGGCCCGCTCGCCCGAGGAGTTGCGCAACCTGACAGCGCTGGCGCAGGCCGCGGTGGGCTTTGACGCGGCGCGCGGCGACCGGCTCGAAGTTGAGGATATGGCCTTCGAGGATAACCGTATGCAGCCATCAGCCTCGTTGCCGGGCCAGATTCTGGCTACCGCCGAAGGCTCACCGGTGTTGATCAAGTATGCCGCCTTTCTGACAGGTCTGTTGGTGGTGGTGGCCTTTGGAGTGCGTCCCGCCCTGCGCCATGCCCAACTCGGTCCATCGGCAAAGAGAGGGGGCAAGGAACTGCCAGGACATGCGGAAGCTGTGGAAGCGCGAGTATTCAAGCCGCCTGAGCCGGCCGATGTAGACCCCGAGCGGCTCAGGGAGCAGGAGATCTTTGAGCAGGTAACCAACCACCTCAAACGCGAGCCCACGCAAAGCTCGCGCCTCTTGCAGAGCTGGATTCATTCCGATTGATCCGGGAGGCGATGGATAAAGTCGATGGGCGGCATGTGAATAAGTTAGAGGCTAGCAGCTAGCAACAAGAGAAAGGACCGGAGTCTTGCCCGAACAGGGAACTCAGAGCGCGGCAGCACGGCGGCAACTGACGGCCAACTTGAGCGGGGTGCGCAAGGCCGCTGTCTTATTGGTAGCCGTCGGCGAGGTGTCGGCCAGGGAGATACTGCGCGTCCTGCCCGAGGCGGACGTGCAGCAGCTGACCGAGGAACTGGCCGATCTGCGCGGCATCACGCCGGAGATGTCTGCCGGAATACTGGAGGAGTTCTGGGAGCTTCTGGATACACAGCACTTCATGACCCACGGCGGGCTGGACTACGCCACCCGGCTGCTGCATGAGACCTTCGGCAAGGCGCGCGCCGACGACCTGCTGTCGCTGGTGCGCCGCTCCCAGGAGGAAGCCCACGGCAATCTGGCCAAGTTGCAGCGCACCGATCCACAGCAGCTGGGCAAGTTGCTCGACAGCGAGCATCCACAGACCATCGCATTGGTGCTGGCCCATCTGGATCCCAAGCGGGCCTCGATGGTGCTGGACAACCTGAGCGAAGACCACAAGGTGCTGTCCATCCAGCGGCTGGCCGAGATGCGCCAGTTTTCGCCGGAGATGGCGCAGAAGGTGGCGCACATTCTGCACCGGCGCCTGGAAAATGTGGGTGACACGGCGCGCAAGAGCTACTCCGGCTTCAAGGCGGTAGCAGATCTGCTCAACCGGCTCAACGCTGAGGAGTCCAAGAAGATTCTCGAAACAATTGAAGAAGGCCAGCCGGAGCTGGCCTTGAGCATCCGCAATTTGATGTTCACCTTTGAAGATCTGGTGACGGTGCCGCCGGCCACCATCCGCGAGATTGTCTCCGGCGTGGACAAGCGGCAACTGGCGATGGCCTTGCGTGGCGCAAAAGACGAGTTGCGCGCCCAGATCTTCAAGTCGATGAGTTCCCGGGCCGTGGAGATGTTGAAGGAAGACATGGAGGTTCTGGGCCCGGTGCGCTCCCGCGAGGTGGCGCAGGCCCAGCAGGAGATACTCACCCTGGCGCGGCGTCTGGAGGCTGAAGGCAAGGTGGTTCTCAAACTGGAAACCGGCGACGAGATGCTGGCGTAGCAGTGATCAGTAGTCAGTTATCAGCTGTCAATGCCCATGTTTTTTCCTGACCACTAAACATTGATCCCTGACCGCTGTTTTTGGAGGCAATTTTTGCAGCAGGCAGAATCAGCAACGCGCAAGAACGCTTCTGGGCGTATCGAGATCTTCGATTACCCGGCCGGGCCCGATGCGCCTTATTTGCCGGAGTGGAACGGATGGGAGAATGTTGAGGATGCCGCGCCCCGTGCTCCCGCGACGCCGTCCAGGGATGCCTCGGGCGTAGCTGGCGATAGCCGTCTGCATGCCGATTTCGAGGCGCGGTTGGCAGAGGAGAAGCGCCGCGCCTCCGAGGCCGGCCGCGAGCAGGGCCGCCAGGAGGGCCGCAAGGCCGAGCACGAGGCGCAAAGCGGCTCCCAGGTTGCCGCCCAGCGCGAGCGAGTGCAGCAGGCCGCCGGGCTTCTCGAAAGTTTTACCCAGGAGAGGGACCGCTATCTGGGTATAGTCGAGCACGAGGTGGTGAAGCTGGCGCTGGCTGTGGCGGCACGCATTCTTCGCCGCGAGGCCCAGATGGATCCGCTTCTTTTGACCGGCGCGGTCAGGGTAGCACTCGGACAGCTCTCCGGATCGACCAAGGCGCAGTTGCTGGTGCCTGAGACCGAGCTCGATCTTTGGGCCGAGGCCATCGCGCTGCTGCCCAATCTGGCGATGAAGCCCACTGTCGTCGCGGGCGAAGGAATGCGCCTGGGCGACTGCTTAATTGAAACCGATCTGGGTTCGGTGGACCTGGGAATACGCGCGCAATTGGGAGAGATTGAGCGGGGTTTCTTTGATCGCGCCGGCAGTTCCAGAACCGGCAGTTTTAAATCTGATGCTCATGAGCCGCCCGACGCAGCCGTAGACGACATCCAGGAGAGCGGCGCATGACCGAGATGCTGGAGCGCTACTTTGGCCGTCTGGAGCGCGGCCAGCCATGGCGCTGGCGCGGCCAGGTGCTTGAGTCGGTGGGACAGACCATCGAGTCGGCGGGACCGCTGGCTTCAGTCGGCGAGTGCTGCGAGATACAGGATCAGCACGGCCGCGCGCATCTGGCCGAAGTAATCGGCTTTCGCGGCTCCAATGTGCTGTCGATGCCGGTTGAGAGCACCGAGGGCATCCGCTTTGGGAATCGCGTTGAAGCCATGGGCGTCCATCCCGAGATCGAGGTGGGACCGGCGCTGATGGGCAGAGTGTTGAATGCGCTGGGCGCGCCGATCGATGAGGGCCGTCCGCCGGTTGTCTCCCTGACGTTGCCGCTTGAGGGAGTGGTGCGTCCTCCGCTGGACAGGGTAGCGATTCGTACCCCGCTGGGTACGGGAATTCGCGTAATCGATGCGCTATTAACGGTGGGCAGGGGACAGCGCGTGGGCATCTTCGGCGGCTCGGGGGTGGGCAAAAGCACGCTGATCGGCATGATGACCCGTAACACCGAGGCGGATGTGACGGTGGTGGGCCTGGTGGGCGAACGGGGCCGCGAGGTGGGCGAGTTTCTGGATGATTCGCTGGGCGGTGAGGGCCGGGCACGCTCGGTGGTGGTGGTCTCGACCTCCGACCAGTCGCCGCTGATGCGCATGAGGGCGGCGCTTGCCGCTACTACGATCGCCGAATTTTTTGCCGCCCAGGGCAGGCACGTGCTGCTGGTGCTGGATTCGCTGACCCGCTTTGCCATGGCCGCCCGGGAGATTGGCCTGGCGGCCGGAGAACCGCCCACCAACAAGGGGTACACGCCTTCGGTATTCAACCGTCTCGCCAAGCTGGTGGAGCGCGCCGGGCAATTCCGTGTGGGCTCGATTACTGCCTTTTATACCGTATTGATGGAAGGCGACGACCAGCAGGACCCGCTGGTAGACGCGGTCCGGTCGCTGCTCGACGGTCACGTGGTGCTTTCTCGCGCGCTGGCTGCCGAAGGATGGTATCCGCCCATCGAAGTGCTGGACTCAATCAGCCGGCTGATGCCGTTTGTTACCCAGCCCGCGCATCGCGAGCAGGCGGCGCTCCTGCGCAAGCTGATGGCTGTCTACGCGCGCAGCGAGGATTTGGTGCGCATCGGGGCCTACAAGCCGGGCTCGGACCTGGATCTGGACCGCGCCTTGAATGCCCGGGGAGCGATGCGGGCTTTCATGACCCAGGAGATCCATGAGCAGGTTCACTTTGCCGAGTCTCTCCGCCAGTTGGCCGCGCTGGCCGCGGAGGTGTGAGCCATGGCCGTCTCGCGCGCGTTGCGCCGCCTGCTGCGCATTCGGAACCTCCAGGAAGAGCAGAGTAAGCTGGCTCTGGAATCCGCGCTCAGCGAACTTCATCGCCTGGAGCACGTGCTTGCAGCCGCCATCGAGCGGAATCGCCGGGGCCGGAGCCTGGTTCAGGCCAGCGCACAAACCGGCCAGTTGCTGGACCGCCTTGCCGGCCTGGAGGAAACGCGCTCGGCCAGCCTTCATGCTGCCGCGCTGGGGCCTAGAATCGACGCCTTGGGAGACGTTGCGGTGGACCGACGTCAGGAGTTTCTCTTGAAGAGAGTGGAACGCCGGCAGGCGGAAACCCTGATCGAGGAGACCGAAGCGCGAGAGGCCATCGAGGACGGACGGCGCGGCCAGCAGGCGATCGACGACTGGTACAGCTCCCGGCTGTACCGTGACGAGTGCAAAGAAGAGACCAATGCTGAACCTGCCCTCTCCACCAGGCAAGAGCTTGCCCCTCATGCAAGCGCCTTTTCCCAGCCGCCCGCCGTGAACGATAAATGCTCCTGAGAAAATACTTGAGTGAAAATTTACACGGAAACATTAGTGCTTCCTGAATCGGGATTGCCGGTTCCATTCCTGACAATGCTCTAACCCACCACTGTCGCCTTTTGGCACACTGTCTGCTCTATTACCTCACATGACGATTGCCGCAGCCATCGAGATTGGAGCGGGGGGAACTCCGGCGCCGGGCCTGGGCAAGGCTCCGGGCACAACACACAGCTTAGGGCGTACCGGGGCGGCCGCATTCGAGCTCTTATCTTCTACGGTTTCTGCGGCTACAAGCTTTCGAGCTAACTGGCAATCGCTGCTGGTTTCGCTGCACTCCAGCATGGAAGGCTTCAGCGAGACCGAGGCAGGTCAAGAAACAGCCTCTGAAGGTGCGGCATCCTTGCAGACTTCTGCTACACCCTCCGCTTCTTCCCTTTCTGCCGGCATGGATCTGCGCCTGGAGCAGAAAACAGAGACTGAGAACCTGAAGACGGACGCGGGCGCGAGCGTCACGCCAGATAGCGAGAAGGGAAGTGGACAGACAGGCGCCGGTGTGACGTTGTCACCAGTTAGCGCTCGGACTGGAGCTATAGCAGCCCAGTCGTCTGCCGTGGCGGCAAAACCAATTTCGGCCGGATCTGAAAACACGAATTCTGCAGCGAAGCAGAAAGCGGAATCTGCCCGTGGCTCGCGTCCCGCCCGTGCCATCAACGCCGCCAAGCCGGATGCAGTTCAGGCAAAGCAGCTAACAAGTGTCGCCAAACCAGATGCCGCCTTGGCCGGACCGTTGCCGGAAACTCTCCCAGAGGCAAGTTCGAGTCTTGTGCAGGCTGTTCCGGAAGCTACCAGCACTATTCCGGTTGCAAGCAGCGCAGACACGCGGGCGCAATTTGCCCAGACTCAGATCTCTGCCGATCGATGGTCGGACCCGCAAACCGCTTCTGTTTCTACCTCTGTTTCTGCTTCTACCTCTGCTTCTATTTCTACTTCTGCTTCTGTTTTGGATTATGCTTCGGCCTCTGTTTCGGCTACTTCTTCTGTTCCGGCTACTGTTAATGCTTCTGCTTCGGCTTCTGTTTCGGATTCGCTGATCACGCAATCGCCTCAGAAGAATGTTCCCAGTGACAATGCTGGAGCGAAAGATGCAGCCGTGCGGCAGACTGCAAATGAATCTGCACCGCCTGCGAATCCGGCGCAAGCCTCGCCTGATTCCAACCTGAGTAGCACATCCAGCCTGACCCGCAGCGAAACACAGACTTTAGCTGCCGGCAAATCCGCGCCGCCTCTGATTACGCCGCTTACTGAGGGCGAAAACCCGCCTGAAACGCCTGCTCCTAACCACGGCCAGTCTCAAACGACGACTCAGACGGCAGCACAGACCGCGATTCCGGCGGAGACGATTGCACCGAGCCAGACCTCGTCTCCGATCTTAGTTTCAAAACAAACTCTGGCGGCGACAACACCGAGCCGGAACATGATTCAGGCACAAGTTGTTAGCCAAAGCCCCACGCAGACTGATGCGCCAGGCACGATCTCGGTGGAGTCGCTGGCGGCAAGCCAAGTGCAGACGGCAAACCAGGCTCCGTCTTCCACATTCATTCGAGAACAACTCCGGCCGATGTGCAGAGCCTGAAGCCGATTCAGACGCAGGTTACGAGTCAAAGCCCCGTGCACGCCACAGCGTCAAACACGATTCCTGTTGAGATATTGGCGGCAAGCCAAGTGCAGACAGCAAACCAGGCTCCAGCTTCGATCATCATTTCAGAACAGATTCCGGCTCCGGCTACAACACCGAGCAGGAATCCGGTTCAGGAGCAGGTTGCCAGTCAAAGCCTCACCCAAACCATCGCGCAAAGCACGAACACGACGGAGACACAGGCGCTTAGCCCAAATCCATCTCCGGCGTTCACGCCAGATCAAAATTGGACTCAGCGGTATGTTCAGGGCCAGGAACAGATTCCGGCACAGCCGGGAAACCAAGGCATGAATGTGGCAGAAGCTTCGATGCCTGTTGATGGCTTGAACGCTTTGCTCGTGGCTGCCAGCGCCGTCTACCAACCCGGACAGATTTCGACTCAATCCCCATTCCTGGGCAAGCCGGGCTCAGTCCGCGGCGTAAAGGCCTCGACCTCCGAACCAACGCAGTCTTCGCGCAGTGCCGAAGATTTCGATTCGGCCCGGCAGGCGAGACCCCTCGTGGAAGTACAGTCTTCCGGCCCGGCTGTGAATACCTTAGCGATGGCGCACGCATACACCGGCGCGGGTCAGGCTGTGAGTACGGCGGGCGCGCAATCAGCTGACTCAACGGCAGCGACAACCGGACCAGATGCACGCGAAGCCTTTGCCACACTCGATGCGGCAGGTACGCCGCTGAAACCGGCCTGGATTCATGCCGGGGCGCAGCGGGCCGAGGCGGGTTTTCAGGATCCGTCACTGGGTTGGGTAGGCGTCCGGGCGGATACGAGTGGGGGTGGAATTCATGCCCAGCTGGTGCCCGGCTCAGCCGACGCTGCCCAGGCGTTGGGCGGCCAACTGGCAGGATTGAACGCCTATCTTGCCGAACACCACACGCCGGTCGATACGCTCACGCTGACGTCGCCCGAAAGCGGATGGTCGGGGTCGGGCAGCGGCCAGGGCGCAGCAGGGCAGGAAATGCAGCAGGGAGCAGGGCAGGAAACAGTGCAGGGCGCTGATGCAAGCTCCCCATCCGCTCCGTATACAGACGCTTCGATCCAGTCGCCGGCCGCTTCGCTGGAGTCGCCGGCATTGTTCGGGAATATGGACGGAAGCATACAGACGGCAGGTCTGGGGGGCTACCACATTTCGGTGATGGCCTGAGCCTGACGGCAAACTCAAGCCACGGGCAGGCCGGCAGGCAAGAGTCCGGCAAACAAAAACGCAGTTGAACGTAAATCGAAGCGGAGAAGAGCAGGGAGGCAACATGGCATCAGCAATTTTGAATCACCACATCACGGCGTCACAGGCTATTACGGGAACAACGCCAACCCCCGCGGCGGCAGCGGCAAACGGTTCAAACGCCTCGGCGAATGCGGCTAGCACTTCAAGCAGTACCAGCAGCGACTCGGCTACCATCTCGGCCAACGACTTTCTGACCTTATTAGTCACCGAGATGAAGAACCAGGATCCAACCGCGGATACCGACCCTAACGAGTACATCAATCAGTTGGTGAATGTGAACAGCCTGGAGCAGTTAATCCAGATCAACCAGACGCTGACAACGGATAGTGGCAGCACTACGGCAGGTTCGAGCGGCGCTGCAACCACCGGCTCAAGCAGGGCCTCCAGTTCGAGCGGCGCTGCAACCACCGGCACAAGCACGCCGGTTCAGCCCGCCTCGTCCGGAACAGCGACAAACCTTCCCGGCGCCCTGAGCGCGGCAGCAAACAAACTGGCTCCCGGCAATCTCAGTATTCCCGCGGCCAACCCCGCGGCCCAAAGCGTGGCTCAGTCCCTGAGCGGACGGCCTCACAAGTAGCAGCAATTCCGCGGGCTTGAAACAGCCCGGCAACGTCAGTCTACCCGCCGGCCGGCACGGCCCGCGCCAGCTTCAGATGCAGTCGAGAGGAGATCCACCATGCCAAGTTTTTCCATTCCACTTAGCGGTCTCAACGCCGATTCCACGGCGCTGAACACCATCGCCAACAACCTGTCGAATATGAGCACCACGGGCTTCAAGGATCAGACAACCAACTTTAGCGACCTGTTTTACGAGCAAGTAGGCACAACTGGTGCGGGAGGCGAAATACAGCAAGGTACGGGCGTGCAGGTGGCCTCGAACAGCACCGATTTCACCGGCGGCGCGATCTCCTCAACCGGCATCGCAACCGACGTTGCCATCGACGGCACTGGCTTCTTTGTTCTGAACACTGGCGGTGGCCAGCAACTGTACACGCGCGACGGCAATTTCCAGCTTAGTTCCACCGGCACTCTGGAAAGCACAGAGGGCCAGGGGGTTATGGGGTATGCGGCAACCAACGGGGTGATCGACACCAGCGGTGGCTTAACCAATATCACGATTCCCACCGGGCAAGTGATGCCCCCCTCGGCGACAACATCCTTCAGCCTCACCCAAAACCTGAATTCCGCGTCTCCCCTAGGCACGCAAGCTACAGGCCAGGTGCAGGTTTATGATTCGCTGGGAAAATCCTATGAAGCCACAGTGACCTATACCAATCTCGGCAACAACAAGTGGAGCTATGCGATCACTTTGCCGGATACATTGTCCGCGGCCGCGGCGACCCCGGCGGCGGCAACAATCTTGCCGGTGACGGCGGGTTCGGCGACTGCGTCAACAAGTACCAGCGCCTTAACGCCGAGTAAGCTTGTTGCCGGGCTTAACTCCACGTACAGTTATAACTTCGGCGCGAGTGGCACGGTTGCTTCCGCAACAGATCTCACGATTGACGCAATTCCCATAACGATTCCCAGCGCTGGAGAAACGGTATCTGACCTGGCGGGACAGATCAATGCTCTTACCGCCACCACAAATGTATCGGCTGGTGTGGCTACGGTAAATGGCAGTACCGTGCTGACCATCACCGGACCGACAGCCACCATACCAACAGCCGTCTCCATGGGTTCTGTGGTCGGTGATTTGGCGGTATCGACAACCAATTACAACTTCGGTTCGACTGCTACAGTTGATGCGGCTACGAGTTTGACTATTACCGGCCAGAATGCGGCCGGTCAACCATCGTTCATCACAGTGACAGCCGGGGCCGATGAGCCTGTGTCCACCTATTACGGTCAGATCAATGCTGCGTTGGCGGCGGCTGCGGCAGCGGGGCAGCTCACTAACGTATCGGCCTCGAACACGGATAACCAATTGTCTATCACCGGCGCAGGCATAGTAATCACAGGCAGTGCCAGTCAGGATCTGTCGGCGTCTACCATCAGTTACAACTTCGGAACGAGCGGCGGCGCCATCGCCACGGTCGATTCCTCCACCAATCTGACCATTACCGGGCTGACAGCAAAAGGCGCCACGGCAACCACTGCCGCGCCGGTGATTACCGCCGGAGAGACCGTGGCCCAATATGTCACTGCGCTGACCAGTGCTTTGTCGACTGCCGGCATCGCTGGGGTCGGGGTTTCATCCACAGCGGGCGGGCAGTTGTCCATTACCGGCGCCAACGTTTCGACCTCCGGCAGCGTAGTTCAGGATCCGGTGGCGTCGGCTAATGCATCCGGGACGCTGTCTTTTAACTCAAGCGGCAATCTGGTCGGTCCAACCACGAATCCAAGCAACATCACCATTGCCGGGCTCTCAGACGGTGCAGCAGGCATGAACATGACCTGGGATCTGTTTGGCGCTACCGGGTCAGGAAACATCAGCCAGACCGCTGCCGCGTCCGGGCAATCGGCGCAAAACCAGAACGGGTATACGAGCGGCGAGTATCAGAGCTTCGCCATCGGCTCCGATGGCATCGTCTCGGCCACCTACTCGAATGGCCAGAGTCAGGACGTGGGACAGTTGGCCATCGCCACGGTCAGCAACCAGCAGGGGCTGGTGGACGTGGGATCGACGGAATACCAGGCTACTGCCAACTCCGGCCTTGCCACGATGGGGGTAGCCGGTTCGGGAGGGCGCGGCTCGCTCGAAGGAAGTTCTCTGGAGGCCTCGAACGTCAACATCTCCACCGAGTTCTCCAACCTGATTGTCGCGCAGCGCGCCTTCGAGGCCAACGCCAAATCAGTGACCACCTTCGACACCATCACTCAGGAAACCATCAACATGATTCACTAAGCTGGAAGCGGGGGCGGTCTTCGGGCCGCCCCGATACTTCAATGGCAAATCACAATCTTGTTGATTCATCAACTTAGCCGCTCTAATCACTCATGATCCGTGGCCGCTGCGCACCTCAATGAACAGCCCTTTTGCTTCGGCCAGAACATGGCCTCGGGGACTGAGAATCCTGGCCTCGGTCCAGTGATTTCGTCTCTCGCTGCGCACCAGGCGGCCCTCCAGGCGAAGCGGCGCTCCGGAGTGGACGGGGCGCAGATATTCAACCTCCATCTGCCGCGTCATGGCCGTTAACCCGAGCGCCCTTACTGACTTGCTCATGGCTTCGTCCAGCAGCGTGGCGATGATGCCGCCATGCAGGTAACCGGCCGGGCCCTCGAATTTGTCCGAAATCGTCGGCACACATACCACGCTTCCATCTTCAGCAAGCAGAAACTCCAGTTGCAGGCCGGTAACATTGGCCGGGCCGCAGCCGAAGCAGCGGTTCTGGGCCTTGTGTGCCATGGGGGTCAGTTTTTCTGTAGATGCATCCATGTTTCCAGCATAAAGGAGACGCATAGCTCATACGCGGGAAGGGAATCGCCTAATTTTCACGCAGACTTTTACAACCCCGGCGCATCATACAATCAGAGGTTTTCACATATGGATCGCAGAACCGCAATCAAGCACATGGGCGGCGTGGCAAGCGCGCTGCTGTTGACCGAAGCGATGGGTAGTCAGTCACTTCCCGTCGGTCAAGCCGCTACCACAACGCCTACCGTGACTCAATCTGGCCCCTTCACCCTGCCGCCGCTGCCCTTCGCCTACGACGCGCTGGAGCCGTACATCGACGCCGATACGATGCACCTCCATCACGATAAACACCATCAGACCTACGTGAACAACCTGAACGCCGCCGTAGCCGCGCATCCCGAATTGGCAGGCAAGTCCGTAACCGATCTGGTGGCCAATCTCAGCAGTTGGCCTGAATCGGCCCGTACCGCTGTTCGCAACCAGGGCGGAGGCCATGCCAACCACTCCTTCTTGTGGCAGACACTGGGCAAAGACCATGCCGCGCCCACAGGCGAACTGGCCAAGGCCATCGATGCGAAGTTTGGTTCGTTTTCCGGCTTTCAGGATAAGCTGACCGCCGCGGCCATGGGCGTCTTCGGCAGCGGATGGGCCTGGCTGGTCAAGCTGCCCGACGGAACCGTAGCCATCGAATCCACGCCTAACCAGGACAGCCCTTTGAGCATCGGTCACAAGCCGTTGCTGGCCGTGGATGTCTGGGAGCACGCCTACTACCTGAAGTACCAGAACCGGCGCGCCGACTACGTAAAGGCCTTCTTCCAGGTGGTCAACTGGGACTACGCAAGCGGTGTTTATGCCCAAAAGGTTTACGATGAACTCGTCCATCGAATTTATACCCCAGTTGGGATTCCGTAAGCGGGCAATTTGCTCAGAAGGCGTAACTGGATGCTTTGGCGAAAGGCTGGTTGGCCGTTTGTTTGTATAGGGTTGGCAGCCGGTCTAGGCTTCGCATTGACTGGCTGCCACTCAACGCCCTCTTTCACCCCGCAAGAGGCGGAAGGCAGGCATCTCTACCAGGTGCGTTGCGCCCACTGCCATGAAGACAACGACTTGGCGCTGAAGAAGCTTCCCCCGGATCTGCACGGCATCTTCGACCGCAAAACGCTCCCCAGCGGTGTTCCGGCAACGGACACCGCCGTGCGGCAGAATGTGCTGATAGGGAAGGGAATGATGCCCGGTTTTGCCGGTCGCTTCACCGACGAGCAGATGGTGGCGCTCATCGCCTACCTGCATACCGGGCTGCGCTGAGGCAGGAACAAACAAATCAGATCGGAATCTGCATAATCGAGCTCACGCTATACTTGGAGTTGCCATGGCATCCGACAAAACCTTTTATATAGAAACCTTCGGCTGCCAGATGAATGCCCATGACTCGGAGAAGATCATTGGCACATTGCAGCACGAGGGCTACCGGCAGGTCGAGCGCGAGGAAGACGCCGGCCTGATTCTCTATAACACCTGCTCTATCCGCGATAAAGCCGAACAAAAGGTCTTCCATCGCCTGAATGAGTACAAACGCCAGCTCAGGGACGGCAAGCGCTTCGGCGTGCTGGGCTGCGTGGCGCAGCAGGAGGGGGAGAAAATCTTCGAGCGGGTACCGTATGTCTCGCTGGTCTCAGGTTCGGCCTCTTATCGCAAGCTGCCGGAGATGCTCAAGCGCCTGGAAGCCGGCGAAACTCGCATCACCGGCCTCGATGATCGCCAGACCGATGAGACCTTCGAGACCGAGTTCACCGCCCGCCAGAACCCCTATCGCGCCTACATCACCATCGTCGAAGGTTGCGACAAATTCTGCGCTTACTGCGTGGTGCCGTACACGCGGGGCCATGAGCGCAGCCGCGCTTCGAGTTCAGTTCTGGCTGAGGCCCGCCGTGCCGCCGATCAGGGCTACACCGAGATTCAGCTCCTCGGCCAGAATGTGAACAGCTATCGCGACTCGGAAGCCCAGCGGAGCTTCGCGGAACTACTGGCCGCGGTGGGGCAGGTGAGCGGCATCCGCCGGGTGCGCTTTACCACCAGCCACCCGCGCGATTTCTCCCGCGACATCGTCGATGCCATCGACGCCGTGCCCGCGCTCTGCGACCATGTGCACCTGCCAGTCCAGTCGGGTTCTTCACGCATTCTCAAGGCGATGAATCGCGAGTACACCCGCGAGAACTACCTGGAGCGGATCGGTTGGATCAAGGCCGCGCGCCGGCCCATCTCCATTTCGACCGACATCATCGTCGGCTTTCCCAGCGAAACCGCGGACGATCTTGCCCAGACCATGGACCTTCTGGCCGTGGTAGAGTACGATTGCGTCTTCGGCTTCAAGTACTCGGGTAGGCCCAACACTCCGGCTTTAACCATGATCGATTCCATCCCGGAGGCCGAGAAGGTAGCACGGCTTCAAGTTGTACTTGATCGTCAACGAGACATTCAAAGAGTCAATTATGCCAGGCACTTGGGGCAAACAGTGGAAGTAATGGTTGAAGGCGCTAACCCGGCGCGGGGACAGATTATCGGACGCAGCAGCCAGAACATCCCAGTGAACTTTACATGTTCTCAACCGATCTCCCCGGCGCCCGGAAGCTATCTTCAGGTAAAAATTACCGCAACACACCCCAACAGCCTGGTTGGGGAAGCCGTCTAAGATTGTAGCCAGCGAAGGAAGGGAATCCATGGACAGCGATTTGAAGAAGCAGATCGACGCGTTGCGTTCCCTAGCTGAGGAGCAGGTACGCAAAGGGCAACTGGACCGCGCCGCGGAGATCCAGTTTGGTGAGTTGCCCAGGCTTGAGGCCGAGTTGAAGAAGTTAACCGAAGCGCAGAACGGGACGTTAAAGGGTAAGGGAAACATCGAGGTGCGGATACGCGGGCTGATGATGGATCCGTCTACCAGCATGCCTATCGTGGTGCTCAAGGACGTTGCATCCGAGACAGTGATGCCCATCTGGGTCGGCATCTTCGAGGCCAACGCCATCGCTCTGGAGATTGAGAAGGTAGCCGCGCCACGCCCGATGACCCACGACCTCACCAGGAACATCATCCGCAATTTGAATGCCCGGCTGGAACGTGTTGTGATTTCAGAACTTAAGGATGATACTTTTTTCGCGACGCTGTGGCTGCAGCAGGGGAATGATCCCCTCGTGATCGACGCCCGCCCGTCGGATGCTCTCGCTTTGGCCTTGCGAACCGATTGCCCGATATACGTCACGGACGAGGTCATGCAAAAGGCCAAGCTGAACACCTCGGGCCCGGCAGAAGGCCCAACGGCTGAACAGTTGCGCGGCTGGCTCGAAGGCCTGAATGACGAGGACCTGGGGCGCTACAAGATGTAATCGCGCACATCCTTAACTCGTTCATAATATTATGGATTATCCTCCGGAAGGGATGTAATTCAGTGATCAGGTATTTTCCATCATGAATGGCTTGAGGAGATTCTGGTGGCGCATTACCGATGGCATGGCGCTCAGCCAGCTATGGAGCCAGTTCCACGCCGATGCCCGCTTCAGTTATCGGCTTTATTCTCGGGAAATTGATACTCGCCGTATGCCCGGAGTCGGACGGATACGGCATTTATTCCGGATGATAAAGCTGTTTTTGTGGGCCATCATCGATAAGATGTCTCCTGCGCGTCGCGTTATCTTATTGATTGCATTGGTACTCTTTTTTCCCCACATGCATATGACAGGCTTCTGGACCAACGGCATCTTTTGGGGCTGCATTTTGCTGTTTGTGCTGCTGGTGCTGGAAATCGCCGACCGCGTGGTCATGAAGCGCGATCTGCAGATTGCCAAGGAGATCCAGGCTTGGCTGCTGCCTCCGGGCCCGCCGCAGGTGCAGGGTCTGGAGATCGCGTTTGCCACTCGTCCCGCTAATACAGTGGCTGGAGACTACTACGACGTATTTCCTCGTCCCGCCGCGCAGTCGCCCGACGGCACGTACCTGATCGCCATCGCCGATGTAGCAGGCAAGAGCGTGCCCGCGGCCATGTTAATGGCCACCTACCAGGCCAGCCTTAAGACTCTCGCTGGTATCTCCAAATCGCTAACCGAGCTCGTCGGCCTTATGAACAACTACGCCTGCGGCAACAGCCAGAATGGACGCCGGTTCACCACCACATTCATCGCCGAATACAACCCGGCAACGCGCAGCCTGGCCTATGTCAACGCCGGGCACAACCCGCCCATCCTTCACAGGCAAACAGGAACCATTGAGCGCTTGCTGGCAAGCGGTATCCCGCTCGGAATCCAGGAGAACACCCCGTACGAATCGGGAACGGCCACGCTGCAATGCGGTGATTGGCTCATCATATTCACCGATGGAGTCACCGAGGCGGAAAATATGCGCTCCGAAGAGTACGGGGAAGGGCGTCTGATGTCAATCCTGTACGCAAACCAGGCTGCGACGCCCCCGTTCCTGTTGAACACAATCCTGTTGGATATCGAACACTTTGTAGGCAACACGCCGCAACACGATGACATCACACTCATGCTACTGAAGGCCGTCTAGATTTGGCAGTCTTACGATCGACTTGAAGTATACAGAATATACGTTATCAGACATTGCATATAGGCCGTAATCCGTAGCTTTTGATCTATAAACCTCCAATAATCAGTAAATCTCCGGCGCTAACAAGTCGGCCAATGTCTCCCGGCGTCGAATTAGCCTGACCTTCGCGCCTTCCACCAGCACCTCGGCTGCACGGGGGCGTGTGTTGTAGTTGGAACTTTCCGCCATGCCGTAGGCTCCAGCGTCAAGAATTGCAAGCAAGTCTCCCGGCTCAACCGGCGCAAGCTGACGGTCGCGCGCAAAAAAGTCGCCCGTTTCGCAGATCGGGCCCACCACGTCCACGATCCTTGGTTTCCCTGCCCTCGGCTTGACCGGCACAATCTGGTGATAGGCCTGGTAGAGCGCTGGGCGGATAAGGTCGTTCATGGCGGCGTCGGTAATCACAAAGGTCTTTTTGCCGTTGCGCTTGACCTGAAGAACGCGCGTCAGGAGGGTTCCCGCCTGGGCGACGATAAATCGGCCCGGTTCCAGAAGCAGTCGGCCTTGAAAGCCGGCCAGTGCGTTTTGGATTGCCGCCGCGTATGCCCGTACTTTGGCTGCAGCATCGAACTTGTCGCCGTGGTAATCAATCCCCAGCCCTCCGCCCGCATCAACGGTCTGGAGGGTGATGCCCTCGCGTTCCAGTTGGCGCATCAGCTTGCTCACCCGCTCCATGGCCGCTCCAAAAGGAGCCGCTGAGCAAATCTGCGAGCCGATGTGAACGCTGACGCCGTGCGGTTCAAGCCAGCGGTTGTTCGCCGCGCTCTTGTAAATCTTCAGCGCCTTCCTTATGTCGATGCCGAATTTGTGCTCGCGAAGTCCGGTGGAGATGTATGGGTGGGTCTCGGCAAAGACATCTGGATTGACGCGCAAGGCGAAGCGCGCTGTACGCCGGAGTTTGGCGGCGCGTTGAGCGAGCAGCCTCAGTTCTGCCTCGCTTTCTGCATGGAATTCGAGAATCCCCGTGTTTAGAGCTAGATCGATCTCGGCAGCCGTCTTGCCCACGCCGGAGAAGACAACCCGGCCAGCAGCCTCTGGCGCGGCAGCCAGCACCCTTTCCAGCTCCCCGCCACTGACGATATCGAAACCTGCACCATGCTCCGCCAACAGCTTCAGAATGGCCAGTGCGGAGTTGGCCTTGACCGCGTAGCAGACCATGTGCTCCCGGCTCGCCAGCGCCTGCTGAAAAAGATCCAGCCGTTCGATGATCTGGCCGGCGGAGTATACATAAAGTGGTGTCCCGTAGCGCTTGGCCAGCGCTTCCAAAGAGACCTTGTCGCAATGCAGAGAGCTGCCCTGCTGCGGATATTGGAAGGGACGCGGCGATGATGTCGAGGTCTGGTTCAAGATGAGCTGTCCGAAACAATCACTCTCTTGAGCCTACAGCATATCCGAGAGATAAGCGCCTGTAAAAACGCTCTATCGCCCGTTACAATATCAGTATGACGGAGTCGCCGAAGGTTGACCTGGTGGGCGTTGGATTGAACGCCACCGATACGCTGATTCCCCTGTCCGATTACCCTGCGCGCGGCTCCAAGGCTGAGTTCCGAGGCGCAACCGTGATGCCCGGCGGGCAGACAGCGACCACCGTAATTGCCTGCCAAATCTGGGGAATGAGCACCCGCTATGTGGGCAAGCTGGGCGACGACGATGCTGCCCGGCTGCATCGTGAGACATTTGCCAAAGCGGGTGTTGATGCGCGGCTGATTTCGGTTGCGGCAGCCGCCAGCCCTCAGTCGCTCATCATCGTGGATGGTGGCGGCGAGCGGACGGTGCTGTGCAGAAAAGATGAGCGGCTGGTGTTGCAGCCTGAGGATCTGGAGCGCTCTTGGGTTGAAAATGCGCGCGCGCTGCACGTTGATGGATACGATACTGCCGCCGCTACATTGGCGGCTGGCTGGGCGCATGCAGTGGGCATCCCGGTCATTGCCGACCTGGATGAACTTTATCTCGGCGTGGAACATCTGATTGAACACGTGGATTATCTGATCGTCAGCAGGGACTTCCCTTCCCGCCTTATGAAGGAGAAAAACCTGGCTAACGCACTGAGGGGAATGCAGTTGCGCTACGGCTGCTCGCTGACCGCAGCGACGCTGGGTGAGGAGGGCGTACTGGCCTGGGATGGCAGCCGCATCCTCCACCGCTCCGCCTACCGGGTGCCGGTGGTGGATACGACCGGCGCAGGAGACATCTTCCACGCCGGATTCATTTACGGATTGCTTCAGAAGTGGCCCCTGGAGCGGCAGCTCGACTTTGCCTGCGCCGCCGCGGCCCTCAACTGCATGGCGGCCGGCGCCATGGGCGGTATTCAATCTGTCGCCGCGATTGAGGAACTGATGGCGACTGCTTCGCGTTATGAAGTGGACTACTCCTCGCTGCTGAAGACGGATTGAAGTGTCTGTCTTGCAGTAAACTTCCCTGCCCTCTCAAACGTCAAGCTTGGGCATTGATTGCCGGCCAGGTCCGCAGTCGTTTTCTAGAACTGCGCCAGCTTCACCCGGACCACCAACGGTTTGTCGTAGAAGCATAGCCCGCGGTCGGTCTCGTCGCCATTCCACAGCTTGATCGGCTTCCACACGCCGTTCTCATACTCGCCCTGCTCGGCAGTGATGATCTGGCTGCGCATCCAGGGCAGCTTTCCGGGAATATGGAAGTTGACGCTGGCGTCCACGCCGGTTACCAGGAACTCATCCGGCCCCAGTTGCGCCACCAACGCCGCTCCGTGTGCATCTTTAGTTCCAGGAGCGCTTTGCCCGTCGGGCTGAGGAAATCCAAAGGCAACCGTAGCCTGCCAGCCGCCAAAGTCCACCTCCTGCGCGGCCTGCCCCGGCTCCTCGACGGCTGTCTTGAGCTTGCCGTCAAACTCCAGTTGGGCAATCTCGCGGTCCATCGGCCCGATCAGCGCAAAGTTGTCGGCATGGGCCTTCCACGGCTGATCGCCCAGGATATTCCAGCCCGACTTATCCACGCCGAAGGGCGAGAAGCCGATGGCGCCATCGCCCAGAGCATAGAAAAAGTACTTGGCAAAATTGTCGCCGCGGCCGGTCTCCGGAATCCACAGAGGATTATCAGGGCGATGATAGGCGCGAATCAGCTCACGGTAGAAGCTGGAGTCAGAGCTGTAGATGTCCGGCCCGATCATATCGATAGCAGGCGCCAGAGTCCGCCAGAGCTCGACAAACCTCTGCACCGCACCGCCGCTGGGGTACTGAATGCCGGGAAGAATCAACTTGCGTTGCGGCAGCTCATTCACCGGAGGACTGATCCAAGCATTGATATAGCAAGGAATCGCGAACTCCGCCTTGCCAGCCGCGGCAATCTCGTTGATGTACTTCGCTTGATGGTAGAGCTGAAAATACTCGTCGGCATCGGCGCCGAAGACTTGGCTCCAGGTGCCCGGTTGTTTGCCGGTCGCGGCCAGCAGATCGGCCGGAACCGCGCCGGCAAATTCCTTGTTTGACTCGACAGAGTTGTCTCTCACACTGCCGATGTTGCCCGCCTCATTCTCCACCTGGATCAGCAAAATCGTGTGCTGCTCATTGTCGATCTTCTTCAAATGGCGCATCAGGGCTACAAAGGCCGCCTTGTCCGCTTCCAGGGTGTTGCGTGAGCCAGGCGAAAGAACATCGATCGGCTCGCCATCGGGCCGGATGGTGTGCGGAAAACGCTTGGGATCTTCCTTTACCCAGGCCGGCACATAGTGCATGTTGCCGTTCTTCCAGGTTCCGAACCATGACAGCACCAGGTACAGGTTGTGCGCACGCGCACCCTCCACGATCTGGTCCACATTGGTGAAGTCAAAGTGGCCCTGCCGGGGCTCAAGTTGCTCCCAGTAGACCGGCGCTTCCACGGTGTTGGCGTGCAGCGCGGCCATCGACTTCCACACCTGCGGCAACTCGCTGGGCCACGCGCTGGAGTTGTGTATCTGCCCGCCGAGGATCAGAAACGGGCGGCCTTCGACGTACAAGGCGTAGCGGCCGTCTTTTTGCACAAGCCGTGGCGCTTCTACTGCCAGAGCCAGTGGAAGCGCAATGAAAGCAAGAAGAGAGCTGGCGAGGAAACGGTAAAGAGTGGAGACGCGCATGAAATAAATTACCCCTTGAAAAAGGTAATCGTCCAGGGGCGTTCGCGCAAGCCGGTCTGTCACGCCATAATCGGACGCAGCCACCCGGCCAGCAGCGCTGGCAATACATTAGTTTCTCGGCGCGGCGTCGAAGATCATTCTTACCAGGTGGGCCATTTGTCTCTTGTGAATCGTAAGTTTGGTCAGCCTATCGTCCAGCCGGTTCACGATGATCAGGTCGAGGGACGGCACGACAACGGCATATTGACCGAGATGTCCCTCAGCCCAGAAGCTGCCTCTCGGAAATGGGATTTCTGGCCGCGCACCGCTGGCCGAGTTGCCGGTCCACCATAAATAACCATAGCCGCCAGACTCCGTATCGGAATACGGCGTGACGCTGGCTTTCACCCACTCCGCGGGAATCACCTGCGTATCGTTCCACTTGCCGCCGTGCAGATAAAGCAGGGCAAAACGCGCAAAATCCCGCGCGCTCATATCGAACGGGTAGGCCGGAAAGCGCGTATCCGAACCTGTGATGTAATGGCCGTCGCGCGGCGTAAAATCCTGCATTCCAATCGGCTGCGCTATCTCCCGGTAGAAGGCGTCGAATATCTTTGTGCCGGTTGCCTGTTCATAAATGGCGCCCAGAGCATTGAAATCCCAGTTGTTGTAATACCAGAATGTGCCGGGAGCATGGGAGCCGCGTGCAGGCCTCTGCTCCTCCATCCCCCTGGTCTCGTAAACGGTCGGATGGTAGATGCCCGAGCGCGCTTCCAGAAGATCAATCACTCTGGCTTGTTTCTCCTCCGCCGTGAGCGAAGGCTTCTTGTCGTCGATGCCGAGTTTCTCCAGCGTGTCATTGAGATTGATCTTGCCCTCGGCCACGGCAATGCCGATCAGCGCGCTCAACAGGCTCTTGCGGCAGGAGTGCAGATTCGATTTGCGCGCCACATTGCCCCATGCAGCAATCACTACGCCATGCTGCACGATCATGACCGATGTTGAGCCGATCTCCTCGCTATATTCGCGAATCATTTTCAGGTTATTCGCTTGCCACCCGGCCTGCTCTGGTGAAGCCAACTGCTTCCACTCCACGCCTGGCACGCTATCCGATTGGCAGTTCGCTTGAACTGCCAGCCCAATCAGCATAAACGTCGCCAAATATGCTCGTATCCTCATGCGAATCAATATATCGCAGTAGACGGTAGGTCCATAAGATGCTCAACATTCGAACTGCCGCAACCATCTGCCTAGCAGTGCGGCAACCTTCTGCGGCTGTTCATAAGCGGCAAAGTGTCCGGCATCGGGCAGCAGGTGGAACTCGCACCCGCCGGGAGCAGCGTGAAAGGCCTCCATCTCGGCGGTGGTTATACCGGGATCTTCGCCACCGGCAATAGCCAGAACGGGAACCTGAATGGTTGCGACGGTAGGCACGGAATCCAGCCGCGTAGCCAAACCAGCCTGCACAGCGACCATGGCCTCCGGGGTCAGCGCCATGCGAGCGCGCAACTCTGCCACAATCTCTGGGTGTCGCTCTCGGGCGGTAGCCCCGATCAGGTTCTGGGCCATGCCGTCAAAGAGAGTCGCGCACTTGCCGTCTCGCGCCTGTGCAATGGTGGCGGCGCGCCGGGTAAGGTTGGCCGCCGCGTCCGGCTGTGGCTTGGAGCAAACGAAAGCCAGCCCGCGCACACGCTCTGGAGCCTGACGCCACAGTTCCAGCAGCACCGAGCCGCCAACAGAGCAGCCGGCAAAGACTGCCGCTGAAATCTTTAAATGGTCGAGCAAAACAAGAACGTCGGCGGCCATTCGCGCCATGGTCAGCACGGTGGCATCGGAAACCAGCGCGAAGCCTCCCACCGGCAGGGTCCCCAGTTCTGAAGCGCCATGCCCGCGCAGGTCAGGAACGATAGCACGCACACCGGCTAGATTCTCTGTAAGCGGGCGCCAGTACTCCCCATCAATCGGCGTGGGATGCAGAAAGACCACGGGCAAGCCGGCCCCTGTGTCGCGATACTCCAGCGCCGCCCCGTCTGATTCGTACATTTTATTCATAGCAAGAGAATACGCTCAAGGCAGCGGAACCGGCTCCTCGGGAATGCCGATCCAGCACGCTAAGTAAACCAAACCCACCGTCCCGCCGGAAAACAAGAGCCCGAGCGCCGTGAAGATACGAACCAGGGCAACATCCCAGCCATAAGCTTGCGACAGGCCGATGCAGACTCCGGCAATCTGGCGGCCTACAATCGGGCGGACCAGCGGCCGGCCGGGAATGCACGTTGCTGCGGGAACAACCGCGCCGCAGTTGGAACAGAACCGTGCGCCAACGGGTAACCCGGTTCCACAGCGCTGACAAAAGAAAGCCATTGCCGGTCTCCTCCCTATCAAAGTAAGATACGGCGGCCGGGCAACGGCAGTTCCATCTCCCTGCTCCCTCAAGTGCCTGTTCTTGATTTAGGCTACTGCACGTTCAGCGTGAGCGTTCCCGTTGACAATGTCGTGCCTGAAGAAGTGCAGGTAATAGTCACGGTGTAGGCTCCTGCCGTAGTGCCGGGGATGCTGGTCCCGCCGCCGCCGCCGCTGCCTCCGCTGCCACATGCAAGCACGCCTCCCGTGACAATCAGCAGGAAGCCCAACATGCCGAACATGATCCTCCAGCTACGGCGGCGCGCCGGAATGCCAAAGAACAGCAGACAGGCCAGAGCTGTGCCCGCACCGTACCAAGGAACTCCGCCGCGGTGCATGGGATAGACCAATTCGCTGTAGGAGGCTGCCGTGGTGGACACCGTGAGGGTGGCCGTCGCCGCAGTGGCGCCGGTAATCGTTACTGGGCTGGTCGAACCGAAGCTCAAAGTGGGCGCATACTGGGCGCCGGACGGGCTGGAGGTGATGGCAGCCGTCAGCGCGACGCTGCCGGTGAAACCGTTGGCCGGTGTTACAGTGATCGTCGATATGTTGCCGGTAGTCGCACCGGGGGTGACGCTGACCGTCGTGCCGCTCACCGTGACCGTGGGCGTGACATCCCCAGCGGGCAAAAAGTTGTCGATGAAAACTTGCACATCCAGCGACCCAAGACCGGTTACTTCGTCATATCCCGTCGTCACCAGATATCCTTGCTGACCGCCCGTCAGCCCGGTTGATGAGGGAATGCTGTTGTTGCACATGCTGGGCGTGCTGATGCTGCAGTTAGTCACTCCGCTGCTGGCAACCGTCACGTCGTGGAAGGCCGCCGGCACTCTCGCCGCCAATGGGTAGAGTTGCGGATTGAGGTTGCCCTGCGCTGTACCCTGTTTCTGATTGAGCAAGGCAGCTATGCCCGCCATGGAGGGAGCTGCTGCCGATGTGCCGTAGAAGTACTCAAAGGTGTATCCACCACCGGTGCCGGCAACACAACTGTTTCCGGCGGCAGCGAGGCATGCGAAGTAGCCGTCGTGACCGGCAGATGAAAAGGCTATGTCCGGCGTATAGCGTCCAGTCCTGGCGGAGGGCACGCCCGTCCCCGTCTGCCAGCTCGGTGTCGCTATCACCGCGCTCACGCCGCCGCCCGAAGCAGCCGCCTGCGGCGATGAGCTGGATGTCAAAGGCTCGTTCCATGCGCCCTCGGGAATATAACTGAGGGCCGACAAGAGGTCGGTCCCATTGCTGGAACTCCAATAAGTGGAGGGGTTGCTTGCGTCGTTGAATTCGGTTCCGCCTACGCAGGTGGCATAGCCTGAAGAGCAGATGTAATTCGGGCTATTGGCCGCGGGACTCGCCGGCGGCGTTGCAAAGTAGGTGTCGCACTCCGAGGCGCCGGAATCGCCAGAGCAAACGAAGACCGAGATGCCTTCCCCGGCGGCCTGCTGAAAGAGTGTGTTCCAGGTATTTACTTTAGAGGGTCCCGCCGTCGATTCGCACTTTCCAAAGCTGATGTTCATCACCTTCGCGGGCACCGGAGTGGTTTGCACCAGGTACTGCGCATCCGCTTCAATGTCGCCGCTGGCCGTTGTATCGATGACCAGCAAAAGATTTGCGCCCGGAGCGGTGCTGCCCGCTCTGAGCACATCCAGGGTTGCTTCAACCTGATCGTCGGGGGCGGTGCATGGAGATGTGCAACTTGTTACCGCTGGACCTGGGTCGACGCCTCCGAATGCGCTCGGAACAACCTCGGTTGGGTTGGCAAAGGTGGACCCGGTCAGGCTCCTGAAGTTGCTGAAATCGGCGAAATCGGTATGAGCGCGGCCCACGATGCCGATAGTCTGTCCGGCGCCGGTCAAAGAAAGCGGCAGATCGTAGAGGACGGCGAAATCCGCCGGCGTAATGTAGTGGTTTCCACTGTTGCTGTTCTCCGCGGGAGTATTCGATTGCCCGGCGCCCGCGTGGTAAGCCGGGCGATTCTCGACGGTGTACAAGCCGTCAATGGCCTTGATCGCCGGCAGCAATGCCTCTGGAATCATCGGATCGGAAGAGACGGAGACGCGCTCGACACCATTTACATTGTAGGAATGAAACTCGGTCTGAAAGGCTCGGCCCAGATTCGCCGCCGTGCCGCTGAATCCGATGAAGACCTTGCTCGGCGAGACCCAATTGATACGCAGGCCTTGCGACTGCAACCAGCCGGAGAGAGTGCTGATGTCCTGATCGGCAAGTCCGAAGCGCTCGCCAACTTCGGCGGGAGTGAGCCAGTGATGGTACTCCGGTGAAGCGGGGTTTTGCTGGTCAGCGAGAAAGTTTTCAAAGGCTGATTCCTGCTCTGGCGAGCGTGCGAGCACCAGCGTCATCGGATTCAGTGCCTGCTCGGCCGGCAGCAAACCTTTACTATTGGCAGGGTTTGCCCAGCTGGGATGATGATCGGGTAGCGCCCGCGCTTGCGTCGCATCCACGCCCCGCGTAATGCGCAGCGGCGTCTGTGCGGAAAGCGCCACGCCCGCGAAAACCACCGCGGCAAGCAGAAACAGCATCGGCCGAAAAGCCAGGCTCAAACGGCCTACAGGCAGCAACGCGATAGAGGATAATGAGCGATACGGAAGTTGTGGCATAAGGCGGCAATTCCTTTCTCTTGAGCCTATGCAGATAAATCGATGGAACCGATTGTAGCACTTGGCGCAGTAGCGTAGACGCATGCCCGGTTTCATTCAAATGATTGCGGGCTTTAGCCCCTGCGGGTATGTTGGACCGCAAAAAAGATTTGTTCAGAGGTCCCCTAGCTCCCGCTGAATGGGGTGCGCAGGTGTTTGCGCGCCGTGTCGGCGCGCGAGGTGTTGGGACCGGCTTTGATGGCGGCTTTGTAGTCCCGGATCGCCAGTTGGCGCTCACCCTCCATGTCGCGGCTCTCGCCGGCAGCCAGTAGCGACCGGATTTTGAGTTCCACGCCAACATTTTTGGTCCCGGCGGCCTGCTCATAGGCCTGCGCCGCCTCGCCAAAGTGGCGCTGGCCGCGCAAGGCGTCGCCCATCCCAAAGTAGGCCAGCTCCAGTTGCGCCTGGGCAAAATAGCCGGGCCTGGCGCTGTCAGCCAGAAGATCCCTGTAAGCCTCCACCGCGACCATGCCCTCGCCCGCATCCCTGCGCAGGTTGGCCTCTTCCAGGCAGAAAAGGAAGTCGCGGGGATACAAGCTCTTCAGGCTGCGAACCACCTCGATCGCCTCTGGGTACTTGGCCTCGCGGCGCAGGAACAGGGCAATCGCGGTGCGCGCTTCGATGCTGGTGATCACGCCTCGATTGCCGTCGTCGTTCAGCATCTTCAAGCCCTCGCTCTTCGAGCCGGTAACCCCGGCAAAGCCGATCAGCAGCTTGAATGGCCAGGGCAGCGCGCCCACCACGTACTCATACACCCCCGTCACCAGCTTGGCGTCTACATAATCCGGGTCCAGCTCCAGCACGCGCTCTTCGTCGTCTTTGGCCTTGATGGCCAGCCGGAAGCCCGCTCCATACGCCCTCTCCACCATTGCGACGTATGTGCACTTCAGGCTGCGCACCCATCCGCGGGCAAACAGGGCGTCGATGTCGTCTGGATGATGAGCGATGCGCTGGTCGGCCTCGTGAATGGCCTCGTCAGCCAGTCCCAGAATGTGGTCGCGGGTCGCGGGATCTTCCTCCGTCGCGTGCCGCCCGGTCAAAAAGCCGTCATTGGCGTAGAAAGTGGTATCCATCAGGTCCAGCCGGTAAAGCTCCTGAAAAATTAGCGCGTTCAGCAGCAGCGCGCTGGCCTGCGGATCGCCCGGATGCGCCTCATGAATGCGCTCAAACCGCTCCACCGCGCCCGGATAATCCAGGTTATAAGAGTGTTCATAGGCCTCGCGCACCAGTGGGTCGCGGTTCAGCGGATTGGTATGCGCTTCCGACGCCCAGCCCAGGCTGGCCGCCAAAAACAGTGCAAATCCGCATCCACAGGCGCGCATCCAGCTTGAGCCGCTCTTCAATCCCACTTCCCCTCCCTGCTCACAGGATACGCTGACAGGCTTGTCATCCTGAGCGACCCTGAGCGCAGCACCAAAACATCTTGTCATCCTAAGTGACCCTGAGCGAAGAGAAGAGGAGTCGAAGGACCTGCATTTGCTTTTGTTTTTTACTTGTCATCCTGAGCGACCGGACCCTGAGCTTGCCGAAGGGGTAGGGAGTCGAAGGACCTGTGGTTGCTTTTCCTTCTCTTCTACTCCTACAAAATGTCCCGTTCCCCATCCATGCGATTTCTTCCTGTCGCATGGGTGGGAATCCACAAATCTTAATCGGCCATCCGGAGGGAGGCGGGGGTTTCACAACTTGCGGAATAATGCAAACGATGAAGCACGAAGAGTCAGGGCACGGCTTTAGCCGTGCCGCAAATGCCGCAGAATAAATCGCGGGCTTTAGCCCCTGAGGGAAATCCAAGTCCCCAACAACCCTTGCCGGGTGCCCCAGGTCCCTCGCATTTGGGGACCTGGAATCCACAAATCTTAATCGGCCATCCGGAGGGAGGCGGGGGTTTCACAACTTGCGGAATAATGCAAACGATGAAGCACGAAGCGTCAGGGCACGGCTTTAGCCGTGCCGCAAATGCCGCAAAATCTACGCGGGCTTTAGCCCCTGAGGGAAATCCAAGTCCCCAACAACCCTTGCCGGGTGCCCCAGGTCCCTCGCATTTGGGGACCAGGGATTCATAAATTGCAATCGGCCCTCCAGGGAGAAATGCGCTAGCGAAAAAATGCAAACGGAGTAGCAAGGAGTGTCAGGGCATGACTTTAGTTGTGCCGATAAGAGCATAAAGAATATCGGCCTTTAGGTCCTGAGGCATGCTTTTCGTGCCTTTGCAGGGAAACGGAGGGAGGCGGGGGTTTCAACCCCCGCATAATGCCAGCAAATACAGCAAGGGCTTTAGCCCCTGAAGGAATATCCCATGCGGTATTTTTCTTAATCAGAGATTCCTTAAAACCTACGGAAGAGTGAAAGAACTGCATGGACTGGCTTCGTCCTGCGGGCAAGCACGGAATCCGCTGGTACCGTTCGGGACGAGCCCGATCGGCTCAAACGAAACCGTGTATGGAAGAAGTGTCACATTGCCTGTGGACGGATCAAGTTTAATGAAAGTCCCGAGCGTCCCATTCCAGCTACCGATGACGGCGTAGTTGCCGACAGCGGCAATGCTGACCGCCGTATTCCCGGCCGGGAGCGAAATAATTCCTCCGTTCCCGAAAGTCGTGACCGGCTTGAGATTGCTCTCGCTAAAGACATTAGCGACATTGCCAGAGACAATGACGCCAACCCCGAGCGAATTAAACATGGCCATCCACGGTTTAGTGGGTGCGCCGGCAGCGATGCCAACGGTTGGCCACGAGGTTGTAGTAGCATCTGTCCCGCCAGTTGTCATATCCAACTTACCAATTGCTGGCGTTCCAGTTTTGCTGGCGTCAAACACATACACATTGTTGCCGTCAATCGCAATCGCTTGCGGATTGGTGCCGGCGTATGCGTGGATCACAGCGTTGTCAGACAGCGCGGGTCCAACCCAACTTCCGTAAGTCAGACCGTTTGTCTCTGTCGGCTGAAGAATGGCGATGAAGCCGTTTCCAGCTGCACTCGCAACACAGGCGTCTGCGTAATAGCCAGTTAAGATTGGTCCATTCAACTGACTGCCGTTTTGATCAACTGGTTGAAGACCAGTCGACCAAAATTTAGTGAGCGGATCAACCGCCATTCCGCACGCGTTGAGGTTGAAAAACCCTGTAAGGGTTTTCTCATTCTCAAACGCTCCTGTAGAAGAGAAGAAATCGACATTCCCGTTCAGCGAGTTTGCACAAACTGTTTCGCCGTTCGGGAACACACCGCACATCGTCTTGCCGTAAAATACGACCGGCACAGAAGATGAACAGCTGACTCCGTCTGACTTGCATGCGTCAAACGAAAACGAGTCGTACGCGAAATGCGTTGGGTCAATCGTCACAGACATGTTGATCTGTGTGGAACTGATCCACGCATAACCCGCGTTGAGTACAGGATTGCCTACCGCACTGTACTTCAGCACCACATCGCTTGGGAAGTTGGTGCCGGTTAGGACGAATGTTTGTGTTTCCCTTCCGGTGAATGAAACCATTGCTGGGCTGATTGAGCTGAGCGTCGGTGTCGGAAGTTCCGGAGTCACCGCCGCCGAAGCGGCTGAAGCCGGCCCATTGCCGGCAGAATTCGTAGCATACACCGTGCAGGTGTACGGATCTCCGTTTGTCAGCCCAGCCACGATGATCGGGCTTGAAGTCCCAGACGCATTTCCCGAACTGGAGCCGCTGGTGGTTGATGTGCAGGTCGCGGTGTAGCTGGTAATCGCCGCGCCACCATTGCTGACGGGCGCAGAGAAAGCCACAGAGATTCGTGCATTACCGGCAGTCCCAATCACATTGGTAGGAGCGCCGGGAGGATAGGTTGTAGGGGTGGTGCTCCCGCTTCCGCCGCCGCTGCCGCAGGTGGTTACAAATTCAGACAAGATGCAGATTGCTACAAATGTAAACACTATCCGTGTACGTGCCATGAACCATCTCCCGTTTGCTGTTTTCGGAAAATGATGCTATTGCTGCGTGATGCCATAAGAATTACAGCAGCCAAAATATACACGCGTTTCCGAGAGTGTGTTCACCTCAGAACTGTCATTAGCAGACGGTCAGATGGGGGATGCATCTGTAGATTCTGCTTGCGAATGTTGGACAGATCCAACATTACAAACCCACCATACGCTGACTCTTGAGGGATGGCAAACGATATTTGCACCCGAATCGGCAGAAGGCTACGGGTGTTGCGTACAAAGCGCGGCTGGAATCAGCAGTATCTGGCTGAAATATCAGGAGTTAACAGATCGCACATCTCTGAAATTGAAAATGGAAAACGCGATCCTCATGCCAGTTTGCTGGAGATGCTTGCCACGTGCTTCAAAATGAGTGTCTCGGAGTTTCTGAAAGGCGTGTGAATAGAGAAATGTGAAGGCTTTTTTGAATGTGACGGGTACCATGATAATGATGGCTATCTTTCAAAAAATAGTGCAGATAATTACCCTCCCTCGGCGCACAATCAAAGCATGAACAAGAACCAGAGCTGCGAAGTTTTTCTAGTCCCCGGTCCCTCCGGAAGGGCCCCCCCCTCCCCCCCCAATATTTATTTTTGGCCCTGTTTCCTTGCAGATTAATTAGACAATCTATGCTTCATCGCTTCCGCTCGTTGCCAGGACAATGCAGATAACTATCTTATTCCTTAATAAGATACAAGTATTTTGGCTTGTCGTCGGCAGCAGCCTTCCATTTTGTGGTCGTATCAGGATGTGAGATTCGAGGTTCGGCGGTTGAAAACGATTTGCAGATAATTATCATCACCGTTCTGAACGCGAAAACGCCCGGCAATCGCCGGGCGTTTTTCTGACTCCATACTTCAAGGAACGCTTACAGCTTCTCGTAGAAGTCGCAGGCGGAGCATGAGATGTAAACGCCGCCGGGAACGCCGCGTTCGCGGTCCTTTACGCGCTTGACGATGCGCGTCGGCTTTTTGCACTTGGGACAGTCGGTCGACTTCGTCGTGTCCATTACCTTGTCGCGGTGAGCGATTTTTGCAATCTTGGCCATCGTTCGGGTGTTTCTCCTTCTTGGGGTGTCTCTGCGCACACGCTCAATTACACGCGGCTTCAACGGCGCGGCCAGTGGCACATCAAGGCTACCTGACTCGCTTCACACAGTTTACATCAAGGCTCACCTGAGCCGCTTCCGCATCGGCAGGTAAACTGGAAGCTGCAGAGGCCTGACCGGAATGCCCATTCGTTGGATGAGTGAAGATGACGCCCGTGAGTTCCTTGCCACGCAGGCCGAGGGCCGTCTGGCCACCTGCGACGCCTCCGGTCAGCCGTTCATCACGCCGGTCAATCATCTTCTTCACGATGGAAAACTTTACTTTCACAGCAAGCTGACAGGGCGTAAGCTGGACAATATCGCCGAAAACAACCGTGCCTGCTTTGAAGTAAGCAAGGTGGAGAAGTTGACGGTCACCAATGACCGTCCCTGCGCCTGTTCCACTCGTTACACCTCGGTACTGGCCTTTGGCGTTGCGCGGGTCATTCCTGACGGCGCGGAAAAGACCGCTTTGCTGAATCTGCTGGTGGCGCGATACGCAACCGGCAAGCCCTTTCAACCCGTACAGGATTGCCACGCCGCCGAATGCGCGGTGGTAGAGATTCGCATCGACGAGATCAGTGGCAAGAGGAACGTCGATCCGGAGTAGTTGCTATTCCACCTTTGGCGGCTTTGAAGTAGCCTGCGTCGTCGTAACAGCGGGCAGAATCTGCACCAGGCCGGGCGCGGCAGGCGCAGCCGTGCCCATCGCAGTTTCGTGCTGTCCCTTTGCAGCGGCGCTCAGATCCACGGGAATGCCCGCAGGCACAATCACCGGCGCGTTCCAGCGAAAATCCAGCTCGCGCGTAAGGCGATAAACCACCGGCAATGCGGCGAGCAGGACGGCAAAGGCCACCCAACTGCCATCCAGGCCGAAGCCTCCGCCGGTGAGCCAGAACGGGCCCATCGGGTTGCCCTGCACCACGGGCGAGTGGCTATTGTTACCGCTAATCGCAAGTCCAAAAACCAGTGCGCGGCTGGCCTTCCACGCAAAGTTGATTCCCCAGCTCAGCCAGAGGGCGCGGGTGCGCAGATAGGCTGTAGACAAAACGAGACTAAACACGATGGAAACAGCAACACTGGCGTGGTTTGTCCCGGGCAGAAGCGCCTGCACAATGGCATAGAAGGCCGCATAGCCGAGCGCTGCTCCCAGCTGGCCCACCGATTGCTCGAAGCGCTGAAATCCGTAGCCGCGAAAGGCAACCTCTTCGGCCAGCGCGGCCAGCGCAAAGAAAGCGATGTCGGCCAGCAGCCAGCCCCAGGCCGAAGGTCCAAGATTCAGCACAATGGCGATGCCGCCGCTTACCACCATTGGGATGACGCAGGCTACTGCCATCGCCCAGCCGACAGCCATGCCTAAACCCGCCTCGGCAGGCCAGCCCTCTCGCCTTGGCAACCCTTGCTCCTTCAACGGATGCTGCTGGCTGTCAAGCGCGAATCCCATGCCCGCATAGCCCGCGAGCAGCAGGAAAAGGAGGAATGCCTGTTCGGCCAAAGGCTGCCACTGCTCACCAGCCAGCCCCAGCGCCTCGTGATGAGCCAGCGCCCGCGCCAGGAAAAACCACAGCACAGCGATAAAAAATCGCATGTAAGCGCGGAAGCGGCTGGGGGCTGGATGGATGAAGCTCATGGGGACTTATCCTTCCGAATAGAACTGCGCGATGTTGCGGAATTTGGCCTGACGCGCGGCCACAAGTGCGTCAACCGGCAACGCCTTGAGCTCGGCCAGGTGCTTTTTGAGCACCATACCCAACAGCCCCGTGCCTGCCTCGCGGTCGGTGTGAATACCCTGAGGCGGCTCGGCAACGATCTCGTCCACGCAACCCAGCGCGGCAACCTCCGGGGCAGAGACGCGCATGGCCTCGGCGGCCAATACCTTGTGGGCAGCATCGCGCCACATGATGGCCGCGCAGGACTCGGGTGTAATGACAAAATAGAGCGCGTTTTCCAGAATCAGAACGCGGTCAGCGACAGCTAGGGCCAAAGCTCCACCCGATCCGCCCTCGCCGCTGATCACCGAGATGGTGGGCACGCGCAGCCGCGACATCTCCAGAAGATTGCGGGCGATGGCCTCGGCCTGGCCCCGCTCCTCAGCGCCCAGGCCGGGATAAGCTCCAGGGAGATCTATGAAGCTGATAACCGGCCGGGAGAATTTCTCCGCGATTCTCATCGCACGCAGTGCCTTGCGGTAGCCCTCGGGATGAGGCATGCCGAAGTTACGCCGAACGCGATCCTTGGTTGAGCCACCCTTGCGATTGCCGATGACCAATACCTCCTCCGTGCCCAGCCGCGCTATGCCGCAGGCTACTGCCTCGTCGTCGCCATAGGCGCGATCGCCGTGAATCTCGCTGAAATCGGTAAAGATATGCTCGATGAAATCCATGGGGTAGGGCCGTTGGGGATGCCGCGCCCGCTCAATCCTGATCCACGCCGGCGACGCCGCCTGCGCATGCTGGGAAATCCCTGTTTCCGGTTCGCTCATCGATTCCTTATCGCTCAATATCGGTGGTGGTTCAAGATTGGCGCTTTCAACCGCCTATGCTGATTCTACGGGGCGGAAGGTGTTGGGGACAAATTGGAGTGCATTGCACCAATCCCCGCACTGTTCGAATAGCGATTCTTTGCCTCGGTTTGTATCCTGTTGCAGGAGTCCTTTTCACCTCAGAAATGGAGTTTCATGATCATTGAGCACAAGTTCTCTGCAATGGTTCGGACCTCAGCCGTCCTGGTGGTGTTGACGCTCAGTGTGAGCGCGCTGGCGCTCCAGGCTGCCAATTCGCCGCTGTCCGCAGCGGGCAGCCCGGTTGTGGCTAGGAACGAGGCAACCGGCGGCACACTTGAAAACCGCCTGCTTACGGCAGAGTGGCAGCTCAGCAACGGACATCTGGCAGGCCTGACGGTCTTCCGGCGAAGCAAAAAAGGTGCAGGCCTCCAGTTGAATGAACCGTTCACCATCGAGATCGAGGGCGCAGGCGCGCTGCCAGCTTCCGGGCTAACGGTCAAGGGATCCGCCATGGTCCAGCAGCTTCAGGCAAATTTGGCAGCCTCGCGATACTCAGATCGTTTGCCGGGAATTGCTGTTCACTTTCCGCTCACTGACCCAGCCGGACGATTTCAGGCCGATTGGGCGCTGGTACTTCGGGAGGACTCGCACTACATCCGCCAGATGCTGACCATCACCGCGACCGGCCAACCGCTGCTATTGCGCGGCATTCTCATGATCGACGTGCGCTCCGCGGGGATTTCCGTCGCCGGGACGGTGAAGGGCTCGCCGCTGGGGACGGACGAATTCTTTCTGGGATTCGAGTCGCCCCTGGCAGAGAGCAGCGTCGTGGGCGAACGGGGAGTGAGCGAGTTGCACCAGGATGTACCCATCGATGCCGGACACTCCGCCCTGTATTCAGCTGTAATTGGTGTAGCGCCCGCAGGACAGATGCGCCGCGCCTTCCTAGGCTATCTTGAACGCGAACGGGCACATCCCTATCGCACCTTTCTGCACTACAACAGTTGGTTCGACATCGGCTATTTCACTCCTTACACTCAGCAGGATGCATTGAACCGCATCGACGCCATCGGCATGGAACTGAACAAGAAACGCGGCGTGCCCCTGGACTCGTTTCTCTTCGACGACGGATGGGACGACCGCAACGATCTTTGGAAGATACGCAGCGACTTCAAGCACGGCTTTGCGCCGTTGAAACAGGCAGCGGCACAGTACGGCGCCGCGCCGGGAATCTGGCTTTCGCCATGGGGCGGCTATGGCAAGCCCAAGCAGGAGAGGCTGGCGGCAGCCGGGAGGGATGGCTATGAAATAGTAGATGGCGGTCTTGCCTTGTCGGGTCCGAAGTATTACGCGCGCTTCCACGATGCGGCAAGCGCGATGGTCACCGATTCCGGCGTGAATCAGTTCAAGCTGGACGGCACGGGCAATGCCGATCAGGTGGTAAAAGGAAGCGTCTTTTCCAGCGACTTCGACGCGGCCATTCACCTGATTGGAGATCTGCGCCTGTTGAAGCCCGATCTGTTCATCAACCTCACCACGGGCACCTGGCCTTCGCCGTTCTGGCTGTTGTATGCGGACTCGATCTGGCGCGGCGGCGACGATACAGATTTTGCCGGCGTAGGGTCAGACCGCGAGCGGTGGATTACCTATCGTGACGGAGACACCTATGACAGGGTCGTGAAAGCAGGCCGGCTGTTTCCCCTGAATTCGTTGATGCTGCACGGCATTGTGTATGCACAGAAGGCGTCACATCTGTCCACCGATCCCGGCGGAGACTTTCGCAACGAGGTGCGCTCCTATTTCGGCTCCGGAACGCAGTTGCAGGAACTTTACATTACACCTTCACTGCTGACGGAGGCTGACTGGGACGCGCTGGCGGAGGCCGCTAAATGGTCGCGACTCAATCAAGCGACACTGGTGGATACGCACTGGGTTGGCGGCGATCCACGCTGGCTCGAGGTATATGGCTGGGCCGCGTGGTCACCTCAGAAAGCCATTTTGACACTACGCAATCCCAGCGCTGAGGCACAGGTGTTTACTGTTGATATCGGATTGGCGTTTGAACTGCCAGCGGACACTCCCCGGCGCTACAGCGCACACAGCCCATGGCAGGAGAATGCCTTACAACCGGCAATTGAACTCGAAGCCGGCCAGTCGCACACCTTCCGCCTCGCGCCCTTTCAGGTCCTGACGCTTGAAGCAATTCCGCAGTAATGGTATCCGGGAATCCCTACCGCGCGCCATTCGCGGAAGCGGCCCTTTGTGTGGCAAGGCGGCTGACAGCTTCGCTCTGCTTGACCATCTCCATCACCGCGAGGCCCTTTTCCGCTAGCGCTCCGGTGGGGCAGGCCTGCACGCACTTGCCGCAGCCGGTACAATTGCTTGCCTTGCCCCAGTCGTCCTTCAGGTCGCTGACCAGGCGCGAGTAGATGCCGCGCGAGGAGACCTCCCACACGTGCGCTCCTTCCACCTCCGCGCAGACCCGCACGCAGCGCGTGCATAAAATGCAGCGATTCTGATCGAGGACGAAGCGGGGGTGCGTCATATCAACTGCAAGACGCGGGTTGTTGTAAGCGTAGCGCACGTGTGTGATGCCCAGCTCGCGCGCCATTGCCTGGAGTTCGCAGTGGCTGTTGGAGACGCAGGCCGAGCAGATGTGGTTGCGTTCAACCAGCAGCAGCTCAACAGCTATTTTTCTATATTGCGTCAGCTTGGCCGAGGCGGTCTTGATCGACATGCCTTCCTGGATGGGAGTGGTGCATGCCGGCAGCAGACGGTCGGTGCCGGCCAGCTCCACCATGCACACGCGACAGGCTCCCACCGCGCTCAAGCCCTTCAGGTAGCAGAGCGTGGGAATCTTCTTCCCGTGGTCGCGGGCCGCTTCCAGGATGGTCTGCCCTTCCCTGGCGTTCACCAGCTCGCCATCAATTCGAACGGAAATCGCTTTAGTCTGCACGGTGGCACTCCTTATTCTCCACGTTTAATTGGCACTGACGGGAACTCGCAAATCACAACGCAGGCAGCGGCGGCATTCTTCCAGCGCCTCGTTAGGATCGAGACCAGCAACCACTTCTTGCTGCGAACGAACCCTGAGGGCAGCGGGGATGGAATGCGCCTCGTGCCGGCGGCTGAGGCTCGGCTCTCCCGGCGCCGTGCGGCTGTATTCGAAGTCGGGGAAGAGTTTCTCCCACCGCTGTTCTCCCATCAGACGCTCGTCCATCTTCTGCGCCGCCTGTTTTCCGCAGCTCATGGCGTTGGAAACATTGGAAGCGCCGGTGATCACGTCACCGCCAGCGTAAAAATTGGGCCGGCTGGTCTCGTACGTGAAGCGATCCACAACGATCGTTCCCTCTTCCTTGAGCGCCAGGCCGGAGGCGCTGCAGAAATCCTTGTCGAAGGTCTCGCCAACGGCCAGGATTACGCTGTCGCACTCAACGCGCTGCACCTCATCGGTGGGCATCGGTTTTCTGCGGCCGCTCTTGTCGTACTCGCCCAGGCGCGTTTTGACAATTTCAATGGCCTTCACGTTGCCGTCCGCACCACCTACGATGCGGTGTGGCGCGGCTAAAAACACAAAGCGCACGCCTTCGTCCTCAGCGGCCTGGATTTCCTCGTCGATGGCGGGCATATCCTGGCGCTCGCGGCGATAAAGGATGGTAGCTTGCGCGCCCATGCGCATCACCGTGCGCGCCGAATCGATGGCTGCGTTGCCGCCGCCGATGATCGCGACCCTGGCTCCCGCGCCGATGGCCCCCTTCTCCTTGCGGGCGACGGATTCCAGGAAGGGCAGAGCGGGATGAACATTCTTTAACTCCGTGCCGGGCAGATAGAGCCAGGATTCTTTCCATGTGCCGATGGACAGAAAAACCGCATCAAACTGGCTAGCCAGCTCATTCAGCGGGACATCGAATCCGATGCGCGTATTGAAGACCATCTTCACGCCGACGCTTTCGATAAGGTCCAGCTCGCGGCGCAGCACCGATTTGGGCAGCCGGTACTCAGGAATGGCGAAGCGCAACATGCCGCCCGCCTCGCTGCGCTCCTCAAAGATCGTCACATCATGGCCTAGCATGGCCAGGTAAAACGCGGCCGTCAGGCCGGTAGGGCCGGAGCCGGCCACAGCCACCTTGCGGCCCGTGGTGGCCAATTTGCGCCCGTGAATACGTTTGAGCATCGGTTCAAAAAGATCTGACTGATAGACCGCATCGGCCAGGAAGCGGTGCACCTCGCGCATATTCACCACCTCGTCGAAGGACTGGCGGCGGCAGCGATTATCACACGGATGCTGACAGACCCGTCCTGTAGAGGCGGGCAAGGGATTGTCGAGAATCACGGACTCGAAGGCGTCTTCCAGCCGGCCCTCCTGATAAAGCTCCAGGAAACGTGGAATGTTCATGCGCAGCGGGCAACTGTTTTCGCACGGTGAAAGCGCCAGTTCCTGGCAAACGCCGGCGCGGCAGCGATGGGCCAGGATGTGGTCTTCGTACTCGTCGCGGAAGTGGCGGATAGTTGTCAGCACAGGATTGGGCGCCGATTGACCCAGCGCGCAAAGCGAAGACTCGCGGATCATCCGGCCCAGCTCATCCAGCAGATTCATCTGCTCGCGGGTTCCGCTCCCGTTGGTGATCGAATTGAGAATGCGCAGCGCCTTGTTAAGGCCTACTCTGCACGGGACGCACTTGCCGCAGGACTCCGAGTGGGTGAACTCGATGAAGTAGCGAGCCACATCGACCATGCAGTTGTCTTCGTCCATGACCACCATGCCGCCGGAGCCCATGATGGAACCGATCTGCGCCAGGCTCTCGTAATCGACCGGCGTATCGAGCATCTCGACGGGGATGCATCCGCCGGAGGGTCCGCCGGTCTGCACAGCCTTCACGCGGCGGCCAGGTACGGCGCCTTCGCCGATGTCGTAGATGAAGCTCTTCAGCGGAGTGCCCAGCGGCATCTCCACCAGTCCGGTGTTCTGAATCTTGCCCACCAGCGAAAAGACTTTGGTTCCAGGGCTCTTCTGGCTGCCGGTCTCGGCAAACCATGCGGGGCCGCGGGTGATAATGGGAGCAATGTTGTACCAGGTCTCGACGTTGTTGATGTTGGTCGGCTTGCCGTACAAGCCCTTCTGCGCGGGATACGGCGGGCGGGGACGCGGGTGACCAGCCTGGCCTTCAAGGGAGGCGATCAGAGCGGTTTCTTCACCGCAAACAAATGCTCCCGCGCCCTGTACCAGCTGGATGTTGAAGTTGAAGCCGCGGTCCAGGATATTTGTGCCCAGCAGCCCATATTCGCGCGCTTGTTCGATGGCCCGGTTGAGCCGGCTCACTGCCAGCGGATACTCGGCGCGCACATAAATGATGCCCTCGGTGGCGCCCATCACATAAGCGCCGATAATCATGCCTTCCAGCAGCGAATGAGGGTCGCCTTCAATCTCGTTGCGGTTCATGTAAGCGCCGGGGTCGCCCTCATCCGCGTTGCAGATAATGTACTTGGTATCGCCCTTGGCCTTGGACAGAAAATCCCACTTGTTGCCGGTAAGAAAGCCTGCGCCGCCGCGCCCACGCAGCCGGGAGGCCTTGATCTGTTCGATAACAGGATCCGTGCGCCCGTCAATCAGCACCTTGTAAAGCGCCTGATAGCCGCCCACAGCGATGTACTCCTCGATGTCCGAGGGATTGATGAAGCCGCAGTTGCGCAGAACAATCTTCTTTTGCCCCTTGAAGAAAGGAATCGTATTCCAGGATGGAATGTCCGGGTAACCCTGCCCGTATTTCAGTTGCGCGGTGACGTGGTCCCATTCCTCGATCTTGCAGTAAATGAGGTCGGCCGGCATGATCCCGGTGGAGACGCCTTCCAGGATGCGTGCGGCGTCGTTGGCCTGCACGCGATGCAAAATCACCAGGGGGTTTCCCGGCAGCCGGACGCTCACCAGCGGCTCCTGAAAGCAGGAGCCAAAGCAGCCGACGCCAGCCAGCATCACGTCGACGCCGCTGCGATGGATGGCCTCTTTTAAAGCGTGATAGACTTCCTCGGCTCCATTGCCGCGCCCGCAGGTTCCCATTCCCACCGTCAGGCGCGGAACAGCCGGCATCAGTTTGGCAAGCCCGGCTTCACGAGCCGCGTTGAACGCGCCTATATCCTGAATACGAGGCATTATTTCCCTCCCTTGGTCAACGCTTTCACTTCCCTTTGTAGCGTTCGCTCATTCACGTGGCTGAGTATGTGGTGGTTCACCTCGACTACCGGGGCCAGCGCGCACTGGCCGAAACAGGCAACCGTGCGCACCGTGAAGCGTTGATCGGGCGTGGTGAGAGCCAGCTTGTCGGCTTCGTTGGTTTCGCTCGCTTCCTGCCCACTCAACCCCAGATCGAGGCAGACCTTCTCCAGCAGATCGCGCGAGCCGCGTGTGTGGCAGGCCGTTCCCCGGCAGACACAGATCAGGTTGTCGCCCTGCGGATCGAGATTGAAGAGCGCATAAAATGTCGCGGCGCTGTAAATCGTAGCAGGGGGAATGCCGGTCTCCTGAGCGATGTAGCGCAGCGCTTCCATCGACAGATACTTGTGCGCGTTAGCGGCTTGGATCGTTTCCAGGATTCCCAACAGCGCGCCGGGCCGGCCGGCATGCTCTGCAACCGCCTGGTCGATGAGCAGCTTTTCTTGGGCATTCAGCGCTACATTAATGACACTCTGCATGTTACCTCCGATTCTCAGCAGACTTCACTGACAGCCTGACAGCTTGCATTGATATTCAATAGTATGAACGCATTATCCGTGGATTGCGACCGAACCGGTGCCGCCTGAAATACGGCACACACCTGCAGCGCACACGTTGTGATGTGACGGGATGGAGAGGGCGACATGGCCTTACCCTTCTCACTTCTGGATCATATCCCGGGATTAAAAGGAGATAAAAAAAGTGCGTCCACCTGTGCAGCCCTGCATGCCCGGAAAAGAGGACACCGCGCCGATCAGATCGGCGCATTACGCAGCGACTTGCACCCCAAAGAATGTCCGCAAGGAATTTGACACCAAAAGTACGCCCCGGGCTGTGCCTTGGATCACATCGGATTGTGATAATTGTCTATTCGCGCTTAGTTCAGGCGGGATCGTCCGCGGACTCATCCGGCTCCGGCCCTGTCTGTTCTGGTTGCTGAGTCAGCAATGGCATAGCAGAAGCCTTCACATCGGATGCAACGGCAGTTTCAGCCGCTGAATCCGCTTGTGAAGCAGGTTTAGTGCCGACGGCCTCAGCAGTAGCCGGAGCCAGCAGCAGATCCACGCGATAGCCAGCGGACGCGGCGGCCGTCAAGGCCTCCTCGATGGCTCTGCACATCGCCCGAACCGCAGCCAGGTTTGCCGCCGCTCGGCTGGGAGCGGTCCCGCCCGCCAGGCGCAGCAGCGACGGCATGCTCAGCCACCAGAGCAGCTCCTCGTAGCGCTCACGCACCAGATATTCGCTGCCCTCCGCCTCATGCACGCCGGTCAGCCAGCGCACATCCGGGTCGAGCCACAAGGCGGGTGAAAGCGCAACCCGTTCGGACGTGACGGCTTCTGGATCAGTCGCCGCGATTGTCATTTCCGGCTTGCCGACTCCAGCCCAGGTGAGCAATCCAACTTTGACGCGTGCAGCGACGCGCCAGCTCTCCTCTCCTTCGAATCCGAGCGCAGTGAAGGCTTGCGCAAAGGGTTCGCGCAGGCGAAGGCGGTCAAAAAGGTCCAGCGCAATGCGCTCGGGGTTTTCCGCGTCAATGGATTCGGCCAGCAACTCCAGCGCGCACCAGCCAAGCACCGGCCCCCACATGGCCGTGGCGGTGAGCTGCGGACTGGGACTGGGGAGCATGCGGCGAGCGGCCACGGTCCACGGAGCCGGGAAGAGCGATTCGATGGCGGGGATGCGCATGGCGGCGCGCAGACGCGCACGATAAGCGGCGCGCAGCAAGCTGGGGTTGGTTGGCTGGACATCGCGAGCCTCATTCCTGGCGCGCGCCAGATAAGCCTGCTGCGACCTGCGAAGGAAGCTCTCGCAACGCGCCCAGGCATCCTCGAAATACTCGTTGCGCTCGGCTTCGATTTTCTTGTAGACGCCAACAGCCAGTGTGCGCGGGTGCTCGGCCAGATCGGCAAAGAGACGCACGATCCCTGAGTCAAGCAGCGCGCGCAAAGCGTCATGCACCGGTTGCAACTCCAGATTTACCAGTGCGTCTTCCAGATTCGCTACGCCCCGGCCGTTGAGATGGTCACAAAGGCGGTCCCAGGGCTGCTCCGCTGTCGAATAAAGCTCTCGCCAGTCAAGAAAAACTCGGCACTGGTAGGCATGAAGATTGAGCGTGAGTCCGCGCTCTGCAAAATCGCTTGCCCGGCGCAGGTATTCGAGGCCCGTGAGCGAGTCCCGCCAGGCCACGATAGCCTGAGAGTTGTCGCTGAGACCCAGTCCTTCCCGCAGCCGTTGCTGGCGCAGTTGACTGGCTCCCTTGTCGGCGTAGGCCGCCGAGTAATCAAGAGTCCCGCGCGTCTCTCCGTAGCGGTTGTTATAAACCACCAGGGCGCGCTCGCCTCCGTTGCGGTTCGAGTAGGCAAAGACATTTTCGTCCACGCTGCCCGAATCGTGAAAAAAGTCGTAGAGCCGGAAGTTTCCGCTCTCCGCAAAGAGCCGCCGGCGCTGCAACAGGGGCGCAATCTCCCGTTCATGGCGCTCGACCATCCATGGATCAGGACTCTCATCGTAGCGAGGCCGCTGGTACTCCATACCGTATTTTTCGGTGAAGCCCTCGATCTGGCCGTGGCCGAACATGGGTAAGCCGGGTAAGGTAGCCATCATCGCGGCCACGCCGAAGCACTTGTCGCCCTTGCCGAATTGATCGATTGCAGTTCGTTCATCGGGATTGCTCATGAAGTTGACGTAGCGCTTCATGATGTCCGGATCGAACTCCAGCGTGTTCTTGATGACCGAGCGGTACTTGGTGTTGTCCTCGTCGCGCAGCATGACCATGAAGGCGCTGTTGTAAACGCGGTGCATGCCCAGCGTGCGGACAAAGTAGCCCTCCATAAGCCAGAAAGCCTCGGCCAGAAGCAGCGTGCCCGGAACCTCGGCAGCCACGCGATCCACCACCTCGCGCCAGAATTCATGCGGCATGGCCCGGTTAAACTCGGCCTGGCTCATGCCATATTCGGCGCGAGAGGGAATAGCGCCGCTGGTTCCGGGTCCGGGAAACCACAGCCGGTGAAAGTGGCGCTTGGCCAGCGTCATCGCTGCGTCGAAGCGGATGACCGGAAACAGGCGCGCCACGTGCAGGATGGTCTGGATTACTTGCTCGCGCACCGCCGGATTCAGGTAATCGAGCTGCGCCGTATCGTTCCAGGGAAAGCTGGTGCCATCGTTGCCGTGATAGATGTAGCGGGTTTCTCCGCTCTGGCGGTCGCGGCGGCGAAAAACCACGGCGGCATCCGACTGCTCAAAGTAGTGGTCTTCAATCTTGATCTCCACGCGCCCGTCGTGGGAGAGATCGGGACCGTTGAAGCTGTAAGCGGGATAGGGCGGCTGGGGACGAGAGATGAACCAGTCCGGGTGCTCGATGACCCAGGGCGAGTCGATGCCCATGTGGTTGGGCACCATGTCGCTGGCCAGGCGAATGCCGTGCCGGTATGCGCGGTCGCGCAGGTTTACATAGGCCGCCTCGCCGCCCAGGTCTTCGGCAATCGTGTAGTCGAAGAGCGAATAGGCCGAAGCCACGGCGTCCGTATTGCCGCAAAGCTGTTTGATGGTCTTCGAGGCACGGCTCCGCTCCCAAACGCCGATCAGCCACAGCGAATTGAGCCCGCGGCGCGCCAGGATCGCCAACTCCTCGTCGGGAATCTCATCCAGCCGCGCGATCCTGCGACCGTATTGCCTGCTCATCTGCGCCAGCCACACGTACGTGCTTTTGGCGATCAGCACAGCAGTGGGCATCCAGGCCATGTCCGGCGAGAACTTTTCGTATTCGCGCGCCGGATCGCCGAATACGGGCACCTCTGCGCTGGCAACTACTGAAGACTCCTGCTCATGGTCATGCTCGCCAGGAGGATGGAACTGCCTCCAGATGGCAAGCTCTTCCTCGTGCAGAATCTCGGCAGCAATCTGAAGTAATTGCTCCAGGCTCTCGCCCAGCAGCGGCTTCCACAGTTTGCGGATGATGGCTAGCTGGTCGGCCAGCGAACGCGGCGCGGCTAAGGCCGGCGCACGCAGCAACTCGAGCAGGTTCATCGGCTTGGTGCCCGGCACTGGAATCAGCGGGCGTGTAGCAAAGTATTCAGAGAGCTGCCCGGTAACCTGGCGGTAAACGGTCTTCTTGGTTAGGGTCTTGTCTTCGAACAGCTCTTCGAAGGGCTGAAAGGCTTCATTGCGGTTGGCGGTCCACAGCAGCAGCATCTCTTCCATCGCCGCGGCCCGATGGAGCGTGCCATCGCTTTGCCCCTCCAGCCATTGCCTCGGCGTCTCGATGCCGCGAATCACGGTAATGCCGGGAAACTGCTCGACAAAGGCAAGCAGCATCTTGTCCAACGCCTCAGCGCCCACCCTGGCGGAGAAAAATTCCAGTGCGCCGGTCATCACCGCCGGGTCGAACTGCTCGCGATAGCGTGCCATCAGCACGTGGCTGGCCTCGTCGATGATGCCCATGGCGTAGAGTTGGCCGGCATGAACCGCCAGCTCGGGGTGCTTTTCCACCTCGCGAACCGTGTTCATGCGGTGCGCGAACTCCCGGCAGGCGGCCACATTGGCAAAAACCACATTCCCCGTGTACGAAAACAGCAACTCCGCGAACTGGTAGCGTTCACGCGCCTTCCGGGATATGTGGAACTCCATCACGAGAAGAGAACTCCCAATTGATAAGGGTATATCAAAGAGGTCAGTGGCGCTGATACCTATGCTACAGTCCCGCTACAGCGGTTCCACAATTGCTGTACCCCAAAACCACTGCCCTCAAGTGGCATTTTCCTCAAGAAAATGCCACCCTGCACGATGCCAGAAAGGGCACGTGAATTGTGGAACCGCTCTAGATATCTTCGCTGTTTCTTTAATCCAGCGCCTTATGGAAGCGCAGGATCGCAGCTGTGAGTAGCGCGACTCCCAGCCCAGTCATGGCTGCCATCTGCGGCCAAAGAATATCCATCCCCACGCCTTTCAGATAGGTGCTGCGAATCACGACTAGAAAATAGCGCAGAGGTATTGCGTAGCTGATCACCTGCATCCAGTGCGGCATAGTGCTGATGGGAAATCCGAAGCCCGAAAATGTAATGGTGGGCATAATAAAGAAGAACGCCGTCACCATCGCCTGCTGCTGCGTCGCGGAGATGGTGGAGATCAGCAAACCCACGCCCAGCATGCATAGAAGAAACAGCACAGCGCCCAGCGCCAATACCGCAACATTACCGCGAAACGGCACCTGAAACCACAGTGAGCCGACCACAGCAATCAGCGTAATGTCGAAGATGCCGATTAGAAAGAACGGCAGCGTCTTGCCCAGGATGAATTCGGCCGGCCGAATGGGCGTAACCATAATCTGTTCCAGTGTGCCGATCTCGCGCTCGCGTACCACGGCAAATGCGGTCAGCGTTACCACCAGCACAACCGTCAGGCTGCCGATGATTCCCGGTACAAAGAACCATCGGCTTCTCAGGTCGGGGTTGAACCACGGGCGCGGCGCAAGCTCCACCGACGGCATCACCTCCAGCAACTGCGGAGCGATTCGATAGATGCGGTCCATTTGATACTCTCGCGCAAAAGCCAATGCGATTTGCGAGATGTAACCCGAGGCGATCAACGCGGTATTGGAGTTGGTCGCGTCCACAATCACCTGCAACGGCGCGGTTTGGCCGCTGCGCAACTTCGCGGCAAAGCCGGCATCGATCTCCAGTCCGACCGTCGCATCCCCCTGCTCGATTAAATCCCCGAGCTGGTGCGAGTCTGTCAACTGCCGTTGCACATCGAAGTATGGGCTCGATATAAAGCGTGATACCAATTCGCGGCTCTCCTGCGAGTGATCCAGATCGAGCACGACTGTCGGCACGTGGCGGATTTCGTAGTTGGCCGCGTAGCCAAAGATCATCATCTGAATAATGGGCGGGCCAATCAGGATGAAGCGCGTCCGTTTGTCGCGCAAGACCTGGATGAACTCCTTGATCAACATCTGTTTCAGCCGCCCAAACATTGATGCTCCTTTACAATCCGCTAACTTGCTGCTTTGTTTACAACCCCGTCCGAACCATTGTTTCTCCCCTGAGCACAAATGCCTTTGTGAGCGAATAGCGATCGACTGGCCGCAGCGCAGGTGCTTACTCCAGCCTCTTGTGGAAGCTGCGCGTGGCCACCAGTGCCAGCACTAATGTGAAAACAACCAATGGAATCAAATCCGCATAAAGCATAGCCGCGGGCGTTCCCTTGAGAAATATCTTCTTCAACACCGAAACGTAGTAACGAGCCGGCAAAATGCGCGTAATCCACTGCAGCACAATGGGCATCTGCTCGATGGAAAACAGAAATCCTGACAGCAAAAACGCGGGAAGAAAAGTAATCAAAAGCGCAATCTGGCTGGCCGCAAACTGGCTTTTTGCAAGAACGGAGATAAAGAATCCCAGCGAAAGCACTACTATCATGAACATGGCCGACGCAACCATCAGCGTCACCCACGAGCCGCGAAAGGGAACCTGGAACCAGTAGATGGCGATCAGCGCGCTGATAATCGTGTCGAACATTCCCAGCACAAAATACGGCGCCAGTTTGCCCAGCATGATCTCCATCGCCGTCACCGGCGTTGAGATCAACTGCTCCATCGTGCCCCGCTCCCACTCGCGCGCGATGGTCAGCGAGGTAAGGAATGCGCCGATGACCGACATCACCAGCGCCAGCACGCCTGGAATGATAAAGGCGCTGCTCTCCAGGTCTTCGTTGTACCAGGTGCGGGTCTCGACATTCATCGCGGCCGGCTGTATCGAAAGCCCGCGTGAGCGCAGCCAGTCAATCTGCATCTGCGCCGCGTAGCCCTGCACCACAGCTTGCGAATAGCCGATCAGCACATTGGCCGTGTTGTCGTCTGAGCCATCGACAATTGCTTGAATTTCAACGGGACGGCCATCGCGCAAGCGTTGCGAGAAGTCCCACGGAACTACAATGCCCATCTTCGCGTAGCCGTCGTCAATCGCGCGCGTCAACGCCAGATAATTGCTGACCACGCGGGCAACATGAAAATACTCGCTCGCCTGAAAGTGTTTCAGCAGGTCCTGGCTCTGCTGGCTGCCGTCTTGATCCAGCACATAAACCGGCAGCCCCTTGAGGTCGAGATTCACGCCATATCCGAAGAGCAGCACCAGCACCGCAGGCATGAGGACAACAATAATCAGGCTGCGCGTATCGCGCAGTATCTGCACAACCTCTTTTCCGGCAATGGCCAGCAGGCGAGTCAGGTTCATAGTTTGCGCTCCTCTGCCGCCTCGCGGCCTGTTGTCAGCGAGACAAAAACATCTTCCAGGCTGGGATGAATCTTTTCCATGCGAGTGACTGTGATGCCGTGCCCGGCAAGATAACTCTCCAGCTGCGGAATGGATCTCGCCGCATCAGCTACCACCAGGTGCAATGCATTACCGAAGACCGCTGCATCCATCACGCCTGGAGCCGATTGCATGGCTTCCACCGCATCTCCCAGCGGCTCACACTCCACGATCAGCAGCTCGCCCCTCATCGAATCTCGTTTTAATTCCGATGGCGTTCCCAGCGCGACTATCATTCCGCGAAAGATCAGCGCCAGCCGGTTGCAGTACTCGGCCTCCTCCATGTAATGAGTCGTTACAAAAACAGTGACTCCTTCCTCGGCCATCTGATGGATCAGCTCCCAGAACTGGCGCCGCGTGATTGGATCGACACCGGAGGTAGGCTCATCGAGAAAAATGACGGGCGGCTTGTGCAACACAGCGCAACCCAGCGCCAGCCGCTGCTTCCATCCGCCGGGCAGCGTGCCGGTAATGAGATTCTCCTGTCCCTTGAGGTTGGCCATCCTCAGCGCCCATTCAATTCGCTGCTGAAGATCGCTGGCAGGCACGCTGTAAAGTCCGGCAAACAACCGGATATTTTCGATGACGGTCAAATCGTTATAGAGAGAAAACTTCTGCGACATGTAACCAATATTCTGGCGCACCGATTCGGGCTTTTTGCTTACATCGAATCCCGCGACCTCGGCGCGGCCCGATGTAGGCTTAAGCAGCCCGCATAGCATTCGTATCGTCGTGGATTTGCCCGCGCCGTTCGGTCCCAGAAAGCCGAAGACCTCGCCCTTGCGCACCTCCAGGTTGATCCGGTCCACGGCGACAAAGTTCCCGAACCGCTTGACAAGGCTTTCGACCACCACCGAGTTATCGTTCTCAGGCATGTGGGGCAGCTCCCGCGCCGACCGTATCCACAAACAAATCCTCAATGGACGGCGCAACCTGCTGAATCGCATCAAAGGGAATATCGGCGCGTCTTAGCCGGGCCTCGTACTCGGGAATGCGGCGCTCTGCATCGTCCACCACGAGGTGCAACCCATCGCCGGTCAACAATAGGCTCGATATTCCTTCCGCGCCTTCGAGTTCATCGCGTAACCGGCGCGGTTCCACCGCTGTAATCGACAAGACTCCTTTACCAAAATTAGCTTTCAGATTCGACGGCGTGTCGCAGAAGAGTAGCTTGCCCTGGTGCATTAAGGCGACGCGATGGCAGCGCTCCGCCTCGTCCAGATACGCTGTCGAGGTAAGAATCGCCACGCCCTCGGCAATCAGTTCGTAGAGAATCCGCCAGAAATCTCTCCGCGAAACAGGATCGACGCCGGTGGTCGGTTCATCCAGCAGTATCACTTTGGGCCGATGGATAAGCGCGCAGACCAGGCCGAGTTTCTGCTTCATGCCGCCGGATAGCTTGCCGGCCAGGCGTTTGCGAAACTCACTCATGCCCGCGGCTTGCAACAACTGCGTTGAACGAGCGTCGCGCTCAGTTTTGTTGACGCCGAAGAGGTCTGCATAGAAACGAATATTTTCATCAACCGTCAGGTCTTCATATAATCCAAAGCGCTGCGGCATATAGCTGAGAGCGTGCTTGGCGCCCTCTGGGTCGCGCGCCACGTCGAAGCCTGCAACCGTAGCCCTGCCCGCGTCTGGCGGCATAATCCCCGCCAACATGCGCAAGATGGTCGTCTTCCCTGCCCCGTCGGGACCAACCAGTCCGAAGATTTCTCTGGCGCGCACGTCAAAGCTCAACGCGTCGACCGCACGCACCCCAGGAAAGCTCTTCGTCAACCCCTCAACCACAATCGCGGTTTGGAGCACATCCATCATAATTTGCCCACGGCCAGATCAATGCGCGCGTCGGCAGGCATTCCCGGCTTCAATTCATGATTTGGATTGTCAATATCGATTTTGATCCGGTAGACAAGCGTAACGCGCTCCGTATATGTCTGCACGCTCTTGGGCGTAAACTCCGCGGTTGATGAGATGAACGAGATGCGGCCGTGATATTGTTTGCCCGGATACGTGTCGGTGGTAATCATCGCCTCCTGCCCCCAGCGGATACGTCCAAGATCGGTCTCCGCGATATAAGCGCGCAGCCAGATGTGGTCGAGGTCCGCGAGAGTCACCACAGGAGATCCAGGCGCAACCACCTCGCCTAACTCCGCCTGCCGCACAGTGACCACGCCAGACGAGGGAGCGCGCAGCACGGTGTAACTCAGATTCACCTGCGACAGGCCGAGTCCGGCCTTAGCTTCATTGAGATTGGCGCGCGCGATAGCGATGTCTTCCTTGCGGCTGCCTTCCACGGCCTCGTTGTAACGCTGCTGCGCGGCCTTGTGAATCGCCTCCGCGCGCTTCAGCGCGGTTGCCGCCTGGTCGCGCTCTTGTGCGGATACCTCATCTTTGGCGAAGAGCTGCATTGCGCGCTCGTTGTCGAGCTTCTTCTGTTCTAAATCCGCCTCGGCATCGATCATGGTCTGCTGCGCCGCTCTCGTCTCCTGCTCTCGCGTTCCGGCCAATGTAAGCGCAAGATTCGATTCGCGTACTCGAACCGTAGTCTCGTCGATTACGACTCGCTGCTTGAAGTCGGCATCATCCAGTCTTGCCAGTAGCGCGTCCTGTGCCACCTGCTGACCCTCCTCCACTGGCAGCTCGACAATGCGCCCCGGCACCTTGAAGCCCACCAGGCTCTCGTGCGCTTCAATGTTGCCGGAAAGCGTGAGCCGGGTTACAGGCGCAGTTTTATGTGCCAGTTGCGGGTAATAGTAAATGCCCGCTGCAAGAGCCGCTGCCAGCAATATCACAATTGGAATGATTCTTTTCATCGCTTCAACCCTCTTCGCAGTATCCGATTTCTGCTCCGCCGTCAATGATTTCCCATAAACTCAAGAATGTTCTTTTCCGTGTTGCCCATCGAGCGGGCCAGCGCAAACTTTGCGTCCACATGGCTGCTAACGGCAAGTATGTAGTTTTCCTCGGCGCGCGCCAGCTCATCCTGCGCCGTAACTACCTCGACATTGTTGGCTGTGCCCGACTGAAAACGATCCTGCGCCAGTTCCAGCTCGCGCTGCGCCAGCTCCTGTCCTTCTCTGGCCACAGACACCTGCTCGGTTGCGGAGTCCAGATTCAACAGCGCTGCGCGGATGTCCTCCTCAATGCCGCGGCGCAGATCGTCGATTTGATCGTCAATGCGCTTCACGCGGCTCGCCAGCTCCTGCGCCTCTCCATTGCGATCACGGTCAAAAAGCGTGAAATCGATCTGTCCCTGCAACAGTCCCGTGCCCTGCACGCCGCCGATGCTGCGGCCTATCCCGCCATAATTCCCGTTGATGCTCAGCTTTGGATAGTTGCGCGCGTGAGAAGCGCGCTGCTGCTCGATCAGTCCTTGCCGCTGGCCGGCAAGCGAGAGATAGTCCGCGCGATCCACCAGCGCCGCCGGCGCCAGCGTTTCTATCTCCGGCTGATTCAAAGGCCGATAGTCGAGCGGCTCCGCAAGTTCCAACTGCGTGGCCGGGCTCATGCCTAGGTTGCGTGACAACTCCAGCAGCGACTGCTTCAATTGGTTCCTGGCAATCAGCAATGCTTGCCGGTCGTTTGCCAACTGCACCTGGGCGCGCAGTATGTCCACGCCCGTAGCGGTCCCGGCATCGTGCTTATCTTTAGCCAGTTTGTACAGCGTGCTGGAGTCTGTCACTCGCGATTGTGCCGCATCCACTCGCGCCGCGGCAGATTGGGCATTCAGATAGAGCGCGGCGATAGCGCGCACAATCAGGTCGCGCGCATCACGCTCATCCATCTTGCTGGCATCCAAAGCGCGCTCGCTAGCCTTGAATCCGCGATAGCTTTGCAGATCGACCACGTTCTGCTGCGCATAAATACGAAAATCGTAATTCGACAGCGGCCCGACTACCTTCGGAATAGGTAGACCGGTAAATGAGAGCCCCTGTGCCTGCAGATCGTGGTTCTGATAATTTGCATAAGTCTGGGCATTGACACGAGGAAGCAGCGCTGCCGACAGGCGGCGCATCCGCGTGCCATCCGCCTCTTCAACCCGCGTGTTGGCTACGAGCACGCTCAAGTTGGATTGAAGCGCCTTTTGAATCGCATCCTGCAACGTGAGCCGGTAAGGTGCCGCTTGCTGCGCCGCGGCTGGCATGCACGCCAGCAGGCCGTTCAAACAATAAAATGCGGCAATGTGTAGTTTTGATTTCATGGCTTCTTCTCTTGACAGGAGAGCGCGACCGCTCTCCAGAAATGTTGAAAGCTCGCCTCAATACGCGTTTTAAGCGCGGGTGCTCCATCCAGCGACCAAAGCAGAACGGTTCCCATGCAGGTTTGCATAAGCTGCATTGCAACCTTTTCCTTGTTCAATCTTGGGTCGATCTCTCTACGCTCCTGCCCCTCCGCCACAACCTGCGCGATCATCCTTCTTCCTTCCCGCATATTGCGTGCGATGACTACGCGAACTTCCTCGCTGGCCAAAAACGAGGAGATAAAGGCCCGCGCCAGGCTTGGGCTGCGTCCTGGTTCTTCAACCAGCCGCCGCGCCAACCGATGCAGAACAGCGTGAATCGTCTGTCTGCCCCGCTTGGTGGCTATAACAGCTTCTCGTACCTTACCAAGCTGAATCTCGGCCATCACTCCCAGCACATGATCCTTGCTCTCGAAATAATTGAAGAAGGTTCCCTTGCCCACGTCAGCCGCTTCGGTGATCTCCTCAACCGTAACGGAGGCAAAGCCGCGTGCGGCAAAAAGGCGTAAAGCGCAGCGAAAGAGCCTCAGGCGGGTTTCGGCGGCATGGCGCTGGCGGCGTCCAATAGCCGGCAACTCGGCCTGACCGCCGGAAATCAGAGTCCGGACCAGCGAAGCGGCACTTTTATTCTGACTCTGGCTCATATTCGAGTGATGGACATTTATGACCATGGGTCATTAATAGATTAAAGTGCCGGCGCTGTCAAGAAAAATCTTCGCATCATGGCAATACGCAGGTTTTTCGGGCACTCTACCAGCCTTGAATGCAAAAGCAATGAAAACGCGGAGAGATGGAAGAACCCTTACGGCATGGCCGCCGGCGGGCGCAGAACCGGCCGGGCACGCATTACAAAGACTTGTCTAGCCAGGCTCGGGTGATAATCTTCCATCGGTGGCCCCGGCCGCGCCAATTCAAAGTCCCTGCTGGTAGCATAATGTTATGGTTATGATTTCCAGAAGTGACAAAAGGAGTATTCACATGTCCGCTGTATCGCAGCCGTCATCATCGCATTCTTCAA